>CABIWW010000001.1:0-131358 GCA_902362435.1 Eubacteriaceae bacterium
TGTCATTAAGTTAAGCGACATTGGACCGGGCGTTTCTTAAAACAACAAGACAGAGTATATCTCAAAAAGGTATGCTCTGTTGTTTTCGTTCATAAATTGAATTTTGAGCATCACAAATAATTCGCCAGAAAATTACTGCCTGATTCTATTTGTATTCATTTACTTTTTATGCTAATCTGTAATTGAAGCCTATGCCTACTGCTGTTGCGGCTTTTCTTTGGTAGGAGCGGCCGCGTCTTACGGGTAAGACAAATTGCAGTATAAGTGCTTCAATATCTGGCGGCGAGATATCCGCCGCCAGTCTGAAGAAATACATACAAATTTTTAACGCCTGCGTATAATTGATTTGTACCGGGTGTTTTCTTTTTTTCTGCTCCGGCTGAAGACCTGCAGCGATGTACATACTAAAATTGTACATAATTAATTGCGCATAAATTTCCTGCATAATGCATTCAAGTTTCTTAGAGTGTACAGCCTCCAGTCCCAATACATGTTTTTCCCAGCGATAAGATGTTTCAATTCCCCAACGCAGCCGGTAAATTTCCTTCAGCATCTCTACAGGCATATCTTCTGCAGTAAGACTGGTGGCTAATGCGTAATATTTATCTGGAGCAACTCGAAATCTTACAAATCGTATTGTCAGCTCGTAATCAGGGGCATTTAAATCCGTTATGTAATCGAACCTTGTCTTTTGGGAAAGCAGTTTGTAAGTTTTTCGATTAATCAATGCGGGACCGGTAGAGTGTCTGGTAAGAATCACCCGTCTTTCAACATCAAATTCATCTTCATCAGGCAATTCTATGCCGGAAAGCATTCCATTGCTTTCTCTGTCCTTAATTCGAATCACATAGTCAAACAGTCGTTCCTCAGCATGAGCAAACAGATTGTAATTTTCATATCCTCGGTCTGCAACAAGAATAACAGGGTTCTTATCTGAAATCCTTTCTATCATTTCAACAGCAGCACCCGGTTCACCTGCTTTGGTTTCAGGATTAATTTCCGCATCAACATAATATTTGCTGCACAAATCGTACAAGGTATTAAGATGCAGTGCATTGTAATGGTCTTTGGGATGGCATGCGGCTTCATCCCGCGCATTGTAGGGAAATATTGCCTTTGATCCATCTGCCGCTAAAAGCTGATAACCATGGAACAGCTTTGGCTTTGGTGCTGCAGACGCATGGAATGCCCGAAACAAATATTGAAATGCCTCTGGAAGAATTTTTGTTCTCTGTTGAACAAATGCAGGGGTTGTTGGAAAATTTTCATAAGAGAAGAAGCGAAATATCTCCGACGAGATTGTGCTGCTTCCCAAAGAAAGAATAAACTTCAGCATAGTTGGGAAATCAAATACTCGTTTTCTTGAAAAGTCTCTTCCAGGTCTTTTTACAAAAGTCTCGATATGGTTGGACATCTCATCAATCGTTGAAATTAACGCATTCTTAACAAAATCAGGGTGTTCGTTCATTTTGCTTACCTCCTTCATCTAAGAGGCTGCGCCGCATATGAGCCCGATTTTGTCAAGTGTATTTCAGAAAAAAGTGTAAAAAAAAACAACAGAGCATACCTTTTTGAGATATACTCTGTCTTGTTGTTTTAAGAAACGCCCGGTCCAATGTCGCTTAACTTAATGACATTGGAAAGAAACGACTTCCATTTTGTTATTGATTGTTTCTGTTTTATTCACGGCGGCAATCGCGGAAAAAGCAGGAGTCCATTCTTTATTCGCGGTATTCTTGCTTGGGATCGCCATTGGAAATTGTATGCGATTTACCAATGCCGGAACCATCCGGCATATCCATTGGCTGGCAATGGAATTTTTCGCGCCTCTTTATTTTATTTCAATAGGCTTAAAGACAAATTTTCTGCAAGCCTTTGACTTGTCCCTGACAGCGGGAATCTTAGCGATCGCCTGTGTTGGCAAAATCGCGGGCGCCGGTTTAGGCGCGGCTGCCGGAGGCATGAAGTGGAGAGCGGCGGTGTGTGTGGGTTTTGGACTAAATTCAAGAGGCGCGATTGGAATTATGATTTCGCAAGCCGCGTGGCAGCTTAATATTATAGATGAAAAAGTTTTTGTGGCATTGATCGCGATGTCGATCATCACTTCTTTAATAAGCGGACCGGCGATGAAAAAGATATTGGAAGGAAAGACTGTGGCTCTGACGAAAACAGCAGAAGAACCACTATAGAAGGAGAGAATTATGGTACAAATTAATCATGAAAAGGGAATGGTTTTTAACATTCAAAAGTACTCCATCCACGACGGAAGGGGGATCAGAACTCTCGTATTTATGAAAGGCTGTCCGCTTCGCTGCAGATGGTGCAGCAATCCGGAATCGCAAACCTTTTTCGAAGAGATCATGTTTATTAAAAATAAATGTATCGGCTGCGGCAAGTGTGTAAAGGTATGCCCTCAGAAAGCAACTGACGCCAAGACCTTTGAAATAGACAGAAACATTTGTACTGCCTGCGGAAACTGCGCGGAAGTCTGTTACGCGAATGCCAAGAAGAAAGTCGGCACCGGCTATTCGGTCGGCGAAATTATGGAAGTAATAGAAAAAGATCGCGTGTTTTATCGGAAATCCCAGGGAGGGGTAACGATAGGCGGCGGAGAACCGATTGCCCAGCCTCAATTTGTATTGAATCTATTGAAAGAATGCAAACGATTAAATATACATACCGCGATCGAGACCTGCGGGTATGGGGAGTGGAAAAAAGTAAAAGAGATTTTCGAAACGGTCGATCAAATTCTGTATGACCTGAAACATATGGATGAGCAGGAGCACTTGAAATTAATAGGGGTATCCAACCGTTTGATTCTCAGCAACGCGGAGAAAATCGCGCGGATGGACAAAGAGATCCTGTTTCGGATACCGGTAATTCCCGGATATAACAGCAATGATGAAAATATTATAGAATCAGGCAAGTTTATAAAAAGCCTGATGAAATTTAATGAGCAGATTCAAGTGGAACTGCTGCCGTACCATAATTTAGGAGCGGACAAATATACATCGCTGGGAAGAACGTATCAATTGGACGACTTAAAGTCTCCCGAAACAGAGAAGAAAGAGCATTGGAATGATATTTTAGAGTCCTGCGGCTGCAGCGTAGTAAGATAGCGCCGGGGAATTTAAAAAAATGCTTCTGACATATTTTACATATTTACAAAAATAAACGCTTTTGGAATGCAAGTTTCCAGGCGTTTATTTTTGTGCGGCAAGCAGGATGCAAGAACAATAAAAATAAAAATACAACTTTTGTAGCATGCGCAGCCTGGGAAAATACACATAAATCAGAATATTGTTCGAAAAGGGATTGTTTGTATAATGATAGTAGAATTTTAAAAGAATTCTAAACAATCATCTAAGCCACAAAAAAAGAAAGTGAGGTAAAAATGGAAAAGTATTTACAAGAGTATTGTGACAGGAATCCAACTTCAAAAAAGCTGTTTGAGCGGGCGCAAAAGGTATTTCCTTTTGGCGTGACAAGCAACATCCGCGCTTATAAACCGTTTCCGATGTTCGCGGAAAGAGCGAATGGATCGAAAGTGTGGGATGTCGACGGCCATGAACTGATTGACTGTCAGCTTGCGTTCTGCCCAATGATGGTTGGATACAATCATCCGGTACTGACAAAGGCGTTAAAAGATGAATTGGATCGGGGAGGCACGCACTGGGCGATTCCTCATGTGAAAGAGATAGAAGCCGCGGAAGCAATCAGAGATAGATATCCATTCGCGGAAACCGTTCGTTTTTCTTGTTCAGGTACTGAAGCAACTATGCACGCGGTAAGAATCGCGAGAGCATATACGGGAAAAGACAAAATTATCAAATTAGAAGGCGGATATCATGGAGCGCATGACAGCCTGCTTTGGAGCATTTATCCTGATGTTGGAAAGATCGGTCCGGCTTACGCTCCGACTCCGGTGCCGGTATCAACGGGTATTCCAAGCAATATGAAAGAAAATATTATTACGGTTCCATACAATAATATCGAAGCGCTGGAATACGCAATCAAGAAGAATCAGGGAGAAATCGCCGGATTTATTCTTGAGCCGGCAATGGCGAATATTTCCGTTGTGCTTCCTGAAGATAATTATCTGCAGAAAGTAAGAGAAATTACAAAGAGAGAAAATATTGTACTTATTTTTGATGAAGTAATCACAGGATGCAAAGTGGGATACGGCGGCGGAGCGGAATACTTCGGCGTTGAGCCTGATATGGTAACTCTTTCTAAAGCAATCGGAGGGGGGTTCCCCGTATCAGCAGTAGGCGGCAAAAAAGAGATCATGGCAGAGATCGAAAAAGGCTGCTATCATGCGGGAAACTTTGGAGGAAATCCATTAGGAATGACAGCTCTGGTTACTACTATGAGGGATATTCTGACAAGAGAGGCTACGGACGCGTTAATTAAAAAGAGCGAAGCCGCTTTTGAGGAAATGGATTCAATCCTGAAAAAATCGGGTATACCGCATTACTTCCAGCATATCGGAAGCATCGCGGGCCTGCTGTTTACGGATGAGAAAGTACATGACTATCGTTCAATGGCTTCTCAGGATTATGACATGTGGCATAAATTCTATATTACGATGCTGAATAAAGGCGTTATCATGATTGGCGCGGAACCTACAGAAGACATCAGCTTCTCTGTTCAGCATACGGATGAAGATTTTGAAAAGGTGCTGAAAGCGTTTAAAGAAACCATAGACACATTCTAACGCAATACTCTGAATATGAAGCGCTTAATCGAATAGGCGGCTAAGCGCTTCGACTTATCTTTGCAGTCTCAGAGCTTTTTCGATATTAAAGAAAGGAGTTACGTTAAGATGTCAAATAAAAATACTAACGAATTAAAACGTGGTTTGACAAATCGCCATATGAATATGCTTGCGATAGGCGGTTCCATTGGAACAGGGTTATTTGTTGGTTTAGGAGGTGCGCTTTCCGCATCAGGGCCTGGATCTACAGCTGTTTCATATGCTTTGATGGGAGTTGTTACATATTTTGTAATGACAAGTTTGGGTGAAATGTCAACCTATATGCCAACATCAGGTGCTTTCTCTACTTATACTGATAAGTTTGTAGAACCAGCATTTGGTTTTTCTATTGGATGGGTCTATTGGTATATGGGGGCATTATGCATCGCTGATGAACTTGTAGCAGGGGTGTTGATTGTCCAGTATTGGTTCCCTAACGTCAATCAACCATTACTTTGCCTTGGATTTATACTTCTGATTTTGGTACTAAACTTGTTTACGGCAAAGCTTTTTGGAGAAGCTGAATTTTGGTTTGCACTGCTTAAGGTTGTAGCGATTGTTGCCTTCTTAGTCACAGGTCTTTTATTGATACTTGGAGTTGTAGGCGGAGAACCTTCTCCTGGATTCAAGAATTGGACTGTGGGGGATGCTCCTTTTGTTGGGGGTGTATCATCATTTATGAGCGCAATGATAATCGCTTCATTCGCATATAGAGGTGTGGAATACTTGGGCGTAGCTGCAGGAGAATGTTTGAACCCACAGGAAGTTATGCCTAAGACAATAAAAACTGTTTTCTGGCGTATCCTGATTTTTTATATAGGAACTATCATTGTGATCGGATTCCTTATTCCTTATGATGATCCTTCCTTGTTGAAATCTGGAATTACTAATATTGCAGCTAGCCCATTTACGATGATATTTGAAAAAACTGGATTTGGTGGAGCGGCAACAGTAATGAATATTGTTATTTTAACATCGATTCTCTCTGCATGTAATGCACTTACATATACATCCTCGAGAGTGCTTTACTCTATGGCAAAAGTCAATAATGCACCTAAAATTTTTGCTAAAACAAGTAAAAATGGGATACCTGTTGCGGCATTGATTGTGCTGATGGCGATTGCGGCATTATGTTTCCTCGCATCGACAATCGGTGCAAGCACATTATATATGATGCTTTTGAATGGTGTTTCAATATGCGGATGTCTTGCATGGATGGCCATTAGTTTCTCACATTTTAGATTCAGAAGGGCCTATGTTGCACAAGGCAGAGATCTTGCAGAATTGGGGTATAAGGCTAAGTTCTTTCCAGTGGGCGATATTATTTCATTGTTAGTAGTCGGGGGAAGTATCATAGGTTTGTTTATAACAAGTGGGTCAACGCATACTGTATTCAGCTTCTTAATGGAGGCTTCTGGAATTATTTTGTTCTTGATCTTGTATTTGGGTTATAAGATCAAAAATAAATCGAAATTTAGAAAACTGACGGAAGTGGATTTAAGTACAGATGACATAAAGCTTGATTAGGGCTGAAAGGAGAAATGAAATGGTTACGAAGGGAACAACGATTATTAAAAATGCAAAAGTTCTGGATGTAGAAACCGGAAAGTATAATCCACATTGTGACATCATTGTAGAAGACGGAATTATATCAAAGGTCACACCGAAAGCTTCGGAAAATGAGACCAATGCAGAAATCATCGATGTAAAAGGTGCAGCAGTAGTCCCGGGATTTATTGACTGTCATGTGCATGTCACCAGTATTTTTGCCGATTTAGGAGAGCTTACCAGGACAGCCCCATCTTATGTGACTTTGAGAACAATAGGACTGATGGAAAAAACGCTTCAACGGGGATTTACCACAGTACGTGATGCAGGTGGAGCTGATTATGGGCTTGCTGAGGCAGTTGAAGAAGGGTTAATTGCAGGGCCAAGGCTTATACATGGAAGCAAAATTTTGTCACCAACCGGTGGACATGGTGATTTCAGACCAAAAGCTGTTTTTGAATATGACAATTTCTATTTTCAACCAGGTGCTGGTACGATCGTAGACGGTGTAACTGAAGTACGAAAAGCATGTCGTCACGAAATCCGTCAAGGGGCTCGGCACATTAAATTCTGCGGATGTGGGGGATGTATGTCTCCAAATGATACTCCGGAGATGGATCAGTTTTCTAGTGAAGAAATTGCTGCTATGGTGGAAGAAGCTAATATGGCTAACATTTATTGTTGCGGTCATCTTTATTCAGCAAGATCGATCAACAGAGCGCTTCGGCTTGGCGTAAGATCGATTGAGCACGGTAACTATATAGATGATGAGGGTGTGGAACTGATGTTAGAAAAGAATGCTTTTATTGTTCCCACTAACATGACAGATATCATGATAATAGAAATGGGCAAGGAATTAGGCATTCCGGATTACGTAATAGAAAAGGAAAAACGAGTAGTTGATGCAGGGTATACGGCGATGGAGAAGGCCTATAAACATAATCTTCAAATGGCGTTCGGTACAGATTTAATCGGAGCGGATATGCAGGAATATCAGAATCGTGAGTTTACAGTGCGAAGCCAGTTCATGCCTGCTATTGATATCATTCGTTCTGCAACTACAGTAGCAGCAAAGCTTATTCGTATGGAAGAACAAATTGGCCAAGTTAAAGAAGGATTTGAAGCAGATTTGCTGGTTATTGAAGGCGATCCTTTAGAGGATATTTCAATTTTAGAGAAGCCGGAAGAGAGTTTGCAGGTTATCATGAAGGGAGGTAAACTTTATAAAAATACGTATGCATAAAAGAAATTTAGCATTTGAAAAAAAGATTATGTTGAAACGGAATTCCGGTTTGCTAGAATCCAAATAACAAAAGAAGGTTCATGATAAAAACATAAAACGGGATACCGCGCGAACAAGTGAGTATAACTGTGTTCGCGCGGTATTCTTTTTTTGCGCCGCGGAAAAAGCGGAGCAGGCTGGGCGCGGCGGCAGTCTTATGACTTGGTTGTTCTGGATGTGAATTTGCCGGACGGGGACGGCTACCAGGTCTGCGGGGAAATCAAAGAAATTCAGGAGACGGCGGTTATTTTTCTGACTGCCAATGATATGGAAAGCGACATGCTTCGGGGATACGAAGTGGGCGCGGATGATTATGTGACAAAGCCCTTTTCCATTGCCGTGTTTCAGAAAAAAATAGAGGCCATGCTAAATCGCTTTGGAAAGCAAAGCGCCGGGGACGGGTACCGGGACGGCTGGCTGGAAGTGGATTTTTCCGAGCTGCGCCTTTCGGCAGGGGGAAGGCTGGTATTTCTGTCTCCCAAAGAGTGGAAATTGCTGCGTATTTTCTTGAAAAACAAAGGACAGCTTTTGACGCGGCGGCATTTGCTGGAAAAGCTGTGGGATAATGAAGGGGATTTTATCGATGATCATACTCTGACGACAACCCTGAGCGGTTTGCGCAAAAAGATAGAGACGAAAGAGCATGCCTACATTCAGACCGTTTATGGTATGGGGTACATGTGGGTTAGTGAGGGAGAAGTATGAAAGAGGAAAATTATGGGGATTTGTCAGTGCGCAGGCTGGCAAAACAGATTTACGGAATGGAAATCTGCGCGCTTCTTTTGTTGATGGCCGGCGTTTTTATCGTTACAGGGCGGGGAGAAAATGTCCTGCTGTGCCTTGCGACCGCGGGACTTTTGCTTCCCTGGAACCTGGTGCTGATGGGCGTTTTGCAGAAAAAACTGTCTTATTTCACAAACGCCCTTTGCCGGACAATGGATCAGATGGTGGAAGGGAAAGAAATCGCGGTCGAGGATTTCTTCACAGAGGAGGAAACGCTGCTGGCGCGGATGCTTCACAAAATGAGCCGCCTGTATGATATGACGCGCCATCAGAAAGAGCGTGCGGAACGGGAGCGGGAAACTTTACAGCAGATAATTTCGGATATTTCCCACCAGACAAGAACGCCGATCACCAATCTAAAGATGCTCAATGAAACGCTGCGGGAAACAAAACTGCGGGACAGCGACAGGCAGGAATTCCTGCGGGCCGCCGGCAGCCAGATCAACAAACTGGACTTCCTCTTTTTAGCTATGGTGAAAATGTCCAGGCTGGAAACCGGCATGATTACTCTGCGGAAAAAGGACGCGCCCCTTTATCAAACGCTGGCGGAAGCCATTGGCGGCGTGATTCAGCAGGCAGGGAAAAAAGAAATTCAAGTTTCCGCGCGCTGCGACGAAGACCTTTCGCTCCCCCATGACCCCAAATGGACGGCGGAAGCGCTTTTTAATATTCTCGACAACGTGGTCAAGTATACGCCGCGGGGAGGGCGCGTGCGGGTGGAAACAGACAGCTGGGAATTCTATGTGAAAATCGACATCACGGATACGGGCCGCGGCATTTCGGAGCGAAATCAGGCCGCGGTGTTTAAACGGTTTTACCGGGAAGAAGGCGTGGGCGATCTGCCAGGGGCCGGAATCGGCCTTTACCTGACCCGGGAAATCATCAGCAGACAGGGCGGCTATGTCCAGGTCGCCTCAAAGCCGGGACAGGGAAGCGTGTTCTCCGTATTTTTGCCAAAACACCGGAGCTGAGATTTGCCCGGCGGTGGCCAAGCGGGACATGCGCGCGGGCAAGGAGGATGAGCGGGCTGCTTTTTTGCGGGCCAGGAGCCGGAAAGGGGATTTTGGTCCGCAGGAGAGCGGAAAGAGAAAAGATCGTATAAAAGTTCTTGGCTTGAGAGAGGCAAATTCCAGAAAATCGGGGAAATTCGCGGAAAACGGGAATTTCGGCGATGTCCGGGCCGCAAGTTTTATACGATCTTTTTGAAAAAGGAAGACCTGCGGACGGAATGGTGGGATGGGGAGGTTTGGCGGGGCGTTCCGGTCTAGCTGAGCGTTGGGGAACCCGCGCAGGAAGCCGTTCGATATTCGATTGTTTCAAAAGAAATCTGTGATATAATAAGCGGAAAGGCATCTGTGTCTGTAATAACATTTACGAGGAAGGAAAATCCGATGATTTACATTGAAAATAACAGTAACGACCCTGCATATAATCTGGCATTTGAAGAGTATATATTTACAAAGACCGATTATGATGAACCGATCTTGCTGCTGTGGCAAAACGGCCCTTCGGTGATTGTAGGAAAATTCCAGAACACGCTGGAGGAAATCAATTATGATTACATTCGGCAAAAAGGCATCAAAGTCGTGAGACGAAACACCGGCGGAGGCGCGGTTTATCATGACCTTGGCAATTTGAATTATTCCTTTATCATCCCTAACGCGGAGTCCAAAGTGGATTTTAAAACATTTACAACGCCCATTGTCAAGGCGCTTCGCTCTTATGGAATCGACGCTGAACAGACCGGGCGCAACGATATTCTGGCGGGCGGAAAAAAGTTTTCCGGCAACGCGCAGCAGATCAGCGGAGGCAGGCTGCTCCATCATGGGACGCTGATGTTCGATGTGCATATGGAGGCTGTGGCGGACGCGTTGAAAGTGAAGCCGGGAAAATTCAAGTCAAAGGCTACCAAATCCGTGCGCAGCCGGGTAACGAATCTGAAGCCGCTTTTTTTAGAGGGCAGAGACGGATGCGATATGACGGTACAGGAATTCAAGGAGCTGCTGCTGGAATGGTTTGAGTGGGAATACGGACTCAGGCACGTGGGACTGACAGAAGCGCAGAAGAGCGAAATCGACTCCTTAAGGGAAGAAAAGTTCGCTTCTGATGCCTGGAATTTCGGCCGCTCACCGAAAGCGGATATTGTCAGAGGCGATTTTTTTGCCTGCGGGCAGGTGGAATTTCATTTCGCGATTGAAAAAGGTTCTGCGGGAATCGGATCTCCGGAGTTATCTGGGGAATGTAACGGCCGAAGAACTGGCGGAGGTAATCGTGTAAACAATCGGACTGTCAATGAATGGGGGTAGAGAAAGGGGAATGAGCAGAGTAACAAATATGACTGTGGGAAATCCGGAGAAGCTGATGATCCGTTTCGCGGTTCCGTTGCTGCTGGCCAATTTGGGGCAGCAGTTTTACATGATCGTAGACGCGATGATTGTCGGCCGCGGTGTGGGAGTAGAAGCGCTGGCCGCTGTGGGAGCCACGGACTGGGCTTACTGGCTGGCCCTTTGGATTGTTCTGGCGCTGACTCAGGGATTCGCCATCCCCATTTCCCAGTACTTTGGCGAAGGCAATCACAAGATGATTCAGAAATCAGTCGCCACGTCCGTACGGCTCAGTCTGATCATCGGAGCGCCGCTGACCATCATATGCCTGCTGATTGCCCGTCCGATTCTGCGGATTTTAAAGACGCCGGGGGCTATTTTCGAAATGGCTTCCTGTTATCTGATGATCATGTTTGGCGGAATCCTGATCGTGATGGCTTTCAATATGGCTTCGGCCATTTTAAGAAGCCTGGGCGACGGAAAGACGCCTTTGATCGCCATCGCGATCGCCGCGGTTACCAATATCGCGCTGGATCTGCTGTTTGTATTTGTTTTTCACTGGGGCGTGGCGGGAGCTGCCATAGCTACAATAAGTGCTCAGCTGCTGGCATTCGTGTACTGTTTTCTGGTCCTGAGAAAAATGGACTTAATGGAAATCAAAAAAGAAGACTGGAAAAGCGACCGGAATATTATTCGCAATCAATGCGCTCTGGGAGTGCCCCTTGCTTTGCAGCATGTGCTGATCGCGGTGGGAGGGATGATTCTTCAGTCAGCGATTAATCAGCAGGGCCTTGTATTTGTGGCAGGATTCACCGCGACAAATAAAGTCTATGGGCTTTTGGAAAGCTCCGCTATTTCCATCGGATACGCCGTTACTACATATATGGCCCAAAACTATGGCGCCGGGCTCCATGAGCGGATCCGCCTCGGACTTAAGAGCGCTGTCAAATTCGCGGCGCTGCTGTCTGTGATCATATCATGCGCTATGATTTTGGGCGGGAAATTCATATTGAGACTGTTTGTGGATCAGCAGAACCCCAGCGCGCCGGAGGTTCTGGAGATCGCTTACCACTATCTGTTTATCATGAGCTGTTTGCTGTGCATTTTGTATCTGCTGTATGTATTCCGCAATACCCTGCAGGGAATGGGAAACGCATCCGTGCCTTTTCTGTCAGGCATCATGGAGTTTTGCGCCAGAGTATCGGTAGCGCTGTTTTTTTCCAGATTAATCGGCAGAGAGGCCATCTTTTTCGCCGAACCCTTCGCCTGGCTGGCGGCCGCGGTCGTCCTGGCAGTCATTTGTTTGAAAAAAGTAAAGGAACTGGATGCGGAGAGATAAGAGGAATGTGAATGCGCTTTCGCTGTCGTTTTCGATTTTTGTGCGTATATTGGGCTGAAAATCCGGGAAAAATGTGTGAAAACACGATTGAATAACCTGGAAAAACAGCGAAGACCGCAAACCTCTGGTTCTGTGCGGAGCTCGCCAGGTGGGCAAGACCTGGCTTATGCGGGAGTTTGGCAAAAATTATTATCACAGCTTCGTTTATTTTAATTTTGATGAAGAAGACCAACTGAAATCTATTTTTGAAACAAACAAAGATCCGAAACGCATTATCGAGATTCTTTCTTTGATCGCCGGAGAAAAGATTCTTCCGGAGGAGACCTTGATTATTTTCGATGAAATCCAGGAGTGCCCGGAGGCGCTGAATACGCTGAAATATTTCAAAGAAAAGGCGGACAGCTATCATGTTATCGCAGCCGGAAGCCTGCTTGGAACGCTGCTTGCGAAACCGAAGTCTTATCCGGTGGGAATGGTGAATCTTCTTAATCTGTACCCGCTGACTTTCGACGAATTTATCGCGGCAGCGGATCCGTTCCTTTTTGCCTATTACGAGAGCATTCAAAAAGAACAGCAGATCGAAGAAATTTTTCACACCAGGTTGCTGGAAGCCTATAATAGTTACCTGATTATCGGGGGAATGCCGGAATGCGTCGCCTCCTGGGTCAAATATAAAGATCCGGCCAAAGTTTCGCGGATTCAGCGGGAACTCGTTGAAATTTATGAAAACGATTTTTCCAAGCATAATGGAAAAGTAAACAGCAGACGGATTCTGATGGTGTTCCGCAGTATTGTATCGCAGCTCGCCAAGTCGAATGAAAAATTTATGTATGGCGCGGTCCGTCAGGGAGGAAGAGCGCGCGACTTTGAGGAGGCGATTGAGTGGCTCGTATCGGCGGGAATGCTCAATCGGGTTTACAATGTTTCCAAAACAGAGCATCCCCTTTCCGCATTTGACAAGCTGGATCAGTTCAAGCTTTTTCTTTTCGATACAGGGTTGCTCAAATATATGGCGGGAATTGACAACAGCGCCATTCTTTTAAAATCCGACTACCAGTTTAAAGGACCTCTTACTGAAAATTATGTATTGCAGCAGCTCCACGGACAGTTTGACCCGGCGCCCCGCTACTTTTCGGACAAAAACGGTGAAATCGACTTTGTGCTGCAGTACGGCACGGAGATCATCCCCATTGAGGCAAAAGGCGGAGAAGACAAGTCCGCGGCGTCTTTCAAACGATATATCACGGAGCGTACGCCGGAATACGCGATTCGCTTTTCCAAACGCGGATACCGAAAAGATGGATCTATAACCAATATGCCGCTGTATCTCGCGGCAAAAGCAAAAGAACTGCTGTGATAGGGCAGTTCTTTTGTATATAAATCCGGCGGTCTTTAATAGGCTCTGTCCAGACCATTGATTCAACTGATAGTTTTGAGTTCAATGATCCGCAGAGGAGGAAAAAAGGAAAAGATCGTATAAAAGATCTTCGTTAGAGAGGAGGGATTTTCGGGAAAACGGGGGAATTTACGGAAGAGGGGGATTTTGGTCATCTCCAGCCCACAAGTTTTATACGATCTTTCTCAAAAGAGGGAGGTTGCGGACGAAAGCAGTTTTATATCAAATTCCCCAAAAGCCTGGTTTCTCCGCGCGCTTCCCTCCCCTCTTGTAAAAGAGTCAATGTTCCTTTATGATAGAAGACAGGAAAAGGAGGCGGGAAGAATGGCAAGGACGGAAAGGGCGGAGCTGACGGTGCTCTGTTTGGTGTATCAGGGCAGCAGGCTACTTTTGCAGAACCGGAAGAAAGAGGATTGGAAAGGATATACGCTGCCGGGCGGTCATGTGGAGCCGGGGAAATCCATTGTGGAGACTGTGATTCGCGAGATGAAGGAGGGGACTGGGCTGACGATCCGGGAACCCAGGCTGTGCGGCGTGAAACAGTTTCCGATTGAAGACGGACGGTATCTGGTGTTCCTGTTCAAGGCCGATCAATTTGAGGGCAGGCTCATTTCCTCTGGCGAAGGCGAGATGGAGTGGGTGGAAAGAAAAGACCTGCCTCGTTATCGGACGGTAGCTGATTTTGAGGAATTGCTGCGGGTTATGGAAAAAGAGGAACTTACGGAATTTCAATACAAAATCGAAGATGGGGCGTGGAATGTAGAAATTCATTGATAAAGATAGTATGTTGAGAAGCGGAGCCCGCACTTTGCTTTATGAAGAAAAGGTCCTTAAATCAGGAGAATTGAGGGATCTTTTTTCTTGCCTTTTGGAGGTTTGGCGGATATTTGGCGGTTATGATAAGTAAGGACAAAGCAAAAGAAAGGAATGACAGGTATGGAGATTTTAAGAGTAACCGATTTGAAGAAATATTACGGAAGCGGGCCGAATCTTACAAAGGCGCTGGACGGGGTAAGCCTGTCCATCCGGCAGGGGGAATTCGCGGCTGTGGTCGGGAGTTCCGGCTCCGGAAAATCGACGCTTTTAAATATGATGGGCGGGCTGGATACCCCGACGGAGGGAAGCGTTATCGTAGGCGGAAAAGAGCTTTCCTGCATGAAAGATGAGCAGCTGACGATTTTCCGGCGGAGAAATATTGGTTTTGTTTTTCAGAATTACAATTTTATTCCCATTTTAAATGTGCGGGACAATATTGTGATGCCAGTGGGACTGGATGGCGGCAAGGCGGACAGCGGGTATCTGGATTCGATTGTGGAAATGCTGGGACTGACCGATAAGTTGAATTCCCTTCCCGGCAATCTGTCCGGCGGACAGCAGCAGAGGGTGGCTATCGCCAGGGCGCTGATTTCCAAACCCGCGATTGTTTTAGCCGATGAACCGACCGGATCTTTAGATCGGCAAAATGCCAAACTTGTTATAGATATTTTGAAAATTTTAAATCACTACGGAAAAACGATTGTTTTGGTAACCCATGATGAAGAGCTCAAGAGAGTGGGAGATCGAGTGATTGAATTGTAAAAAAGCAAGTTTGATATGTTTATTTTCACAGGAATAAAAATTTGATTTCTACACAAATTTCTATAAATTTCTACAAGGAAGAACAAGATACAAAAAAATTTTGTATAATTTGGACACTGAATACTACATAGGAGGAGAAAATCATGAAAACATTAGGAAATATTCTCTGGTTCATATTCGGAGGTATTCTTGGAGGTCTATCCTGGATCATTGCGGGATGTTTGTGGTGTGTTACGATCATAGGTATTCCTGTGGGCATGCAGTGCTTCAAATTCGCATCGCTGGCCTTCTGGCCGTTCGGCAAAGAGGTCATATACGGCAACGGAGTATTTTCATTTCTGGTCAATCTTATATGGATACTTTTCTTTGGATGGGAGATGGCTCTGGGAAATCTGATCCTGGGATGCCTGTGGTGTATCACGATTGTCGGGATACCTTTTGGCAGACAGTTCTTTAAAATGGCAAGACTGTCATTTATGCCGTTTGGAGCGAGTGTGATCGTGCAATAGAAGGTATTAAAAATCGTCACGGCAAGTTTTAAAAGAAAGAAAACCATCAGGAGGAAAACAAAATGAAACAGTACATCGTTGACTCTTTTACAAATGAACCGTTTGCAGGAAATCCAGCTGCCGTTTGCGTTATGGACAGCTGGCCTTCCGAAGGGTCCATGATGAAACTGGCTATGGAAAACAACCTTTCGGAAACAGCTTTTATAGTGAAAGAGGAAAAAGAATATCATCTTCGATGGTTCACACCGGGAACGGAGGTGGAATTGTGCGGACACGCTACATTGGCGTCGGCATATGTCATATTGAACTTTTATGAACAGGACAAAACCGAAGTGACATTCAGCACGCTTAGTGGAAAACTGATAGTAAAACAGAACGAAAACCTGTACGAAATGGACTTTCCGACCTATGAGCTGAAAGAAGTACCGGTCACTGACGATATGGAGAAGGCGTTCGGCGCCCGTCCGATAAAAGCGGTACTGGGTCTGGACCTGATATGTGTATTCGAATCGGAAGAAACGGTAAGAAAGATGGATCCGGATCAGGAGCTCCTGTCTGGTCTGGAGGGAAGGATACAAAATGCGACAGCACCGGGTGCAGATACAGATTGTGTATCACGCAGTTTCTGTCCGAAACTCAGTATTACAGAAGACCCTGTTTGCGGATCCGCGCATTGCCAGATCGCAGCATACTGGTCGAATGAACTCGGTAAGAAAGAAATCGTGGCTTATCAGGCTTCGAAACGCGGAGGATATCTGTATTGCAGATTGCAGGAACATGGCAGGATCAGGATAAGCGGAGAAGCGACACTGATCGCTGTTTCAGAAATAGCGGCAGCGCTGTGAGATATTTATGTAAAGGTCAGCAGGTAAGGGTATGCAGGGGGTATATGAGGTAAGCAGGGGGGAGTATAAAAGAGGAAAAGGGAGAGGAAGAAAAAAAGAAGGAGAAAAAACAAAAAAGCGGTTGACAGGGAGGGGTAAGTTTGGTAATATAGACAAGCTGTCGCAGGGAGCAGAGCTCCCGAGGCTGGAGACGAAAAAAGATGAAAAAAGTAGTTGACAAACGAAGCGACATGCGATATACTAAAAAAGCTCGCCAAGAGCGAGCGAGATCGAAAGATCGAGAACATTGAAAACTTCATAGTGTAGAAATTTAAGTCGAAAAAACAGCAATAAGCTGAAAGATTTAAAAGAGAAACTATACACAACCAGAGAATGGTAAAAGTAAAGTTTCCGGCAATTTCTAAAAGACAATGATTCGGATAAGAAAGAATCGAGTAGCGAAAAGCAAAAGCTAAGCGTTAAAGAGTTAGAAATTCAAACGATTTAAACTCTTCTGTAGAGGAAGAGATTAGATACCATTTAATTAAGAGTTTGATCCTGGCTCAGGATGAACGCTGGCGGCGTGCCTAACACATGCAAGTCGAGCGAGAAGCTCATCACAGATGCTTCGGTTGAAGTGATGAGTGGAAAGCGGCGGACGGGTGAGTAACGCGTAGGCAACCTGCCCTTTGCAGAGGGATAGCCTCGGGAAACCGGGATTAAAACCTCATGACACCTCTTAAAGACATCTTTGAGAGGTCAAAGATTTATCGGCAGAGGATGGGCCTGCGTCTGATTAGCTAGTTGGTGGGGTAACGGCCTACCAAGGCGACGATCAGTAGCCGACCTGAGAGGGTGATCGGCCACATTGGAACTGAGACACGGTCCAAACTCCTACGGGAGGCAGCAGTGGGGAATATTGCACAATGGGGGAAACCCTGATGCAGCAACGCCGCGTGAAGGAAGAAGGCCTTTGGGTCGTAAACTTCTGTTCTAAGGGAAGATAATGACGGTACCTTAGGAGCAAGTCCCGGCTAACTACGTGCCAGCAGCCGCGGTAATACGTAGGGGGCAAGCGTTATCCGGAATTATTGGGCGTAAAGAGTACGTAGGTGGTTACCTAAGCACGAGGTATAAGGCAATGGCTTAACCATTGTTCGCCTTGTGAACTGGGCTACTTGAGTGCAGGAGAGGAAAGCGGAATTCCTAGTGTAGCGGTGAAATGCGTAGATATTAGGAGGAACACCAGTGGCGAAGGCGGCTTTCTGGACTGTAACTGACACTGAGGTACGAAAGCGTGGGGAGCAAACAGGATTAGATACCCTGGTAGTCCACGCCGTAAACGATGAGCACTAGGTGTCGGGGTCGCAAGACTTCGGTGCCGCAGTTAACGCAATAAGTGCTCCGCCTGGGGAGTACGTTCGCAAGAATGAAACTCAAAGGAATTGACGGGGACCCGCACAAGCAGCGGAGCATGTGGTTTAATTCGAAGCAACGCGAAGAACCTTACCAGGACTTGACATCCCTCTGACAGCCTTTTAATCGAGGTTTTCTACGGACAGAGGAGACAGGTGGTGCATGGTTGTCGTCAGCTCGTGTCGTGAGATGTTGGGTTAAGTCCCGCAACGAGCGCAACCCTTGTCATTAGTTGCCAGCAGTAAGATGGGCACTCTAGTGAGACTGCCGGGGATAACTCGGAGGAAGGTGGGGATGACGTCAAATCATCATGCCCCTTATGTTCTGGGCTACACACGTGCTACAATGGCCGGTACAGAGAGAAAGCGAGACTGCGAAGTGGAGCGAAACTCAAAAGCCGGTCCCAGTTCGGATTGCAGGCTGCAACTCGCCTGCATGAAGTCGGAGTTGCTAGTAATCGCAGATCAGAATGCTGCGGTGAATGCGTTCCCGGGTCTTGTACACACCGCCCGTCACACCATGGAAGTTGGGGGCGCCCGAAGTTGGCAGATAAATATGTTACCTAAGGCGAAATCAATGACTGGGGTGAAGTCGTAACAAGGTAGCCGTATCGGAAGGTGCGGCTGGATCACCTCCTTTCTAAGGAGACGAAAGTTTCTGCACTATGAGTTTNTTTATGGGGAATTAGCTCAGCTGGGAGAGCACCTGCCTTGCACGCAGGGGGTCAAGGGTTCGAATCCCTTATTCTCCACCAGAATCTCGAAGGAGAGATTTAAGAGCACATTGAAAACTGAATAAAATTTGTGTAAAGCAAAAAAATCGAAAACGAATCGAGTATTAGAAGTTAGAAACGGAAAAGTTTAGAACGGACTAAGCAAGTTTTTCTAAAGCTTGTAAGGGTAATACTGCGATTCACCGAGAAACCAGAAAAGAGTAAAAACACTAGAGTAAATTAACAGATAGTGAAGAGAAAGACCTGGTAACGCTATACCAGGCGAACTTGAAGGTCAAGTAGAAAAGAGCATAAGGCGGATGCCTTGGCACTGGGAGCCGAAGAAGGACGTGACAAGCTGCGAAAAGCTGCGGGGAGGAGCAAATATCCGCTGATCCGCAGATATCCGAATGGGGGAACCCGCCTGTAGTAATATACAGGCATCCTCAGATGAAAAAGATAGTCTGAGAGAAGGAAACGGGGTGAACTGAAACATCTAAGTAGCTCCAGGAGAAGAAAGAAACATCGATTTCCTAAGTAGCGGCGAGCGAACGGGAAAGAGGCCAAACCGAAGGACTTGTTCTTCGGGGTTGCGGACCACCAGAAGGTATTGAGGAAGATAGTCGAATGGTTTTGGAAAAGCCAAGCGAAGAGGGTGAAACTCCCGTAGACGAAATCGGAAACAAGCCAGGTGGCACCAGAGTAGTACCGGACACGTGAAACCCGGTATGAAGCCGGAGGGCCCACCCTCCAAGCCTAAATACTACCCAGTGACCGATAGCGAATAGTACCGTGAGGGAAAGGTGAAAAGGACCCCGGGAGGGGAGTGAAATAGAACCTGAAACCTTATGCTTACAAGCAATGGGAGCGGAAGTGACCATGTACTTTTTGTAGAACGGGCCAACGAGTTATGGTATGTAGCGAGGTTAAGGTGCTGGAGCACTGAAGCCGAAGTGAAAGCGAGCCTTAATAGGGCGAAAGTTACATGCTGTAGACCCGAAACCGGGTGACCTATCCATGTGCAGGTTGAAGCGAGAGTAAAATCTCGTGGAGGACCGAACCCGTATACGTTGAAAAGTGTTGGGATGACGTGTGGATAGCGGTGAAATTCCAATCGAACTCGGAGATAGCTGGTTCTCCTCGAAATAGCTTTAGGGCTAGCCTCAGGGAGAGATACACGGAGGTAGAGCACTGAATGTTCTAGGGGCCTTCACCGGTTACCGAAAACTATCAAACTCCGAATGCCGTGCAATCATACCTGGGAGTCAGACTATGAGAGATAAGTTCCATGGTCGAAAGGGAAAGAGCCCAGACCTACAGCTAAGGTCCCAAAATGTAAGTTAAGTGGAAAAGGATGTGGAGCTGCATAAACAGCTAGGATGTTGGCTTAGAAGCAGCCACTCATTTAAAGAGTGCGTAACAGCTCACTAGTCGAGTGGCTCTGCGCCGAAGATAAACGGGGCTGAAACTTACTACCGAAGCTTAGGATACCGCAAGGTATGGTAGAGGAGCATTCATTACGGGCAGAAGCCGGATCGTAAGGTTTGGTGGACTGTAATGAAGAGAGAATGTTGGCATGAGTAGCGAAAGGCAGGTGAGAATCCTGCCCACCGAAAATCTAAGGTTTCCTGAGGAAGGTTCGTCCACTCAGGGTTAGTCGGGGCCTAAGCCAAGGACGAGAGTCGTAGGCGATGGACAACTGGTTGAGATTCCAGTACCACCGAAAGTCGTATGAGCGAAGTGGGGACACAGAAGGATAAGCAGAGCACGCCGCTGGTAGAGCGTGTCCAAGCAGTGAGGCTGATATGCAGGCAAATCCGCATATCGAAAGGCTGGGCTGTTACGGGGAGGGAAAAGAAGTACCGGAAGCTGCTGATTTCACACTGTCAAGAAAAGCCGCTAGCGAGACCGTAGGTGCCCGTACCGCAAACCGACACAGGTAGATGAGGAGAGAATCCTAAGGTGAGCGAGAGAACTATTGTTAAGGAACTCGGCAAAATGACCCCGTAACTTCGGGAGAAGGGGTGCCATCGAAAGATGGCCGCAGTGAAAAGGCCCAGGCGACTGTTTAGCAAAAACACAGGTCTCTGCTAAAGCGAAAGCTGAAGTATAGGGGCTGACGCCTGCCCGGTGCTGGAAGGTTAAGGGGACTGCTTAGAGCAATCGAAGGCATGAACTTAAGCCCCAGTAAACGGCGGCCGTAACTATAACGGTCCTAAGGTAGCGAAATTCCTTGTCAGGTAAGTTCTGACCCGCACGAAAGGCGTAACGATCTGGGCGCTGTCTCAACAATAGACTCGGTGAAATTGTAGTACCGGTAAAGATGCCGGTTACCCGCAGCAGGACGGAAAGACCCCGTGGAGCTTTACTGCAGCTTGATATTGGATTTCGGCATTGCATGTACAGGATAGGTGGGAGACTAAGAGGCAAGTACGCCAGTATTTGCGGAGTCACCGTTGGGATACCACCCTTGTAATGTTGAGGTTCTAACCATGTAGCGTGAACCGGTACTGGGACAGTGTCTGGCGGGCAGTTTGACTGGGGCGGTCGCCTCCTAAAGAGTAACGGAGGCGCCCAAAGGTTCCCTCAGTGCGGACGGAAATCGCACGAAGAGTGTAAAGGCAGAAGGGAGCTTGACTGCGAGACAAACAGGTCGAGCAGGGACGAAAGTCGGGCTTAGTGATCCGGTGGTACCGAGTGGAAGGGCCATCGCTCAACGGATAAAAGCTACCCCGGGGATAACAGGCTGATACCCCCCAAGAGTCCACATCGACGGGGGTGTTTGGCACCTCGATGTCGGCTCGTCTCATCCTGGGGCTGAAGTAGGTCCCAAGGGTTGGGCTGTTCGCCCATTAAAGAGGTACGCGAGCTGGGTTCAGAACGTCGTGAGACAGTTCGGTCCCTATCCGCTGTGGGCGTTGGAGATTTGAGTGGAGCTGTTCTTAGTACGAGAGGACCGGGATGGACATACCTCTGGTGCA
The DNA here is from genome assembly GCA_902362435.1 of Eubacteriaceae bacterium. Lineage (GTDB taxonomy): Bacteria > Bacillota > Clostridia > Peptostreptococcales > Anaerovoracaceae > Lentihominibacter > Lentihominibacter butyricus. The sequence continues at coordinate 21,449 of CABIWW010000001.1, forward strand.
CCAGTTGTACTGCCAAGTGCATAGCTGGGTAGCCACGTATGGACGGGATAAGTGCTGAAAGCATCTAAGTACGAAGCCCCCCACAAGAAGAGATCTCCTCCAGAGATGGTAAGACCCGTGAGAGACTATCACGTAGATAGGCCTTGGGTGTAAGTGCAGTAATGTATTGAGCTGAAAGGTACTAATAGGTCGAAGACTTGACCAAGGTTTCAAGGAAGGAAAAGGCGATACACAAAGGTTATTCAGTTTTGAGTGTGCGAAGCACGCTTGATGCGGTGATGATAGCGAGGAGGATACACCTGTTCCCATACCGAACACAGAAGTTAAGCTCCTTAGCGCTGATGATACTTGGCGGGAGACCGCCTGGGAAAGTAGGACGTTGCCGTTTTGGTTAAAAAAGAAGTTCACGAAAGTGAGCTTCTTTTTTTAGCGCAGCGTACCAAAAGGGACAGCGGAGCCGAAGCAGGAGGAAGGAGGAAGGAACGTAGTGAGTGTTGTATGGGAACTTCCGCCAAATCGTAGTTTAGAATAGGTCTCAAAAGTAGAGATGTTTTACTGTAAAACAAAAGCACCGGACAGCATATAAGCTTTTCGGTGCTTTTGAATATATCAGTATACTGATGAGAGTATGATGAGTTTACCGGAGAAGGCACTCATTAGGAGTTTTACTGCCATCTTCATGATAAACATAGAATCCTGCGCCTGATTTCTTGCCGAGGAATCCGGAGTCGACCATTCTTTTAAGAGAAACGGCAGGTCTGTACTTAGGGTCACCGATTTCTTCGTGAAGTACTTCCATAACGGCAAGTTCAACGTCGATACCGATCATGTCCATAAGTTCCAGAGGACCCATTGGGTGATGGAGGCCGAGTTTAACGCCTCTGTCGATTTCTTCGATCGAACCGATTTTTCTTTCAACGAGGATACATGCCTCGTTGAGCATAGGTATTAGCATGCGGTTTACAATGAATCCGGGTTCATCGTGAGAAATGATGCATGACTTACCCATGAACTCGCCAAGCTCTCTTGCTTTTGCAAGAGTATCTTCACCTGTCTTATAGCCTGTAACGATTTCCATAAGCGGCATCTTTGGAACAGGTGAGAAGAAGTGCATTCCGACGAATCTTTCAGGTCTTGAGAAGACATGAGCCAGAGCAGTGATAGATATCGACGAAGTATTACTTGCGACGATCGCATCCTCGCGTGCATACTTTTCGAGCTCTTTCATGATGCTGACCTTGATGTCCTTGTTCTCAGCTACTGCCTCGATGATTACATCAGCTTCCTTGCAGTCTGAGATGTCAGTAGTTGTTGTGATGCGTGCGATAGCATCTTTGGCTTCCTGTTCGCTTAGCTTGCCTTTTGCGACAGATTTCTGAAGGCTGGAACTGATTCCGTTAAGGCTTTTTTCGAGCTGCTTTTCAGAAATATCATAAGCAGTGACATAAAGTCCTTTGCTGGCAGCATTTTCTACAATACCTGAGCCCATGAAACCGGCTCCGACAACAAATACTTTGCTAATATTCATTTTTCGTTAGTCCCCTTTCTGTGATCTTGAATTGTGCGGGTAAACGGTCGTAAGAGCTGTGGACAGTACCCTTCGACCTTTATAATAACTTCAACATACGGATTGTACTCTATTAAAAACAGTTTTGCAATAGGGAATGGATTAGACCTAAAATTCAAAATAATTCAAACTCAGGTATTTTTCTGATCACATTGCAGTAAGCGCACTGCAGGCTCTTTTCATATACCGTTTTTATGTTGCCGGCACACAATTTTTTATGCAGTTTTCATCATTTTTATATTGATCATTAAGGAAATCTTAAAGTGTTTAAGTATTTTTTCTAAATGAATTTCATGGCATAATAATGAAGGAGGTTGATAGAAGATGTACAACATATTGATATGTGATGATGAAAAAGATATTGTTTCGGCGCTGAAAATATATCTTTCGGGAAATGACTATAATCTGTACGAGGCATATAACGGCAGAGAGGCTATTAAGCTCATAGGTGAGAATGACATCCATCTTGTTCTTCTGGACATAATGATGCCTGAAATGGACGGGATACAGGTGCTTACAGAGATGAGGAAGACTTGCAATATCCCTGTCATTTTCCTTACAGCAAAAAGTGAAGATACAGACAAGATACTTGGTCTGAATATAGGTGCGGATGATTATATCACCAAGCCGTTCAATCCTGTAGAGCTGCTGGCAAGAGTAAAGTCTCAGCTGAGACGGTATATGGAGCTTGGAGCAGCACCGGAGAAAAACGACATACTCAAGGCGGGCGATATAGAGATGGATGACGATGCAAAGGCCGTGTATTTCATGGGAAATCTGGTAAGACTGACCCCGAAGGAATACGGTATCCTCAAACTGCTGATGGAAGGCAGGGGCAAGGTTTTTTCTCCAAAGGAAATATACAGAAACGTATGGCATGAGGATGCATTCGGAACCGACGGCACGGTAGCTGTACATATAAGACATCTTCGTGAAAAACTTGAAATAGATCCGGAGAAACCCAGACATATAAAAGTGGTGTGGGGACAGGGGTATAAAATAGAATAAAGTCGGAAACGGGAGGCATAGATGAAAAGATTCAGTGAAAGCTTTGCAGCTAAATTAGTATTGTATTTGATCCTGCTGTTTTGTGTGACAGCATCTGCGATGGCAGGAGTGTGCGTTGCTGTAAATGTAGGGCATAACTGGTATTCCCTGAGCAGTAAGGATGTCAAAAAGGAAATATATGAAAGCACCGCCGAGAATGCGGGAGATTCCCTGATCCAGATGTATTATGAGAACCTGGATTATGACGGCAATGTCGAGTCGTATTTTGATACTTTGACTCTTATAGACGGAGAAGGTTCGTCGACGCAGTTCGGTTACGGTATCTACGTGGCAGAAAGCACGTCCGATACGGAATGGAGAACAGTCAAAGAAGTCAATGCAGGCCTTAAAGAGGATGAAAGTACATATGTGTATAATTACCATAATGACAGCGGACTGAAGATAGATATATTTCTCGGGGATCTTGACGGCGGTGATATTCCGGGAAGTGTAAAGGGCACGTATGATTTCTATAAAAATGTATATGACAGCAGAGGTGCTGCGGCAGCAGTGACGGCGATAGGGATCTTCTGCTCCATAGTGTTTATGGTGATCCTGGTATGTATTACAGGAATCGACAGGGAAAAGGAGTCGCTGATAAAGAAGCTGCCTGTGGATCTTCTGGTGACGATAAGTCTTATCATATTCGCGGGAGCTGTTCAATGGATGTACGACATCAGGCTGTCGGGATACAACTATCTGGAGCTGCTGTTTTCTGTAGGCGTCATGGCGCTGATACTGGCAGTGATCGCTTCTGCGGTGATACTGGTCTTTACAGTACAGGTAAAAGCCGGTACGTGGGTCAGGAGCACGATCATATATAAAGTTGCAGTGCTGATGATCAGGCTGCTGAAGGTAATGTGCAGGTTTTTCATAAATGCCTTCAGAGATGTCAGCCTCGTATGGAAGACCGGCATAGCGGTGGCGACAGGTCTGTTCATAAACCTGATCCTGATGATCATGGCGATAAACAGTTACGGAGCAGGTGGAGGAGTGATGTTCCTGTGGTTCCTGGGAGCTGCATTGACAGCTTCAATGATAATATATATATCAGCGTGTCTGAAACGACTGCTGCTGGGAGGAAGCCATATAGCGGAAGGCGATCTCGACTACAGGATAGATACCAAGGGAATGTTTCTTGATCTGAAAAAACATGCGGACGATCTCAACGACATACGCAGCGGGATCTCAAAAGCTGTCGAGGAAAAGCTCAGGAGCGAGAGATTCAAGACTGAGCTGATAACGAATGTTTCGCACGATATAAAAACCCCTATCACTTCGATAATCAACTATGTGGACTTTTTGAAAAAAGAAGACATACAGAATGAAAAGGCAAAGGAGTATATAGAGGTCCTAGACAGACAGTCGCAGCGTATGAAGAAGCTCACGGAGGATCTGGTCGAGGCATCAAAAGCAGCGACAGGCAATGTAAAGATCGAGCTCGAGCCGTGCGATGCGCAGGTCATGATGATGCAGGTAACGGGCGAGTATCAGGAAAGGGCTGAGCGTGAGGATCTGGAGATAATTTCATCCATGCCGTCTGACAATATCAGGATAATGGCAGACGGGCAGAGCCTGTGGAGAGTGTTCAACAATCTGTTCAGCAACATATGCAAGTATTCTCAGCCGGGTACACGTGTATATCAGATCCTCGAGGAAAAAGACGGGAAGGCGGTGATCACTTACAAGAACATATCAAAATATGAGCTCAATATTTCGAGCGAAGAGCTGACGGAGCGCTTTGTAAGAGGAGACAGTTCGAGACATACTGAAGGAAGCGGCCTGGGTCTTTCCATAGCCAGAAACCTGATAGAACTGCAGGGAGGACGTTTCAATATATTCATTGACGGCGATCTCTTCAAGGTGGTGATCGAATTCGACATACTTGAATCATATATAAATGATAAAATGTAAAATATACTTGACATAAAGTATGTAATAGTATATATTGATCTCGAAGGGAGATGATATATATGAACGCAGAGTATATTATAGGACTGATAGCAGGGATCGCAGCCGGGCTGATAATTTTCGCTGTTGCAGTGAGGTGCTGCAGGGACAAAGGACAGTACCGCTCTAAATACGATGAACGTCAGAAGATCGCGATGGGAAAAGCCTATCGAGAGGGGTTCTGGACGCTGCTGATCGCAGGTGTGATCGCGACACAGCTGACACGTATAGATGCTCTTCAGGAATATGCTGTGATGATATTTTCGATTGCAGGCTTCATAGGGCTGGAAGTATATGTAGTGGGATGCATAATGAGGGATGCCTATATGGGGCTGAACGACAAACCTAAGAGATGGCTGACAGTTCTGTCTGCCATTGCGGTATTCAACTGGGGGATAGCGCTGTTCAACACGCTTTCGGGTGCAGGTCTGGCTGCCGTATGGGCCAATATCATGGCAGGAGCGTTCGTGGTGATAGCACTGATAGCTTATGTCATAAGGCAGCAGATGATAAAGAACGAAGACTAAAAGGCTGAAAAGGGTGGTACATTATATGAAAAATCTGAAGCTCAAGGCTGCGAGGGCGGCAAAGGATCTTTCACAGCAGGCTCTTGCCGACATAGTCGGAGTTTCGAGGCAGACTGTGAACGCTATAGAAAAAGGGGACTATAATCCATCTATAAAGCTTTGCATCTCTATATGCAAGGCGCTTGACAGGACGCTTGACGAATTGTTCTGGGAAGAATGACATGCAAAGTCTCAGATATCGATGATGACCTCGTCTTTAGTGCAGCCGGCAGGGCTGCATGTGAAGGCGGGGTTTTGTCGTTGTATGCAAAATGGCAGGCTGATTGTATCATGTTTTTCTGTGTAAAGTCGCAGGCTTCGTTAAAATCGAAAATTATATATGCACTACCCGGTTTTGTGGTATAATGGACACACTGGTCAGAAAACGCTGCGGTGAGAGCCAGTGATACAGTAAAATTCAGCGGCGGAGCGATATTGAAGAAGCAAGATGATTAAGAGGTCGGATCTATGGGATTTTTAAAGTTTGTATTCGTGCTGCTTCTGGTTGTGCCTGTAGCGGTACTGATGCTTTACTTTGTGAGCAACCTTAGCGATAAGATGAAAATATCGATAAAAAATCAGAAGAATAACGACAGCTCTGCGGACAGGAAAGTGCAGGAAAGCGCATCTGCAGAGAAAAAAGCAAAGTCACGCGGCAGTTTTACACGCAGGAAAAAGAACGGAAGAGAAAAAAGCTCTGACGTGCAAAAACGGCCTGAAAAAGATGGTGGAAAAGGCAGCTCGCCTGAGCGAAGAGAGCGTGAGCATGACGTATACGGATCCTCAGGAACATCGGCGGGCAGAGATTATCTCAAGGATACGCCGTATTACCGCAAAAAACAGGAAATGAAAGCTGCTCAGGGCGGCAGAGCAGAACGCAGCAGTTTTTCAGGAGCTCCAGCATCACCGGGAAGACATGCGGAGAGTTATTCTGATCGCGGACACAATGAAGACAGCAGTCATAAAGGCATGAGCAAGAGGCAGAGAAGAAAAGCAAGAAAAAGTAAGAAGAAAGTCAGAGAATCACAGAAATGAGAAAAGGCTATTTTATATCTTTTGAAGGAGTGGACGGCTCCGGCAAATCGACGCAGATAAAGAAACTGTATGAGTTTTTTACAGCGAAAGGATACGAAGTCGTTCTTACCAGAGAGCCGGGAGGCACGGATATAGGAGAGAAGATAAGAGAGATAATACTGGACAAGTCCAATGTGGATATGGCGTATATGACGGAGGCTCTGCTGTATGCGGCATCGCGCGCGCAGCATGTCACCGAGGTCATAGCTCCGGCTGTTGAAGCGGGGAAGATCGTGATATGCGACAGATTCGTAGATTCGAGTATCGCATATCAGGGATGCGGCAGGCAGCTGGGAGATTGCGTGGAGATCATAAACAGGTGTGCCGTAAACGGATGTATGCCGGATATCACATTCCTGATGAAGGTCAGACCGGATGTGAGCAGCAGCCGCATGAAGGACCGTGAGCTCGACAGGATAGAGATGGAAAACATGGAATTTTACAAAAGGGTTTCCAAAGGGTATGAGAAGCTTGAAAAGGAATTTCCTGAAAGAATAATAGGAATAGATGCTGACGGCACGATAGAGGATATCGAAAGATTGATCCTGGTTCATATGGAAAATCTGATGAATACAGGGCAGCGGGAAGCCGGGACGGATTAAAATGCATTTTCAGAACTATGATGAGAACAAGAATTTAATAGACAGGCTGGACAATATAATAGAAAATGATATCGTATCACACGCATACATTTTTGAAGGCCCCGGATATGTAGACAAAAAATCGTTTGCAGACAGCTTTATAAAGGGCATACTATGTCCTGTCAACGATGGAGAGAACTGCGGCAGATGCGGCATATGCAGCAAGATCGATCACGGTAATCATGAGGATGTGATCGATATCGAGGCTTCAGGAAGCTCGATAAAGGATGCGGATATAGTCAGGATGCAGGAGAGCCTTAAAAGCAAGCCGTTTGGGGACAGGCATATCGTCGTGATAGAAAACAGCGATACGATGACTCTGCGAGCGCAGAACAGACTGCTGAAGACTCTGGAAGAGCCGCCGGGCAAAACGGTGATAATACTGCTGTCAGAAAATATGGAGAACCTGATACCGACGATACAGTCCAGATGCGTTAAATACAGGATAAACCATCCGGGGAACGACGGCTGCGGCTTTATGCTCGAGAAAGCAGAGAAGATAGCCGGGATGGCACTCGATCGTGAGCCTTTTTACAGGCTGAAGAAAGAAGTGGAGGATGTGCTCAAAGACAAAGAGGAGACAGCGGCGCTGCTCGACGGTCTTCAGATAACGTTCCGTAATATGATCGTGAACAGAAACAAAGGCATATCCCTTTATAAGGATGAGGATATAATAAGAAACATACATGCTGCCGAAACTGCCCGCAGACGGATAAAAGAGGGTGTTTCACCGGCATATGCGATAAAGGATTTACTGATAAAAATCGGAGGATAGATAATGGCGAAAGTAGTTGGAATAAAGTTTAAGGATGCGGGAAAGCTTTACTATTTCAGTCCGGGCGAATTTCATGTGGGTATAGGCGATAATGTCATCGTCGAGACTGCAAGGGGACTGGAATTCGGAAAAGTCACCATGGGTGAGACTGAAGTGAGCGATAAGGAGCTGGTCGCACCTCTGAAGAATATAATAAGGATAGCGACGGAAAAAGATAAAAAGAAACATAAGGAAAATATTGCGAAAAAAGAAGAAGCGCTCAGGATCTGTCAGGAAAAGGTCAATGCGCACAAGCTTGACATGAAGCTTATCGACGTGGAATACACGTTTGACAACAGCAAGGTGATATTTTACTTTACAGCTGACGGCAGAGTCGATTTCAGAGAGCTGGTAAAGGATCTGGCGGCTATTTTCAGGATGAGGATAGAGCTCAGGCAGATCGGAGTCAGAGACGAGGCAAAAATGCTCGGGGGCGTGGGAAACTGCGGGCGCGGTCTGTGCTGCAGCACATGGCTTTCTGATTTTGAGCCTGTCTCGATCAAGATGGCAAAGGTCCAGAACCTGTCGCTGAATCCGTCTAAGATATCGGGTATATGCGGCAGGCTGATGTGTTGCCTCAAGTTTGAGAATGAAGTGTACACACATCTTAAAAAAGGCATGCCGTCGACCGGTGAGAAGATAAAGACTCCTGACGGGGTAGCAGTCGTGACCGATGTGAACATACTCGAGAGTACAGTCAAGGCAAGGCTGGTGGTCGAAGAATGTACGAAGGCAAAGGAAAAGGACCAGAAAAACGGCAAAGACGCCAAGAACGGCAAGGACAAGGACGCTAAGGACGGCGGCAGAGGAAAATCTGCAAAGGGAGGCAAAGACAAGGCTGCGAAAGATAATAAAGACAAGCAGAATGAAAACGATAAAGAAGAAAAGCTGAGCACTGAGATCTACACTTATAAAAAGTCGGAAATAAAGCGCCTCGGCAGAAAAAACAGCAAAAAGAAGACTGATGATCTCGAGGATCTTGAAGAAGATGTGCTCAGAGAAATAAAAGAACTGATGAAAGACTGACGGAGACCGGATGGAAAGAATAGAAGACATCGGGTTCGGCGGACTGAAGCTGATACAGGAAAGCGAAAGCTTCTGTTACGGTATCGACGCAGTGATACTGGCAGACTTTGCATACCGCACGTGCAGCAGCTTCAGGACGGCAGTGGACCTGGGGACGGGCAACGGGATAATCCCGTTCATACTCAGCAGCAAAAATGAATCGGCGCATTTCATCGGAGTCGAGCTTCAGAAGGAAGCCGTAGAGCTGGCGAAGCGCAGCTGCAGCCTCAATGATCTCGGATCCAGGATCGAATTCGTGCAGTCGGACGTTGCGGAGCTTACGCCGAAAACCGTCGGGAATCGCGAGATAGATATCGTAACGTGCAATCCTCCGTATTTTCCTAAAGGCGGCGGGATACCGAGCAGCAGTTCGAGTAAATTCATCGCGAGACATGAGACGGTCGCTTCGGTAGATGATTTTGTAAAAGCCGCAGCGGTGCTTTTGAATGGAAAGGGGCACTTTTTCATGGTGCACAGGCCATCGCGTCTGGTGGATATATTCTGCAGCTGCCGCAGACACGTGCTGGAACCGAAAGATGTGCGCTTCGTGGTGCCGAGAGCCGGCGAACTGCCGAATATCGTGCTGATACACTGCACGGCGGGAGGCGGGAAAGAGCTGCACATGATGAAAGAGCTGTGCGTATACGGACCGGATGGAAAGTATAGCGATGAAATAATGAAGATATATGAAAGGATATGAGCCTGTACATAAGCATATGAGTCTGGAAGGCATCTGTGATTTCGGATGTTTTCAGATAAGCATGCATATATAGACTGAGGCGAAAATACCTGCGATATAACCTATGAGACCCGCTGTGAACGCGTGTCTCATTTTTTTCACAGATGTGACGCCGAAATAAAGCGCCAGCACGTAGAAAACCGTTTCGCAGCTGCCAACCATGACTGAAGCGGAGCGTCCGATGAACGAATCTGCACCGGCGCTTTCCATGATCTTTTCGGCGACTACGAGAGATCCGCTGCCGGACACAGGGCGCAGGAATATCAGGGATATCAGCTCTTTTGGTATCAAAAAGAATTCGCAGACCGGAGCGGCGGCCTTTTCTATGAATTCCATAGCTCCGGAAGATGTCAGCGTTTCTATGGCTATGAATATACCGATTATGAACGGGAGTATGTCAAAGCAGGTGCGTAGCCCTTCGCGGGCGCCTTCGATGAATACATCATAGACTGCAGTCTTTGTCCGTATGCCGTACACGAGTATCACTGTGATCAGGACCGGCAGGAATACTGTCGACATGATGCTGAGCACATCAGACATTTCGGTGTCTCCTTTCACACAGCTTGCAGGTGATCACGGAGACCGCCATAGAAATGAGTCCTGCTATGATCGAAGGCAGTATGATATCCTCGGGATGAGCGGAGCCCAGATCGCTGCGTACCTTGATTACTGTGATCGGGACGAGCTGGATCATCGACATCGACAGTGACATGAACATGCACATCTCGTTGCTGGCGTAAAGCGGAGTCGGGTTTTCCTCGTCCAGAAGCTCCATTGCCTTCAGGGAAAATACAGTTGCGCTGTTGCCCGCTCCGAAGATATTGGCCATGAAACTCATTATCATCATGCCCATAGTGCGGTCGTTTTTCTCATTTGGAAAAAGGAACGACATGACAGGGCTGACCGCGTCTGAGATCTTCTTTATCAGGCCGGATTCCTCGGCTATTTTCATAAGTCCGCTCCACACTGCCATTATTCCTGCCAGAGATATTATGAAATGCACAGCGTCAGTGCATCCCGACATCAGGCTGTCGGTAAATTCGGATGTTTTCCCGTTTGCGACGGAAAAGCATACCCCTGCGACGAGCATCGCTCCCCATATATAATTCATCATGATCTATCACCTCTACATAAAAATATTCACACGGGCAGAAAGTATGTTCAAAGGATGTCTGCTACCTGATAAAATTTTTGTGTGATGACAGATTGAAAATGTATGAAAAAGTACTTGAAGCATTTTCCATTTTATGTGATAATATAGGAAGTATGGGAGGATTGCCTATGAGTGTAACAATTGATTTGAAGATGCTATTGCTTATAATCGTGTGCATTGCCGTCGTAGTGCTGGTTATATATGTGGTGCGTTTTTTAAAGAGCCTTATGGTGACGCTGGAACATACGAACGAGGTGCTGAAGGATGTTGAAGTGATCACTGATATAGCGGCCAAGCGCAGCGAAGATGTCGACGGCATCATAAGTGATGTTGCGGACACCGTTTCGGATATAACTGAAACGATAAACGGTAAGCAGAATATAATATCAACAGCAGCTGCGATCGCAAAAGCGGTGATTTCTGTCAGGAATACCGCAGAGAAGGATAAATAGCAGCAGAGTACAGTAATACACTTTAATATATAGACGTTTAGAACGGTCTGGGTATTGAAAGGAGTTTTAACCATGAAAGCAACAGGTATAGTAAGAAAAGTCGATGAACTGGGAAGAATTGTTTTACCTATAGAACTTAGAAGAACGCTGAACATAAACATCAAGGATCCGCTTGAGATATATGTCGACGGTGAATCCATCATGCTGAAGAAATATCAGCCTGCATGCGTGTTCTGCGGAAGTTCGGACGGGATAAAGCAGATCAAAGGAAAAAATGTGTGCAGTAAATGTATCAAAGAGTTACAGGAACTGTAGCCGCAGCTTAATAAAGGCGCAAAAGAGGAACAATTTAATTGTCCTTTTTTTGCGTTAAAACAAATCCATATGGCAACAATAAAAGAAAGGAAGAGGTTTTGTTAGTACGTTTTGCTCCCCTTATGTGTAAAACCTGCAGACCTCTTCCTTAATCATGTGTAAACCTTGAAATGTTGCTGTAAACAAAGTATAATATTTTCATATATGAATTTATGGAGGAAAAAAGTGGCAAAATTCCTGGTTCAGAAAAGTGGTCCGCTGCAGGGAGAAGTGACCATAAGCGGTGCGAAGAATGCTGTACTGCCGATAATGGCAGCGACACTTTTAACGGAAGAAAAATGTGTGATAAAAGATGTGCCTGCGCTTAGAGACGTTGACGTCATGTGTCAGCTGCTTGAGAGCATGGGTGCTTCTGTAGATAAAAAGCTTGATCAGAATACAGTTGAAATAGAAGCCAGAGGGCAGATATCATATGAGGCGCCGTTCGATCTCGTAAAGATGATGCGGGCGTCTATTCTGGTGCTCGGAGCTCTGCTGCTGAGGACCGGAAGAGCAGTGATACATCTGCCGGGAGGCTGCGCTATAGGAAAAAGGCCGGTGGAGCTCCATCTGAAAGGGCTCAAGGCTCTCGGAGTCAAGATAAACGAGGAACAGCTCAACCGTGGCATCGTTGATGCAAGTGCGGAGAAGATGACAGGCAGCACTATATATCTCGATTTCCCGAGCGTAGGTGCGACAGAGGTGATCATGATGGCTGCAGCGCTGGCGGAAGGAACGACGGTTATAGAAAACGCAGCGCAGGAGCCTGAGATCGTAGATCTTGCCAATTTCCTAAACAAGATGGGAGCAAGAATAAAAGGTGCAGGAACCGATACCATAAAGATCGATGGCGTCGATCACCTGAAAGGCGTATCGCATCATGTGATACCGGACAGGATAGAAGCCGGAACATTTATGGTAGGAGCAGCGATGACAAGAGGCAATGTTCTTGTGAAGAATGTGGTTCCGGATCATCTCAAGGCGGTCATCGCCAAGCTCAGAGAATGCGGAGTGTATATAGAGCAGACGGAGGAAGGCGTTCGTGTGAGAGGCGATATGGGAGAGCTCATCTCTACCGATATCAAGACTCTGCCATATCCTGGATTCCCTACCGACATGCAGTCGCCGTTCATGGCTCTGCTGACAGTGGCACAGGGGCCGAGCGTCGTGATAGAAACAGTTTTTGAGAACAGGTTCATGCACGTAGGCGAGTTCAACCGCATGGGAGCGAACATAAAGATCGACGGGAACTGCTCGATGATCCCGGGAGGCAAAGCTCTCAAGGGAGCTCAGGTCGTAGCTACAGACCTCAGAGCAGGGGCAGCAGTAGTACTGACTGGTCTCGTTGCGGAAGGAACTACTGAAGTTTCGCAGATATATCACGTGGATCGTGGATACGAGAAGTTCGTGGAAAAGCTCAGAAGTCTCGGTGCGAACATAATGAGAGTAGAGGACTGAGGCGGAGCTGTTTTACAGATCTGGAATACCGGTATAATAGATGAAAGAAATATATATGATATATGAGGCATAAAAAACGGGCAGCGCGGCTGCCCGTTTTTTATGTATCAACAGCAGTCCTTTTGCAGATAATAATGTCAAATGCAGATGACAGGAGGATATTTTATATGAAAGAACTCAAGGGCAGCAGGACATATGACAATCTGATGATGGCTTTTGCAGGAGAGACCCAGGCGAGAACGAAATACAGCATCTTTGCATCAAAAGCAAAAGAAGAAGGATACCACCAGATAGGAAGGATCTTCGAGGAAACAGCGGATAATGAAAAAGAGCATGCGGAGATATGGTTCAGGCATCTGGCGAGCCTGGGCAATACAGCTGAAAACCTGGTGTCAGCAGCAGAGGGCGAGCATTATGAATGGAGCAGCATGTATGCCGATATGGCGAAGACTGCACGCGAGGAAGGCTTTACGGAGATCGCAAAACAGATGGAGCAGATCGCAGATATAGAAAAGCATCATGAGGATCGTTACAATAAGCTGCTGGAAAACATCAGGAACGGAGAGGTCTTCAGACGAAGCGAGGAGAGGATCTGGATATGCGGCAACTGCGGACATCAGGTGACGGCTGCGGAAGCGCCGGAGATATGTCCGGTGTGCCATCACCAGCAGGGGTATTTCAGCATAAAGGCAGAGAACTACTAGGACATGGGCAGCATGACCGGCGTCAGCTTGTAAGTCCTGAGAAGCGGAAAAAATGCCGGATTTTCATGAAAATTCTGTAAGAAGAGAGAGCTGCAGACCTTTGCAAAATCAATTGTAAAAAGGCACAAAATAAGTCCAGAATTATGGCGAAAAGTTGTTGACAAAATGTCGTACAAGTGGTAAGTTATAGCTAACAAAGTTAGGTCTTATTAACCGACTTAGTAAACTGATCAGACAGATAAAAGGAGCTTACCATGAATTTAAATGACGCTGCAGCTGGCAGAAATTATATTGTTGAAGACATCCAGACAGATGACGAAGAACTCAAATCATTCCTGTTTTCGCTCGGGTGCTACAGCGGAGAGCCGATCACGGTTATCGCACACCTCAAGGGAGGCTGCACCGTATCGATAAAAGATGGAAGATACAATATAGATAAAGGAATAGCCAGTGCTGTTTTGATTAAAGAATAGTGATTTGAATCACTATTTTTTATGGGTATTAGTTAGCTCTGGTTAACTGAGTTAGTGTTGATTAAATTACAATAAGATTACTATATTTTAAAAAATAGGAGGGAATTTATGAGAATTGCTTTTGCCGGCAATCCGAACAGTGGTAAAACTACAATGTACAATGCCCTGACCGGAGAAAATGAACGTGTTGGTAACTGGGCCGGAGTTACCATCGGAAAGAAGGAAAGTCCTATCAAAAAGGAATTTTACGATTTCCAGGAGGAACTCATCGCAGTAGACCTTCCGGGTGCATATTCGATGTCACCGTTCACACCGGAAGAAGGTATCACAAGCGGATACGTAAGAGATGAGAATCCGGATGCGATAATCAACATCGTAGATGCTACAAATCTCAGCAGAAGCCTGTTCTTCACTACACAGCTTCTCGAACTTGGGATCCCGGTTATCGTTGCGCTCAACAAGAGTGATATCAATGAAAAGCAGAATACCAAGATCGATACAGAGCTTCTTTCGAAGAAACTGAACTGTCCTATAATCAAGACGGTTTCGACATCAGCTGAAAAGACTGGTCTTAAAGAAGCGGTAGACGCAGCTGTAGAGCTTTGCGGCAACGGTCAGAAAGCGCCTTATCTGCAGGCTGACATAGATCTGCACAACAAGGAGGCTGTAGAAAGAGAAGACAGAAAGCGTTTCGACTTCGTAAACAAGATCGTAAAAGAAGTAGAGACTCGTGAAGTACATACTAATGAAAAGAACTCACAGGACAAGATCGACGCTGTTGTTACGAACAAGGTGGCAGGTATCATCATATTTGCAGCAGTTATGTATGCAGTGTTCTGGATCTCACAGTCAGCGCTGGGACCACTCATCGCAGACTGGATCGTAGGATGGATCGAAACGTTCCAGGAATACGTAGCAGGACTGCTGGAGAACAGCTCGCCGCTGCTCCAGGCTATACTGGCTGACGGTATCGTCGGCGGTGTAGGTGCCGTAGTAGGCTTCCTGCCGCTGGTAATGGTAATGTACTTCCTGATCGCACTTCTGGAAGACTGCGGTTACATGGCGCGTGTCAGCGTTGTAATGGACCCGATCTTCAAGAGAGTAGGTCTTTCCGGTAAATCCATCATTCCGATCATCATCGGTACAGGATGCGGAATCCCGGGAATCATGGCAAGCCGTACTATCCGTGACGACAGAGAGAGAAGAGCGACAGCAATGCTGACTACGTTCATCCCTTGCGGAGCAAAGATCCCTGTTATCGCACTGTTTGCAGGTGCATTCTTTGCAGGATCATCATGGGTTTCACCGCTCATGTACTTCGTAGGTATACTGCTCATCTTCCTGGGCGCACTGCTCATCAAGGCGGTTACAGGCTATAAGTACAGAAAATCATTCTTCATCATGGAGCTTCCTGCATACAAGATCCCTAGCCTTAAGAGAGCATGCTTCTCGATGCTGGAACGTGCAAAAGCTTACATAATCAAAGCAGCAACTATCATCCTGGTTTGCAACTGCGTAGTTCAGCTCATGCAGACATTCAACTGGCACTTCCAGGTAGTGGAAGAAGGTGCGGCAGACACATCGATCCTCGCATCGATCGCAACGCCTTTCGCAGTACTCCTCATTCCGCTCGGATTCGGAGTATGGCAGCTGGCAGCAGCAGCGATCACAGGATTTATCGCAAAGGAAAACGTTGTAGGTACACTGGCTGTAGTTTACTCACTGACCAGATTCATCGACACTGATGAACTCGCTATGACAGGCGGAGCAAACGAAGTTGCTCTCACTATGGGACTTACTACAGTTTCAGCACTGGCTTATCTGATGTTCAACCTTTACACACCTCCTTGCTTCGCAGCGATCGGTGCTATGAACTCAGAAATGAAGAGCGCAAAATGGCTGTGGAGTGCTATTGGATTACAGCTTGCAACAGGATATACCGTAGCATTCCTGGTATACCAGTTCGGAACATTATTCACAACAGGAGCTCTCGGGGAAGCATTCATCCCTGGCCTTATCGCAATTCTGTGCATGGCAGCTATCATATTTGTGATCGCGCGCAAGGCAAGACAGAACTTCGACAGAGAGTACTCCTTACATGCTAAGGGAACGGGGGCGTCAGCATAATGACAAATATTATCGTCGGATTGATAATCTTAATTATTGTAGGTGCAGCAGTAGCTTACCTGGTAAGGGCAAAGAGAAAAGGCGTGAAATGCGTCGGCTGCCCGGATTCAGGATGCTGTTCTTCTTCAAAGAAGAAAGAGGAAACATCAGGCTGTGGCTGTGGGTGCCACGGCGGTAAATAGAACCTATTACTAAATGAACTAAATGACACGTAAACAAACGCTATGTGAGAAGCTGTAAAGTGAAGATCACATAGCGTTTTTTCTGTATCAGAATACCTGTGTGCCGCTGTAATAATGCGAGAGGATCTCTTTGTAGCCGTATCCGTTTTCTGCCATGCCGTCTGCGCCGTACTGACTCATGCCGACTCCGTGGCCGGATCCGTTCGAGGTGAATGTGACGGTGTTTTCAGATATGTCTACTGTGAAATTTGCTGAGGGAAGATCGAGAGCTTCTCTGACTTCGCGGCCGGTAAGCGTACCGCTGCCGAACTGCATCGATGCGACACGATTGCCGCTGCTCCGGTCCAGTATCTTTATACTGTCTGCAGTTATATTGCCGAAGTCGGTGCCGGGATAGCTGCTCTTTACTGCGGATGCGAGCTCGCTCACTGTAAAGGCATGCTTTTCTTCTCTGTGAGTGGCTTTCTCTTCGTAAGGGCTGTCTACACTTGTCAGATACGGGACTGCTGCCGCGAAAACGTCTTCGGAGTTTTCCGTCTTTCCTCCGCTCGACGAGTGGAAAAGCGCCTGCTCGACGAGCTCACCGTTGTAATAGAGCAGCTGACCTTTAGTTTCATCGGTAGCGCGGCAGATCTTTTTCCAGTCATCTTTCATCCAGTCGCTGCCCTTGAGCTGTTCGAGCTCCGAAGGACTGCGGTATACCTGGCAATGCGTGGAGTCGCAAAGCGGCGCAGCCGGGTGTGCCTGAGGGTTGCCTTCCGAAGCTGCGCTGAGGACCCGGGCAAGCGAATAAGTGCGCGCAGCGACGGCCTGTGCCTTGAGCGCCTCTATATGAAAGGTAGACGGCATTTCGCCGGAAACCACGCCCTTTACATAGTCTTCAAAATCGATAGTTTCAGCAGTTCCTGAGGCGGTCCGGTATATCGTGATATCGGAAGGTACTTCCTTGAGCTCGAATCCGGCTTCCGGCAGCAGGACCTTTTCCTTTTCGGGTTTTTCCGGTGTGAACATGACGACTGCCCATGGCAGAACGATCATCAGGAGGCATACTGCAGCTGTTATGATCAGGACAGGGCGAACGAACGGCAGCCTTAAAAGGTTCGCAGCCATATCGAGCGCGGCTTTCAGATTCTTTGACGTTTTACGGCGATGTCTGAATTTTTGTCTCATTGTACAAACTCCTAAAAATTTATTTGTACAAGTTTATGATAAAACTTCGAAACTATGACCATGATAGTGTATAATAAAGTACCGGACTGATGAAAACCGGCATGCTGTGCAGCGTGTAAACGGCGCTGATGATGCTGTGCCGGAAGTGATAAACGAGGTGACAAAATGAAAAAGATCTTATTTGTGAATGCCTGTGTAAGGCCTGAATCGCGTACGATGATACTGGCGAGACATCTTTTGTCCAAGCTTGAAGGGAATGTCGAAGAGCTGGATCTGGGAGCTGAGGATATAAAGAACCTCGATCTGGAAAGGCTGCAGGAGCGCGATCGCCTGGCAGGTGCAGGTGATTTTTCGGATGACATGTTCAAATATGCCAGACAGTTCAGAGATGCTGACGTCATGGTCATGGCTGCGCCGTACTGGGATCTTTCGTTCCCTGCGATGGTGAAGACTTATATAGAGGCGATATCGGTGAACGGGCTCACGTTCCACTATACCGAAGAGGGGATACCTGAGGGACTCGGCAATGTGAAAAAAGTGATATATGTCACTACTGCAGGCGGCCCGATAGGAGACAGCAATTTCGGGTTCGACTATGTGGATGCCGTGTGCAGAGGGCTGTACAGCGTAAATGATGTGGTATGCCACAAGGCTGAGATGCTCGACGTAGTCGGAATGGACGTGGACGGCATACTGGCAGAGACGAAAGCGGAGATAGATCGTATCTACGGCTGAGAAGACATGCAGAAAATCAGGGAGTGTGAATGATGAGAGAAATAGATGTAAAGATCATTGAGGACAAGATAGCGGAGCTTTGCATAGAGGCAAACCATTACCTGGGGGACGATCTGAAGAGCTGTATAAGCCGTAAACTCGATGAGGAAAGCTGGCCTGTCGCAAAGGACATACTTTCCAGCATCGAGGAAAACATAGCGATAGCTGAAGAAGGCGTATTCCCTCTGTGCCAGGATACGGGTATGGCATGCGTGTTCCTGGAGATAGGGCAGGATGTGCACCTGACAGGCGGGGATCTGACGGATGCTGTAAATGAAGGCGTGCGCAGGGGATATGCCGAAGGGTTTCTGAGAAAGTCGATAGTAGAGGATCCTCTGAGACGTAAAAACACTGGGGACAATACTCCTGCGTATATAAATACCGAGATCGTGCCGGGTGACAAAGTGAAGATAACAGTCGCACCGAAAGGATTCGGATCGGAGAATATGAGCCGGATAAAAATGCTGCCGCCGTCAGCGGGCGAGGACGGAGTGAAGGACTTTGTCGTTGAGACCTGCAGTGAAGCGGGAGCCAATCCGTGCCCTCCTATAGTCGTTGGAGTCGGCATCGGCGGAACGTTCGACAAGGCTGCACTGATGGCCAAAAAAGCGCTGCTTGTGCCTGTCGACAGGGAAAATGATGATGAATATTATCGTGACATGGAACGTGAGCTGCTGGAGCGTATAAACTGTCTGGGGATAGGCCCTCAGGGCTTCGGCGGAAAGACGACTGCGCTTTCCGTAAAGATCATAACGGCGCCTACGCATATCGCAGGGCTGCCGGTGGCAGTCAACGTGAACTGCCATGTGAGCAGGCACAAGGAAGCCGTGATCTAGGAAAAGCTGCAGAAGCCGGACGGAGCAGCCGGCTGCGCACTTTGCATAAAAGACAGCAGAACGAAAATCTATGTAATGAAAGGATCCATACGATGGAATACAGACTTGCAGAACCTTTTACAAAAGAAAAAGTCAGAGAATACAGGGCGGGTGATCGCGTACTTGTCACAGGAACTGTGTACACAGCGAGAGATGCGGCTCACAAGCGCATCGTGGAAATGCTCGAACGCGGCGAAAAACCGCCTTTTGAGATAGAAAATTCAATGGTATACTACGTGGGGCCGACGCCTGCAAAACCGGGGCATCCCATAGGATCGGCAGGCCCTACGACGAGCTACAGGATGGATGCATACGCGCCGACGCTGCTCGATCTGGGGCAGCTTGCCATGATAGGCAAAGGGCAGAGATCCGAAGCGGTGATGGATGCGGTGGTCCGCAACGGTGCTGTGTATTTTGCGGCGATAGGAGGAGCGGCTGCGCTGATGGCAAAGCAGATAAGATCGGCAGAAGTGATAGCCTTTGACGATCTGGGCGCTGAAGCCGTGAGAAAGCTGTATGTCGAGGATATGCCGCTGACTGTAGTGCTCGACAGCCACGGGGGCAATTTGTACAGGGAAGGACAGGCAGAATATTTGAATTCTGTATTAAAATAGTGTAGAATCATAAAAGCTGAATATTTACTAGGAGAAAGGAAACATAACAATGGGAATAGGAACTAAATGTGTGCAGGACGGATACAGACCCGGAAACGGGGAACCGAGACAGATCCCTATCATACAGAGCACGACGTTCAAATATAATACGAGCCAGGACATGGGAAAGCTGTTCGATCTCGAGGCACCGGGCTACTTTTACACTAGGCTGCAGAATCCGACGAATGACTATGTGGCAGCCAAGATAGCGTCTCTCGAGGGAGGAACGGCTGCGATGCTGACGTCATCAGGCCAGGCGGCCAATTTCTACGCTGTGTTCAATATCGCATCATGCGGAGATCATGTCGTTGCATCATCAGCGATCTATGGCGGTACATATAATCTGTTCGCGGTGACGATGAAGAGGATGGGCGTTGAGTTCACATTCGTTTCACCTCATGCGACGAAAGAAGAGCTGGATGCCGCTTTCAGACCGAACACTAAGGCTGTTTTCGGCGAGACTATCGCGAACCCTGCGCTGGTCGTTCTCGATATAGAAAAATTCGCAGATGCTGCACACAGGCATGGTGTGCCGCTCATAATCGACAATACTTTCCCGACGCCGGTACACTGCAGACCGTTTGAGTTCGGTGCAGATATCGTAACTCACTCGACTACGAAATACATGGATGGACATGGCGCGGGAGTCGGCGGATGCATAGTGGATTCGGGGAAATTCGACTGGACGAAGTATCCGGACAAGTTCCCGGGATTATGCGAGCCTGACGACAGCTATCATGGAGTTACATATACGGAGAGATTCGGCCTCGAGGGCGCGTTCATAACGAAAGCTACGGCTCAGCTGATGAGGGACTTCGGGTCGATACAGTCGCCGCAGAATGCTTATCTCCTCAATCTGGGGCTGGAAAGCCTGCACGTGAGGATAAAGCGACATGCTGAGAATGGTCTGGCGGTCGCACAGTATCTCAAGAATCATGAGAAGATCGCATGGGTAAAATACTGCGGTCTTGAAGGTGATGATGACTATGAACTCGCGAAGAAATATCTGCCTGACGGTTCATGCGGAGTAGTGAGCTTTGGTGTAAAGGGCGGCAGAGCTGCTGCTGAGGACTTCATGCAGAAGCTCAAGGTCGCTGCTATAGAGACTCATGTTGCTGATGCTAGGACATGCTGTCTGCATCCGGCAAGCTCGACGCACAGACAGATGACGGATGAGGAACTTGCAGATGCAGGTGTCAGCCCTGATCTGGTGAGACTTTCATGCGGTATCGAGGATGCAGAGGATCTGATCGCCGATATAGAGCAGGCTTTGAAATAGAACAGGAAGGCTGAGATAGTGAAAGGGGAGAGATAAACCAATGCCACTGATAATACCTAACGAGCTGCCTGCAGCGGAGGCGCTGCAGAGCGAGAATATATTCACGATGGACAGAGGTCGTGCGGTGACGCAGGATATCAGACCTCTCAAGATCGTAATAGTGAATCTGATGCCTACGAAGATAGCGACGGAGACCCAGCTCGCGCGAGTGCTTTCAAACAGCCCGCTGCAGGTGGAGATGACGCTGGTGACGATGGATTCGCATGAGTCCACGCATATATCGCAGGAGCATATGGATTCGTTCTACAAGACGATCGATGAAATCAAGGATGATTATTTTGACGGAATGATACTCACGGGAGCTCCGGTGGAACAGATGCCGTATGAGCAGGTCGACTACTGGAAGGAGCTGTGCGAGATCTTTGAATTTGCGAAGACTCACGTATACAGCAGCATGTTCATCTGCTGGGGGGCACAGGCGAGCCTGTACTATCACTACGGAATAGACAAGCATCTGCTTGATAAGAAGGTGTTCGGAGTGTTCGAGCATAAAGTCGTAAGACCGCATAATCCGCTGATGAGAGGATTTGACGAGGTGTTTTACGCGCCGCATTCCAGACATACGGAGGTGCTGAGAGAGGATATCGAAAAGCATCCTGAACTCAGGATACTGGCTGATTCGCCGGAAGTCGGGCCTCATATCATATCGACGGAAAACGGCCGTCAGATATTCGTGCTCGGTCACCAGGAATACGACAAGGGCACTCTGGCGGGAGAGTATTTCAGAGATGTGGACAAAGGGCTCAAGATCGATGTGCCTAAGAATTATTTCAGGAATGACGATCCGGAAGAGGATATCCTGTTCAGATGGAGGAGTCACGCCAGCCTGCTTTTCAGCAACTGGCTCAATTATTACGTTTACCAGGATACGCCTTATGATCTCGGCGAACTCAGGAATAAAGGCTGAGAGCGCAACGGGTTCGGGAGTTTTGAGGCTGAAAGCCGGATATATAATAAAGCGTAAAAAATGGGGAATACCGTAAAAAGTATTCCCTGTTTTGCTATTTATCGCCTAAATGGTCCGATCCTTGGCATCTGCGGAAGGAATGACGGTCGCAGATAATGCTATTCGTGCAGATTAAAGAGTTTTATGAGTTTTAATCTGTCCGTTTCATGCGTTTTTTCAAGGATGTGTGTTATGTGTTTTTTTACGGTAGATATCTCGATAGATAATATATTGCTTATCTCTTGATTGTTACTGCCGTTTTTTATCAATCTTGCAATTTCGATTTCTTTGGGCGTGAGCTGATAGGTTTTTTTTAGAAAAAATGAAAAGCTATCAGTTTCGTTCTGCTGATTTGAATGGAAAGCTTCAAGAACAAGGCGCCCCTCTATATGTGGCATCAGCCGGTTGAGCATATACAGTTCTTTATCAGAAAAATCTCCGGATACAGTATCTCTGTAAAAGAAGAGAATGTGTGGGGGTATTGCTTCGTTTATTATATAACAGTCCATACAGTAAATGAGATTTCTTGGCTCAAGAAAAAGGGTATAGAATTTGGATTTGTCACGAAATTGCGAACTGACAATATCAGATTCTCTGCAAACGACTGATTCTTTTGATCCCAGAAGCCATTTTGTATAGTCGTATTTGCCATATATATTGTCATACATGTACTTGTGTTCGTCCATAAATTCGTTGCAGAAATCGCCTACCATTATATAATTTTCGATCACAGCCTCGTGGTAGTCTGCAAATTCCTTGTAGTAACAGAACCCCGCAAGATTAAATGGTATGATTTCTTTTATCAGCTTCAGCACATTTTCTTTAAAAGTGTTGTCGTTTACGGGAAGCCATAATTGCTCTATTATTTTAACAAATTTATTCCATTCTGTATGGTTCAGCATGATTATGAACCTCCTTTAGGTAGTACATGTCTACAACCAAAAGCTAATAGCCAGTTAAAAAATACTACGAAGGGTGGTTGTCGTTTGTTGGACTAATACTATCATATGAGTATATACGATTTCAAGAACATTCAATATATTATGATATATTTTGCAGAGTATCAAAGGTGTAAAGCTAAATGGGGAAATGTCTGCAGGAATGGAAGGGGGTGAAATCAGTTTTAGAAAGCCGTTTTGTCTAAAAATGAACTGTCTGATAAGCAGAAGAAAGGAGAGTATTATGTCGAAAAAAAGAGTAAAGCTATATATAGTTATGGCAATATATTTTTCCATATGGGTATTGTTCATAACTTTTCCGCCGTTTCTTGACGTGATTGATGTAATAGACCCGCATATTATTGGACTGCCATGCTCACAGTTCTGTATTTTACTTGCACCGGTAATGATATGTATAGGTCTGATCACCTTTTTCGTTATCGAAGGAAAATTCGAAAATGAGGAAAGGGCAAATTTTGAAGAAGACAGTGGGGAAGGAGGTGAAAAATGATGCCAGATGCAGTTATAACGATTTCCATAATGATAGGGTATTTCGTGCTAAATGCATGTATCATTAAAGTTTCCACTCAAAAACAGATTGATTTAGAGACATATGCTGTAGGGAACAGATCTTTCGGGGTTTTCCTCAATGCCTTTTCTGTTGTAGGTGCATGGTATGTAGGAGCTGTATATGTCGGATGGGTCGCTACCTCTGCCGACACAGGTGTGTTTGCACAGTACATTATCATATATTCCACAGTAGCATGCATAATACAGTATTACGAGGCAAGACCGGTATGGATATGGGGTAAGGAATATGGACTGGAAACAGAAGGTGATTATATCGCCAAAAGATATGGCAGTCAGAAATTCAGATGGATATTCATGACTATACTGTTTATTTTCTATGCGCCTTGGCTGATTGTTGAAATAAAAGCATTAGGATATATGGTACATGCAGCCACATATTATACTGTAGGTTTCGAAGCGGCTATTATAATCGGTGCAGGCTTTGTAACAGCATATACCTTTTTCGGTGGAGCAAGAGGGACCGCCGTTGGAGGGCTGGTACAAGGTATAACTATGGGAGTGGTAGGTGTCCTGTTCATATACTGGCTGATATATAAGGCTTATGGAGGCATTTTTGATTTGTATGCACTTGTTGAGGAATTCAAGCCGCAGTTACTGTCGATCAGAGCGAACGGTGCCCCATTCTGGACATCTGTAATCATCACATGTGGTGTCGGCGGTTTTGTTCTTCCGGGAATGTTCTACAGGCTATATATGACGGACAGTCCGAGAACTACTAAAAAAGCAGTACTGTTTGCTCCTTTACTGGGAATCCTGATGGGCTTTCTGGTAATGGCTCTGGGACTGGGTGCGAGTTTCAATGAAGGTTTTCCGGAAGACTCTCAACAGACAAGTTTCTGGATGGCCGAAAAGTTTGGCGGACCTGTAGGACTGGGAATATTAGGTGTACTGGGTCTTGCTGCAAGCATGAGTTCTATCGCTGTTTTTATGAATTGCTTTGCGGTAGTGATCTCGAAAGATATCGTTGCGCCTCTCTTTCCTAAAATGGGTAGAGATAAACTGTTTAAAATCGCAAGGCTGTCAACGATAGGTGTAGGTGTTGTTGCGATGATCATTTCGATGTTTGAAGTAGCACAGCTTATGTACTTCGTAATTGCAATCTATGATTGCTGTGTTCAGGCTTTTCCTCTTGTGTTCATTGGCTTGTTCTGGAAAAAGGCAAACCTGCAGGGAGCCATCTCAGGCTTTGCAATCGGTTCTTTCTGGGCTGTGATAGGTATATTTTATCCGCAGGCGATTGCATGGGCAGGAGGCTGGACCGGTGGCTTTATAGGTCTCGTATGCAATACACTTGCTGTGGTAATATGCGGGCTCATATTTGGCAAACAGAGCCATGTAGACGAGATGTTTGAGGTCCTTAAAAATTATAAAGAGCCACGAAGCAGAAAAGCTATATAGAACATAGCATAGCAGAGGCAGGTGATTGTTCAGTGCGTTCATAACTCTTTTTACAGATGATTTTATGAACGCCTGATTTTAGAAAGGAGAGCAGCATGAAATATGATTTGATAATAAAAAATGCAAATATTATTTCTATGAATCCGGAACTCAGTAAGTATAACTGGCTGGCTGTTAAAGAAGGAAAAATAAACGATATAGGCACGGGTGATTTCAATGGCGAAGCGGACAGGATTTTAGATGCTGATGGTGCAACAGTTCTCCCGGGACTTACAGACTGCCATGTGCATGTTTTAAATGCAGGCATAAATTTAAACGGGGTGGATCTGCAGAATTGCCGTAATATAAATGAAGTACTGGAGGTATTAAGGGAAAAATGTTCTGGTGAAGAAGGAAATGGCTGGATATACGGGGTGAATTATGTCCCGCAGAATATAGAAGAAGGCCGCTATCCGGACAGATGGGAACTGGATCAAATATGCAATGGGCATAAAGTGGTTATTTTTGCCGCAACTCTTCATGGCTGTGCGACAAATTCTGCAGGAATAGAGATTGCAGACGTGCCGGACGATTACCCTGGAGTTGAGAAAAAAGATGGGGGTATAAGTGGAGTGTATTTGTCGGATGAATCTTCTTTTCTTGCAACTGCTAATATTCTGGGATCGCTGACAGATGATGAACTTTGGAAAGTCATAGAGGATTGTGCGGATTATGCGGCATCAAAAGGAGCAACTACTATACATGGTCTTTTCGGACAGTTCGTAAAAGATGATAGAGATCTTGATCTTATTCTTGAGAGAAGTGACAGACTTAAGACAGACATGGTTGTGTTCTATCAGACATGGGATGTGCAGAAAGCCATAGATAAGGGACTGCCTAGAGTAGGCGGATGTCTGACTTTAGATGGAGCGCTTTTTGAATATACAATGGCAAATTTTGAACCTTTTGTTACAGCTCCGGCACTCAGAGGAGTTCTGTATCATACTGATGAAGAAGTATACAGAGTTATTTCAGAAGCGCATAAAGCCGGAATGCAGTGTACGCTGCATGCAGTAGGAGAGCGTGCGATAGATCAGCTGATATGGACGTATCATAGAGTGATAAATGAACAGGGAAAGAAAGATCTGAGGCATAGAATAGAACATTTCTGCCTTCCTACAGATGAGCAGATTAAAATGGCGGCAGATCTGGATCTTATTATTTCGATGCAGCCGGGCTTTACATACACATGGGACAAAAAAGATGGCGGAGAGTTTGCAATGATTCTCGGACGGGAACGCGCTGACAGATGGGATCCTTTCAATAGAATAATAGACGCAGGGATAACTATCTGCGGAGGTTCGGATTGCCCTGTCACAGCAATAGAACCGCTTGTCGATATAGCTGCCTGTGTCAACGGTGATAATCCGATAAGGAACATTTCGGTAACAGATGCGCTGAGAATGTATACGACAAATGCAGCTTATGCAGCAGCAGCGGAAGATATCAAAGGAAGTCTTGAAATAGGAAAGCTTGCAGATATCGTTGTAATAGACAGAGATCCGTATGATTACCCTGACAGCAGAGAACTTTACGATATGAAAGTTTTATATACGATAAAAAATGGTGAAGTGATTTTTGAGGCTTGATTTTATAATTTCAATAATTACTTTCGAAACTTTGATGGATTTATTTTTGCCAATCTGTCGGTGATAGGCTGTTATTTGTTAATAAGGAGGATAAGATATGACATATAAAGTAGGAATAGACATAGGAGGGACCTTTACCGATCTGTTTGCATATGAAACAGAAACAGGCGAATCTCTTTGCATCAGCACACCATCGACACCGGAGAATTATGCCAATGGTGTTATGGATGTAATAGAGAAAGCCGGAATAAGGCATGAAGATATTACTCTTATCGTGCATGGAACAACTGTGGCAACCAATGCAATGATAATGAAAGCATATGCAGATACTGCGTTCGTCACTACTGATGGAATGCGGGATCTTGTGGAAATCGGCAGGTTTCACCGGAAAATTCTGTATGACCCATATCAGAAAAAGCCTGAGCCTATAGTGCCGAGGTGCAATAGGTTTACAGTAAGAGAGAGGATCGATAAAGACGGGGGTATTCTGATACCTCTTGACGAAAAGCAGGTACGTCAGGTTGCAGAAAAAATCAGAGAAAAAGACATAAAGACCGTATGCGTAGGATATATGAACTCATATGTGAATAAAGAGCATGAACACAGGACTGCAGAGATCTTAAAAGAGGAACTTCCGGAAACATATATAGTATCATCAGCAGACATACTGCCTGATATCGGTGCACTCGGCAGATTTACAACAGGAATAATAAATGCTGCACTTTATCATCTTGTAAGCCGGTATATAGAAAACCTGGAAGATCGTTTAAGGGCAAAAGGATTTGGTGGAAAACTGCTGCTGGTACAGTCTAACGGAGGAGCGATAACGTCAGAACTTGTAAGAACGAAACCGGAAACACTTCTTATGTCAGGTCCTGCAGGAGGTGTTGTAGGTGCGCTCTCTATAGCGAAAGTTTCAGGACATGAAGATATCATCACTTTTGATATGGGAGGAACGAGCACAGATATTTCAATAATAGAAAATGGTAAACCGTTTATGACTTCAGACTTTGAAGTAGACTGGGACATGCCTGTACCTATACCTCTAATTGAGATAACATCAATCGGAGCCGGCGGCGGAAGTATAGCATGGGTGGATTCAGGCGGAGTTCTGAAAGTCGGTCCCAAAAGTGCGGGTGCATATCCGGGCCCCGTATGCTACGGGCTTGGCGGGACCGAACCAACGGTATGTGATGCAAATCTGGTGCTGGGATATCTGGATGAAGAGGAATTCCTTGCCGGAGATATGCGGCTTGATATCGAAGCGGCAAAAGCAAGTATAGAGGAGCTGGGAAAAAAGATCGGGCTTGGAATGCTGGAAACTGCGAAAGGGATCCTTGAAATAGTAAACCAGAATATGTCGAATGCTGTAAAAGAGATAACGATAGGAAAAGGAAGAGATCCGAGAGATTTTGTGCTTTCGGCATTCGGAGGAGCAGGATCGATGCATGCGGCAGCATGTGCGGAAAAAGTCGGAATTCCTGTGGTTATAGTGCCTCCGGAACCGGGCAATCTTTGTGCATACGGCGATATCAATATGGATCTTCATAACGAAGTGGAGCGTTTTTTCTACAGCAGTCTGTATAAACTTGACATAAACGATATAAACACGGCATTTGCAGATATGGACGCAGAAGGTACGGCACTGTTGCTTTCACAGGATGTTCCGATCAAAGAAAAAGTCATAAAGCATATTATTTCCATGAGGTACAAAGGTCAGAGCTACGAACTGGAAATAGAGTGTGAAGCTGATCTCATTACTGAAGAAACAGTAGAAAAGCTTGAAAAGGATTTTCATGCCGCACACAAGAAAATATACTTTGTAAATGACCCTGGAAGCGAGGTGGAGATCACGAAATTAAGGACAACGGTTATAGGCGTTATTGCAGAAGAAATAAATATACAGGATGCATATATATCAGACTCTGATGCTGACATAAAGCTTGTAAAGGCATACTTTGATGATGCTGAAACATCGACGCCTGTATATCAGAGGGATTTTACAGGAAGCGATATCACTATTTGTGGTCCTGCGATAATAAGAGAAAAAAAATCTTCGACGATAATACCGCCGGGCAAGATATGCAGAGTGGATGAAAGTACCAGGAGCCTGATAATTGAAGCAGAGCAGGAAGGAGGCATATAATGAAAAGAAAACTGGATCCTATTACATTCGAAGTAGTGAGAAGCACTTTTGATTATATAACCAAGATGATGTCGCAGACGCTGCAGAAGATCTCTTTTTCACCTATTATGTACGACCAGGTGGATTTCTCAAATGCGTTGTTTGATGACAAGGCAAATCTGATAGGGCAGACTACAAATGTTCCCGTGCATCTTGCAGCCATGCATCACTGTGTGAATGCTGCAGTAGAAGCTTTTGAAAACGATTTCAATGAGGGAGATGTGGTCATCCTGAATGATCCATATCGGGGAGGTACTCACAATATGGATGTAACGTTTGTTACACCGCTGTTCTGGGAGGGGAGACTTATAGCGTATGCCTGCAGCAGAGGGCACTGGCAGGATATGGGAGGAAAAGCAGCATCTTCAGAATCTCCGACAGCAGTTCATATAGCAGAAGAAGGGTTACGTCTTCCGCCTACGAAAATATTTGTAAACAGAGAGCCTGTAACGTGGCTTATAGATATCATAAGAAACAATACACGCGCGCCGTATTTTATAGACGGGGATATAAGAGCACATATGGGAGCGCTTAATACAGCGGAGAAATATTTTTTCGAGCTTGTGGGAAAATACGGCGAAGAGACAGTAAGAGCCTGTATGAAAGAAGCTCTTGATTATACGGAACGCAGGACAAGAGCAGCCATTGCCAACCTGCCGAACGGAGTATACACAGCGGATGATTATATAGATGCTGACGGTGTAAATAACGAAGCTATTTATGTCAAGGCAACTGTGACTATAGAGGATGAAGATATTACTGTCGACCTGACGGGGAGCAGCCCTACGGTAGATGGTCCTGTGAATTATCCTCTGGCGGGAACATGCTCCGGAGTGTATTTCGGATTGAAGTTTTTCCTTGATCCTGATGCTCCTCCGAACGCAGGTATGTACAGACCTATAAATATTGTAGTGCCTGAAAATACAGTATTCAATCCAAGATGGCCTGCACCGGTATATTATGGAAATCTGATAACAAGCGAAAAGGTCGCAGATTTGATATGGATGTGTCTCGAAGAGGCTATACCGGAAAAGATAGTAGGAATGCCTTATGCGGATTGCAATCCTATATCATGGGGGATCGTAGATGCTCGTCAGGGTGTTTCAGACACATTTGGAGAACTGCCTCCTGGCGGCTGGGGAGGAACTCCGTTTGGAGATGGTATGAATGCGACATACAGCAGGCATGGGAATTGCATGGATTTTACTCCCGAACAGATGGAGCTTTTGTATCCGGTGATATGCACAGAAAGAGAATTCAGAACTGATTCTGCAGGGGCAGGAAAATACAGAGGAGGACTGGGGCTCAAAGTAAGCTGGAAATTGCTGCAGAATGCTACCATGAATGTAGGCATGGGCAGAAGCAGATTTGGACCTCCGGGTGTATGTGGAGGCAAGGACGGAAAACCGAGTTCGGTGATACTGAATATGGGCACAGAAAAAGAGAAAGTTATTGGAGGATATACGAAAGATCACCAATATCTGATGACGATGTTCGATAATTATCCAATGAAAGCAGGCGACACAGTAACTATGATCACCCAGGGGGGAGGAGGTTACGGAGAACCAAAGGAAAGAGATATAGAGATGATAAAAAAGGATCTGGAAAACGAGGTGATATCGGAAGCAGCTGTGAAGGATGATTATGGCTGTGATAAATTAGTAGCTGTATGATCACGTCTTTGACACCTGATTGACGAAAAAGCCTGCTGTCCATTGGTATTACTGGGATAGCAAGCTTTTACCCGTTCATCGGAGGGTGATTTCTTCAAAGGAAATAATAGCCGGATAAGATGGCAGGCTGAGACGCCTGCTGCCTGTCCGGCGTTTTTTTATTCTGAAATACTGTCTGAGATAGTTACAGATATTCACAGGGCGGGCATGGCAGTTAAGCAGGACAGCCTTTAATGTGTCAGTTTATTCGGGGCAAGGAAGCAGAGAAACACGACAGAAAATTTGATATTCAGTGAAATCAGAAGGATAGAGGAAAATAATTCAAGGAGATAATTCGATGGGCCTGATCGCGTCGGCGGGTGTAAAAGTGGCGAAAAAGGCACTGCATTACAGAGTCAGTGTTTCGTTCGTGATGAGCATACAGCCGGATGCATTAACATGTTTCAAAACTCCTCATTATGTTGTATAATAACAGAGAATGAATTAAATGAGGAGGATGTGTCATGATTGACCAGCATTTGCTTAGGCATCTGTCTAAGAAATATCCAAATGTAAAAGCGGCAACGGAGGAGATCGTCAACCTGAATGCGATACTTTCGCTGCCTAAAGGAACAGAGTATTTTTTAAGTGACCTGCACGGCGAACATGAAGCTTTTATACACATGCTGAAAAGTGCGTCAGGTGTCATAAGGTCCAAGATAGAAGAGATTTTCGGACCTGATCTCACACGAGACGAGAGAGATGAACTCGCGGCTCTCATATATAACGCTGAAGCGGAGATAAAGCGAAGAAAAAAGAGCGAGGAAGATTTCGACAAGTGGTGTAAGATTTCTATTTTCAGACTGGTCATGGTCTGTAAATCCGTTACGAACAAATATACAAGATCAAAGATAAGAAAAAGGCTGCCGAAAGAATATGCCTATATACTGGACGAACTGCTGCACACCGCAGACGAAGCCAACAAGGGAAATTATTACGGTCAGATCATAGCGACGATCGTCGACTGCGGCATAGCTGAGGACTTTATAATAGCATTCACAGATGTCATTAGCTCCCTTGCGGTGGACAGGCTGCATATCATCGGAGATATATGGGACAGAGGTTCGCATCCGGACGCGATAATGGATTTCCTGATGGAGTATCACGATGTGGATTTTCAGTGGGGAAATCACGATATCGTATGGATGGGCGCAGCTACAGGAAACTGGGCGTGCATGACAAATGTTCTCAGGATGAATATCAGTTACAATAATTTCGACATGCTTGAAATCGGCTACGGCATCAACCTGAGACCGCTGGCGTCGATGGCTCAGAAGATATACGGAGATGATCCGTGTGAATTCTTCATGCCGAAGAAGCTCGAGGAGAACAAGTTCGACCCGATAGACGATCTGCTCGCTGCGAAGATGAACAAGGCGATCTCCATCTGCCAGTTCAAGGTGGAGGGGCAGAGGATAATGGCACATCCGGAATACGGCCTGGAAAACCGTCTGCTGCTCGATAAGATCGATTATGAAAAGGGCACTGTCCAGCTCAGAGACGGGGTTTTCCCTCTCAGAGACACGAACTTCCCTACTATAGATCCGGATGATCCGTACAGGCTTACAGAAGACGAGGTCAATGTGCTCAACGCGCTCGAGGCGTCTTTTGTCCAGAGTGAAAAGCTGCAGGCTCACATAAAGTTCATGTACAGCCACGGTGCGCTTTACACTATAGTGAACGGAAACCTGATGTTCCACGGCTGCATACCTATGGATGAAGACGGTAATTTTGAAAACTGTACTGTAAACGGCGTGACGGCATCCGGCAAAGCGTATATGGACTTCCTGGATTCGGAGCTCAGAAAGGCTTATTTCAGTCCTGACGAGTCCGGAGAGACAGGCAGGTCCGGAGATCTTATGTGGTATCTGTGGCTCGGCAAGAAGTCGCCGCTTTTCGGTAAAGATCAGATGACGACTTTTGAAAGATGCTTCGTCGCAGACAAGAAGACGCATAAAGAGCATACGGTGCCGTATTACAAACTCATAAACAGAAAAGACATATGTGAAAAGATTCTCATGGAATTCGGTCTCGACCCGAAGAATTCGATAATACTCAACGGACATGTACCTGTTAAGATCAAAGATGGTGAAAGTCCTGTCAAAGGCGGAGGCAAACTGATAGTCATCGACGGCGGTATGTCAAAAGCTTATCAGAAACAGACCGGTATAGCAGGGTATACTTTCATATTCAATTCGAGATTCATGGCGCTCGCGGAGCACAAGCCGTACAGTCCTCTTCAGCCGGATGGTACACAGGAGTTCCATTCGCCTGTTATCAGAACTGTCAAGACCCTTGAAAAGAGAATGCTCGTAAAGGATACGGACCTCGGCAAGGAGCTCCAGCAGGAGGTAGACGAGCTCAAAGAGCTTGTAAAGGCCTACAGGACGGGACGTCTGAAAGAGAAGTAAAATAAATAGAATTGTGTGGCATTAATCATAAACTTGTCATAAATGCCGTACAAATACAGGCAAAATTTATAATTGAAATAAATATGAATAATTTGCTTAAAAACAACTTGAAATACCCACTAAAAAATGTTTTAATGGGTAATGTAGATTGTTACAAACATAACGACTTGCTGTGATAAACACAGCAAGGATATGATTAAAAACGTTATTAGTAATTAAGGAGGCATGTACATGAACTTTCAACTAACGAAGGAGCAAGAATTCGTAAGAAAAATGGTAAGAGAGTTTGCCGTAACAGAGGTTGAACCTTTAGCTGCGGATATCGACAAGGAACACAGATTCCCTGTTGAGACTGTAGAAAAAATGGCAAAATACGGTCTTTTAGGCGTACCATTCCCAACAGAAGTTGGCGGAGCAGGCGGAGATCACATCTCATATGCGATCACTGTTGAAGAGCTTTCAAGAGTATGCGCATCAACTGGCGTTATCTGCTCAGCTCACACTTCACTCTGCTGCTGGCCTATCTTCAAGTATGGTAAACCAGAGCAGAAGGCAAAGTATCTCCCGGATCTTCTTTCAGGAAAGAAACTCGGAGCATTTGGTTTAACTGAGCCAAACGCAGGAACTGACGCATCAGGTCAGCAGACAAGAGCAGAAGACATGGGCGACTACTGGCTTCTCAACGGAGCTAAGGTGTTCATTACAAACGGCGGATATGCAGAAGTATTCGTAGTTATGGCAATGACTGATAAATCAAAGGGAAATCACGGAATCAGCGCATTCATCGTTGAGAAGGGTGACGAAGGTTTCTCAATCGGTAAGACAGAAGACAAGATGGGTATCTGCGCATCTTCAACTACTGAGCTTATCTTCCAGAACTGCAAGATTCCTAAGGACAGACTTCTTGGCCAGTTAGGAAAAGGCTTCAAAGTTGCAATGTCAACACTGGACGGCGGACGTATCGGTATCGCTTCACAGGCTCTTGGTATCGCACAGGGAGCTCTTGATGTAACTGTTGAATACATGAAGGCAAGAAAGCAGTTCGGCAAGAAATTATCACAGATGCAGGCACTTCAGTTCACAGTAGCTGAGCTGGCAACTGAAATCGAAGCTGCAAGACTTCTCGTATACAAAGCTGCAGACATGAAGGACAAAGGCCTTGCTTATGGTCCTAACGCTGCAATGGCTAAGTTATTTGCTGCAGAAACTGCAATGCACGTAACTACTAAGTGCGTACAGCTGCACGGCGGATACGGATATACTAAGGATTATCCGGTAGAAAGAATGATGAGAGACGCTAAGATCACTGAGATCTATGAAGGTACTTCAGAAGTTCAGAAGATGGTTATCGCCGCATCAGTTCTGGGTAAATAATATATTAGGAGGGAAAAAACATGGCTTTTAAAGTATTAGTATGCGCAAAACAAGTTCCTGATACAAATGAAATCAGAATCAACCCTGAAACAGGAACATTGATCAGAGATGGTGTACCTAGTATCCTCAATCCGGATGACGCCAATGCTCTGGAAGAAGCGTTAAAGATTAAAGATAAATTTGATGATGTTCACGTTACAGTAATCACCATGGGACCTCCGCAGGCTGAAGCTATGCTGTTCGAATGCATCGCTATGGGCGCAGACGAAGGTATCCTCGTAAGTGACAGAGCTGTAGGTGGTTCAGATACATGGGCTACTTCAAATGCAATCACTGCTGCTATCAAAAAGTACGGTGAATTTGACATGATCTTTGCAGGACGTCAGGCTATCGACGGAGACACTGCACAGGTTGGTCCTCAGATCGCAGAAAAATTAGATCTTCCACAGGTTACATATGTTCAGAAGTTCGAAATCAGCGATGACAGAAAGAAAGTAACTGTAGAAAGACAGCTGGAAGACGGATACGAAGTTATCGAAATCGCACTTCCTTGCATGCTGACTGCAATCAAAGAATTAAATACACCTAGATATATGTCGATTTCAGGCATCTTCAATCCTGAAAAAGATATCAAGGTTTGGAATGCTGCAGACATCGAAGTTGACCTTACAACTGTAGGTCTCAAGGCATCCCCTACAAACGTATTCCGTTCATTCACACCGAAACCAAAGGGCAAAGGCGTTATGCTTGACGGAGATTCTGAAAAGGATCTGGCAAAGAACCTGCTTATCAATCTTAAGAAGAAGCACGTTATCTAAGGAGGGAGAAAGAACATGTCAACAAATTTTGCGGATTATAAAAATATCTGGGTATATGCAGAACAGCGTGATGGCAAGTTGATGAACGTGGCACTCGAACTTATCGGCGAAGGTCACAAGTTATCAAGAGACATCAGCGCTGACACAAAAGTTTGTGCTCTGATCGTTGGTAACAACGTTGGACATCTGGCACAGGAATGCTTCGAATACGGTGCTGACCAGGTTTACCTTATCGAAGATCCATTACTCGAAAACTTCACAACTGATGGATATACAAAAGTTATTTCAGACGCTATCGTTGAATACAAGCCTGAAATCGTAATGTACGGTGCTACACACATCGGAAGAGACTTAGCACCAAGAGTAGCAGCAAGAATGGATACTGGTCTTACTGCAGACTGTACTCACCTTGACGTAAAAGTTGCAAACTACATCAAGTTCGCAGAAGAAAACACTACTCTGAACACTTCAACTTTAGACCCTGCAGATCCTGACACTGGATTAAAGATGACAAGACCTGCATTCGGCGGTAACTTAATGGCTACTATTATCTGCCCTAGAACTAGACCGCAGATGTCAACAGTAAGACCTGGAGTTATGCAGAAGATGGAAAGAATGGAAGGTGCTACTGGCGAAGTTATCAACGTTAAGCCTGTTATCACTGAAGCTGACATCAGAACTAAGATTGTTGAAATCGTTAAATCAGCTAAGGAATTAGTTTCATTAACTGATGCTGACATCATCTGCTCAGGCGGAAGAGGTCTCGGCGATGCTTCAGGTTTCGAACTGATCAAGCAGTTCGCTGACAAAGTTGGCGGAGTTGTTGGTTCATCAAGAGCAGCTGTAGATGCTGGATGGATCGATCACTCACACCAGGTTGGACAGACTGGTACTACTGTAAAGCCTAAAATCTACTTTGCATGCGGTATCTCAGGAGCTATCCAGCACCTGGCAGGAATGCAGACATCAGACATCATCGTTGCTATCAACAAGGATCCTGATGCTCCTATCTTCGAAGTTGCTGACTACGGTATCGTAGGCGACCTCTACAAGGTAATTCCTGAAATCATCGCTGAGTGGGACAATGCTGAAGCACTGTTCGATGCAGCAGAAAAGGAAGCGTAAGCTTTACAGCTTTTAAAGCGGACGAGTAAAATCGTATAATGAAATCAAAGACCTCAGACTTGAAAGAGTCCGGGGTCTTTTTGTATAAGGAAAACCCCGCGTTTAACGCGGGGTTCCGTTTTGCTGTATAAAGAAAACATGCATTAAATGTGGGTCCCTGTTGGCACTCTGCACCTATAGCTATAGCTTCAGTAATGCAGCTATCCTTTCCCATGGAAAGCCCACGACATTGTCATAGTCGCCTTCGATATGGTCTATGTATTTTCCAAAAGTGCCCTGGATCGCGTAGCCGCCGGCCTTGTCGTAGGGTTCTGCGGTATTTACATAAGCAAGGAGCTCATCATCGCTGTAGTCTTTAAAAAATACGGAGGTCGTTTCGTAAAAGCATTCTTTTCTCTTAAATGACTGAAGCGGCGAGCTGCTTTGAGCGGAGCCTGTTTCGAGGATGCATACCCCGGTGATGACATGATGGGTATCATTTCGCAGCTCATGCAGCGTATGGAATGCATCGCCACTGTCGTGCGGCTTTCCGATGATCTGCCCTTTATATTCCACGATTGTATCAGCCGATATGTAGATGCTGTCCGGTTTATAGTGCAAAGTCGCTGTGTGGACGGCTTTTTTGAAAGCAAGGTACATGACCGAAGCTTCGGGTGTCATGTAAAAGGGCAGGTTTTCGTTCACGTCTGCAGGTCGTATTTCCGGATCGAGTCCGTGATCCTTCATTATTTCTATCCTTCTCGGTGAGCCGGATGCAAGTATTATATTTTTCATAGGCAGATCCTCTCTTTCATTTATCCTGAAAACGGTGTCGTTTTTGGAGATACCGATATTATTATTTTGATATTTTTCTGTTTTTCGGTTTATTATAGCACAAATGGAAATAATAAACGAGACGGTAAAATGAACAGGGGGAGAGTTGGAGAGATGACTGGCAACAGAAACGACGATAACAAGGGTATGCCTGAGAAAAAACAGATCGCAAAGGCTTATGAAAAATATTCTGAGAAGTTTACGCCGAAGCCGAAGTATTTAAAAAACTCGCTAAAGGCTTTTCTGACAGGAGGAGCGATATGTATGGTGTCTCTGTGGGCTGAAAACCGGTTTATTGCAGCCGGTGCATCTGAAAAAAATGCGTCTGCGTATGTGGTGATGCTGCTGATAATGTCGGCGCAGCTGCTGACCGGTCTCGGATGGTTCGATACGATAGGAAAATTCGCAGGAGCGGGAGTGATAGTTCCGATAACGGGATTTGCGAATTCGATGGTGGCTCCGGCGCTGGAGTACAAGAAGGAAGGTGTGGTGCTTGGCGTCGGTGCGAAGCTGTTTTCGCTGGCCGGGCCTGTGCTGGTGACCGGTATAACTATCTCTATGGTAACAGGGTTCATATACTGGCTGATCGGTATCTTTCTGTGAACTGACCAGTGTGGAAATGATCAGCGCGGATATGGACTGATCTGTGCGGATATGGCTTGCCGGTGCGGACAGCCGTATCGCAGGCAGTGTTGTAAGCTGCAGCGTAAAACTCTCAGGAGGTTGTGATGAAAGGCAGAAAACAGACTATTTTTTTTAAAAACAGGCCATATATCATAGGCACGTATTCCATAGGCGGCGTCAAGGAGGACGAGGGGCCTATGCATGAATGGTTCGATCAGTGTCTGGAGGACGATACCTACGGGGAGAAAACCTGGGAAAAAGCGGAAAGCAAGATGCTGAAGACAGCTATAGTGAAGGCAATGGAACGTTCGGGAAAGAGCAGTGATGATATAGGCGCGATGCTCAGCGGTGATTTGCTCAACCAGCTGATGTCATCCTCTTTTATGGCGAGAGATATGCACATTCCTTTTCTGGGGATGTATGGTGCATGTTCGACGATGACTGAATCGATGATACTCGGCTCTGTCCTGGTGGACGGCGGATACAGTGACAATGTGATCGCCGGCGCATCGAGTCATTACTGTACTGCTGAGAGGCAGTTCAGGATGCCGCTCGAGCATGGTAATCAGAGGCCGCCATCTGCTCAGTGGACGGCTACAGCGGCAGGTGCAGTGCTGATTGCTTCGGCGGACAGCGATAGAAGGATGAGTTCGGATGAGAACGGCAGGGTGAGCAGGATCAGACGTATACGTGTAGAAAGCGGCACGATCGGGAAAGTCATCGATGCCGGTGTGAAAGATGCCAATCAGATGGGGAGCGCTATGGCGCCGGCTGCTGTAGATACACTTCTCAATCATCTTCAGGATACGGGGAGGACTCTGGATCACTATGATGCTGTGTTTACCGGGGATCTGGGATTCATAGGCAAAAGCATCGTCGAAGATCTGCTCGTCGATGCGGGATTTGACAAAGCGGTGATAGATGCTGTATACGATGACTGCGGCGCGATGATATATGAAAAGGAGCAGGATGTTCACAGCGGCGGCAGCGGCTGCGGCTGTTCGGCGTCGCTTTTTGCCGGATATGTATGCGGGAAGCTCAGAAAAGGCGACTTCCGCAAAGTCCTGATCATGTCCACAGGTGCGCTTTTATCTACTATAAGTCCGTTCCAGGGGGAGTCCATTCCCGGAATAGCCCATGCGGTTTCGCTGGAGGCAGAGTGACGTGCAGGCAGGGATCTCATAATAGATAAAGAACAGAAGAAAAATAAAATAAAAAGTATCTGAGAATGGAGTGAAGTGTTGACATGGATTATATATATGCTTTCGTAACGGGAGGCGCTATATGCGTCGTGGGACAGCTGCTGATGGATGCGACGAGGCTTACGGCGCCGAGGGTGCTGGTGCTGCTGGTCTGCGCCGGAGCTGTGCTGCAGGCTTTCGGGTTGTATGAATACCTCGTCCGGTTCGCAGGAACGGGCGCCAGAGTACCGCTGCCGGGGTTCGGGTACAATCTGGTCAAAGGTGCTGTTGAAGGCGCAGAAAAAGGGCTTTTCGAGGCAGTTACAGGAGGATTGAAAGCGGCGGCAGGGGGGATAACCGTAGCTATAGGCTGGGGATATCTTATCGCTGTGATATTCAACCCCAAGTCGGTAAGATGATATGTATTAAAAAGATCTCTGCGTCAAATGATCAGTATTCGGCGGAGTCGACTTTTGTTCTATAAAAAAACAGTGACTGACAGATGTCGATCACTGTTTTTGTCATTATTCAGAATTCAGATCAGCGGGGCCGGTCGTGTTTATGAGGTGTATCCTATCATCAGTTGTTATCTCCGCTGCTTGAAGATTCGCTGCCTGATGAAGGTGTCATCGATGATGACTCTTCACTGCTGGACGGCTCTTCACTGCTCGATGGCTGGGTAGTGGATTCCCCCTGAGTTGCGGAAGGTGTGAGTCCTGTCTTGGAATACGTTCCGTCGGTGTAATATTCACCGCCGTAGCTTATTACATTGCTAGGCTTTTCTCTGAAAGAAGCTCTAGGAATGTCAGCGCAAACTCTTTCCATGATATTTGACCAGAAGCTTGCAGACTGCGCACTGCCTGCAGTAAGGTCTATGTTTACATCGTTACCCATCCATAATGCTGCGGAATACTGCGGTGTAAAGCCTGCGAACCATGCATCGTAGTTGTTATCGGTAGTACCGGTCTTGCCGCCTACCGGCTGTGAACTGATATTGGCGTTGCCTGCGATACCCTGCGTTACTACAGTGTGAAGTATATCAGTCATTATCCATGCTACACCTTCGTTATATACCTGTTCACCTTCCGATGATTTCTCGAAGAGGACTTCATCCTTTGAATTGAGAACCTTTGTATATGAAATAGGGTTTTTGTAAACTCCTCCATTCGGGAATGTAGCGTATGCTGCAGTGAGCTCGAGAGGGGAGATACCCTGTGTCATACCGCCCAGAGCAAGAGCTGCAGGATTCAGGTCGTTTACTTCACCTTCGTCATCCACTGTTGTTATACCGACTTTCTTCAGCATGGATGCTGCATAATCAGGACCGATCTGAAGATAGATCTTTACTGCGCAGACGTTTACTGACTGCTGAAGCGCTGTACGGAAGGACATCTGGCCACGGTAACCGCTGTAGAAGTTCTTAGGCCATGTCGCACCGTTAAATGTAAGAGGTGCGTCGTTGATGATGCTTCCGGCAGTTATGTATTTGCCCCAGTTGCTTCCGTCACTGCTGTCGAGGCTCATTGTCTTGCCGTCTTTTTCATATTCATAGCTCATCTGGAGAGCAGGTCCGTATACAGCGATAGGCTTTACGGATGAACCAGGCTGTCTAGGGTTTGTAGCTCTGTTGAAGAGCTGTTTTCCGGATGTGCCTCGTCCGCCGATCATAGCTTTGATTTCACCGGTCTCGTTCTCCATGATAACCATCGCAGCCTGCGGCTGTCTGGTCTTCTGTTTGAGACTGTAGTTGCCGCTGTTGACGGTATAGCTGTCTCCGCTCTTTACGAAGAATTCAGGGTAGTCCGTGAAGAACTGTGCCGAAATGATTGCGTTTCCGTCACCGTCGACTGTCTTGTAACCCTGAGGGATGGAAAGTGCACCGCTTTCTATGAAGTAGAATGTGCCGCCTTCGCTCGTGTACATTCCCTTGAATTCTATGCTTACGTCAGGCTCGTCGTTGACTTCTATCTCATAGATATTGAGTCGTTTTCCGGCAAGGATCTTCATGCTGCCGTCGCTCTCCATAGTGTATTCGTCGCTTGTCAGCGTGAATTCATCATTGCTGTTGAAATAGTGCGAGTAGTCGTATAGAAGTATATCTCCGTTATCGTCAAGCAGGTCTCCGGAACTGTTCGTTCGGGCATATCCGATGCCTGCGTAGTTGCTGTCATCGCTGAATTCATCTTCGACGATGGACTGTATGCTGGAATCCATAGTTGTGTAGATCTTGAGGCCGCCTGAATATATCATATTCTGCGCATCGGAGCGATCCACACCGTATTCGGATACTATGTCGTCAGTGAGCTGATCGACTGCGTAGTCGGTGAAGTAGGAAGTGAGGCTTCCGCTTGACGATATGCCGAGCTTCATGTGGTTCTTGAGGTCATCATTCAGGCACTCGCTTTCCTGTTCAGCTGTTATGTACCCTGCATTCTTCATGTTTACGAGTACTGCATCACGTCTGTCTTTTGAGATATCTCCGTTGTACAGATAAGTGACAGAGTCCACACTTGTGAGCACAGGCAGCGATGTATTGCTGTTGTCGTAGTCAGCCTTGATCAGCGCATATGTGTCAGGCGACTGAGGCATAGCTGCGAGTGCCGCGCATTCGAGCGTATCCAGTTCAGGAACATCTTTTGAAAAGTATGCCTGTGATGCAGCCTGTATGCCGTATGAATTGAATCCCAGGTAGATAGTATTCAGATAGGCTTCCATTATTTCTTCTTTTGTTAGGTTTTTCTCAAGTACTATCGTGCAGTAAGCCTCCGAGATCTTTCTGCTGAGACTTCGCTGGCTCTTGATCTCAGACAGGTAAACGTTTCTCGCAAGCTGCTGAGTTACCGTACTTGTACCGCTTATCTGACCGCCTCCGAGTACGCTGTCCTTGATTGCGCCGACCATTCTGATAAAGTTGAAGCCGTTATGCGACCAGAACTTCTTGTCTTCTATGGAAACGACTGCGTTGACCATGTCTTCAGGGATATCGTCGTATTTTACGATAGTTCTGTTGCCATCGGAAAAATAGAGATTTTCGATCTCATTGCCGTCAGAATCATACATTACCGATCTCTGTGAAAGCATCGAATAAATATCATCTGTATTGATCTTAGGTGCTGTAGTGAACACGATACCTACGTAGATACCGACAGCCATGATCAGTCCGACAACGAGCAGGGCTGCAGATTTCAGTACTATCGAAAGAGTGGTGTCGTTTGATTTCAGGCCGTTGCTGTTTGCCATTTTCTTAAGGAAAGATGCACGCTTTCCCGATCCTGCAGATGAAGATCCGGCCTGCTGTCTGCCCTGTGCCGAAGCTGTGCGGTCAGTCGGTCTGCCATTTCTGCGTGAATTGTCTCGGCCGCTCCGGGATGATCTTCTCCTGCCCGCGACACTGCTTTCCGTATAAGCGGTGCCGACATTGTCTGCACCGCTGCGATTAGCCTGATCTGCCGGTGTCTGAGGCTGATCAAACTGAGCGAAAAACTCATCATCTGTTTTGTTGTTATATTTATCAGACAAAATCTTTTCCTCCTAGTTTTTTGAATTAGTCGACATAATTATACCATTAAAGAAATGAAAAGTAAAAGAAAATAGGCAAGTTTCACAGAGCCTTGACAAAAATAGTTTTATGGAATAAAATAGAAAAAAAGTAAAAATAATCAAACAAAGTGAGGCGGCGCAGCAAATGGACAAAGGGGACGGAACGAGAAATTGCAGTGTGAGGAGACCGCTGCTGTACATAGTGTTTGCATTTGCAGCTCCTGTCGCTGCAGGGTATTACTGCGGGCTAAAAGTCCTGATCCTGACTGCAGCTGCATGTATGCTGATGCTGGCTTTAAGCAGCCGGAAATGGCGACTGCCTGCGGCACTTTGCATGGTGCTCATTTCGTATCTGGCAGGCACTGCGAATTTCGTGATGTACGATATTGTAAGGGGCGCACCGGTGCTTCAGGATGGTGAAGTTTATGAAATGACGGGGAAGACAGTGCAGATAAGTCAAAAGGAGATGAGTGACGGCACATGCAGGCATCAGTACAGGATCAGGATATACAGACCAGGCGGCAATATCATCTCATCTCGTGATGTGCTCGCAGTGAGATATTCTGAGAATGCCGATGATGGCATGGTGCCGGGCGATATCATAAAAGTGAAGGGCACTGCAGAGCGTCCTTCGCCGGGGAGAAATCCCGGCTGTTTCGATTATTCGCTGTATCTCAGATCTGTAGGTATAAATGATGTGATAAAAGCTGACAGCGTGGAGGTGCTGGATGGAAAAGGGATGCACACGGTTGCCGGCCGGCTGTATGTGTTCAGGGAAACGTTCCTTTCAAAGCTTGAGCAGAAGGCGGGACACGATGCATCGTCGATGATGGGGGCGATACTGTTCGGGGAAAAAGATGAGATGGATGAGGATGTCCTGGAGGAGTTCCGGAAAAACGGCACGGCGCATGTGCTGGCGGTAAGCGGACTGCATATAGGGATCATCTATGCTGTGATATCGAAGCTGTGGAGATGGGGAAAAGGCAGACTGTATTTTGCCGCGACCATGACGTTTTTCTGCTGCTATGCAGTGCTTGCATCATTTTCACCGTCGGTGACAAGAGCGGTGTTCATGATAGGACTGCATCAGTTCGCGATACTGACAAACCGGAGATACGATCTGTATTCGGCAGCATTCTGCACTGCTGCGGTCATGATGATGAGAAATCCCATGAGTATTTTCAATACGGGGTTTCAGATGTCGTTCCTCGCAGTGCTGACTATGATGATGGTGATGCCTGCAGCTGAAAAAATATATAAAGGTATATTCACGGCAAGCCTTTCGGTGCAGGCGGGGCTGATGCCGTACGTCGCATATGTATTCAACTATCTGTCTCCGGGTGCAGTGCTCGTGAACGTGCCTGTGATTTTTCTTACCGGTATCATAGTGCCGATGGGGCTGTGCGCCATGGTCTTTTCCGTATCGTCGGACGGATTGTTTTCTGTCGTATCTGCTGCAGCGGCAGGTCTTTGCAGGATGATGACTGTGCTTAACCATGTTTCAGCTGCAGACGGTGTGACGGTTTTTGAGGTGACGTCTCCCGGAAAGGGCACGCTTGCGTTTTATTATATGTCACTGATGGTATTCCTTTCGGAAGAAGGGCGTCTGGCGATAAAAAGAAGGGGCGGGAAGAAGTTTATACCTCTGATGCTGTCTGCGGTGCTGCTTGTTTCGTTTTCTTTAGGGGAAATATGCGGCAGCGGTTTTGAAAAGGCAGATTTGACTTTCGTGGATGTAGGGCAGGGAGACTGCATACATTTCAGGACAGAGGACGGCGGAAATTATTTTGTCGATGGAGGCGGCAGCATAAATTACAATGTAGGGAAAAAAGTACTGAAGCCGTATCTGCTGAAAAACGGAGTGAAAAAACTGGACGGGGCCTTTGTGACGCATCTGCATACTGACCATTATAAAGGTATCGCAGAGCTTTGCAGAGAAGGGATGAT
Organism: Eubacteriaceae bacterium; assembly: GCA_902362435.1. Classification (GTDB taxonomy): domain Bacteria; phylum Bacillota; class Clostridia; order Peptostreptococcales; family Anaerovoracaceae; genus Lentihominibacter; species Lentihominibacter butyricus. The sequence goes on from CABIWW010000001.1 coordinate 65,857, forward strand.
CAAACGTCTCTATCTGTATGAGGGCAACCGCCCGAGAGAAGAAGAGATACTGCGCGAGACAGGGCTTGAACCTGAAGCGCTGACATATCTGTATAAAGGGCAGACTGTGCAGCTTTCAGCGGAGACAAGCGTAAGAGTCCTGTGGCCTGAGAGAAAAACAGCCAGAGAGTATGAGAAGCTGCTGCAGCAGGAAGAGGACGAGAATCAGTCGAGTCTGATCATGAAGATCTGTATGCGGGATGTGAGCGTGATAGCCACGGGAGATGTTGATGCGGATTGTCTTCAGAAGATCGGAGAGGCGTGGCGGAGCGATATATGCTGCGATATACTGAAAGTAGCCCATCATGGCAGCCGGTACAGCTACAGTGGGAAATTCATGGAGCAGGCAGCGCCCTCATACGCTGTGTTCCAGGTCGGAAAAAACAATTTCGGGCACCCTGACAACGGGGTTATTGAAAATTACCGGCAAAACGGTATAATGGTATACAGAAATGATAAGGACGGAGCTGTCGGCTTTGACTTTTCGGATGACGGGAAGGCAGAGGTGATGACTATGTTAAGACAGTGATAAAGAGGAAAGGCGACTGATGGCAGCGGAGCGTTACAGAGAAAAGGAACATGCATTCATAACTATAGGCAAGGATATAAAAGCGGGGAAGATACCGAGTCTCGTGCTCCTGTGCGGCAAGGAGGAGTACCTTATAAGATGGTACACCGATGCGCTCATCAGAAAATATGTGTCAGAAGCATGCAAGGCTATAGATCTCGTTGTGCTCGAGGGCGAGGATGCATCGGCGGGAAAGATAATAGAAAGTCTGGAGACAGTCAGTCTGATGTCAGAGAGAAAGGTGGTGCTGCTTCAGGATTTTGCGCCTGCGATGGGGAACGATCTGAAAAGCATGCCTGCTGATGATCTGAAGATGCTGATCGAATATTTTTCGGACATACCGGAAGAAAGCCTGCTGCTGATAACGGCGCCTGAACAGGGTGAAAAGAAAAGCGGGAAGAACAAGATCAGGACGGCCGTGGAAAAGAACGGCAAGGTGTATGATTTCCAGCCGCTCAAGGACGCCCAGCTGAGGAGTTTCATCGAAAAACGGTTCAGGGCTGCAGGAAAGAGTTACACGTCGTCGGTGATAAATCTGATAATGTCGGAGAGCGGGTACGGCAACAAATCCATCGAATACAGCCTGTACAATCTGGAAAACGACCTGAAAAAAATAATAGCGCACAGCGGAGCTGCACCGGAGATAACAGCTGCAGATGTAAGCGACATAATAGCTGCGAATCCGGAAAATAACGTATTTGCGATGCTTGACGCGATCGGCAGGAACAGAAAGGACGAGGCATTCAGACTTTTACACAATCTGCTCAACATGGGAAGCAGTGTGTTCCAGCTTCTGGGGCTGATCACAGGTCAGCTGGAGCTTATCCTGTCAGTCAAGGAAATGAAAGACGAGGGTGTTCCTCCCGGAAGTATCCATAAAAAGCTTGGTATGCACGAGTTCAGAGTGAAAAAGGCAATGGCTGTCACAGGGCTTTACTCCATGGCGGATCTGCGAAACGCGCTGTCTGCTGCATATGAGGTGGATGAGAATATAAAGACAGGACTTATGGAAGATTCTCTAGCACTGGAGTTTTTTATAGCGAAGCTGTAAAAAAGTCCGGAAATATCTGAAATCACTCACGCGATTCCAAATTCGCGCGGGGCGTATTTTATCTGAATTTGTTACGAAACCTATAAATTGTTTTATAGTGCCGTTGTTGTGCTACATGTTGCGCGCCAGCGGTATTTTTGTTATAATAAAAACGTTCGAATTTTGTGTAAATATTGTAAATATGTTATTGTGTATCGTGTAAGTGTATTTTAGGAGGAACTAACATGAGTGAAAATTGTTGTAGCTGCGGTTGTTCTCAGAGCAGAGAAGAGCAGTTCAGGGAGCTTGCTCCTGTGCTGGAACAATACGCAAAAGTGCCAGGCAGTTTGATCACTATTCTGCAGAAGACTCAGGATATCTACGGATATCTTTCAGTGGATGCTATAAACTATATATCTGAAGTGACAGGTATAAAGCCTGCGAAGATCTATGGTGTGGCTACTTTTTACGCACAGTTCAGACTGAAGCCTGTAGGCAAATATCTGATCATGCTGTGTCAGGGTACCGCGTGCCACGTAAACGGTTCGGAGATGATCGAAGAAGCTGTGTGCGAATATCTTGAGATCAAGGACGGAGAGACTACCGAAGACGGTATTTTCACGCTGAACAATGTGGCATGTCTCGGATGCTGTTCTCTGGCGCCTGTAATGATGATAAAGAGTTCAGAAGGCGATGAGACATACGGAAATCTCACAAAAGATTCTGTAAAGAAGATCCTTGCTGAGATCAGAGAAAGGGCATAGGAGGTAGCGGAATGAAAGTAGTAATCGGACAGGGAAGCTGCGGCGTGGCTACAGGAGCCAGGAAAACAGCGGCTGAATTCGAGAAACAGATAGCAGATAAGAATTTAGATATAAATGTCGGGATCACGGGATGCGTGGGAACATGTTATCTTGAACCGATCGTAGACATATATGATGATAACGGCGAAATGACAAGATACGTCAAGGTGCAGCCGGAAAAAGTCGAAAAAATCGTTGAGGAACACCTCGTCAACCACAAGGTGGCAGAGGAATATGCGATCTCTGATGAAGACAAGCAGTTTGTCGGCAGGCAGCAGAGAGTCGTTCTCAGAAACTGCGGTGTGATAAATCCTGAGGATATAGAGGAATATGTTGCCGCAGACGGATACAAGGCTATAGAAAAAGTGCTTTCTTCTATGACTCCGGATGAAGTAATAGAAGAAATAAAAATATCAGGACTCAGAGGCAGAGGCGGCGCAGGCTTCCCTACCTGGTTCAAGTGGAACGCTGCAAAGCAGAGCCCGGGAAACGAAAAGTATCTCGTATGCAATGCCGACGAGGGAGACCCGGGCGCATTCATGGACAGATCAGTCCTCGAGGGAGACCCGCATTCACTGCTTGAAGGAATGATCATAGGCGGTTATGCGATGGGAGCGAACCACGGCGTGATCTACTGCCGTGCAGAGTATCCGCTCGCGATCAAGAGACTTGAGATCGCAATGGCCCAGGCAAGAGAAAAAGGATTCCTCGGAAAGAACATATTCGGATCGGGATTTGACTTCGATATCTACATCAAAGCCGGTGCGGGCGCATTCGTGTGCGGTGAGGAGACTGCACTGATAGCTTCACTGGAAGGTGAGAGAGGTATGCCTAGACTCAAGCCGCCGTTCCCGGCAGCAAAGGGATTCTGGCAGAAGCCTACAGATATAAACAACGTTGAGACGCTGGCTAACGTTCCGTGGATCATCTTCAACGGCGGTGCCGCATTCGGTGCGATGGGAACCGAAAAGAGCAAAGGTACGAAGGTATTCGCTCTCGCAGGAAAGATCAAGAAGGGCGGACTCGTAGAAGTGCCTATGGGCCTTACGCTCAACGACGTGATCTTCGGCATAGGCGGAGGAATCAAGAAGGACAGGCAGTTCAAGGCTGTACAGATGGGAGGTCCGTCAGGCGGATGTATCCCTGCACACCTGATCGAAACACCTGTAACTTATGAAGATATAAACAAGACAGGCGCTATCGTAGGATCCGGCGGTATGATCGTAATGGACGAGGATACATGCATGGTAGACATGGCAAGATACTTCCTCAACTTTACAAGAGACGAATCATGCGGAAAGTGCAACTACTGCAGGATAGGAACGAAGAGAATGTTGGAGATCCTGGAGAGGATCACTGAAGGCGAGGGAAAAGACGGAGACATCGAGCTTCTGGAAGAGCTTGCAATGAAGATAAAGGACGGCTCTATGTGCGGACTCGGTCAGACTGCGCCTAATCCTGTACTGACTACGATAAAGTATTTCAGAAATGAATACGAAGATCATATCTACAACAAGAAATGTACTGCAGCATCATGCAAAGCGCTCGTTACATATACGATCACAGATGCATGCAAAGGCTGCACATTATGCTCAAAGAAATGTCCTGTCGGAGCTATTTCCGGCAGCGTAAAGGAAAAGCATGTCATCGATCAGGACAAGTGCATCAAGTGCGGCAAGTGTCTTGAAACATGCAAATTCGGAGCCATAGAGAAGAAATAAGGGAGGAGGAAAAGAAAAATGAACAAGTTCAGACTTAATATAAACGGCAAAGAAGTTACAGGATTTCCTGGTCAGACTATCCTTGAAGTTGCCAGAGAAAATGACATTTTCATTCCAACTCTCTGCTTCGATGAAAGAACCAGGATATACGGCTCGTGCGGCCTTTGCATGTGCGAGATGGAGGGCAACCCTAAGCTGTGGAAGGCATGTGCGACTGAGATCGCTCCGGGAATGGTGATCCGCACGGATACAGAGAGGGTCATCGAATCGAGAAAGACGAACCTCGAGCTGCTGCTTTCGAACCACCAGGGAGACTGCAGACCGCCTTGCGTACTGGCATGCCCTGCACAGACAGACTGTCAGGGATATGTAGGTCTCATCGCCAACGGCGAGTATGAAGCGGCTCTTGAGCTGGTCAAGGACAAGGTGCCGCTCCCGGCGTCACTGGGAAGAGTATGTCCGCATCCATGTGAAAAGGAATGCAGGAGAGGTCTCGTAGACGAGCCTATCTCGATACAGTGGCTCAAGCGTTTCGTAGCCGATCAGGATCTGGCAGACGAAGACGTGTTCATCCCTGAGTGCGACCCTGATACAGGAAAGAGAGTAGCGATCATAGGCGGCGGCCCTATGGGTTTGTCGGCAGCGTACTTCCTCAGACAGATGGGTCACGAGGTGACGATATTCGAAGCGATGCCTAAGGCAGGCGGTATGCTGAGATACGGCATCCCTGAGTACAGACTGCCAAAGGCTGTGCTTGACGAGGAAATTTTCACCATCCAGAGAATGGGTGTTGAGATAGTGACAGATACGAAGATCGGCAAGGATATCCCGTTCGAAACTGTTAAAGAAGATTTTGACGCAGTGCTGCTCGGCATAGGAGCATGGATCTCGACAGGAGTCGGATGCAAGGGCGAGGATGCTGCAGGAGTCATCGGCGGTATCGACTTCCTCAGGAAAGTGGTAAGAAACGAAGAGATCGAACTCGGAGAGAAAGTAGCGATCGTCGGCGGCGGAAACACTGCCATGGACGCGTGCAGAACTGCCGTGAGACTCGGAGCAAAGGAAGTCTACAATATTTACAGAAGAACGAAGGATGAAATGCCGGCTGACATGGTCGAGATCGAAGAGGCAGAGGAAGAAGGCGTTATCTTCAAGAACCTTACGAACCCTCTCGAAGTAGTCAAGGACGAAAACGGACATGTAAAAGAAGTAGTGCTGCAGGTGATGGAACTCGGCGAGCCTGACGAGTCAGGCAGAAGAAGGCCGATACCTGTAGAAGGAAAGACAGAAACGATAGCGATCGACACTATGATACTGGCTATAGGTCAGGCTGTAGACGCATCGATATTCGAATGCGACAAGACGAGAAAGAACGCGATCGCATACGATAAAGAGACATTCATGACAAGCATACCCGGCGTATTTGCAGGAGGAGACTGCGGTAACGACAAGATCTCGATCGCGGTTGAAGCTATCGCAGATGCGAGAAAGGTTGCGGACAGCATAGATGCGTACCTCGACGGCGAAGTTATCAGATACGAGAAACCGTTCTTCGTTGAGAGGGATGATATAACGGAGATGACTTTCGAAGACAGAGAAAGACTTTGCAGACCTGAAATGCCTCAGCTCAGCGCAGAAGAGCGCAAGGGCAACTTCAGCGAAGTCATCCCTGACGGATACACTGCAGAGCAGGCAGAGGCAGAGGCTATGAGATGTCTCGAGTGCGGATGCCACGACTACTTCGAATGCAAGCTGATAGATTTCGCACATCAGTACGACGTTCATCCTGAGAGACTTGCAGGTGACAAGAACCTCGTGGAATACGAGGATGCTCATCCGTTCATCGTGAGAGACCCTAACAAGTGCATACTCTGCGGCCTTTGCGTGAGAGTCTGCGACGAAGTTATGGGCGTAGGCGCGTTAGGTCTCGTGAACAGAGGATTCGACACTGTCGTGAAGCCGAACCTCGAAAAACCGCTCATCGAATCGGGATGTATCTCATGCGGACAGTGCGTGAGCGTGTGCCCGACAGGCGCTCTGCAGGAAAGAACGACAATGATAAAGGAAACACCTGTTGCAGCGGTAGAGACGGATACGACATGCTCGTACTGCTCGGTAGGATGCAGCCTCAAGCTGGAATCATATGCTGACATGCTGATAAAGGCAAACCCTGACAGAGAAGGCACAGTCAATGCAGGTCTGGCATGCGGCAAAGGCAAATGGGGATTCGACTGTTCGATGCTCGAAGACAAGCTGGAAGAGCCTCTTGTAAAGGATGCAGACGGCTTCAGAGAGACGGATTATCATGAAGCTCTCGTACTTATCGCAAAGAGATGCCAGTCTACAGGCGCGAAGTACACGAAGGATGCGATCGGTGTTGCGATCTCAGACAGATATACAAATGAAGAAGCTTACGCTATAAAGACTATGGCGGAAGATATGGGTGCAAAGGTGTTCTGCATGAACAGCAGAAAGAGCGGTATCGCTCAGGTCATCGGACACGACGCATCACCTAATACGATAGATGAGCTCCTGTCGACAGAAGTGATAATCGCGGCAGGGTTCAACGCAGCAGACAATCCTGTTATACAGCTCAAGCTCAAGCAGGCTGCAGAGAGAGGTGCAAAGGTGATCCTGATAAATCCTGAAGATTACCCTCAGGATATGAGTTACCTTGCAAAGGAGATCTACACTGCAAATGATCTCAGATTCATCAGAGAGATCGCGAAGGCAGTGGCAGACAGCGGCAAAGGCACTGCAAAGGCAGGCTTTGAAGCATTCGCAGAAAGCCTTAAGGATGTAAAGGTAGGCGAAGAGGCTCAGGCTGTAGCTGATATGTATCTGAACGCTAAAAAGGCGATGATCGTATTCAATCAGAACCTGATCACAGAGGATGCGGCAGCATTGCTCGCGGATATCGCACTGGCAAGCGGTCATATCGGAAGCCCTAGAGACGGTATACTTCAGGTAAAAGCGAAGAACAATTCTCAGGGACTCGTAGACCTCGGAATAACTGCAGGCGCAGAGGCTCTGGAAGGAGTGAAGGCGCTGGTGGTATTCGGTGAAGAGGCTGATATCGACACCGATGCTCTCGAGTTCCTCGCAGTATGCGATACACACATGACTCCGCTTGCAGCGAAGGCAGATGTAGTGATCCCTGGAACAGGCTTTGCATCGACTGACGGTACTTATACGAATACAGAGAGAAGACTGCAGCTCGTTCAGGCAGCGATCGATGAAAACATCGAGCTCAGCAACTGGGAAGTGGCAGCAGAGATCTCCCATATATTCGAGATAGAGCACGACTGGGAAGACACTGAAGATATTTCCATGGAAATGAACGATAAGGTACCAGCATACAAGTATGCTGAGATAGATGAGGTGCTTGGCGGAGTGCTGGTTCCGACAGCTGAAGCGAAACTCGTTGCAGTAGCTGATGGAAAGTTCGCAGATCCGATCAAGTGCACTGACAGCCTTATGAATGTGATCGCGGAAAGACTTCCGAAACCGGCAAATCCTACAGCATAGGCGCATATTGCTGTGAGCCGGACCTTTTCCTGCATGACAGCAGGGAAATAGATGTATTAAATAAAGAACATACGATACACTTTAAAAAAGAGCGTTGCATGATGTTTATATCATGCAGCGCTCTTTTGCAATGTGCGTCAGCAGAATCATACCGGTTTTGCCGGATATGAATGGATCATTTTCCGTATAGTTACTTTTTCAGTGATATCCCCATCTTCTCCGGTCGGAACAGTCTTTCGTCCATTAGCCTGAGGTCTTTCGAAATGACCGGAGTGAAATCCATTTTGCCGAGGATATCTTTTTCGAGGTCGGCTCCGGGAGCGATCTCTATAAGGGTCAGCCCTTCAGGCAGGAGTGCGAACACGGCGCGCTCGGTGATGTATATCACGTGCTGTTTCCCCTTGTCCAGCGAGTTTTCGCCGGAGAAGGTGATGTGGTCGACGTGCTCCCTGAACTTGATGTGCGGCCCGTCCTTGACGATATTCAGCTTTCCGTCCTCTATGCGCATATCGCTTTTTCCGGCTGTGAATGTACCCATGAAGCATATGTTCTTGGCTCCCTGCGTGATATTGATGAATCCGCCGGGGCCCGGCACCTTTCCTGCAAATCTCGAAACATTGACGTTGCCGTGCATGTCGATCTCCGCAGATCCGAGGCATGCGTAGTCTATGCCGCCGCCGTCGTAAAAGTCGAACATATCGGGCTGCTTGAGGATCGCGTCAGGGTTGTATGCCGCGCCTGTCGCGATGCCGGGAGCAGGTACTCCGCCCATCACGCCGGACTCGATGCTGGCAGAAACCTTTTCGATCAGGCCCTCCTCGTTTAGTATGCTGGAGACATTCATCGGAACGCCGATACCCAGGTTGATGAAAGAGTCTTCCTTTATTTCGAATACACCCCGCCTGCATATTATCTTTTCGGGACTGAGCGGTATGCTTTTGATTTCCTCGAGCTGTATCTTCTCGTCGCCGCACCACGAATCGATCGGATCAGGCAGTCCTTCGATGAAGTGCTGGCCTGTGTTTCCGGGAGAGCCGAGTATCACGTAGTCGACGAGGGTGGATGGCACCGTCACCTGCTGAGGGTGGATAGTTCCGTGTTCTACGATCTCATCGACCTGTACCATCACGATACCGCCGGAATTCCTGGCTGCGGTGGCCATTTCCAGCTGCTCGAGATGCATCGCTTCCTTTTCGAGCGATATGTTGCCCTTTTTATCGGCTTTTGATCCCTTGATGATCGCGATGTCTATGGAAAAGGCAGGGTAGAACAGGCAGTCGGAGCCGTTGAGCTGTATCAGCTGCACGGGACGCTCGTCGCATGCCTTTGCCGCGTCGTTGATGCAGCCGCCGTCTATGCGAGGGTCGACGAATGTCTTCATGCCGACTTCTGTGATGATCCCGGGCTTTCCTGATGCGATCGCACGCATCATGTGGGAAAGAACGCCTTGCGGTATCATGAAGCACGGGAAGGCGTCTTCCGTTATCAGAGGATATATTTTGTTTGCGAGACTCAGGTTGCTGCAGAGAAATCTGCGCATCAGGCCCTTGTGTGCGAAATGATTGATACCGCGGTCTTTGCCGTCACCGCCGATACCGGCAACGTTCACGACTGAAAGCGATGACGGATGTCCTTCGCGTACGAACCTCGACTCGATCTCTCCCAGTATGTCGTCTGCGAGACAGAAACTGATGAATGCATCGATCGCCACGGTCGAACCGTCAGGTATCATAGATGCAGCTTCTTTTGCGTTGATGAATTTTACAGTCATATCTTACCTTTCAAGTTTTCAACTATGTTCGGACAGATTTATATCTATCTGTTTTTAAAGTGTATCTCCTTTTTCTTTTCGAGGAAAGCGCCCATGCCGGTCTTCTGGTCTTCCGTCGCAAAAAGTGCGCTGAAGTTTTCTCTCTCAAAGAGGCAGCCGCTCTGTATGCTCATGTGATCCGACGCGTTGATCGAGCGCTTTGCGGCGCGGACAGCCAGCTGTCCGTTTTTTTCTATGTCGTGGCAGAGAGCCAGTGCCTCGTCTGTCAGGCTGCCTTGGGACGTGACGCGGTTCACGAGTCTGAGTTCCTTTGCTGTCTGCGCATCGATTATCTTCGCTGTGTAGATCATCTCTTTTGCGGCGCCGGTACCTATGAGGCGAGGAAGTCTCTGAGTGCCGCCGGATCCGCATATCACACCCAGGCCGGTCTCGGGAAGTCCCATCTTCGCATTTTCACTTGCAAGCCGTATGTCACATGCCATGGCAAGCTCGAGACCTCCGCCCAGTGCATAGCCGTTTATCGCGGCGATCACAGGTTTGTCCATGTTCTCTATCCTCATGCAAAGGTCGCACGCGAGTGCAGCCCAGGGCATGATGGACATCTCGTCTTTTTCGTACATTTCAGAGATGTCGGCGCCTGCGATGAAGGATTTTCCCGAACCTGTGATGATGATCGTATAGATATCGGGATCAGATTCAGCCCGGTCAAGCGTTTCGTTTATCTCTGCGATGAATTTTTCACACAGCGCGTTGAGAGTTTCCTGCCTGTTCAGCGTTATCAGGGCAGTATGCCCGTTTTTTTCGTATATTATGCTGCCCATTTAGCACACCTCCTGAGGTCAGCTCTTTATGTATCCATATTCAAAGTCAGTATTATAATTATAACATAAACTCTGCGGGAAAAGAAAAGGAAAGTGCGTCATAAAGAAAACGTGCATCTTTACATAATAAACATATTAGTGCGACGTATTCTTCAATTTATATTGTCATAATCTTTATATAAATGTAAAATAGTAGGAAAGATCATAGGCGGTCTTTGTGAGCCTAAATACAGTAGTAAGGAGAATGCGGGGCGGTTCAGCCGTGCGGTCATGCGTATGTCATTTGTAAAATTTGAAAATGTAGGGAAGATATATAAAACAGGAGATGTCGAGGTCAGAGCACTGCACGATGTCAGCTTTGAGATAGAAAAGGGCGAGATATGTGTAGTCGTGGGGCAGTCGGGTGCCGGAAAGACGACGCTGCTCAATATACTCGGCGGTATGGATACGCTCAGCGAGGGCAGGGTGACGCTGGACGGGCGGGACATATCGGCGCTGACGACCAAACAGATGGCAACGTACAGGAGATGGGACATAGGCTTCGTGTTCCAGTTCTACAACCTGATACCTAATCTTACCGCGCTCGAGAATGTCGAGATCGCGTCGCAGCTTTCGAAAAAACCGCTCAGCAGCGAGGCGGTGATGAAGGCTGTAGGGCTTGCGGACAGGATGGACAATTTCCCGGCACAGCTGTCCGGCGGCGAGCAGCAGCGTGTTGCGATCGCCAGAGCACTGGCAAAAAATCCGAAGCTTCTTCTCTGCGACGAGCCTACGGGAGCTCTTGACTATGAGACGGGAAAGGCGATACTGAAGCTGCTGCAGGATTCCTGCAGGAAAGGAGGCATGACAGTCGTCATAATAACTCACAATTCGGCGCTGACTGCGATGGCAGACAGAGTCGTGAAGATCAAAAACGGCACGGTGGCGTCTGTGTCGCTAAATGAAAATGCAGTCCCTGTGGAAGAGATAGAGTGGTAGAGGAAAAGGATATATGTCGGGTAACATTTATGGAAGAAGTATAAGAAGGACTATATTCGGCAGTATGGGAAGATATATAGCCATACTGGCGATAATCGCACTGGGCGTGGGATTTTTCGCAGGTATCAAGGATACAAAGGATTCGATGATGCTCACGTGCAATAAATATGTGGATGAGTACAGGCTGTATGATTTCAGGCTGCTGTCGACCTATGGATTCACCGATGAGGATGTGGAGGCCATAGCCGGTGCAGACCGAGTGTCGGCAGCGGAAGGATCGGTTACAGCTGACTTTTTTTCAGAGGATCGCAGCGGGAATTCCATCATACTCAGAGCGCACTCGATCACTGAGAATGTGAACAAGGTGGATCTTCTCGAGGGCAGGATGCCTGAGAAAGCGAACGAATGCGTGGTAGATGACCATTTCTTTTCGAAAAAAGATATAGGCAGCACGATCAAAGTCAGTGATGAGAACACTCAGGCTGAGAAGGACGCGCTGAAATACAGCGAGTATAAGATAACGGGAATAGTGAACTCCCCCTATTATCTGATGAAAGAGGAGCGCGGTACGACGTCGCTCGGCGACGGCAGCATCAGAGCGTTCATATATGCGCCACTCGACGGATTCACCTCCGAATATTACACGGAGGTGTTTGTCACGTCTGAAAAGCAGGGATTCGTTTTCAGCGATGAGTATTATGCGAATATGAAGAAGACTGAGCCTGCTGTAAAGAAGGTCGCGCAGGAGCGCATGCAGATCAGATATCAGGAGATCGTCAGCGAGGCAGAGCAGCAGATAGATGATGGACAGAAAGAGCTGGATGACGGCAAGGCGGAGCTCCAGTCTGAAAAGGATTCTGCATATGCAAAGCTCAGGCAGTCTAAGAACACGCTGGATCAGAAGAGCGCTCAGCTGAGCTCGGGAAAGCAGCAGCTCGCTGCACAGAAGAGCACTCTCATTTCGCAGAGGGAGCAGGTCGCAGCAGGCATAGCACAGCTGCAGCAGCAGATCGCAGCAGCAGATCCGGAAACGCCTGAAGAAGTGATCTCCTCGATGAAGACACAGCTGGCACAGCTTCAGGGAAGTCTGGCGCAGATAGATGCAGGTTTGGCGCAGGTGAGCGAGGAAGAAAAAAAACTCGAGGCAGCACAGCAGCAGCTCGACAATGGTTACAGTCAGTACAGCTCGGGCAGAGCAGAGGCGGACAGTCAGTTCGCATCTGCAGAAGCAGAGCTTGAAGAAGGGAGTCAGGAGCTCGACAAGGCGAGAGAGGAACTCTCGGGACTCGAGGAACCTGAGCTTTATATACAGGACAGGGAAGACAATATCGGTTTCGGCTCGTTTGAAAGCAATGCCGACATAGTAGACAGCGTGGCAAAGATATTTCCTGTGTTTTTCTTCCTGATAGCGGCGCTGGTGTGCTCTACGACGATGACCAGGATGATCGATGAGGAAAGGACGCAGATAGGCGCGCTCAGTGCGCTGGGATACACGTCGGGCAGGATCATGTTCAAGTATATGATCTATTCAGGCTCGGCGGCGGTGATAGGATGCACTGCAGGATTCCTTGCGGGTTCGAAATACTTCCCGTATTTCATATGGATCGCATACGGAATGATGTTCGGATTCGCACCGCTCGAGTTCTATTTCAACTGGAAACTGGCACTGATATCGCTGCTCGTCTCGCTACTCTGCTCGACAGGTACGACGTATCTCGCATGCAGAGGTCAGCTGGCTCACATGCCGGCTGAGATACTGAGACCAAAAGCGCCGAAATCAGGAAAGCGCATACTGCTGGAGCGTGCAGGGTTTATATGGAAGCGTCTCAGCTTCCTGCACAAGGTGACGGCAAGGAACATATTCAGATACAAAAAGAGGATGATAATGATGATCCTCGGCATCGGCGGATGCACATCTCTGGTGCTGGCAGGGTTCGGTATAAACGACTCTATAGCCGGTATAGCGGATCATCAGTTCTCGCAGATAGAAAAATATCATATCACGGTGGCGTTCGATTCTCCGGGCTATGATAACAAGACCGGTTTCGAGAGTGAATATTCCGATTCGCTGGCAAGCACCGCTATGCTGCAGCAGACTTCTACAGATGTAAAGAACGGCAAAGTCACGAAATCGTGCAGTCTGATGGTAACGGACGACAGTGATATCATGAAGGCTGTGGATTTCAGGGAAGATGGAAAGAAGCTGAAGTACCCCGGCAGGGGTGAGGCGATGATAAACAACAAGCTTGCCGATATGCTGGGAGTCGGAGACGGTGATACGATACAGCTGAATTATGATGATACGCATACTGTAAAGCTCAGGGTTTCAGGCATCTACAGGAACTATGTTTCTAATTATGTCTATATCAGCAGTGAAACCTATGAGGAAGAGATGGGAAGGAGATACGAGCCTTCCATGATGTTCGTGACGCTCAGGGACGGAGAAGACATACAGAAGACTGCAGAGAGCATAAACAGCTTTGACGGAGTCATCGGGATATCCGTGAACGAAGATGTAAAGGCGAGAGTCGACGATATGATGGTCAGTCTGAACTATATAATAATACTGGTCATCGGATGTGCCGGCGCGCTGGCATTCATCGTGCTGTTCAATCTCGGAAATATCAATATCACGGAAAGAGAGCGCGAGATAGCTACTATTGAGGTGCTCGGATTTTATCCGCGCGAGATGGGGTCGTATGTGTTCAGAGAGAATTTCATACTTGTACTTCTGGGGATAATCATGGGACTGCCGACCGGATTCGTGCTGCACAGCTTCATCATGAGCCGCATAGTAGTCGACGCCGTATCGTTCAATCAGGTGATCGAGCCGATCAGCGTCCTGTGGACCGTGCTGGTAGTACTGGGATTCTCGATAATAGTGGATCTGATCCTGAGGAGAAAGCTGAGACGCATAAACATGGCAGAATCACTGAAATCAGTGGAGTAACGAAAATGTACATCATTGTGTGCCACAGATCATGAGACAACGATTATATTTATAGCTGGATATGATGGAGGAAAATATGGACAACGTTCTTTTGCTTAAGGAAAAGACTGCATTCAGGAATAAAGATTTTGATGAAAACGGCAATGTCAGAGCTTCTGCGCTGCTGCGGCATTTTGAGCAGATCGCGACCGATCATGCGGAGCTGATGGGGATCGGGCATGATGACCTGATGAAGAAAAACCGGATATGGGTACTTTCAAAGCTCAGATTCAGGATGCATGGAAAGATCAGGGCAGGGGAGCTCTACGACATAGCGACATATCCATCCATGGGCAGGGGCGCGGCATACCCCAGAGGATACTATATCTGCGACGAAGATGAAAACCTGATCGTATCCGCCATGAGCCAGTGGTGCATAGTGGATTTTGAAACGAGGAAGCTCGTGAGGTCAGCACTGGAATTTTCCGGGGAATATATAGATATCCCTGCATTTGAGGAGAAGATAGAGAAGATAAAGTACAGCGATCCGCAGGCGGCAGGAGCTCATACCGTTACCGAGGAAGATCTCGATATAAACTGCCACGTGAACAACTGCAGATATGCGGACATGACGAGCGAGATACTGGATCGCAATGATTTTCAGAGCTTCACGATAAATTTTCTGAAGGAGACTGTAGTTGGAGACAGGATCGATATGTTTATGGAAAGGGCAGAAGACGGCAGCGATATTGTCGTCGGCATGCTTGAAGATGAGTCTGTGGTGTTCCAGGCGAAGGTGACGTATTTATAGGAGCGATCAGCGTTTATGATCACGTTCCGTCGTTAAAGATAATAATTAAATTTATTAAAGATGTCCCGTGTCGAATAGCATTTAGCGTTCGGTGCGGGTTTTTCTTTGTGCAGCGATATTTTCTGCATAATAAAAAGAACGGCATCACAGATACCGTTCTTTTCTATTTATATGTAATTATAAACTACATAATTAAAAAGTGTGAGACATTTAAATGCTATGGTTTATACTAAACCCTGTTCCATCATTGCCTGAGCAACTCTTTCGAAACCAGCGATGTTAGCACCCTGTACCAGAGCGTTCTTGTTGTCATAGTACTTTTCTCCAGCGTTAGCACAAGCGTTGAAGATGTTTCTCATGATCTGGTGAAGCTGTGCATAAACGTCTTCGTGCTGGAATACAGTGTGTCCTGCGTTCTGTCCCATTTCGATGCATGAGCAAGCAACACCGCCAGCGTTAGCAGCCTTAGCAGGTCCAACAGCTGTCATGTTGTCCATCAGGTAAACGAGAGCGTCGTTTGTTGTAGGCATGTTAGCACCTTCGCAGTAGAACTTGCAGCCTGATTCAACGATGTTCTTAGCGTCTTCCATGTGTACATCATTCTGCATAGCGCAAGGGATGAAGAGGTCAACCTTAACGTCGAAGTCTTTGCAAACTCCCCAAGGCTTCTTGCCAGCAACGAATGTAGCTTCTGGGAACTTCTCAGCGTAAGGAGCGCAGATGTTCTTTCCTGATGATCTGAGGTCGAGCAGGAATGCGATCTTTTCGTCAGTGCTGATTCCTTCTGGGTCGTAGATGTATCCGTCCGGACCTGAGATAGTTACGCACTTAGCTCCGAGCTGCTGCAGCTTCCAAGCTGAACCCCAAGCTACGTTACCGAATCCTGAGATAGCAACTACTTTGTCTTTCATTTCTTCGCCGTTAGCCTTCAGCATTTCTTCAGCATACCATACGATACCGAATCCAGTTGCTTCTGATCTTCCGAGAAGTCCGCCGTAAGGGATTCCTTTACCAGTGAGAACGCCTTCGTATCTGTCAACGATTCTCTTGTACTGTCCGAAGAGGTAACCGATTTCTCTTCCGCCTACACCGAGGTCTCCAGCAGGAACGTCAGTGTTAGGTCCGATGTGTCTGTATAATTCAGTCATGAATGCCTGGCAGAATCTCATTACTTCTGCATCTGACTTACCGTTAGGATCGAAGTCTGAACCACCCTTACCGCCGCCGATAGGCAGACCAGTTAAGCTGTTCTTGAAGATCTGTTCAAATCCTAAGAACTTGATGATTCCAGGATATACGTTTGGAGCAAATCTCAAACCACCTTTGTAAGGTCCGATAGCACTGTTGAACTGATATCTGTAGCCTTTGTTAACCTGCACTTTACCTGCATCGTCAACCCATACTACTCTGAAAGTAACTCCTCTTTCAGGTTCAGTCAGTCTTTCGAGAAGAGCAGCTTCTTCATACTCAGGATGCTGTTCAATAACCGGCTTTAATGAAATAAGTACTTCTTCTACTGTCTGGTGAAACTCTAATTCGCCAGGATTCTTCTGCTTACAAAGCTCAATACATCTTTCAACATAATTTGACATTTTTTTTCTCCTCTTTTTTAAATAAAATTTCGCAAAGTTGGTAATGCCTTGTTACACTAAATATATCACTTTGTTAAATTGCAGTCAATGGATTTAAATTGTTTATTGGAAGTTGTAATTTTCTGACAAAGACAAAACAAACCGTGAAAAATACTCGTTCCTCATATCGCCGCAGATGTTTGTCCGGCGGCGGTATGCGTGATATAATATATAAGGCACAGGCGGCGGACCGCAGGCCTGCACAGATAATACAGAAATATCGTTTTCGATATAGTTATAGATACAGTTACAGATCGACGGGGGAAATGGTTTGATAAGAAATCTGGTAAAGGAGACGCAGCAGCTCCTGATGTGCGAAAGCTCGCTGGAAATACTGGGCATGAGCAGAAGAGGCATGTCGCAGCTGCTGAATGATTTTCAATGGAAAAAGACATTTGAAAAGCTTGCGAAGGACGGTGATTTTTCGGCGGGTACGATACTCGGTGCGCTGAAGCCGGTGATGGATACGTGGGCGGCTGAGCCGCAGGGCGGCTGGCTGGGATTCATATGCGAAGAGACGAAATCTCTGATGTATCCCGAAAATTACAGAGTCACGGCAGACGAAGGGCAGAAACGCGCGAAATATTTCTTTATGGAAAACTACCGCGCGCTTCTGGGATATGAGAGAGAGATCAAAGGGTTTTCGCCTACGGATCAGATAGAATTCCTTGATGATGACGAAGTCAGAGATTGCATGACCTTCAAGGAATATGAAAGACTGAAGGAATTCTGGTCCGGGAGCTATATATTCGAATTCATGAGGATAAGCCGCGAGATAACTCCGTTCAATACGGTGGGGCACATCGGAGGCGTGCACCACGTGGCGACTTTCGTGGGCAAACAGCTCGCGGGGACAGACATACCTGTGGACATGGCGCTGCTGTCGGGCGCTGCTGCAGGTCATGACATAGGCAAGTTCGGATGCAGCCCGCAGGAAGCCAGGAGGATACCGTATCTCCATTATTACTATACGGATGAGCTCCTGAGAAAAGAAAACATGCCGATGATCGCGCACATCGCGAGCAATCATTCGACGTGGGACCTTGAGCTCGAGAATCTTTCCGTGGAGTCGCTGCTGCTGATATACGCGGATTTCAGAGTCAAGAGCAGCAGGGAGAACAGGGAAGAGATAATACACTTCTATACGCTGGCAGAGTCTTTTGACGTTATATTGGGCAAGTTGGACAATGTCGACACCCAAAAACGTCAGCGCTATGAAAGAGTATATGCAAAGCTCAAAGATTTTGAGGATTACCTGACAGACATGGGCGTGCAGACGGACGTCAGTATGCCGCCGGCTGAGGATGCGGGGCGCAGAAAGAAAGACACGGCACTCCTGATGGGCAACGACGTCGTCGATCACATAAAGTATACGGCGATCGAGCACAATATCAGGATCATGAGCATATTCAACAACGAATCGTCGTTCGGCAGCCTGATCGAGGCGGCCAGAAGCGAAAAACAGTGGAAGAGCCAGAGAGCTTATCTCGACATACTCTCTGAATACTTCACATATATGACGAAGCCGGAGAAGCAGATAACGCTCAATTTCCTATATGAGCTGCTTTCACACAGAGAGGGAGATATCAGAAGACAGGCCGGAAGGCTCATGGGAAAGATCATAGCAAAATATGACGATGTCTACAGAAAAGAGCTTCCCGAGTGCGCGCAGGACAGCAGCATCAATATGACGGAGGCCGACGAGATATGGGACACGTATCTGCACAAGATCGTTTTCCCTGACTACAGAGTCACGGATCAGCACAGGAGCTGGATCGGATATACGCTGAAGGGCGTGCTGACAGGCATACTGGAAAACGCGGACAGCGACAAGGCCGGACTGTTCGTGCAGCGGTATCTCAGGCTGTTCGGATTCAGCAAAATGAAAGACAGCGCTGTTTTCGTACTGCTCGATTCAGTGATCTCGCTGCCTGACGGCATATTTTCCGATGAGGAAATGGCAGACGTGCTGGATTTTGCAGAAAAGGTATCCGTCAGGGAACCGGTGGAGATAAAGATCGGCTCACTGAGAGTCGCCGAATACATTTCCGGCAGACTCAGGACGACACCTGTACAGGACAGCATCCGGAAGATAATAAGGAACACCGAAGATACTGCAGAGAACATAGGCGTAGCGTACCTCGTCTACAAGGTGCTCAAAAATGTAGGCGAATACAGGACTGCCGGCATTTACTACAATAAGATAGAGACCCTGGAGCAGCACGGCACTCTCAGCGATGCGATATCGGGTATATTCCGTGAAAATCTCAAGGTCGGGACGCCGTGGGTCATGAAGATCATAAACATGGAATTCCTGCTGGAGCATGCGCTGAGCGACAGGCTGAAAGAGCAGACATTCTATCTTGCCGCGCATTTTTCGAACCTCGTGAAGGTGAGCGAGCGCGTGACTGTCAGACATGAAGCGGGACGCGGACTGATAAGGATCGCCAGCAGCCTTCCTATAGAGCAGATAAACGAGCTGGTCATAGAATTGACGAAAGGCCTTGAGATAGGAGAGTATCAGTTTTCGAAGTACATCCCGGAATATCTGGGAGAGCTCGTGCTGTATCTGCATCCGAGCGAGCTCGACGAGTTCATGGACAATATAAGCGAGCTGATAGAGAACACGAATGACAAGATCGGATCAGTCGCACTCGACACAGTTGGGGAGGTGCTGCAGAAATATTCAGGATACAGGTACCGCAACGGAGAATCGAAAAACGCATATGAAGCCAGAAAGACGAGGATGCTGGGAATGCTTCTCAAGGGACTGGCGAACTACCATGAAGTGGTCAGCCGCGAAGCGATAATGGTGGCCGGAAAATACATCTTCGGCACTGAGGAGCTTTCCGGAGAAGAGAAATTCGACGCTTTCAGACAGATATACAAGAAGATGCTGACGCTGATGAGCGGGATAGAAGAATATGACATGACTTTCTTCACGAATGCGGCGGCACTCAACCACATATACAGGTTCATATCTGACTACAGGTTCTGCTGCGGCGAGATGGAACTTGCTGTGAACGACAACGTTGCGTTTTTCCCGGGGACGTTCGACCCGTTCTCGCTGAGTCACAAGGGGATAGTGCAGGCGATAAGAGATGAAGGCTTCGAAGTGTACCTGGCGCTCGATGAATTTTCATGGTCGAAGAAAACGCAGCCGAGGATGCTGAGGCGCAGGATAATCTCAATGTCTGTGGCAGACGAGGCGGATGTGTTCCTGTTTGCCGATGACTTTCCTGTGAATATAGCGAATCCGAAGGATCTCAGAAGACTGAAGGATCTGTTCCCGGGCAAGGAGCTGTATCTCGTGGCGGGAAGCGACGTCATCATCAATGCATCGTCGTACAAGGCCGCGCCTGCGCCTGATTCAATACATTCGATGAACCATATAGTTTTCCAGAGGGAGACTCTTGAGGGAAAGGGTGAAGACAGGGCGGCGCTCGATGCGGCATATTCGAATATGAGCGGAAAGATACGAGAGCTAAAGCTGCCGGTATACCTTGAAGATATAAGCTCGACCCGCATAAGGGAGAACATAGACCTGGGACGGGACATATCGAACCTGATAGATCCGGTGGCGCAGAACTTTATATATGACAACAGTCTGTACCTCAGAGAGCCTCAGTACAAAAACGTGTTCGAGCGGAAAAACATAAGATTCGATCCGCTGAAACAGAGAGGCAGCGGTGTGCTCAGGGATCTGGAGGCAGGCATACACGCATCCGGAGCCGATCTCGGCAGGATAAAGGCTTATTTCGACAGATCAGACGTCCGGTCAGCAGCGATGCTGAACGAATACCGCAGGATATGCGCGGTCGCGGCTGTGAATGAACGGGAGACCGGCGAGCTTTACGAGGAGTTCGGAGATATAAAGATCGCGTCGTATCTGAGAGGCAAGGCGACAGGGCGCATGATGATAATAAGAGGACTTTACTGCTCCGAGGAGACGGATACGCGCAACCTGATGCAGATCATAACGACGGAAGTCCTGGCGGAAGCGGCGTCGAGAGATGTGACCTATGCCATCTACCATCCGCTGGACGGCGGGACCGATGAAAAGATCCTGGATGTGCTCAGCAGGCAGGGATTTGCCGAGATCGTGATAGACGGCGCGCCGCAGGGCGTGTACGAAGTCAACATGAAATCGCCTATGGCGGTGATAGAGAATATGGATACCGTGCTGAAAGAGCCGTTCAACACGAATCCGAGGATACTGGATATACTGGAAAGCACGCACATGGACATGCAGCGGGCTCTGACAAAGCTGAATCCGGGCAGTCTGGTGCTTTCGTTCAACGCAGGCATAATGCATCAGAAGATAGTCGACATGGTGACGAAGACGAACAACGTGCCTAATTATCCGAGGGCAAAACGTCAGCTGGGCGAATGCATGTGCGTCCCGTTCGGCAAGATACTGAGGGGCATGGTCGTGCCTAATACGGTGACGAAGACGCTGCATACCGAGAAGCGTTTCACGCCGACGCTGGACAGCTTCAGCATCGAGGAGTATCCGATGTACGCCACGATACCGAACCAGATAAAGACGATAAAATCATTCGGCCGGCCGGTGATACTCGTGGACGACCTGCTTCACAAGGGATACAGGATAAAGGCGCTGGACCCCGTTTTCAAGGAGAACGGTGTCGAGATAAGAAAGATGATAACCGGACTGCTTTCAGGCTACGGCAGGGATC
The DNA here is from genome assembly GCA_902362435.1 of Eubacteriaceae bacterium. Lineage (GTDB taxonomy): Bacteria > Bacillota > Clostridia > Peptostreptococcales > Anaerovoracaceae > Lentihominibacter > Lentihominibacter butyricus. The sequence goes on from CABIWW010000001.1 coordinate 87,184, forward strand.
TGATGAATATACAGGGTCGTGACGTGGAAAGCGCATATTTCATACCTGATCTGAAAGCGTGGTTCGTTGAATCGACGCTCTGTCCGTTCATAGGCGGAGACGGCGTGGAGACGCTCGAGAAGACGGAGGCGAATCTGATACCATCGATAAATCTGATACTGCCGTTCGCGGCGCCGGCTTTCCTGCGTGACTCGAGCAGGGAGTCCGTTTTCGATCTGTCGATGGTATGCCTGGAAAACGCACAGAAGATATTCAGCGTGCTGGAGGAGGAATACCAGAACCTGTTTGAGAGAAAGCTGACGATAAAGCGTCTGTCGGATGTGATAAAGTCACCGAGGATGCCTAACGGCTCGAACCGCGTGGCGGTTGATTTCAATCTGGCGCCGTCAGTGTACATGGCTGACTACATCGAAAGACTGAAGCGTCTCGAGAAGGCGCTGATATAGCTGATGCAGATGCTCACGGGATCACATGGAGGAAATGATCATGAAGAAAAGATATATAAATGAACTGATAGACAGCTCGCGCGGGGCTGTGCTCAGAAGCGGTGAAGTGCTGCTTCCTGATGCGGATCGTGTAAAGGCGGCAAACAGAGTAAATCTGCTGGCGCTCGGCGATGTCGGGGGCACAGTGCTGATGGGACTGAGACTGCTGGGCGGTGAAGCGGTCGGGCAGATAGGCATATACGATCTGGATCCGGCGATGATGCGCCGCTACGAGATGGAGATAAATCAGATCTGCTTTCCGGACGGCAGGACGCTGCCGGAGGTCAGGATGCTGGAGCAGGACGAACTGTTCGACTGCGACATGTTCGTGTTCTGCGCATCGAAGGGAGTGCCGCCTGTAGGTGCAGCAGGAGACGTCAGGATGGCACAGCTCGAGGCAAACAGCCAGCTGGTGGGGATATATGCCGATATGGCTGTAAAGGCCGGATTCGGCGGGATATTCGCAGTAGTTTCTGATCCTGTAGATCCGCTGTGCAAAGCGGCAGTGCTGTCGGGGCTTGCGCCTGAGCAGGTGCAGGGATACGGGCTCGGCGTGATGAACGGGAGAGCTTCGTATTTTGCAGCAAAGGATCAGAGGTTTTCGCAGTATCTGCGAGACGGGAGAGCCTTCGGGCCTCATGGGGCAGATCTCGTGATCGCAGACAGCATCTCGGCCTACGATGATGAGCTGTCTGCGGAACTGACGGAGCTTACCGTCAGAGCGAACATGAAGGTCAGAGAGGACGGCTTCAAGCCGTATATAGCTCCTGCCATGTCATCAGGCGCGATATCGCTTGCAGCCACACTCAGGGGAGAGTGGAACTACTCTTCGGTATATCTTGGAAAAGGGCACAGCGGCGCTTTTCTCGGGTGCAGGAACAGGAGAAGCAGTGAAGGCATCATCGTGGAGGATCTCCCGCTGGACGAGCGGCTGTTCAGCCGCATAAGGCATGCGTACGATGAGCTCAGAGCGCTGAGATAGGATCAGCGTGAAGCGTGTGCGTACTGCATTCGCATATCGTGAACGTGAAGCGGAGGCCGGCCCATACCTGATGTGTGCGGGCTGCAGGCCATATATAATGATATATGTAAAACGGGAGGTGACGATATGAAAGATCTTATGATAATAGATCCGTTCTGTCCGGAGGAAAGCAAAAAAGAGCGTCTGGAGAAAATAGTGACACACAGCGTCGGAGACTACTCATATGAACGGTTGACGACTGTCGAAGAGCTGGAAAACGCGGATCTGACGAACAAAAGGATACTGTTCACGCTGTCGCTGGGGCAGTCCGGAATAAACCTGAACTGGTACAGCATGATGAAGTATCTGCGTCTTAACAAGGATGCGCTCGACGGTTCGGTAGGAGGCGTGATACTCGACGGCAACAGCGAGATCTTTACGAAATCGACAGGCCGCAGCCTGGTGTTCACCGCCAACCGCGCAGGATGCACGTTCCCGGGGAGACCTCTGGTGGAAGGCACTAGGACGCTGAAAAACTACAACATACAGGCGAACAATCTGCATACGGATAATATGGGCGCCTATATGGCGGCAGGAAAGACGCTCGTAGAAAACATCATGAACTACAGACCCGTAAAGAAGGAGCATCCGGAAGTGCTCGTGCTGCATGCCAGCAGCCGCAGCACATCGAATACGATCGCTCTGTGGGAAATGATAAAGAAGCATCTTCCGGAATGCAGCTTCAACGAGATATCACTGCGAAACGGCGAGGTCATGGACTGCAGAGGCTGTCCGTATGACATCTGCCGCCATTTCGGCGAGGAGGGAGACTGCTTCTACGGAGGGCCGATCACACACAAGGTGTATCCGGGCATACTGTCGTGCGATGCGCTGGTGATGGTGTGTCCGAACTACAACGATGCGCTTGGAGGCAACCTCACGGCATTCGTGAACAGGATGACAGCGCTGTTCACGACGCACAGGTTTTACGACAAGCAGCTCTTCGGAGTCGTGATATCCGGATACAGCGGCAGCGATATCGTGGCAGAGCAGCTGATAAGCGGACTCAATATGAATAAAACCTTTGCATTGCCCGGCAGATTTGCTATACTGGAAACTGCTAATGCTCCTCAGGAAATACTGCATTCAGAGGGAATAGAGCAGCGTGCCGAAAACTTTGCTTATAATATGAAAAGAAATCTGATAAGATAAGACAATACTCACATACTACAGGTGAATGCGTAAACAGAGAAAGGCGCATATTTACATAAGAGAAACGAGGAAGGAGGTAATATCATGACTGAAACATCCATGGACATGGACCAGAAAACGCAGCAGTTCGATGAAGATGTGCAGAAAGTGCTGGATCTGCTGCAGGAAAAATCATACTTTAAAGCGAGGGATGAGATATTAAAACACAATGAAGTCGATATTAGCGAGATCCTCGAGGAGGTACTGGAGGAACTTGGCCTGGAAAAGACGATCATAATATTCAGGATGCTGCCGAAGGACGTGTCGGTAGAGGTGTTCTCATATCTGCCGTCCGACGACCAGGTGGCGATCGTACAGGGCATAACCGACCGGGAGATATCTTATATCATAGAAGAGCTGGACTTTGACGACAAGATCGACGTGCTCGAGGAGCTTCCGGCAAATATAGTCGACAAGATCCTCGAAAAGACGCCGAAGGAAGAACGAAGGCTGATAAACACGTTCCTGAATTATCCGGACACGTGTGCAGGCAGCCTGATGACACCGGACTATATAAGTCTGCAGGAGAACATGACGGTCGCTGAAGCGCTGGCTCACATAAAGCAGGAAGGCATGGACAGTGAAACGGTCTATACCTGTTATGTGAAAAAGGAAGGCAGGAAGCTGGACGGCATCGTGTCGCTAAGATCGCTCGTGATATCTGACGGCGATATGAAGATCGCAGATCTGATGAGCACGGAGTACGTTTATGTGAACGTTTACGACGACCAGGAGGAAGTCGCGGAGACTTTCAAAAAGTACGGATTCCTCGCGATACCCGTTGTAGACAATGAGCACAGGCTCGTCGGGATCATCACGTTCGACGATATCCTGGAGGTCATAGAAGAAGAAACGACTGAAGATATACAGAGAATGGCCGGTGTCATCGACGATTCGGATACCGAATATCTCGACATGGGCATTTTCAGGCATGTCAGGAACAGGCTGCCGTGGCTGGTGTTCATGAACATATCTGCGATGATAACAGGAACGATAATACTCAGATTCGAGGCGGTGCTGGCTCAGGTGATCGTGCTGGTATCGTATCTGCCGCTGCTGATGGGGACAGGCGGGAATACCGGGTCACAGGCGGCGACGCTCGTCATACGAGGCATGGCGATAGATGAGATAGAGCTGAAGGATGTGCTGAAGGTATTCTGGAAGGAATTCAGGGTCAGTCTGATACTTGGCGTGCTGCTGAGCATATTCAACATGGCGAAGGTCGTGTTCATAGACGGCGAAAGCATCCTGATAGGACTGACGGTGGCGCTTTCGATGACAGTGATAGTAATTTTTGCAAAGCTGCTGGGAAGCATGCTGCCGATGGCTGCCAAGAAGCTGGGGGTCGACCCTGCGCTGATGGCGAATCCGATGATATCGTCGTTCACAGACATGTTTTCATCGGTGACATTCCTGCTCGTGGCGTCACTGCTTCTCGGGATAACGCTGTAAAGGCGCCGGGCAGATTTCTGACGTGCCGCTGTGGGATCTTGATATGCGCGCATGCATGTACGGCATAAAATACAGCTGTGCATGCTGATGATGCCGTCGTGATGTTTCAATCCGCAGCGCGGTATGCTATAATAGTGACGCGGCCGGTATATATCGTATCGGCAGCTGCGCGTAATCCGGAAAAAACGGAGAATTTTATGGAAAATACAGGTTTAACGACTCTCGAATATGTAAATACTATTATCAGGGAAAGGCCCGAGGAGATACATAAAGGCCAGTGCGGCCGTGTTCTCGTCATGGCAGGTTCAAAAGGCATGGCCGGTGCGGCGGTGCTGGCATGCAGAGGCGCGCTGAAGTCCGGTGCGGGGCTTGTAAAGGCTGCAGTGCCGGATGAGATCAACGATATAGTCCAGATCGCAGTGCCGCAGGCGACATGCATGAGTATTTCCGAAGAGCTTTCCTCACGGTCACTCGAGATATACGGAGCGATAGCTGCGGGACCGGGAACGGGAGTTGATGAAGGAAATTATACACGCATAAAGAAAATACTTAACTGTTATGAAGGACCTGTCGTGCTGGATGCTGACGGACTCAATTCATTCTGCAGGTTCGACGACAGACTTGAAACGATAAGAAAAAGAAAGAGTCCGACCATACTGACGCCTCATCCCGGTGAAGCGGACAGGCTGCTGGCGGCTTTGCACGAAAAAAGCGTGAGAGAGCTCGGCAGGCAGAAGGCTGCGGAGACGATAGCGGAGCATACAGGAGCGGTAGTCCTGCTCAAAGGCGCAGGCACAGTGGTGACCTTTGCGGGAAGAGGAACATATATTAATACCACAGGCAACCCGGGAATGGCGACGGGCGGAAGCGGAGATGTGCTGACAGGCGTCATCGCTGCGATAGCCGCGTCAGGAGCGGATGCACTGGATTCTGCCAGGACGGGAGCATTCATCCACGGTATGGCGGGAGACATCGCTGCAGAGCGTCAGGGCCAGTGGGGCATGACGTCGGTGGACATAGAAGAAGCTCTGCCGGCAGCATTCAAAACGATAGTAGGGAAATAGAGATATAAATATTAGGAGTGTGATGGACTTGAGCATTAAGAAGGGAGACCTTTATTTTGCTGATTTAAGTCCGGTGACGGGCTCCGAGCAGGGCGGGATAAGACCCGTTCTGGTAGTACAGAATGATGTAGGGAACAGATACAGTCCGACGATAATCGTCGCGGCGATCACTTCAAGGAAAAACAAGGCCGATCTTCCGACCCATGTTGAGATAGAAGCGGGCGGGAACGGCTTATCAAAGAATTCGACAGTATTAATGGAACAGCTCAGAACTATAGATAAAACAAGGCTCAAGGAAAGGATCGGAACGATCGACAGGAACCGTTTACCGGAAATAAATGAAGCGCTGAGCGTCAGCTTGGGGATACAGAACGATTCATTTTTCTGATGTATGAAAGGGCTGCATCGTCAGCCCTTTATAATAAATAATAAAACATGGAGGAAGCTATGGATATAAAAGCTCTGGAAAAGACAGCAGCAGAGGTTAGAGTAGGAGTGGTAAAAGCTATACATAATGCGGGATCGGGCCACCCCGGAGGTTCGCTTTCGGCGGCTGATATAGTAACGGCACTGTATTTCAGCGAGATGAACGTGGATCCGAAAAACCCGAAGATGGAAGGTAGAGACAAATTCATCCTTTCAAAGGGACATGCAGGTCCTGTGCAGTATTCGGCTCTTGCCCTGAAGGGATATTTTCCTGTGGAAGATTTCATGACACTGAGAAAGCTCGGTTCGAAATTCCAGGGACATCCTGATATGAATAAAGTGCCGGGGATCGAAATGTCAACAGGTTCGCTGGGACAGGGATTCGCGGCAGCAGGCGGAATGGCTATCGCAAACAAGCTCAATAATGATCCGGGAAGGATATACGTGCTGCTCGGAGACGGCGAGATCCAGGAAGGCATCGTGTGGGAGGCAGCTATGTCTGCGGCACACTACAAGCTCGACAATATGGTGGGCATTCTGGACTACAACGGACTCCAGATCGACGGAAGGAACGAGGACGTCATGACCGTAGCGCCTGTGGCCGACAAATTCAGGGCTTTCGGATGGAACGTCCTGGAGATAAACGGACATGATTTCGAAGAGATACTGGATGCCTTTGCAAAAGCCAGAGAATGCAAGGGAAAACCGACGATGATAGTGGCAAAGACAGTAAAGGGCAAGGGCGTATCGTTCATGGAGGACAATGCAGGCTGGCACGGCAAGGCGCCTAACGACGAAGAAACTGAACAGGCAGTAGCAGAACTTGGAGGTACGATGTAATGGCAGATAAAATGGCAACGAGACAGGCTTATGGCAAGACCCTGATAAAACTGGGAGAGCAGTATCCCGATCTGGTGGTCATGGATGCAGACCTTTCCAAATCGACACAGACTGCGGAGTTCGGCAAGACATACCCTGAGAGATTTTTCAACATGGGTATCGCGGAGCAGAACCTCTATGCGACAGCTGCAGGCATCGCGCTTTCGGGCAAGACGGTCTGCGCCAGCACATTCGCGATGTTCGCTGCAGGCAGAGCATTTGAGATAATAAGGAATTCTATCGGCTACACGAAAGCCAATGTAAAGATCTGCGCTACGCATGCGGGCATAACCGTAGGCGAGGACGGCGCGAGCCATCAGACGTTTGAGGACATCGCCCTGATGAGGACCATTCCGGGCATGACTGTCATCAACCCGTCGGACGGTGTGTCGGCAGCCAAGCTGTTGGAACAGGCAGTAGCTATGTACGGACCGTGCTATGTCAGACTCGGTCGTGCGGCAGTTCCTGTGTTTTACAAGGAAAGCGACGAGATAACACTCGGAAAGGCGAATGTCGTAAGAGACGGGAAAGACATTACTGTCATCGCTACGGGAATAATGGTGAACGAAGCTGCGATGGCGGCTGAAGCTCTCGCAAATGACGGCGTCGACGTGAGAGTGATAGACATGCACACCATCAAGCCGCTCGATGAGGAGATCATCATAAAGGCTGCGAAAGAGACTGGCGCGATAGTCACTGCCGAGGAACATTCAGTGATCGGCGGACTCGGCAGCGCAGTCGCAGAAGTCGTGGTGAAGAACGCACCGGTGAAGATGGCTATGGTCGGACAGCACGACACGTACGGCGAGTCAGGAAAGCCGGATGAACTCAAGAAAAAGTACGGTATGACGAGCGACGATATCATCGCCGCAGTCAGATCTCTGCTGTAAAGCGCAGACGGTCCGGCATGCCGGGCAGCTGAAAGCGAAACTGTGTATGCGTCAGCCGCAGGAGAGATCCGATGCCGGCGCAGACAGTGTGGATGCCGGTGCTGCAAATACTGAGTCATAAACTCCTTTTTCCGTAATAGATTTCTAGTATGGATCATTACGCGGAAAGGAGTTTTTGTTTTGAAGAAAATAAACAGAGAGAAGGACAGTGCAAAGGCCGGAAACGGCGGGCTGCAGGGAGGAAAGAAAAAGCTGATAGCTGCAGGGATCGCTGCTGTCGTGCTGATCTGTGCGGCACTGGTGTTCGTAAGATTTATCGGCGGAGATACGCCTGTGGACTTCAGTGAAGTAGCGGAGAAAGACATGCCTGACGACATAACCTCAGACATCATACCTGAGTACAGGTCGCTCGAGAGGGCGCTGGCATGTGCGATAGACGACGATGTGTATGTGGTGGTCACGCGCGGTGAAAAGCCGACGTCGGGATTCGGCGTCAGTGTGAAAAAGCTCGTTCTCGAAGAGAAGGACGGGAAGGAAAACCTGATCGTATACGCATTGTTCGAAGATCCGCAGAAACAGACTGCGATATCGCAGATACTTACATATCCGGTCAGAGTCGTGAAGACAGATCTCAAGTCTCTGCCCGATACGATAGAGCTGAGGATACAGTACTGATCCTGCATCATGACAGTGTCGTGCAGCTTTCACATAACCTTCACGAAAATGAGCAGGTTTCAAAGAATATAGGCCGTAAATCCCCATAAAAAGTTGAAAACGACTACCGCATATAGTAAAATTAGAATGTATGTTTTGCAATATAGAAAGGGGCAGAAACGATATATGATCGTATTCAACAACGTAACGAAATATTACAAGTCGAATGTGGGCATTGAAAATGTTTCGGTAAAGATAAACAAGGGGGATTTCGTTTTCCTGGTAGGCCCCAGCGGCGCAGGAAAATCGACTTTTATAAAGCTTATTCTCAAGGAGATAGATGCGGATTCAGGGAGTATCAAAGTAAGGGGAAACGAGGTGACGACGCTCTCGAACAGACAGGTGCCGAAGCTGAGGAGAAACATCGGCATAGTGTTCCAGGACTTCAGACTGCTTCCCAAAAAGACGGTCTATGAAAACGTGGCATTTGCCATGGAGATAATACACCAGCCGAAGAAGCTCATCAGAAAATACGTGCCTCAGGTGCTGAGCATGGTGGGGATAGCTTCAAAGGCTGACAAATATCCGGACGAGCTTTCGGCCGGTGAACAGCAGCGTGTGGCGATCGCAAGAGCGATAGTCAACAAGCCCAGGATACTGATCGCCGACGAGCCGACAGGCAATCTTGACCCGGATACGGCATGGGAGATAATGCAGCTTCTCGACCAGATCAATATGAGAGGCACCACGATAGTGATGGTGACACATGCTAAGGATATCGTCGACAAGATGGGCAAGCGTGTCATAGCTATAGAAAAAGGCAGGATAGTGAGAGACGAGTTCGGAGCATATGGTTATGAGGAAGCCCTTGCTGAGATGGAGATGACTGACGATACGCTTCAGAGCAAGCGCACATTCAGATCCAGATTCAGGAGAGGGGGCGACGAGTGGTGATAAAGCGATTTTTTTACACAGTGAAGCAAGCATTCCTGCAAGTGCTGAGAAACAGAGCGATGTCGCTGGCGTCGATATTCGCGATCACGGCGATGCTGCTGATACTGAGCCTTTTCTTCATACTCGTGATAAACGTGAACACTGCTGCGCAGACGATACAGCAGGACTACGATTCGATAGAAGTGTATCTGAAGGATGATGTCACCGAGGAGCAGGCCGATACGATCATCGATGATCTGAGGACCCAGGACGGAGTCGAGGATGCGTACTACAAGAGCAAGGAAGACGCGATGGACGAGTTCAAGACCAGATGGGGAGAAAACGGATATCTGCTGAACAGCCTTCAGGAAAACCCGCTTCCGAATTCTGTCGTGATAATGATAGGCGACCTGGAAAAGGCGGATTCGCTGGCTCAGAAAGCTGCTACATACGACGGAGTCGAGGACGTCAAGTTCTACAAGGATACTGTCGACAAGCTGCTCGGAGCAACGAAGTTCGTTCAGATCGCAGCCATAGTGGTGATGATATTCCTGATAATAGTATCGATAGTCGTCGTGTCGAACACGATAAAGCTTACAGTGTTCAACCGTGCGAACGAGATAAACATCATGAAGTATGTGGGAGCGACGAACTGGTTCATACGGGGACCGTTCCTGGCTGAGGGGATCATAATAGGCGTGATCTCGGCAGGCATATCGATAGGGCTGTCAGCGCTGATATACAGGCAGATAGTCAAGGCGATAGGCGATCAGCTGCTTTCAGTACTGTCGATGCCGATGGTTCCGGTCGGATTCCTCGTGTATAATTTCACCTGGATATTCCTGGCACTCGGTATAAGCATAGGAGCATGCGGAAGCATGATATCGATGAGAAAATTCCTTGATGCGTGATGAACGGCGAACGATGGACGGACAGCAGACATCGGAACATCCGTGACAGGCAGAAAAATATTTGAAGCATCGAGATAAAGCGTTGTAATATAGAAACAGCAGAAACAGCAGTCAGCAGGAGGAAGAGGTATGAGAAAAAAACGGTTGATGATCATCATGGCAGTCCTTATGGCATTTCTTATGTGCATGCAGACTTCAGTTGCCAGTGCGGCTTCGCTGAGTGAGATAAGAGATCAGATAAAGCAGAAGGAAAGCCAGCTCAAGGAAGGACAGTCCAAGGAAAGCGATCTGGCATCGCAGATGCTGGATCTTGAAAAGAAGATACAGAGCATGCAGGACAGCATAAATCAGCTGGATGCAGCCATAAGCGAGGGTGAAGCCAAGCTGACGACTCTCGAGGCAGAGCTGAAGGAGGCTGAGGACAAAGTCCAGGTGCAGAACGATAATCTGGGAAGCAGACTCAGGAACATGTACAAGAACGGGACGATCGGATTCGTCGATGTACTGCTCGATTCAGGCAGCTTCACGGAATTCCTGACAAACCTCGATATGGTGGAGAAAGTATACTCCAGCGATAAGGAAGTGCTGACAGGACTTCAGGACGCATATGACGAGATAGACAAGAAAAAGAAGGAAGTTGAGAAACTCCAGACAGAGCTCAATGAGTCAAAGAAGGTAGCTGAAAGCGAAAAGAGCACGCTGGAGGCGAGCAAGGCGACAGTAGAGAAGCAGAAGGCTGAGATCTCCGCATCGAACACTGAGACTCAGAAGATGCTTGACAGCCTCAAGGCGGATGCTGCCGCTATGTCGCAGAACGCGGTAGAAAACGGAAGCTCCAGCAGCGATTCATCATATACGGGCGGAGCTATGGCATGGCCTGTACCGAGCGTCGGGACAAGCAATATAACATCGATATTCGGGTGGAGAACGCATCCTATTTTCGGTGTAGGCAGAGGTCATACAGGAGTAGATATCGGTGCATCTTACGGATCGAGTGTCGTAGCGGCAAATCCGGGCAGGGTGATATATGCAGGATGGTACGGCGGCTACGGAAACTGCGTGCAGATAGACCACGGCGGCGGTGTAGTGACGCTTTACGGTCACAACTCGAGCCTTAATGTGAGTGTGGGACAGCAGGTTTCGAGAGGCCAGACGATAGCTTACATAGGTTCTACGGGATACTCTACAGGCCCTCACTGCCACTTCGAGGTGATACTCGACGGCGTCCAGGTAGACCCTCTGGATTACATACTGTAACAGGGAGACCGGTATAAAACAGGCATTGAAAACAAAAATCGGACAGGAAAGAAATACATGAAAACAGCAGAAGAGATCCTGAAGGATATCCTGAACAGGAGAGGGATATCAACAGAAGAAGACATTTCCGAATTTTTGTCAGACAGACCAAAGAAAACATACGATCCATTCCTGCTTCTTAACATGGAGGCGGGAGTGGATTTGTTGTTGTCGGAAATAAATTCAGGAAAAAGGATATGCATATACGGAGATTATGATGCTGACGGGGTGACGTCCGTATGCATACTGTCGCATGTTATGAGCATGCTGACGGATAATTTTACATATTATATCCCGTCGAGGTTCAGCGAAGGATACGGCCTCAATATGGAAGCGGTATCGCGTATAAAGGACGACGGTGTCGATCTTATCATAACAGTGGACTGCGGGAGCGTGTCATACGAGGAGGTCGAGTATGCGAAAAGGCTGGGAATGAAGGTGATCGTGACCGACCATCACAGCATCGAGGATGTGAAAGCCGACTGCATACTGATAAATCCTAAGCAGAAGGAATGCGGCTATCCTTTCACAGAGCTGGCGGGATGCGGTATTGCGTTCAAGATGGTGCAGGCGATATGCAGAAAGACGGGACTGCCGAAGAGCGTGATAAACGACGTGCTGGATCTTGCGGCGATAGGCACGGTGGGAGATATCGTGGCTCTGACAGACGAGAACAGAACGATCGTGAAATACGGACTGATGAGGATCAATGAAGGCAGGCGCAAATCGCTCAAAAGACTTGCGGAAGCGATATCGCTCAGAACAGTCACATCGGAAAACATCGCTTTCGGCATAGCGCCCCATATAAATGCTGCTGGCAGGATGGCTCATGCAAAAGAAGCCGTCGAGCTTTTTCAGGCGGAAGACAGCAGGACGATCGAGACAAAGGTCGCGGAGCTGGTCAGGTTCAACACTGAGAGAAAGGCGAAGCAGAACGACGCATACGAGCGGTGCATGGAAAAGATCACCGGGGCTGAGAACTTCATCGTCCTCGATATGGATGACATACATGAAGGCATAGCGGGTATCGTTGCAGGAAAGATCAAGGAGACTCTGAACAGACCGGTGATAATAGTGACGCCGTCGGGAGAAGGCGATCTCAAGGGTACGGGACGCAGTGTCGAGAGCATAGATATATTCGCGCTGCTCAAGCGGCACGACGGCCTTTTCAAGAGATTCGGCGGACACAGGAGTGCGTGCGGTTTCCTGATGAAGAAAGAAAATCTCGATATCCTGAGGAGCGAGCTGAACAGGGAAGTACAGCTTATGCTCGACGGAGATCCGCACATGTTCGATGTGCCGACAGTGTGGGATGAGACGATAACTCCGGGAGAGCTGACCATGGAGCTGGCACAGGGTCTTGAAAAGCTGCAGCCGTACGGTCAGGCAAACCCGAAGCCGGTGTTCAGGATGTGCGATGTGACCGTTTCAAAGCTCAGGTTCATGGGAGATGATGCGGAGCATGCCAGATTCACGGCAGTGGCTTCAGACGGCAGCAGAGCGGACTGCATACTTTTCAGGAAAGCCGGGGAAAATGCAGACCTGCTTTCGTCCGGAGGTCCGGTCGATATCACAGGCACGATAAATATAAAGGAATGGATGGGAAGAGAAAGCGTACAGTTTGTTATTGAGGAGGTAATGTGATGGAGATGAAGAAAAAGAAATTTGTGATCTGCATCGTTGCGGCATTCCTTGCGGGAAGCGTGGTGACAGGCGGAGCCTGTGCTGCCGTGTTCAACGGAGCTCTGGGATACGTCAAGATGTCAAAGAAAGACTACGACGAGATGTCGGGTGTATATGAAAGATACAGCAAGCTGGAAAGCCTGTACGAAACGATAAACAAGAACTATTATTCGGATGTGGATGACGATGCACTGCTCGACGGAGCGTGCAAGGGTCTTGTATCCGGACTCGACGATCCGTATTCGAGCTATATGACTGCCGATGAATACAAGAGCTGGAAGGCCTCGGCAACAGGTGAATATTCAGGCGTGGGCCTGACCTTTGCAGAGGCAGACGACGGCAGCTTTACAGTAGTGTCTGTATCGAAGGATTCCCCTGCAGAAAAAGCAGGTATGAAGGCCGGCGACATACTGCTCAGGGTCGACGATAAGGAGTATGATGATCTGGAGCTGATCGCGAACGCTATACGCGGAGACGAGGGCACAAAGGTGACGATCACATATTCAAGAAACGGCAAGGAAGATGAAGTAACACTCACGAGAGCAAAGATAACGCAGCACAGCGTCGAATATGAGATGCTCGACGACAGCACAGGATATATCAGCATCTCTTCATTCATCGAGTCTACGGGAAATGACTTCAAAAAAGCCCTCAAAGATATCGAAGACAAGGGAGCGAAGAACCTCGTGCTCGATCTGCGCGACAACGGCGGCGGCCTGGTGGATGCAGCGGTAGAAGTGGCAGACCAGTTCCTCGATGAGGGCGTTGTAGTATATGTCGAAGACAAGAACAAGAACAGGAACGACTACGATTCGAAAGACGGCAAGACAGATCTCAACACCGTGGTGCTGGTGAATGAAAACAGTGCGAGTGCGTCGGAGATACTGGCTGCAGCCCTTCAGGACAACGGATTCAAGCTGGTAGGACAGAATACATACGGCAAGGGTGTGATACAGTCGACGGCTGAGCTTTCCGACGGATCGGCGATAAAGCTCACGATAATGCAGTACTTCTCGCCGGACGGCAACAAGATACACAAGAAGGGTGTGAAGCCTGACTACGAAGTGAAAAACGAGGAAGACAGCAGCACTGACGCACAGCTCGAAAAAGCTCTCAGCCTGTTCTGATGAGGCCGGTATATCTCGGTCACTGCACGCTGACCCACACTGATTCGCACACTGATTCACGCTTTAAAGCTTTAAAGTAATCATTGACTGAGAAAGCCGGAAATGATATAATCCAGTTACAGACGTGTGTGATGAAAGGAGCATGATATGGCATACGAATCCAGATTCAAGAGAGAAGATATAGATGAGCTTTTTAAAGCGATACTGCTGCTTCAGGATGAGGAAGACTGCTACAGATTCTTTGAAGACATATGTACTGTCAACGAGATACACGCTATCGCACAGAGGCTTCAGGTGGCGAAGCTGCTGTCTGAGAACAAGACCTACAGTGAGATAGAGAACATAACGAAGGCATCGACTGCCACGATAAGCAGGATAAACAAGTGCCTCGTATACGGATCCGACGGATACAGGAGGATCCTCGAAAGACTGGCAGAGTCAGAAAAGTGAGAACTGGCGCGACTTGAATACGACCAGACATAGCAAAAGCGGCGGACATTAAATAGTCCGCCTTTTTATCGCTCTTTATCATTTGACGTGTGAGAGGCTTTCAGGGGATCATTTTATGGAATTATATATATATGAAAACTACAGAGACATGTTTCCGGAGGCGTCAGGCAGAGAGCTGACCGATCTGCTGATACTTGATGCGCTTCGTCAGTGCGGGGTGCATGCGGGGCGCGTGGAGCGGACGGACAGGGGCAAGCCATATATCGCCGGCGTTTGTACAGATCCGGATGAGGACAGAGCTATCTGCGATAATAGCGACGGCCGGCCGTATATATCGGTGAGCCACAGCGGAGCGTATTTCGGCTGCCTGGTCTCAGATGTGCCTGCGGGACTCGACATACAACAGGAGAGAAACGTCAGAGTCGAAAAGGTCAGCCGCAGATATTTTACAGAAGAAGAACAGCGCTATATAGAGAAAACGGGCAGCGACGGCTTCTTTTTACTGTGGGCGCGGAAAGAGGCTTACTGCAAATACACGGGCAGAGGCCTGGAAGAGATACTGGGAGGCACGCCGGTGCTTGGCCGCAGCGACGTGGAATTCACGGATTTTCAGCTTGAGAAAGGGATGTATTGTTCATGCTGCAGAAAGATATAGATAGAAGAAAAGGTTACACGGCGGCAGTCTTTTTCTCGGTACTCGTGGGATTTTCATTCCTCGGGATAAAGATATGCCAGAGATACACGGGCGGACTCAATCTGCTGTGCTACAGATACGCATTCGCGTTCGTGGCAATGATGCTGCTGATGGCGCTCAGGATAGTGAAGATAGACATCAGGAACAAGCCTAAGGGAAAGTTGATGCTGACAGCATTTTTTTACGTGGGCTTCATGGCGCTGCAGGTGGTCGGTCTGTCGCACTCGACCTCTGTAGAAGGGTCGATAATATTCGCAGTGGTGCCGATACTTGTAAAGATCATAGCTTCGGTTTTCCTCGGTGAAAAATCGTCGTGGGTCGAGAACGTATTCATATGCCTGACGGTCGCGTCACTGGTTTTCATGATCGTGATGGGTGCGGCGAAGATCACGATAGATCCGCTGGGAACGGTGCTGCTGCTGATCTCGAGCATAATGATGGCTCTCAGCAACATACTTATGAGGTACACGAGGAACGACTATGCTCCGATAGAGATAACGTTTTCTATAGTTGTGTTCGGATTCATCGTGTTCCATATAGCGTTCATAGTCAAATACATCATCACGGGCGAGAGCTTCGGAGATTATTTCTCGGCGCTGGCGATCCCTCAGGTGCTCGTTGCGGGCGCATACCTGGGTATCGGATGCATACTGCTGTCGGCACATCTGATGAGCTATATGCTGAGCAAGATGGAGGCTGCAAAGGGCACGATATTCGGCAATGTCTCGACTGCTATCTCGATAGTTGCAGGCGTTGTCGTACTCGGTGAAGATCTGATGTGGTATCACATAGTATGCACGGCTCTGATAATCGCAGGCGTCGTAGGCATGAGCCTCAGCGGCAGAAAAAAGGAAGAAAGCAATGAACAGTGAAAACAACAGGATCAGCGACAGCATAAAGATCAGCTTCCTTGTGGAGAACAAGACGGATAACCCCGGCATCATCGCGGAGCACGGGCTTTCCATATACATAGAGACACCCGAACGAAGGATACTGTTCGATGCGGGTGCCACGGATATACTGGCACACAATGCGGAGCGTATGGGCATCGATCTGGCAGAGGCGGATCTGGCGGTGGTCAGCCACGGGCATTACGATCATACGGGCGGATTCCCGGCGTTCTGCAGGATAAATGAAAGGGCGCCTATATACATCCATCGCGATGCGTTCAGAGAATCGTACTCGCTGCGAGACGGCAGGCTGCACGGTTCCAACGACGGCATCAGATGGACAGCTGAGGAAAAAGCCGAGATAGGCGGCAGGCTCGTGAAAACGGACGGGCCTCTATGGATCACAGATGACATATGCGTGACGGGGTCGATCGTAAAAGAGGAAGGCTTCGTTCCATCCGAAAGCTTTTACTATACGGACGAGGACGGGAACATAGCAGAAGACGATATGTCGCACGAACAGTGCCTGGTGATAAGACAGCCCGGCGGACTTTACATATTCTCGGGATGCAGCCATACAGGAGTGATATCCGCTATGGATACGGCGAAGAGCCTTTTTCCGGGGGAAAAGATCGCGCTGCTGGTCGCAGGCATGCACCTTTACAGCGCAGCAGATGAAGTAAGAAAAAATGTAGTGGAGCGAGTGGCGGCGGAAGCGCCGGATTGCGTGATGCCGGTGCACTGCACGGGAATAAAGGCCATATGCGATCTTCGCAGCATGCTCGGAGATGCGTGCATAGTGGCGACAGCGGGGGACAGTTATGGCGGATGTTAGAGAAAGCGCAGTCAGATATCTGAATGTGAAGCCGAGGACGAGGCAGCAGGTCATGCAGTATCTGAAGCGAAAGGGATTCGAGGACGGAGAGATAAAGGACACAGTCGATGAGCTGGAGGCTCGCAGATATATAAACGATCTCGACTACAGCATCATGTATTTCGAGTACGGTTTTGAAAAAGGCCGCGGGATATCGAGGATAAAGCGCGAGCTCGCGGAGAAAGGCGTGCCGACAGACATCATCAGCGCGGCGTTCGATGAGCTCGACGATGTCCCTGATCAGTACAGCGAGGCGCAGAAGATAGCGGACAGCATGCTGATCGGGATCGATACGGAAGAACTCGATTACGACGGGATGCGAAGGCTCCAGGCGAAAATAGGCAGGAGGCTGGCATCGCGCGGTTTTTCACAGGATATAGTGTACAGGATAATCAACGGGCTGCGCAAATAGCAGGGCGCAGCAGAACGCCGGACGCGGCATCGCGCTGATCGCCGGGATCAGCGGCATCGTGGAGAATGCCGGCCGGGTGCATCACAACGAGCGCGGCACATCGCGGTAATCGCAGAGTTTCGCGGGCCGGCGGCAGAGAGGGAGTATAGATGAAAGAACAGTTTGTCAGGACAGGGATGCTGGTGGGTGAAGGCGGCGTAGATGCGCTGGCTTCGGCGTCAGTGATAGTGTTTGGCATCGGCGGGGTAGGCAGTTATGTCACGGAAGGTCTTGCGCGTGCCGGAGTAGGGCGTATAACGCTGGTCGACAAGGACACGATAGATATCAGTAATATAAACAGGCAGCTGCCTGCGCTCCACAGTACTGTGGGGAGGCCGAAGGCTCAGGTGATGGCTGAGCGCGTGGCTGATATAAATCCCGACTGCAGGATAGAGGCGGTACAGTGCTTTTTCCTGCCGGACACTGCAGATGATTTTGATTTCAGCACATATGACTACGTCGTAGATGCGATAGACAACGTCACGGGAAAGCTGGCGATCATCGAGAAGGCATACCGCGAGGGAGCGCCGGTGATCTCGTCGATGGGAACAGGGAACAAGCTGGATCCTTCGGGATTCAGGATATCGACGATAGAAAAGACGAAGGTGTGCCCGCTGGCTAAAGTGATGCGAAAGGAGCTGCGGGCAAGAGGTATAGAGGGCGTCAAGGTGCTGTACTCCGAGGAGCTGCCGATAAGGCACGGCATGGGCTCGACTCCGGGAAGCATATCGTTCGTGCCGTCTGTGGCAGGGCTGATGATCGCCGGTGAGGTGATAAGAGATATATGCGCACGAAAGGTGCAGGAATAGATAAGGAAAGGTAGCGAAATGGGAAATCAGAGTATCCTTCTGGCAGGACTGTTTGTAGCAGTGACAGCACTTGCAGTCCTCGTCATAATACTGATGATAAAGATATCAAGAGGCGGAGCAGGCGGCATCGGAAACGAAGCCGAGCTCAGGTGTGAGATACGCGAAGAGATGCGCAGATCGAGGCAGGAGATGAGCAAAACCGTCCAGCTGAGCGTCAGGCAGATGGGAGAGATGATCGCGCAGAACCAGCGCGAGAGCACAGAGAACCAGAGCCGCAGGCTGGCCGAGCTCAACAGACAGCTGGCAAGCACATCTATGGGCATAGAACAGAGGCTTGAAAACATCAGGATCTCCATGGAAAAGAAGATCACGATGATGACGGATGAGAACAACAGGCAGCTTTCCGAGATGAGGAACACGGTCGATGAGAAGCTCCAGAAGACCCTGGAAGACAGGATCGGCAGATCGTTCAGACAGGTCAGCGACACTCTTGAGCAGGTGACGAGAGGGCTGGGGCAGATGCAGACGCTGGCTGCCGGAGTCGGAGATCTGAAAAAAGTTCTTTCAAATGTGAAGACAAGAGGCATAGTCGGAGAGATACAGCTTGGCGCGATACTGGCGCAGATACTTTCCCCGGAACAGTACGACGAGAACGTCGCTGTGAAGGGCGGCAGCGAGCGAGTGGAATTTGCAGTAAAATTCCCTGGTGAAGGCGACAGGCCTGTATACCTGCCGATAGACTCTAAATTCCCGGCAGATGCATACACGAGACTGCTCGACGCGTACGACACGGGTGACAGGCAGCTGATAAAGGCTGCGACGGACGGGCTGAGGAACGCCGTGCTCAAGGCGGCAAAAGACATCAGGACGAAATACATAAGTCCGCCGTACACGACTGAATTCGCGATAATGTTCCTGCCGTTCGAAGGTCTGTATGCCGAAGTGCTCAGGCTGGGACTTGTGGACACGCTGCAGAGAGACTACCGCATAAACATAGCGGGACCGACGACGATGGCGGCGATGCTCAACAGCTTCCAGATGGGCTTCAGGTCTCTGGCGCTGCAGAAGCAGTCAGGCGAAGTATGGGATACGCTTGCAAAGGTGAGGACCGAGTTCGACAAGTTCGGAGACGTGCTCGTCAAGACACAGACAAAGATGGAGCAGGCACAGAAGGATCTCGAAAAGCTCGTAGGTGTGAGAACAAGAGGCATACAGCGAGCACTCAAGGGAGTTGCGACGGTCGGAGAGCCTGAAGAGACGGGAGACAGCAGGCAGGATACGCTGAAGTTTTTCGAATAAAATAAACAGAAACACAGAGGATGGATATAAATGAGCATATATGCTATAGCAGACCTGCACCTTTCATTCGATCCTGCGGTCGACAAGCCGATGGACATATACGGCCCGAGGTGGTACGATCATGCCGAAAGGCTCAGGAAGAACTGGTGCAGCAGTATATCGGAAGACGACACGGTCATACTGCCGGGTGATATTTCATGGGGGCTGAAGCTGGAGTCGGCGAAGTACGATCTGGACTGGGTCGATGCACTGCCCGGCCGCAAGATCATCACTAAGGGAAATCATGACCTGTGGTGGAGCGGCATAACAAAACTCAATAAAATGTATGAAACAGTCACGTTCCTGCAGAATGACTGCTGTGTTGCCGAAGGCATTTATATATGCGGGACGAGAGGCTGGCTGACGCCGGACAACGATGACTTCGGCGAGGACGACGAGCGGATCTACAAGAGAGAGATGCTCAGGCTCAGAGCTTCACTGGACAAGGCGGTGAAGATGGCGGCAGATGCGGGAGAAGAGCCGGACATACTCGGCGTGCTGCATTATCCGCCGGTATCGAAGCAGACGGCGTTTTCGGGGTTCCAGCAGATATTCGATGATTACGGTGTAAAGCGCGTGATATACGGGCATGTCCACGGCGAAGACGGCTTCAGGACTGCCATAGAGGGCGTGCATCACGGTGTGGAGTACAGCCTCGTATCGCTTGACAGGCTGAACTGCGTGCCGCTTTGCATAAAACCGTAGAAACCCGGAGGGACAGGAGGTTTGTATCAGATGAATACTGTAGATATCATAATAAAAAAGAGAGACGGCAGAGAGCTTTCGGAGGATGAGATCAGGTACATCGTGGATGGATACACGTCAGGAGCGATACCTGACTATCAGATGTCAGCATTCCTGATGGCGGTGTATTTCCGTGGAATGAATGACGAGGAGACGATCTGCCTGACGAAGACGATGCGGGATTCAGGCGAAGTGATGGATCTGAGCGGGATCGCAGGCATCAAGGTCGACAAGCACAGCACGGGCGGCGTCGGAGACAAGACCACGCTGATCGTCGGACCGGCTGCGGCGGCATGCGGCGTGCCGGTGGCAAAGATGAGCGGACGCGGACTTGGATTCACGGGCGGGACGATAGACAAGCTCGGAGCGATACCGGGATTCCATGTCGCGATGGCGTACGAGGATTTCGTGAAGCAGGTCAACAGCACAGGCATTGCTGTGACTGGTCAGACCGGTCATATCGCACCTGCCGACAAGAAGATATATGCGCTCAGGGACGTCACGGGGACTGTGGATAATCTGAGCCTGATAACATCGAGCATCATGAGCAAGAAGCTTGCAGCGGGTTCTGATGCGATACTTCTCGATGTAAAGTGCGGCAGCGGCGCGTTCATGAAAACGGAGCAGGACGCTCGAAGACTTGCTGAGCTGATGGTGAAGATCGGCAGTGCGGCAGGCAAGGAGACGGTCGCTGTCATCACGGATATGGATCAGCCTCTCGGCCGCGCGGTCGGAAATGCGCTTGAGGTCAGAGAGGCGATACAGGTACTGAAGAATGAAGGTCCTGATGATATCACGGAGCTTTCTGTAAAGCTTGCAGGTACCATGGTCTATCTCGGCGGCAGGGCATCGTCGCTGCAGGAGGGCGAGCAGAAAGCCGCGCAGGCGCTGAGCGACGGAAGCGCACTGCAAAAGTTCAGGGAGTTCGTGGCGGCGCAGGGCGGTGATCCGGATATCACGGAGGATCCGGGGCTGCTTCCTTCGGCGGAGATATCGGAAGATCTGAAAGCATGGTGCGACGGGTATATAGCAGGGATGGACACGATGAGGATCGGCCTCGCGTCGCAGCACACGGGTGCAGGCCGTGAAACGAAAGATGATGAGATCGACCTTTCGGCGGGGCTTTATCTGCATAGAAAGACAGGCGAATACGTCCGCAAAGGTGATGTTATATGTACCGTTTATGGAAATGATGTGAAAAAAGTCGGCAAAGCATTGGAGGAAGTCGGCAATTCTGTTAAAATCAGAAATGATAAACCGGAACCGCAAAAACTGATAAAAGCAGTGATCACGGTTTAGGTGAATGGAACCCCGCAGGGGTGTAACCTTAATGTCGGCTGTGCCGACAAATAAATATATGAAACACCACGAGGGTATAACCTGATGTCATTCTTCGACTGACAAATCATAGAAACCCTAAAGGATAACCTTGATGTCAGTCTTTGACTGACAAATATATGAAACCCTAAAGGATAACCTTTATGTCGGCTGACGCCGACAAATATATGAAAGGAGTGTCGGTATGAAACGGATAGTGATCAGCATACTCACAGCAGCAGTTCTCATATTTGCGATGGCTTCCTGCGGACAGAAGCAGGACAGCGGATCGAACAGCGATATGACGTGCGAAGTGGCGATGATCGCAGAAGACAGGAAAACAGATGACACGTCCTTTACACAGACGGCATGGAAGAGTGTGGAAGGATTTGCAGAGGAAAAAGGTGTGACAGCTAAGCTGTACAAGCCTGATGACGCGTCGGAAGAGGCGTATCTTTCAGCTGTGAAAAAAGCTGCAGATGACGGAGCGGGAATGATAGTGATGGCAGGCAGCGGCTTTGCTCAGGCAGTATATTCGGCGCAGTCGGCTTATCCTGATACGGACTTTCTTCTCATAGACGGTGTACCTCACGATGACAGCAGCAATTATGCCACTGCCGGGAACACTGTAAGCGTGATCTTTGCAGAAGAGGAAGCCGGATACATGGCCGGATATGCCGCTGTCAAAGACGGATATACGAAGCTGGGATTCATAGGAGGACAGGCTCTTCCGGAGATAAAGCGATACGGATACGGATTCGTTCAGGGAGCGGCTGCAGCTGTCGCAGAGACGGAAACGAAGGTGGAGATAGACTACAGATATGCAGGAGCATCCGAAGGCTCTGACGACGTGCAGAAGCTGGCAGCGCAGTGGTACGACGGCGGCACGGAAGTGATATTTGCATGCGGCGGATCAGTGAGCAGCTCCGTGATAAAAGCAGCCGAGAAGGCAGGCGGCAAGGTGATAGGTGCGGACTTCGATCAGAGCGGTCTGTCGGAGACTGTCATAACATCGGCATGCAAAGACACGGACACTGCAGTCACAAAAGTGCTCAGGAGCTATGAAGACGGCACTTTTGCAGGCGGAACTGCGTTCAATTATGCTGCCAGAAACAACGGCGTGAGCCTGGAAATGAAGAATTCAAGATTCAGGACATTCAGCGAAGCTGATTATAAAAAGCTTTTCAGCCAGCTGAAAAACGAAAAAGTCGAGCTCAAAAAGGATACGGCTGTAAAGTCTGTATCTGAGCTTGCAGGCGAGTGGGTAACACTCAGGGAATAGATATTTGATATAACAGGGCATGTAAATGGAGGCATGACATGAAAGCCAGAAAAACTAAAGACAGGATACTGGACACATCTATAAGATTATTCAACGAGCGGAAAGCTTCTAATGTCAGTACTGTGCAGATTTCCGCGGAAATGGGTATAAGCCCCGGCAATCTGTATTACTACTACGACAATAAAGAGGAAGTGATCCGCTATATCTGGACAGAAAGGATGAAGAGCGAGGCCGAAGCGCTTGTGGAGAAATATGCTGAAGTCAGGAGTGCAGCCGATTTTATCGAATGCATCAGAGAAGTGCTGAAGCACTGTCTTAAATACAGGTTTTTCTATACGGAACTGACTACGCTTTTTGCGAATGACAATATGCTGATAGATATGTATCGTGATCTGAAGGACAGGATCAGAGCGGCTGCGGTAGAGATGCACAAGACTCTTGTACGTGAGGATATGACTCCTGAGCTCGATCGCGATGATATAGAGGCTGCTGCCGACAATGGTGTGGCACTGCTGGTGGGGCTCGTCATGTACTGCGATGTGATGGCAGTAGAAGGGCAGAGCATGGAAGTGTCGGCCTCAAAGGCGCTGATACGTATGGTGCGCTATATGATAATGATGAAGAGATTCGGCAGCGCGATGAGCGCGGAACTTGAGAAAGAACTTGAACGCATGCCTGCATCCGTGTGACGCGGCGCCGGTATCAGCTGTGATACCAGCGGCCTGCGAGATACAGCGATATCAGATCTTTTGTTATACGTGGATCGAGTCCTGTGCGGTTTATGATCTTACTGATCTTATACTGCACAGTATTTTTATGTATGAAAAGCTCGCGCGCTATCGCATTTATCGAGCCGTTATTCTTGTAGTATATATTGATGAAATGGATGACGTCGTTTATCTCGTTGTCATTGCAGTTTCTGAATATCATGTCGGTGAAACGTTTTTTGTGATCGATATCGACAGAAGCTATGATGATATCGAGGAGAAGATCATCGTACAGGTATATACCCGACGAACAGTTTCTCTTAAGGCTCATCGCTCTTCTGGCCTGACGGAAAGATTCCACTGCGGATTTGCAGTCGGGGTAGCACGTGCCTATGATGCACAGATACGCTTCCTGAGGGAACTCGCTGTTGAAGCGCGGCTCCAGGTAGTCTCTGAATTTTGCAGCTGAGTCGAAGTTTCCGATCAGCATGCCGAAGTCATTGTTGTATCCTGTGAGGATATGTGTCTTGTCTATCCTCGAATCGAGGAACTCGCTGATGCTGTATTCCGGGTCGGAGAGGCTTATCAGTGCAGCTGTCATAGGCGAGTGAGGATCGAGGTGGTACTTTCTCAGCGTGTCGGCCAGATGATCAGGATCGTCGAGCTCGTCGTTTATCCAGTTGCTGATGAAGAGCATGCGCGCATGCTCTTTTTTGTCTTTCTGCTGTATGGTCTCAAAATCCTTTACGAGGATCTCGGTGACTTTCTTGATTATCCTGGCATATCTGCTGGTCTCGGAAACCTCTCCGGTTATGCCGACAACGCCTATGATATTGTCGTCGGAAAAGAGCGGCAGGTTGATGCCTTTCTTGCATCCGGCGTATTCGTCATCATAGTAGACAGGCAGTTCGCGAAGATTCTCCTTTATGACAAGATGAGCGCCTTCATGGAACTGTCCCGGACGGAGCGGGTCGGTGCTGGCCATGATTATGCCGTTTTCATCCATGATATTTATATCGTAATCTATGACTGAGCTGATCTCACGTATCAGGTCAGTGGCCGTGTTCTTGCTTATTTTCATCGTTTTCCTCTCTCTGCCGCCTGTACAGGAATGCGTTCATGCAGGTCTGCAGGCAGGCTTTTACAGTTTTTTATTATGCAGGAAATATCGCTTTCGATATTTCCGGAATATCAACAAAAGTTCCACATGAAAATATGTGGCTAAGCCACTTTTGTTCTTTTAACAATGCGTTGTTATATATAACAACAAAAACTCATGCATTAGGAAATATGCATAAATAAAGCTGTTACATATAATATTATAATAAAAAAGCTCAACATCGTCAATGACTGAATAAAATCGTCTCCGGGGGGAACGATATTCGTATAACGAAATATAACGAAGCCGGCATAAGAAAGACAGGGGGATACGGGAAATGGTGGAACAGGACACGATAAGGCTGCTGAGAGAATGCGACGCAGGCATCAAGATGGGCGTTTCGTCGATAGATGACGTATTTGAATATGTGCAGAGCGAGGATTTCAAAAAAGCGCTGAAATTCTGCAGGGGACAGCATGTGAAGCTTCAGGACGAGATACAGGTGCTTCTCGATCAGTATCACGACAGCGGCAAGGAGCCCAACATGATGGCCAAGGGCATGTCGTGGATGAAGACGAACGCTAAAATGGCGATGGACGGATCGGATCAGACTATCGCGGATCTGATGACAGACGGCTGCAACATGGGCGTGAAATCACTGAGCAGGTTTCTGAACCAGTATAAGGCAGCCGATGAAAAGTCAAAAGACATAACGAAACGACTGATAGGGCTTGAAGAAAAGCTGGTCGTCGACGCACGAAGGTTTCTGTAGGGGACGCTGCAGAGCCTTTTACAGATACAGGCCTTCTTTTTCCTTGAAATGGAGCATACATTTAAGGAGAAAGGAGGTTTTTTAGTGAAGAAAAAATCAAAGCGCATGGAGAACGTGCTGACGGGCGTGCTCGTTGCAGTGCTCCTGATAGCGAGCGGATTCATGGGTATAGAGAATTTTGAACCTGTCGTCAGGCACCTGACGATAACGGACAGGAGCATGGCTGACGAAGAGGCGTCGTCAGAACGAGGCTCTGAAAAGCTCACAGCGGATGGCGGTGAGGAAAGTCTGGAAACGGCAGCTGTATCAGAAAACGCGGAGGCTGACAGTGCTGATGGAACAGGAGAAGGATCAGATGGAAACGGATCGGGCGAAAACGGGCAGTCGCTGAAGATAGATGCAAAGTCAGCCGTGCTCATAGACGGCAGCAGCGGACGGGTGCTCTTTGCGCAGAACGAAAAGGAGCATCTGCCTCCTGCATCGGTCACAAAGGTGATGACACTGCTGCTCGTGCTTGAAGGATGTGAAAGCGGCAAGATATCGCTCGACGACAAGGTCACTGTATCAGAGCGCGCAGCATCGATGGGAGGAAGCCAGATGTACATGGAGCCCGGCGAACAGCATACGGTGGAGGAGCTGATCAAAGGCGTCATCATGGTGAGTGCGAACGACGGCTGTGTCGCACTTTCGGAGCATCTGTGCGGCAGCGTGGAAAGCTTTGTAGAGCGCATGAACGAGCGTGCGCGTGAGCTCGGGCTCAGGGACAGCCATTTCGTCAACACGAACGGCCTTCCTGTAGCAAATCATTACTCGTGTGCATATGATATAGGAGTGATATCCGTGGAGCTGATGAAGTTTGAAAATGCCAGACCATGGTTCACTGCGTGGCAGGAGGACATCGAAGTCGGTCTTCCGGGAAAGGAAAGCAAATGCACCCTTACGAACACAAACAAGCTGATCAGGAGCTACAGCGGAGCTATAGGTGTAAAGACAGGTTTCACGCAGGACGCAGGGTACTGCCTTTCAGGAGCGGCGCAGAGAGATTCGACCAGGCTCATAGGCGTGGTGCTCGGATGTGAGAGCAGCAAGATCAGGTTCGCGGAAATGGCAAAGCTGCTGGATCACGGGTTTGCATGCTATGAGACGGTGCAGTTCGCGAAAAAAGGAGAGAAGATCCGGAAGATAAAAACCGAGAAGGGCGATGAGATGAAGTTCTATGCCGTGACAGAATGCAATGCGGGCGTTACCGTAGAGAAAGGTGCAAAGTCGCAGCTGAGCAGGAAAGTAAAGCTGGATAAAGGATATAAGCTTCCGCTGAAGAAAGGGAGCAGAGTCGGAACACTGGAGATATGTCAGGGAAAAGAAAAGGTGGCAGAATATGATCTGGTAGCCGATCGCGATGTGGATCGTGCAGATTTCATCACTACATACATCCGTCTGATGAAGAAGCTGATCTGAAACGGCATCGGCGGTGTATGCACATATCGCAGTTACTGGTGCGGCATGTGACAAACAGCAGCGAGGAACGACAGAAGGGAGGCATCCCTGTGAGTGGCAGATACTGTTACCTTTTCTTTTCGGGATACTGCAGCGTGACGGAGGCATCTCAGCTTCTGGCACATAACATGATATCCAACCGCATCGTCAGAGCTCCGGCAGGGCTCGGCGGCGGATGCAGCTTTGCGGTCCTGGTAAATGCGCCGGATGAAGGTCGGAGCATAGAGCTTCTTGGCAGATCCGGCATAAATGTCGAAAGAAGCGTGCGCAGAAACACGGCGATCTTCGGCGGCGTATAGGCGGTTTTTACACGGCAGTTTTTGAAAATGCTGCAGAAACCGGCAAAAAATAATTTTTGAAAAAGGCTCACTGATTTTCTTTCTGCAGAAAACGATGTGATCTTTAGAAATGCCAAAAACGTTGACTTTTCAACGTTTTTGGTGTATAATCCATTAAAGATCTGCATCCTATTCATAATAAAAATAGAGGCAAAAACATGGTAAACAAGGAGGGAATTATGTCAACACAGCGAAAATCAAGGTCCCGAAGATCTGCTGCGATCGCAGTCGCGGTCATGATGGCTGCGGCGCTCTTTGCAGGACTTCCCGCGACAGATTTCGGCAAGGTGTATGCGGCCGGCGAAACGGCTGTAGTCGCTACGGATGTGCTGAATGTAAGGTCGGGAGCCGGCACGAATTATTCGCGCATAGGCGCGCTCAAAGAGGGCAGGACTTTCGTCGTGACAGGATCGGCAAAGGACTCGTCAGGTGTAGTCTGGTATCAGTTTTCATTCGGTTCGAGGACTGGTTATGTTTCATCGAGGTATGTTAACATAAAACAGCCTACGGTAACCCCTGTTTCTAACACTCAGGGCGCTGTAAGCGATGGTCCGCTGAGAGTCAGAAGCGGTCCGGGAACAGGATACAGCGTGCTGGGATCGCTTGCCACGGGAAAAACTTTCACGGTCAGCGGCAAAGCGCAGGATATTTCCGGAGTGTGGTGGTACAGTTTTGACTACAACGGCAAGACGGGATATGTGTCGTCGCAGTATGTGAAAACTTCATCGACATCAAGCAGTGTAGTCGAAGTGGAGAAGACGACGGGAACTGTAAGCGATGGTCCGCTGAGAGTCAGGACGGGCCCGGGGACAAGCTACAGCGTGCTGGGATCGCTTGCCACGGGAAAATCGTTCACAGTCACAGGCAAGGCACAGGACAGCTCAGGTACGTGGTGGTACAGACTGACCTACAGCGGCAAGACGGGATATGTGTCATCTGCTTATGTGACGACGAAGACAGAATCAGGGACTGAGGAAGAACCGAAGCCTGATACAGGCAAGAAACAGGTAGGAACCGTATTCGACGGTCCGCTCAGAGTGAGGAGCGGAGCAGGAACGAATCATGATACACTGGGACAGCTCATTACAGGCAAGACTTTTGATATCGAGGGGACGGCAACGGACAGTTCGGGAACAGTGTGGTACAAGCTCACTTACAACGGCAGGTTCGGATACGTTTCATCCAAATATGTGAAAGTCACAGAGATGAAAGATGATGGAAACAGCGGCAGCGGGGAGACCAGCGAGCCGGTTACATTCCAGCTGGGTACGACTACAGCATACGACGGATTGAATGTCAGGAAGGGTCCCGGAACAGGATATGAAAGGCTTACGACTCTTCCGGGAGGTACTTCGGTAACGATCACAGGATCGGCTAAGGACAGCGGCGGCAAGGTATGGTACAAATATCAGTACAGCGCTTCTCAGGACGGATATATGTGCTCTGATTACGTGACAGTAAAAACGGTGACTTCCGACAGTCAGTTCGAAGCGTATATGACGGCACAGGGCTTCCCTGAAAGCTACAAGCCGGGACTGAGAATGCTCCATGCGGCACATCCTCAGTGGGTGTTCAAGGCGGACAAGCTGGGATACAGCTGGTCAAGCGCGCTTTCCAAGGAAACGGCAAAGCCGGGAACGAACCTTGTAAGCTCGTCATCACCTGTTTCATACCGATCGACAGCAGCAGGTGCCTACAATGCATCGAACAATACGTGGACGAGATATGACGGCAGCTGGTATGCGGCAAGTGAAAAAGTAGTCTCATACTACATGGATCCGAGGAATTTCCTCAGTGAAAACGGTATATACCAGTTTATGACGCACAGGTATGACAGCGCTACGCAGAATGAATCGACAGTGGCAGCTGTGATATCGGGGTCGTTCATGCAGGGAAGCAATCCGGGAGGCGGATACAGCTCATACAGCTCGCTGATCAATGAGGCAGGAAAGAGTACAGGAGTCAATCCGAACGTGCTCGCGGCGATGATAATACAGGAGCAGGGCTGGAGCGGCAGCAGTCTGGTTTCGGGAACTTATCCGGGATACCAGGGCTACTACAACTTCTTCAACATCGGTGCCTATACTACAGATACGATGAACGCTATACAGAGGGGTCTCTGGTATGCGAGCAGACAGGGCTGGAATACTCCGTACAAGTCAATAGTAGGAGGCGCTGAATTTTATGCCGATGAATATGTGAGCAACAATCAGGATACATATTATACTAAGAAGTTCAATGTAAAGAACGGGCTCAGTCATGTAGCTACGCATCAGTATATGACGAATGTAGCGGCGGCGGCAGGTGAAGGCAGCATCGTGAAGAGCGCATTCAACAGCAACAGCAATTATCCTGTCACGTTCAACATCCCTGTCTATGATGACATGCCGGCGACAGCATGCCAGCTTCCATAGGGCGGCATGACAGAGTAACTGTACTGCATGACCGGACAGAGTATGTCCGGCATGGAAAAAATATGTTTTAAGGGGTCAAAGATGGTAAATTGCAAAGACAAAGAAAATCTTACCGAATGCATTTTAAGAAAACTGATAGTGCTGGTGGCAGTGCTGGCGCTGCTGATACCGGTGCTTTCTCCTGAGGTATTCGCGGCTTCGTCGGTCACGATAAGCACAGAAAGCAGCGTGAAAGGCGGGGATACCTTCACGGTGGCGGTGACATTCGGAGGCGGCAGCGTGGGACGTGTAGACGCATCGCTCTCATATGACACCGACAAGCTGACTTATATATCGGGAGGAAGCAGCTCCGGGAACACCGGTTATATCCAGCTGGCACAGGCAGGAACGGACGGCAGCGTCACATTCAATATAAAATTCCAGGCAGTGACTGACGGCGATACCACGCTGTCGGTCACGACATATGAGATGTACGACCTGGATGAATCATATATGAGTGAACAGCCATCTGCCACCAAGACGATCTCGATAGCGGGCAATGCGGCGTCAGATCAGCTGATAACGGAGACGACGTCACCTGACAAGCCTGTAAAGGAGACAGAGCTTTCGGGAGTAGACGAGAAACAGACCGGAACTGATTCGGGGAACGGCATACTGCTGATGATCGCGCTGATAGCGATCCCGGTGATACTGATAATAGTGATCGCAGTGATCCTCGCAAAGAAAAAGAAGACTGCGCCGCCAAAGCACAGCGGAGGCGGTGAACCGGGCGATCATGCACACGGCGCATCCGACATGCATGCAGGCGCGGAGGCGGTGAACCGGGCGATCGATGTACAGGACGGATACGGTGACGGCGGAGATCCTTACTACGGATCACCGGCAGATACTTCCGCACCGCAGGACGCTGACATACGTGACGAGAAAGAAATCCGCGAAGAGCGCGATTTCAGGAAACGCATCGGAGCAATCAGAGATGAATACCGTGAAGACCGAAAGCGCGCATCAGAGGAGACCGAAGTCTGGTCAGAGTGGAAAGGCTACGATGACAACGACCTTTAAGCGCTTATGAACTAAATCAACAATGCTCAGAGAAGACTCGCATGACGAGAAACTCTGAGCATTTTTCATTATGTAGGAAATATCGCTTCCGATATTTCCGGGATATCAACAAAAGCTGCATATGAAAATATGTGGCGAAGCCGCTTTTGTTCTGTAGAAATAAAAGCTGTATGTGGTAAAATGAGTTATAGCATACGCTGCGATTTTTTATAGAACAAGAGGTGTTGATGATGAATGATATGATCGAGTTTCTGAAAAATGAGGGGGTCTCACCTGATCTGGTCAGAGAGGTGCAGGAGTTTGCGGATGTACATCCCGCGTCAGAAAAATTCTCAGGAAGGGTGCCTGTTCCGAAGTTCTATTATTACGGCAGGAAAATATGGGAAGAGGCACTTGCAGTCCTGCTCTGCGGAAAGAATCTTTTGCTGACCGGTGAAAAAGCGACAGGTAAGAACGTGCTGGCTGAAAATCTGTCTGCAGCCTTCGGACGTCCGGCGTGGGACATTTCTTTCCATGTAAATATGGATGCGGCGTCGCTTATAGGAACGGATACTTTTGCTGACGGCCGGGTCATGTTCCGTCCGGGACCGGTCTACTGTTGTGCGCAGAACGGAGGATTCGGCATTCTGGATGAAATCAATATGGCCAGAAACGAGGCGCTTGCGGTCCTGCATTCAGCTCTTGATTTCAGGCGAGTGATCGATGTGCCGGGATATGAGAGGATCCCGCTTGCCGAGAGTACGCGTTTCATAGCGACCATGAATTACAATTATGCGGGCACGAGAGAATTGAATGAGGCTCTGGCTTCAAGATTTGTCGTGATCCAGATGCCGGCAGCGTCTCAGGCGGACCTGCAGAGGATACTGAGCGATCAGTTCCCGGATATGACAGAGAAATACAATGATCAGTTCACGATGCTTTTTCTGGATTTCAGGAAAAAATGCGAGAATGGTGAGCTTACGGAGAAAGCGATGGATCTCAGAGGTATGCTGGACGCCATAAGTCTGATGCGCAAAGGGATCGCGGCGAGAGAGGCGTTGACTCTCGGTATCACCAACAAGATCTTCGACAGCTATGAACAGGAACTGATCAGTGATATGATAGCGGCACGCATACCATCGAAGCTGAAAGTTTCGGAGGTATTCAAAAAATGAATGCATCTTCATATACGGAAGTACAGCGAAGGGCGGCAAACCAGATCTGGAGTGCGGCCGGAGACTATGATTTTGAACCGCTTTTCATGGCGCTGCATGGATCACAGGGAGATCCTGACTTTTACATGAATCTGATCATAGGGCTGGCATACAGGTATTATGGAAAAGAGCTTGTCACTTCGCTGTTTGATCAGTGGAACGGCGATGTCAGACAGAATATGCTTGACGATCTGACATGGGTATATCTTGAAAACGCTTTATATACCGCGGAAAGTGATCGCAGACCTTCGATGGCAGAACTTCGCACGGACTATGCGGAAGATTTCTTTGCAAAAGAATATAAGCTGTCCAGGCAGGAATGGATGAGCAGGAACCATCTTGTGTATGACATACAGGCGGCCAGATGGAGCAGCGTGATCGGGAGAAAAAAGCCTGTGCTTACTCCGGCAGAGAAGAAGCTGCTTATTGCACTCACGCCGGATAGAATGCCGCCGGGAGATAAGCTGACCGAAACTCTGCTGGACATTTACCGCAGTTTTTTACTGTTCGACGGAAAAAAGAAAACGAAAAAACCTTTAAAGATACATTTCAAAGGGGAATTCGCACATTTGCTTACTCGTATGATGCCGACGCAGCTTGTGAAGACCGATCGCGTGGTCGTCATGAGATCAGCGCAGGGCGAGTCTCCGCAGGAGGGGTTCAGCCAGAGCATGAGAAGCAGTGCGCTGACGCTGAAAAGAGAAGAAAATGACAGGAACTACATAGAAAGCTGTTTCGGAAGGTCGCTTTATTCTGAAAAAGAGCGCCTGACAGCGGAAAAAGAATTGTGTACGGGCAGTCATGACGGATGTCATATCTGGGTCACCGACGGTAAAGCAGCTGCGGGCATAGAGCTGTCGGCGGCAGATCGTCACCTGATAGAACAGTCAAAGCTTCAGGAAGAAAGAAACAGGGAGTATTTTTACGGGAATTCTGAGCTGCACAAGAGTATCATCACACGCCTGGCGGGGCAGATAAGGAACTGCATGCTGGTGCATCAGAAGCCTGATGTCATGGCCGGACGCAGCGGGAAGCTGGATACGGCAAGGGTATGGCGTGCTGAATATGTGAATGATGACAGGATTTTTCATTTAAGCGAAGATGTGCCGGACTCGTCTTTTACAGTCGATCTTCTTCTGGATGCTTCGGCTTCAAGGCTGCAGCATCAGGAAATGATAGCTGCGCAGGGAGTGATACTTTCAGAAAGTCTAACATCGTGCAGGATACCCGTCAGAGTTTCGGAATTCTGCAGCGTTAGGGGATACACCGTGCTGCGTATACTCAAATCATTCGAGGATAAAAAAAGCGATCCCGTGCTGCGCTATTTTGCAGCAGGCTGGAACCGCGACGGACTGGTGATGAGGATCGCAGATGATTTTCTCGATCGTGCAAAAGGTCCTGCAGACAGGCATCTGCTGATATTTCTGACAGATGCCGGACCAAATGACAGCTTCCGCATACGGCCGTCGAGCGAGAATCCATTCGGACATGACTACGGTGATGAAACAGCCGTGCGCGATACGGCATCAGAAGTGCGGGAACTGCGGAGGCGGGGACTGCATGTATCTGCTGTTTTTATGGGTACAGATGCAGCTGCGCTGAATGCGGAGATCATTTACGGGAAAGAATATGCAAGGATACGTGAGATCGGCGAGCTGGCCAAAGCCGCCGGGAGTCTGATACAGAAAGAAATCAGAGAAATGAACGTCTGATCGATATGTGCAGAAACAGTATAAAACAGTAAAAATTAAAAAAAATGGAGTCATATACTGATTAATTTGCTATATAAGGCTAATTGTTTATTTATATCATTGCACTTTATGCAAAAATTCATATAATAATGGTATATGCATAATGTTCAGGTGGGACATGCCCTGAGCTGGAAAAACAGACAAATTCATCACACAGTTGAAAGGGAGGGATATTAAATGATAAGCTTTATCATTTGTCTGGCTATTTTAGTTATTGGCTATCTTACATACGGAAAGGTCGTTGACAATACGTTCGGACCGGACGATCGCGAGACGCCGGCAGTGCGTATCGATGACGGCGTGGACTATGTAGTGATGCCGCAGTGGAAACTGTTTCTTGTACAGCTTCTTAACATCGCAGGACTCGGCCCGATATTCGGTGCCATGCAGGGTGCACTGTGGGGACCTGCAGTATTTCTCTGGATCACGTTCGGTACGATCTTTGCCGGCGGTGTCCACGATTACTTTTCCGGTATGATCAGCGAACGTAACGAAGGAGGTTCTATCGCTGAAGTCACAGGCAAGTATCTTGGAGGAGCCATGCAGAATGTCATGCGTGTCTTTTCTGTAGTACTGCTGATCATGGTAGGTACTGTCTTTGCAGTAGGGCCTGCCGGGCTGATAGTAACGCTTTGCAAAAATGGCGGCGTTTCAGGAATTTTAAGCACTACGCTGTTCTGGCTGGTGCTCATACTTCTGTACTATTTTATTGCAACGTTCATTTCGATCGATAAGATCATAGGAAAGATATATCCGCTTTTCGGTATCTGTCTGATAGTTATGGCTATCGGCGTTATCATCGGGATATATACGAAACCTGATTTTACGATCCCTGAAATATGGAGCCATATGTATAATATGCATCCGTCAGGGACGCCGATGTGGAGCTTTATGTTCATCACTGTGGCATGCGGTGCGATATCGGGATTCCACTCCACTCAGTCACCTCTTATGGCGCGATGCATGAAGAGTGAGAAACAGGGACACTTTGTTTTTTACGGTGCAATGGTCGCAGAAGGTATAATCGCCCTGATATGGGCGGCTGCAGGATGTGCGCTTTATGATGTGACAGGCGGACTCAATACCGGTCTTGCAGCAGTGCTTGCAGACGGTCAGTCAGCTGCGATATATGATGTATGCTCGAAGACGATGGGCGGTGTCGGTATCGCGCTCGCAATGATCGGAGTCATCGTGTGTCCGATCACGTCAGGCGATACGGCTTTCCGTTCAGCGAGACTTACTCTGTCCGACTGGTTCCATCTCGATCAGGGAAGCTATCTGAACAGACTCAAGCTCTGTATACCTGTACTTGGTGTAGGAGCGGTGCTCGGTATAGGAAATGCGATAGGCGCGATCGATTATACGGTCATATGGCGTTATTTCAGCTGGACGAACCAGACATTAGCTATGATCGTTCTGTGGGCGGCTTCGATGTATCTGGTAAAAGAAAAGAAAAACTACTGGATCACAGCAGTGCCAGCAACGTTCATGAGTGCGGTTTCAAGTACATACTTCATACTCGCACCGGAGTGCCTGGGAGGCATAATCAATTCCAAGACAGCTGATGGTGCAGTTATTTACAATACAGCTGTAGCATATCCGATAGGTATCGTTTTCGCGGCAGTGCTTCTGATAGTTTTCCTTCGCGCGGCGAAAAAACATTCGGCAGCAGCAATCCAGGGATAAGAGAGGTTT
The DNA here is from genome assembly GCA_902362435.1 of Eubacteriaceae bacterium. Taxonomy (GTDB): domain Bacteria; phylum Bacillota; class Clostridia; order Peptostreptococcales; family Anaerovoracaceae; genus Lentihominibacter; species Lentihominibacter butyricus. Next base: position 122,573 of record CABIWW010000001.1, read on the forward strand.
TTGATCATGATTTTTAAACCGCATCCGCTCAGCTCGAGGCATCTCGACAAACAGGAACTTGAGAGAGACAGAAAATCCTGTCGCAGATCCGGTCCCTGCGGTGTCGGGGAAAAAGCGCTGTATCTGAACAGTTTTTTTATAGACAGGCATTACTATGTTCCGTTCGCATCAGTGGAGCGGGTGTTTAAGCGTGTTGCGATGAGCAAGGGCGGATTTTCGGGCAAAGGAATGTTCGCCAGCATGCCGTATCTTGTCGTCGAATATGACGGCGGACGGCAGAAACAGTGCAATTTCAAGCATGAAAATCATGTCGACGAGATCCTTGAAACGCTTTCTCGTGAACAGCCTCAGATAAAGCTGATGAGCAGATCAGCAGAGGCGAAGATCGCAAGACAGAAGGAAGAGCTGGACGAGGAACTGCGTTCGCGGCCGGAGCTTACAGAAGGAGCGGTAACAGAGATAGATGAGCTTCAGGAAGCCATAGACTATCTGGAGCAGAAACCTGAGTTAAGCGAAAATCTGAGCCGGGCGGCCAGGAAAAAGCGTGCATATCAATGTTCCAGCCCAAGCTACAGATGGGTGGCGATGGCTATCACGATGCTCGGTTTCATTGCAGTTGCGGCAGGCGTATATTCGTTCACGGTACACAATGGCCTTGCAGTATACTTCGCACTGTTCGGATTTGCAGCCATATTTACCTTTGCAGGCTTCAGCGTACTGCCTACGGCACGTAACAACAAGAAGTCGATAATGAGGTACGATGATGATTCAAGAATGCGGATGGAGGAGTATATCAGGGATTATCCGGACTTTCCGGTCCCTGCCAGATATGCGCATCCTGTGGTGCTTAAACGCATGCAGCGCGCTATGATGCAGGGGCGTGCGTCAGAGGCAGATCAGGCACTGGAAGTGGTCAAGGATGATCTCAGAGCTCTGAACAGCGATGTCCAGGTATCACAGAAAGAATATGACGAAGTGGTTGCGATCAAGGCGATGTTCCTCAATGCGGGATATCAGTAGAAAAACGGTCTCAGAAAACAGGATATATTTCAGGGGCTGTGCATCGATGTTATTTGTCGGTGCACAGCCCCTTTTTTGATGCAGTATGGTAGATTACTTGAGATTTTCAGGATTTAGGCATTCGAGTTCAGGGATCACGAAAAGGCCGTCTTTTCTGATCAGCACATCGTCGAAGTAGATCTCGCCGCCGCCGTATTCAGGTCGCTGGATCATGACCAGATCCCAGTGCACTGCGGATTTGTTGCCGTTGAAAGCGTCTTCGTATGCGGCTCCCGGCGTCAGATGGAAGCTGCCTGCGATCTTTTCATCGAAGAGAGTATCCTTCATCGGCTCCAGCACGTACGGATTCACGCCGATCGCGAATTCTCCGAAATACCTTGCACCTTCGTCTGTATCGAGCAGCTGGTTGATACGCTCGTTGTTATTCGCTTTTGCATCGACGATCTTGCCGTTCTTTATTTCGAACACGATGTTCTCATAGGTGAAGCCCTGCTCCTCGGACGGCGTATTGTATGAGATGATGCCGTTCATCGATTCTCGTACAGGCGCTGTATACACTTCACCGTCAGGGATGTTGCATTCACCTGCGCACTTTACAGCCGGAATGCCCTTTATGGAAAACGAAAGGTCAGTGCCCGGTCCCTTGATCTTTACATTATCAGTCTTTTCCATAAGTGCAGCGAGCGCGTCCATGGCTCTGTTCATCTTTGCATAATCGAGCGTGCATACGTCGAAGTAAAAATCCTCGAACGCATCGAGGCTCTGCCCGGCGAGCTGAGCCATCGAAGGGTTAGGGTATCTCAGTATGACCCATTTGGTGTGGTTGACTCTGTAATCCAGCGTCGGAGTCGTGATCCTGCTGTACATGTTGAGCTTTTCTGACGGCACATCGGAAAGCTCGGCAGAGTTGTTCCCGGCGCGTATCGCGATATAAGCCTGCATGCCTTTCATCTGCGCCAGCTGGCATTCGTTGATGAATTCGGCCTGTTCCCGGCGGCAGCCCATCAGGACCTCGCGCGTGATCTCCGAGTCGCGTATCTCAGTGAACGGCATCCCGCCTTTTTTGTAAACGTTGCGGATTATCTGCTTCACGAGCGGTTTGCAGCAGTCGCCTTCGTAAGAAATGAGCACTTTTTCGCCTTCCTGGACTCTGCAGGAATAGCTGACGAGCAGGTCAGCCAGTTTTTCGATTCTTGGATCCATTATTTCCTCCCGATTTATGTTAATTTTGTAAATTTCTATAGTTATTGTACCCTAAATGTGGTATTTTTAAAAGGATAGATTGATCGGAGGTATTACATATACGGTGAGAAATATTTTTGTTATAAATCCCCATTCGGGGAAAAAGCGCAGGCAGAGGAAGCTGATCGCGGATATCGAAGCGGCGGCATCGAAGCTGGGCCTGCAGTGCGAGGTATATTATACAAAGGCTGCAAAGGACGGAGAGCGTTACATAAAGGAAATCTGCGAGGCAAATGCCGCGAGCGGCGAACAGCTGCGCATTTATGCGTGCGGCGGCGACGGAACGATAAACGAAGCGGTGAACGGCGCTTTTGGATATGAAAACGTAGAGATTGGCGCGGTGCCGATGGGGACCGGCAACGACTATATCAGGAATTACGGGACTGTGGCGGATTTTCTGGATATGGAAAGGCAGCTCACGGGAACGTCGGTCGGCAGCGACCTGATAAGATATGACGCGGAGTACAACGGCGTCACAACGAGCGGATACTGTGCGAATATGTTCAATATCGGATTTGACTGCAATGTCGTTGATATGACGGCGCGTGTGAAAAACTGGCCGCTCGTGGGCGGCACGCTGGCGTATCTGATATCCGTAGCGATAATACTGATAAGAAAGAAGGGGGCGGATCTCAGGATCTGCTATTCTGACGGCCGCGAGTCTGACGGAAAGATCCTGCTCGTCGCTATCGCCAACGGCTGTTACTGCGGCGGCGGCGTGAAAGGTGTTCCGTACTGCAAACTCGACGATGGCCTCATGGATGTGAGCGTCGTGGAAAATATCAGCAGAAGTTTGTTCCTGGCGCTGTTTCCGAGCTATTCCAAGGGTACTCATATGCAAAAGCGCACGATCCGCGAGAAACATATAATAAAATACACTAAGGAAAAGCTGCTGACTGTCATTGCGAACGGGGAAAGTCTCAGGCTGTGTACGGACGGTGAGATAACGACGCAGAAGAAAATCGACTTTTCCGTCGTACACGACGCATTCCGTTTTATCGTGCCCGCGCCGGCACGGTAACAGCCGGATATGAAACAGCGGAGTGGGAGCGTGATGATCTGGAAAAGTAAGAATCAAGTAAAATTCGGGAAGCAAAAATCGCTGATGTGTAAACAAAAATGTTGCAAGCCGGTCCATTTTCATGTATACTAATTACTGTTCACTGATAAAAACCAAGAGCAGTGGACAGAAAACACTTTGGAGAGTTGTCAGAGTGGTCGATCGTGCAGCACTCGAAATGCTGTGTCCTTAACCGGACCCAGGGTTCGAATCCCTGACTCTCCGCCATAAACGAAAAGACGTCCGTGAGACGTCTTTTCGTTTATAGTAGAAATCTCCGGGGATTCGAACCCCTGACGTATGTCTGCTGAAAGATTTTACCAACAACGTGGAATACAGCTGAACGATTTGGTATTTTTTCTTATGTAAAGGCGCAGTTTTCCTTGGATCTTTACCAATATGGAACGTCCCGGTTCAGTGTTTTGGCAAATGATAATACTGATAAGGCTGATTTTTAAGGGAAACTGCCAAAAACACGGTTCATACAGGTGCTTTCTGGTAGTTTGAAAATACCGATGATGCGTCAGCCTTAACGTGAAATGAACCCCTGCGTCAGACGCAGGAGTTCATTGTTAAAAGGTTCTGTATGGCAATACGGTTATTTGTCGATGGATGTCTTTCGTCTGATGATCAGAGTTACCGCTCCGGCCAGTGATGCCAGGAGAGCCAGTGCAGTCAGCGGCAGTACAGGGAAGTTGTCTCCGGTCTCCGGAGATGTTTTTGCACCTGTCTGATCCGCTGATCCGGAAGGTTCATCTTTCGCAGGATCATCAGCGGAGATGTATGCGCCTGTGACGCAGCTGTCAGGATCAGTGCCCAGTGAGCTGTTATCCCAGATAGCATCAAAATCCGGGGCTATTTCATCCGAATTTCCACGAGGATCTTTAGTGACTCCGATACCTATATAGTGTCGTACTGTATCAGGCGGGTTATTGCTCCAGTTATGATAATAATAAATGATAGATTTTTGTAATGCTGCGGAACCGTCAACTGTCGGTGTGTATATGCGATCCGCTCTGGTTGACCCGCCCCTCCAGTATTCCATAGGATGATCAGAGTTGGGATCCACGACGAAATTCCAGTTTTTCTGCCAGCCCGAAGGCGGTGTCATGTTACCTTTGTCACGGTCAAAGAAAATCTGATAAAGGGTCGCATTGCCCTCATAGTCTTTGTGGATCTGCTGCATCCATTCGGCTGTCGGGGTAAGAGTCGAGCTGTCATAGCTGACAAAGCTTCTCCAGTGATTCAGATTAGGCCATATGTCTGTTCCGTGTTTTTGAGTGTTCCAGCGTCCTTTGAGTCCCGTCAGCTTGGTGAATTCGGGTTTGTTATTCTGATGCGAGTAGTACCAGTTGGTAAGATCGTGAATCCCTTTTTTCTTGTCTGCTTCATTAGGGATGGTCTGCTCTTTGGCTGTGGTATACAGATACATCTCGTGCCCGGGTGTCTGATAGTGACGCATGGAATCAGGCAGCTTTGTTACTTTGTACTTATTATAGGTGTCTTTGACTTCAGCGATCTGTTCGTCGAGCATCGTCAGACGCGTCTTCAGCCCATCCGTGGAAATCTTGGAAGCTAAGGGATGCTGTTTGTTATAATTTTCGATCGCATCGATACGGGCAAGGATCGAGAGCTTGTCTATTGCAGCAGCGGACAGATATGATTCTGTCACATTATTCTGAAAGGCAGCCCATTCCTCATATGCCTGATGCTCCCACTTGTATTTGTATTTCATGGTCTGATGCCATATTGAATAGATCGGCTGCCGTTCACTGCTGTATAATACCCATTCGCCCTGGGTCAGATAGTTCCCGTAGGTATATACATCTTTGTCAAACTGGCAGTCTCCGCCGTGGAGTGATTTAGGATTCATCTCTGCGACGCTGGTGATGAGATAATCTTTCTGTGCAGTTGCCCGGGCATCATCGTTTTTATAAGTTGCATTATTTACAGCGTTAAGCCCTCTGTAATTCTTCTCAAAAGATCCGTTCCATGATTCCTGGATAAACTTATTCATGTTATCGTAAAGATCTTTTTTCATGATCTTCGTGTCGATCTCGTTAAGCATATCGATCATCTTGTTCTGGTTTTTTACGACATCATCCAGTCTGCCCATGATGATGTCGCAGTCGCTTTCTTCATCGGTGTTGAGAGCGGCGGCGATAAGTTTTTTGGTTCCCCATTTTGCAAATTCAGCAGGAGTGCCCTTTGCAGCATCCAGCAGAGCCTTCTCGAGGATGGCCTGAGCATCCACCTCGCTGCCGGCGGAATGGACAGTGACGGCAGCAGTCGGCTGCCAGATGGTAAATGCGATCGCAAATGCAGCCAGCATGCTCAATAGCTTTTTCTTCCGTGAGTTCATGGTTGGTACCTCCTTACGGTGTAGTAAATGATGAATGATCCCTTTGATCCCTTTTATATCCCGACAGATTCAAATCCCTTTTCTGCGCGGGCTATTGTATTCTTGATCAGGGTTTCTGCGATGGTGCGCAGATCCATGTTCAGAATCGAGTCGATGGTATCCAGCTGCTTTTTTTCAGGCACATGATAAAGCGTGAGGCAGCAGCTGAGATAGCGTGAAATCTTATCCTCTATAGTGAAATACATACTGCATGGTTTGGCCATGAAGTTGCGGGTAATGCCGCATGATGCCAGATCCATCTCGTAAAAATCTTTTTCGGTGGCGTCAGGCAGATATTCAGCAAAAAGCTGCTGCAGCTTTTTTGCAGTATTCACGTTGATGTATTCTGCGGTGGTCGGCAGCGTATAGGCTGCGACATAAAGCTCCCGCAAGGCTTCGGATATCTCTGTTATGTGAAGCTGCAGAGATGTCTCTATGCTGTAGAGAAAAACAGGATCTCCTTTGTCAGGAAGCAGGGCTTCGCTATGGAAAAACTGGCTTTTAAACATCTCCTCTACAAGCCGCAGAAGCAGAGCCTCCTTGCTTTCAAAAGCGGCAAAAAAAGATGACGGCGACATCCCGGCCGCTTTTGCGATAGCGGCAGTGGTGGTTCGCTCATATCCTTTTTCCAGAAACTGCTGGATAGCAGCGTAAAGCATTTTCTGCTCCCTTATCATTCCTTTTTTTTGCATTCCTCTAGGCATACGCAGATCCTTTCCTGCATGCGATCATAAAGCTGATGTCTGACAATTGACCGAACTTTTGAGTTCGGTCAATTATAACATAAGAGATACGGGTGTGGCAACTGTATAATGATGATATGACAGTGTCAAGTTGTTGTGGAAGTTTTGATTGACATCGATTCCTGTTTTTCAGTTCAATATCGTATTGCGGATCATTGCCGTTTTATGAAGCAGTATCTGGATTCCACTTTCTTCTCAAGCGATCCCGGTTTCAGCACTTTGTTTCCTACGCTTTGCCTGCCAACTGCCCTGCATGTTGCGATCTGCGCACTGTTTGCATAAGATACCTCGCAGTCGTATTCATAAGCTCTGCACACATGCTTTCTGTGATCTCGCATAGACTTTACAGATCCGGGTATTACGCAGCAGTTTCAGCCGTAAATCAGCAGCAGTACATAGTGATCGGCTGAAAACTGGAAATCAGATGCTTTACCTGTGACAGGGCAGCAAAATCCTGACACATGTTCAGCTGACTCTCTATGTCGCTTCAGCCATATACTCGTATTTTTCATATAGCACAGCTGAAATATGGAAATCCGTGTAAATTTACAACCTCTAATCTTTCTATGAAGATCCGCCCGGGCACCTTATTCTGCCTGCAATTTACATTTTTCAGCCATAAATACTGATAAATTCTATGTTTATAGCTGAAACAGCCGCGACAAACGATCCGTGACCTACATGCCGCGCGTAATACACTCGTCGCCTTTGTTTTTTCGTAATTCCACAATTATTTTACACTATCAGCGGTCTTTATACATTTGACATTTTTTAACATCTGCATTATAATACAACAGAATAAAAAGGCAGACGCTTAAATCAATGGGCATTTTCAGGAGGACATGATGTATTTTGATGATTTCAACGTAGGAGACACTTTTGAGCTTGAGAGCATAAGCATAGACAGGCAGAAGATGATGGAGTTCGCACATGATTACGATCCGCAGAAGATCCATACGGACGAGGAGCACGGCAGGGATTCGAGGTTCGGTGATATCATCGCACCGGGCATAATGAGCTTCATGTCGGTATGGGCGAAATTCGTTAAGAGCAATATCATATTTGATAATTTCATCGCAGCTCAGAATTTCAGGATCGACTGGCTGGCACCGGTGTTTGCGGGCGATGAGCTGACGGGAAAAGTGAAGATCACAAGAATAGAGCCGCGCAACAAGTACAACGGTATCGTCGATGTGAATCTGACGATATTCAATCAGGAAGGTAAGAAAGTCATGGACACGGTGACCGAGGCGATACTGAACAGGAGACAGGGAAGATGACATTGAAGGACAGGCTGATGGAGCTGCAGGATCTGAAATATGCGGATTTCCAGCGAAAGCTGATGCCGACGGTGCAGGCAGAAAAAGTTATCGGAGTCCGCACGCCGCAGCTGAGGAGGCTGGCAAAGGAGCTCAAGGGTTCCGATGAAGCAGAGGCTTTCCTCGAAGAACTCCCCCATGAGTTTTTTGATGAAAACCAGCTGCACGCTTTCCTCATAGGGGAGGAAAAGGATTTCGACAAATGCATCCGGGAGGTCGAACGCTTCCTGCCGTTCGTCGATAACTGGGCGACGTGCGACCAGCTTTCACCGAAGGTATTCAGAAAACACCGCACGGAGCAGCTCGGGTACATACGCAGATGGCTGGACAGTGACCACACGTACACGGTGCGCTTTGCGGAAGGCATGCTGATGGAGCATTTTCTGGACGAGGATTTCGCACCGGAGTATCCGGAGATGGTAGCAGCGGTCAGGTCGGAGGAATATTACATCAACATGATGACCGCGTGGTATTTCGCGACGGCGCTTGCAAAGCAGTGGGATGCGGTGCTGCCGTACATCGAGGGCCGCAGGCTGGACATGTGGACGCACAACAAGGCGATCCAGAAGTCGGTCGAGAGCCGCCGCATCACGCCGGAGCAGAAGGAGTACCTGAAGACTCTGAAGATAAAAAAGGAAAGGGCTGCGGCCAGGGGGTGATGCTGTGCAGACTGTAGATCAGGCGCTGGAAAAGCTCAGCAGATCGGATTTTCGAACGAAGTTCCATCTCGACAGCAGAGACAGGGCGTATATAGCGGAAAAGGGCATGGACACGATAAGGCTCCACGCGGAGGATTTTATCGCAAAGCGGCTGGCTTCTGCGGTGATACCGAACGACGGCAGGCAGACGCCGATGCGCGGGCATCCCGTATTCAAGGCGCAGCACGCCTGCGCGTGCTGCTGCAGAGGCTGCCTGGAAAAGTGGTACCGAGTCCGCCCGGGAGTGCAGCTGACAGATGATCAGCAGCGGCGCCTCGTGAATCTGCTGATGGCGTGGATCGA
>CABIWW010000001.1:131683-307537 GCA_902362435.1 Eubacteriaceae bacterium
CTTTTGCAGACTGGCGAAGCTGCGTGGAGGCGGGACGTCACGCGGGTGCCCGGTGCGGCATCCGGCATATTTGAGCAAAAAATATATAAATATAAGAAAAGAGGGAAAAGAATGTTTACAAAACTGACAGAACAGTTAAAAGCAAATCCGCGTACTATCGTTTTCACTGAGGGTACTGATGCGCGTATACTCGATGCAGCTGCTAAGCTGACTGCTGAGAACGTGCTGAATGTTATCCTGCTCGGAGCTGAGGATGAAGTGAATGCTGCAGCAAAGGAAGCTGGATATGACATTGCAAAGTGCCAGATCGTAGATCCTGAAAAGTATGCAGATATCGACGCTATGGTCGACGAAATGGTAGCGCTCAGAAAAGGCAAGATGACTGCTGACGAAGTCAGAGCTGCTCTTGCAAAGTCGAACTACTTCGGAACTATGCTCGTTAAGATGGGCAAGGCAGACTGCCTCCTCGGCGGAGCTACATACTCGACTGCTGACACTGTAAGACCGGCTCTGCAGCTGATCAAGACAAAGCCCGGCAACAAGATCGTAAGCTCATGCTTCATCATGGTAAAGGGCGACAAGAAGCTGGCTATGGGTGACTGCGCTATCAACATCGCACCTAACGAAGACGAGCTCACAGAGATCGCTATCGAAACTGCAAAGACTGCAAAGGTATTCGGGATCGATCCGAAAGTCGCTATGCTTTCATACTCGACATACGGCTCAGGAAAGGGCGACATGGTTACGCTCGTAGCTAATGCAACAAAGAAGGTAAAGGAAGCTGCTCCTGATCTGGCTGTTGACGGCGAATTACAGTTTGACGCTGCTGTTGCTCCTGAGGTTGCAAAGGTCAAGTGTTCTGGATCACCGGTCGCAGGACAGGCAAACACATTCATTTTCCCTGACATAAATGCAGGAAACATCGGTTACAAGATCGCAGCTCGTCTCGGCGACTACGAAGCTATCGGACCGGTACTCCAGGGTCTCAACGCTCCTATCAACGATCTGAGCAGAGGCTGCAACGCTGAAGAAGTTTACAAGATGGCACTCGTAACTGCTGCTTTAAGCTAATCCGGTCTTGCCTGAGTCCGGGCAGACCGCTGTCGGTCACTGGCCGTTCGGACACAATTAAATACTGATATAAACTGCACGCTGAGGTCATCAGGCGAATCGCATCGCAATGCATCGACCCGGCAGTGCAGTTTTTTTGCTGCGGAAAATGCAGCGGCTGCGTGCATTGTGTTGTGTGGAGGGTTTACCAAAATGAGATTGTTGTCAGCAGTTTTTTAGTAAAACACACCCCCATAGCGGCAGTGTGAGGACGCGTGTTTACCAAGAAGTCACCCAGATGGCAGTGGCTTTGGTATTTTTTCTTATGGAAATGCTCATTTTTTCTTTTATTTTTGCTAAAAATGGGCAGCTGGAATTTGATTCTTGGTAAAGAGGCTCGCTAAAAATGCTTATCTTGCAAGGAAAATGCTAAGAATAAGAGTCTGGATATGGATTTTTGGCAATCATGGTGTGTGGATCCTATGCTATACTGTTATCATCACAGAACAACAGCACGGAGGGACAGCCTATGAAACTGATGCACCTGTCAGACCTGCACATCGGCAAGCGGGTCGGCGGATTTTCCATGACAGAAGACCAGCGGTACATACTGGATCAGATACTCGAAACAGCGGAGCGCGAACAGCCCGATGCGATACTGATCGCAGGGGACGTCTACGACAAATCAGTGCCGTCCGCGGAGGCAGTTAGCATTTTTGACGAATTTCTGGTGAAGCTTTCGGCGCGGAAAATGCAGGTCTTCATCATCAGCGGCAATCACGACTCGCCGGAGCGTCTGGCGTTCGGCAGCCGGCTGATGGGCGAAAGCGGCATACATCTTGCGCCGGTGTACGACGGGGATATAAGGCCGCACCATCTCAGAGACGAGCACGGAGAGCTGGATATTTTCCTGCTGCCGTTCATAAAACCGGTAGACGTGCGCAGGTTTTTCCCCGACGAGGCAGACGATATAGTTTCATACACGGATGCGCTGAGGGTCGCGGTGGCGCATATGGATACGGATGATGCAAAGCGCAGTGTGCTGGTGACGCATCAGTTCGTGACAGGCGCAGAGCGTTCGGAGTCAGAGGATATCTCGGTAGGCGGCACGGACAATGTCGACGCATCGGTTTTCGATCCGTTCGACTACGTCGCGCTCGGCCATATCCACAGGCCGCAGAACATCGGCACACAGCGGATCAGGTATTGCGGGACGCCGCTCAAATACTCGTTTTCTGAAGTCTCCCACGAAAAATCAGTGACCGTGGCGGAGCTCGGTGCGAAGGGCAGCCTTTCCATAAGGACGATACCGCTGGAACCGCCGAGAGACATGGCCGAGATACGCGGAACGTACGACGAGATCACGGCCAGGAGCTTTTACGCGGACACGACTTACAGCGAGGATTACATGCACATCACGCTGACCGACGAGGAGGATATCCCGGAGGCGATGGGCAAGCTGCGCGCGATCTACCACAACCTGATGAAGCTGGACTACGACAACAGACGGACACGCGGCAGCGCGCAGATCGACGTGTCGGGCGAGATCGAAAGAAAATCACCGCTCGAGCTGTTTGCAGGGTTTTACGAGCTGCAGAACAGCGCTCCGATGTCGGATGAGCAGTCGGAGCTGGTGGAAAAGCTGGCAGCTGAGATCTGGAGAGAGGAGGAACAGGAATGAGACCTTTGAAGCTTGTGATGTCTGCATTCGGACCGTATGCAGGCCGGACCGAACTCGATCTCGAACAGCTCGGAACGGGCGGCCTTTACCTGATAACCGGCGACACCGGCGCGGGCAAGACGACCATATTCGATGCGATAACGTTCGCGCTTTACGGCGAAGCCAGCGGCAGCAGCAGAGAAACGGACATGTTCCGTTCGAAGTACGCAGACCCTGACACGCCGACGGAAGTCGAGCTCGTGTTTGAGTATGCGGGAAAGGAATACACCGTGAAGCGCAGCCCCGAATACAGGCGGCCGAAGAAACGCGGCGAGGGCTTCACGCTGGCGAAAGCAGACGCACAGCTCAGCTATCCGGACGGGCGAGTGATCTCGAAGCAGAAAGACGTCAACCGGGCAGTTATCGATATCATGGGGATCGACCGCGACCAGTTCACGCAGATCGCGATGATCGCGCAGGGCGATTTCCTGAAACTGCTGCTCGCATCCACCGAGGACCGCAAAAAAATATTCCGCAGGATTTTCCACACGCAGCCGTTCCAGCAGCTGCAGGACAGGCTCAGGGAAATGTCGCTGGAGCTGAAACGCGAGCACAGCGAAGTCAGTGCGAGCCTGCGGCAGTACGTCGACGGGATCCTTTGCGACGAGAGCGATGTGCTGTTTGATGACGTGCAAAAGGCGCAGCGCGGTGAGGCTCCGGTGCCGGATATCGTCAGGCTTCTGGAGAGGCTGATATCGCGTGACGAGGAAAGCGCACAGCTGCGTGCAGCTGAGGACAGCGCTCTGAAAGAAGAGGCGGAGCGTATAAGCGGCAGGCTCGCCAGGGCACAGGAGCGTGCGAAGGCTGAAAAACAGCATGCAGAGCTTGCGGCGTCTCTCAGTGCTGAGGAGTCTAAGCTCGAAGCATTCATGGCAGCACTCAAGGCTGCAGAAGCAGGCGGAGAGCAGATCGAGGGACTCGTAAAGCAGGCAGCCGCTGCCGAGGCGGAGCTTGAGGAGCACGTCAGGATCACGGAAAAACAGAAGCAGCTGGAGACTTTGAAAAATGAGGCCGCAAAGCTTGAACGCGGTATAGAGTCGGGCAGGAAAGAAGCTGTGGAGCTCGAGGCAGAGATCTCGCAGCTAGAAAAAGAGGCTGCATCGCTGGCTGACTGCGGCAGTGAGATAGTGAAGCTCGATGCGGAGAAAAGCCGCATGCTAAGCAGGAAAAAGGATATTGAACAGCTGCGAAGCGATATTGCGGAGCTGGAAAAACTCCAGGCGAAATATGAAAAGGCGGCCGCAAAGTATCAGGAGCGCGCAGAGAAAGCGACTGCTGAAAAGGCTCTTTATGAGGCTAAGAACAGGGCGTATCTCGACGAACAGGCGGGGATACTGGCAGCCGGACTGAAGGAGGGCGAGGCGTGTCCGGTGTGCGGCTCGCTGACACATCCTTCGCCGGCGGCGCTGACGGATGATGCGCCGACTAAGCAAGAACTCGACTCGTTCATGGAAAAGGCTGAAAAGGCTGCGGAGGATATGCGCAGAGCCAGCGTTGATGCAGGACGTGTAAAGGGGCAGATGGGCGAGAAGCAGGAGGCAGTATACAGAGCGGCAGCGGAGCTTATGAACGACGGAGCCGGCTCAGATCCTGCGGGGGACTGTCCTGATGCGGACCGCATGCAGCGGATCACGACGCGTATCACAGAGAATACAGAGACGATCGAAAACAGCCTGAAAGAGCTCGAGCTGCAGCTTTCCATGGCTGAACAGAAGGCAAAGCGCAGGCAGCGGCTTGAAAAGCAGCTGCCGGAGACGAAAGAAAAGCACGGAAAACTCCTGGAAAAGATCAAAGAGTCGGAGATCGCTTCTGCGCAGAAAACGAGCGAAGCGAAGGCTCTCGATGAGGGCATCGCAGGTATGAGAGCGAAGCTGAGCTATAAGAGCCGCGAGGAAGCAGAGCGTGCGGCAGCTTTGCTCGAAAGCAGGAAAAAAGAGCTCGAGGATGCGCTCAAAAAGGCGCGCGATGACTACGAAGGCTGCGACAGGAAGATCGCGGAGCTGAAGGCGGGCATCGAAGAGACGGCGAAGCTGATGCAGGATAAAGATGAATTTGATGCAGATGCGGCCGTTGAGCGAAGGAATGAGATCGTGCAGAAACGCAGCGCGCTGGAGTCGGAGCTCAGGGATCTGCATCACCGCACGGAGACCAACCGCGAGGTGCTCAGGCAGATAGAGAAGCAGTCTGCGGCGATCGCTGATGTGGAAAAGCGCTTGATGACGATCGGATCGCTGGCAGACACGGCGAATGGGAACCTGAGCGGCAGGGAGAAGATCATGCTCGAGACGTATGTGCAGATGGCGTATTTCGACAGGATCATAGAGCGTGCGAATACGCGTTTCATGGTGATGTCGGGCGGGCAGTACGAGCTGAAGCGCAGGCGCGAGGCGGACAACAACCGGAGCCAGAGCGGGCTTTCGCTGGATGTCGTGGATCACTACAACGGAACGGAGCGCAGCGTCAAGACACTTTCCGGCGGCGAATCATTCAAGGCGTCGCTTTCGCTGGCGCTGGGGCTTTCGGACGAGATACAGGCGTCAGCCGGAGGGATACAGCTCGACACGATGTTCGTCGACGAGGGCTTCGGATCGCTGGATGAGGAATCGCTGCAGCAGGCGATGCGCGCGCTCAACGGACTTGCGGAAGGAAACCGGCTGGTCGGAATAATCTCGCACGTTCCGGAACTTCGGGAAAAGATCGACAGACAGATCATCGTGCGCAAAGACAGGAGCGGAGGCAGCCGTGTGGAAGTGGTGAAGTGATGGGTGCTGAGAGAGTGAAATGGGAAGTGCCGTATAATTAATCACTTGGTAGAAAATGTTTAAGTAAAATAAATGTATATAAGCAATAATGGGAGATAAAAGATATGGCGTTGCTAAATTTAAATATTATGTATGCAATAATATTTGCAGTGATAATAGCTATAGTTATTAGTTTGATCATGGTATTGAAATCACCATTTCAATACCCATACTATAATTGTTATTTAGATGTAACAGGTAAACGAAAGCCACAAATTGATAATTTGATTGATCAGCTTTTGAATTCAGGAGAATTCAATGAATTTCAAGCTCATAATAAAAAAATTTTGCTTTGGAAAGAAAAATGTAATAAGCAAATTGAAAATAGTAAACTGAAAAAATATCGAAGGTCTCAGTTTGATAAATGTATAGATGACGATAATGCATTTAAATTTTATCTTACTCGTCAACAAACCAGATACAAACAGAGAAACTATGTAAAAAAAGCATATAAAGTAACGCAGACAGTTAATGTATTCTTTTGCAACTATGAATACTTACAAAATCGTGATAGAGCACTTCAGAGTATAAATCATGAATGTACATTGAGTGAGTATCATAGTAAAAATCAAAGGAAACTCATGACGAAAGATTTGAGAAAAAAGATAATGTATAGAGATCATTATACTTGTCAAAATTGTGGAAAATACATGCCGGATGAAGTCGGCCTTCATATAGATCACATCGTACCTGTTTCAAAAGGAGGAAAAACGATTTCGTCTAATCTTCAAGTGCTTTGTTCGAAGTGTAACGGAAGTAAGTCGAACAGGGTTTTGAAGGATCGCAGTCAGTGAATAAACATCTGTTTACAAAATATTAATATTTTCATAAGCAGAGATGTGAATGCTATTTTAGTAAAGTATGCCATGATTCATGATTTTTATATTGAAGTTTTGCGTTAGTTGATATAATTTTAAAAACAGGAACTATGGGTTTTTAACAACAAAACCCGGATGCGTATACTTATTTGTGAGGAAGAAAAAATGAAAACAGAACAGATAGAACTTGGGAGTGAAATATTCACAGTACCTGCGGAGGTCAGCGGTTATTTTACAGAATGCGCCGGCTGTGAAACTCAAATGAATCTTTATGATATCCCGAATGGGATCTGTCCGGTATGCGGTGCGGATATGAAAGACGAAAGAGACAGGCTTCTGCGGATACTGTCTTTCATCGGGTACAGAGTGAGCTGCGATATGCATTTCAATGTCATCGTTCCGGACAGTTATGTTTCGATGTTGAAACTGTATGACTGGATCTCGTATCCTGAAAAAATAAAGGGTGAGGAAGAGGCGAAAGGCGTAGTGGCTATAAAAGAGCGGCATGAAGGTGACCGGCAGACACGCGCGATCTGCGCAGCAGCCCTGGGGAGCGCATACGCGCAGCATTTGCAGAGCGATAGAGCGGCAGAGGCGGCAAATCTGCTCAAAGGACTTGCGGCAGCAGATGAAGAAAAATTCATCAAGTTCACACTGCATAAAGCTATCGACGCATTGCTGGTGCCGTGGAGGCTGGATCAGAAAGCCTGCAGCATGGCTGCGGAGCAGATCGGCGTTCAATTCAGTTCGCCGTATATACTGGAAGTACTGCAAAGGCTGGAGCAGGAGGTTTGAGATGGATAAGGAAAAAATAAGCATAATGGATCTGACTGTGCCGTGCGTATGCTGCGGCCATGAAAATACTCTGTACGATCTAAGCGACGGATTTTGCCCTGAGTGCGATGCGGATATGGCGGAGGAAAAGATAAATCTGATGAAAGTCCTGCTTTCGGAGGGCGTGTATTTTGACTGCATGCGGGACGGCACGATACCGGTGCCGGAGGAAGTGATCGCTGCAAAAGAGCTGCAGGCACAGGAAGAAGCAAAGCTTTCGGCAAAGACATTCATGGAAGAAAGGATCAGCAGCTATCTGCAGCATTTCGTGCACAAGAAGCTGTTTGAGGATGATACATATTTTGAACTGGAAAAGCAGTACAGCTGCCGCATAGGCACAGCGGATAAGGAACGTCTGTATGATCAGGAGGATACCTGGGTGAGCACCGGATTCATGATATATCTGATCAGCTGGATCCGCGATAATCTTTCGCAGAACGAGATAGAGGCTTCGGTGCGCGAAGTGTCAAATGCGCAGTATCTGATGAGTGAGCTGCAAAGAGAAGCCAGCGAAGCGAAGGACCTGAGGGAAGAGGCTGAGATCGCGATCGCAGAAGCCGTGAACCGTCTGGCGGAGCTGGAGGCTGCCGAAGCGGCAGCGCTTTCGGAAAGCGCTGATATATATCAGTGGACCAATGATGAATATAATCCGCATGTCTACGATCTTTGCGATCTTTACACTATAGATGATCTTGATGATATCGACCCGGAACTGGACGAATTCATTTCAGAGCAGATAATGCTCCTCGGCGGCGACCCGTCCGATCCCGATACGAGAGAAAGGTTCATCAGAGATCCATTCGACTTTGAAGATGAAGATGATTTTGATCCTGACGACGACAGTGGATGGGATCCGGAAGATCTCGATGATATCGATCTGGAGATGGATGAATTCGTTTCGGATGAGATAATGTTCCGCGGCGGCAATCCGTTCGATCTCGACACTAGAGATGAGTTCCTCAGCGACCCGTTCAACTTCGGAGATGACAGTTATGATGACTGACAGAGTGCAAAAACTTCCTGGATAATAAAGTTTTTGCACTGAAATGCAGAAACTTTTAAAAATCGGGTTTTTCTGCACCGGGATTGAATTAAATGTAAAATGTTGTATAATTTAAATATGTTACATCTAACAGAAAAAGGGCTAATCTAATGAACCATATATTACGAAAAACTAAAGTATATTTTAAACCGACGGAGGTAAAACTGTCCTACAATATTTCATCCGTTATGCAGGGCGTTTTGATGGATAAAGTTTCTTATGGATTCGGTGAAAAAATGCATAAAGATGGCATGAAGCCATACAGTCAGTATTTTTATTACGAAAATGATATTCCGGTGTGGACTGTCAATACCATTAGTGATGAAGCGGAACATGAGCTGGTTAGTCCTCTGCTTGATGAAGGCTGTAAAAAGATCTATCTGAGGCATAAGGATATGACACTTGAAATCATCAAAAAAGAACATACCGAGCTGCCATATGATGTTCTCATGCAGGAAACATTTTTTTCATCGTGCAGCAGGTACATTACACTGAGGTTCAAGACTCCGACAGCGTTCAAGACGAATAACAGATATCAGTTTTATCCGACGACCGAACATATTTTAAAGAGTCTCACCAGTAAATTCAACATCTGTGATTTTGATGCCGAACTTGATTTCATTGAGGATATGGAAAAGACACTGCAACATTTGGAAATCGTAAATTACTCTTTGCGAAGTACAAATTTTTATTTAGAGCATACGAAGATACCGTCTTTTATCGGGCGGATAACTTTAAAAATAACAGGTCCTCAGCAGTTTGTAAATCTGATGCACCTGCTGGTGCGTATAGGAGAATATTCCGGTGTAGGGATCAAGACTGCCATGGGGATGGGGGCTGTTGAAATAATCGAGAGGAAGGAGAAGTGATTTATGAAGGAACAGAAAATCGCGCTTGTTACGGGAGCATTGCTTCATGATATAGGTAAGGTACTGTTTCGGTGTCATGAAGGTGGGAAAACACATTCAGAATCCGGTGCGGAATGGCTGAGGTCTATCGGGATATCAGATAAGATGATCCTTGATCAGGTGAAATATCACCACAGCCACGAAATACGGAATTCAGGAAATGATCTTTCTTCTGATTCGATGGCATATATAACTTACTGGGCTGATAACGTCGCTGCAGGAGCAGATCGTCGTGATAATGATCAGGAGCAGGAAGGTCAGCTTTATGTCAGAAACAGTTCACTGGAAAGTGTATTTAATATTTTAAATGGAAATAAAGAAAAGTGTGTATATACTTATGGCATTATGTCAGAAGACGGTTCTGTAAATTATCCGGTCGCAGAAAAGAAGACGATCTCACCGGAGACATACAGCCGGATTCTGGACAATATCAGGGATTCCCTAAAAGATATGGAATTCACGGAGAAGAGCATAAACTCGCTTCTGGAAATACTTGAAGCAAATCTGTCTTTCGTGCCATCGTCTACAGACAGCAGCCAGCTCTGTGATATATCACTTTTCGACCATATGAAAATCACGGCAGCAATAGCTTCTGCTGTTTATGATTATGCGAAAGCGCAGCAGACAGCTGATTATAAAAACACATTTTACAGTAAGGGGAATGCGTTTTATGAAGAAAAAGCGTTTCTTCTGTGCAGCATGGATATTTCAGGCATACAGAATTTTATATATACTATTGCAGCTGCTAAAGCGTTGAAAAACCTGAGAGCACGTTCATTTTATCTGGAGCTTATGATGGAGCATATAGTTGACCAGCTCTTGAATGAACTGGAATCAACTCGGGCAAACCTGCTGTATACCGGTGGCGGGCATGCATATCTGCTGCTTCCAAATACGGAAAACTGCAAAACAGCTATTACAGAGTTTCATAAAAAACTGAATCAGTGGTTTATGGATAACTTCGGTACAGATCTGTATATGGCAATAGGGTATACTGCATGCTCTGCAAATGAACTGATGAACAAGCCGGATGGAAGTTATCGGGAGATTTTTCATCGGGTTTCTGAAAAACTTTCTTTTGGAAAATCACACCGCTATACATCAGAAGAAATAATCGCACTGAATACACAGAAGCACGAGGAACACGAACGTGAATGCATTGTGTGCGGCCGAAGCAGTCGGCTTGTAAGTGAAAACAAATGTGATGTCTGTGATGCGCTGGAATCTCTGGCAAATGATATCATGGAAAAAGATTTTATAGTCATATTATCGGAAAAGCCAGAAGAAAAATCTCTGATACTGCCCGATGAATGTTACATGATCATGGAAAACAGAGATCAGCTACGCGAAAGAATGAAAAACGATGCTGCATATGTGCGTTGTTACAGTAAAAATAAGAGATTTACAGGTGAGAATCTGGCTACAAAACTCTGGATCGGTGATTACAGCAGTGCAAAGGAATTTACGGAACTGGCGTCAGCATCGCAGGGAATCAGGCGGCTTGCAGTGCTGAGAGCTGACGTGGATAATCTGGGGCAGGCATTCGTAGCAGGATTCGCGGAGCAGAACAACAGCGTTTCCAGGACAACTACATTCTCACGAAAGCTGTCGGAGTTCTTTAAGCTTCATATCAATTATATACTGCAAAACCCTGAATTTAATCTGGGGAAAGAGGCAGTGAAGCAGCGTGATGCACTTATAGTATACTCAGGCGGGGATGATGTGTTCCTGATAGGCGCGTGGGATGATGTTGTAGGTTTTGCTATAGACTTGCAAAGCAGCCTGGAAAAGTATACTCAGGGTATGCTGACGATTTCAGCTGGCATCGGTCTGTATCCTGAAAAATACCCGGTATCTGCTATGGCATATGAAACAGGTATTCTGGAAGAGATATCCAAAGGCATGGATGGTAAGAATGCCGTAACTCTTTTTGAAGGAGAGCATACATATCACTGGGATCGTTTCAGGGACAAAGTGCTTGGAGAAAAGCTGTCCATGCTGAACCGGTATTTTGAAATCAATAAGATGGAGCGTGGAAACAGTGTATTGTATAAATTGCTGGAGTACATTCGATCTTTAGAAGACAGCAGGATCAATCTGGCGCGTTACGCATATCTGCTGGCACGACTGAAACCGGAACAGGATGATGACGAGAAGAAAGAACGAGTCTATCAGGAGTTTTCACAGAATATGTATCGCTGGATCAAGGAAGCGGATGATCGAAGAGAACTTATAACTGCAATATATCTGTATGTGTATCTGAATCGAAGCAAGGAGGGTGAAGATGGAAAAACTGACAGAAACTAATTATGTGGATTTAGCAGAGAATGTGATTGTAGAGGGTTTAGAAAGAGATGGAAAAGGAAAATTTAGATTGACAAATTCTAAAATCAGAAATCTTCTCTCTTTAGTAAATAATTTATATACTGATGTAGTTCGTTCAAGTGGTGCAAATGAAAGACTATCGGAAGCGATCGAAGGAAAGATCCAGTATTTGCGTTTACGTTTTGTTTATGAAGCAGGTAGGGAAACAAGCGTGAAAGACTTTGTAGATAAAGCTGATATCATCAGACATTTGAAGCGTATAGAAACGCGAAGTGATCTGCTCTTGTTCTGCAGATACATGGAAGCACTGGTTGCATATCACAAGTTTAACGGCGGAAGAGACTAGGGGAGGAAACAAGATGTACGGAAAAATCGAAATTTCAGGTAGAATAAAACTTTTGACAGGAATGCATATCGGAGCATCAGACAGCTTCGCTGCTATAGGAGCCATTGATACACCTGTGATCAAAGATCCGATCAGTGGACTGCCGCTCATTCCGGGCAGCAGTTTAAAAGGAAAAATGAGAACGCTGCTGGCAAAACAGTATAATCCGAATCCTTTTGCTGAATGTGAACGGGATGACGAAAAAATCACACGCTTGTTTGGAAGCAGCAAAAGCGTGAAAAACGGATATCCGGTCAGCGCCAGGATATTATTTTCAGATGTTGTTATGGATAATTTTAATAAACTTAAGGAATATGGAGTCGAGTTGCCGACAGAAGTGAAGGAAGAAAATAGTATTAGTCGTGTTACTGGGAGCGCTACTCCGAGAAAAATCGAGCGTGTTATCAAGGGAGCTGCTTTTCCGCTGAGTATAATCTATAATGTGGAAAATGAAGAAGAAATGGCTGAAGACTTTAAGACGATCGCTGACGGCTTGAAGCTTTTACAGTACGATTATATCGGAGGACATGGATCCAGAGGATATGGACGGATCGCGATTTCAGATCTGCACGTTGATGTGGTGGTTGGTGATGTTAAAGAAGAGTTATTGAATCAGTGTGAAGCGATTATTGAGGAAATTTAGATATGAAATACTGTATTTATAAATTCAATTTTAAAACAGCAGTTCACATTGGTAATGGGAAATTATCTGATGGCGAAATGACATTTCATGCAGATACACTTTTTTCTGCACTTTGCCAGGAAGCACTGCAGATGGGCGGTGAAAAAATGCTGCAGGAACTGGTCGAATATGTAGAAAAAGGACAGCTGAGAATATCTGACTGTTTCCCGTTCCTTGCAAAGGATCGTTACTATATTCCGAAACCTATGAAGACAATAGTACATGACAGTGGCAATAGTACAGATCGAAAAGCATTTAAAAAAATGAAATACG
The DNA here is from genome assembly GCA_902362435.1 of Eubacteriaceae bacterium. GTDB lineage: Bacteria > Bacillota > Clostridia > Peptostreptococcales > Anaerovoracaceae > Lentihominibacter > Lentihominibacter butyricus. The sequence continues at coordinate 144,522 of CABIWW010000001.1, forward strand.
TGCCGGCAGACAAATTTGATGATTATTTGAATGGAAACATCGACGTCATTAAAGAAAATGAGTTTTTTGCAAAATATGCCGGAAATTATTCAGTCAAGACAAGTGCAGCTGTACCGGAACTGGAAGATACGAAACCGTATCCGGTAGGTATGTGGCATTTCCCAAAAGATTCGGGATTGTACTTTATTCTGGGATATGATTCTGATGAAGTGAATTATTTTGTGGGAGATTTGATGGACAGCCTTTCTTACAGTGGAATAGGTGGAAAAAGAACAGCCGGACTTGGAAGATTTGAATGCAGTGTAGATAAACTGCCACAAGCTATCAGGCAGAATATCGATAATGAAGCTGGCAAATACTTCATGGCTCTTTCGGTGTGCATGGATGTAAAGGGTGTTCTGGATGATGTGGTTCCCGATGCGGAGTATCTGCTTGTAAAGCGAAGCGGATTTGTTGCATCAGATCGATATGCACAGACTTTTCAGAAAAAGGAGGATGTGTACCTTTTTCGCGAAGGATCTTGTTTTTCACAGAAGTTCGATGGAGAAATACTGGATGTTTCGTGTGGTGGAAATCATCCGGTTTACCGGTATGCAAAAACGATGTGGATGAAGGTGGACTGATATGAAAGAGTTTTTACAGAAACATAAGATCATATTACACACGCTGGGGCCTGTGTTTGTTGGAGACGGAAAGGTACTGGTGAAACGTGAATATGTTCTCAACAAAAGAGAACGAAAAGTAACTGTAATAGATCAGGCAAAGTTTTTCCGGTATCTTATGAGATCAAAGAAGCTTGAAAGCTATGAGAGATATATTTTAGGCAAGAGTGGTTCGATGCAAAGCTGGATGTATGAGGAAAAAATTCCTTTTAAAGATCTGAAAAGCTTTACAGCATATGAATACAGCTGCGGAGATGTCGCAGAACTCAATACGATGAAGAATATACTCACATTTATCAAAGATCCATATGGAATGCCTTATGTACCCGGAAGCAGTTTGAAAGGCGCGATTCGTACGGCGCTTCTTGGTGCAGATATTTTGAAGAATCATGAAAAGTATTCTCATGCAGTGGATTATTTTTCACAGAAGACATATTTTGATTGCCATAATAAAAAAGATATTGATCGAGAAATAAAAAGCATTAATCGAGAAATACAACGAGTAGAAGAAATCATGTTTTGCACGAAATCAAAAGATGAAGGGAATCAGACCGTCAATGATATCATGAACGGATTATGCATCAGTGACAGTAAGGCGCTTTCACTTGAGGATCTGACATTATGTCAGAAAATAGATATCCATGTGGAAGGAAAAGAGACAAGCCTTCCGATCTTGAGAGAATGCCTGAAACCGGAGACAAGAATCGAATTTGATGTTACAATTGATACGACAGAGTGTGATCTTACGATAGAACAGATCCGAGGAAGTATAAATCTGTTTTTAAGAGGCTATAATAAACTTTTTCTGGAAAAGTTCAAAGAAGAAACGCTGTATGAAAAGGATGTCATGTATATTGGCGGAGGTTCTGGTTTTGCTACAAAAACCGTTCTTCATGAGCTTTTAAAAAAAAGCAAAACCCGTTCGAAGACTGTTGCAGGTATTATCGATCTTAACCTGCCGGGAAAAGCAAAAAGTGAGCATAAACACAGTCAGGATTCCAGATGGGGTGTTTCACCTCATACATGCAAGTTGACAGAATATGATGGCGGACTCTATCAGATGGGAGCCTGCAGTGTTGAAATCACATGATTTTAGCCGCGCCTTGAATTTCAATGGTTACAGCGCTTTACAGAACATTTTATCTTATGCATTTGCGGCATTTGTTGTTTCAGCCGCAAATGCACTGTGTAGGCCTTGAAATCAGAGCATTACAGAAGGTAGGATAGAAACATGTAAGACCCCGACAGGGGACGGAAACTTTTACGTTATTACAGTTATAATAAAACTTGTATGCATAGAAACATGTAAGACCCCGACAGGGGACGGAAACTTTGTCACAGTAGTGCTGTGTCATACTAGCCACTTTCATAGAAACATGTAAGACCCCGACAGGGGACGGAAACCGCATTCCGTATCCGTCTTTATCGCAGTAACGCTGTGAATAGAAACATGTAAGACCCCGACAGGGGACGGAAACTGCGCTGTAGATTCTATTTGTTTCTTTCATTTTCATAGAAACATGTAAGACCCCGACAGGGGACGGAAACAAGTTTCACTACCAGTCACAATAGGAAGATGGTTTAAAAATAGAAACATGTAAGACCCCGACAGGGGACGGAAACACTATCTCACCTGTCTGATCATCAAACTCACCTATATAGAAACATGTAAGACCCCGACAGGGGACGGAAACTTTTTTCATGGGTTTGCTGTACGTCACTCCTCTTGTTATAGAAACATGTAAGACCCCGACAGGGGACGGAAACTGAATGATTTTGTTGATGCTGTCGACTTTGATCTGATAGAAACATGTAAGACCCCGACAGGGGACGGAAATAGTTTTTGCGCTATCTTATGACGGTGCTTTGTTTCGAAGACAAATGATCGATATCATTGAATGCAGCAGTTGCAGTTTATATGGATGAAAGGCGGTGGTGTGATGAGTTATTTGTATGTGAATGAGCAGGGGGCTCGTATCGGTGTGGATGGTGGCTATGTCACAGTACAGATGAAGGATGATCTGTTGCGAAAAATTCCTTCCGAAACACTGGAGAATATTTCACTTTTCGGAAATATATCGATTTCTACGCAGGCCATGCAGCGATGTTTGAAGCTGGGAATCACATTGAATTTCTTTTCTTCAAATGGAAAGTACTATGGACATCTGACGCCTACTGCAAGATGTCAGATCAGAAGACAGAGAAAACAGTTTTCTCTGTCTGAAGACCCGGGATTTGCAAATGAACTGGCTAAGGAAATACTGCAGGCAAAGATCCATAATCAGAAAATAGTATTGAAGCGGTATATAGTAAAACCGTCAGTTGCTGTGCAGGAAGCGCTGAAACAGATAGAGAATGCAGAGAAAAAAATAGCCTCCTGCGAGTCTCTTGATGAAATGAAAGGATATGAAGGGATCGCGGCAAGGTATTATTTTTCTGCTATATCAGGATTCATAGACTATGATTTCAAGTTCAATGGAAGAAATCGCATGCCTCCGAAAGATCCGTTCAATTCTATGTTGAGTTTGGGGTACACACTGCTTATGCATGAAATATATGGATTGATAGAGGGGCATGGGATGAACGCATATGCAGGTTTTATACATCAGGATAGAGAAAACCATCCTACACTTGCGAGTGATATGATGGAGGAATGGCGAGCGATCATCGTTGACTCGGTAGTGCTGAGTCTTATACAGGGACACGAAGTGTCGTTTGACGGATTCAGAGTAGATCATGAAACCGGAGGAGTTTTACTGACTGATGAAGCTTTTCGTATTTTTATAAAAAAGTATGAAAAGAAGATGCGCTCAGAAAGCCGTTATCTGTCTGCAAGTGGACGAAAGAACTATCGTGCACTGCTTAACGAACAGGTATCTATGCTTGCAAGAGCGATCGATAATGAAGATGTGCAGCTTTATAAAACAATACGTATCAGGTAGGTGTGATATGGAAGAAAATTATATGTTTGACACTGAAAATACCGTATCAGTATCAAAAAACATGATAGTAGTATGTTATGATATATCAGACAATAAACGACGTAATAAGATGGTAAAGCTGCTGGAGCGGTATCTGTTCAGAATGCAGCGTTCAGTATTTGAAGCTATGCTGACAAATCAGAAAACGGATCAATTGAAACGCGAGCTGTCTCAGTTTGCAAAAGAAGATGATAATATCCGTATTTACAAAATAAACGGCTCAGGTGATGTGAGTGTTTATGGCAGTGCATATCAGCTGGAAGATGAAGAAGTGATTATTATATGAAGAATTGTGAGGAATAGATATGAGTACACAGAAAATACTTTTTTCCCCGTTAGGAGGGACAGATCCTATATCTAATTTTCGTGACGGGTCGATGCTGCATATATGCCGTGTATATAAACCGGATGTAGTATTTTTGTATCTGTCAAAAGAAATGTGTGAATTTCACAAGAAAGACGATCGTTATCTATACTGCATCAGAAAGCTGTCAGAGCTTATAGATCATAAGTTTGAAGTAAAGCTCATCGAGCGTCCGGAACTGGAAAATGTTTATGAATTTGATTTCTTTTATAAAGAGTTTGAATCATTGCTTAGGGAGATTCACCGGCAGTATGATGGTGAGATACTGTTAAATGTTTCCTCAGGAACTCCGGCAATGAAAAACGCATTGAATATTTTATCGGAACTGATGGGCATTAGATTATCACCGATACAGGTTGTGACGCCGGAGGGCAAGATCAATTCTCATGAAGAAGATAGAAACAATTACGATGTGGAATCTTACTGGGAGCTGAATCAGGACAATGATCCCGAGATTTTTCATGACAGAACGACAAAGATAAAGAACAGAAACCAGACCGCAGTGTTCATGATCAATAATATCAAGCGATTGATAAATGCTTTTGATTATACGGCAGCACTTGATCTGGCAGAAAGTATTAAAGAATTTATATCACCGGAAGTCGTACAGCTTTTGAAAATAGCATGCGCAAGGATAAGTATGGACTATTCCGGATATGCAAAGGCCGGAGGAAGAAAATATGATTTCATGCCGGTGCAGAGCAGTGATTCGAGAGGTATCGTTGAATATATCCTGATTCTGCAGATAAAAGAAGAAAAAGCGGAATATGCTGATATTCTGCGTGCTATTACACCGGTATTTTATGAGTTATGCAAAATGGCAGTTCAGAAACGATGTGGTATTGATTTGAATAAAGTAACATATATGGATAAATATACAGGAGCTATCAAGTGGAAAATCGACATGAAGAACGCTGATGAAAAGACTTATGATTTCTTTGTTGAAACATACGGAGAATATAGAGGAGGATTTGTTGCAAGTGATCAGCTGACAAAAATGATTTACAAATTTGAAAATGATGCAACTTGCAGAAAAGCATTTGATGAATTTCGTGCTATTGAAGAGAAGGTTAGAAATATTGCAGCGCATAATCTTGTAGCTATCACAGATGACTGGATCAGATCAAAATGCGGATGTACAGCAAAGCAGATAATAAAAAAACTGAAGTCATTGTCTGTGATTTCAGGTATAAAAGTAACACAGGAAGACTGGGATTCATATTTGTCTATGAATACAGTGATCAAAGATAAGCTGCTGCTGGAGGATTAAGCTCGCTGTGCTCGTCAGAATGTGAAAAACATCGCAATGGAGGCAACATCATGATAGGAAAACCACTTAAAGATCGTACATCATGGGACAAGGCGGATGAATTCTGCTGGTACATGGAGACGATGCATCCTGACGAAGAGGTCAGACGCCAGTTCCGCCTTGTCAAGATCGACGGGACGGAATTTATTGAAATATGGTCGATACAATGGGGCGGAGAGACTCTGCTGGGCAGGTATGAGGTAGTAAAAAGATTCAGGCATGGCATGTCGGACTACATAATGATGAACGAGCCGGAACAGGAACCGCCGTTTGGCGTGTACAGCTACACATTCAGAATGTTCAGCAGGACGGTAGTAAGGATCTACAATATAAAACCGGAGCTCAAGGCAAAGCTGATAGAGCTGTACGCTCCGGAGCAGAGTGCGCAGAGCGGCAGCAGCGGCGAGGACGCCGGTGTGATACAGGAAGATGAAGATTTGTTAAACACTGAAGAAGATATTGGTAGTGCGACATCCGAACAGCAAGTCTTCACGCAGGAGGAATGCAGAGCGAGGCTGTCAGAAGCCACGGAGAAATTCTTTGCGCAGTTTTCAGATAACGGTTCGCATACCGGTGACGGCAGCTTTACATTCCTGTACACCGACGACAGGAGTGTCTACGATTACTGGGATCTGCAGTTTGTACTGAACAATGACACGCGGTCGCACAAAGAGATCGCGCCGCTTTTTCCTGAAGACAACAGAAGTCCGCATAAGCTGTACATGGCGGTGCTGGGCAGAGAGGATACTTTTGAGCTGCAGAAGCTCCTTGACGGCGGATATGACAAATGCCCGCACGATTTCAGGATCTTCGGGAGCTATGCTTCGGAAATCGCCGGCGGTCTCAGGATGGCCGAAATATGTCGTCAGGAAACCGTACATGATGAAAAGCAGAAAAAATTTGCAGAAAGAGCAGTGCAGATTTGCAGGAGGCTCATAGAACTGGGATATTTCAGCACGGAAAATGAAGTGTGCGAGTTTTTCAAAACAAAATATATACCGCGGATGAAAGCCGTGTATGGACCGGCGCAGGAAGCGCTCGCAAAGCTTAGTGAGATCGACAGAGAGTGCGGTGGCGTTTCTGAAAGCGAGAAGGAAATCCGGATCTACACTGAGATCGTTGTGCCGGCGGTCAGAACTGAAGAGCTCAAGATGTCGTGGACGCAGCATCTGGTGAAGGCGACGCTCGAAAAGGTGGAATTCTGCAGGTCGCAGCTCAGGGTGCATCTGACCTTCAGGAACAACAGCGATTTCACATTCTTTTTCTTTGCGGATGAGGTGACTCTGCTGCAGAACGGCAGAGAGCTGCAGCCTGACGTCATAGATTACAGCATGCTGCCGGCTGATACCGTGCACAGTCACACCTCGTCATCGGGCGTGCTGATATTTGATGTAAAGGATCCGCAGAAGGATTTCAGGCTGATCATCGATGGCTCGTATATCGGATCGGAGGATGAGGATAAGTGTGAAGCGGAGTGCTATTTTGAGTTTGCTGTGGAAGTGTAAAGCAGAGAGCCATTGTAAAAAGATGACTTTGATTTGATGATGTGCGATGGCATCAGGCAGGTAAAGATTGATGATTCAGTATCTGTATAAGATGCTTTTGAATTCAAATGAAACTCTTTTTATTTGAAAAAAACTCAGTCCCGCTGGTGTGCAGGGCTGAGTTTTGCTGTAGTGGCGTGCTGGCGCTGCATCATGGCTGCAGGTCGTCCCGCGATCACGAGTTCGGCGGAGTGAAGGACGGCGGTGCGGCCTTCGTGTCTCCGAACGCATTGGCAGGCGACGGAGTGGAAAGATCGAAATACATCCTCGAGTCCTCGGTGACACCAAAGTCGTGGTTCGAGCCGGTATCCTGGATCTTGTTGAAGGCTTCGCGGAAAAGCGCATTGTGTGCTTCTTCGCGGTTGAGCAGGAAATCGATGGTTTCCCTGACCTTCTTGTCGTCGATCTGTCTGTAAAGGTATTCGTAGACGACTTTTGCACGCTGCTCCGAAGCGATATTTGAGAGCAGGTCGGCGCACAGGTCGCCGGTGACTGTCACGTAGTCGCCGGTCCATGAATAGCCGGAAGAATTGATCAGGCCGGGGTTGAGCCCCAGCAGCACGTGGCTCTGGATCTCGCCTGCGCCGACAGCTGAGGCGTCCACATCATGACCGTTCAGCAGGTTGATCGTCTCTGCGACCATTTCCATATGGCTCAGCTCTTCGGCTGCGATATCCATGAACAGATCCTTGATAGTCGGATCCTTTATGCGAAAACTCTGCGACATATACTGCATCGCGGCTTTAAGCTCGCCGTTGCCGCCGCCGAGCTGTTCCTGCATCAGCGCTGCGTAGTGCGGATTCGGCCTTTCCACAGCTACAGGATGGAATAATTGTTTTTCGTGTTTGAACATAGCGTTAAACCTCCTTCCTGATAGCATCTGCATAAATGCTGAAAAATATTCGCTCTTTAAAAAATCGCATATATGATGTATGATTAGTCATAACAAACTTTAAAACAAAAAAGCTCAGAAACAGGGGGCAGTGAATGGAACGATATTTGAGAGAAACACCGATGCTGGACTTTTCGGCGCCATCGATCAGGGCTCTGATCAGAGAGAGAGGTTGGGATGCTCCGGGTCGGGGATACGCGTGCGCCGCGGCAGACGGCAGCTTTGAAAAAATAAGATCGATATACGATTTCGTGCGCGATGAGATCCTGTTCGGGTACAACACGGACGACAGCATCCCCGCTTCAAAAGTGCTGCGCGACGGATACGGCCAGTGCAACACCAAAGGCACGCTGTTCATGGCGCTGCTGCGCGCATGCGGGATCCCGTGCCGCATACACGGTTTCACGATAGACAAAAAGCTGCAGAAGGGAGCGATGACGGGATTCGTCTACAGGTCAGCGCCGCAGGAGGTTTTTCACAGCTGGGTGGAAGTCCTGCTCGAGGGAACCTGGTATGAACTCGAGGCATTCATCCTTGACAAAACATATCTGCAGAAGCTCCAACAGGCAAACAGCAGCTGCACGGGAGCGTTCTGCGGCTACGGCGTGGCAGTGCGCGATTTCCAGGAGCCCGTGATAGACTTTGACCGGAACAGCACATACATACAGAGCGAAGGCATCACGCAGGACTTTGGGATATACGACTGCCCGGACGATCTGCTGAAAGAACACCATCAGGAAATGTCCGCCGCGAAAGCTTTCCTTTACAGGCACCTGGGCCGGCACCTGATGAACCGCAACGTGAAAAAAATACGAAATGGCCGCTGAGCCGCATTTTGCATCTTTAAAAAAACTTTAAGCGCCATGAAAGATGTGGTATATATAGTAGCAGAGCATTTTACAGTAAAAAGAGAGGCATGATATGCAAAAATTGACTGATAAGAAGATCGCGGTGGTCGGAGCAGGCGGGGTAGGCGGATACATGGCCGGGATGCTCGGCAGAGTCTGCACGCACCTGAGTGTTGCGGCCAGAGGCAAAAGACGGGAGGCGCTGAGCGAACACGGCATAGTTCTGCACAGCGACCACAACGGAGAGATCGTATCGAGACCTGAACGCATTGTGACGACAGCTGAGCTGGGCGAACAGGACTATATTTTCGTCTGCGTGAAGAACTATTCCCTTGAATCGGTGTGCAAAGACCTGCAGCCGGCGGTCGCCAGGGATACTGTGATCGTGCCGGTGATGAACGGGGCGGACACAGGTGAGAGGATAAGACAGTTTATCGGAAAAGGCACTGTTGTCGACTCGCTCATATACATCGTGACATTTGCGAACGAAGATTTTTCCATAACGCAGCAGGGCGATTTTGCAAATCTTCGGATAGGGATACAGAATGCCGACGATGCTCAGAAACGAAAGATCGACGAAGTCTCCGATATACTGAGTGCGGCAGGCATAGACCATGAAAAAGCCGATGACATCGAAACGGAGATATGGCGAAAATACATACTCAACTGCGCATACAATGTCGAGACCGCGTTTTACGACAACACGATAGGGCAGCTGCGCGACGATCCCGTGAAGGCGAAGGAGTACGAGACGCTTGTGGAAGAGGCGTATCATGTGGCGCAGGCGAAGGGCGTCAGCGTCACGCAGGAACATATAGATCGGATCATAAACAGGTTTTACAGAGAGCTCGCGTACGGTGCTACGAGTTCGTTGCAGCGTGACGTCTGCAGCGGGCGCACATCGGAGCTGGAGACATTCAGCGGATATATAGTTCGGGAAGCAGACCGGCTGGGAGTCCCGGCACCGCTTTCGCGCAGGGTGTACGAAGGGCTGAAAGAGATCTGCGAAGGCAGGAGATCGCAGGTGTAAGCGGAGCGGTCATACGAAAGTGTGGACGATCCCGGAAACGGTGCAGATCGTGCAGGCTGTATAGAATGCGCAGCGCAGAGTACGCGGGAATGCAGAGCGTGCTGACTACTCGGGCTGTATAGCATATGCAGCATGCGCAGCGAAGGGCCTAGGCATTTTCTGCGGGGTCAAGTTTTTTATGCAAAAATTATGCACGTGTATTTTTGAAGCAGGCGTTTATGAGCACGTCATGATTGTATATAAATCGTGCTCTAGCAGGGGATTTTCATACAGTGCATTGTACTTTTTTTAGTCGTTTTCAATGGGTTTCGTAAATGGGTTACGGTCGGCTTTCGCCGGCCCTGCAAAGAGCTGCAGTTTAGGCGAGATATGCAGCTTTTTTGATGCATTTTGTGCATGATTATGCATCTGATCCCTGGTTTATGCGCGAAAAATGTATATGTATTTTTTCCCAGAGCATCACTATTACGAAAAAAGCTAAAACACATGGGATTTTATGCATTTAACATAATGTGGAAATTAAAAATGCGGGTGAATTTCTCTGCCTGTACATGTGCGATCCACCTTCCTGCACTTGCGTGATTCCTTAACCGGCGTCTTCGAAGCCCGCTGCCACCTGAGGGCTCCGCAGTCGCTGCCTGCAAAGCTGCGCCCTCAACACCTGCCCCTTGCATTGATACCCGATAATGCTTATTATATATCATGAAGTAAGAAGCAACGAATGAAAGGATAAAACAATGATCGGCAGGTGGATATGACAGATAAGATCATCATAGTAGAAGACGATGCCGCGCTGGCTGCCGGACTTGGCAGAGCGCTGGCGTCAGAACAGCGTGATATAAGGATATGCGGCAGGCTGGCAGATGCGGAAAAGCTGATGACAGGATCCGTACCTGTTCTTGTGATACTGGACGTGAATCTTCCGGACGGCAGCGGGTACGATTTTCTCGAGCGGCTCAGGCAGCACAGCGACGTGCCTGTGATACTGCTGACTGCGAACGACATGGAGGCCGACATCGTCAGCGGGCTCGAGATGGGTGCAGACGACTACATAACGAAGCCTTTCAGTCTGGCGGTGCTCCGGGCGAGGGTGAACACGCAGCTTCGCAGGAAAGCGACCAGGCAGACCGCCGTATGCATCGGCAGATATCGTTTTGACTTCCGTCGTATGGAGTTTTACGCGGACGGCAGGCCGGTGGAACTCAGCAAGACAGAGCAGAAGCTTCTGAGGATATTTGTGGAAAACCGCGGGATCACGCTCAGCCGCAGCGATCTCGTGGATCGCGTGTGGACTGACGGGGCGGAGTATGTAGATGAAAACGCGCTTTCCGTGACGGTCAAAAGGCTCAGGGACAAGCTGGGCGCGAAGGACGATATAAAGACTGTGTACGGCAGAGGCTATATGTGGGTGAAGGAAAATGAGTGATATCATGATGGCTGCAGTCGTGACAGCAGCTGTGATCATCGCGCTGGCATCAGCAATCGCGGCGGCTGTGATGTACATGAAACAGCGCAGGGTCATGGACAGCATCGAAGAAATGCTCGAGACCGCCAGAAAAGGCAGCTTTACAGAACATGATTTCGACGAGTCGAGATTTTCCGCACTGGAAAACAGGTTCGCTGATTATCTGGCGACATCGGAGATATCGGCACAGCGCGTGAAGAGCGAAAAAGACAAGATCAAGACTCTGATCGCCGATATCTCACATCAGACAAAGACGCCGATCGCGAACATACGGCTGTATTCGGAGCTGCTTGACGAGATGGAGCTGCCGCAGGCTGCGAAAGAGTGCACTTTACAGCTCCATGCACAGACTGAAAAATTGAGTTTCCTGATAACTTCGCTGGTGAAGCTGTCGCGTCTGGAAACTGGGATAGTAGCACTGCATCCGGAAGTCGGGAGCATCGGGCAGCTCGCAGAAGAGGTCGCCGTATCATACAGGGAAAAAGCTGCAGCTAAGGGGCTGAGCCTGGCTGTGATGCCGGGAGAAGAATGCACCGGTATGTTCGACAGGAAATGGACGGCAGAGGCACTGGGGAACATCATAGACAACGGGATCAAATACACGGAGAGTGGCGGTGTGACCGTGAGTGTGAAAAGATACGAGATGTTCGTCTGCATAGAGGTGAGCGACACGGGCGCCGGAATAGACGAGAAGGAGATGCCGCGGATCTTTGCGCGGTTTTACCGGGGGAAAGACACGCACGGACAGGAAGGCGTCGGGATAGGGCTTTATCTTGCCCGGGAAATAATCTCGGCAGAAGGCGGATATATAAAGGTCAGTTCGGCGGCAGGCAGGGGTTCGACATTTGCAGTGTTCCTGCCGGCAGCGGGGAAGGATGCACCGCGGAGCGCCGGGGATCGCGGGTGAAAATCTTACAGAACTGTTAGGATCTGCTGCGCGCCGGAAATAATGTGGAAAGATTGTTTTGATATCATCTGTATGAAAGGGCGGAGAGTCTCTTTCGTACAGATTTTTTTGACCGCCGCATCGCGCGGCAGCTGACGGTGGCGGTGAAAGGAGAAAACATATGGCGATACTTGAAACGAAAAATCTTAAAAAGATATACGGCAGCGGTGCCGGCGAGGTGCGGGCGCTGGACGGCATCGACATGTCAGTCGAAAGTGGTGAATTCGTTGCAGTCGTGGGTTCATCGGGATCAGGAAAGTCCACGCTGCTCCACATGCTCGGAGGTCTCGACAGGCCGACGTCCGGCAAAGTGTTCGTGGACGGCAGAGACATATTCTCGTTGAAAGATGAGGCGCTGACGATTTTCCGCAGAAGAAAGATAGGATTCGTCTTCCAGGCGTACAATCTAGTGCCGGTCCTTAACGTATACGAAAACATCGTGCTTCCCGTGGAGCTCGACGGCAGGAATGCCGACCGCGGATTCATCAGCAGCATAACGGAGACTCTGGGCATAAGCGATAAGCTTGCTAACCTGCCCGGGCAGCTTTCCGGAGGTCAGCAGCAGAGAGTGGCGATCGCGAGGGCTCTGGCGACGAAGCCTGCGATACTGCTGTGCGATGAACCGACAGGCAACCTCGACAGCAGGACGTCGCAGGATGTGCTGGGGCTGCTCAGGATAACGAGCCGGCAGTACGCCCAGACGATAGTCATGATAACTCACAATGAGGAAATAGCGCAGCTCGCTGACCGAATCATCAGGATCGAAGACGGCAGGATCAGTAATGGCGGACTTGTAAACGACAGCGCGGAAGTCTTCGGAGGCACAGCCGCAGATGCCGGTGCAGAGCCCGGTGTAGGCAGAGTCGTAGCCTTAACCGACAGAAATGGAGTCGACAGCGCCGCAGCTCACAGTTCCGGAGCCGGCAGACAGGGGGAGTGACGCGATGAGAGTGAAAAACAGAAAAGCCGTAAGGCGCCTCAGCGTCAGATCCTTCAGGGCGGCCGGTAAGCGCAGCGTCACAGCTGCAGTGGCCATAGTGCTGACGACAGTCCTGTTCACTGCACTTTTCACGATAATGATGTCGATCAACACGAGCTACGAATCGTACACGTTCCGCCAGATCGGAGGGTACGCGCACGGGAGATTCAAGGATGTGGACAGCGAGCAGGCTTCGATGATAGAAAGCCACCCGAAGATCAAAGCAGCTGGCAGGCGCATAACCGCCGGGTACATCACGGATGGCAGCTTTGCGAAAATACCTGCGGAGATAAGCTGCATGGATGAAAACAATGCAAAATGGAGCTACATAGATCTCATCAAAGGTCATATGCCGGAGGCGGAAGACGAGATAATAATGGATACCGCCGCGCTCGCCGCGCTCGGCGTGGAGCCGGAGCTCGGGGCAGAAATCAGACTGACGTACGATATGCTGGACGTGGACAGCGCGGTCGGCAGCAGGTCGGATACGTTCAGGCTGGCCGGTTGGTGGGAATACGACGATATATCCCCGGTGCATTTCATAAACGTCTCGGAAGCGTATGTCAGGCAGGTTGAAAAGGCCGCAGTCAGCGCCGGTGCAGACCATTTCCGTGAGGACGTCAACGTCATGTTCAGGACGAGTGTCGGCATAAAAGAAAATATGCAGAAGGTCGAGGACGATCTCGGTTTTCAGTCTGACGATCCGGATGGAGACGATTACGTGAGATACGGAGTGAACTGGGGCTACACGGCGTCGCAGGCCGGTGATGCTGTCGGACCGGAGATGATAGCGGCAGCGGCAGCTTTGCTGATACTGATAATTATGACGGGATATCTGATAATCTACAACATATTCCGGATCTCGGTCAGCAGCGACATCAGGTACTACGGCCTGCTCAAGACCATAGGGGTGACGCCGCGGCAGCTTCGCAGGATCGTCAGACAGCAGGCGATGATGCTCTGTGCGGCAGGCTGCCCGGCAGGGCTGGTGATCGGATATCTGGCGGGACGCGTGCTTATGCCGGTGATAATGGCGTCGACATCTCTCGGCGCCTCATGCACGGACGTGAGCATGTCGCCCGTGATATTCATCGCGGCAGCGCTGTTTTCGATAGTGACGGTATTCATATCATGCTCCAGACCGGCCCGTATGGCTTCAAAGGTCTCTCCGGTCGAAGCCGTGAAGTATACCGAAGCGTCTTCAGTCAGTCCGAAAAAGGTGCGCAGGATATGTAAAGCGCAGGTGTGCCGGACGTCAGTCGATCATGGAGGGGCAGGCGCTCCGGAAAGGTCAGGCGCTTCGCAAGTATCAGGAGCGTCAGATCAGGGGATGCCGGCAGGGAATGGAAAGCCGCAGAGGCCGCAGATCCCGGGTAAGCTGAAAGGCGCGGGCCTCGGGCGGATGGCGCTGGCTGACCTGGGCCGAAGCAGGCTCAAAACTCTGGTGGTGATAATGTCTATGGCGCTGTCAGTAGTGCTGCTGTCAGTATTGTGCGCTTTCGTCGGCGGTTTCGACATGGAAAAATACCTCAGCAATCAGACCTGTGCCGACTTCATCGTCGGAAAGACGGACTATTTCAGATATCAGACGCAGAGCTCCGAATCGGGGCTGACCGGTGACGAGATCGCCGAGATAAAGGCTGGTACGGAAAGCTCAGTCGGCGGTATGGCATGGGCCCTGGATGACACAGAACCCGTGATCTGGCTGTCGGAAGACGGCAGGCCTTCGGATGACGATGAGCAGATCTCATATGCGATGAAGCAGGCGATGCAGAAAGGAGACGGGAGGGACGTGTCGTGCAGCCTGCTGCAGATCGAGGGGCTTGATACCGGTCTCATGCAAAAGCTGCAGGTCATCGACGGGGATATCACACCTGTGAGTGATCCCGGGGAAAATGCCATAGCGATAGCGGCTGAAACGGACGATAACGGAAATGCAGTCAACGGGGACAGCCTTCCGAAAACAGGCGAAACAGTGACTGTGACTTATATAGACGAAGGTTACTTCATCGACAGCCGGACCGGCGAGATGTCGAGCGAGAACACACCGGGCGAATATATCGGATACAAGGTGGAAAGGAGCCACGATGTCAGATACACCGTCTGTGCAGTCGTGAGCGTGCCGTACAGCATGTCTTTCAGATACTCGAAGCTTTCATCGATCGACGCGGTTATAAATTCAGAAAGGCTCAGCGCGGACAGCGGCGCAGAGATATTCCCGATGTTTTACATGTTCGATGCCCCGGGACGCGGCGCGGAAGATGACGACGAAGCTTTTCTTGCGGAAATGACAGGCAGTCCGTCCTCATCGCTGATGTATGAGAGCAAGGCTACCGTTAGAGAGGAGTTCGAAGGGTTCAGGAACATGTTCACACTGCTGGGCGGCGTGCTGTGCGCGATAACCGGGCTCGTGGGGATACTCAACTTTTTCAACAGCATCATGACGGGCATGATGAGCAGGCGGCGGGAATTCGCGATGCTGCAGTCGATAGGGATGACCGGGAAACAGCTGCGGTCGATGCTGATATACGAAGGCCTGCTGTACGCTGCCGGTGCGATACTGCTGTCGCTCGTGCTCAGCGTCATCATCGAACCGCTGGCGGGTAGCCTGATGGAAAGCATGTTCTGGTTCTACAGCTACAGCTTCACGCTGAAGGGGATATTTATAACGGCGCCGGTCTTCCTGGCGGCAGGCGCAGCGCTCCCGGCTCTGCTTTACAGAAGCTTCTCGCGCAGGAGCATCATAGACAGGCTGCGGGAATAGAGAAAGAAAAATGTGAGCCGTACTGTATTGGAGTAAGGAGCGCGTACGGCAGCACGTCTTCGGGGACATTGAGCATCTGCAGCAGATCTCCTTTTGCTTTTCCTTGTTTTCTATAGATCCTGCAGCTGTCAAATCGATCACCCTTCCTGATGAATTTTCTATTGTAATATATCAAGGGAAAACAGCGCTGCAGATGAACGCTGTTTTCCCGCCGCTTTAATGTTTTTCTATCATAATTATATGATCAGTTTGGAACAAATAAGAAAAATTTAAAAGAGTATCCTGATAAAGAAAGAGAATTATGGAGAACATTCGATTCTACACCATATGAACTACGAATTGCGATGGGAAATTTAGATGAAGATGAAATGGTATCATTACTGGATTACTCAAGGTATTACGATAAACTGGAAATGCCGATTCCGAGAAATCGGGATAAAGTATTGGAAGATTTACAGCATGAAAAGTTCATAAAGAGAAATGATGCCGGCACATGGGATATCACAAACATGGGGGCATTGATGATAGCAAAGGATTTGAAGAAATTTGAATCTTTGCATAGAAGAACTGTCAGAGTGATTTGGTATAAGGAAAACTCCAGGTTGGAGGCTATCAGGGAAAAAGAATTCTGTGCGGGTTATGCATTTTCACATGAAGAAATCGTGCAGTATATTATGACGATTATTCCACAGGAAGAGGTAATTGTAGAAGCAACAAGGGAATCTGTTGTCAGTTTCCCGGAAATTGCTATCCGTGAGTTGTTGGCAAATGCTATGATACATCAGGATCTGCAGCAAAGGGGTACAAATCCGATGGTGGAAGTGTTTAAAAATCGAATTGAGTTTTCAAATGCTGGCGCACCACTATTAGCAATTGAAAGAATTGTAGATTCAGTGCCGATATCCAGAAATGAAAATATTGCAGGATTTATGCATAAATGTGGTATCTGTGAGGAACGTGGCAGTGGTTATGATAAGATTATTGAAGCAACTGGTAAAAATGAGTTACTTGCACCAAGGATTGAAAATCAGAATAATCAATTCACAAAAGCGATATTATTTGCTAAAGTACCATTTGAATTAACTACGAAAGAAGATCGGATGCGTACTTGTTATATGCAAGCATGTCTGGCATATGTCAATTTTGAGGGGATTTCTAACTCAGATATTCGAAAAATATTTGGATTAGGAGAAAAAGAGAAAGCGAAAGAGAAAGCGAAAGCCTCTCGACTTCTTACCAGTGCTGTTGACGGAGGCTATATTAAAGTAATGGATCCGGATACTGCGCCAAGGTATAAAAAGTATATTCCATATTGGGCATAATTTAAGTTTCGCTAAGTTTCACTTATATAGGTGTCTGAGGAAAATTTAATAGGAAAAACATGAAAAAAGCACTGAAAACCATGTAATTTATGGTTTTTTAGTGCTTTTTACCTTGATAAAATAAAAAGATGTAATAATTTTAAGTTTTGTTAAGTTTCGCTAAGTTTAGTGCTTGAAAGTCTACATTGCTTGTTAAGCTCGAAGTCTTGATGAATCCAGTAAAATCACGAAAAATAAAAAATCTCAAAAAAATTAGCACTCACCTCTTGACAGTGCTAACAAAAGTGCTATAATAAAATCACAAAGAGAAAAAGGGATCAATCAGAGAGACGACGATCAGAGAGTTTGCCCGGAACATCACCGGGTGACGAAGAGCTGATCGTAAGACCAGACAACTGATCGCCGTGAAATCAATAGATTGATACTTGAAGGGAGCGATGATTTATGATGATGCCTAGAATATTTGGAGAAAACTTATTTGACGATTTTATGAACGATTTCACATTTCCTGCATTTCCGAATGTAGAGAAGAAGCTGTATGGCAAACATGCAAGAAATCTCATGAAGACAGACGTCAAAGACACGGATACCGGATATGAGGTCGACGTAGATCTGGCCGGTTTCAAAAAAGATGAAATACAGATCGAACTTGAAAAAGGATTCCTGACAGTAACAGCTGCCAAGGGTCTCGACAAGGACGAAAAAGACAAGAAGGACAACTATATAAGGCGTGAGCGTTATGCAGGCAGCATGAGCAGAAGCTTTTATGTAGGCGAGCACGTTACAGAGGATGACATCCATCCTAAGTATGAAAACGGAATCCTGTCCTTTACAGTTCCTAAGGAGGAAGCAAAAGCGATAGAAGATAAAAAACATTACATCTCCATTGAGGGATAATAAACAGAAAAGCGACGAGTACCCCGTGGGATGATTCCTGCGGGGTACTGTTGTAAAGCATGTTTACAGAAAAATAAAATGCAAACAACAGTCTGATACCGGTGAACATCACGGGATCGGATTTTGATATAGATTGGAGTGATGGTCATGGCATCAAAGAGAGATTATTATGAAGTGCTCGGCGTGAGCAGAGACGCTTCACAGAGCGATATAAAAAAGGCCTATCGAAAGATGGCCAAGAAATACCATCCTGACACCAATGCAGGCAATGCGGACGCGGAGGAGAAGTTCAAGGAGATATCCGAGGCTTACTCTGTGCTCAACGACCCTGAAAAGAAAGAGCTCTATGACAAGTTCGGTCATGCGGCGTTCGACGGCACTGCAGGCGGCGCTCAGGGCGGTGCAGGCGGTAACCCTTATGGAAATTACAGGGAGTATCATTTTGAAGGCGGGGATATGGACGATATCCTCAGGGACCTTTTCGGCGGAAAGTTCTCAGGCGGCTTCAGCGGCAGATCAGCCGGCAGTAGCGGGTTCTCACATGGTTTTTCGGGAAGTGGCGGATTCTCGCACGGTTTCTCGGGAACAGGTGCAGGAGGCAGCTACGGCGGATATGAGGACGGATTCGGCAGTGGCTTTTCCGGAGGCTTCGGAGGTGCGGATTTCAGCCGCGACGGCGCAGATGCGACGGCAGACATAAATGTGACATTCGATGAAGCTGCATTCGGCGGCGACAAGATGATAAATATCACCGATCCGGTGAGCGGAAAGAAAACATCATTGAAAGTCCACATACCGGCAGGCATCGACACCGGCAAGAGCATCAGGCTCAAGGGGCGCGGGACGCCGGGATCCAGCGGCGGGAAAAACGGAGACCTTCTTCTCAGAGTCAACGTTGGCAGCAAGCCGGGATTCGAGCGAAAAGGCATGGACGTCTACAGCAGCATCACAGTACCGTTCAGCACGGCGGTACTCGGCGGCAAAGTGCCGGTACAGACGCTGCAGGGCAAAGTGATGTGCACGATCGCGCCGGGAACACAGTCCGGAACTAAACTTCGAATAAAAAACAAAGGCATAGTATCGATGAACAGCAAGTCGGAATACGGATCACATTACGTGACAGTTCAGATAGAAGTGCCGAAAAACATCAGCCCTGAAGCAAAGCGCAAACTTGAAGAATTCGAGCAGCTGTGCGGAAAGAGCAGCAGAGCAGCCGCATAACACGGCTGCTTTAGCGTTTTGCACAAGAAAAAAGATGGTTTGTCAAAAATAACTTTCATGATACTGACACCATCTCGCTATTTTAAAATGATATATTATTTGGTATAATAACGTTGGCCGGATGGCGAGCCGCGCCTTGTGCAAAGCGCGCAGCAGTCCGAAGGCCGGAATTTTTACAGAACAAGGAGAAGATCATGGCAAAAGTTGATATAATATCCGGATTTCTCGGAGCCGGAAAGACGACATTCATAAAGGAACTTATTTCAAAGGCATACAAAGATGAAAAGACAGTGCTCATCGAAAATGAATTCGGTGAGATCGGTATAGACAGCCGCTTCATGCAGAACTCAGGCATCGAGGTGACTGAGATGAACTCGGGATGCATTTGCTGCACGCTCGTCGGCGATTTTGCAAAATCGCTGAAGCAGGTGAGCGACGAGTTCCATCCTGACCGCATCATCATCGAGCCGTCGGGAGTCGGCAAGCTGTCCGATGTTGCAAAGGCTGTAATAGACATGCAGGATGAGGCGGGCGTCGAGATCGAGAGCCTGATAACCGTTGCAGACGGCAAGAAGGCTAAGATGTACATGAAGAATTTCGGCGAATTCTACAACGATCAGCTGGAACATGCAGGCGTCATCGTGATCAGCCGTACGCAGGACATGGATGAAAAGGCCCTTGCAGAGTGCGTCGAGCTTCTCAGAGAGAAGAATCACGATGCGGCTATCATCACGACTCCGTGGGAAGATCTGTCGGGAGATATGATAAATGCGGCGCTTTCACACAGCCATGCACTCGAAAAGGTGCTGCGCGAGCTGGAGCATGAGCAGCATGACGAGCATCATCACCATGAGCATGAGCACCATCATGACCATGAACATCATGATCACGACGAAAATCACCACCATGAACATCACCACGACCATGATGACGAGTGCTGTTGCGGACACGACCATCATCACCATGAGCACGACCACGATGAGCATGATCACCATCACGATCACGATGACGAGTGCTGCTGTGGTCACGATCATGAGCATGACGAACACCATCATCACGAAGAACATCATCACCATCATCACCATCATCACGATCACGAAGATGAGTGCGGCTGCGGCTGCGGCTGCGGACATGATCATCATCACGACCACCACGCAGACGAGATCTTCACAAGCTGGGGCATCGAGACGGTACACAAATTCAGCAGAGCAGAGCTTGAAGACACGCTCAGCCTGATGGGAGTCACTAAGAACTTCGGCACAGTCCTCAGAGCCAAAGGCATCGTGGAGAGCGATGACGGCACTTGGATGGAATTCGACATGGTCCCCGAAGAACTCGAGATCAGAGAATGCCAGCCTGACTATATAGGAAGAGTGTGCGTTATAGGTACGGAGCTTGACGAAGAAGCACTGAAACGTGTTTTCGTGATCAGCTAGAGAAAGGACAGTTGCGATGGAAACACCGGTTTATATATTCACAGGGCTGCTGGAAAGCGGCAAGACCACACTGATACAGGAAGTCGCAGGTGAAGAGGGATTTCTGGATCCCGGCGATTCTGTAGTGATCCAGTGCGAGGAAGGCGAAGTTTCTCTCAGCGATGAATTCCTGAATAAATACTCTATGACTCTCGTAAAGGTGCAGGAGCCTGAAGAGCTCACGGAAGAATTCTGGAAAGGCATCGAAGACAAGTACAGACCGGCACAGATACTGATAGAGTACAACGGTATGTGGGAGCTGGAACAGCTTTTCAACGACAACATTCCGGAAGACTGGTTCGCAGGCGGAGTGTATTCGGCTGTCAACGCAGAGACTGCGGAAATGTACATGACGAACATGAGGAAGATGTTCATGGAGCCGCTCAAGGCGTCGAACCTCGTCATTTTCAACAGATGCGACGACAACACCGACAGGATGAAGTTCAGGAGAGCGATAAAGATGCTCAATCCTCAGGTGCAGGTGGCATTCGAGAAGAAAGACGGCACGATGTTCGCCAATGAGGCAGATATGATGCCGTTCGACTACAGCGGACACAATATAAAGATCGAAGACATGGACTACGGACTGTGGTACCTCGATGCGATAGACCATCCTGACAGATATATAGGCAAGGAGATAGAATTCACTGCAAAGTACTGCGCGAGCGGAGAAGAAAATGCGAACTATTTCATCCCGGGAAGACATATCATGACATGCTGCGCAGACGATATACAGTTTCTCGGATTCATCTGTTATTTCGACGATGATACGGGAGAGCGATTCGGACACGGAGACTGGATACACGTCAAAGTCAGCTTTGACTGCGGGATCCACGAGATGTACGGATTCGACATGGGACCGATACTCAAGCTGGTATCGATAGAGCCGGCCGAAAGACCGGAGCAGGAACTTGTGACATTTTCATGATAACTGCGGTAATGAGGAGGAGATCATTATGAAAAACTTTTTTAAAGACTGGAACTTTAAAAAGCATGCAAAGCTCGTAACGGGTGTGTACCTCGTGTGTTATGC
Organism: Eubacteriaceae bacterium; assembly: GCA_902362435.1. Lineage (GTDB taxonomy): Bacteria > Bacillota > Clostridia > Peptostreptococcales > Anaerovoracaceae > Lentihominibacter > Lentihominibacter butyricus. The sequence goes on from CABIWW010000001.1 coordinate 166,254, forward strand.
GATAGACATGACGCTGGGATATGCAGTGGCTAAAAAGTGCCTGGGCACATCGAAGAAAGCAGACGAGGAAGAATAATGAGATACAGATTCTGTTCCAGCTGCACCGAAGAGATGGATAGACAGCTCCGTGAGGATGAGTCTGCACCCGAGGAAATGCAGGGATACAACTGCATCATGATCTACAGCCCGGATAAGAGCAGGCTGCTGTTTTGCAAAAGACTCAAGGACCCGTACGAAGGGAAGTTCAACCTGGTAGGCGGCAAGATCGAGCCGGGCGAGGACCATTTCGACGCGGCGTACAGAGAGCTTTTCGAGGAGACCGGCATCAGCCGCAGCGACGTCACGCTTTCGCACATGATGGACTTCACGTACTACAACCAGCACTGCATCGTCGAGGTGTATGCGGGCGTGCTCACAGCTGACGTGGAGCTTGTGAGCGAGAAGCATCCGCTCTGCTGGATAGACGCGGGCGAGGATTTCTTCGACCTCGAGAGATTCGCAGGTGAGGGAAACATCGGTCACATGGTCGAGCAGGTCAGAGACTACGGCATGGGAGTGCCTGAAAAATAGCGGAAAAACGCCGGGAATGCCGCAGGCACAGTACGTCATACGTCGTCAGTATAGCAGTGCGTTCGGCGCAGAATAAAGAGAATATGAAAACGGTCAGATGGAACTTATCGTGTCACGGTTTGGAGTCTGGGCCGTTTTTTGCATTCTGCAGCTGCGTGCAGAAGGGGGACGGCGGGCGGAGTTTATGCACGGGATCATGCAAAGGCGCAGCTGTGGGCAGCACACAGGGCTTATGCGGCGCAGGACGGATGTCAAATGTAAAAATATGGGATGTTAAATAAATTTAACATTAAAATCATGGAATACTTTACATAAACCACTTATAATAAGCATGTACACATTTAGAAACAATTCCGGACACAGCAGAGGGGGTACCGATGAAATATTCAGTGATAGATATAGGCTCGAACTCTGTCAGACTGACGGTCTACAGGGTAAAGGACGGAGCGTTCAGGATACTGTTCAAGGACAAAAAGATGGCAGGACTTGCAGGTTATGTAGAGAACGGGTGCATCAGCGACGCGGGTATAGAGCGTGCCTGCGATACGCTGCTGGAGTTCAGGAACACACTGCATCTGCTGGGGATAACGGACAGGATATATGCGTTTGCAACAGCGTCACTCAGAAATATCGTGAACAGCGACGAGGCGTCAGCCAGGATAACGGCAGCGACAGGCTTCGATATAGATATAATAACGGGCGAGCAGGAAGCGATACTCGGATATACAGGTGTGATGCGAGAACTTCATGTATCGGACGGCGTGTTCACCGATATAGGCGGCGCCAGCACGGAGATCGCATTTTTCAGAGACGGGAGCGTGCTCGAGCCTCGAAGCTACCGCATGGGATCGCTGAAGCTGTACAAAGACTGCGTCAAACACATACTGCCGGGCAAGGCGTCGAAGGAGCGCATCAGCCGGGCGATAGCAGAGGAGTTCGCAAGGAGACCGCTGGAAGCGCCGGGACCGTACACGAAGCTGATATGCACGGGAGGAACGGCGAGATCTGTGTTCAAATTCGCCAGATATCTCGGGCTGATACCGGCATCTTCGAATACGATGTCGGCAAAGGATCTTCTGAAGACAGGAGAGTTCCTGACCGGGGACAGGCGTGATGCGGCAGATGCGATACTGAAGGTGGATCCGGAAAGGATCCATACTATAATACCGGGATACATGATCCTGCAGAGCATAGCGGATCATACAGCGGCAAAGAAGATAACCGTCAGCAGCTACGGAGTAAGGGAGGGGTATTTATGTCAAAAGATACTGGGATAAAGAAAAAATACAGCTATACGCAGAACAGAGAGCTGAGCTGGCTGAGATTCAACAGGAGAGTGCTGGAGGAGGCGGCAGATGCAAAGGTGCCGCTGCTTGAAAGGCTCAAGTTCGTATCGATATTTTCGACGAATCTGGATGAGTTCTTCATGGTGCGTGTCGGGAGCCTGTTCGATATAGCGTCGATGAACCCCGATCACACGGACAACAAGTCAGGTATGTCGCCCGAAGAGCAGCTTGACAGCATATACAGAGTGATACCGGGGCTAGTGGAGCGTAAACGGCGCATTTACAGGGCGGTCTGCATGGAGCTTGAAAAAGAAGGCATAAAAGATGTGCAGTACGAAGAGCTGACGCCGCTCGAAAGAGAGTATGCCGAAAAATTCTTCGATACGGAGATGCTGCCGATACTGTCGCCGCAGATCATAGACAGCAGACACCCTAAACCGCATTTCCAGAGCAAGGGGCTTTATGTTGCCTCTCTTGTGCATGATAAGAACGACAGAAAATCGATGGCATTCGTGCAGGTGCCGGAGCACCTTCCGCAGGTCCTGATGCTGAGCGAAGCCGGAAGATCCATAAGGATAGAGAACATACTGTTGCAGCGCGTGCCTGAGCTTTACGGCAAATTCAGGCAGGAGGAGGCGTGCGTGTTTTCCGTGACGAGAAATGCGGATGTCAGCTTCGACTCGGAAAAATTCGAGGACAGCGAGACCGACTTCAGAAACTACGTGGAGAAAAGGCTCCGAAAGCGTGCGACCCTTGCGATCGTGCGCCTGGAGATAGACCGCGATGTCTCCGACGGATTCAGAAAAGAGCTGATGAAGATGACGGGTGTGCAGAAGCATCAGGTGTATATAGACAGGACGCCGCTCAACATGAAATACGTGTTCGAGATGATAGGCGGGCTGCCGGACGGACTGAAGGGAAAGCTGCTGTACAGACCTTACGAGCCGAGATGGCCGGAGGATCTCAGCCGCGATGTCCCGATGATGGAGCAGATCAGGCAGAAGGACAGGATGCTGTTCTTCCCGTTCGATTCGGTGGAGCCGTTCATCAGGCTGCTCAATGAAGCGGCCGACGATGAAGACGTGCTTTCGGTGAAAATAACTATATACAGGCTCGCATCATCATCGAAGATCGTGCGCGCACTGTGCCGCGCAGCAGAAAACGGCAAGGAAGTGATCGTGCTGATGGAGCTTCGCGCGAGGTTCGACGAGGAAAACAACATAGGCTGGTCGAAGATGCTGGAGGAGGCGGGATGCAAGGTGATATACGGCCTTGAGAATTTCAAATGTCACAGCAAGATCTGCCTTATAACCTCTCACAAAAAAGGAAAATACGGCTATATCACACAGTTCGGCACGGGCAATTACAACGAGAAGACGAACGCGATGTACACCGATCTGAGCATCATGACGGCAAACGAGGACATCGGACGCGACGGGACTGCGTTTTTCCGCAATATGCTGACAGGCAATCTCGATGGACAGTACAAAGAGCTGCTGGTGGCGCCGGCAGGTATAAAACCCGCGCTTATGGAGATGATAGATGGTGAGATCAGCAAGGGCGGCGACGGATATATATGCATGAAGATCAATTCCGTGACAGACAGGGACATCATCGACAAGCTGGCGGAAGCTTCGAGAGCAGGAGTAGACATACAGCTGATCGTACGCGGTATATGCTGCATCAGAGCCGGTATCGCGGACGAGACCGAGAATGTGACAGTCACGAGCATAGTCGGCAGATACCTGGAGCATGCCAGGATATACTGCTTCGGCAGGGGAGGATCTGCAGGGCTTTACATATCCTCTGCAGACCTGATGACTAGAAACCTCAGCAGACGTGTCGAGATCGCCGGGCCTGTCCATGACGAGGATATAAAACGGCAGCTGATACGCATCCTGGAGGTGCAGCTTTCTGACAAGGCCAAGGCGAGTCTGATGCAGCCGGACGGATCGTATATACGGAAGTGCGAGGGAGAAGCAGTGGCGCTGGACAGCCAGCAGGAATTCATGGATGAAACGCTCCACGATGTGCAAAATGCGCCGGTTCCGCAGAAAATACACAACGGACTTTTCGGCAGGATCGCGGCGTTTTTCAGCAAATCATAAAAAACGCAGACAAATAGCTGCAGTTTTTTGCAAAAAAGCTTGCATTATATTGGTTTATGTGTATAATATACTTAAATGGTACAGATTAAAAATCGGAACTGAAACATAAATGCAGGGAGGAATGAAAGATGAAATTTTATAAGTGTGAACATTGTGGAAATATAGTTACTTTCGTAGAGGACAAGGGCGTTCCTGTGATGTGCTGCGGACAGAAGATGACGGAGCTCAATGCAAACACTACTGATGCTGCACAGGAAAAGCACGTGCCGGTAGTTGAGCAGGACGGAGATACTGTAAAGGTGACTGTAGGTTCAGTTGAACATCCTATGCTTGAAGAGCATTTTATCCAGTGGGTATGTCTTGAGACTGAAAAGGGCAGCCAGATAAAATATCTGAAGCCGGGTGCAAAGCCTGAGGCTGTTTTCACGCTGAACGATGACAGACTCGTTGCAGTTTACGAATACTGCAACCTGCACGGCCTCTGGAAAGCAGAAGTATAGGCAGAGATGTATATCGGAGCTGCACCGGCGGACCCGGGGCCAGCACGGACAGCTCCGCAGATCAGAATTCAGTTTCAGGAATGCTGCTGCAGGCAGGACACAGAAGATAAGTTACCGGGGGGATACGACATGGCTGTAAGAGAGAATGAAAACAGAGAAATAGTGGACATGATCAGAGAAGGGCTCAGGCAGAGAAACGGATACTGCCCGTGCCGCGTGGAGATGATCCCGGAAAACAAGTGTGTCTGCAAGGAGTTCAGGGAACAGATCGCAGATCCGGATTTTGAAGGATACTGCCACTGCATGCTTTTCTACAAGTCAAAGGACTGATGACGGATGCGTGAGGGACAGCCGCCGGAAATGCGAAGCACGGCTGTATGAACAGCATGCACGCACTGCCGGACGGAGCAGTATAGCGTATGCCGTGCGCCTGTCGGATATTTCTTGACGGCAGGTATTGATTTTCATACCATAGAATGGTAGTATATAACATGGATACCAAGTTTGAAATTTGCCTAATGTATTTTAGGCAAATTTTTGTGGTTACGAGAAAATAAGTATAAATCAGTAAAAAAATGAATACGAGGAATTCAAAATGGAAAGCAATGACAAAATGAACAATCTGGACAATACGAACAAGATGGGCGAAATGCCTGTCGGGAGGCTCATCTTCCACATGTCGTGGCCGGCAGTACTGTCGATGTTCATACAGGCCTTTTACAATGTAGTAGACAGTTTTTTCGTTTCGATGATAAGCGAGCAGGCGCTGGCAGCGGTAACCTACATATTCCCGGTGCAGATGCTCATAATCTCGGTGGCTGTGGGAACAGGCGTCGGGATAAATTCGCTGATAGCAAGAAGACTGGGTGCGCAGCGCTATGAAGAGGCAGATCTGGCAGCAAGCCACGGGTACAGGATCTCGTTCTTTAACTGGATGTTCTTTGCGCTGATAGGGATATTCCTGTCGGGACCGATGATGCATATGATGTCGGATACACCGTACATCGTTGAAAACGGCGAGAAATACATGTTCATAATAACTGTGGGTTCGCTGTTTTCCATAATACAGATCACGTCAGAGAAGATCCTGCAGTCGACAGGAAACATGAAGATACCTATGATCTGCAGCATATGCGGTGCAGTGACAAATATCATCCTGGATCCTATGTTTATCTTCGGTGTCGGACCGTTCCCTGAAATGGGAGTTACCGGTGCAGCCGTGGCTACTATCCTGGGCCAGCTGGTTTCGATGTGTCTCGGGCAGTATTTCCTTTTTGCAAAGGAGCACGCTGTGCATGTGAAGCTGCGCGGATGGAAGGTTCAGGGCAGGATACTCAGGGATATCTACGCTGTAGGAGCGCCGGCGATACTGATGCAGTCGATCACATCCGTGATGCAGTTCGGTATGAACATCATACTGGGAAACCTTACGGAGACAGCAGTAGCTGTAATGGGCGTCTACGGAAGACTGCAGTCGTTCATATTCATGCCGGTATTCGGACTCAACCAGGGCGTGCTGCCTGTGATGGGATTCAACTACGGTGCGAGAAACAGGAAGCGACTCATGGAAGCTTACAAGAAAGGTGTTTTCACAGCGCTCGTGATCATGGGCATAGGTCTGATACTGTTCCAGACAATACCGCATCAGCTTCTTGCGATATTCAACTCGACAGGCAACCAGGCGATGTACGACATAGGAGTGCCTGCGCTGAAGACGATCAGTCTATGCTTCCTGCCGGCAGCATTCGGCATCATGACTTCATCGATATTCCAGGCGATAGGACACGGTTTCCTCAGTCTGTGGGGATCGCTGCTCAGACAGCTCATCGGTATACTGCCGATCGCGTGGATATTCTCATACATAGCAGGTCTCGATCTGGTATGGTACTCGTTCCCGCTGGCAGAGCTGATAGGTGTCGTATACTTTGCGGCAGCGCTCAGATACGTGTACAGAAAGGATATAAGACGCCTGGATATAATAAAGGGTATGATGTAGCGTCTATCCAGTATTTTCAAAACAAAAATACCAATAGCACAGAAAAATCGTGTTATTGGTATTATTTTTAATGGAACTGCCTGATCTGCAGGCATTACGGTATGACAATACGGGACTTAGTGAAAGTTTGACGGTATCAGATTATGGATATAGGATCTCGATCGTCTCGCCGTCTTCGATCCTGTAGTCGGAGTCCATCTCGACCAGGTCGTAGATCAGCGGATCTTCGATCAGCCGCTTCCATGCTGTGTAGGTGGCTTTGACAAAGTCATCGTTGAGCGGTATTTTATCGGTGATCAGCGGACAGGTGTAAGGGACCGGACCGTTCTGGTATATCATGCAAAGCTCGCCGTCTTCATCGATGTGAGGGGCCAGAGGGAACGTCCGGCACTGCAGAGGACGCATGGCGCGGTCGCAGTTAGGTGCATTGAGACATCGCAGGAAATACACTTTCCCGCGCCAGCTGTCGGGGAATTCGTAGTCCTCGGCGTATGCCCAGCTCCAGCCGAGCCATTCCTCGTCACCGGAAAAGAGTTTTTCCTCGCCGGGAAGAAGATAGATGCCGAGAGAGAAATCGTCATCGCCGCTGCCTTTAGAGCAGCATACGGCATCGGGTGCTTCCGGATGTCCTCCGTTTCCTGTATCACCTGTGCTGCTGGAGCTATCCGTTGCGGTGCGGGCTGCATCGTCGATATTGCTGTAATCAGCATTTTCGTATTCATATGTGCAGCAGATACTGCCGCATAACAGGCCGCAGTCTCCATTAACTGGAGAAACTTTATCCAATAAACGGTATATGGCCTTAAATGTATTTTTTTTGATTGAACTTTTCATAAAAATATTATATCATAAATGAATAATTGTTGAAAATTTAATTTTCTTTACATATATATATAGATTTTGGTAAAAAGGAAGGACCACGATATGAGACTAGGAATAGATGTTGGTTCGACAACGGTCAAACTTGTGCTGCTGGATGAGAATGACAAGGTCACATACAGCAGATATGAAAGACATATGTCGAATGTTTTCAAGACAGTTGTCGACATGCTTAGAGAGATGTATGAAACAGTCGGAGACATAAAACTCAGGACGGTGATAACGGGCTCCGGAGGACTGTCTCTGTCGAACATACTCAAGATACCGTTCGAGCAGGAGGTCGTGACGTGCAGTGCGGCTGTCGAGGCACTGATACCGCAGACGGATGTTGCGATAGAGCTCGGAGGCGAAGACGCCAAGATAACATTTTACGGGCAGACTATAGAGCAGAGGATGAACGGTACATGCGCGGGCGGTACCGGAGCATTCATAGACCAGATGGCGGCACTGCTCAACACCGATGCTTCTGGGCTCAATGAGGCAGCAAAGAAGCACACCATGATATATCCGATCGCCGCAAGGTGCGGAGTATTTGCGAAGACGGACATACAGCCGCTGATCAATGAAGGTGCGCCGATAGAGGATCTGTCGGCTTCGATATTCCAGGCGGTAGTCAACCAGACTATCAGCGGACTGGCATGCGGGCACACGATAAAAGGCAAGGTGGCGTTCCTGGGAGGACCGCTGTCATTCCTTTCGGAGCTCAGGAAACGGTTCATCGACACGCTGGAGCTCAGCGATGAAGACGTGATATTCCCTGAGGACTCCAAGTTTTTCGTTGCCATCGGTGCAGCGCTCAACTCGGCAAAATATGAAGAGATGGGATTCAAAGACATCATAGACAGGATCGAGCATGCAGACCCGAGTGCGCTTTCCGATACGAAGCACGTCGACCCGCTGTTTGCAGATGCGGAAGACTATAAAAAATTCCACGAAAGACACCTGAAGGACAGGATAAAGAGAAAAGATATAAAGAAAGCAAAGGGCAGAGTTTTCCTCGGAATAGACGCCGGCTCAACGACGACGAAGGCCGCACTGATAGATGACGAGAAAAACCTGCTGTACTCATATTACAGAGGCAATGAAGGAAAGCCGCTGGAAGCGACGATGAACATGTTCAAGGAGCTGTACTCGCTGCTGCCTTCAAAAGCGTACATAGCTAACGTTACTGCTACAGGATACGGCGAAGGCCTTATAAAGGCTGCGTTCAAGGCGGACCTGGGCGAGATCGAGACGATGGCGCACTACAAGGCTGCTGAGGAATTCCTGCCGGGAGTCGATTTCATACTCGATATCGGCGGACAGGACATGAAGTGCATGCGTATCAAGGACGGTGCGATCTACAACATCATGCTCAACGAGGCATGTTCGTCAGGCTGCGGATCGTTCATCGAGACGTATGCAAAATCCGTGAACATGGATGTGCAGTCCTTTGCAACTGAGGCTCTCTTTGCAAAGGCTCCGGTAGATCTCGGAACGAGGTGCACCGTATTCATGAACTCGAAAGTAAAACAGGCGCAGAAGGAAGGAGCCACGATCGGCGACATATCTGCAGGACTTTCCTATTCAGTAATAAAGAACGCACTTTACAAGGTGATAAAGCTCAGGAATCCTGAAGAGGCCGGAAACAAGATCGTCGTACAGGGCGGAACGTTCCTCAATGACGCCGTGCTGCGCGCGATAGAGAACATACTCGGAAAGAACATCGTCAGACCTGATATCGCGGGCCTGATGGGAGCTTACGGAGCAGCGCTGATCGCAAAGGAAAACTACGTCGAGGATACTGTTTCATCAGTGATAACGCCTGACGACATCGCCACTTTCCACGTGACGACGAGCCATGTCAGATGCAAGGGCTGTGAAAACAACTGCCTCATGACGATAAACAAGTTCAATGACGGAACGAGATTCTTTACAGGAAACAGATGCGAGCGCGGAGAGGGCAAGACTCCGGAGGAAGCCAACAAGCTGCCTAACCTGTTCGAATACAAGCTCAAGAGACTGTTCAGGTACAAGCCGCTGACGGTCGAGGAGTCGAAGAGAGGCGTGGTAGGTATACCTAGGGTCCTCAACATGTACGAGAACTATCCGTTCTGGTTCGTGCTGTTCACCAGACTGGGCTTCAGCGTGATGCTTTCACCGACGTCCAGCAAGGAGATGTACGAGAGAGGTATGGAGACTATCTCGTCGGATACGGCATGCTATCCTGCAAAGATGGTGCACGGGCACATCAAGTGGCTCGTGGAGCACGGTGCGAAGTGGATCTTCTATCCGAGCATCAACTACGAGAGAGTGGAGGATGAGACGGCGCCGAACCATTACAACTGCCCGATCGTTGCGACATATCCGGAAGTGATTGCCGGAAACATGGACGATATATTCGAGGAGAACGGCGTGACGTTCACGCATCCGTTCCTGCCTTATGACAACGACGAGAACCTCGTGCGGGAGCTTTACAAGGTGCTCAGGCGCACAGGCGTGAGCAGGCTGGAGCTCGAAGATGCTGTCAAGATGGCGAGAGCGGAAGACAAGCGCGTCAAGGATGACATCAAGAAAGCGGGTGAATACTCGCTCAAATACGCGCGTGATCACAAGAAAAAGGCAGTGGTGCTGGCCGGCAGACCATACCATCTGGATCCGGAGATCAACCACGGCATAGATAAGATAATAAGCTCGTTCGACATGGTCGTGCTGACGGAAGACTCTGTTGCACACCTGGGCAAGCTGGAGCGCCCGATCAGAGTGCTCGACCAGTGGATGTACCATTCGAGACTTTACAAGGCGGCGACATTCGTCGGTACCACCGACGATGTGGAGATCGTACAGCTCAATTCATTCGGATGCGGTCTCGATGCGGTGACGACAGATGAAGTCGAAGAGATAACGAAGAAAAACAACAAGCTTTACACGGTGCTCAAGATCGACGAGGGTACCAACATGGGTGCTGCAAAGATCAGGATCAGGTCGCTCAAGGCTGCTATGGACGAGAGAGACAAAAACGGTGTGAAGCATGTGGAGGACAGGAGTCCGTACAAGAGAGTGTACTTTACGAAGAAAATGAGAAAAGACTACACGATTCTGATACCGGAGATGTCCCCGATACATTTCCAGTTCCTCGAGGCGGCTATCGGCAGTGCGGGATACAAGGTAAAGAGGCTCCCGACCGTAGACAAGAACGCAGTGGATGAGGGTCTGAAATACATAAACAACGATGCGTGCTATCCTACTATAGTGACGCTTGGACAGATAATCTCATACCTTAAGTCAGGCGAAGTGGATCTTGACAAGGTCGGCATCTTCATGAGTCAGACGGGTGGGGGCTGCAGAGCCAGCAACTACGTTGCGCTTTTGCGAAAGGCTCTGAAGGATCTCAACATGGAGCAGATCCCTGTCATCTCTGTAAACATGGCGGGACTGGAATCGAATCCCGGTTTCAAGATCTCGATGAAATTCGTAAAGCGCGGTGTGATGGCACTTGTCTACGGCGATCTGTTCATGCGTGTGCTCTATGCGACGAGACCGTATGAAAAGGTGCCGGGCTCGGCGAACGCTCTTTTTGAAAAGTGGTCGAGAGTGGCCAACCGCAATGTGAAGAACGGTAGTTTATTGAAGTTCAAGCATATAATAGCCAGCATCGTAAAGGCTTTTGACGAGCTGCCGCTGCTGGATATAAAGAAACCGAAGGTCGGAGTGGTGGGAGAGATCCTGGTGAAATACCATCCTAATGCCAACAACGACGTGGTCGACATCATAGAGAAGGAGGGCGGAGAGGCTGTCGTGCTCGATATGATAGATTTCTTCATGTACGGCATGTACAGCAAGGAGTTCAACTACCGCAACCTGTCGGGCTCATACGGGACGATGATGGGCAACAGGATCGCGATAGATGTGCTGGAGTTTTTCAGAAAGCCGATGAGGAAGGCTCTCGAGGAAAGTAAGCGTTTCCATCAGCCGATGTTCATAAAGGATATCGCGAAGAAGGCTACGGAGATCATTTCGCTCGGCAACCAGTGCGGCGAAGGCTGGCTGCTCACAGGCGAAATGGTCGACCTGATCGACGACGGCGTGGAGAACATAATCTGCATGCAGCCGTTTGCGTGTCTGCCTAACCACGTTACAGGCAAGGGCATGATGAAGGCTCTCAGAAAGAGGAACCCGATGGCGAACATCGCGGCGATCGACTACGATCCGGGTGCATCTGACGTCAACCAGCTCAACAGGATAAAGCTGATGATGGCGACGGCGCACAAGAACCTCGAGAAGAAGGAAGCTGAAGCCAGGGCGGCTGCCGGCGGGAATGCAGGTGCCGGAAGCGCTGATATCACAGACCGTGCAGATGCTGCCGGGGCTGGCAGTCCGGTAAATGCCGGAAGTATCGGCGGTGAAAATGCAGCTGCAGATGGCGCAGGCATAACGGCATCGCAGCCGGATATAGTTTCGCTCGGAGATGCAGATGATGCAAAGACTGCAGGAGACTCACAGGCCGCAGGCTGTGATGATTCAGCTGTGACAGATGAGAAACTGCAGGATCAGAGCATAGGATCCATCGAATCGGAAGAGCATGCAAGCTAGAGCTTTACACACGCAGGCTATTACGCAGACACTCAAACCGGATGAGGGACGATCCATGAGCGTGTTGAAAATGCGAAGCTGCAGGCTTTACACGAGGTAAAAATCAATGAAATATACAGGTCCGTATACATTCCGGGTGGAATAGTATGCGGACCTTGCTATATTTGTAAGCTGCATCATATTGACCTTGAATTTATAAAGGTCAGGGTGTATAATTTTAAATGTATTGAAAAAAATTAAGGTTAGGAGGTGTCTCCATGGGAAGACACGGAACAATAGCAGGCAGAAAAGCAGCACAGGATTCTAAGCGTGCAGCTATGTTCACGAAATACGCAAGAGCCATCATAGTAGCAGCAAAGGCAGGCGGAGACCCTGACTACAACGCTACTCTGAGGGTTGCAATAGAAAAAGCAAAGGGCATAGGAATGCCTAATGACAACATCAAGCGAGCTATCAAGAAGGGAACAGGCGAGCTTGAGGGCGAGACTTATGAAGAACTCAGCTTTGAGGGATACGGTGTAGGCGGCGTTGCTGTCATCGTAGAAACTCTTACTGACAACAGAAACAGGACTACAGCGGCGGTAAGATCGACTTTTGACAAGAACGGAGGAAATCTGGGAACACCTGGATGCGTTTCGTACATGTTCTCGAGAAAGGGCGTGATCATCATCGAAAAGACTGATGATATCAATGAAGACGCACTGATGGAAGTTGCTCTCGAAGCAGGGGCAGACGACATGATTACTCATGACGACAGCTTTGAGATCCAGACTTCACCCGAAAGCTACACAGACGTTCACGGAGCGCTGGTAGACGCAGGCTACGAGATTGTTGATTCCGACGTCGAGTTCGTACCTTCGATGGAAGCTGCGCCTACAGATGAGAAAGATCTGAAGGCTCTCAAGAAGATGATCGACACACTTGAAGACAACGATGACGTGCAGAAAGTACATCACAACTGCAGCGTAGATCTGGAAGAGATATAAGTAAAAGTCTCAGCTGCTGCTGAGCAGGTCGCAGACAAGCGTGACTTACATAATTATCAAAGAAGAATCTCTCTATGTGGGAAACCGTATGGAGGGATTTTTTGTAATGCCGCAATAATACACAGATTTTGAGCGTAATGGATAATCTGCTTTTCTTAAATCTGTTTCACAGATAAATCAAACTAAAAATCAAGAGCAGTTAAAATAATCATTGCGAAACATACATTAAAAATAATGATTTCAAAAACTGTTGACAAAACTCTAATGCAGAGTTATATTATTATTGTCCTAAGCACATAGGACAATATGACAATAAGACAAGAGATGCAAAAGCGCAGCTTCCGAAGACCTGCAGGCTTTTGCAGCATCGGAGCAAAAACAAGAGCAAGAGCAAGAACAAAGTACAAAGTTCAAAACGCAAAGTCAAAGTCAAAGTCAAAGCCAAAATCAAAATCAAAACCAAAGCAGAAAACGGGATCAGATAATAATGGTCGCAGTGATGATGAATAAAGAAAGAGGGTGCAAGATTGGAATGGAAGCTTGATGACAGCAGACCTATATGGCCGCAGCTCAAAGAACAGCTCATCATAGCCATAGTGGCCGGCAGGTTCCAGATGGGAGGATCGTTCCCGACGGTGCGAGAGCTGGCGGAAGACGCCGGTGTGAACCGCAACACCATGCAGAGGGCGCTGAGCGAGCTGGAACATGACGGGTTCGTTATTACCAACAGGACTGCGGGCAGGACTGTCACTACAGATGAAGGGCTGGTGGCCAGGATGAAAGAGCAGATAGCGATGCAGAACATCGAAAAATTCATAAGAGAAATGGAAGCTATCGGATACGGTGCAGACGATATCGTCAAGATGATACAGGAGAGAGGGGTTGAGAAAAAATGAAAACGGGAACTCTGATACAGTGCAGCGGCCTCTGCAAGGATTTCGGCAGTAAAGAGGCGCTGAAGGACGTCGATCTGCGTATCGGCAGAGGAAAGATAATAGGTCTTCTGGGACCGAACGGGAGCGGCAAAACCACGCTGATCAAACTGCTCAACGGACTGATCAGACCGACGAAGGGAGAGATACTGATAGATGGTATCAAGCCGGGGATCTACACGAAATCGATAGTGAGTTATCTGCCGGACAGAAGTTATTTCGCAGACTGGATGCATGTGAAAGACGTGCTCGATATGTTCGAGGAATTTTACAACGATTTCGATCGCTGCAAGGCGGAGGAAATGTGTGCAGCTATGGGGATAACGGCATCCGACAGGATAAAGACGATGTCGAAGGGTACGAGAGAAAAAGTGCAGCTGATACTGGTGATGAGCAGGAACGCTCAGCTCTACCTGCTTGACGAGCCTATAGCAGGAGTGGACCCGGCAGCACGCGACTATATACTTTCCACGATAATAAACAACTACAGCGAGGATGGAACGGTGATAATTTCCACGCACCTGATCTCTGACATAGAAAGAGTGCTGGACGAGGTGATATTCATCAATGGCGGCAGCGTTACCAGACATGAGACGGTCGACGATATCAAGGAGAGAGAAGGAAAATCGATAGACGATGTCTTCAGAGACACATTCAGGATGGTTCCTATAGCGGGGGTGAACAGATATGACAGGTAGACTTATAAAATATGAGCTCAGATCGAGCATAAAGCTGATGGGCGTGATATGGGCGGCGCTGATAGTGACAAGCTTCCTTTTCAGCATCAGCATCAATTTCATGGGGAATCTCATGATAAGAAGCTCCATTGCGAGTACGCTGATAAACCTGCTTCAGGGGATCACGGGGATGCTGTACATAGCAGTGTTCATCGCGACGGCGGCAGCTTCTGTGGTGATCGTAATAATGAGGTTTTACAAGGGGCTGCTCAGCGACGAGGGGTATCTGATGCATACTCTTCCTGTAAAACCGTGGCAGCTGATAACGGCAAAGGGCGTATCGGCGCTGATAATAGTGTGCGCAAGCGTGATCGTTTCGGTACTTTCGGCTCTGGTCATGGCAGGCACGGGAAGCTTTGGTGCGATCACGGAATTCTGCGGCTTCATCAGGGATATGTTCAGGGAAGAGCCGAAGGTGTTACTGGTCGCTGCAGAGTTCATAATATTAGTGATACTGTCGCTGCTGAAAAGCATATATCAGATATACGCTTCGCTTTCGATCGGTCAGCTTGCAGGAAAGTACAGGATACTTCTTTCACTGGGCGCTTATGTCGGTATAAATATAGTTATAACTGTGCTGGCGGTGCTGATCATGATGCTGCTGGATGTTACGGGAGCACTGAGCGGATGGAGCTCGTTTTCGGTGAATACGGTGAATGACATGCTGAATGCAGGGCAGACGGTACTGGGCTTCGCTGCGGCTGTAACGGTCATCCAGCTGGCGGCTTTCCATGTGATAACGGAAAGGATACTGTCGCTGAGACTGAATCTGCAGTGATGAAGCGATGTAGTACAGGATCGGTGTCAGGGAAAGCGGGGAGCATGATATGATGATATCTATAGACGAATTCACGGAAATAATGGATGATATAGCACATGAGCTGCCGGATGAATTTTATCGTGATCTGAACGGCGGCATACTCATACTGCCGGACAGGAAGCTCAGCCCTTATGCAAAGGCTGCGGATCTGTGGGTGCTCGGGACTTATGTGCACAGCTCGTCGATGGGCAGGCTGATAGAGATATATTACGGTTCGTTCTGTGAACTTTTTGCGGGAAGCAGCAGAGAACGGCTTATAGAAGAAATGCGGGAGACTCTTTATCACGAGTTCACACATCACATGGAATCGCTTGCCGGAGAAAAAATGCTCGAGGAAAAGGATGCACAGCAGATCAGAGATTATATAAATCGCAGTAATGACAGGGGACAGGGGTGACAGATGCTCTGCGTCACATCGATCAGCACACGGATACATGATGATCGGCACACAGAAATATGCTTATTCTATCATCAAAATATCGAATTATTTACTTGAAATTAACATACAATATAATTATAATTAAACTTGGCTAGGGAACAGTGCAGAAACTGCACGTCATATATTCCGAGCATGATATCCTGAGATGTGCGATGAGGTAGTATAATTCAACCTACATGATGACATTGGGAGTCCGGGTTTTTGACTAGCTTATGTCGGGCCGTCCCTGAACGGAAGACAGAAGCGGGAACAGGGCACCCCCCTATTGTAAAGATAGGGTGTGAATTATATCCTTGACGGCATGTCGGGATTTTTTTTTTGCGAAAAAAAGTAAAATTTCCCACGCCGGCACTTGATTTTTGAAAAGAATTGTCCTATTATATTGTTAGCACTCGATAAAGAGAAGTGCTAACAAATGAAAAATCAAAACGAAAGGATGATTCAAAATGGCTAAAAAGCAATTCAAGGCAGAGTCAAAGAGACTTTTGGATTTAATGATCAATTCGATCTACACACATAAAGAAATATTTTTAAGAGAGCTGATCTCCAATGCGAGTGACGCAGTGGACAAGCTTTATTACAAGACGATCACAGAAGGCGATACGGGAATATCTCGTGATGATTTCGGTATCAGGATCGAAACCGACAGAGAGAACAGGACACTCAGGATCATCGACAACGGCATGGGCATGACGAGAGAAGAGCTGGAGAAAAACCTGGGAACTATCGCAAAGAGCGGATCGCTGGATTTCAAATCCGAGATGGACAAGAAAGACGAGATCGACATAATCGGACAGTTCGGCGTAGGCTTTTACTCGGCGTTCATGGTCAGTGACAAAGTCAGCGTGCTGAGCAGAGCTTACGGATCAGATGAAGCGTACATGTGGGAGTCATCCGGAGCAGACGGATACACGATCACAGAAGCAGAGAAAGACAGCAACGGAACAGAGATAACGCTGACGCTCAAGGAAGATACAGACGACGAGAATTACAGCGAGTATCTCGATACTTACAAGATAAAGAGCCTGATCACGAAGTACTCAGACTACATCAGATATCCTATACAGATGATGGTAGAGAAGCACAGACTGAAACCGGGCTGCGAAGACAAGAAGCCTGAAGAGCAGGAATACGAGACATATCAGGAACTCGAAACGCTCAACAGCATGGTGCCTCTCTGGAAGAAGAACAAGAGCGAGATAAAAGACGAAGACTACAACGAATTTTACAAAGACAAGTTCTACGACTTTACAGATCCTGCAAAGGTCATACACACCGACGTCGAAGGCGTGGTAAGCTATACGGCACTGCTGTTCATACCGGGACAGGCTCCGTTCAACTATTACACTAAAGACTATGAGAAAGGCCTGCAGCTTTACTCGTCAGGCGTGCTGATCATGGACAAGTGCCCGGATCTGCTGCCGGACTATTTCAGCTTCGTAAAGGGCCTTGTGGATTCACAGGATCTGTCGCTGAACATTTCCAGGGAAATGCTGCAGCATGACAGACAGCTCAGAGCAATAGCACAGAGACTCGAAAAGAAGATCAAGAGCGAGCTGCTTTCCATGCTCAAGACCGATCGTGAAAAATACATCAGCTTCTTCAAGAACTTCGGACTGCAGCTGAAATACGGACTTTACGACAGCTTCGGAGCAAACAAGGAAACGCTCAAGGATCTGCTGATGTTCTATTCGTCTACTGAGAAAGCGCTCGTTACGCTTTCGGAATACGTGAGCAGGATGAAGCACGAACAGAAATACATCTACTACGCTTCGGGCGAGACTGTAGAACAGATAGACAGACTGCCGCAGACAGAACTCCTCAAGGAAAAAGGCTATGAGATACTCTACCTCACAGACAGCATAGATGAGTTCGCACTGCAGGTTATGCGCGAATTCGACGAGAAACAGTTCAAGTCGGTATCGGGCGAGGATCTCGACATCGAAGAATCGAAGGAAGAAAAAGAAGCTGCGGAGAAGCAGGCGGAAGAGAGCAAGGATCTGCTCGAGTTCATGAAGGAGTCACTGGACGGCAAGGTTTCAGAAGTAAAGCTTTCGCACAGACTCAAGAGCCATCCTGTGTGCCTGACGTCAAAGGGCGGACTTTCCATAGAGATGGAAAAGGTGCTGAACGCTATGCCTACAGACGAAAAAGTGCAGGCTGAGCGCGTACTCGAGATCAACGCAAAGCATCCTGTACTCGAAAAGCTCAAGAAGGAATACGATACGGACAAGGATACGGTAAAGAAGTACACCGCGCTGCTCTACGACCAGGCTAGACTGATCGAGGGGCTGCCGATCGAGGATCCTGTGGAATTTTCGAATGCGGTATGCGAGCTGATGACAAAATAGCGCAGATCATGATGACCGGAGAGCATGCAGATGCGATGAAAGCGCATGCGGACGAGCGGACGACATGAAAAGTAACGTGTTCTAAACACGCGCGATATATGGTATAATAGCTACCTGGTGCAGTATTCATATGCTGCCCGGGTAGTTTTTTGTTGCGGAGAAGGCCGAGACCTGACCGGAGCTCATCAGGAGACCGAAATCCGGAGATCGAGATCCGAAACAGAAGACAAAACAGGAATAACAGGAATAACAGGAGAAAAAGGAGAAGGGATAAATGAAAGCACTTACAACAGGAGAAATACTCGAAAAGGTGTCGGATTCCGCGATACCCAAGGCGACATCGGGATTCTGGAAATTATTCATACTTGCTATACTCGCGGGAGCGTACATAGCGTTCGGCGCACAGGCGTCTGCGATGGCATCGTTCAATCTGACATCGGATCCGGCGACTTTCGGACTCGGCAAGCTCGTGTCTGCATCGGTGTTCCCGGTGGGACTGATGATGGTCGTGCTCTGCGGGGCGGAGCTCTTCACAGGAAACAACCTGATGATAATAGGCGTACTCGACAGGAAGATCAAAGTCTCAGGCATGCTCAGGAACTGGGTCATCGTATACATAGGCAATTTTATCGGAGCGCTTCTCGTGGCGGCACTCGTGAACTATTCGGGACTGCTGGAAAGCGGCGGCGGGCTGCTTGGCGCGGTAACGGTGAAGACGGCCGTGTCAAAGACGAGTCTTGACTTTGGAAAGGCGTTCGTGCTCGGAGTGATGTGCAACTGGCTCGTGTGCCTGGCTGTATGGATGGCGACAGGAGCTCATACCACGATAAGCAAGATATTCTCGATACTGTTCTGTATCGGTCTTTTCGTAGTGTCCGGATTCGAGCACAGCATCGCGAACATGTATTTTATACCGGCGGGAATGATCGCTTCGGGAAATGACGCGTACGTGCAGCTGCTGGGAACTGATATAAGCGGACTTACAGTCGGCAGCTTTGTGATGGGAAATCTGCTCCCTGTAACGCTGGGAAATCTCGTCGGCGGCGGTATATTCGTCGGAGTTGTCTACTGGCTGATCGGAAGGAAACTGAAATAACGATGAAACGTATACCTATAGAAGAGATAGAAGGATTCCGCATCGGGAATGCACAGGATATATCCGGAGGCACGGGATGCACCGTGATAATCTGCGAGAGCGGCGCGGCAGCAGGAGTCGACGTGAGAGGCGGCGGGCCTGCTACGCGTGAGACAGATCTGCTTTCGCCGTCAAAGGCATGTCAGAAAATATACGGCGTGCTGCTTTCGGGCGGCAGCGCTTACGGACTCGACGCGGCCGG
Organism: Eubacteriaceae bacterium; assembly: GCA_902362435.1. GTDB lineage: Bacteria > Bacillota > Clostridia > Peptostreptococcales > Anaerovoracaceae > Lentihominibacter > Lentihominibacter butyricus. Next base: position 185,767 of record CABIWW010000001.1, read on the forward strand.
TGGAGTGATGCGTTATCTCGAGGAAAAAGGCATAGGATTTGACGTCGGGACAGGCGTCGTTCCCATAGTGCCGGCAGCGTGTCTTTACGATCTGATCGCAGGGGATTTTCGCTGCAGACCGGATGCTGAGATGGGATACGCGGCATGCACAGACTCTGAGAAAAACAAGCCGCAGCAGGGAAACCGCGGTGCGGGGACAGGCGCTACAGTCGGGAAGTTTCTGGGCATCGAGCGCCTGATGAAGAGCGGGCTCGGTACATACGCCGTGCAGATCGGAGATCTGAAGGTCGGTGCAGTCGTGGCAGTGAACTGTCTCGGTGATGTGTACGACGCGGATACCGGCAGACAGATAGCGGGGATGCTTTCGGAAAGCGGCAGGTCGCTTGCCAGCACGAGGGAAGCGATGTGGAGCTCAGTACAGCAGCAGAAAAATGTTTTTACGGGGAATACTACCATAGGATGCGTGATAACGAATGCAGCTCTGACGAAGGATCAGTGCAGCACCCTGGCATCAATGACGCACGACGGCTTTGCGACAGCGATAAAACCGGTGCATTCGTCAGCCGACGGAGACACTGCGTTTTACATGTCATGCGGAGACGTGCAGGTCAATGCGGACGCCCTCGGCGATCTCAGCGCCTACGTGATGGCGAAGGCTATAAACGAGGGAGCCAGAAGCGCGGAGGCGGCGTACGGATTTATTTCGGTGAACGAGCTTGAAGAACAGAAGTGAAGGTGGACATATGAAGAAGATAGCTGTGATAGACGGCAACAGCCTGGTGAACAGAGCGTACTATGCCATGAGGAACCCGATGATAACGAAAGACGGGATCTTTACACAAGGCATATTCGGATTTCTGAACATGCTGGAAAAACTGAAGAGAGACTACGAGCCTGAATATATGGCTGTTGCTTTCGACATGAAGGCGCCTACGTTCAGACACAAGGAATACGAGGAATACAAAGCCGGCAGGAAGAAGATGCCGCCTGAACTTGCGATGCAGATACCGCTCCTCAAGGATGTGCTCCGTGCGATGAACATAAAGCAGATCGAGATGGAGGGCTTTGAGGCCGACGATATAATCGGAACGATCGCCAGGAGAGCCGAGGAGGAAGGGATCGGCGTATATATAATCACGGGAGACAAGGACGAGCTGCAGCTCGCCACAGACACCACGAAAGTCATACTGACAAGAAAAGGCGTCTCGGAATTCGAGCTCTACGACAGAGAAGCGATGATCGAAAAATATGGATTCACTCCGCAGCAGTTCATAGATTTCAAGGGCCTGATGGGTGATCAGTCCGACAACATCCCCGGGATACCGGGAGTAGGGGAAAAGACCGCGACCAAGCTGATCCTGGAGTTCGGCAGCGTGGAAAACCTGCTGGCCAATACTGATGATATAAAACCGAAAGGCGTCAAGGCAAAGGTCGAGGAAAACGCGCAGCTGGCTGTGATGAGCAAGAGGCTCGCGACTATAAACACGAACGTGCCGTTTGAGATCGACTTTGACGAATACCTGCTCGGAGAACCGGACTACGACGCGCTGATCGAGCTTTACACGAAACTGGAATTCAATAAGTTCCTCAAAAAGCTCAACGTGGAAAGAGGCGGGCAGTCTGATCGGCAGGGACAGAGCAGCGTCGAAAATGCAGCGGTCGACACCTCGGGCTTTGAGCGGATACTCGTAAACAGCGACGAAATGCTGAAGACGATAAGCTTCAGTGGAGAGACAGTGTTAAAGGTCTTCGGAGACTACAACCACACAGCTGAGCCGTGCATCGACGGGATCGCGGCTATGAATGACGGGAAATATTACTATTTTGACTGCGGCAGCCTGACGGATGTGTACAGCTGGCTCGCAGAACAGGATATCACATATACGGGACACGGTCTGAAACGCGACTATTACATGCTGATGTGCAAGGGTATCGCGGACTTCGAGACGTGTTTCGACACTGCGATAGCGCAGTACGTGCTGGATTCGGGCAGGAGCAGCTACAGCCTCGCTGCCATTTCGAACGAATACCTGCACTTTACAGTACAGGACGAAAAGGATTTTATGGCAGACAACGGACAGGTCGACATGTTCACTGACACGGTGAGATCGTTCATGGATTACGGATTCGATGTATGTACGGCTGTCATGAGCCTGACCGGACTGCAGCGAGAAAAGCTCAGAGAAGAAGCGCTTGAGGAAGTATACTATCAGGTGGAGATACCGCTCATCATCGTGATGGCGTCGATGGAGGCGGAAGGCTTCAAGGCTGACAGAGAAACGCTGCAACAGTTCGGAGAGATGCTCTCGGAGAAGATCGATGAGATAACGGCACGCGTCACGGAACTTGCGGGCGAGTCGTTCAATCTCAATTCGCCGCAGCAGCTCGGGGAGATCCTCTTTGAAAAGCTCGGGCTTCCGGCTGGCAAGAAGACAAAGCGCGGTTATTCCACGAGTGCAGACATACTCGAAAAGATAGCTGACAAGCATCCGATCGTGCCGGCGATACTCGAATACAGGACGCTGGCAAAGCTCAAGAGCACGTATGTGGACGGTCTGATGCCGCTGATAAACAGCAGCGACAGCAAAGTGCACGCGCATTTCAACCAGACGGTGACGACGACGGGCAGGATCAGCTGCACGGAGCCTAATCTGCAGAACATACCGATCAGGCAGGAGATGGGAAGACAGCTGAGAAAGGCGTTCATCCCGGATTCGGAGGACTGCGTGCTGGTAGGTGCGGACTATTCGCAGATCGAGCTTCGAGTGCTGGCCCACATGTCGCAGGACCCGGCGCTGATCGACGCGTTCAACCGCGGTGAGGATATCCACCGCGCTACGGCTGCAAACGTGCTGGGTGTTCCTGAGTCGGAGATCACGATAGAGGAGAGGAGCAGAGCAAAGGCTGTCAACTTTGGCGTCATCTACGGCATGAGCAGCTTCGGGCTTTCGTCTGAGCTCGGCATCACGAGGAAAGAGGCAGATGACTATATCAACACGTATTTCAGCAAGCACGCGGCTGTAAAGGATTTCATGGATTCTCAGGTGGAGTTCTGCAGGGAGAACGGCTATGTGACTACCATCATGGGCAGAAAGCGCTATGTCAAGGAGATAAAGGCGTCTGCATACATGGTAAGGCAGCTGGGCGAACGTCTTGCTATGAACACGCCTATACAGGGAAGTGCTGCAGACATAATAAAGCTCGCCATGGTCAAGGTCTACAATGCCATAAAGGAGCGCGGACTCAAATCGAGTCTGATACTGCAGGTGCATGACGAACTCATAATCAATACGTGGAAGGATGAGCGCGAAGAAGTGGAAAAGCTGCTGGTCGAGAACATGGAGTCGGCTTACAGGCTGGCTGTGGAGCTCAGGGCAGATCTTAACGAAGGCGTGAACTGGTACGATCTCAAATAAAGGGAAAGGATCGAAATGATAAAAGTATTAGGACTTACGGGCGGCATAGGGACCGGCAAATCAACTGCCGCCGGATTTTTCAAAGATAAGAGATTCGCGCACATAGACGCGGATCAGATAGGCAGAGATCTTACGGCCGACGGCAGCAGCATACTGCCGGTGCTCGACGAACTGTTCGGACCCGAGGGTGAGTTCGGTGACGGCAAGACCGAGATCCTCGATGAAAACGGCAATCTGATAAGGAGAGCGATGGCGTCGGTGGTGTTCGCCGAGGAAAGGAGACGGGAGCGTCTGGATGCGCTGATGTTCAGAGAGATAATCGGCGAGACGGAACGTCTGATAGGCATGTACAGGCAGCAGCCCGAGAGCGAGCTGAACGGGATACTGCTGGATGCTCCGCTGCTGTTCGAGGCAGGACTGGACGACAGATGTGATGAAGTTCTCCTGCTCACGGCAGATATGGATGTGCGTATAGAAAGAGTCTGCAGGCGCGACGGAGTGACCGCAGACGAAGTGAAGAGCCGCATCAGCAATCAGATGAGCGACGAGGAGAAGATAAAGCGCGCAGATGCGGTAGTCGACAACTCGGAAGGCATAGAAGAACTGTTTGAAAAGCTGCAGGATTTTCTCACCGGATTTTTAGCGGAACGATCTTAAAAACAGCTGTGAAAACGGCTTTGATATGACTTTGATATGGCCCGAAAAAATCCGCAAAAAAGATATAAAAAAGATGAAAAAACTGTTGACAATCCGACCTAAAACGAATAAAATAGAAAAGTAGCGTTGAGGACGTAAAGAAAACGACCTCGATATGCGGCCTTGGCGGAATAGGCAGACGCGCACGTTTGAGGGGCGTGTGGGAGACCGTACCGGTTCAAGTCCGGTAGGCCGCACCATGAAAAATCCTGAAGCAGTTGCTTCAGGATTTTTTCTTTAACAAGGATGATCATGTCGAAACGAAATACCAGTCCTGCAGAGCCTGACTGGTTCGGATCACCTGTAACTTTGAACAGCCGAAGGCGGGAGAATATCGAAATGCAGGAAGCATCATACGAAGATATAAAATACTATCTTGAAAACATACCGGGCGTGGTAGTGATAAATATGGACGGCATCGTCACGTATCTCAACGAACAGTGTGCCGGATATTTCGGAAAACCGAGAGAAGAAGTGCTGGGGCGCCATATCCTCGAGACGTTCCCGAATTCGAAGATGATAGAAGGTCTGGCGCTGGACGACCCGGAACTCGTGTTTTACAGCTCATATCTCGGGATAGGCATAACCATACAGGTGCCGCTTTTCAAAGACGGCAGGAAGGTGGGGCTGCTCGAGTACGATGCGACGCAGAGCTCGCACAGACTTTACGAGCTTTCCAAGGGATACAGCAATTTCCTGGACAAGGAGCTGCTCGATGCGGAGAAGGAGATAATGAACTTTGGCGAATCCAAGTATTCGATCAACAGCATAATAGGCAAGTCGCCTGCCGTGCGCAAGCTCAAGGAAGAGATAATAGCCGCGTCGAAGTCGAACTCAACGGTGATGATCACGGGCGAGACAGGTACGGGAAAAGAGCTGGTGGCGCAGGCGATACATGCACTGAGCCTCAGGCGCAAAGAGCGCATAATAAAGATAAACTCGAGCGCATTCCCGGAGAACCTTGTCGAATCAGAGCTGTTCGGATATGAAGAAGGCTCGTTCACCGGAGCGGTGAAGAACGGCAAGAAGGGCAAGTTCGAACAGGCCGACAAGGGGACTCTTTTCATAGACGAGATCAACCAGATGCCTGTATCGGTACAGCCTAAGATCCTGCGCGTGCTGCAGGAGCGGGAAGTCGACAGGATAGGAAGCGAGCGCAGCATACCGGTTGACGTGAGGATAATAGCCGCGAGCAATCAGGATCTGAAGAAGCTGGTGGCAGAGGGGAAATTCAGAGAGGACCTGTATTACAGGCTCAATGTATTCCCGATATATGTGCCGCCTCTCAGAGAACGTCTCGAGGATCTGGAGCTGCTCATAAATATGAAGATCAGGACTCTCAACACAGACCTCGGCAAGAGCATCTCAAAGGTGGACGACAGCGTGTTTGAGGCATTTCGAAGATACGACTGGCCGGGCAACATACGAGAGCTTTACAACAAGCTGGAACAGGCGATGAACCACGTCAGCGATGATGAGGAAACTCTCAGGCTAGAGCATTTCAGCGCGAGAGCCGGTGAAGAGGATATCGACATCGAGAAACTCAAGTCTTTCGACAATCCGATAGAGGAGATAAAAAAAGAAGCCGAGCGAAAGCTGATAAGCGAGGTGCTCGAGCAGTTTGACGGAAACAAGACCAGGGCCGCGGAATGCCTGAAAATACCGCGCTCGCTGCTTTATCAGAAGATGAAAAGGCTCGGGATGGATATATGAATAAAATATGCTGACGGGAAACGTCAGTCTGCAAACACAGTGTCTGTGCAGAAAGACACTGTGTTTTTTTCTGCGTATTTTAAACGTTTTTCGACAGTTTTGAGTCTGTTTTGACCGTGTGGTGTCTGTGTGGACAGACACTATGCATTTTTGCATGATCTCTGAAAGCGCAAAAAATGCCCGTTTTTAGAAAATTTAAAATTGGCATGCTAATTGCTTATATATTACGCAGAGTGTGCACTGTATTTTATCAGTAAATTTTATGCATAAGGGATTTATGCAGAAAGGATGGCAGTTATGAACGGAGCAGATTACGGACTACTCAGTCTGGTACCGGTGCTCGTGGTGATAGTGAGTGCTATCATAACGAAAAGAGCGCTGGAGCCTCTGATTTTAGGAACTCTCGTCGGGTTCGTCATTTTAGCTAAAGAGAATTTTGTTGTGGCATATCTTGATTCTCTTTACGGAGAACTCGGGGAATCATCGTATTATATCATCATATTCGGACTTTTTGGCATTTACATTCATCTACTGGAAAAGGCCAACGCTATCTCGGGATTCACGAAGGTAGGTCTCAGGTTCGCCAGAAACAAGAAAAAGGCAGGTTTCCTGGCGTGGATAATGGGACTCGTATTCTTCCTTGACAACTATTTCAGCATCCTCGGAGCGGGGATATCCAACAGAGAGATCGCAGACAAAAACAAGATGTCGAGAGAAATGTTCTCATTTGCGATCAATGCGGTGGCATGCTGTACGTGCGTGCTGGTGCCGCTGTCGCTGTGGGGCGTGTTCATGAGCGGACAGATAGAGATGACGCTCGGCATCGAGATGGGAACGGGGCTCGGCGAGATCGTCAAGTCGATACCATTCATGTTCTTCGCATGGGTGCTGCTGGTATTCGTACTTCTTTACCAGTTCAGGATAATCAAGCCTTTCGGGCCTATGAAAAAAGCCGAGGAAAGAGCGGAAACGACAGGCGCTGTGCTTCCTGAGGATCTGGCAGCACAGGCACCGGCAAACGGCGATGAGGATGAAAAGCCTGTGAACATACTGAACTTTATCATTCCGATGGCTTCACTGATAGCGGTGACGCTCGTAACTCAGGAACTGACATACGGCCTGATCGTGGGGATAGTGCTGTGCTTCATTCTTTACATAGCACAGAAGCTGATAACCGCAGCAGAAGCTTTCGATGCGATATGCAAGGGCTTCGAGGAAATGTTCGTCGTTACGGCACTCGTTATGAGCGCGTTTGTACTGCAGAACGCGAATGACGAGCTGGGACTCGCGCCGTTCGTGGTAAACAGCGTCGTGAACGTGATAAGCGCGCCGCTGCTTCCGGTGATCGCATTTGTGCTGCTGATGGTGCTGGGATTCGTGACGGGCAGCTTCTGGGGAATGGCAGCTGTATGCTTCCCTATAATGCTCCCGCTGGCACAGGCTCTGGATGCGAACATCTATCTCATTATCGGGGCAGTGATAGCAGGATGTGCGGCAGGAAGCGCGACATGCTTCTACGGAGATTCGGTAACGCTCACATGCGGACTGACTAAGATCAGGAACATAGATTATCTGAGGAGTGCGCTGCCTATGCTGATACCGCCGATAGTCGTGACAGTCATTATATATATAGCAGCAGGATTCATATTTTAACAGGAGGCATCAACAATGACAGCAGATATGATCATAAAGGGAAACGCTATTTTTGACAGCGTATCGGACAAGCCTTTCGCGGGGTTTGTCGCAGTGAAGGGAAACAGGATAGCGGCAGTCGGAAAGGAAATGGACAGCATCAGTCAGTACGCGGGAGATGATACGAAGATCATCGATGCCGGTGACAGACTGGTCATGCCGGGATTTCACGACAGCCATACACATCTGATACTCGCGGGGATGTACAAGACATATCCGAACCTGGGAAGCGCCAGATCAGAGGAAGAGGCGGCAGCGATGCTCAAAGAGTATTATGACAGTCAGCCGGGGGACGGCTGGGTATACGGATTCAACTGGTACCACGTTTTCTGGGATAAAAAGGAGCTGCCGAGAAAAGAGACGCTCGACAGGTATTTTCCGGACAGGCCGGTATTCCTTATAAATGCAGAGGCTCACGGCGCATGGGTCAACAGCCTGGCGCTGGAGATCGCCGGAGTGACGGCAGATACACCTGATCCGTTCGGAGGCGAGATAGCGAGAGACGAAAACGGAGAGCCGACAGGATTTCTGTACGAATCCGCTATCGAATATGTGGCGGCCCACGCTCTGATCTTTACAGAGGAACAGGAGAAGACTTTCCTCAGAAAGTACATGGCAGATGCTGCGGAGCTCGGGATTACAGGAGTAGTGGATGTACAGCCGTATTTCGGAAAGGATCTGGGGTCGCTGGACGTCTACACCGGAATGGAGTCCGACGGAGAGCTGACAGTAAGGATAACTGCGGCAGCGAATCTGCTCGGGGATCTGGACGAGGCGCTTGAGAACAGTAAGAAATACTGCACGGAAAAGGTGCGCGCACATATGCTGAAGCAGTTCGTGGACGGCGTCATCACGACGCACACCGCGCTGCTGCTGGAAGATTACACGGACGCGCCGGGCAACAGAGGAACTCAGCTTTCCGAGCTCGAGAAGATAGATGCCGCAGTTCAGGAAGGGCATAAGCGAGGACTGTGGATCAAGATACATGCGATCGGTGACCGCGCTATAAGATTCACCATAGACAGCTATGAAAAGGCGATAAAGACTTATGGTGCGAACGGATGCAGGCACGCCATCGAACATGTCGAGATGGTCACTGACAGCGATATCAAGAGGTTCGGGCAGCTGGGTCTGATACCGTCGGTGCAGCCTGAGCATATAGGTCTGATGCCTACGTGGGAAGGCGAGGAATACCGCGTGAGCATAGGTGAGGAAAGGGCAGGCCGCACATGGCCGTTCAGGAGCCTTCTGGAAAGCGCAGGCGTGCTGGCGATCGGAAGCGACTGTCCGGTAGTTGACAATAATCCGTTTTATGCCATCCATCGCGGAGTGACACGTCTTCACGATGACGGACTGCCGGAAGGCGGCTGGAACCCGACGCAGAAGCTGACAGTAGCTGATATACTCAGGGGATACACGCTGGGATCGGCATACGGGATCGGCAGAGAGGACGAACTCGGTACTCTCGAGGAAGGAAAATTCGCGGATATAGCGGTCATCGACAGGAACCTTTTCGAAGCTGAGCCTGAAGATATACGGAGCGCAAATGTCGATATGACGATAATGGACGGAGAAGTCATATTTGAAAGAGCGTGATTTCAGGAAATCACAAGAGTCCATGAATCTTTAACAAATCCATACTTACAATTCTTACTTAATATACAATAAAAATGCAGGAACTGCGGCGTGAGAAGTGAGCATCTCATGCCGTTTCCTGCATTTTTGCACACTGCGAATATACCTGACAGGTGCAGAATAAATATGAAAGTTCAAAGTATAACGCCTGAAAGTGAAAATCAAAGCTTAAAGTCCGCTGGCTCCATAGTTTGAAAGCACTCTGGCTGACGGATCCTTTACGTCACAGCCTTCCCATGAAGCGTTAGGCATCCAGAAGCCTGCGATCATTTCAGCCTGTCCCGGATAGTACTTTTCGAAGATCTCTCTGTAGAGCAAGGATTCCTTAGTAAACGGTGTGGCATAGCTGTAGCGTGACGCTTTTTCTGCGAACTCCGCATCTGTGTAACGGCTTTCGGCATACTCTTTCAGGTAGTCGACCATGGAGTGCCCTACGGCGTCTGAGAACGCAGCTTTTTCGCGGAAAAGTATGTCGTGAGGGAGATAGTCGCCTTCGAATGCGTGGCGCAGCAGGTATTTGCCCTTGCCGTAGATGTTCATCTTCTTTGCAGGGTCTACGGCCATCACGTATTTTACGAAGTCGATATCGCCGAACGGAACGCGCGCTTCCAGCGAGTTTGCGGAGATGCAGCGGTCTGCGCGGAGCACGTCGTACATATGCAGCTCGCGGATGCGCTTTTCTGACTCTTTCTGGAATTCTTCTGCGGAAGGTGCGAAATCGGTGTATTTGTAGCCGAAAAGCTCGTCGGATATCTCGCCTGTGAGCAGCACGCGTATGTCGGTGTTCTCGTGTATCCATCTGCAGAGCAGGTACATGCCCATGCTGGCTCTGACGGTAGTGATGTCGTAGGTGCCGAGTATGCTGATGACTTCTTCCAGCGAGTCGAGGACCTGTTGCTTCGTCATGATCACCTCGGTGTGGTCGCTGCCGATATAGTCGGCGACCTGTTTCGCATATTTGAGGTCGATAGCGTCTTCACTCATGCCTATCGCGAAGGTGCGTATCGGTGTGCTGCTTTCTCTGGCGGCGATGGCACATACGAGCGATGAATCCAGACCGCCTGAGAGCAGGAATCCGACCTTGGCGTCGGCAATAAGCCTCTTGCCGACCCCGGCAGTGAGCTTTTCGCGTATCTTCCGGCATACCGTTTCAGTGTCGTCTGTGATGATGCTGCTGACTTCTGCTATGTCGCAGTAGCATACGAACTCCCCGTCCTTGTAGTAATGTCCCGGTGGGAAGGGTCTGATGCGATCGCACAGACCTGTGAGGTTTTTTGGTTCGCTTGCAAATACTATGGTGCCGCGACTGTCGTGACCGTAATAGAGCGGGCGGATGCCGATCGGGTCTCTGGCTGCGATATAGCTGTCTGTTTCGGCATCATATATTATCATCGCGAATTCGGCGTCGAGCATCGCGAACATGTCTGTGCCGTATTCTCTGTACATGGGGAGCAGGATCTCGCAGTCGGATCCGCTTGCAAATTCGTACTTTGCGGAGAGCTCGGCCTTGAGTTTTTCGAATCCGTAGATCTCGCCGTTGCATACGGCATAGCTGCCGTCGAGCTCGAACGGCTGCATCCCTTCAGGTGTGAGCCCCATGATGGCCAGGCGGTGAAAGGCCAGCAGACCGTTTCCTGTGTCTGTGATGCGGCTGTCGTCCGGGCCTCTCGATATCGTCTTGTCAAATCCTTCTATAAATTCATGCATTGCGGCGCAGGGGCCGCAGTAGCCCATGATAGAACACATTGTTATTCCTCCTTTACTTTACTCCGAAGAGCAGTCTGTCATATGTAGGGAACGGCCAGTATTCCTTGGCTGTAAGTGTTTCCGCTTCATCGCAGACAACGCGCAGCTCGGCCATTTTCTGAAGTATCACATCGCGTATCATGTACGCTGATTCTGTTATATCGCTGACTGCTCTGACTCTGATTATCGCTGATTCGAGCGCTGACGTAGCTTCGTCGATCTCGTCTGCCAGTCCGGAAAGTCTTGCGATGAGCTTCTGCTCATATCTGCAGGAAAGACCCGGGACTGCGGCTGTCTTGGACAGGCATGTGTCTGCGATGCTCTTTGCATATTTTTCAACGGCCGGCAGTATTTCTTTTCGTGACATGTCAGTCATGGAAAGCGCCTCGATATTGATCGTCTTGCAGTAGTTGTCGAGCGATATCTCGTATCGTGCCTGCAGCTCGGTCTCAGAGAAGACCTTGTGCGCTGTGAGCATGTCCACGTTTTTCTTTTCAAGCAGGGCAGGCAGTGCATCAGGTGTTGTCCTGAAGTTGAGCAGCCCGCGTTTTTCGGTGGCCTCCCTGATCCATGCGTCGTCATAGCCGTTGCCGTTGAATATGATTCGTTTGTGATCACGGATGGTTTTCTTTATCATGCTGTTGAGCATAGTCTCGAAATCATCGGCCTTTTCGAGGCGGTCTGCATATATCCTCAGCGATTCGGCAACTGCCGTGTTGAATACGATGTTTGCGCATGATATGCTGCTTGCTGAGCCCAGCATACGGAATTCGAACTTGTCTCCTGTAAAGGCGAACGGCGATGTCCTGTTGCGGTCCGTGATGTCTCTGGTGAATTTCGGGAGCACGTGGACGCCGAGCTTCATCACTGTTTTTTCGGATGCGCTGTACGGCTCGTCTTTTTCGATGGCGTCGAGCACGGCGGTCAGCTCATCTCCGAGGAATATGGAAATCACCGCAGGCGGCGCTTCGTTTGCTCCCAGCCTGTGGTCGTTGCCGGCGGTCGCTACTGAAAGCCTGAGCAGATCCTGATAGTCGTCAACTGCTTTGATGACTGCGCAGAGGAAGAGCAGGAACTGTGCGTTTTCATAAGGTGTTTCGCCTGTAGTCAGGAGGTTGACTCCGGTATCTGTCGTCATCGACCAGTTGTTGTGCTTGCCGCTGCCGTTCACTCCGGCAAACGGTTTTTCGTGGAGCAGGCATACGAGATCGTGTTCAGCGGCCACCTTCTGCATTATCTCCATGGTCAGCTGGTTGTGGTCTGTCGCGATGTTGGTGGTCCTGTAAATCGGCGCGAGCTCGTGCTGAGACGGTGCCACTTCGTTGTGCTCTGTCTTTGCAAGTATGCCGAGCTTCCAGAGCTCTTTGTTGAGATCTGCCATATATGCGGATACTCTCGGCTTTATCACTCCGAAATAGTGGTCGTTCATTTCCTGGCCTTTCGGCGGCTTTGCACCGAAAAGCGTCCTGCCTGTGAACATCAGATCTTTACGCTGCTCGTACATTTCTCTGTCAACGAGGAAATATTCCTGTTCCGGTCCTACCGATGTGCGTACGCATTTTACTTCTGTATTGCCGAAAAGGCGCAGTATGCGCAATGCCTGTCTGTTCAGTGCTTCCATGGAACGCAGCAGCGGGGTCTTCTGGTCGAGCGCTTCGCCGCCGTATGAACAGAATGCCGTCGGTATGCAGAGCGTGTTGTCCTTGATGAATGCGTACGATGTCGGATCCCATGCGGTGTAGCCTCGTGCTTCGAATGTGGTCCTCAGACCTCCGGACGGGAATGAGGATGCATCAGGCTCGCCCTTGATCAGCTCCTTGCCCGAAAACTCCATGATGACACGTCCGTCAGGCGCGGGTGCGATGAAGCTGTCGTGCTTTTCCGCGGTGATGCCTGTGAGAGGCTGGAACCAGTGTGTAAAGTGCGTCGCACCGTGGCTTATGGCCCAGTCCTTCATCGCGTCGGCTACTGCGTTGGCTACATCGTTATTGAGGCTTGCGTTTTCATCTATAGTTTTTTTCAGCGATGCATAGATATCAGCTGAAAGTGTTGCTTTCATTACTCTGTCGTCAAAGACATAACTTCCGAAGTATTCCGTTACTTTACTCATGATCTTTACCTTTCCTTTCCGGTGATCTGCCCGTAAAAAGCAAACGAGGCAGTGACGTCTGGGATACTTGTGATCCAGGACACCATTGCCTCATTTACTAAAAAAAATGTCAAATATGTCAGGCTCCCCTGCGAGTGGGATCGGCAGTGCGAAATTTTTAAAGAGGTTTGTCAAGAGTGCACTGCACATAAAAAGGCGTCAGAGAGTGTTTACTCTGAGACGCCTTTGCCTTCATGACTCGTTATTATACTCGCATTTTTAGAATAATCAACCCCTTTTTTGAAAAAAATCAAATTTTACTGAAAGTATTGTCGAATATATACTCGTGTATACCGAGAAAGCATGCACAATAAAATGTCGAAAAAGCGACAAAAAAGTTGACAGAATGGACGGCACGGGGGTATAATAAAAAATCAACGGGCAAAGACGTTCGTACGGATCGAGTAAGGAAGAGGAGTATTCCTTATTTGTTTGTGCAGGTCTTTGTTTTTTTGTTTTACCGGAAAGGCAGGGAATAGGAAATGATGTATTCGAAGGATGAAGTGATGCAGTTTGTCGAAGAGGAGGATGTAAAGTTCATTCGTATGGCATTCTGTGATATTTACGGCAGACAGAAAAATATTTCGATCATGCCGAAAGAGCTTGAACGCGCATTTGAATACGGTATCGCCATCGATGCTTCAGCTGTCGACGGCTTCGGGGGCGAGGTGTATTCCGATCTGCTGCTTAGTCCGGATTCATCGACTCTGTCATTCCTTCCGTGGAGACCGGAGCACGGCAAGGTAGTGCGCATGTTCTGCAATGTGATGCGCCCCGACGGGAATGCTTTCGAGGCCGATACGAGGAGGATACTTCAGGACGCGGTCTCTGCCGCGGAAAGCGAGGGTATCTCATTTGCGTTCGGATCGGAGATGGAGTTCTACCTTTTCAACAGAGATGAAAACGGCAGGCCGTCAGATGTACCGTATGATGAGGCGGGATATATGGATATAGCGCCGGAGGACAAGGGCGAGAACGTAAGGCGCGAGATATGTCTGACGCTCGAGCAGATGGGCATAAGGCCGGAAAGCTCTCATCACGAGGAGGGCCCGGGGCAGAATGAAATAGACTTCAGATATGCAGAGCCTCTGAAGGCTGCAGATGATGCGGTCACTTTCCATTCGGTCGTGAATTCGATAGCGACGCTGAACGGTATATATGCGGATTTTTCGCCAAAGCCGATAAAGGGCAGGTCGGGGAACGGCATGCACATAAATTTCTCCGCAAAGTGCAGTACAGGTAGAGATGTGCTCCCGCATGTGATAGCGGGAATACTGGAGCATATTTCTGAGATGACGGTATTCCTGAACACGGTGGAGGATTCGTACGAGAGACTGGGATCGGATAAGGCTCCGCAGTATATATCGTGGTCGAGCGAAAACAGGTCGCAGCTTATAAGGATACCTGCGGCTTTCGGAGAGTACAGACGCGCGGAGCTTAGGTCGCCGGATCCTTTGTGCAATCCATATCTGGCATATGCGCTGCTGATACACGCGGGACTTGACGGGATCAGGAACGGATACGATCTGCCGCAGCCTGCGGACATAAATCTGTACACCGCGCCTGCGGAAGTGACGGCAGGGTACGAAAGGCTGCCTGGGAATCTGGATGATGCCAGGAAACTTGCGGTGAACAGCGATTTCATCGCGTCGGTACTTCCGGATATGCTGATAGAGCACTACACGAGGTGAATGAAGGACAGAGGATATAAGGAGCCGGAAAAGCGCAAAGCGCAGGACAGGGCACAGCGTGCCTTTTGCATAAATCATCGCATTGTTTTCAGGGAAAGGGGGAAAAGCAGATGGATCTTATGGAACACAGCTACAGCGTTCTTGTCGTATCATCGTCCGCAAAATTCAATGATTCACTGATGAAGCTTCTCCCGGAGACCCGTTACGGTCCGGTGATAACTGTGGGGGATGTCGCCGCGGCGAGAAGATGCATGCTCGAGCGGGATTTTGATATCGTTGTCATAAACACTCCTCTGCCGGACGACTTCGGGACGGAGCTGGCTCTGGACATATGCGAGAGCACAGGGACCGGCGTGCTGTTTTTTGTAAGGTCCGATATCTATCACGATGTGAATGCGCGCGTTTCTCCGCATGGCGTGCTGACTGTATCAAAGCCTGCGCCTGTCACGGCGATAAATCAGTCGCTGATGATACTCTGCGGCATGAGGGAGCGGCTGAGGCGCATGGAAAAAAAGACAGCATCCATCGAAGAGAAGATGGAGGAGATCCGTATCGTGAACCGTGCCAAGCTCCTGCTGATAGAACAGCTCAAGATGACGGAAAAAGAGGCGCACCGCTACATAGAAAAACACGCTATGGACAGGTGTGTAACGAGACGTGATATAGCAGAGAAGATAATTTCGATATATAAATAGGATGCCGGCGGTCCGGGATCCGGCAGGTGTCTGCAGATTTCTGAAGATGTCTGAAGATGTCTGCGGGCACAGCGAAGAACCGGCAGCACCGCAGCGTGAAAAATAACGGAGGATTTTGAGATGAGCGAGAACATACATGAGGAATGCGGCGTCTTCGGCGTATATGCTAAGGAACAGTCGGACGTTGCAGGCATAGCATATTACGGGCTTTACGCACTTCAGCACAGAGGCCAGGAAAGCTGCGGCATGGTCGTCAATGATGACGGCGTGTTTGTTTCGCGCAAAGACCTGGGGCTTGTGAACGAAGTGTTTTCTAAAGATGCACTGCGGAGTTTTCCGCATGGTAAGATGGTCGTCGGACATGTCAGATACGGTACGACGGGCGCTACCAGCCGGTCGAACTGTCAGCCGATAGAGGTGAATCACCAGAAGGGGAAGATGGCGCTGGCACATAACGGCAACCTCAGCAATGCGTTCGAACTCAGAAGCGAGCTTGAGCTGAACGGCGCGATTTTCCACACGACGAGCGATACGGAGATAATCGCATATATCGTCACGCAGGAACGGCTGAAAACTCCGTCTATAGAAAAGGCTCTGAGCAGTGCTATGTCAAGGCTCGACGGAGCGTATTCGCTGGTGCTCATGTCTGCCGCGAAGCTGATAGCTGCGAGGGATCCGTACGGTTTCAGGCCTCTCTGCTACGGCGTCATGCCGGACGGTACATATGTAGTGGCGTCAGAAAGCTGTGCGCTGGCTTCTGTGGGGGCGAAGTTCGAGCGCGATGTGCTGCCGGGCGAGATACTGGTCTTTGACGACAGCGGCGTGAGGTCGGATCGTACTCACTGCGGAAAGAAAGAACGCCATATATGTGTATTCGAATATATATACTTTGCAAGGCCTGATTCAGTGATCGATCAGGTGTCGGTGCACGAAACCAGAAAGCGCTCGGGCAGGATCCTTGCCAGATCTCATCCGGCTGATGTCGATGTGGTTGTCGGTGTGCCTGATTCGGGAATAGATGCGGCTCTGGGATACTCACAGGAGTCCGGTGTACCGTACGGCATGGGCTTTATAAAAAACAAGTACATAGGCAGGACTTTCATATCACCGGGGCAGGACAGCAGGCTCGACAAGGTGAGGATAAAGCTGAATCCTATACGCGAGGAAGTAGCAGGCAAGAGAGTCATGATAATAGATGATTCGATTGTTAGAGGTACGACGAGCGGGCAGATCGTGAAGCTGCTGAGGGATGCAGGCGCGATAGAGGTGCACATGAGGATATCGGCGCCGCCTTTCATCAATCCGTGTTATTACGGGACTGACATAGATTCGAGGGAGAATCTGATAGCATGTCATCATTCTGTCGATGAGATAGCTGATATCATCGGAGCTGACAGTCTGGGATTCCTGCCGGAGGAAGAGCTTCGTTCACTGGTAGGATGCGACGAATACTGTCATGCCTGTTTCAGCGGCGAGTATCCGACTGCGATACCCGTGAGCACACAGAAGGACAGGTTCGAAGCGAAGCTTTCTGATAAGGACAGGGAGCCTGGAACTCAGGATAAGAAGTAAAGAAGAAAAGTCAAGCAGGGCGGTCTCGCATCGAAACCTTTCAGCATGATCGAAGCGGGAGCGACTGATACAGGCGGAGGCTGTATCCGGCAGAGATGCCGGAAACGGTCTCTGTTTTTTATTATGTAGGAAATATCAATTTCGATATTTCCGGAATATCAAGAAAAGTTTCACATGAAAATATGTGGTGAAGCCACTTTTGTTCTAACCTAATTGACAAGAGGGGGCCATGAGGAAAATACCAAAAGTAAGATAGACAATAGTATGATTTTGGTAAAATACACCCTGTTAGCTCGCTTGCATATATGTGTGATTACCAAAGAGATGAGTTGAAGCGCTTTTCTTTGGTATTTTTTGTTAAAAAAGCCCGATTTTGAAAGTTTTTTTACCAAGATCGATCGATTGCAAGCTGGATCTTGGTAATAGGGAAGGTCTAGGCGCCTTGTTTTTTTGAAAAAATGCTAAAACAGAAATGTGTAATGATGTTTTTTGGTAATTTATTCATGTGTGACGCAGAATAACTGTCTGCGAAAAAAGAAGAAAAACAGACCATTCGGGGAGCAGCATCTGTTCATTGATATCGTTCAGCAGCATATGATGTAGAACTTAGAACTGCGGGGGCGGACTGGCGTCGGTCTTCGAACCGGCGAATAAATGCCCCCTTCGGGGATACCTTTATGTCGGCTTTAGGAATCGGCAGATCAATGAAGCCCCCTTCGGGGATAACCCGATGTCGACATTCCGTCGACATATCAATGCAACCCTGAAGGATATCTTTATGCCGGTTTTTCAAACCGACAAATAAATGAAATTAGATGGAAGGATGGTTTGGGATGAAAAAAGTTGTTGTCATAGGCACAGGTGCACAGGGCACAACGGTTGCAAAGAGACTTGACGAAGAACCGTCAGTAGGAGAAATAATATGTGCGGACTATAACAGAGATGCAGTGGATGAGCTTGCCGGAAGTCTTAAAAAAGCTGCAGGTGTGAAATGTGACGCTGGAGATGTGGGCAGTATAGTGGAATGTGCGCGTGGCGCGGATCTTATCGTGAATGCGCTGCCTCTGGAATTCGGTAAAAATGTACTCGATGCGGCACTGGAAGTAAAAGCAGATTACCAGGATTTCGCTGCATCTACGGCTTTCGATGAACCGGAAGGCATGGGATGGGTGAGAGGAATGAAATACCAGTTTGACGTCTACGGTCCAAAGTTCCGGGACATCGGCAGACTGGCGATAATCGGCACGGGATCGGCGCCGGGACTCATATGCTGCGCGACAAGAGACGCGATGAAGTATCTCGATACGTGCGATACGATCTACAACATAGTATGGGAAGGCGTTGAAAGTAAACGGTTTCAACCGTTCTGGTGGTCTCCGGAGACAGCGATACAGGATATGCAGCAGAAGCCTTACATATTTGAGGACGGCAGGATATTCGAGGGCGAACCGTTTGAGGATCCGATCACCAGAAAATACGACTACATGAGCCGAGAGGTGACTTTCCTCAATCACTGCCATGACGAGCCCGTGCAGTACGGTCTGAACGCAGAGAAATACTTCAAAGGCTGCAGGAATGCATATTTCAAATACGCCGGAGTAGGGATGGACTTTGCGTATCCTCTTTACAGAGCAGGGCTGCTCAGCCATGAAGAGATAAATGCGAATGGGTATGTGGTGGCGCCATTTGACGTGATAGTTTCATGCATGCCGCAGCCGCCGCGGTTCCGCGACGAGATAAAGCAGATACTCGATGAAGGTCTGATAAGCGACGAAGGCTGCATGGCAGTAGAGGCTTACGGGGAAAAGGACGGCAGACGCATACTCGTCGAAAATCATGTGATGGCTCCGGGCTTTGCAGAATCATTCAGAAAAGCCGGTATGACCGGAGAAATGTACCTGACGGGACAGGGCGGGTTCCTGTTCTCGAAGCTGCTGGTGAACGATGATATCGATGTGACCGGGCTGATATCATCGGATATGCTCCCGCAGGAAAGCGTGGATAAGTACTTCGAATATGCAGAAGCGCTGGATATAAGGCTTGAAACGAAAGTGACGGAAATCGGATGACATCGGGTCGGCACAGGGAGGTGAGATGATGACTCAGGAACGGATCCAGGGAGTTGCGGGTCTCAGGAAGCATGATATAAAGGTTTCAGGCATCGTTTTCATGCTGTACTGTCTCGTAGCGGCAGGCGCGTTCGGTATAGAGGAAATGATCCCGGAGGCGGGACCTGGCATGACACTGCTGCTCCTTGCGGTATTTCCGATAGTATGGGCATATCCTATCAGCAATCTGGTCGCCGAATGCGGCTCGGTGATGCCGTCGGAAGGCGGCGTGTATGTGTGGGTCAAAGAAGCATTCGGCGAATTCTGGGGGTTCCAGGCCGGGTGGTGGGGCACTGTCTCCACGTATATAACGAACGGTGTCTATGTCGCACTGGTATCGGGATACGTCAGCCAGATGATCCCGATGTCACCAGCAGCGGTACAGGCGCTGAAGATCGGGATGATCCTGATCTTTACGATCGTGAACCTGCTGGGGCTGAAAGAAGTAGGCAAGGTGAGCACTGCGCTTTCCATAATGATAATCCTGGCATTTGCACTGGTGGCGGCGGTCGGCTTCATAAACTGGAACACGAATCCGGTGGAGCCGTTCATGCCTGAGGGTTACGGTCTGGTAGACGGACTGGGCGGCGGCATCTGTATATGCGTGTGGATGTACTGCGGGTATGAATGCATCTCGAATATGGCGGGAGAAGTAAAGGATCCGCAGGTGATCCCGAAAGGGCTTCTGATAGCCATGCCGCTGGTGGCGCTGACCTATGTACTGCCCACGCTTGGAAGCCTGGCGACGCTTCCGGAAGGTAGCTGGCTGAAGTGGTCGACTGACGGCGGTTTTGACGGTGTGGCCGTCGGGTATGCGACAGTGCTGACGCAGAATCTCGGGTCTGCATGGGGATATGTGTTCCTGGTCGTTGCGATAGTATCGCAGTGCGCGATATTCAACACATATCTGGCGTCGGGGTCGAGGGGCTTCTTTGTGCTCGCAGACGATCATCTGTGCCCGCCGGTGCTCGTGAAAGTAAGCAGGAGCAAAGGCGTACCGTGGGTCGGGATCCTGTCGCTTGCGGTAGTCACGTATATACTGGCGCAGTCGTCATTCACGACGCTTGTAAGCATGGAGGTAGTGTTCATGCTGGCGCTTTACATAATACTGCCGGTTTCTGTCGTAAAGCTCAGACGCAGGATCCCTGTAGATGAGCGTAAAAAGCGCGGGCTTTACGTGATGCCGGGAGGAAAGGCCGGGCTGATATTTTACTGCGGAGCACCTGTGCTGATATCTGTGATGGCGCTGCTGATAAACGGCACGGATTATCTGGCGATAGGCCTCATTGGCCTGTGTTCGGGACCTGTGGCTTATGTGATATTCAAAAAGCGCTATGGCGGCTTTGCGGTGAACGATCCGGAGGGCTGTCCTGTAAACAGGGCGGGACTTGCGGCAGGCGATTCGGTAAGGATAGGGGTATTCATGTTCCTTGCGGGGGCGATGGCGTTTCTGGGGCAGTTCTGGCTGAGATGGTACGAGATAGACTACGGCGGATGGGGGCCTGAGGATTACGATACGTTCGGGAACTGCATACTCGAGGTGCTACAGGTGCTGAAATGGGCAGGAATTGCGGCGATCGCAGCGGGTGCTGTGCTGTTCGTCTTCGGTATGAAAAAAGATGCGCCTCTGCCTGAAGCAGAGGTCGATATAGATGAGCTGACGGAAAAATATCTCAACGAGGAGAAGCACGAATCGTTTTTTGATGACTGATCGACGGCTCGTCCATAGACTCGGCAGACAGATACATCTTCGGTGGACTTGTACACACCCTCTCCAACAGATATGGAAAAGCGCCGATTTTGCATACAGCTGAGTGCGATTTCGATAATGACCTTGAACTGGCATAACAAGTACAGTATAATAAAATCGATGTAATCGCTTTAATTTACTACATATCAAGGGAGGAGAACTAAATGGATTATTATGATTCATCATACGGCGTGTACGAATCGAGTGCATTGAGTACAGGCGCTGTAGTTGCGAATGTTATAATCAGTCTGGCGCTCACTGCGCTGGCGATCATAGCATACTGGAGGATCTTTGTAAAAGCGGGAGAAGAAGGCTGGAAAGCCATAATACCGTTTTATAATGCTTACACAGCTATGAAGCTGTTCTGGAAAACATCGATATTCTGGATCGGTATCGGACTTGGAGTCGGCGCATCTATCGGCTATGGCATGGCATCATACGGTGTAGTCGCACTTGCGATTTATGGCGGAGGCGGTAACGCCGCAGTGATGGTGATCGGCTTCATACTCGCGTTCGGATGCGGTATCACTGCATTCGTTCTGGAGATCATGTTCCTGAACCGTGTGTCAAAGGCATTCGGTCACGGGGCAGGATTCACAGTGGGTCTTGTATTCCTTAACTTCATATTCATACTTATCCTGGCGTTCAGTAAATCTGAACGTGTAGTTTCAGGGCAGCAGGCAGGATATGGACAGCCGGCTCAGGGCTATGCTCCCGGACAGAATTATGGTCAGCGTCCTCAGCAGGGTTATGGCCAGGCTCCGAACTACGGTCAGCAGAGCTATACTCAGGCACAGAACCATGCTCAGCCGCAGGCTCAGACTTACGGACAGCAGCCTCAGCAGAGACCGCAGGGATATGCACAGCAGACATCACAGCCTCAGCAGACTTACGGACAGCAGCCGGGAAATGCTCAGCCGCAGAATTACAGTTATGGCCAGACTCAGCCGCAGGCTCAGAATCCTGTTCAGAACCAGCAGCCAGGCAGCGGCACTGAGAACACTGATGCTAACAGATACAGAAATCCGATGGCGTAGCAGTCTGACAGAACGATGAACGGACATGACCGGCATCTGATATAAGAAAAGATACATAAGGATCGATACGACCGGCAGCGACAGTCACACACGACATGTCGCTGCCGGTTTTCTGATCAGGTTGGTTTTTTGCAGCTGCGTCTTTTCTGTATCGCCATGCTGGCGCAAATGTGAACAATAAGTGACGTTTGGGGCGGTTTTATTGAAAATCCGCGGGGATGAATATATAATCTTTTACAAGTGTGTCTATTTTTTGAAAACGGCAGCAGGCAGTCATCCTGCGGCATTTGGAAAATATACAGTACATGTATTTGACAGGAGCAGGGGATAAGAGAAACGGATATGTTTTAAACGGGAGAAGCAATGAAGTATCGGAATGCAGCCGGCGGAAAACATAATAATGTAAAGAGTGCAGTGCGTCGCAGCTCCGGCAGGACGGCAAGATACAGAGCAGCACATCGCAGATCCAAATCGCAGTCTCAGGGGAGAAAAAAGCGCATGCGCATGCGTGCACCGGCATTCAGAAACAGAAAGACAATGTTCGTCTTCGGAGCGGCAGCCGCCGCGGTACTGATAGCGATCGTCTATCTGTTCAGTCAGCTGTACTTTTACATAACGGAAAACGATGTAACAGCCGGCGAGCCGTATCCTGTGAAGGGCGTAGACGTTTCGTCATACCAGCTCGACATCGACTGGAAAGGTCTTGAGAAAGAAGGCTACAAGTTTGCATTCATAAAGGCGACCGAAGGAAGCAGTCACATCGACGACAGGTTCGAAGAAAACTGGAAGAACGTCAGAAAGACCGATATAAGAGCCGGGGCGTACCATTTCCTAAGCTATGACACGAGCGGCAAGTCGCAGGCTGAGAACTTCATAAAAACGGTAAAAAAGAGACATGGTATGCTGCCGCCGGCAGTAGACGTGGAGTTTTACGGCGAGTACGAGGAAGTCCATCCGAGCAAAAAGAAGCTGAGGAAAGTTCTCGACACGGTTCTGGAGGAGCTGGAGGATCACTACGGGCAGAAGCCTGTGATATACACGAATACATATATATACGATACATATATATCGGGCAGATACGATGATTATCCGATATGGATCAGCGCGCATGATCTGCCGGAAAGCCTGCCTGACGACAGCAACTGGACGTTCTGTCAGTACACGTTTTACGGACAGTCGGACAGCGTAGGAGGGGGAGAAAAATACGTTGATCTCAATGTGTTCAACGGAAGTTCCTGGGATCTGAGAAAAGGAAACTGGAAATAATAAGGAAGAAGAGGAAGAAGGATGCTATCAAAGTTCAGCGTGAGAAAACCGTTCACAGTGCTCGTTGCTGTGGTCATCGTGATCGTTTTCGGTGTCATATCGTTTACGAAAATGACCCCGGATCTGTTCCCGAATATCAATACGCCTTACGTGATCGTGATGACGACATATCCGGGAGCGAGCCCGGAGGAAGCCGAGGTCGAGATCACGGAGCCGATGGAGCAGCAGCTCGCGACGCTGGCAAACATAAAAAACGTTACATCCGTGTCGGCATCTAACTATTCGATGATACAGATGGAGTTTTCTGACGATGTGAATATGGATGCGATCTCGGTCGACATCAGGGACAAAATCAGCCAGATAGAGGGAAATCTGCCGGAAACGGCGGGCACTCCGGTCGTGATGAAGATAAGCACTGACATGATGCCTGTGGTGACTGCAGCTGTCGGAATGAAAGGCAAGCCTGCAGGCGAAGTCTCCCGGTTTGTAAAGGAGGAGCTGCAGAGCTCTCTGTCAGGCGTTGAAGGAGTGGCGTCAGTTTCAACTATGGGAATGGTATCTGACAATATACAGATAGTGCTTTCTCAGGAAAAGATAGATGAAATAAACCAAAAAATCTCAGCGGCGATAAGCAGCAGTCTCGGTGAGGCAGAAGGCCAGATAGCCGGCGGCATGGGCGCTGCGGCAAGCGGCAAACAGCAGATACAGGACGGTAAGGAAGCGATCGCCAAAGGGCAGAGACAGGCGGCAGAACAGCTGGCTGCGATGAAAAAACAGCTGACTGACAGCAGGCAGCAGCTCGCAGATCTTAAAAAGCAGGGGCCGGCGCTGAAGCTCCTGCTGAAAGAGTACGACAATGCGGTGGCCTCAGGCAACCAGACCCTTGTGCATATGGTAGAGCAGCAGATCGAGATGACGGGGATGACCGTTGATTCACTGAGAAAAGCGGTCGCACAGCTCGACACGATAGACGAGCAGATCGCGGCAGTGGACGCCGCACTCCAAAACCTCGAGACCGAAGGTGCAGCAGCATCATTTACATTAGGAAACAGATATGCAGACCTGGCAGCTGCAGAAAGCACGATAGACGCGACTGTCAACCAGCTGCAGAGCGCACTTGCACAGGTACAGAGCTCCCGGGAGGCGGCGCTCGCCAGCGCGGACATGACAGGCGTGCTGACGATGAGCAATATCTCGGCGATCCTGAGTGCGCAGAACTTTTCCATGCCTGCAGGCTATATCACGGACGGTCAGGCAAAGATACTCGTGAGCGTCGGAAACAAGATAAAAGACAAGGATGAGCTGGAAAGCCTGATACTGATAGACATGGGGATAGACGGCGTCGATCCGGTGAGGCTTTCGGACATAGGGACGGTCACTTATGCAAATCAGGCAGAGGACACTTATGCGAAGATAAACGGGCAGAACGGCGTGCTGCTGAGTTTTACAAAGCAGTCGAGCTATGCCACTGCGGTGGTTGCGGATAATATCTCTGCAAAGTTCGCACAGCTGGAAAGCGAATACGATGATCTCGAGTTCACTATGCTCTCTGATCAGGGCGAGTATATCCACCTCGTCATCAATTCGGTCCTCCAGAACCTGCTCATGGGAGCTGTGCTGGCGATACTTATACTGCTTTTCTTTCTCAGAGATATCAGGCCGACGATCATAACGGCGGTAAGCATACCGATAAGTGTGATCTTTGCAGTAGTGCTCATGTATTTTTCGGGAGTCACGCTCAACATGATCTCACTGTCCGGACTGGCGATAGGCGTCGGCATGCTGGTAGACAACTCTATAGTAGTCGTAGAAAACACGTACAGGCTGCGTGCCCTGGGTTACAGCAGGGTGCAGTCGGCGGTTTCTGGCGCAGTGCAGGTAGCAGGCGCGATAACGTCTTCGACGCTGACGACTATCTGTGTGTTCGTTCCTATAATATTCGTCGACGGAATGACTAAGGACATCTTTATGGATCTGGCGCTGACGGTGGCGTATTCGCTGCTGGCGAGTCTTATCGTGGCTCTTACGCTCGTGCCGGCTATGGCAAAGGGGCTGCTGGCGAAGGATACTAAAAAATCGATACTCAGTCAGGAAGGCCGGACGATAAAGTCATACAAAAAACTGGCGGCATGGAGTTTGTGTCACAAGAAGATTCTGATCATAGCTTCTGTCGTTATACTGGTAGCTTCGACGGCTCTGGCGTTCTCCAGAGGATTCTCGTATATGCCGTCCATGAGTACACCGCAGATTTCAGCTACTCTGCAGATGCCTGATGAAAGTACGCTTGAAGAAACATCTGAAGTGACGGATGCAGTATCCGAGGAGATCAGGAAGATAGACGGTGTGAAAACTGTAGGTGCGATGCTTTCGAGCGACACGCTGGGAATGATCGGCATGTCTTCCGGGCAGCAGGACGTGACATCGACGATGCTCTATATAATACTTGATGAAAACAAGGCCGATAACGGCAAACTGATAAATAAAAAACTGGAAAAGCTCGCAAAGAAATACGACTGTGAGATCACGACGTCCTCAGGCATGGATATGTCTTCGATGATGGGCGGCAGCGGAGTCGCAGTGAACCTTTACAGCGATGATCTGGATCAGCTTAGAAGTACAGGTGCGGCTATAGAAAAAGAGCTGAGAGGAATGAAGCAGCTGGAGGAAGTGTCGGACGTCAACGAGGACAGCACAGAGGAACTCAAGGTCGTTGTGAACAAGAACCTTGCGATAAAGGAAGGGCTGACTACTGCGCAGGTATATCAGCAGATCGCATCTAAGCTGACTGAAGAATCATCGGCGACGACGCTCAATGATGAGAACGGCACAGTAGATGTCGTCGTTGAAAACAGCACGGCCGGAAAATTTACAAAAGACGATCTGCTGAACATGAAGCTCACTGCAGACAAGAGCGACGGAACGAAGTCGGAGGTGACGCTTTCTACGATAGCGACGGTAGAGAACGGGGCGTCGCTCGACGCTATAAACCACGACAACCAGAACAGGACACTCAGCGTGAGTGCGGCGGTGAAGGACGGATACAACGTGACTCACGCCAATAATGCTGTGAAGAATATGATAGAAAAGAAGGATCTCGTGCCTGACGGCGTAAAGATAAGCTACGGCGGCGAGACGCAGGAGATCATGGACGCGATGCGCCAGATGGTACTGATGCTGATCGTAGGTCTTATCCTCGTTTACCTGATAATGGTGGCACAGTTCCAGTCGCTGCGTTCTCCGTTCATTGTGCTGTTCACGATACCGCTGGCATTCACAGGCGGCATGCTGGCGCTGCTGATATGCGGCCAGGACGTCAGCGTAGTTTCGATGATGGGATTCGTAATGCTGATGGGAGTCGTAGTCAACAACGCGATCGTTCTCGTGGACTGCATAAACAGGTTCAGGCTCGAAGGCATGGAGATGGACGAAGCGATCATAAATGCAGGCGCTGTCAGGATGCGTCCGGTGCTGATGACTGCTGTCACTACGATACTGGGACTGCTCCCGCTGGCGATCGGTATAGGTACAGGCGCGGAAATGGTGCAGCCTGTTGCGATAGTGTGCATCGGCGGCCTGATCTACGCGACCCTGATGACACTCGTGATCATCCCTGTGATGTACAGGATATTCGCGAAAAAGCACATGGAGAACGTGAAAGATGAGGAGCTCGAGGTGCTGAACGTATAAGGTGATAATCTACTGGATTTGAATCGTCTGAAAATATCTCTCTGATAATGACACGGAAAAGCCTTGAATTAACAAGGGTTTGATGATATAATTAGTTTCATTGAGCCGGCGTGATGGAATTGGCAGACGTGCGGGACTCAAAATCCCGTGGTGGCAACACCGTATGGGTTCGACCCCCATCGCCGGCACCATTATCTTATCACCGAGATAATGCACCAGAAACATATTCATACAGGAGGAGCGTTGAATGAACGGAACTTTGACGATGATACTGCCTTTAATAGTACTGCTGGCAGTAATGTACTTCTTACTTATCAGACCGCAGAAGAAGAGAGAAAAAGAAGTAAATGCAATGAGAAAAGGCTTACAGGTCGGAGATGAGATCATCACGATCGGCGGTATCTGCGGAAAAATCGTAAAAACAAAAGACGAGTCACTGGTTATCCAGGTTGGAGCAGACAAAGTAAAATTCGAGATCATGAGATGGGCTGTTTCAAGAGTTGTCGAAGAGAGCAAGAGACCTGCAAAGAACAGAGCAGCTGAAGAGGTAGAAGAGGTCGAAGAAAAGAAACCTTCAAAGCCTAAGAGAATGAAGAAGGCAGCTCCTGCAGAGGAAGTCGAAGAAAAGGAAGAAGTTGTTGAAGCAGCAGAGACAGAAGAAGTTGAAGCTGTAGAAGAAGCAACAGAAACAGCTGAGGTTGCGGAAGAAGCCGTTGCTGAACCTGCAGAGGAAGCTGAAGCTGCTGAAGCAGAAACAGTAGAAGCTGAAGAATCAACTGAAGAAAAAAAGGCTGAATAAAATCATGACAGTATGAGAAGTCGGGAAACCGGCTTCTTTTTTATGCAGGAAATATCGCTTTTGATCGCACTCGCGATCACCGTTCATTTTCGACAGTCATTTTTGCTGACAGGCAGGAACCGTTGCAGTACTGCAAATTAGGAACATTCACATATCATAAACGTAAGTGATAGCAATATAGTTATATTTTGCGCTGTTGAATAGACAAATACGTTTGTAAAAACGAAAAAAGTTTTTTCTTTACAATGAAAACGAAAAAATAATTTGTTATGACAACGTCGAAAAGATCGGATAAATAGCATGGATTGATTATAGATAGACATGCGGATACTTGATTTTAAGTAGTATTTATACCGTGAAATATGGCGGTATCATTCCATATAGTGATACATTTAAGCAATACAGCCAATTTGTTCCTTTGAAATATTCTGTTAATATTTGTTTGTGCAAAAATATTAATTTATTTAAGACGGATGCGGTTATGTATCGCCCGCAGCACAGCAATCATAAATCCATTTATCATCAGATGTTTATAAACACTGAAGGACAGCCTTTGCGCCGGATCTTGACCGGTATGCTGAATGAAGGAACGAAAGGAGCTGTACTAATGAGCATTTTGGAATTATCTTTCTGGTCTATCGTACCACCTCTGCTTACGATTTTTCTCGTGATGAAAACAAAAAAGATACTGCTTTCGATGGCGGTCGGAATAACGCTTGGATGTTTTCTGCTCGGAAAATTCAATCCGGTAAGCGCACTTGAGCATTTTGAAAGAGTATTTATCGGTACTGTTAACGAAGACGGAACCCTGGTGACGGGATCCATAACGACTCCGGATAATCTGATGGTGCTGCTTTCCATGGTGATAATAGGCGCACTCATAGGTCTTCTTGTGAAGTCAGGCGGTTCACAGGCATTCGCCGAGTACATGTCAAAGCGCGTTAACAACAAGAAAAAGGCCGGGCTGATGACATGCATCATATGCACGCTGCTCATGATCGACGACTACTTTGACAACCTGACTACAGGAGCGACGATGAGAGCGATATCGGACAAGAACAACGTGCCGAGAGAAAAACTCGCATATTATATAGACTCGACCGTATGCAGCATAAACTCGATATCACCGATATCAAGCTGGTCGGCATTCCTCGCAGGCCTCCTTGCAACAGGTATGGTCGCTGCGGGCATCGAAGGGAATTCATATCAGCTGCTTCTCCAGTCGATACCGTACAACTTTTTCATAATCGTATGTCTGGTTATGGTGTACTGTGTTGCGGCATTCAATCTCAACATCGGCCCTATGGCGCGTGCAGAGAAGAGAGTCCAGACTACAGGCAAGCTGGTAGAGCATTCGTTCAGCGGAGACGAGGACGAAGAGGCTTCGTATAGCGACCTGATCCCTGCAAAGGGCAAGCCTGCAGACCTGATAATACCTATCGCACTGCTGATATGCCTGGTACTGTTCTTCATGATGTACACGGGAGGATTCTTTGAACACCACAGCATAATGCAGACCGTGAGCCAGATGGAAGGTATACGTTCACTGATGTACGGACTCGTGTTCACG
Source organism: Eubacteriaceae bacterium (assembly GCA_902362435.1). Taxonomy (GTDB): domain Bacteria; phylum Bacillota; class Clostridia; order Peptostreptococcales; family Anaerovoracaceae; genus Lentihominibacter; species Lentihominibacter butyricus. The sequence goes on from CABIWW010000001.1 coordinate 214,989, forward strand.
ATGGTGATAACAGTTATCTATATGCGTATAAGAAAAGTCGCACCGGTGACAGAGCTGGCAAGCGCAGCCTTTACAGGAGTGAAGTCCATACTTTATGCAAATCTCGTGCTGATCCTTGGCTGGACGCTTGGCGGAGTGGCTGAGGGGCTCGGCATTACGCAATTCATGATCTCGGTCTTCCAGGGAAATATCCCGCCTGTTATCACTCCGGCTATCATGTTCGTGCTCTGTGCGGGGACAGCGTTCGCGATCGGCGGCGGCTGGACTACATTTGCGATCATGATCCCTATCGTCGTGCCGTTTGCAGTGGCAACGAATGCTGATCTGCTGATGTGCATATCCGCGATAATCGGCGGGGCAGGGCTCGGAGCTACATGTTCACCTCTGGCAGACACGTCGATAGTTTCGGCAACTTCAGGCGAGCTTTCGATCATAGATCATATAAAGACACAGGTCCCTTACTCCCTGGTATGCGGCGTGATCGCACTGGCTGCATATCTAGTCACGGGTATTTCGGGAAATCTCGTTTTCGGTTATATCACGGCCGGGGTGCTGTTCGCAGCAAGCCTCACGGTAATGAAAAAGCTCAGCTGCGGAGAAAGAGCGGTATCGTTCAGTAAAAAGGCGGCAAATGCGGCGGAGCCGGAGTTCGAATGATCTCATTGACGATATGTGATCAGCACATAATAAAAAAGTAAATAATTCTCCTAAATTCCTACTATATTGTTAAACAACAGCAGACTGCTGTGCCGGAGACGGTGCAGCAGTTTTGTCGTATATGTTCATGCGTATTTTGATAAAAAAATATCAAAAAAATCCATCGCAAGCACCGGAATGACCCGTTAGTGACTCGGTAAGTCGCCAACGGGTCGAAATGCTGTTGTCGAAAAAATGCGTTATTTCAATACTTTTCAGAATTTACAGATGGAATGACCCGCAAATGACTTAAAAATAAACCGGCAGACTTTGTATGAAATTTATCTGCACGATGCACATAAAAATGCTATAATCTCAGTGATTTCAATATATTCAGACATTCGCAGCGATGCAGATGCATCGAAAAACAGGTTTGGCACAGAATTTGCTGTATATAAATGTGAATTTATTATTTTGCATTTTTAGGAGGTTTTTGATTATGAATGACAAAATTCAATTAAAACAGGACGGTCGGTTCTTCTTCGGCTGGTGGATCGTATTTCTGGGGTTCTGCCTGATGCTGCTGGCATATGTAGGATTCGCATCACTGACAAGCGTGTTTGTTATTCCTGTAACAGAGGCTCTGGGCGTAGGAAGAGGCGAATGGATGCTTTACATGACTATCCAGGCTCTCGTCGGCGTTATCGCATCACCTATACTCGGTAAGCTGATGCAGAAGGGAAGCGTCAAGAAATGGGTCGCTATCGGATGCCTGTGCGGCGCGGTGGCATATATCATTTTCTCACAGTCGCATTCACTGACAGGATTTTATATCGGCGCTCTGTTTATCGGAGTAGGATTCGTAGCATGTGCTCCGATGCCTGTGTCGATACTGATCAACTCATGGTTCGGCGGCAAAGTCAAGGGAACTGCATCAGGTATCGCTTTCGTAGGAAGCGGACTCGGCGGATTCATCCTTTCACCGCTGCTCAACTCGGCTATAGCTGCAGGTGGATATTCAGCAGGATATCTGGTGCTCGCAGGTGTATATCTCATCATACTTCTTCCGTTGACTCTGCTTCTGGCTGTAAAGAATCCGGAAGACAAGGGATTCAGAAGAATGGGTGAGACCGAAGCAGAAGTAGTGAGCGACGGCAGTGCTTTGGAAAAGAGGGGAATGACTGCAGGTCAGGCTATGAAGACAGGAGAGTTCTGGCTGGCGATCATCTCGTGCATAATGGTAGTATTCGCATCATCGGCTATACTGATGAATGACATCGGCTACTATGTAGAATGCGGTATCGATACAGCAAAGGCTGCATCATATCACGGCATCATGCTCGGCCTGCTGCTGTTCGGAAAACCGATAATCGGATTCGTTACGGACAAGCTCGGCATCAAGGTGAGCGCACCGCTGTCGACATTCATCTTCGCAGCTACATTCCTCGTGATGTTCCTGTTTGGCGGATCACCGGGAATACTGGTTGCAGGCGTGTGCATCTGCTACTGTCTGGGAGCACCTTCGATCACAGTCGTTCCGCCGCTTCTCGTAAACGGCATGTTCGGAGAGAAGGACTACGGGACTCTCGTAGGATACATCAACATGGCAACGTCGATAGGCGGAGCATTCGGAGCTACGATCGCAGCGTTCATATATGATGCTACGGGAAGCTATGTCGCATTCTGGGGCGTGGCTACGATAGGTGTAGCGATCGCAGCAGTTCTGAGAATAATATGCTTTGCGATTAACAAAAAGAATCATAACTGGTAAAATGACATATGATACTGTTCCGTCGCGGCAGTCTGTACAGGCTGCCCGGAGGTATGAAAGGAAGATCATATGAGAGATATAAAAAGCAGACTGGCTGATATTCTGTGGATAGACGGCCAGTGCACAGATGAAGAGCTGGCAGAAGCAGTTGAAAAGCTCAAGGCAAACGAGGAAATGCTCAATCTCGCGATAGATAACTCTGTCGACAGCTTCAGCATAGCGGACGGCAGAGGAACTTTCCTGAAAGTGAATGATACGTTTACATATTATACAGGCATTTCCAAGGAGGAGATGGAAGGATCAAACACTAAAGATATGATAGAAGCGGGCAGCTATGGTCCGGATTCGGCGATACTTCTCGCAATAAAAGAGAGAAAGAGGGTAGCGGTCCTTCAAAACGGCTGCTCACGCGATCTCAGCGGGAAGAAGTCGAAGGAGGAGCTCATACAGGGTGAAGCGATAGCTATATCCACCCCGATCTTCGACGACAGCGGCGAGCTCAGATATGTCGTTTCGAATGCGCGTTTTCTGCATGAGCTGGAGCTTCTGAAAAAATATCTCGATGATACCAGATACCTGAGCGATCAGGAACAGCTGAAAAATCACAAAACGATGATCTGGAAAAGCACGGGGATGAAGAAGATACTCGATCTTGTCAAGGTCATAGCGCCTACGGATTCAAGCGTTATGATCTCCGGCGAAACCGGGACCGGCAAGAGCATGCTGGCCAGATACATACATGAACAGAGCAGGCGCAGAGATAAAGCGTTTGTGGAGATAAACTGTGCCGCTATACCTGAAAACCTGATAGAATCCGAGCTCTTCGGTTACGAGAGCGGGGCATTCACAGGAGCCAATGCGAAAGGCAAGAAAGGTCTGATGGAGATAGCGGACGGAGGGACTCTGTTTCTCGATGAGATAGGCGATATGCCTCTCAGCCTGCAGGCAAAACTGCTTCAGAGTCTGCAGAACAGGACTATCACGAGAGTAGGCGGAGAAAAAACGATAAAGGTCGATATCCGCCTGATAACGGCTACGAACATGGATCTGGAGCAGATGGTGGAGGACGGGACATTCAGAAATGAGCTGTACTACAGGATAAATGTAGTTCCGATACATCTGCCGCTGCTCAGAGAACGACGAGAGGATTTTCAGCTGATAGTCGATGTATCGATGGAGAGATTCACCTCTAAATACGGAAAAGAAGTGATACTGTCTCAGGAGGCGAGAAAGGCGCTGGAAGGATATTCATGGCCGGGCAATATACGTGAGCTTGAGAATACCGTGGAAAGGCTGGTGGTGACGAACCGCAACGGCATCATCCTGCCTGCCGACCTTCCTTCCCGCATCATCGAAGAAAACAGACAGTACGGCGGAGGCGTCATGATAGATGATATCATACCGCTGAAAAAAGCAATGGAAGAAATGGAGAAACAGCTCGTCAGCGCGGCTTACACAAAATACGGGAGCAGCTACAAAGTGGCGGAGGCTCTCGATATAAGCCAGTCCGCAGCAAGCAGGAAGATAATCAAGTATCTCAGGAACGGCGGTGACGAGAAAGGATGATTTGTTGTTACAGAGGTAATTGACATGAATAGAGAAGAAAACAAGAAGTGGCTGATAGACTGTATAGAAGACAATAAAGAAGTTTTCTGCGAGGCATCGAAGGCGATCTGGAGCAATCCGGAGCTCGCGATGCAGGAGCATTTTGCAGTCGAGACGCTTACCGGACTGCTGGAAAACAGCGGGTTCCGGGTAGAGAAAGGCGTGGCAGGCATGCCGACGGCTTTTGTGGCTGAGTATGGAGAAGGCAGACCCGTGATCGGATTCAGCGCGGAGTTCGATGCGCTGCCGGGACTTTCACAGAAAAACGATTCGAATTTTCACGATCCTGTAAAGGAAGGCGCTCCGGGACACGGCTGCGGACACAATCTGCTGTCGATAGGCGGAGTACAGGCAGCCGTAGCTCTGAAAAAACTCATGGAAGAGAAAGATATCAAGGGAACAATAAGACTTTTCGGAACACCGGCAGAGGAGATATGCGTAGGCAAGCCATTCATGGCAAAGGCAGGACTGTTCGAAGGTCTGGATGCAGTGGTGGACTGGCATCCTGCTCACACGAACACCTCCGGATACAGAGACTGCCTGGCGTATTTCAACATCAAATATCATTTCAAAGGAAAGGCAGCTCACGGCAACGCTCCATGGAGAGGTGTGAGTGCGCTCGACAGCGCGATGCTCATGGCTCACGCGATCGAGATCATGCGCGAGCATGTGGATCCGGGCAGCAGGGAAGCGCCGACTACTATAAACTACGCATTTCCTGACTGCGGCAATGCATATCCGGTAGTGGTGCCTGACAGAGCTGATATCTGGATCGTCGGCAGATTCAATAGCGCCGCGCTGCTCAAAGACGTGCTGGAAAAAGTGAGAAAGGCTGCAGAGGGGTGCGCGCTGGCGACCGGAACCACGGTAGAAGAGGAGTTCACCACAGCTACTCACAATATGATACCGAACAAGACCATATCAGAAGATATATATGAAAATTTCCAGATCGTCGGAGCTCCGGCATATACGGAAAAGGATCAGGCGGATGCGAAGGAGATACAGAAGTCCATGGGCTGCGATGTGACAGGCTATGACGGATTTCTCGAACCGCTCCGGGAGTCGAGTCAGCCTGTGACGGACGCGTCGGAGTACAGCTGGTTCGCGCCGCTGGGATTTTTCAACGTCGCCCTCAGTCCGTCGGTAGAATGCTCAGGTCACAACTGGGCGGTATGCAGGCTGGCAGGATCGGAAACGGGGATGAAGGTCGCAGTGACTGCATCGAAAGTGCTGGCGCTCACGGCTTACGACCTGATGACAGATCCTGAGCTTTTGAAAAAAGCGCAGGAAGAGAATCTGCAGCGCCTCGGAGGACAGACTTACGAATCGATGATACCTGAAGGCGTAGAGCCGGATCTCGATACGAACCGCGATATCATGGAGAAGTTCCGAGGATAAACAGTACATATACACATACATGATATGAACGATATGACATGAACACAGAGACTGCTGTGCCGGAGACGGTGCAGCAGTTTTGTCGTATATACAGACTGCATCCATAATATATTATACGGGAGGTGCATTATGGAATTTCTGAGAAAATCATTGAAGGTGTATGCTGCGGCGCTGATCCTTTTCGTGCTGCTCACTCTGGTGCTGGCTGCAGTGCTCAGATATACAGCTTTCAGCGCCGGTTGGTCGTTTACGGGTCTGCTCGTGATCATGTCTTTAGTCTCTGCCCTCACCGGGATGCTGGAGGGCAGACTTACGGGGAAAAGGGGAATGCTGACAGGCAGTGCCGCCGCTGCTGTTTTCGTGCTTGTGATAATCCTTGCGGCAGGCGGCATATTCGCAGACTCTTTCAGTATGAAAAGCTTCAGCGTGTTCTATCTGATACCTGTTGCAGCGGGGGCAGCGGGCGGGATTTTCGGTGCAAACTCGGGCAGTTAGCGGGAAATCAGCGGATTTACAGAAAATCGGCGAGGTTTCGCGACAGACGGCGCAAAGCAGAAAATGGCTCTGCACTGTAAGACAGTGAGAGCCAAAACTGTTGAGAGGGGGCATATCATAATGCGGCAGCTCCCTCTGTTTTCACGATGTCAGCCGGAAAAGCCGGCATCGATCAGTAATAATGTTTTTTGGGGCCTTTATATTCCTGGATCGTATTTCCTCCGTCCACAATAAAATCCTGCCCCGTGATGTATGAAGCCTTGTCTGACGCCAGAAAAACGTTCAGATTTGCTATTTCCTCCGGCGTACCGCCTCTGCCGGCAGGTGTATTCTCTGCACCGATCTTTTCACTTTCAGTCTGACTGTCAGTGGCGATCCATCCTGGAAGCACATTGTTCACAGTTATACCGTATCCTGCAGTCTCTATTGCCAGAGCCTTGCTCATTCCTGTAATGGCTGATTTTGCCGCACCGTATACGGAAGAGCCCGGATTGCTGACTACAGGCCCTGTTACGGATGAAACATTCACTATCCGTCCGTAACCCTGTGATATCATATGAGGGATCACTTGCCTTGTAACATTGAAAGTTATATTGAGGTTGCGGTCTATACCGTGGTCCCAGTGCTCATAACTCATGTCTGCGACATGTACAGAAATCTGTGTCTCACCGACCTGTACCATGCCTGCATTGTTGATGAGGATATCGATTCTGCCGAACATTCTGATCACGTCATCTGTAAGTTTTTCTACCTGCATGCGATCTGTAAGATCAGCAACATACCCCTTTGCTTCGATACCCTGATCTCTGAGCTCCTGCGCTCTTTCATAAATACGGTTTGTAGTGGAAACCAGTACTACTTTTCCTCCGTTGAGCCCTATCAGCTTCGCAGTCCAGAAGCCTATACCCCTGCGGCTTCCTGCTCCGGTGACAAGAGCAACACGTTCGTCGAAATTTATAAATCCGCTCATGATCTGTATCCTTTTTTATTCTTTTGCAAATCCCTGACTAAGGTCAGCTTCTTCAGGCTTCACGAGTTTAGTCTTATTGACGATCTTGTGGACTATGAACAGCAGTATGAACGCTATCGCTCCTATGTATGCCACCATGAATCCAAGTAATGAGAAATCTTTGTTTACGAAGAACTGCCCGACAACAACTATTATACAAAGCAGCATTGCAATGATCGGACCGAGAGGGAACAGCTTAGCCTTGTATTTCAGTTCATCAAGAGAATGTCCCTGCGCTGCGAAGGCCTTTCTGAATCTGTAATGGCTGATGGCAATACCGAGCCATGCGATGAAGCCCGCAACACCTGATGCATTGACAAGCCACAGATATACGGAACCGTCTCCTACGAACGATCCCATGAATGCTGCCATTCCTATGATCGTAGTAACGATGAGCGCATTGACCGGAACACCTCTTTTGTTGACTTTTTTGAACATCTTAGGTGCTTTACCTTCCATGGCCAGTGAATAAAGCATTCTTGTCGAAGCGAACATTCCTGAATTGCCACAGGACAGTACAGATGTAAGGATGACTGCATTCATGAGAGATGCTGCAGCGGCAATACCTGCGCGCTGGAATATCAGTGTGAACGGACTCACTGATATGTTCTCTATACCGGTGTGAAGAAGATTAGGGTCGTCATATGGAAGCAGGAAACCGATAACAGTGATCGAACCTATGTAAAACAGCATTATACGTACAAATACAGTTTTGATAGCTTTTGGTATGCTTTTCTCAGGATCTTTGACTTCACCGGCAGTGATACCTATAAGCTCGGTTCCCTGGAAAGAGAAACCTGCTATCATGAATATCCCTATGATCGCAGCGAATCCTCCCGGGAATGGCGCCTCACCTTTTGTCCAGTTGCTGAATCCCGGTGACGTCCCGCCCATTATGCCGAAAATCATGAGGATTCCCACGATTAGGAATACGATGATCGTAACGACTTTGATCCCGGCAAACCAGAATTCACTCTCGCCGTATGCGCCGACCGAGAAGTAGTTTAGCAGGAACAGTATCGCAAGGAACAGGGCACTCCATATTAGCGAGTTGGAATCAGGCATCCAGTATTTTATTACTATAGCCGCAGCTTCAAGTTCGGCGGCGACAGTGATCGCCCAGTTGTACCAGTAGTTCCACCCGAGTGCAAAACCCAGTGACGGGTCTACGAATTTCGAGGCATAAGTCTCGAAGGATCCTGTTACCGGCATGTATGTAGACATTTCGCCGAGACTTGTCATAAGGAAAAATACCATTATAGCTATACCGCCATAAGCAATAAGTGCACCGCCGGGGCCTGCTTCATGAAGAGAGCCTCCGGTAGCTACAAACAGTCCTGTCCCGATAGCTCCTCCGATTGCTATCATGTTTACATGACGGACTTTCAATCCTCGTTTGAGCTCATTGTTTTCTTTCATAACAAAAAACCTCCTGTAACATAAAATAATCAGATACAATTACAATAATAATTCTCTATCCCGAATATTTTTTAAAGCAACAAATATGCCAATGCTGTAATTTTTATAATTATGCTGAAATTGCAGGCATTCACAGACATATGTCCTTAATGGAGCTTTATATATCTGGTAGCATAACAGGTTCAGAACGAACCTGTTGAACCCGTTTGGAATCGGCGTTCCTGTATCGGGATATGGTGCAGGCTGTGAAAACGTCGAAGATATACTGCAGGGGTATCGGTATCCTGCTTAACCTGTATACATAACGGATAAGCTTGATTTGCAGGCGTCAAACTCCCGAGTTGGCGGGAAATCAGCGGATTTACAGGAAATCGGTGGATTTTTCTTGTTTACATGTAAAAAAAGTAGTAAACTGTAAACAGTATGATTAAATGGAATTATTAGTATCTGTTTAAACAAAATCATAACCGGAGGATTAAATGAATTACAATCTAAAACGATTTCTGGCAGTATTTTTTGTGATAATTATTGCCGCAGGATGGTACCTCACCATATTCGGTGCAGGTCCTGTAGATCCGTTGAAGGACAGGATAAAACTCGGCCTTGATATCAAGGGCGGCGTCTATGTAGTGATGGAGGCCAAGACTGATCTGACGGGAGACGAGCTGAAGAAAGCCATGGAGCAGACTCAGACCGTCATCGAGGAGAGAGTCAACCAGCTGGGACTGGCTGAGCCGGTAGTCACTATTGAAGGTGACAAGCGAATAAGAGTAGAGCTGCCGGGTGCGGAAGATGCACAGGAAGCTATCGAACAGATCGGAAAGACCGCACAGCTGCAGTTTGCACTGGCAGACGGCACGATCGTGCTCGACGGAGGAAATGTAAAGGATGCATCTGTCACCACAGACAGTCAGAAAGCAGGATATGCAGTGGCGCTCGAGTTTGACAGCGAAGGCTCGGATCTGTTCTATCAGGCTACATCCACAGCATACAGCGGTTCGGTGACATCATCGATCGACGGAGTCCCGAACGACTCGATCATGATAATACTGGACGGTCAGATCATCTCATATCCGCAGGTAAATGAGCCTATAAGCGGAGGAAAGTGCACGATCACAGGAAACTTCACGCAGGATGAGGCTTCCAATCTGGCTGCACTGATCAGAGGAGGCGCACTGCCTCTGGAGCTCAACGAAGTCAACTCTTCGGTACAGTCAGCAAAGATCGGATATAACGCTCTGGAAATGAGTGTATACGCAGGACTCATAGGCCTTGCCATAATACTGATCCTCATGCTCGTCGCATACAAAGGCATGGGTATCGCTGCAGACCTTGCTCTGCTTTTCTACGTTATAATCGTACTCAATATCATAGCTGCGATGGGAAGCGTGCTGACGCTGCCTGGAATAGCGGGTATAATACTGTCGGTAGGTATGGCGGTAGATGCCAACGTCGTCATCTTCTCGAGGATAAGAGAGGAGATAGAAGGCGGCAAGACGGTGCGCTCCGCAGTACAGTCAGGTTTCAAACGTGCTATGAGCACTGTAATAGACTCACAGGTAACTACGCTCATAGCTGCCGTGATACTTTATGAGATCGGTACAAGCTCCGTAAAGGGCTTTGCGTGGACGTTCATGATAGGTATCATCGTCAGCATTTTCACTGCTGTAGTCGTTACACAGCTTTATGTGAGCCTGATGTCGGGCGGCAAGAGAACGGGAAGCAAGGCGTTCTTCGGTATAAACAAGAACAACAGAGCATCATTCTCTATACATAAGGATCTTCATTTTATCAAATACAGAAAGATATACTACGGTATTTCGATACTGATCATGGCAGTGGGACTCATCTGCGGAGTGGCAAGAGGCCTCAACTACGGTATAGACTTCACAGGCGGAACGATGATCCAGATGGATATGGGCAAGACCGTCAAGATATCCGAGGTGGAAAAGGCTATCGAGAGCTACAAGCTCGATCCTGAGATCATCTATTCGGGAGAAAACAACGATCAGATCGTTATCAGAACGATCAAGTCTCTCGACAGCGATGCGAGGGCTGAAGTCATCGGAAGCATCAACGAAGCGTTCGGCACCACACAGGATGACGTTGTAGAAGAAGAACTGTTCGGCCCTTCGGTAGGAAAAGAACTCAGAAACAACGCGATCCTCGCCACACTGCTTGCAGCAGTCTGCATGTTCATTTATATAAGGCTCAGGTTCTCGCAGTGGAAATTCGGCGGAGCGGCTCTTCTGGGCGTGCTTCACGACGTGCTGATAGTGCTTGCGTTCTATTCGATATTCAATATAACGATAAACAATCCGTTCATCGCGGGTATACTTACTGTAGTGGGTTACTCGATAAACGACACTATCGTTGTATTCGACAGGATACGTGAAAACATCAAGTTCATGAGGAAGGGAAATACGGAAGAGCTCGTTGACAGGAGTATAACCCAGACTCTGGGAAGATCACTGATGACGTCGGCGACTACGCTGATCGTTATGGTGCCGCTTCTCATCATGGCAGGAGATGCGATCAGAGAATTCGTTCTCCCGCTCATGGTCGGAATCATCGCAGGTGCATATTCGTCGATCGGTATATGCAGTCCTCTGTACTATGATTTCTCAGGTCACGGCAAGCTTTCGGACTACGAAAAGCATGTGAAGGCGAACAAGAAGAAGCAGGCAAAGGAAGCTAAGAAGGCAGCACTCGTGCAGGATACAGAAAAGGCAGAGAAAGCAGATGCGGTAAAGGCTGACGATGCCGAGCCGGCCGCAGCAGAAGATACATCGGTAAAAACAGCTGCGTCAGAAGCTGCAGGTGAGGCTCCGGCACAGAAGCAGACAGCTCCGAAAAAGAACGGAAATCCTGCTGCGAACCAGAAGAGATCGAAACGCTATGTAAAGGGCAATAATAAGAAGTAAAGGGCATTCGCACATTATGAAAAAAAGACGTGAATTTTTAGAGACAATCAAAAATTTCAATCCAAACTATGATATGGAGGCTATCGCACATGCCTATGATGTAGCTGAAAAGATGCATCGCGGCCAGTTGCGCAAATCAGGTGAACCGTACCTGATCCATCCGATGGCGGTGGCGGAGATACTGGCAGACCTCGGCATGGACGAGGAGACGATCATAGCTGGACTTTTACATGATGTTGTGGAAGACACCGAGTATACATCGGAGCAGCTCATCGATGAATTCGGTGAGGAGATAGGGCTTCTCGTGGACGGAGTCACAAAGCTCGGTTCGCTGAAGTTCAAGAACAAGGAGGAGCGTCAGGTAGAGAACCTCAGAAAGATGTTCCTCGCGATGTCAAAAGATATCAGAGTCCTCATCATCAAGCTTTCGGACAGGCTTCACAACCTGAGGACCATCAACTATATGACGCATGACAAGATAATCGAGAAATGCAGGGAGACGCTGGACATATACGCGCCTCTCGCTGCAAGACTCGGTATCTATGCGATGAAGATGGAGCTCGAGGATATCGCGCTGAAGTTCCTTGAGCCCGAAGCTTACTACGAGCTCGCCGAACAGGTGAATGAGCGCAAGGAGGAACGTGAGAAATCCATCGAGCAGGTCGTGGCGCAGATAAAGCAGACGCTTGATGAGATAGGCATCAAATACGACATATACGGTCGCTCGAAGCATTTTTACAGCATTTACAAGAAGATGAAATACCAGCACAAGAACCTGGACGAGATCTTCGATCTGATGGCGGTGAGGATCATAGTGGAGACAGTCAGAGACTGTTACGCTGTGCTCGGGCTGGTGCATACGATGTGGACGCCGATACCGGGACGCTTCAAGGACTATATCGCGATGCCGAAGCCGAACATGTACCAGTCGCTCCATACGACGGTGATAAGCGACAGCGGCAAGCCTTTCGAGATACAGATCAGGACATATGAGATGCACAGGATAGCCGAATACGGTATCGCAGCTCACTGGAAATACAAGGAGGGCATCGTTTCGGACAGGGAGGAAGTCAAGCTTTCATGGCTGAGACAGGCGCTGGAATGGCAGAAGGATGTCAAGGATCCGAAGGAATTCATGGAATCTCTGAAGATGGATCTGTTCTCAAGCCAGGTGTTCGTATTCACTCCTCAGGGCGACGTCATAGAGCTGCCGGCAGGCTCGACGCCGCTGGACTTTGCATTCAAGATACATTCGGATGTCGGGTGCAAATGCGTAGGTGCACGCGTGAACGGCAAAATGGTGACTATAGATCACCAGCTGGAAAACGGCAACATAGTGGAGATCGTCACGTCTCCGAACGCTGCAGGACCTAGCATAGACTGGCTCAAGATCGCAAAGAGCAGTTCGGCGCGAAACAAGATAAGACAGTGGCTCAAAAAAGAAAACAGGAGCGATCTCGTCGATCGCGGCAAGGATCTGCTGGACAAGTATATCAGAAAGAAGGGGCACGATCCGAGAGAACTGCTGAAGAGCGCATTCATAACCAGAGCGGTCAAGGAGTTCGGATACAAGAACAGCGACGAGCTTTACAATCAGCTGTCCGGCGGAGGCACTCTGCTCAACAAGCTGATGAATTCGCTGCTCAAATACGATGCTGAAGCTAAAGAAATAGAAGCCGAAAAGGAAAGAAGTCTGATCGAGAATCTCCACGAGATGAGCGAGAAGACTATAAAGCGTAACCAGCACAACAGGCAGAAGCGCGAGGACAATTCCGGCATCGTGGTGGATGGCGTGGACAACCTGATGATAAGGATCGCACGATGCTGCAACCCTGTTCCGGGCGATGACATAGTTGGATTCATCACGAAAGGAAGAGGCATTTCCGTCCACAGGAAAGACTGCGACAATCTCAAATCTCTGTCTCCGGCGGAGAAGGCGAGATTCATCGACGTCAGCTGGGGCCAGGATATCCTCGACAAGTCTTTCGATACGGAGATATGTATCATCGCGAAGGATCAGAAGAGCATGCTTTCCAGCATATCCAAGATCTGCGAGGATATGGATGTGCACATATCAGGGCTGAATGCAAAAGCTGAAAAAGACGAGACAGTGAAGATCAATCTCACACTTTCGATACAGAACAAGAACCAGATGGAAAAGATATGCAGGTCACTAAAGGGAATACCTGGCATAATGGAGGCGTACAGGACAACGACATGAGAGCAGTAGTACAGAGAGTCACAGAAAGCCGTGTGACTGTTGACGGAAAGATCACAGGCGAGATAGGAAAAGGACTGATGGTGCTGATCGGCGTAGAGGACGGCGACGGTGAAAAAGACGCTGAATATATAGCGGGCAAGGTAACGGGTCTGCGCATTTTCGAGGACGAAAACGACAAGCTGAACCTGTCTGTAAAGGATATCGGAGGCGCTGTCCTGGCAGTTTCACAGTTCACGCTTCTCGGCGACGTCAGAAAAGGAAAGAGACCGAGCTTTACGAAAGCCGCAGCGCCGGAGGAAGCCAACGCGCTTTACAGAAAAGTCATAGAGCTGATACAGGCGGAAGACATCCACGTCGAAGAAGGGATATTCCGCGCCGACATGATGGTCGAGATACACAATGACGGCCCTGTGACGATACTTCTTGACAGCAATAAAAACTTTTAGAAGGAGATATACAAAAATGAAGATAACATGTATGCCCAGCGGACCGCTGGGAGTGAACACATACCTGGTAGTCGATGAGGAAACTAAAGAAGGCTTCATCGTGGATCCGGGCGGATACAACCCGAAGCTGACTAAGAAAGTCAGCGATAAGGGAATAGCGATCAAATACATCGTGCTTACACACGGGCACGCAGATCACATTTCAGGTGTGAATGAGCATCTTGATGATTTTCCTGATGCAAAGGTCGTTGTGCACACGAATGAAAAGCCGATGCTGGAGGATCCGCGAGCGAACCAGAGTCTCATGTTCGGATCGGCTCAGACTGTGAACGGAGACATATTCGTGAACGACGGAGATGAGCTCGAAGTAGGCAATCTCAAGCTCAAGTTCATATTCACGCCGGGACATACGCCTGGAGGAATGTGCATCTACGTAGAGTCGGAAGATGTGCTGTTCAGCGGAGACACGCTGTTCAGACAGTCGATCGGAAGGACCGACTTCCCGGGCGGATCGTTCAGGGATCTGGCAGATGCAGTCCACACGAAGCTGTTCATACTTCCGGATCAGACAGTCGTGCTGCCGGGACACATGGGACAGACCAGCATAGGATTCGAGAAAGAGAACAATCCTTTTGTATAGATGTATGTTGAAGGGTGTGGAAAATCCGCACCAGTATGAGGAACTGATAAAAGTGTTCATGCCGAAGGGCATGTACGAAATATACAGCGGCGATGGAGGCTTCAGGCACGGTGATCAGGAGATACCCGGGGTATCCGGAGTTTCTGACGCAGCAGGATGTGCAGGATGCGGATCCGGTGCAGCACCCGGTGTGCAGGGGCCATCCGGCATGCCGGAGGACTGCAGAGTCTTCAGCTTCAACGGCGACCGCGAGGCGCTGAAGCGCGAGATGTACAGGAGCCTGGAGCTTTACACGGGAAAAAGCCCGAAGTGGGGTGTGCTCACAGGGATAAGACCGGTAAAGCTTGCAGGAGAGATCCTGGATTCATGCGGCAGCATGATAGAACTGGAGAGGATACTGAAAGAGAAATATCTGCTCCATCAGGACAAAGCGGATCTGGTCACGGACATACTGCAGTATCAGAGGCAGACAGCAGGCCGTCCGGAGCCGGGAAGTCTCGGGATGTACATAGGTATACCATTCTGCCCGACGAGATGCCTGTACTGCTCCTTCACTTCGAACCAGGTGCCGGAGCCGGAGATCGACAGATATCTGCAGGCGCTTTACAGCGAGATAGAATACTGTGCTGCGAAGATAAAAGAAAAACATATCCCTCTCGAGTCGATATACATCGGAGGGGGAACGCCTACGACGCTGAACGAGTCACAGCTGGAGGAGCTGCTGTCGAGGATAACAGATCTGTTCGACACGGGAAATCTCAGCGAATTCACGGTCGAGGCAGGCCGTCCGGACACGTTCACCGAAGACAAGCTGAGGATCATCAGGGCAGCCGGAGCAGGCAGGATAAGCATCAATCCGCAGACGATGAAGGAAGAGACGCTGCAGCTCATAGGCAGACGTCATACGGTCAGCCAGACGGAGCAGGCATTCGAGATGGCGCGCAGGGTCGGCATCGACTGCATAAATGCGGATCTGATAGCAGGACTTCCGGGAGAGAGCTTTGAGGATTTCTGCAGCAGCCTGCAGCGCATAGCGGACACAGGAGCCGAGAACATCACGCTCCACACTCTTGCGGTAAAACGCGCGTCCGTGCTCAAGGAGCTGGACGAGGAATACAATTACAAGAACGAGGAGCTGTGCACGGCAATGCTGGATCACGCTCTGAAATACCTGAGAGAAAGAGGATACAGACCGTACTATCTATACAGGCAGAAGCACACCTCGGGCAATACCGAGAATCTGGGATTCTGCAGAGATGACAAGGTGTCGGTCTACAATATAAGGATCATGGAAGAGGCACAGTCCATACTGGCGCTCGGCGCCGGCGGGATGAGCAAAGTCTATTTTCCTGAGGAAAACAGGCTCGAGAGAGTCGCTAACGTTTCAAATTACCAGATCTACATCGACAGGATCGGTGAAATGATAGAGAGAAAAGAAAAGAACTTTTGGAGGTAACAATATGTTGACGAATGCGCCTAAAGGGACGAAAGACATGCTGCCCGATCAGGCATACAAATGGCACTATATAGAAGAAGCCTTTGCCGAGATATGCAGGAATTACGGCTTTGAAGAGATCAGGACACCGGTGTTCGAGCATACTGAGCTGTTTCAGAGAGGCGTGGGAGACACTACCGATATCGTCCAGAAGGAGATGTACAGCTTCCAGGATTATGGAAAGCGCAATATCACGCTGAAGCCGGAGGGCACTTCGCCTGCAGTCAGAGCATTTGTAGAACACAAGCTCTATGCGGGAGCGCAGCCGAGCAAATACTATTACAACATCCCGTGCTTCAGATATGAAAAGCCGCAGTCGGGAAGACTCAGAGAGTTCCACCAGTTCGGCATCGAGACTTTCGGCACGTCCGACATGATGGCGGACGCCGAGATCATCAGTCTGGCGTATGATTTCCTGAAGGAAATGGGAATAACTGATATAGAGCTTCGCATCAACAGCGTGGGATGTCCTGAATGCAGGAAAAACCACAGGCAGTCGCTGAGGACTTTCCTCGAGCCTAAGTACGATCAGCTCTGCGACACGTGCAAGGACAGATTCGACAGGAATCCTATGAGGATACTGGACTGCAAATCGCCTGTATGTCACGAGCTGGTGCAGGGTGCGCCTGTGATGCTCGATTACCTGTGCGACGACTGCAGAGACGCGTTCGAACAGCTCAAGGCAAACCTCGATGCGATGGGTATCGAATACACCGTTGATCCGGGGATCGTGAGAGGCCTCGACTACTATACGAAGACAGCATTCGAATTCGTCACAACGAAGATCGGAGCTCAGGGTACCGTGTGCGGCGGCGGCAGATACGACCACCTCGTTGAGGAGATCGGCGGCCCTGCAACTCCGGGAGTCGGATTCGGACTCGGCAAGGAGAGACTGCTGCTCACGATGGAGGCATGCGGAGCAGAGATACCTGAGCCGGACGGCACAGACGTGTTCATCGCATTCATGGGTGACGATGCAAAGGCTGCAGGTCTCAAGCTGCTGAGACAGCTCAGACAGAAGGGTGTCAGCGCTCAGATGGACATCATGGGCAGGAACATCAAGAACCAGTTCAAATACGCGAACAGGATAAAAGCGAAGAAGACAGTTGTTATAGGCCAGGACGAGCTGGAAAATAACAGCTTTGCGATAAAAGACATGGCGACATCGGAACAGACTACGGTATCGATGGAGAACATAATAGAAGAATTAATGAAATAGATCAGGAGCAGGAGAGAAAGATGAGTATATTTAAGAGAAGCCACATGTGCGGAGAACTCAGAGAATCCAACATCGGAGAAAAAGTCGTGCTGAACGGCTGGATACAGAAGAGAAGAAATCTGGGAGGACTGATTTTCTGCGATCTGCGCGACAAGACAGGAATAACACAGATCGTATTCAACGACAAGATCCCGCAGGAACTGTTCGACAGGGCGGACACGCTGAGAAGCGAATACGTTGTCGGAGTGAAGGGAACTGTCATGGAGAGAGAATCCAAGAACCCGGAACTTCCTACAGGAGACATAGAAGTGTTTGCAGACGATCTCATCATATATTCGGAAGCAGATACTCCGCCGATTTATATCAAAGATGACGACAATGTAGACGACAACCTGAGACTCAGGTACAGATACCTGGATCTAAGAAAGAAGAAGATGCAGGACAACCTGACATTCAGACACAAGCTGGCAAAGCTGACGAGAGACTACTTCTCGGATAACGGCTTCACGGAAGTCGAGACTCCGGTACTCATAAAATCGACGCCTGAAGGTGCGAGAGACTATCTGGTACCGAGCAGAGTGAACCAGGGACGTTTCTATGCGCTCCCTCAGTCGCCGCAGATGTTCAAGCAGCTGCTGATGGTCGGCGGTACAGACAGATACATGCAGATCGTAAAGTGTTTTAGAGACGAGGACCTGCGTGCCGACAGACAGCCTGAGTTCACGCAGATCGACCTCGAAATGTCATTCGTGGATATGGATGACGTGATCAAGATCCAGGAGGGCTACCTCAAGAAGGTCTTCAAGGAGATGAAGGGCGTGGATATCGAAACGCCGTTCCCGAGGATGACTTACGATGAAGCGATGGAAAGATACGGCAGCGATAAGCCTGACACCAGAGTCGGCTTCGAGCTTCAGGATATCACAGAGCTCGTTAAGGACTGCGAGTTCAAGGTGTTCACGGATGCGATCGCAGCAGGCGGCAGCGTGCGCGGTATCTGTGTGACAGGCGCTGCAAAGGATTATACGAGAAAGAAGATAGACAAGCTCACTGAGATGATAAAGAGCTACGGTGCAAAGGGCATGGTATGGATGAAGGTCGCAGAGGACGGAGTATCGTCTTCAGTGAACAAGTTCTTCACACCTGAACAGCTGCAGGCGATCGCAGACCACATGGGAGCGGCTGCAGGCGACCTGATACTGATCGTTTCGGACAGGAACAAGGTAGTGTTCGACAGCCTTGGATTCCTGAGAAGACATATCGCAGACGAGATGGGACTGCTCGACGACGAACAGTACAACCTGCTGTGGGTCATCGACTTCCCGCTGTTCGAGTACGACGAGGAGGCAGATGCTTATCACGCTATGCATCATCCGTTCACATCGCCTAAGGCAGAGGATGCGGAGCTGCTCAAGACAGATCCTACCAAGGCAAAGGCAAACGCATACGACATAGTGCTCAACGGCGTTGAGCTCGGCGGAGGCAGCATCAGGATCCATGACAGAGACATGCAGGAGGATATGTTCAGAGCATTGAATATGTCGCAGGAGGACATCGACGAGAAGTTCGGATTCCTCGTCGAGGCATTCAGATACGGCACACCTCCGCACGGCGGACTCGCATACGGCATGGACAGACTCGTGATGCTGCTGACAGGAGAAAAATCGATCAGAGAAGTCATCGCGTTCCCTAAGAACCAGGCGGCTCAGTGCATGGTGAGCGAAGCTCCCGGCACGGTAGAGCAGCAGCAGCTCGATGAACTTGGAATAAAGATAGTTTCAGAGGAAAAATAATGGAGACCGACAACACGGCAGCGATCAGCAGGATAGGGATACTAGGAGGGACGTTCGATCCCGTGCATCTGGGGCATATAAACCTGGCGCTTGACTGCAGAGAAAAAGCAGGACTCGACAGAGTGCTATTCATGCCTGCGAGACTGCAGCCTTTCAAGCTGGACAAAAAAGTCACATCCGGCGAAGACCGGCTGAACATGCTTAAAGAAGCGCTCGCAGACGTCGAAGGGCTGGAGGCATCTTCATACGAGCTTGACACTGAAGGTATATCATATACATACCTGACGATAAGAGCGATGAGTGAGATCTACGGCAGCGACGCCCACATATACTTCATAATGGGCACGGACACGTTCCTCAAGATAGAGACGTGGAAAAACGCGCAGGAGCTCCTGAAAAGCTGTTCCTACCTGGTAGGCAGCAGACCTGGATACAGGCAGGAAGAACTGCAGCTTTGCATAGAAAAGATACGCCGGGAATACGGCACTGAAGTGATAAATATCGAAAACAGGCAGTACGACGTGTCTTCAACGGAGATAAGACGCCGCATCGAAAACGATATCCCGTGCACCGATCTGATCCCCGAGAGAGTAGAGAGGTATATCAGACAGAATGGACTGTACAAAGGATAGGATAACAGAATATATAGAGCAGCATCTCAAGGCAACGCGTCTGAAGCATACTTATTCTGTCGCTGAGGAGGCCGTGAAGCTGGCGAAACAATACGGCGAGGATCCGCAGAAAGCTGAGTTAGCGGCGCTGTGCCACGACATGGTGAGGAACGAAGCTCCGGAGACGCTGGATGCATACGTCCGGGAGTTCGGGCTGCCTGAGAGACTTGCCGGCAACGTCAATCTCTCTCATGGAAAGGTCGCAGCCGAGCTTCTTAAGAGGGATTACGGAGTGACGGACAAGGATATCATAAATGCCGTTTCTTTCCACACTACCGGGAGAGCCGACATGTCCACACTTGAGAAGATAATATTTCTGGCAGATGCGATAGAACCGGGCAGGGACTATCCGTCGGTCGAAAAACTGAGAAAAACCGCATATACCGATCTGGACAGAGCCTGCATGGACTCGCTGGCAGGGTCAGTGGAGTTCGTGAGGAGCAAAGGCGAATACCTTGATCCGGATACGGTCGATGCGCTGAATTATTTAAAGGAGAAACAGAACTTATGATGGAACCTAAAGAATTGTCATTGAAGGTCGCAAAGCTTCTGGACGACAGGAAGGCTATAGATGTGACGGTGATAGACATATCCCCGAAAGCATCCTTTGCAGACTATTTTGTCATGGCGTCAGCCGGCAGTGACAGACAGATGGGCGCGCTGGTCGACAATGTCGAAGACATGCTCGAGCCGGCAGGCATATTCCCTAAAAGCGTAGAGGGAAAGAAAAGCTCAGGATGGATACTGATGGATTACGGCGATGTGGTCATAAACGTGATGACCGCAGAGATGCGTGAGAAATACAATATAGAGCGAATCTGGGGAGATTGTGAAAATCTTGAAATAAACTAATTTTGGAGGTATGAAATGATAGACAAGTATAATTTCAGCGAGATCGAGAAAAAATGGCAGACTAAATGGGAAGAAGAGGATGCTTTTAAAGTTTCAGAGGACACGGACAAGGAAAAGTACTACGTGCTGGAAATGTTCCCTTATCCGTCAGGAAAGCTTCACATGGGACACGTCCGCAACTATTCGATAGGCGACGTGCTGGCGCGTTTCAAGAAGATGAAGGGCTACAACGTGCTTCATCCGATGGGATGGGACTCATTCGGCCTTCCTGCTGAAAATGCGGCTATCAAGCACAACGTGGAACCAAGCGTCTGGACATGGAACAACATCGATGAAATGAGAAAACAGCTGAAAGAACTTGGATTTTCATATGACTGGGACAGAGAAGTGGCTACATGTCATCCTGACTACTACAGGTGGATGCAGTGGATATTCATACAGTTCTACAAGAAAGGCCTCGCATACAAGAAGGAGAACCCTGTAAACTGGTGTCCAAGCTGCCAGACTGTACTTGCAAACGAGCAGGTAGTGGACGGCAAGTGCGAACGCTGCGGATCTCTCGTCGGCAAGAAAGAGCTTTCACAGTGGTACTTCAAGATCACAGACTACGCTGAGAGACTTCTCGACAATCTGGAAAAGCTGCCGGGCTGGCCTAACAAGGTAAAGCTCATGCAGAAGAACTGGATCGGCAAGAGCACAGGTGCGGAAGTCACTTTTGAAATAGAAGGATTCGACAAGGGGCTCGACATATTCACGACAAGACCTGACACTCTTTACGGCGTGACTTATATGGTACTCGCTCCTGAGCATCCTTACCTCAGGGAACTCATCGCGGGAAGCGAATACGAGGAGGCAGTGCTGGCATATGTTGATAAAGTGCAGCATATGAGCGATATCGAGAGAACTTCGACTACAAAGGAAAAGACAGGTGAATTCATCGGAAGATACTGCATCAATCCGCTTACAGGAAAGAAAGTGCCGATCTTCATCTCGGACTACGTGCTGATGGATTACGGAACAGGCGCTATCATGGCGGTACCTTCACACGATCAGCGTGACTTTGACTTCGCAAAGGCGTTCGACCTCGAGATAATCCCTGTAGTGGATCCTGAAAACGACAAGATCGACCTCAACAACCTCACTGAGGCGTTCGAGGCAGAAGGAAAGCTTATAAACTCCGGCAAATTCGACGGAATGAACAACAGAGAAGCTATCGTGGAGATCACGAAGTATCTGGAGGAAAACGGCATAGGCAAGAAGACTGTAAACTACAAGCTCAGAGACTGGCTGATCTCCAGACAGAGATACTGGGGAACACCGATCCCGATGATCCACTGCGACTGCTGCGGCTGGGTGCCTGAGAAGGAAGAAAACCTCCCTGTAATGCTGCCTACAGACGTTGAATTCACAGGAAAGGGCGAATCACCGCTTGCTACCAGCAAGACTTTCCGTGACACGACATGCCCTGTATGCGGCAAGCCTGCAAAGAGAGAGCTCGATACTATGGATACGTTCCTCGACTCGTCATGGTACTTCCTCAGATACTGCGATGCGAGAAACAAGGATGAAGCATTCAGCAAGGAAAAGGTAGACTACTGGATGAACGTCGACCAGTACATCGGAGGTGTGGAACATGCGATACTTCACCTGATGTACGCCAGATTCTTCCAGATGGCGCTTTACGATCTCGGATATGTGAGCCAGGAGGAACCGTTCAAGAACCTGCTCACACAGGGAATGGTGATCAAAGACGGAGCAAAGATGAGCAAATCCCTCGGCAACGTCGTAAGCCCTGCAGAGATCATAGAGAAGTACGGTGCAGACACTGCAAGACTTTTCATACTGTTCGCAGCGCCTCCTGAAAGAGAGCTTGACTGGTCGGACAAGGGAGTTGAAGGAAGCTACAGATTCATAAACCGTGTATACAGGATGGTATATGAATACTCACAGAACTTCAAAGACGTGCCTGACACTTATGAGATAAAGAGCGAGGCAGACAAGAGCATGGCATACTGGATGAACTATGCCATCAAGAAGGTATCCGACGACATCGGCGAGAGATTCAACTTCAACACTGCCATCAGTACTATCATGGAAATGGTAAACGAAATGTACAGATACAAGGAAGGCGAAGTGAACCCTGGTCTTTACGGCGCAGCTGTAAAGGATCTGATCATCATGCTCGCTCCGTTCGTGCCTCATGTTGCAGAGGAAATGTGGGAGCATCTGGGATACGGCGGTTCAGTACACCAGCAGGAGTGGCCTGAATACGATGAAAGCGCTCTCGTAAAGGATACGGTAGAGATAGTCGTACAGATAAACGGCAAGATCAAGGAAAAAATAAATATCGCAGGTGATTCATCCAGAGAAGATATGGAAAAAATCGCTGTAGAAAACGACAAGATCAAAGCGCTCACGGAAGGAAAGAATATCGTGAAGATAATCGCTGTTCCGGGCAAGCTTATAAACATCGTCGTTAAATAGATAGCGCGTGCTAGACAGAACCCGTTACGAATCTACGGCGGGAAAGGAAATTTATGAACGAAAAGAAAGACAACACGTCCGCCAGAACACGCAGGAATACTGGGAGCAAGAGCAGGAAACCGGTGAATGATGCGGCAGGCCGCGGCAGAGGTACGAATAAAAACAATACTGCCGGCGCAAAAAGGACAAGAAAGGCAGAACCCAATGCCAGGGGTGCTGCTGCGACTAAACAGGCGACAGGAAGAAAGGCGCCTGCAGGCAATAAGAAGAAAAAACAGAATAACAACAGCAATGCTTCCAGAGTGAAGATCATACCTCTGGGAGGTCTGGGCGAAATAGGAAAGAACATGACCGCCATCGAATGCGAGAACGAAATAATGATAATCGACTGCGGTCTGTCCTTCCCGGACGACGACATGTTCGGGATAGACAAGGTAATACCTGACTTTTCATATCTCGTAGACAACAAACGAAAGATAAAAGGTCTCGTCATAACGCATGGACATGAGGATCACATCGGCGGGATACCGTACCTGCTCAAGGAACTGAACATACCGATCTACGGGATGAGATTCCCGCTGGGACTCATAGAGAACAAGCTCAAGGAGCACAACCTCAAGGCTTCGATGCGTGTCGTGGAGGCAGGCGAGACGTTCAGGATCGGAAAGACCTTCCGCGTGGAAGCGCTCAGGATAACACATTCCATAGCAGACTCGATGTGTCTGTCGATAACGACTCCTGCGGGGAGGATATTCCATACGGGAGACTTCAAGATCGACTATACTCCGATCGACGGCAAGCCGATCGACTTCGCAAGGCTCGCACAGATAGGATCGGAAGGTGTGCTGCTGATGATGGCAGACAGCACGAACGTGCTCAGACGAGGATACACAGCGTCTGAGAGAGTCGTGGGAAGGACTCTGGAGAACATCTTCAGAAGATCCGACCGAAGGATCATCATCGCGACATTCTCTTCTAACGTCCACAGGATACAGAAGATCATAGATCTCGCGGTGATCTGCAAGAGAAAAGTAGCGATATCGGGCAGGAGCATGGTGAATGTAGTCGATCTCGCGAAGGAGCTAGGATATATCAAGATCCCTGCGAACACGCTGGTAGATCTGAACAAGACGAGACACATACCGGACAAGGAGCTGGTGGTGATAACGACGGGAAGCCAGGGAGAACCGATGTCGGCTCTGGCGAGGATGGCTTCGTCGGATCACAAGTCGATAACGATCAAGCCTGGAGACATGGTGATACTTTCATCTTCACCTGTACCGGGCAACGAGCTGACAGTTGCGAACGTCGTGAACCAGCTGGTGGAAAAGGGCGCAGAGGTCATCTATTCAGACATCGCGGACACGCATGTTTCGGGCCACGCATGTCAGGAGGAGCTGAAGCTGATGCATTCGCTGATCAGACCTAAGTACTTCATGCCGGTACACGGTGAGTTCAGACACCTGAAGACTCACGCCGAACTGGCACATCTGCTCGGACTGCCGATGGAGAACATATTCCTCCTCAAGAACGGAGACTGTCTCAACGTGTCGAAAAACGGCGCATTTATAAAAGAAGACGTGGCAGATGCAGAAGGTATAATGGTAGACGGACTCGGCGTAGGTGACGTCGGCAATATAGTGCTCAGAGACAGACGCCTGCTTTCTGAATCAGGACTGATAATCGTCGTCGCAGCTATAGACAAGACTGCGAACGAAGTCATTTCGGGACCTGACATAATATCGAGAGGCTTCGTTTACGTCAGAGAAAACGAGGGACTGATAGACGACGCGTGCAGGATCGCGGAGAAAACGTTGCAGGAATGCATGAAGAAGAACATGAAGGACTGGAACGGCATGAAGACGGCCGTGCGTGAGAATCTGAGAAAATATATATACAACAAGACGAAGAGAACACCGGTGATACTGCCGATCTTCCTTGAAGTGTAACAGGAGGAAACGATATGAACGTATATGAAGAAGCACATTCACTGGCGAAAGCCATAAAGGAATCAGAAGAATACAAGCAGTACGAGCAGAGCAAGAAGCTTGTGGAGGGGAACCCTCAGCTCAGCGCCTCGATCAAGGATCTGATGAAAAAGCAGATGGAGATCCAGGCCTCACAGATGATGGGAAATCAGATCCCGCCTGAGACATTCCAGCAGCTGCAGCAGCTTTCGGCGATCCTGATGCAGGATCCGTCGGCGGCGCAGTATCTGCAGTGCCAGATGAGATTTTCAGTGATGATGGCCGACGTCTACAAGATCATAGGAGAATCTGCAGACATGGGCATGGATATCATCGAGGAAATGTCAAAGCAGGGCTAGTGCCGGAGAATGCCATGTCCCCGCACTTTTCATTGAGTACTTGGCAACCGTAAGAAAATTTGGTATAATCAAAAGGGTACTGCCGCGGCAGAGCGTTCATACGGCTTAACGATGCAGCAGTGCATATGATTTCGTTAATAATTAAAAAGGAAAGGTCAATATATTTATGATTTATGCAAGTGATTTTAGAAAAGGTATTACTTTTGAAATTGACGGCGATCCGCATGTAGTAATCGACTTCCTGCATGTAAAGCCGGGCAAGGGTGCAGCTTTCGTAAGAACGAAGCACAAGAACATCCTGACAGGTGCTATCAGAGAAGAATCATTCAATCCTGATGCAAAATTCCCTAAAGCTCACATCGAGACAAAGACTATGCAGTATCTGTACAATGACGGCGAGCTTTACTACTTCATGGATCAGGAAACTTTCGACCAGCTTCCGCTCACTTATGACCAGGTGGAAGACGCAATCAAATATCTCCGTGAAAACGATGAAGCTACCATCAAGTTCTACAAGGGCAACGCATTCATGGTGGAAGCTCCTAACTTCGTTGATCTGAAGGTCATCGAGACAGAGCCGGGAGTAAAGGGAGATACAGCTACAAATGTAACTAAGGCTGCTACAGTTGAAACAGGTGCAACAGTTCAGGTTCCTATCTTCATCGAGGAAGGTGAAACTATCAAGATCGATACCAGAACAGGAGAATATCTGGGAAGATCAAAATAAATCGCAATCAAACGCAGAAGGGACGCACATACGTCCCTTTTTGTAAATCAGGCAAATCACATCGCAGCGGGCGACTCCTGTCGGCAGCCGTCATGTCGTCATTAAATTAAGGTGCAGAGAACTGCGCCTGTATGGCGGATGGATCCTGACGGCAGTGCGGAGCTGTGTGCCTGCAGGGCGGTGCCAAGGCGAATGAATACAGTCCTGCCTGCATGACGGACAGGTTCAGATGTGCTCATGATCTTGCCGGAAAACAATGAACATGGATTTTATCCGGAAACGAGGTAATAGATGTCGAAACGAAAGGGCAGCAGGATAAAGATGCTGGTCATCATTCTGGCAGTGCTTGTCGTGCTGATAACAGGGGGAGCAGCAGCTTATCTTCACGGGATAGGAGCAGTCGATGCGAACAGCGACGAGACGGTGACGGTAACAGTGCCGTCAGGCAGCGGAGCATCGGCTATAATAGACATACTTGACGAAAACGGGCTTGTCAGGAACAAGACTTTTGCGAAGATACACGCGAGACTGGGCGGATACGATTCGCTGCAGGCCAACAGCTACATGTTCAGCAAGTCCATGACACTGCCTGAGATGATGGAGGCTATAAACACAGGGGATTTCGATTATGTCTCCAAGGACAGGATCATCATCAGAGAAGGACTGACGATACCTGAGGTGGCAGATGCGATCGCAGCGGAAATGCCGTTCACCGCAGATGAGCTCATCGCAAAATGGGCAGACACGACATATCTTCAGGAGCTTATAGACAAGTACTGGTTCCTGACGGACTCGATACTCAGTGACGGTATCATGTATCCTCTCGAAGGATATCTGTATCCTGAGACATACTTCATCACGGAAGAGGATCCGACGATCGAAGACGTGACTGAGGTGATGCTCGACATGACAGATTCAGAGCTTTCATCGAGAAAGAGCGAGATCGAGAAAAGCGGGTTCACCGTGCACGAGGTGCTCACTCTGGCGTCGATCGTCGAAAGAGAAGGCAGCAACGTCAGCGAGGAGATGCCGAAGATCGCAGGAGTTTTCATCAACCGTCTCGATCAGGGGATGAATCTGGGCAGCGACGTTACGGTGTGCTATGCGAACCAGAAGACTTCTCTCGAGCTGACGCAGTCCGAGCTCGACATAGATTCGAAATACAACACCAGAAAATACGCGGGACTGCCGATAGGGCCTATATGTGCCGTGAACGGCAGCGCTGTCGACAGCGTGCTCAACTATGAGAAGTCGGATTACCTGTTCTTCTTTGCGACACAGGACGGTACTATAATATACTCCAGGACTAACGAGGAACACGACAAGGCAGTACAGGAAAACAAATGGTATTGATATGAATATTACTAACAGCATAATAAGTGCATATATAGACAAGTTATACAAGAATGAAAATCCGCAGCTTGTGGAGCTTCGCGAATTTGCAGAAAAGAACCATGTGCCGGTGATCCTGAGAGATACGGAAGGACTGCTGCTGCAGCTCCTCAACATCAAGAAACCGGTGCACATGCTCGAGATAGGAGCAGCGGTCGGATATTCGGCGTCATGCTTTGCGGACGGATGCGGATGCAGAGTGACGACGATAGAGTCGAACCCGGAGATGTACGAGGTGGCGAAAACGAATATTTCAGAGATGGGATTTGCAGATCGTGTGGATGTCAGATTCGGCGATGCAAGGGAAGTCCTGTTTCAGATAGCTGCGGAGAACAGCGATGATCCGGAGATTTTCGACGCGGTGTTCATCGACGCAGCCAAGAGTCATTACAGAGAATTCTGGGATCTGGCGATGCCGCTCTGCAAACAGGATGCGATGGTGATATGCGACAACGTGCTGATGAAGGGAATGACTGCTTCGGATGAATACGATCCGGGCAGACGCTACAAGACCAGCATCAGGAAAATGCGCGAGTTCATAAAGTACATCACTCACATCGAATACGCGGAGACATGCGTGCTGCCGGTAGGCGACGGCGTATCGATAAGCACTATAGACAAGAAATGGTATATCCCATAGAAAGAAGCGATTTAGACATATGAGAAAACTGGAACTTTTAGCTCCTGCGGGAGACCTTGAAAAACTGAAGATCGCCGTCGACTACGGTGCGGACGCGGTGTATTTCGGAGGCGAGATGTTCAGCCTTCGCGCCGGAGCCGGGAATCTCACGATAGATGAGATAAGAGAAGGCGTAGAGTACGCTCACAGCAAAAACGTGAAATGTCACATGACGTTCAATATCTTCGCGCACAATGAAGATATCGAGCCGCTGAGAGAATATCTCGGCAGGATAAAGGACATCCCGGTGGATGCATTCATCGTGTCGGACCCGGGAGTCATAGCGCTGATACAGGAAGTGATGCCGGACGCAGAGCTGCACCTTTCCACACAGGCGAACATGACGAACTACGCGACCGCGAACTTCTGGTACAGACAGGGCGTGAAGAGACTGGTGCTCGCACGGGAGCTGACCTTTGACGAGATCAGGGAGATCAGGCAGAACATACCCGGGGATATGGAGCTGGAGTCGTTCATACACGGCGCGATGTGCATATCGTATTCCGGCAGATGCCTGCTCAGCAACTTCATGATAAACAGAGACGCCAACAGAGGCCAGTGCGCACACCCGTGCAGATGGAAATACAAGCTGGTCGAGGAGAAAAGGCCGGGCGAGTATTATCCGGTGGAGGAAGATGCACGCGGCACGTACATAATGAATTCAAAGGATCTCTGCATGCTGGAGCATATACCTGAGCTGGCTGAGGCGGGTATATCGTCTGTAAAGATCGAAGGGCGCATGAAGAGCGTGTTTTATGTCGCTACGATAGTCAGCGCATACAGGCGTGCCATCGATGCGTACTATGCAGATCCGGAAAGGTACGAGTACGATCCAGAGTGGATGAGCGAGCTCAAGAAAGCCAGCCACAGAGAATTCACGACGGGCTTTTATTTCAGCAAGCCGACCGATGAGGATCAGAACTACCAGACCAGCGATTATACGCGAGACTACAGTTTCATAGGAATGGTAAAGAGCTACGATCCTGAGACCGGGATGGCTGTCGTTGAGCAGAGAAACAAGATGGTGGCGGGAGACGAGATCGAAGTGTTCGGACCGGGGACACCGTTTTTCACACAGAAGCTCGACGTGCTCCTGAACGAGGAGGGTGAGCCGATCGAATCGGCACCGCATCCGCAGCAGATACTCAGGATAAAGATGGAACATCCCGTTGCGGAGAATTTCATACTCAGAAAACTGAAAAACAGATAACGACTGGATAAGAGACAACTGATCATAGAAAGGAGATAATCATGTCATCTGACGCCGGGCCCATGTGGGGGCAGATAATCATTTTAGCCGTACTGATATTGTTCAATGCCTGTTTCGCTGCTGCGGAAACAGCGATCTCATCCGTGAACAAAGGAAGGGTGAAGACGCTCGCGCAGGAGGGAAACAGAAAAGCCGCAGTGCTTTCGAAATTCATAGAGGATCCGAACAAGTCGCTTGCCGCAGTGCAGGTGGTGATAACCCTTGTCGGCTTTTTTGCCAGTGCAAAGGCTGCAGCTGACTTCGGAGATATCGCAGCAGGTATGCTCGAGGATCTGGGAGTGCCGTGCAGCAGCGGGATAGCGATGTTCATCATCGTGCTGGTGCTGTCGTTTTTCATGCTGGCCTTCGGCATGTTTTTCCCGAAGAGGATCGCGACGCTCCATTCGGAAAGGATCGCGCTTGCTGCCGCAAGGCCTGTGCGCGCGTTTTCGGTCATACTCAAACCATTCGTATGGCTGCTTTCCGTGCTCGTAACGATACTGCTGAAGATATTCAGACAGAAGACAGACGTGTCCGACGGTGAATACTCCGAGGACGACGTCGTATCGATGCTCGAAGCAGGTCAGGAAAAAGGAGAGCTCAAAGAGGAAGGTAAGAAGATGATCACCAGTATCTTTGAATTCGACGATCTGCTGGCATACGAAGTAATGACTCCGAGGACCGAGGTCTTTTCGATAGATATCAACGCTCCTACGGAAGAGTATATCGATGAGCTGATGGAGCTGAGGTATTCGAGGATACCGGTGTATGAGGACGACAGCGACAATATCATAGGCATCCTTCACATAAAGGACTATCTCATCAAGGCCAGAGAAGAAGGCTTTGACAACGTGGACTTCAGATCGATACTGAGAAAGCCGTATTTCGTTCCGGAAACGAAGAATATCGATTCGCTGTTCGTCGAGCTGCAGACCGAGAAGCAGCATATAGCGATACTGATCGATGAGTACGGCGGATTTTCCGGGATCGTCACGATGGAAGATATCATAGAAGAGATCGTAGGAGACATCGACGATGAATATGACGAGGAAGAGACTGAATTCCAGAAGATATCGGATGATACCTACGTGATAGACGGCAGCATGGATCTCGACGATCTCGACGAGGAGCTTGGCGTCGATCTCGAATCTGAGAACAGTGAAACGCTCGGAGGATTCATCATAGATATACTTGGAGAGATACCGGATGAGAACGACGTGGGCAATGAGATAATCTTCGAAAACTATGTTTTCAAGATCGACTCGATAAAAGACAGAAGGATCGAGAAGATCACGATGAAGATACTGCCTGTCAGCGACGAAGATGAAGACGGCGATGATTCGGGAAAGCATGATAAAAACAGCCGTCACGAGAAACGCGAGAAACGTGATAAGCACGATAAGACAAAGGAAACGGAAATTTCAGCAAAACAGATGAAATAGATCCATATCATGAAGAAGTGATGACATCCCTGTGTTGTCACTTCTTTGCTGTCGGACTATGGGACTATGGAAAAGAGGAGCATACATGTCATTACTGATAACTTTTTTACTTGGAATATTCATTCTGGCAGGTGCGTTCATAGCGCGTACTGCAAGAAACAGAAAGCTCATAGAGCAGATATCGATATCGGTGGCCTTTGGCACCATGACAGCGCTGGCGGTGACGGAGCTGTTTCCCGAAGCTATGGAAAATCTGGGAAGAAGCAATATCGTGCTGCTTATCGTATGCGTGCTCGCGGGCATAGCCATGCTGAAGCTGCTCGACCATTTCATACCTGATCACGATACGGCACACGGGCTGGAGCACCACTGCACGACTGAAAACGTCATACATATAGGGATAATGTCTTCGGTAGCGATAATCCTTCACAATATAATCGAAGGGATGGCTGTATACAGCATGGCTGCAGGTTCACTCAACGTCGGCATCATGATCGCGTTCGGCGTTGGTCTGCACAACATACCGATGGGCATGATCATATATTCGACTCTCGTAAAGGAAAAGCGAAGCAGAAAGATCGCATTCATCATGGCTGCAGCACTTTCCACCTTTGCGGGCGGCCTTATAATGAAGGGCCTGTGGTTCCTGATAAGCGATTTCCTCGTCGGCATACTGATAGCACTGACGCTGGGAATGATAATATACATCGTGTTCTTCGAGCTGCTGGTGCATCTGCTGCACACGAAAAACAAGTGGGTCTCGCTCCTGGGAGCGCTGGCCGGAGTCGCGATAATCATCGTGAGCGGGCTGTTCGAATAAGGACTCGGAAAATAAACTGTAAAAACCAGCTATGTCTGATGACGGTAGCTGGTTTTTTTTTGCGAAAAACAGCAACGTCAGGCGCAAAAATCCTTCTGCATCTCATTTCCGGGGATAATTCCATGAATAATTTCGTGGACAAGGAATATATCTGTTATATAGAAAATCACAAAAGAAAGAGGTGCAGTGATGGACAGAAACACAGAGAGGATACTGCGCAAGCTGCCGGCTTCCGTCGATGACAGGATAAGGCAGCTGCCCGACAGCATCCTGGATAAATTCGAGGAGATACGGCTGAAGACTTTTCAGGACACGCTTGTGATAGGCGACGGGCGGGAGATAAGTCTGCATGACCGCAGGCTGATGACCCCTGAGATCCTGGACGAGACTCTGAACAGACTGCTGGACTATTCGTACTACGCATACGAGGATGAGCTCTCGAAGGGATACATCACGATAGAGGGCGGACACCGCGTAGGGATATGCGGGACCGTGACGCTCAGAGACGGGAACGTTCATCTTATCAAAGACATTTCGTCGCTAAATATCAGGAGAAGCAGACAGATAATAGGCGCAGCCGCAAAGGTGATAGATTCGGTATGCGACAAGTCGCTGAACACGATACGAAACACGCTCATAATCTCACCGCCTAAATGCGGCAAGACGACGATACTGCGCGATCTGGCACGGACGCTGAGCTACCGCGGATACAGAGTCGGGATATGCGATGAGCGCTCGGAGATCGCAGGCTGCACAGGCGGCGAGAGCAGCTACGATCTCGGAAGCAGGACGGACATACTCGACGGCTGCCCGAAGGCCGAAGGCATACTGATGCTGATAAGATCGATGTCGCCTGACGTGATCATAACGGATGAGATAGGCAGGCACGAAGATGTGGGAGCCATAGAAGCCGCGCTCTGCGCAGGGGTGAAGACGATAACGACCATACACGGCAGCAGCTTTGAAGATGTGGAAAACTCAGCTGTGGGCGAGCTGATACGCAGGCATGTGTTCGAGACGCTGATATTTCTGTCGGCAGAGCCGTGCACGGGAACGGTGAAGCGCATCATGAAGCTTTCGGGTGTGCGGGAAGCAGCCAGAGGTGCGTAGGATGCTGAAGATCGCAGGATGCATACTGATATTCGCGGGGTGTACATCGCTCGGATTCATCAAGTCTTCGGGCTATGCGGCAAGGCGCAGAGAGCTGGAAAACGCGCTCGAGCTGATAAGACTGCTCGCGGTGGAGATCACATACAGACAGGATCATCTGGCGAAGACATTCATGAAAGTGTCGGAGCTGAAACGATGCTGGTTCTCAGACGTGCTCCACAGCTGCAGCCTTTGCATGAAAGAACAGAGACCGCTCGCAGACTCGTGGGAGGCTGCGCTCAGCGAAAATGCGAAAAACTGCCCTTTGCACGAAAGAGACACGGCGGTCCTGCGCGATATCGCGGCGGGGCTCGGCAGGAGCGATGCGAAAGGACAGCAGGATATAATAAAGCCGGCAGTGATACGGCTTGAGACATGTCTAGCGGACGCCGGAGAGCAGGAGAAAAAGCAGGGCAGGATGTACAGAGGGCTCGGAATGGCAGCGGGAGCGGTCATCGCAGTGATGCTGATATGATGATGCAGGCGTTCGCAGAAGGCCGCACACTGCGGCACAGCGGGATCGCAGAGAGGGCGATACCGTTCGCAGCGGGTCGTGCACCGCAGTACAGACGGCAGGTACGGAAATCGGGAGTTTGAGGTATGGAGATAGATATAATATTCAAGATAGCGGCTATCGGTATCGCGATCGCAGTGCTCAACCAGGTGCTGGTCAAGGCGGGGCGCGAGGAGCAGGCGATGCTCACGACGCTGGCCGGGGTGATCGTGGTGCTGATGCTGGTGATACAGATGATAAGCGAATTTTTTGATACTGTCAGGACATTCCTGGAGTTTTAGGTGAACGGCATGGAAATCATCAGGATAGCTGCGCTGGCGCTGACCGGAGTGCTACTGGCGGCTCTAATGAAAAGCGTGAACAGGGAGCTGACGATCTACATAATACTCGCCACAGTGGTGATACTTTTCGTCACGATAATAGACAGACTCGTATACGTCTTCGATTTTCTGGGGGATATATACGATAATGTGGTATACGGCAGGACGTTTTTCCCGGTCATACTCAAAGTGCTGGCAGTGGCATACGTGACGGACTTCACGGCGCAGCTGTGCAGAGACGCCGGTGAGGCGACGATCGGATCCAAGGTCGAACTGGCGGGAAAGGTGATAATTTTCTGTCTCGCCATGCCGGTGCTGACGGCTGTGCTGGAGCTGATCGGTTCGCTTATCGGCTAGAGGATGGAAAGGGCACGATATGGATTACCAGACGATAATAGACGGACAGCTCGATTCGATGGATCTGTCCGGGCTCGAAAGCATGATGTCGGATGCGGCCGGACAGGGCGGCATATTCGGAGACATGACCGTAGAGCAGATAATAAACAGCATGATAAACGGCAGACCGATCTTCGATACGGACAGCATCATAAAAAATCTGACTGATCTTTTTCTGATGGAAGTCAGATCGTCAGTGTTTATAGGCTGCGAGATACTGGCAATATGCATAGTGACGGGGCTGCTGACGAATTTTTCGAACACGTTCGGCAGCAAAACGGTCTCGTCGCTCGGCACGATGATATGCGGCATCATCATCACAGCGCTCTGCATAGGCAATTTCTATCAGACCTACGATTACTGCTCGAGCACGATCGGCACGATGGCCTCGGCGATGGAGATCCTGCTGCCGATAATGATACCTCTGCTGATCTCGATGGGCGGGATCTCGTCGGGGAGCATCATGGATCCCGTCATGGCAGGTGCTGTCACTGGATTCGACTTCCTTATGCAGCACGTTGTCCTGCCGCTCGTTTTTCTGTCGGCGGTCTTCGTGATGATCAATGGTTTAACAGAAAAAGATTATGTAAAAAAGCTGTCGACGTTTTTAAGGAAAGGCGCGATTTTCCTCACGGGTCTGATGATAACGATATTCACAGGTATCACAGCGGTGCAGGGGATCGTGACGAAATCTGCGGACGGCATACTCATAGATACGGCGAAATTTTCGATAGACAACTTCGTGCCCATAGTCGGCGGCTTTGCAGCAGACTCTCTTGATATGGTGCTCAGCTGCATCGGGCTTATAAAAAATGCCGTGGGCGTTATCGGGATCATCATACTGCTTTCGCTGCTTGCAGGTCCGGTCGTGAAGATACTGTCCGTTGCTGCAGTATACAAGCTGATAGCGATCGCAGCAGAGCCTGTTGCGCCTAAGAACATCTCGGACAGTCTGAACGAGATAGGCAACGCCGCAGTGACGATGACCGTGGTGCTGGCGACCGGCGCATTCATGTTCCTTATCTTCATTACTATCATCATGGGTATGGGAGGAGGCAGCTTATGACGGATATCGTGAAACAGTGGGTCAGCAGCCTTTTCATCATAATACTCGCGCTTTCATTCATCGAGATCCTGCTGCCTGATTCATCAATGGGGAAATACGTAAAGTTCGTTTTCTCACTCGTGATAATGGCTACGATCCTGTATCCCGTCATTTATATCGCGGTGGAATATCGGTGAAAGTTTCAGATATACATAGAAAGAGGAGGTAGAGTCTTTTGCTGGAAAAATTCAGAAATGATCCGGGCTTCAGGGACAGATGTGTAAAGGCTGCAGCGCTGCTGATCATCATCGCGGTGATACTGCTTTCCTTTGACGTGTTCACTCAGGGCAGAGACGGCAGGAAACAGATCATAGATGAAGACGGCGGTACGGAAGCCGAGCTGTGCAGCATACTCGCGGATATAGACGGAGTCGGCGAGGTCGACGTGATGCTGCAGCACGACAGCAGTGAACGTGTCAGCGGAGTGATAGTGACTGCGCAGGGAGCCGGAGATCCTGTAGTCAAAAATGATCTGATCAACGCTGTCACCGCGGTTTTCAACATACCGTCGACCAGTGTGGAGGTCTTTGTGAAGAAGTCGGTGAAAAGCTCCGGGGATGCGGCCGGCAGGAGTTCAGGCGAAAAGGGGGAAACATCAAATGAGCGATAAGAAATCAGTGATATCTTTTATAAAGGGCAATAAGAAGAAGGTCGCGGCGCTGATGCTGCTGGCAGCAGGCGTATGCGTCTATTCGATCACGGGAGCAGGAGGCGCAGACAGGACTGCCAGCGACGATGTGCCGCTTCACGACGGTGATGTGCTGGTGGACAGCCTGAACGTTCAGGAGGAAAAGGAAGGCAGCGGCAGTGTAGACGAATCTGCGCTGGTGACGTCGGACGATGTTTCCGAGCTTGAAAATACCGACGCTTATTTCAAGGAGATGAGGGCTACGCTGGACATGGAGCGAAACAAGATAATATCGATGCTCACCGATGCCGAAAGCTCTGCTTCGACAAAGGCAGAAAAGCAGGAGGCGTCGGCCGAAAAAATGCGGCTACTGAACTGCATGGAACAGGAGAAGACCGTTGAAACACTGATAAAGAACAAGGGGCTTCCGGAGACATTCGTCGTGATAACGGACAGCGGAGTCAACGTGACGGTGAACACCGAAGAGCTGGATCAGAGCATGGTCACGAAGATATGCGAGATCATAATGAGAGAAACAGACAGAAAGGCGAGCGAGATAGTCGTTCAGGATGTATCGAAAAAGTAACGCCGGATAACAGATCACACGGCTATGGACTTTTGTAACACATGATGATATCATTGTAACATAAATAAAAGTCGGAATTTTGCGAATAAATCGGTATAAAAAAGGTGTGCACATGTATAAGGATTTTATCAGGAAGAACTACAGGATACTGCTGGATATACTCAACTGCCTCAAAGTCGGAGTTTACATAACAGACGGAGACGGGAACACCGTGTTCCTGAATGACGAGTCGTGCAAGACCGGCGGCCTGACGAGAGAGGAAGTGCTCGGCAAGAATATGGCTGAACTTGAAGAAATGGGCTTCGTCGAGAATTCGGTAACACTGCGGACGCTGAAGAGCGGAAAGGAAGAGGATATCATACAGAACCTCGGGGACGGTGATAAGGTGTTCGTGACCGGCACACCTCTTTACTGCGGCGATGACGGCATCGATCTGATAGTGTGCACAGAACGCAACATCACGGAGACTCTCGTGCTCAGGGATCTGCTGCGCGAACAGAATGAAGACAATGAAAAGATAAAAAAAGAGATCGAATATCTCAAGAATCAGAACATCGTCATGTGGGGAAACATGATAGCGGAAGACGATGAAACGAAGACACTTGCTGAAAAGGCTGCGCGCATAGCCAAACTTGACACTACGGTGCTTCTTACAGGCGAGTCTGGAACAGGCAAGGAAGTCTTCGCAAATTTCATATATCAGAACAGCGGCAGAGCCGGCAGACCTTTCATAAAGATCAACTGTGCAGCGATACCTGAGAATCTGCTGGAGTCAGAGCTGTTCGGATACGAGCCGGGTGCGTTCACAGGAGCAAGCAAAAAAGGCAAGATGGGACTGTTTGAAATGGCGAACACAGGCACACTGTTTCTGGACGAGATAGGCGAGATGCCCGTACATCTGCAGTCGAAACTGCTGAGAGTCCTTCAGGAAAAGGAGATCATGCACGTTGGCGGCAGCAAGGTGATACCTGTTGACGTCAGACTGATAACCGCGACAAACCGGGATCTTCAGAAGGCAGTGGATGAAGGAACGTTCAGACAGGATCTGTATTACAGACTCAATGTGATGCCGCTGGAACTTCTGCCGCTGCGAGGGCGAAAAAAGGATATCGCCGCACTTACGACGTATTTTATCGATCATTTCAATGCGATCTACAAGATGAACAAGGCTATCACGAATGCAGCTGTGGAAGCGCTGCAGCAGTTCGAGTGGCCGGGAAACATCAGAGAGCTGGAGAATATAATCGAGCGCATCATCATCAGCTTTGACGGCGATGTGATAACGAGATTCCAGGTCGAACGCGCACTTGGCGTGCCGGTCGAGCAAAAGGCATCATATACTCCTCAGCTTGAAAACAAAACGATGACAGAGCTCATGGACGAGTATGAGCGCTATATACTCGAAACGATGATGGATACTCACGGGAAAAAAGCAAGCGAAGTGGGAAAAGTGCTTGGCATGAGCAAGGCGACGCTTTCCAGAAAGCTGAGCAAATACGGGTTGAACAAGGGAAGTTCCAGAAATGAAACCTGAGAGGTTCCGGACTGCAACCCTGAAAGGGCTGAAAATCGCATCAGATACAAAAAATACATCTAAAGGTTCCAGAAATGGAACCTTTTCTTATGCCTTCACGCGCCTCGACGGCTGCAGATGCGTCGGCAAGAAGGTATGCTGCGGCTTTGCATGAGAATAAAAAAACGTTGAAATTCCAACGATAGTGCGCTTTGCACGAAATGAATCAAAAGTTTTCTGAATAGTTTGGCATGCATGTTGCTCTATATATGGTCAGTTGAAAAAACATGTAACATGACAGGAGGAAACAGGATGAAAGTTTTGATAGTAGGCGCCGGCGGACAGGGCGGCTCATGCGCATCTATACTGGCCAGACAGGATAATATCGAGGAGATAAGGATAGTCGATCTCAAGGAAGAAACTGCAAAAGCGATAGCAGATCATATAGGCAGTGACAAGGTCAGGACGGGAACGGTGAATGCTACTGACCCTGACGACGTGGCGAGAGCTGCCGAGGGCGTCGATGTCGTAGTCGACATGGTAATGCCGTGGATGGTGCCTTATGTGATGGAGGGCGCGCTCAAGGCAAAGGCTAATTATATAAACACAGCTTTTGACGTGCCGTTCTGGGATAAGTTCGTCGAAGGCGTTGCGATCGAGGATATGCCGCTCTGCAGGGAGTTCAAAGAGGCGGGGCTGACCGCGCTGTTCGGATGCGGATTTGCTCCGGGATGGACTAACGTGCTGGCGAGAAGACTTGCAAACAGACTCGACAGAGTGGACAGCATCAAGATGAGGATAGGAAAGGCAACTCATCTTCCGGGCGAACACGAATACGACTGGGTGCTCAGACCATGGAATCCGGGATGGTCGCCGAAGCAGGCTCTTATCGACTGCGCTGCTCCGACATACGCGCTGGAGGATGGAAAATACGTGCAGTATCCTCCGTTCGGCGGACTGGAGATGTGGGATTTCCCTGAACCGGTAGGACATCTGCCTGTTACGCACCATTCGCATGAGGAGATCTACAGCATGCCGGCTACGTTCAAGGGCGTGAAGGACGTGGATTTCAAATATTACATGATGTATCAGCCTGCGATGTTCTATGCTATGGGACTGTGCTCGCAGGATAAGATCAGGGTAGGAGATGTGGAAGTAGCACCTATCGATGTAGTGACAGCTATGGTGCCGCCTCCTCAGAACAATATCTTCGGCGCTACTGACGAACAGCTCGAGTACGCTGACAAGACTGCATTCATCGAACTCGTTGTGGAAGTGGCAGGAGAAAAAGACGGAAAGAAAATCGCATGGACGGCAAACTGCCCTAAGATGAATGCTCCGGGGCCTGAACTGAAGAAGCTTTACGGAACAGCTCTCGTATACGTATCGCTGCCTCTCGCGACAGGAACGATGCTGATCGACGAGATAGATATGCCGAAGGGTATCGTATTTGCGGATGAACTCGATCCTGAAGTGTTCATAGACAAGATGATGGGCACGGGATATCCGTACAAGTGGAAAGAAACTGTAAAAGAAATATAGTGTCATACGACCTCCAGTAATATATTGACAACAACATTAAAAATGTCGCTGTATCTCAGACGGCATTTTTAATGTTTCAGGGCAGTGGATGAGGACGTACATAAAAGTACGATATGCCTCATAGTATATTTCGTTCAGGGCGGTGCCGGGGCCATGCCGGCCTGCCGCCGATAAATCAAAGAAATCCTGAAGGATAACCTGATGCCGGTCTACGACCGACAAATAAATGAAACCCTAAAGGATACCTTAATGCCGGTCTACGACCGACAAACTATAGAAACCCTAAAGGATACCTTAATGTCGGTCTTCGACCGACAAACTATAGAAAGGAGGATTTTGAATGAGAGATACGGTGGTGAAGCGTCTGAAAACGGCGCCGCGCACAGCGGAACCGCAGACCGGCGAATATCACACGAAACAGGTGGCTGACAGACAGGAGGCCATAGAGAGCAAACTCAGACTCCTGCACGGCAGTATTTTCGGTAAGCCGATGATGAAGTTTGATATCGGGAGAGTCACAGACGTATGGGTGCCTTACTGTTATCTCGAATATGACTTCCGTGTTGAGCGCAATATTTTATTCAAGAAAAAAGGTCTGACAAAAGAAGGCAAGGTGGCCGTGGTGCTGGATGTCAACGAGATGCATCCGTTTCAGTATGATATCTACGAAAGCGGGCAGCTCCCTCTCGTGAAAGGAAAACTCGATACTGCGAAACGGACCGTGATAAAGACAGCGAACACGCTTTCCGATATGGAAAGCAGAGCAGAGGACTACATACAATTCAAGATAATGAAAAAGTTTTACGGACGCAACGCAGCGCTTTACCTGAGCAGCGAGAAGATCTTCTACAGACCTGCCGTTGAAAT
Organism: Eubacteriaceae bacterium; assembly: GCA_902362435.1. Classification (GTDB taxonomy): domain Bacteria; phylum Bacillota; class Clostridia; order Peptostreptococcales; family Anaerovoracaceae; genus Lentihominibacter; species Lentihominibacter butyricus. The sequence continues at coordinate 255,322 of CABIWW010000001.1, forward strand.
GGAAATTATCTACAAAGGAAAATACCCGAACATGAGATACGCATATCTCGATGAGTTCGCCGTGGAAAGCGAGCATGTGCTGGGGCTGAAATACAGAGTGGATAATAATTTCTAAAAGGAGGAATCAAATGGCTGTTAATTTTTCTGAAATATGGTCATCGATCGACTGGCTCATAATAGTCGCGTATTTCGTGGCTATCATATCCGTCGGTCTGACGATGCGTAAAAGAGCAAGCAAGAACATGAAGAGCTTTTTCGTGGCGTCGAGAAGACTCACGATACCTGTTCTCGTAGGTGTGGGCGCCGCAAGCTGGTATGACTCGTGGACTATAGTCGGACTCGCTGAGTGCGGTACGACCATGGGTATATGTATCATATTCATATACATCATACCTACGGCGATACTGAGACTTCCTCTCGCCGTGTGGATAGGGCCTCTCGTGAGGAACAAGATACCTGACTGGGTGCTTACGATGCCGGACCTGATGGCATACATGTACGACAGAAAGACGAAGTTCATCATGGCTATCGGCATGCTGCCGCCTTTCCTTTATGAATCAGCGCTGCTGACAGCGGGCGGCTCGGTGATAGCATACGTTACCGGAATGAACATGTGGCTGGCTTTCGCTGCTCTCGGCGTGATAATCATATTCTACACATCGCTGTCAGGGCTCTGGGGCCTTGCGGTGACCGATATGATGCAGTTCGTCGTGATGTCCGTATCGGCAGGCGTGCTCTGCTTCGGACTTTTCAATCACTTTGGAGGATTCGCCACACTGTTCGATCAGGTGGAAGCTGTAAATCCTGATTTCATGACTGTCACTGGCGGGAACGGATTCCTGTCGATACTAGGATGGGTGATCAGTGCGCTGGCAATGTATGCGAACTCTCAGTCATACCAGAGATTCGGATCATCCAAGTCGGGCGGAGATATCAAGGTTTCATACACATGCATCATGATATTCGGACTGTTCTTCAGTACGGTAATGGTATTCGCCGGAATGGCTGCACTGGTGCTCTTCCCTGAAGCTGCATCGCAGGCGCCGTCGGAAGCTTTCTGGGCTGTAGTGTTCACGACTCTGCCGATAGGCCTGAGAGGTCTGTTTGTGGCAGCGCTGTTATCAGCAGTAATGTCAACAGTCAGCGCAGACTATCTGATATGCGGAGCTGTAGTAGTGCATGATATCATCAAGAGTTTCTTCAAACCTGATCTCAGTGACAAGGCTGAAGTATGGGGCACGAGACTCGTTATCTGGATCGTCGGCTTGTTCATGATCGTCGCTACTTATTTCTGGTCAGACGGCATCTCCAAAGCATACTACTACTGCGGAGGATTCCAGGTCGCAGCATTTATCGTGCCGCTCATGCTCGGACTCTTCTACAAAAAGAAGACTCCGTCAGCCGGATTCTGGAGTCTGCTGCTCACTATCGTGGCATATGCAGTATGGGAATTCGTTCTCGGCACACCGGGAGGTATACCTGCAAACGTGGCATGCATAATATTCAGCGTGCTGGTATATGTGATCGTTGCAAAGCTGACCTACAAAGGCGAAGAGAACAAGACTCTCACCGCATGAGAAAGGCAGGGTTAATATGAAAAAAGAACTTAGTGAAGAAAAAAAGACCAAACTCGCATACAGATGGGCGATCATATGCCTGCTGTGCTCTGTGCTGATCGGCGCACTGACGATCGGCAGATCAGATATAGTGCTGCCCGTATTCATGGGCGCGGCTGCGATCCTTTACGGGCCGGTAACTGCATTCCTTTATATAAGAGAAGTAAAGAACGGAGTATTCGAGGTGGGGGATGAAGATGAAGAAGAGAGCGTTTAGGTGCAGGAACATCTACACTGCCGTCTCGCCTGAGCTGATAGACGGCTACGTGATCTGTGAAGGCTCAAGGATAATCTTTGCGGGCACGGCAGACAAAGCCGCGGAGCATATCGACGGGAATACCGAAGTGCTCGACTTTGAAGATAACTTCATAATGCCGGGATTCCACGATTTTCACGTGCATTCCCTTACGGGCGCTTTCATGGAAAAGGACGGCGTGCTGAGACATGCGGACAGCGAGGAGGAAGCTGCGGCGATGCTGTATGCAAAGAACAGCGATGACAGCGGTGGCCGCTGGATCATGGGAGGAGCATGGGACAACTTCAGATGGCCCGGCACCAAACTGCCAACCAGGGAAAGTCTCGACAGGTATTTTAAGAATACGCCGGTATTTCTTCTGAACAAGGAATGCCACGGAGCATGGCTCAACAGCGAGGCTCTGCGCAGGTTCAGCATCACGAGAAATACTCCGGATCCCGAAAACGGCAGTTATTTCAGAGACGCTGACGGCGAGCCGACGGGCTATGTCCATGAAGCAGCCGTGATACCGATGCTCAGAAGTATCCTCAGTGAGATGAGCATGGAAGAGCTTTCAGGATATGCAGAGGCGTTTGCAAAGACTGCAGGCCGCTGCGGCATCACTTCTGTCGGAGATCTGCCGCTTTACGGCGTGAGGGCAGAGCCTGCGTACAGGATCCTTGAAGATAAAGGAAAGCTCAGCGTCAGGATAAACTTTGCCATAGATTTCAAGGAAGAGATAGATGAAATACTCAGGACTAAAGAGGCTTACAGCTCAGAAATGCTCAGATGCATAGGCGTTAAGGACTTTCTGGACGGCACGCCTATGGGTCACACCGGGTTCATGCTCGAAGATTACACCGATATGCCCGGGTTCAGGAGCGAGCCGATGATAGATCCCGAACACCTGAAAGAGCGTGTCGCGCAGATGGCAGCAAACGATATAAAGGTGAGGCTGCATGCATGCGGAGACGGTGCGGTGCGTCTGGGGCTTGACGCTTTCGAATATGCGAAAAGCATGTACGGCGACAGAGACCTCAGACACTGTATCGAGCATATAGAAGCGATATCGCCTGATGATATAAAACGTTTCGGACAGCTCGGGGTCATAGCATCCGTACAGCCTGACCATCTGCCTAAGTACAGCTTTTACGAGCATCCTTTCCACACGATGATAGGCGAGGAGAGAATGAGATACTCCTGGCCGTTCAGATCCATCGCCGACACGGGCGGCAGACTTGCGTTCGGTACCGACTATCCTGTGACAGAGCTGAATCCGCTCCGCGGCATATTCAGGGCTGTTACGAGACTTACCGACGAGCTGCAGCCTGAAGGCGGGTTCTCACCTGATGAAAAGCTGACGGTTCACAGCAGTCTGCAGGCTTATACGTACGGTTCGGCGTTCGCTGCCGACCGTGAGGCGGAGCTTGGCAGTCTGGAGCCGGGAAAACTGGCAGATCTGACGATCCTGGACAGCAATGTGTTCGAGTGCGCATACGACAAAGATGCGATGTTCGGCATGGACGTCCTGATGACCGTCGTCGGAGGAGAGACGGTATATTCAAAGTAAACTGTTCTGTCAAAAATAAATAATACCACTATGTTGATTCCTGAACTAAAAAACGGCACCGCCGCGACAGATGATAAGCACTGTCGCGGCGGTGCCGTTTTTCTGTACAACAAACTGATACTGCCTATAGACAACATTGTGAATTTGATTTAAAATGTATCTGTTAATACAGGAGGTTCTTATGAATACATCATTCCAGATTTTCAGCCGCGATGTGAAAAGGCTGCTGCGAAACAGAGCCGCAGCACTCGTAATGGTGGGCGTATGCCTGCTGCCGTCGCTTTATGCATGGTTCAACATCGCAGCCAATATGGATCCGTACGGCAATACTAAGGGGATCAAAGTCGCTGTCGCGAACAACGACAAGGGTGCAGTGAACGAGATGATCACGCTTAATGCAGGAGATACGATAATAGGAAATCTCAAGGAGAACGACCAGCTTGGCTGGACTTTCACGAGTGAAAAAAAGGCGAAGGAAGGCGTTAAATCCGGTGACTACTATGCGGCGATAGTCATTCCGGAAGACTTCAGCGAATCGCTCGTCAGCATATTGTCAGGCGATCTGAAAAAGCCTGAACTGGACTATTACATAAATGAGAAAAAGAACGCTATCGCACCGAAGATAACGGATACCGGCGCGACAACGATACAGCACGAGATCAATGACACTTTCTCATCGGTGGCTTCGGAGGCCGTTGCTGATATCATCCGTACCGCGGCAGATGATATCGCGGGAGACATCAGCAGCACAGACTGGCATCTCTTCTCTGAAATAGCGGAAGTGCGTGCGAACATCAGTGAATACCAGACCGTGCTTACGAACTTCCAGAACACCGTAAGCAGGTCGGACGATGTGATACAGAGTACCATAAAGTCGCTTGACAAGGTCGATACTGCTGCAGATGCCGCGTCTTCGGCGCTCGGAGACACATCGGATCTGCTGACACAGAGCCGTATCGCACTTGGAAAGTTCGCTGCACAGTTTTCAAAGACGCTTTCGGACGGCGACATACTTTTGAACGATATAGCTGTCTCGACATCCACAAAGCTCGGCGCTTTTGAGACAAAAGTGCTGAAAGCCTCGGCAGCCGTAGACTCAGATATAGCTTCAGCAAATGAACTCATCAAAAAGAACGAACAGATACTCCAGAAGCTCGAAGAGCTCAACGACAAGGTCGGCAGTGATTCGCAGCTCTCGGCTCAGATCGCTCAGCAGATAGCTAAGCTCCAAACTCAGAACAAGGAACTGAACGATCTGCTCGATTCACTCAGCAGCGGCAACGCCGCGATCGGCGAAGCAGTGACTGCCGCACAGGAGACACGCACAGAGCTTGAAAAGATCGCAGAGCAGAACAGAAAATCACTGCAGGATTTCAGGGGCGATTTCGACCAGAACCTGCTGCCGAAGATCAATCAGTCGCTGGACGATCTGGCACAGGTAAGCGGCAGCCTGTCAGCAACGCTGGCCGGTGTGAAGCCTGTGACGAAACAGCTCAGAGGTGTACTGCAGCAGCTCGGCACCAGTCTCGATTCCACCGCTGCGGCTCTGGCGCAGACCGGCAACATACTCAAGCTCGTGGATCAGGATCTGGAAAATATAATAAACGACATAAAGGCGCTGCAGAGCTCGGAGATGTACAAAAAGCTGCTTTCTCTCGAAGGACTCGACACAGAGGCCATCTCTGACTTCATGGCTTCACCTGTGAGCATGAGATCCGATGTGCTTTACGATGTCGAAAACTACGGATCGGGAATGACACCGTTCTATACTAACCTCGCCATCTGGGTAGGCGGGCTGATACTCGTATCGATACTCAAGCAGGAGGTAGACAAGGAAGGGCTCGCACACGGACTGACTGCGACAGATGCATACTTCGGCAGATGGATGCTGTATGTCGCCGCGGCGCTGGTCCAGGCTTTCATCGTATGCCTGGGAGATCTGCTGCTGCTGGGAGTGCAGTGCGTCCATCCTTTTGTATTCATACTCACAGGACTGGTGTGCGCATTCGTGTACGTGAACATCATCTACGCGCTTGCGATCACATTCAAGCATATAGGAAAGGCTGTTGCAGTCATACTCATAATACTGCAGATACCGGGTTCCTCGGGAACCTATCCGATAGAGATGATGCCTTCTTTTTTCCAGAAGCTTTATCCGCTGCTGCCGTTCTCGTACGGCATAGATGCTATGCGTGAATGCATAGCAGGCTTCTATGGATTCCGCTATATAGGAAATATCCTGATTCTTATCGTATTTGCGGGGATCGCGCTTCTCGTCGGACTGATACTGAGACCTCTGCTCATAAATCTCAACCATATGACTGACAGCAGGCTCAGCGAAACGGAAATAATGATATGCGACACGGAAACGTCGCGAAGTGACAGACCGAAGATCAGGACTATGCTCAAAACTCTTATGCGAGACGAGTACGGTAAACAGCGGCTCATGGCCAGATACGTGCGCTTTGAAAGAATGTATCCGGATCTGATCAAGCGCGGATTCATCTGCATGATCGTGATACCGCTCATATTCCTGGTTCTGATGCTGGTAGTGAAAGCGAGGATGCTGTTCCTCGTGCTGTGGATACTGTCGCTCATTTTCCTGTCTGTATATCTGATATGTATCGAATACGTACACGACAGGATGCAGGAACAGTTTGAAATGAGCGGCAAAACTTCGGAAGACCTTATCCACATGATCGAAGAGGAGAACGACTGATGAAAAATATATGGCAGATTTTCAAAAGAGATGTATGGCGTATAAAAAACAATGTCATCGCTCTCATAGTGATAATGGGGCTCACGGTGGTGCCGTGCCTGTACGCGTGGTTCAACATCGCTGCCAGCTGGGATCCATATAAGAACACGGGAAACCTTAAAGTGGCAGTGGCCAGTGTAGACAAGGGCTACGAAGGAAGTCTCATACCGATAGATATAAATATAGGGGACAGAGTACTGTCCACACTTCATGAAAACGATCAGATGGAATGGGTGTTCACAAACAGGGACACGGCAGTCGAGGGCGTGAAGTCGGGCGACTACTATGCTGCGATAGTGATCCCGGAGAATTTCAGCAATGACATGATGAGCCTTTTCTCAGAGGATATAGAAAAACCGCAGATCACCTATTATTCGAATGCAAAGGAGAACGCCATAGCTCCGAAGGTCACCGAAAAGGGAGCTTCGGCGATACAGAACCAGATAAATCAGGTATTCATCGAAACGGTTTCCGATACCGGGCTCACAGTCATGCAGTCCGTAATCAATATGACAGATGAAGAAGATACAGGTTCTCTTGTATCGAACCTGCTGAGGAACCTGCGCAATATTTCCGGTAGCCTTGACGCCTCGTCGGAAACGCTGAAATCGTTTTCAGGCATGACGTCGTCGATACAGCAGCTGACCGGATCGACAGGAGATTTCCTCGATTATGTAAAGAAGCAGTCTTCCGACGGGTCGGGCACTCTCAGCGGCATGCAGAAAACGGTTTCCGACATACGCGACACGCTGAACGGAACCACAGACAGCATAAACAAGCTGCTGGATTCCAGCAAGGGATATTATCAAGAGGTATCAAAGCTAGTGGATTCGGCATTCGAAACACAGGCAGCAGATGCGAGAGCCGTGGCAGATACCCTCGACACAGTCGCATCAAAGGTAGACGGCACAATCAGCTCGTATACTGAGATGAGAGACTCCATCGCGGCACTCGGCGAAAGCAATCCTGAGCTTTCCGCGCTGACAGAACCGATCGTTGCAAAGCTCAATGCATCGATAGCGACGCAGACGGAGCTCAGCGAAAGTCTGAAATCCACAGCGGAATCTCTCAGGACTTCGGCAACGGATGTCGTGACTGCCAAGAAAGAGCTCGACAAGCTGATAGATGAGAGCGTCAAGGGCATAGACAGCGTGAAAAAAGAATATGAAGACAACGTGAAGAGCATACTGAACAAGCTTTCAGCATCACTGGGCAGTGCAGGCAGCGATATTTCCGATCTGCTCAGGCAGCTGGACAAAAGCGTTGACGGTATCCGCGAACTGACTGATTCAGCGACATCGGATCTTGCGGCGATACAGAACGCGCTCGACAATTCGGGTGCACTTCTGGACAGAGCTTCATCTAAGGTCAGTGGTATGATCACAAAGCTGGAGCAGATGCAGCAGAGCGGTGATTTCTCGGAACTCAGATCGCTGTTATCGGAGAACAGAGAAGCACTGTCCCAGTTCCTGGCAGCGCCTGTTTCGCTGAAGACTCACAAGGTATACGAGATAGAGAACTACGGTTCTGCGATGGCTCCCTTCTATTCGACGCTTTCGATCTGGATCGGCGGCATAGTCCTGGTTGCTATGATGAGCGTTACTGTATCCGACAGCACTCTTGAAGGCCTTTCAGGCGTAAAGAACAGCCATCTGTACTTCGGACGGTACATACTGTTCTTTATCATGGGACTGATGCAGAGTACACTGATAGGACTGGGGGATCTGCTCTTTCTGGGTATCCAGTGCAGACATCCTTTCCTGTTCATGCTGGCGTGCTGGTTCTCGAGCATAGTTTATGTAAACGTCATATACACTCTGACGGTCTCATTCGGAGATATAGGAAAGGCTATAAGCGTCATCCTGCTTGTGATACAGGTTGCAGGAACGGGAGGTACATTCCCTATAGAGGTCGCGCCGGCATTTTTCCGGGTGATCTATCCGCTGCTGCCGTTCACACACAGTATGGCAGCCATGCGTGAGACCGTCGGAGGCATGTACGGCATGGATTACTGGGCAGATCTGATCAAGCTTTCGGTATTCCTGATACTGTCGCTGATAGTCGGACTCGTGCTCAGAAAGCCTATCATCAGGCTTAACGACAAATTCTCTGAAAAACTTGAAGAAACAAAAGTCATGTAGCATACAGGCCGATTGTGTTTTGCATTTTTATTTGATATAATATATATTGAGGCGGTTTTATGAGTACGAACAAAGGCATCAAAGCCGCCGATATAAATAGAACAAAAGTGGCTTCGCCACACATTTTCATATAAAACTTTTGCTGATATGCAGGGATTGTCAAAAGCGATATTTCCTGCATAATGAAAAAGATGTTTGAACACCATCGGAGGACAAGAAAAAGATGACAAGAAACGAAGCTCGTGAAATACTGATGCAGATACTATATGAGATGGACGCGTCAAAATCCATGGATGCGGAAACAGCTGAAAGGCTCGCACAGGAACGTCTGAAGGGTATGAATGCACAGAGAGGCACGCATCTGCTCTGCAGCATAATCGAAAATCTGGATGCGATCGACAGCAGTATAAACGAAAAGAGCAGATCATGGAAAACGGGGAGGATGCCCAAGGTCGATCTGGCGATAATGAGGCTGGCGATAGGCGAGATACGTTTTGACGACACAGTGCCTCAGGCAGTAGCGATAAACGAAGCCGTGAACCTTGCGAAAAAATTCAGCATGGAGAAATCTTCCGGATTCATCAACGGCGTTCTCGGCGCGATAGTCAACCAAGATGAAAAATAGATTCATCCTGGGGATAGATACCAGCAACTACAAGACGTCGGCAGCGCTTACCGATATGCATCAGAACGTTGTATGTGATCTGAGAAAATTTTTGAAAGTAAAACAGGGCGAAAAAGGATTGAGGCAATCTGACGCCCTTTTTCAGCATGTCAGGAACCTGCCTGAACTGTTTGAAGAGCTGGCAGGCAGTGCGGACGGCGGAGTGTGCGGAGAAGCAGCGAACGATCTGTATGCCGGACTTGCAGCTGTCGCATATTCCTCAAGGCCGAGACCCGTGGAGGGTTCGTATATGCCGGTTTTTCTCGCAGGCGAAAGCTTTGCCAGATCGCTGGCGGCACTGGCTGACATACCGGCACTGCCGTTTTCACATCAGGAAGGGCATATCGAGGCGATAAAGGCATTTTCACAGCTGAAATGCGCAGACCGAATCATGGCGTGCCACTTTTCGGGAGGTACGTCAGAACTGCTCGAGGTCACTGCAGCGGACGGCCATACGGGATATGACATAGAGATAATCGGCGGCTCGAAGGACATCGCGTTCGGACAGGTGATCGACCGTGCCGGAGTGATGCTCGGGATGAGCTTCCCGGCGGGCGAAGAAATGGACAGGATCGCCGAAGCGGCAGATGGAGCTTCAGACGTTCTGACCCGGATCAAAGTCAGAGACGGATGGCTCAATCTCTCCGGAATAGATACACAGATAAAGCGTACGCTTGAAAGCAGCGGCGCAGTATCATGCGAATCTGCAGGTCCGCTGATACGAGAGATCTTTGAAAAAGTTTCAGATGCAATGACTGACATGGTCATCCAGGGCGCCGAAAAGACCGGCATCAGCGATATCATCATGGCGGGCGGCGTCACATCGAGCTCGTTCATCAGACGGAGAGCTTTGAAAAGGCTTGACGCGGCCGGGATAAATGCTGTATTCGATGAAAACGGACTGGCACAGGACAATGCCGTGGGGATATCGGTTTTAGGAGGAAAGGAAATATGGGGATCAAACCTGTAAAAGTTTCTCAGCTGAACAATTATATAAAACGCATACTGCAGTCGGATCCCATACTCGGCAGTGTCTCGGTGATCGGAGAGATCTCCAATCTCAAATTTCACAATTCGGGGCACGTGTATTTTTCGCTCAAGGATGAAAAGAGCAGGATAAACTGCTTTCTCGCGGCAGACAACGTCGATGCCGTGGAAGACATGCTGGTGGAAGGAAACGAAGTGACCGCCAGGGGGTATATATACCTCTATGAGCGCGGCGGCAGCTATTCGCTCAACGTGCGGACGATGGAAAGCGCAGGCAGGGGAGATCTCGCCGCGGCTTTTGAAAAGCTCAAGGCCAAGCTCGAAAAAGAAGGGATCTTCGATCCCGCGCACAAAAAAGCACTGCCGTTCTTTCCGCAGAAAGTCGCAGTCGTCACATCTCCGACCGGAGCTGCTGTCCGGGATATCGTCAAGATCATCACAGGCAGGAACGACTGCGTGGATATCGTGATATATCCTGTGCTGGTGCAGGGACCGTATGCGGCGGAAGAAATAGCACATGCGATAAAAGATATAAACGAAAACCACAGCGATGTGGATATAATAATAACAGGCAGGGGCGGCGGCTCGATGGAGGAGCTGTGGGCATTCAACGAGGAATGCGTCGCGCGCAGCATCTACGGATCGGACATACCCGTGATATCAGCGGTAGGACACGAGACGGATTTCACGATCTCGGATTTCGCGGCGGACCGCAGAGCCGAGACTCCGACCGCAGCCGCGCAGATGGCCGTGCCTGATACGAAGGAGCTGCGAGATCGTATCGAAGCGCTCTGTACAGAGATGAAAAGGAACCTCGGGACAGTCTGTGACAGCAGGCGAAAAAGCCTGGAACTGCTGGATCCGAAGAGTTTTGCACGAAACCTCAGGAGCAGAGCTGCGATGGAGCAGATGGCACTGGATAACATAATATATGATATGGAAAACCACATCAGATCGATGATCGTTTCGCTCAGGCACAGGACAGAGCTGCTTCACGAGGCTGTATCCGCGGCAGATCCGCAGAACATACTGAGCAGAGGCTACAGTATCGTCACGGACGGCGGCGGGAATATAGTAAAAGACTCTTCCAGTCTTGAAATAGGACAGACTGTCAGCATCAGACTCGCAGGAGGAAGCGCTCAGGCTGATGTGACTGCGATCGGAAAGGAATAGTATCATGACAGAAAAAAAAGAAACGTTTGAAGAAGCACTGAAGAAACTCGAGAACGCATCTGAAAAACTGAAGTCAGAAGACATTTCTCTCGAAGATGCGATCAGAAGCTATGAAGAAGGCATAAAACACTATAAACGATGCAGCGAGATACTGGAAAAAGCCAGTCAGAAAATAGAAACACTTACGAAACAGGAGGCGTATCATGACTGATAATACTTTTAATGATTACAGAGAACTGCTGGAAGAACATCTGCTGGATTTCATACCGGATGTGGATCACAAGAGTATCACTCTTTACGAATCGATGAAATACAGCCTTTCTGCCGGAGGCAAGCGGATAAGACCTGTGCTTCTGCTCGCGGCATGCGATTTCTGCGGCGGCAGCATAACAGAAGCTCTGCCTTATGCATGCGCGATAGAATATATACACACGTACTCGCTCATACACGACGACCTGCCGTGCATGGACAATGACGACCTGAGAAGAGGCGTGCCTACCAACCACAAGGTGTACGGCGACGCGGTGGCGACACTCGCGGGAGACGGACTGCAGTCTGCGGCTTTCGAAGCGATGAACACGGACATGCTGATGTATTTCGATGATGGCGATGCACTCAAGAGAAGGATCCGGGCAGCATACGAGATCAGCAAGGGATCCGGCTGCAGAGGCATCGTGGCCGGACAGATCGCGGACATGGAAGCCGAAGACAGGAACTGCTCGAAGGAAATGCTCGACTATATACACCTGACGAAGACATCGGCGCTGATCGTTGCCGCAGTCAAGGCCGGAGCTCAGCTCGGTAACGCAGATGAAAAGATGCTCGAGGATCTTACTATATACGCTGAGAATCTGGGGCTTGCATTCCAGATCTGCGACGACCTGCTCGACGTAGAGGGCAGTGAGGAAGAGATGGGAAAGAAAACAGGAATGGACTGCGTCAACAAGAAAGCGACATATCCTGCACTTTACGGAATAGAAGAATCAAAAGAAAGGCTCGATGAGCTGACGGCGACTGCCATAGACGCACTCAGCGAATACTATGACAACGCTGAAGTTTTTGTAAAGCTGGCAAAAGATCTGGCTGTAAGGGGAAGATAGAAAATGAGTGGATTTCTCAAAAGCCTCGACCTGCCTGCCGACCTGAAGATAATGGATTACGAGGAGCTCGATCTGCTCACATACGAGATAAGAGACTTCCTCGTCGAAAGCGTTTCAAAGACGGGCGGTCATCTCTCTTCGAACCTTGGCGCGGTGGAGCTTTCCATAGCGCTGCACAGAGTGTTCGATACTCCTGAAGACAAGATAATATGGGACGTCGGACATCAGACTTACGTGCACAAGATCCTTACCGGAAGGTGCGATCAGTTCCCAACACTCAGACAGATGGGCGGAATGAGCGGCTTTCCGAAGAGTGCCGAAAGTCCGTACGACGTGTTCGACACCGGCCACAGCAGCTCGTCCATATCGCTTGCGCTCGGGATGGCTGCGGCCAGAGATCTTTCAGGCGAAGGCTACAACGTAGTTTCAGTCATAGGTGACGGAGCGATGACAGGCGGACTGGCGTTCGAAGCGCTGAACAACGCGGGAACTCTCGATACGAAGATGATCGTGATACTGAACGACAACGGAATGTCGATATCCCACAATACAGGTGGTATGTCGAAATATTTCAGGAAGCTCAGAGGCTCGCGCAAATACATAGCGATGAAGGCCAGGATAAAGAAAAACGTTTCCAGAGTACCGCTGATCGGCGACGGCATCGTGACAGGTCTGCAGCATCTCAGAAACACCGTCAAATACGCGATGATCGACGGTATCATATTCGAAGAGCTGGGATTCAAGTATTTCGGCCCGGTCGACGGCCACAACATAAAAGAGCTTTGTGAAACACTTGAAGTGGCGAAGGAATTCGACGGCCCCGTATTCATACACGCGATGACTAAAAAAGGCAAGGGGTACAGCAAGGCTGAAGAAAAGCCTAATGTGTTCCACGGAATAGGACCGTTCGACATGGAATCGGGGGAGCCTGTGAAAAAATCGGCAGCTCCGTCCTATTCGGCAGTATTCGGCAGCAAGCTCAGCAGCATGGCAAAAACCGACAGCAGCATAGTCGCGGTCAGTGCTGCGATGATGGAAGGAACAGGGCTTGCGGGTTTTCATGAAAAATATCCCGACAGAGCCTTTGACGTGGGGATCGCGGAAGGCCACGCAGTGACATTTGCGGCAGGCCTTGCAAAAGCCGGGATGAAGCCGTTCGTCGCGGTATATTCGACATTCCTGCAGAGAGCTTACGATCATATCATGGAGGATGTTTGTCTCCAGGAACTCCCTGTAGTGCTGTGCATAGACAGAGCCGGCATCGTGGGAAATGACGGGGAGACTCATCATGGAGTTTTCGATCTCAGCTATCTGAAGCACATACCGGGTCTGACCGTGATGGCTCCGAAAGACGGCAGCGAGCTCGAGGCGATGCTGGAATTTGCGGCATCATTTGACAGTCCGTGCGCGATAAGATATCCGAGAGGCGCGGCTCCGCAGCTGGGAGCTGTGGAAGATATGCAGCCTGTACAGCCGGGAAGGGCCGAGAGACTGCGTTCAGGCAGCGATGTCGACATATGGGCTTTCGGGGCGATGGTCGAAAAAGCGCTTGAAGCCGCGGAGCTGCTTGAAGCCGGCGGTATAAGCGCCGGTGTGGTCAATACCAGGTTCCTGTGCCCTCTCGACAGCGAGGCGCTCGAAGCGGCAGCAGGCAGCGTTTCGCTTATAGTCACAGCAGAGGACAATGTGATACCCGGAGGACTGGGAGAAGAGATAAACGACGTGCTGAAAAACAGCGGCACCCGAATAATGAATATAGGATGGCCCGATACGTTCATAGAACACGGCACATGCGGCGAGCTTTACAGCAAGTACGGCATGGACGGACATTCTATAGCGGAAAGGATAAAACAGGAATTTGAAAGAAAGACTTGATGTAATACTGACAGAAAGAAATATGTTTCCGTCAAGAGAAAAGGCGAAGGCTTCCGTGATGGCGGGACTCGTATATGTAGACGGACAGCGCGTTGACAAACCGGGAACATCTGTAGATACAGAGGCCGAGATCACCGTGAAGGAAGCGCTGTGCCCGTATGTCAGCCGCGGCGGGCTCAAGCTCGAAAAGGCGCTTGAGCTGTACGGGTTTTCGCTTGAAAACGCCATAGCTGTCGACATAGGAGCGTCTACGGGAGGCTTTACAGACTGCATGCTCCAGAAGGGAGCGAAAAAAGTCTTCGCGATAGACGTCGGATACGGCCAGCTCGACTGGAAGCTGCGAAACGACCCGCGCGTGGTCAATATGGAAAAAACCAACGTCAGATATCTCGACACGGATACTGTAGACAGCGATGTGGATTTTATCAGCATCGACGTCTCGTTCATCTCGCTGAAGCTGATCTTCCCTGTAGCTGCAAAGCTGCTGGCAGACGACGGAAGTCTGGTATGTCTTGTAAAGCCGCAGTTCGAGGCGGGCAGGAGCCAGGTGGGCAAGAAGGGCATCGTCAGGGATGCGTCAGTCCATAAAGAGGTTATCAAAAATGTTATAGGTTATGGAAAGGATAACGGGCTTTACAGCCACGGGCTCACTTATTCTCCCGTGACGGGAACCAAAGGCAATATAGAATACCTTCTTTATATGAAGAAAACTCCGGCGGAAACAGAGCCGGACATCGACGGAACAGTTGAAGATTCCCACAGGACACTTGTGTGATATTTACAGAACATAGAGAATAAAGGAGCATAAAACAATATGAATATATCAAAGAAACTACAGAATATAGAACAGTCACCGATACGAAAATTCAATCCATATGCGCTTGAGGCAGAGGCAAGGGGCATAAAGATATACAGACTCAACATAGGACAGCCTGATATCGAAACACCTCCGTGCTTCATGGACGCGATCAGAAACTACGATGAAAAAGTCATCGCGTATGCAGAGTCAGGCGGAGTGGCAGAGCTTCAGGATGCGATATGCGATTATTTCAAGGCATATGGAATGGATTTCGAAAGAGACGAGGTCATGGTGACGAACGGAGGTTCGGAGGCTCTGACGATGGTGTTCAACAGCATCCTTGATCCCGGCGATGAGATCATAACAGCAGAACCTTTCTACGCAAACTATCAGACATTCGTCACTACGGCAGACGGAGTCATCGTGCCGATGACGACCAGAGCTGAAGACGGCTATGATTATGCCGATGCGGAGCTGATAGAATCAGCGATCACGGACAAGACCAGAGCCATCATCTGCACAAGCCCGGGAAACCCTACAGGCAGAGTGCTTTCGATGGATGATATAAGACTTATAGGAGAGCTTGCGATAAAGCACGATCTGTGGATCGTCGCAGACGAGGTATACCGCGAATTTGCATACGACGGCAAGGATATCACTTCATTCGGTATGGTACCAGAGATCAGAGACAGAGTCATCCTCATCGACTCGGTGTCGAAGAGATTCTCGGCATGCGGTGCAAGAGTCGGATGCATCGTCAGCAAAAACAAGGATCTGATGGACAGCGTGATGAAGATAGCCCAGGGAAGACTGTGCTGTCCTACGCTCGACCAGATCGGAGCTGCAGCACTTTACAGACTCGATCGCTCATACTACGACAAGGCAAGAGAAGAGTACGAAGCGAGAAGAGACGCGGTGTACGATGAACTGATGAAGATACCCGATATCGTGTGCAGGAAGCCGGGCGGATCGTTTTACATCATGGCAAAGCTGCCGGTCGACGACATAGAGGACTTCCTCATGTTCCTGCTGAGAGAATTCGACGATAACGGCGAGACAGTGATGTTCTCTCCTGCAGAAGGATTCTACGCTACCCCGGGACTCGGAAAGGACGAGATCCGTATAGCATACGTGCTGAACAGGGACGACATGAGAAGGGGCGTAGAGCTCATCAGACTGGGACTCGAACAATACAAGAACAGATAACTGATACGGGAGGAGATTTGCGATGGCGGCACCTAAACTTTCACCGATGATGCGGCAGTATATGGAGATAAAAGAGGAATACCGGGACTGTATCCTGTTTTTCCGGCTTGGCGATTTTTATGAAATGTTTTTTGATGATGCCACACTCGCTTCCCGTGAACTTGAACTTACACTTACAGGAAAAAACTGCGGTATGGAAGAAAGGGCTCCGATGTGCGGAGTTCCTTTTCATTCAGCGGACACTTACATAGCGCGACTCGTGGAAAAAGGCTACAAGGTCGCTATATGCGAGCAGACCGAGGATCCGGCGGCGTCAAAGGGGATCGTCAGGCGTGAAGTCATCCAGATAGTGACTCCCGGCACGGTGCTCAGCAACTCGATGCTCAGAGAGAACGAGAACAACTACATCGCGTCCGTATTCGCTGGGGATGATACGCTGGGGCTTTCGTACTGCGACGTTTCCACCGGCGAGATATATCTCACCTCAATATCAGGCGCGGGTATGAAGGAGAATTTTGTCAACGAGCTCGTCAGGATAAACGCCAGCGAGCTGATCCTCGATGAAAATTCTGCCGAAGCGATCGATATCGAGAGCATCAGGCCTGTGACCGGAGCCTATATCAATACGCTCGACAGATCGTACTACGGCACCGACGCCTCACGTGATGTGATAAAGAGGCAGTTCGACGTGTCCGCGGTATTCGGCATAGGCGTCGAAGAGGATTCGCCGGCAGAGGCAGCGCTCGGAGCGCTGCTGCTCTATCTGCACGAAACTCAGAAAAATGCACTTGGTCACATAGCATATCTAAATGTATACAGCATGGGGCAGAGGATGTCGCTGGACAAGTCCACGATAAAAAACCTCGAGCTGACTGAAACGCTGTTCGAGAAAAAGCTCAAAGGCTCGCTTCTGGGAGTGCTCGACAGGACGCATACGGCTATGGGTTCGAGAAAGCTCAGACAGTGGATAAATGAACCGCTCAATGACGTTGCAAGGATAAGCGCGCGACTGGATGCCGTCGATTCGCTCCTCGACAACATACTGGTTCGCAACAACATCACTGACGCGCTCAAACGCGTGTACGATTTTGAGCGGCTGACCGGCAGGATAGCCTGCGGCACGGCGAACGGCAAAGATCTCATCGCGCTGCGCAATTCATGCCACGTCCTTCCGGACATCAAGGATGAGCTGATGTCGACAGACTCCGCGCTGCTTTCCGAACTGGAGAGCAGGATACATACGCTGAAACAGGTATACGACACGATAGACACCGGGATAGTCGAAGATCCGCCGTTTTCCGTAAAGGAGGGCGGCCTGATAAAGGAAGGCTATTCCCAGGAGCTGGACGAACTCAAAAGTTCGATAAAGGATGCTCAGGACTGGATCGCGGGACTGGAGGCCAGCGAACGCGAACGAACAGGGATAAAGAACCTCAAGGTCGGGTTCAACAAGGTATTCGGATACTATCTCGAGGTGACGAGGTCGTACTACGACATGGTCCCTGACAACTATATCAGAAAACAGACGCTTGCCAACTGCGAGCGTTTCATCACTCCCGAACTCAAGGAGACAGAGCGCCTGGTGCTGAACGCAGAGGCGAAAATCAACCAGATGGAGTACGATCTTTTTACTGATATCCGAAAGTCTCTGCAGGAGCATATAAGAGAGATCCAGGAGACATCAAGAGCGATCGCGTCGCTTGACGTGCTGATCTCTTTCGCGGATGTGAGCGAGAAGAACGGTTATGTAAAGCCTGCAGTCGACGGCGGGGAGGTCATCGAGATAAGGAAGGGCAGGCATCCTGTAGTCGAGAAGACTATAAGAGACGGGATATTCGTCAGCAATGACACGTATCTCGACAAGAAAAAGCAGAGCCTGCTGCTGATAACCGGGCCGAACATGTCCGGAAAATCCACATACATGCGCCAGACCGCACTGATAGTCCTGATGGCACAGGCGGGCTGCTTCGTGCCGTGTGAAAGCGCGCACATAGGCGTATGCGACAGGATATTCACGAGGATCGGAGCTTCCGATAACCTGGCTCAGGGGCAGAGCACGTTCTTCGTCGAGATGAGCGAGCTGGCTTATATACTCAACACCGCTACATCGAGAAGTCTGGTGATACTCGACGAGATCGGGCGCGGCACCAGCACGTATGACGGTCTTTCTATCGCATGGGCCGCTGCGGAATTCCTGAGCAGGCCCGAGCGAAAGATAAGGACACTTTTTGCGACACATTACCATGAAATGACGCAGCTTGAGGGCACGGTGGAAGGCGTTCGCAATCTCAACGTGGATGTTGCTGAGGAAAACGGCGACGTCGTCTTTCTGCACAAGATCGTCGAGGGCAGTGCCAGCAGGAGCTACGGCATACACGTTGCAAAGCTCGCGGGAGCGCCTTCAGAGCTTCTGGAGCGTGCGCAGGAGCACCTTTACGATCTGGAAAGCAGCGGAGAATGTATCTCCGGGGCTGCAGCATCAGCCGGACATTCCGTAGCTTCAGCGGCAGGGTCTACGAGAACAACTGTTTCTGAGACGTCCTGTACGGATGACGAAACATCCGTTCGTGAAGCGTGCGGCGCAGGCTGCGAAGAGGAAGTGCAGCTTTCCATGTTCGCATCGATCCCTGACCCTGTGACGCAGCGGCTTAGAGACCTCGATCTTATGGACACGACGCCTTCCGAAGCACTCAGGATACTGGAGGAACTTAAGAAATATCTATGATAAGAGTTTTGGACAAAAGCATCGCCGACAAGATCGCTGCCGGTGAAGTGATCGACAGACCTGTGTCGATCATCAAGGAGCTCCTGGAGAATTCGCTCGATGCAGGAGCCGACAGCATCACGGTGGAGATCAGAAACGGCGGGAAAACATACATAAGAGTGACCGACAACGGATGCGGCATAGAGAGCGATCAGGCAGAGATCGCGTTCAGACGGCATGCGACCAGCAAGATATCATCTGCAGAAGACCTCGATGCGATAGGCACGCTCGGCTTCAGAGGCGAGGCGCTCGCCAGCATATGCGCAGTTTCGAGAGTCGAGCTGATCACGAAGACGCGCGATGCCAGGACAGGGCAGAAGGTAGCGGTCGATGGAAGTCAGATCATCGAAAACACGGCGACAGGCTGTCCGGACGGCACTACCGTGACTGTGCGCGACCTGTTCTACAATGTTCCGGCCAGGCGCAAATTCATGGGTTCGGACAGTGCAGAAACGAGACGTATCGTCGACATGGTCTCGAGGATCTCTCTCGCATATGTAGATGTGAAGATAACACTGATAAACGGAAACAAGACCGTGTTCGCGACACGCGGCAACGGCAACATATACAACAATATCATCAAGATATACGGAAGCGATATCGGACGCGACCTGCTGCCTGTAGACGGCAGACAGGGAGATTTCATCATCAGGGGATTCGTATCGCCGCCGTCTGAGTCGGCTCCGTCGAGAAACAAGCAGATCTTCTGCGTGAACGGCAGAGTCGTATCGAGCAAAGTGCTGGAAAAGGGGCTTGAGGACGCTTACAGAGAAAAGCTGTTCGCGGGCAGGTTCCCTGTGGCTTTCCTGTTCCTGAGCCTGCCTCCCGAGAAGCTCGACGTCAATGTGCATCCTACCAAAAAAGAGATACGCTTTGACGACGATTTCGAGGTGGAGGACTTCGTGAGAACAAATGTTTCCAAAGCGCTCCGCGCAAAGGAATCTTTGCCTCAGATAAGGGGCGAGAACCTGAAAAACCAGGTGAGCACAGGCGAGGAGCAGACCGTAAATCTTTATGAAAAAACGCCTGCGACAGCTCTTTACGCGAATGACAACGGAGAAAAAAACACCACGACCGATGGTCGGATTTTCGAAAAAAATGCATCCGGCGCCGCAGCTGTGCAGACTCCGGGATCCGCTGCTGTGACGGCCCCTGAAGTTCCAGTCGTGAAAGTGCGCGAACAGGGAGAACAGGTAGAGATAAAAAGCCTGCTGTCGGAGATGCGCGAAGAAAGGCAGGACACAGAACAGCGCGACCGGGAGATGACTCCGAAAAAACCTGACCGCAGAGACTTCGACTTCCGCGAGCTGCACTATATGGGTGCGCTTTTCAACACGTATATCATGGCGTGCGACGACGATGATTTTTATCTGATAGACCAGCATGCAGCGCATGAACGGGTGTTCTACGAGAAGCTGCTCCGTCAGTACAATGAACGTGAAAAACTCAGCCAGCAGCTGCTGCTCCCATTGAACATGAACGTTTCCGCGAATGTCACGGTGACCGAGGATGTGTGGATCGAAGACGTCCGCAGCATGGGCTACGACATAGAATTTTTCGGCAGCAACACGTACATAGTTCGTGAGATACCGGCGTTCATGGAACTTCGCGAGGCCGAGGATTTTCTGACCGACTTTTTCAAAGAGCTCGGATCAAGACCGGATCTGACCGACAGGAATGTGCTGGAAAAGATCGTCATGCGCTCATGCAAGAGCGCTGTAAAGGGCGGAGATGTGCTGACGGAAGCGGAGATCGACGGCCTGATAAAAGATCTTTCGGCATGCGTCAATCCGTTTTCGTGCCCTCACGGCAGACCTACGTTCATAAGGATGACGCGATATGAGATAGAAAAATTATTCAAACGAGTATAGAGGAATGACTTACATGAACAAGATCATCGCACTGGCAGGTCCGACTGCCGTGGGAAAGACAAAATTCGCAATAAAGCTCGCGGACGAGTTCGACGGAGAGATAGTATCCTGCGACTCGATGCAGCTTTACAAATACATGGATATCGGCAGCGCCAAGCCGACGCCGGAAGAGATGGAGCAGGCAAGGCATCACCTCGTGGACATGATAGATCCGCGCGAGGAATTTTCGGTAGCCGAATATCAGAGACTTGCAAAGCAGGCGATATCTGACATATTTTCAAGAGGAAAGCTGCCGGTGATCTCGGGAGGCACGGGGCTTTACCTGAATTCGCTCCTGTACGACATGGATTTTTCGGCGGCGCCGCAGGATCAGGCATACAGGCAGGAGCTTGCGGAGATAGCTGAAAAACAGGGGGATGACGTACTGCACAGCATGCTCGCAGAACAGGATCCGCAGGCCGCGGCGGCGATACATCCGAACAACCGCAAGAAGGTGATACGTGCACTGGAAAGACTGCGCGACGGCGAAACAAGAGTGCGGCCTTTCAGCGGTATAAAAAACGAAACAAAAGACTATGACGTGCTCCTGATCGGTCTGACGAGGGATCGTGCAGAACTTTACGAAAGGATCAACAGACGTGTCGATATACTTGTGGAACAGGGGCTTTTCGACGAAGTTTCAAGGCTCAGAGATATGGGGCTTACAGCCGAAAACATCTCTATGAAAGGTATCGGATACAAGGAGATACTGGACTTTTTTTCAGGAAAATATTCGCGTGACGAGGCGATCGATACGATCAAAAAAAACACCCGACATTACGCTAAAAAACAGTTAACGTGGTTTAGAAGATATGATAAAATGAACTGGTACAATATTTCAGAATTTGATAACGATGATAATGCAGCAGGGGTGATAGCAGCGTGGGTACGGAAAAATTTATAAGACTTCACAACAAGAGTGACAAGCCTGACAACATAGTGATGAAAGAACATCTGCTTGCTTCGAAGTGTGAAGATATCCAGAAACAGCTGCCCTCATTTCTCAAAGGTTTTTTCATATATCTCAAGGGAAATGTGCTGCCGATGACGAGACTGTCATACCTGAATGATATCAAGTTTTTCTGTCAATATTTAATAGATGAGACAGAACTTACGGCGGCGAAGAAACCGTCTGACATAAAACTGGAAGAATTCAATAAAATAAAAGCAGTTGATATAAACATTTTCATAGACTACTGCCGCAGATACACTGTGGAGAAAGACAATGAGACAGTGGTGTATGAAAACAGCAGCAAGACTCTCGCCAGAAAGAAATCCTCGCTCTCTGTGATGTTCAAGCAGCTTTACAGAGATGAGATGATCGAAAAGAACATCACCGACGGGTTCGATCCCATCAGGGTCCCGAAGGCCGGTGAACGCGAGATCAAGGCGCTGCAGGACAACGAGGTCATGCTGATGCTGGACGCGGTCTCAACCGGAGAGCATCTTACGGCGAAGGAACGTCAGTACTGGGAGAAGACAAAGAAAAGAGACAAGGCGATACTGATACTGTTCATAACGTACGGTCTCAGGCTGTTCGAGCTGCAGCAGCTCAACGTGTCGTCATTCAACTTCCATAGAGGTGAATTCAAGATCTACAGAAAGCGCGACAAGGAAGCTGTAATGCCACTCAATCACTCGGTCACAGAGGCCGTGAAAGATTACATCGAAAACGAGCGTGCAAATGACGATATGATATCCGACGAGCATAAAGACGCGCTTTTTCTTTCTCTTCAGGGCAGGCGCATGACAGAAAGACAGATCCGCGAGCTCGTAAAAAAATACACGTCGATCGGCCTGGAGACTTCGAGAAAAGCCGGATACAGCCCGCACAAGCTGAGAGCAACGGCGGCGACAAGCCTGATCGCAAGAGGCAATTCGATTTTCGACGTACAGGCGCTGCTCGATCATGAGCAGGTGACTACTACGCAGCTTTATGCGAACCATAAAATAAACGTAAAAAGAGATCTCGTCAATGATATGGAATGGGAATCAGAGAGAAAAGAAAGGAAATGACAATATGAAGCGATTAGCTATTTTATCGGTTACTATGATTTTTGCAACGAGCTCGATTGCAGCTGCACCGCTTTCTTTCGCCGAAACTAATGCTGATACGACCACAAACAGGACGACCCAGTCATATGACAGCAAATCAGTAAAAACTAAGACTGCAAGTGTCCAGAAAGACACTTCATGGTTTGAATATTATGATCTGAAAGATACATATGAGATCTCCAGCGAAGAGGAACTGCTGGGATTTGCAAGCCTCATAAATGAAAACCAGACAGACAGCTGGAAGCCTAACAGGATAGAGAACTTCGAAGGCGTCACATTCGTGCTCACAGATGATATAAAGCTCACGACGAGTGAATGGACTCCGATAGGCAGCGGCAGCGCTTCATATTTTGCCGGAGTGTTCGACGGCAACGGACATACGATCAGCGATCTCAAGGTAGACAGCGCTTCAGGCCTTGCCGGATTTTTTGGATATCTCAAGGGCGAGGTAAGAGATCTTACCGTGGAAGGCACCGTGAAATCAGGTGACAGCAGCTGCGGCGGCATTGTCGGGCAGCTTGACCCGGAAGGAAAGGTAACGGGCTGCACGGCTGATATCAAAGTCACCGGAAGGGACAAGACGGGAGGCATCGCAGGCTACAACAGTGGCGGCACTATCGAGCTGTGCACGAATCTGGGAGAGATCTCGGGAACATACAAGGTAGGCGGTATCGTCGGTGAGAACTGGGGCGGCACTGTAGACAAATGTGCAAACAAGGGAAAAGTCGAATCATCCAAAAGAGGTGTTGCGACATACGGCACCGGCGGCATAGCAGGCAGATCGGTATCATCTGAAGCAGAAGTCGCACATTCATACAATACAGGTGAGATCGTATCCGACACTGAGGCTACAGGCGGCGTAGTCGGATATATGAACGCTTCCGGCTCTACGATCATCGACTGCTACAACACAGCCAAAGTCATAGTAAAAAACAAGGCTGACGCCCAAAAGATCGCCAAGTCATACTCAGGCGGTATCGTCGGGATAGCCGGTGCTACTGATGTTTACATAAGGAACTGCTATAATTCGGCTCAGGTGCTGAATGCAGACGTAAACGGCGGTGTGGTCGGATACTATATCAATGAGAAAAGCAACCCCGATCATGTAAAATACCTGCGAAACAATTATTATCTCAATGATAGTGCAAAGACAGGCATAGGTCTGCTTGAAAACGAAAACGACAATAATCTTTCAAAGGCAGCAGCCGGGATATCATCGAGCAGTCTGACAGGGCTCGCTTCATCGCTGACAGCGGCATACAAAGATGATATGGGCATATACGGGAATAATGGATTCCCTGTTCTCGAGTGGCAGGAATCTGTTTCGGAAGATCAGCGCGACTACATGGATAATGTATCGACAGACGTACAGAAAAAACTTGACAAGTATATCATGGAAAGTTCAGGAAGTTCACAGTATGGACAAATCATCCTCAACTTATTTACACCTGATAACTATATAAATGATGCAATGCTCCTCTATAATGGAAACAAAGAGGATATAAAAAATAAAGTGGAGAAGGAAAAATAGATAACATGCAGAAAAATACCTACAAATTACTCACAGAAAAATTCAATATCTCGGAAAAAGTCCTCGATCTTATAAACAGGAGCGAGAATCTCGTGAAAGATACTTTTGATGAGCTTGACGATATCATGGCGTACAATCAGTACAAGGTGCTGGATGCGTTCCAGAAAAACACCATCAGAGATATGCATTTCGGATGGAACACGGGCTACGGATACGACGATCCGGGAAGGGACGCCATCGAGAAGGTATATGCAGACATATTCCACACGGAGGCTGCACTGGTACGTCCTATCATCGTAAACGGCACGCATGCGCTCACGCTCACGCTGATGGGTATACTGCGCCCGGGAGATCAGCTGATATACTGCACAGGCTCGCCTTATGACACTCTCGAGGAAGTTATCGGGATCAGAGGCGAAGGCAAGGGATCTCTCAAGGAATACGGCGTTTCATACGATCAGGTGGAGCTCACACCTGAGGGCGGCATAGATTTTGAAGCACTCAGAAAAGCGATCACTCCGGCTACGAAGATGATCACTCTGCAGAGAGCGACCGGTTACGGATGGAGAAAGGCCATCTCGATCGAAGAGATCGAAGAATGGGCGAAGTTCGTCAAGAGCATAGATCCTGAGATAATATGCATGGTAGACAACTGCTACGGTGAATTCCTTCATACAAAAGAGCCTACTGATGTAGGCGCTGATGTCGTTGCCGGATCACTGATCAAGAATCCGGGCGGCGGACTCGCACTGACCGGCGGATATATAGCGGGCAGACAGGATCTTATCGAAAAGATCTCGTACAGGATGACATCGCCCGGAATAGGCGGCGAGTGCGGTCTCACATTCGGACAGACGAGAACTATGCTGCAGGGTCTCTTTATCGCACCTAAGACAGTGAACGGTGCTGTAAAGGGCGCCATACTGTGCGCAAAAGCTTTTGAACTGCTGGGATATGACGTGTGCCCTAAGCCGGATGATATCAGGAGCGACATCATACAGGCTGTAAAACTCGGCACTCCGGAGGGCGTGATAGCATTCTGCAAGGGTATCCAGGCTGCAGCGCCTGTCGATTCTCACGTTACTCCTCTGCCATGGGATATGCCGGGATATGATGATCCTGTAATAATGGCTGCCGGCGCATTCGTGCAGGGCTCTTCGATAGAGCTTTCGGCAGATGCACCTATAAGACCTCCTTACGTTGTGTATTTCCAGGGAGGCCTCACTTACGAACACTCAAAATTCGGTGTTATCAAGGCATTACAGGAGCTCTATGATGAAAAACTTATAACTGTTGTTTAATGAATGAGGTCTGTTTCAGACCTCTCTTTAACTAGTGAGGGAAAAATGGCTATTTCAACGGAAAAGAAGAACAAACTCAGAAAGTATTTCAAGATATTCGGTGCTGTATTAAAATTCGCACTTCTGCTGGTTATTCTTATAGGATTGCCTCTGTATATATATTTCGCTCATCACGAATGGATCCAGATGTTCTCGAATATGGAGAACGTTGAGGCGTTGTTCAAAGAGTACAAGGCTCAGAGCGTGTTCATATATATAGGTTCTCAGATACTCCAGATAGTTATATGCATAATCCCCGGGCAGTGGCTTCAGTTTGCTGCCGGGTACATGTACGGGTTCTGGCTGGGATATCTTTACTCGCTGATAGGAGCGTTCCTCGGTTCCGTTCTGACATATTATATAGCGAAAATACTGGGGCATGACGCCATGCATCTGATCTTCGGAGAAGAAAAGATAAAAAGCATGCTCGAAACGCTGAACAGCAAAAAGGCAGTCGTACTGGTCTTCCTGATATTCCTGATACCGGGTGTGCCGAAGGATCTCTGCAACTACGTGGCAGGACTTTCCGAAATGAAGCTCAAACCGTTTCTGATCGTCTCGCTGATAGGCAGGTCTCCAGGAATGATGGGCAGCCTGCTCATAGGAAGACAGATATACACAGGCGGATATGTCAGCGCTGCCGTCATCGCAGCTGTTGCAGTCGTTCTGTTCGTACTGGGGCTGATATTCAGGAAAAAGATCACAGTTTTCCTGGACAAGTGCTACGAAAGACTCATGAACATGTGATATACTGTTTCAGCCGGAGCTTCATGTGATCGCAGATCATAATGCTGCGGTCTCAGCATCACTATATCACGGCATCAGTGCCGGACGGTGTACCGCTCACACTTTACATCGATCTACTATTTACAGGAGAAAAACATATGCTTACACTCGACAAAATATATCACGCAGCATTCGTACTGAAAAATGTTGCAAGAAAAACAGATCTCATCAAAGCTACTAAGCTCTCGGACAAATGCGAGCTTTATCTCAAGACTGAGAACCTTCAGGAAACCGGAAGCTTCAAGCTCAGAGGCGCCTATTATAAAATAAGTCAGCTCACTGACGAGGAAAAAGCGCACGGCATCATCGCATGCAGTGCCGGAAACCATGCGCAGGGCGTTGCGATGGCTGCGTCTCATAACGGTATAAAATCGATAATATGCATGCCGGACGGTGCACCGCTCAGCAAGGTCGAGGCGACCAAGCAGCTGGGAGCAGACATACGTCTGGTAAAGGGCGTATACGATGATGCGTATGCAGAAGCACTGAGGATACAGGAAGAGACAGGTGCTACTTTCATCCACCCTTTTGATGACGATGAAGTGATAGCAGGGCAGGGCACGATAGGTCTGGAGATCCTTGACGAGATCGAAGATCTGGATGCGATAGTTGTCCCGATCGGCGGCGGCGGCCTGATCTCAGGAGTAGCTTATGCAGTAAAGCATCTCGATCCGAGCATAAAGATATACGGTGTACAGGCGGCCGGCTCGGCCAGCATGTATGAGAGCCGTCGTGCCGGACATCCGGTGATGCTCGAATCAGCTGCGACATTTGCAGACGGTATCGCTGTAAAACAGCCAGGAGACACCACATTCAAGCTGGTAGAGGAATATGTAGATGAAATAGTCACAGTATCCGAAGACGAGATCGCGGCAGCGATACTTGCTCTTATCGAAAAGCAGAAAGTCATCGCTGAAGGTGCAGGAGCAGTTGCCGTGACTGCGGTACTGTTCGACAAGCTGCCTGTCGAAGGCAAAAAAGTCGCATGCATAGTATCAGGCGGCAATATAGATGTGAACATACTCAACCGTGTCATAACGAGAGGTCTCGTGACGAGCGGCAGAAATGCAAATCTCACGATCGCTCTCACCGACAAGCCCGGACAGCTCCAGGAAGTAGCTGAGATAATCGCACGCTGCGGCGGCAATGTAGTTGCTGTGCATCACGACAGGGCTGATGCGAACATGGCGATAACAAGCTGTTTCCTGAAGATCGCACTTGAGACACGAGACCACGATCAGATAAACGAGATCAAGCGTGAGCTGTCGAACGCCGGTTTCACGCTGGTGACGGAGCGAGTCTAAGACCGGGACGGGCTGAATTGCAGATCAGGTCAGGCGGATCAGCGTGAAATCAATCGTGAAATCAACGCGGAATTGCGAAATATGATGAAAGCGTATACGTGCACGGTTTTGCAGCAAAACTTCGTGAATGATCGTGGATGATTTTACTGTAAAACCAAAAGATAAGTTATAAAAATATGTTCCTGGTAAAAATACTCGCAAAACAGATATTCGAGAACATGCGTTTACCAAAGCCAACAGATATATAGTTTGGCTTTGGTATTTTTTATTGCAAAAAATCCCGACTTTCAAAGAAAATCTTCCCCAAATAGCGGTTAGAAAGCTGATTTTTGGTAAAAAGCCTTGATAAAAACAGGATTTTCAGCGTGAAAATGCCAAAATCTGATCCGTCAGTGCAGTTTATTGGTATTGTTCCATGGCTCGTTTTTATTTTAAGAACAAATGTTTATTTAGCCATTGACAACGAACATACATTCTGATATACTCTAGTTACATCAAAAGAACAAATGTTTCAAGAAAAGAAACAGGGAAGTGAGGAGTGTCATATGAAAACTACTTGCAGAAAGAAATATAGGATCAAATCAAAATTCAGATTCATAACATCTGTCGTTATAATGGCAGGCCTTATGATCGGCATCATAGGAGCTGTTTCAGGGCTGAATGTTTCAAGAGCGCTGACAGAAACAAAATATAAAGAAGTGCAGATATGCTACGGCGATACTTTATGGGATATCGCCAATACATACAAATCTGATGATACAGACACACGAAAAGCTGTATTCGAGATATGCAAAGCAAACGATATCGAAGCATCAGATCTGGAACCCGGGATGACGATCTCAGTACCCGAAGATCTATAAATGCACATCTTTTCGATGGTATAAGATATCAAAAGCGCAAAATAAAATCGCTTAAATCGAAAAATAGAGCTTCAAAAAATCGAATCATCGATAAAAAATTATTAATTTATAGCATCATGGACAACGTCTCGAAAAAATCATAATAAACATATATTCCAATCAAGAAAAACAGGCACTGCATATAAAAACTGCAAATGCCTGTTTTTCTTATAACATATGAAATCTCACATAGAGATGGACATATGGGATTTTCACTTTAACTATTCCCATAATTATGATTATAGGAATAGTTGCTTTTCTCTAATATCGCTCTCCTATTCCTATAATGAAGCCAGATAACCCTGCAGGATTATTACTGCGGCCTGTTTATCGATCACTTTTTTTCTTTTACCGCGGCTCACATCTGCTTCGATCAGAACCTTTTCGGCCATGACAGTGGTCAGACGTTCATCGTAAAATTCGATCTTCACATCTGCCATGCCGCTGCTGCGCATTTTATTTTCGAGCATCGTTTTGAATTCGTATACTTTTTCGGTCTGCGGACTGTCAGTTCCATCGAGCTTTTTAGGAAGTCCGATCACGACAGTGTCGCAGCCGAACTCTCTGATATAATCCATTACCTTGCCGGAATCCTTTCTGATCCCTACTCTTTCTATAGTCGTTACACCCTGCGCCGTTATATTGAGTGCGTCGCTTACAGCAACGCCTATAGTTTTATCACCTACGTCAAGTGCCAGTTTCTTCATTATCTTTTTATCCTTCCTGTACCATTCATTATATTGACTGTATACCGTAAACATCGTGACCTTACTTTTTCTATGGTCGCTACTCTATACGCTGTTATTCAGCTCGTATGATACTGAGACCGCAGCATTATGATCTGAGATCAGCAGTTAACATAATTTTTTTATCGCAATCAAACGGAGAATTCTTCACTCAAAAGAAAAAGGCGGACATTGCTGTTCGCCTTTTTAATTGATCTACAAGTCATTATCTGCGGAGATATGCTCTGATGAGTTCTTCTACCAGATCGTCTCTTTCGATTCTTCCCATTACGTTTCTGGCATTGTTGTGGCTCGTAATGTATGAAGGATCGCCGGATAAAATATATCCTACCATCTGATCGATAGCGTTATACCCTCTTTCCTCCAGCGCATCGTATACTATATTTAAAATCTCTTCGATAGTTCTCTGCTCTATTTTATCGAAATTATCATACATTCTAGTTTGCCTATCCATCGTATAACCTCCGTTCATCTATATATTGGAATTATAACACCCTCATATACTTAAATACAAGTAAAAACATATATTTACACAAAATTATCACATCTTGTATATATTGTAAATCGTCAGCATTGTCATTCAACTCAGGAACCTTGCAGGATCCTGAGCGCCAGCCTGTGCCATATCGGCTTTACAGCCTACCGCCGCCACCACTGCTACCGTGATTTCCTTGATCATCTTGCCGGGCAGCGTTGCCGAAAAATCAGTGTAGATCCGGTGCCGATGCAGTAATGATCGCTGAAGCTCTATTTTGCGATTTAGCTGAAATTATGCCTGAAGCAGCTCTGCAGCCTTTGCAAAAGCATCAGGGATCTTTGCAGGATCCTTAGCGCCGGCCTGTGCCATGTCAGCCTTGCCGCCACCGCCGCCGCCTGCTGCTGCTGCGATCTCCTTGATCATCTTGCCGGCGTGATAGCCTTTTTCCACGACATCGTCTGACAGTGAAACGAGGAATGTCACCTTGCCGCCTGAAACTGCAGCGAATACCATAGCGATGCCCTTGTTGTCAGCCTTGATCTGGTCTGACAGACCTCTGAGGTCATTGATGTTGTAATCATCGAACTGCTTTGTGATCAGCTTTATTCCGTTCACTTCAACAGCTTCATCTATGAGACTGCCGAGACCCTTGTTCATCTCTGCCTTCTTGAGTTCTTCGACTTCCTTCTTGAGCGCCTTGACCTCATCTGCAAGTGCTGACGCTCTGTCCGTGATCATATCGCGCTTTGCCTTGAGTATGCCTGAAACGTCTGATATGAGAGCTTCATCTTCATTGTACTTTTCGAGGATTCCCATTCCTGTAACAGCTTCTATCCTTCTCACGCCAGAAGCGACTCCGGATTCACTGAGTATCTTGAATGCACCTATCTGTCCGGAGTTTTTCACATGAGTACCTCCGCACAGCTCGCAGCTGTAGTCTCCTATCGAAACGACTCTGACAGTATCGCCGTACTTTTCGCCGAAGAGGGCCGTAGCGCCAGTCTTTGCAGCATCCTTCGCCGACATCACTTCAGTAGTGACATCCAGGAAGTGGCTGATCTTGTTGTTGACCATCTCTTCAACGCTTGCGATCTCTTCTGCAGTCATAGCCTGGAAATGGCTGAAGTCAAATCTGAGACCATCCTTTGTAACAGACGAACCTGCCTGCTTTACATGATCTCCGAGAACTTCCTGGAGAGCCTTGTGCAACAGATGCGTTGCAGTATGATTTGCAGAAGTCCTGTTTCTCTGAATTGCTATCGGCATAGCTTCGACGCTGTCGCCTACCTTGAGCACTCCGCTGAGCATCGTTACCTTGTGCACGAAAGCCTTGCCCATTTTCTTGACTTCGAGGACCTGCAGCGCACAGTCATCGTTGTACATGTATCCTTCGTCACTTGCCTGACCGCCGCTTTCCGCATAGAACGGAGTCTTGTCGAGGACGATCATGCAGGTCTCGCCTTCTTTGGCACTGCCGAGCGGCTTCTGGTCATGGAATATGGACTTGACTGTGCCGAGAGTCACCAGCGTGTCGTATCCTGTGAATTCAGTCTCTTCACCGTGTACGAAAGCGTTCGACGCTTCATCCCATCCTGCGCCTTCCATTGCCTGCTCTACGTGCGAACGTTCTTTCTGCTCTGCCATCGCAGCTTCGAACCCTTCGACATCCACTGAGAATCCCGATTCTTCAAGGATCTCTCTCGTAAGATCGATAGGGAATCCGTAAGTATCGTGGAGCTTGAATGCGCTCTCGCCGTCAAGCACTGTATTTCCTGACGATTTGAGTTCGTCGATGTAACCGTTTATTATCCTCATGCCCTGGTCGATGGTAGCTGCGAACCTGTCTTCTTCGGCAGCAACGACCTTGCCGATCATCACGCGGCGTTTTTCCAGCTCAGGATAAGCATTCGCCGATATGTCGATGACTCTGCCGCAGAGCTTCGAAAGGAACGGTCCTTCGATGCCGAGGAGTCTGCCGTGTCTTGCAGCTCTTCTGATGAGTCGTCTGAGGACGTATTCTCTTCCCTCGTTGCCCGGAGTGATACCGTCGCCGATCATGAACGTCATCGATCTGAGATGGTCTGTGATTATCCTTATCGAAACGTCAGTGTCAGCTTCTCCGTTTTTGTATTCCACGCCGGAGACCTGAACGACGCCGTCAAGTATGTGTTTTATAGTATCTATATCGAATATCGAGTCAACACCCTGCATGATGCATGCCAGACGCTCGAGTCCCATTCCCGTATCGATGTTAGGATGCGCCAGATCAGAGTAGTTGCCTTCGTCATCACGGCTGAACTGAGTGAACACGTGGTTCCAGAACTCGATGTATCTGTCGCAGTCACAGCCCGGTTTGCAGTCAGGGTTGTGACAGCCGTACTTTTCGCCTCTGTCATAGTAGATTTCCGAGCACGGACCGCACGGACCTGTTCCGATCTCCCAGAAGTTGTCGTCCTTTCCGAGACGGACGATCCTTTCCTCCGGCATACCGATGATATCCTTCCAGATAGCATACGCATCATCGTCATCCTCGTAAACAGTCGCCCAGAGCTTGTCAGTCGGCATGTGGAGCACCTGAGTGATGAATTCCCAGCCCCATGTCAGCGACTCCTTCTTGAAATAGTCTCCGAATGAAAAGCTTCCGAGCATTTCAAAGAATGTGCCGTGTCTTGATGTAAAGCCCACGTTTTCGATGTCGCCTGTCCTTATACACTTCTGACATGTAGTCATACGCTTGCTCGGCGGAGTCTCGATCCCTGCGAAGTAAGGCTTCAGCGGCGCCATGCCCGAGTTTATCAGAAGCAGACTCTTCTCATTCTTGCCCGGAACCAGCGGGAAGCTCTGTCTCCTGTAATGTTCCTTTGATTCGTAAAAGCTTAAAAACAGTTCTCTGATTTTATTCAAACCGAGTTTTTCCATGATGTGTATCCTCCTAAAATCCGGACACCGGCAGACATGAATACCTGCATCCGGTCCTTTATAATGCAGGAAATACCGCTTTGCGATATTCCATAATATCAAAAAAATCGCCCGCCAGCACAAGATACCGGCGGAGCCGACTTTATAAGTATACCAGAAATACATTCCAATTTCAATAAAAATGACGTCCCGCGCATCAAATCCGAACGATCCCGTAACGGGCATTCTCGATGATGTGAGACGTCACTTCACGATAGTTTTATACAGTTTTTATCCTGTTTTTACACTATTTTGCTTTGCTCTCGCAGTATATGCATCTGTATACGAGATTTTCCCTGTCTGTGAGCTTGAACACATGCGGCAGCTCCTGCTCCGTAGTCGTGATGCATCGCGGATTCTTGCACTTTATGACATCCGTGATCTCCTCAGGCGGCTCGATATGCGTGCGCTTTGCAAGCTTGCCGTTTTCGATGATGTTTACCGTGATGCCTGCATCGATATAGCCGATCGCATCGAGGTTGACGTCGATGATCCTGTCGATCTTGATGATGTCCTTCCTGCCGAGCTTCTGGCTCTCTGCGTTCTTGATCAGTGCCACCTGGCAGTCCAGTGAGTCCAGTCCGAGGATCTTATAAAGCTTCATGCCTGCGCCTGCTTTGATGTGGTCGAGAACTATGCCGTTTTCTATCTTTCCTATGATCATTTATTTCACCTCCAGAAGCTTGAGTATCAGTGCCATTCTTATGAATTTGCCGTTGAGCACCTGCTCGAAATACGTTGCTCGCGGATCGTCGTCGACAGCGACAGAGATCTCGTTGACACGCGGCAGCGGATGGAGTATGCTCAGGTCTTCCTTCGCGTTGTCCAGCTTGTCCGGCGTGAGGATATAGCTGTCCTTGAGTCTTATATAGTCCTGTTCGTTGAAGAATCGCTCTCTCTGTACTCTCGTCATGTAAAGTATGTCGAGCTGCGGCATCGCTGCCTCGAGGTCTGTGGTCTCGATGTATTCGATGTTGTTTTTCTCCAGCACTTCGTGTTTGAGGTATTCAGGGATCTTCAGCTCTTCAGGCGAGATAAGTATGAATTTCACGTTTTCATAGCGAGACATCGCACTTATCAGCGAGTGTACCGTACGTCCGAACTTGAGGTCTCCGCACAGACCGACTGTCATGTCGCTGAGCCTGCCCTTTTCCCTGCTGATCGTCAGAAGGTCAGTGAGCGTCTGTGTAGGGTGGTTGTGGCCGCCGTCTCCTGCGTTTATCACAGGAACGGTCGACTTTCTCGAAGCGACCATCGGTGCGCCCTCTTTCGGGTGCCTCATCGCGATGATGTCGGCATATGCTCCTACTGTCCTTATCGTGTCTGCTACACTTTCGCCCTTTGATGCTGAAGAGCTCTGAGCTTCCGAGAACCCCAGCACGTTTCCGCCCAGCTCGTACATAGCAGCCTCAAAGCTGAGTCTCGTTCTGGTCGACGGCTCGAAAAACAGCGTTGCCAGCTTCTTGCCATGGCATTTTTCAGCGTACTTTTCGGGGTGAGCGATTATGTCCTTCGCCACGTCTATCATCTCATCGATTTCTTCTGTACCGAGTTGCATGATGTCGATCAAATGTTTCATTTGTACCTCCTTTTGATCACGTTTTGATAGTTTTGATATATCTGAAGCATGTCGTCATTCTGTCTGACTATTTCTCTATCCAGCTTTCGTCCTGCGGGTCGTCCCTGAAAGCCTTGAGCTTGACGAGATCTGATTCCCTGATGTAGCCTGTCTCGACTGCCACCTGTGAGATCGTGTCGAAATCCGTCAGGCTTATGTTCTTCACGTCTGCCGCAGCCAGTCTTTCAAGTCCTTTTTTCATTCCGTATGTAAAGATGCTCACCACGCCGAGTACTTCAGCGCCTGCCTCGCGCAGGGCTTCGACCACGTCTATCACGCTGCCGCCGGTCGAGATCAGATCCTCGATGACTACGACCTTCTGGCCCTTTTCAAGACGGCCTTCGATACGGTTGTTCCTGCCGTGATCCTTCGCTCCCGAACGCACGTATCCCATAGGGATCCCCATGATGTGTGCCGCGATCGCCGCATGTGCGATGCCTGCAGTGCTCGTTCCCATCAGCACCTCGGCTTCCGGATAGTTTTCCTTTACAGTGTCTGCTATCGCCTGCTCGACCGTGTTTCTGATCTCAGGCGCAGTAAGTATCAGTCTGTTGTCACAGTATATCGGGCTCTTTATGCCGCTCGCCCATGTGAAAGGCTTCTGCGGGCTGAGGAAAACCGCTTCGATGTCGAGCAGTCCTTTTGCTATTTTTCTCTTCATTTTCTACCTCCGTTTTATGTAAAGTCTCAGCATTCCGGCTGTGTGCCGGCTGTCTCTCAGACAAGCATGCCGGTGTTTCTCAGATGTCTCTCATGCGGATGCTCCGCAGCCGGGCTTTGTCAGCCGACGAATTCTTCGACGCATCTTTCGTATGCCGCGAGCGGATCGTCCGACGCCGTGATGCTCCTGCCGACTACGATGTAGTCCGAGCCGAGCTCCCTGGCCTTCGCAGGCGTAGTGACTCTGGCCTGATCGCCTTTATCGTCATCTGCAAAGCGCACTCCCGGGGTCACCGTCAGGAAGCTGTCGCCGCACATGTCGTGCACCTTAGGTGATTCGAGCGGAGAACATACGACACCGTCGAGACCTGCAGCCTTTGCATTAGCCGCATAGTGAGCCACCACCTGCTCCATCTCCCTGTCTATCAGCAGATCGCGCTGCATCCTTTCCTCGGTCGTGGAAGTCAGTTGTGTGACAGCTATCAGCAGCGGACGCTCTCCGTCTCCCGAGCTGAGCCCCTCGATCGCCGCTTTCATCATGTCTATCGTTCCGGCAGCGTGCACATTGCACATGTCTACACCGAGTCCGGCGAGCACGCTCATAGATTTTCTGACCGTGTTAGGGATATCGTGAAGCTTCAGATCGAGGAATACCTTATGCCCCCTCATCTTCAGGATCTTTACGATATCGGGGCCTTCCGCATAAAAAAGCTCCATACCGATCTTCACATATGGTCTCTTTTCTCCCAGCTTGTCGAGAAAGCGCAGCGTTTCCTCACTGCTGCTGAAATCACATGCGATTATTACGTCTTTTCCCATTAATGTGCACCTCCTGTTATCTCTCTAAGATCACTTATACCGTATTTTTTCATCGTCTCCGGCAGCTGCAGCACTATGTCTCTGCACACATACGGATCAGTCAGGTTGGCTGCCCCGATCTGCACTGCCGTCGCTCCTGCCAGCATCATCTCGATCACATCTGAAGCTGTCGAGACGCCGCCGATGCCGATGATCGGCACATCCACCGCCTCATACACCTGATATACCATCCTGAGGGCCACCGGGAACACTGCAGGTCCCGAAAAGCCGCCCATTATATTTGCCACTACCGGCTTTTTCGTCCTGAGATCTATCCTCATCCCCAGCATCGTGTTTATCAGCGAGATGCCGTCTGCACCGGCGTTCTCGCAGGCTTTTGCGATGGAGACTATATCTGTGACGTTAGGCGAAAGCTTCACGATCACAGGCTTTCTGACTGCATCCTTCACTGCGCTCACCACCTGTGCCGCAGCATCCGGGTCAGTGCCGAACGCGATGCCGCCACCGTGGACGTTCGGACAGGAAACGTTGACTTCCAGCCACCCCACCTGATCACACGCGTCCAGACGTCTGCAAACCTCGACGTACTCTTCGACTGAAAATCCGCCGACATTTGCCATAACTTTTTTATGTAAACACTTGCTCAGTTTCGGCAGTTCTTCTTCTATCACCTTGTCGATGCCCGGGTTCTGCAGGCCTATGGAGTTTATCATTCCTTCTCTGCACTCGGCTATCCTCGGAGTCGGGTTCCCGAACCTCGGTTCCAGCGTGGTGCCCTTGAAAGAAAATGTTCCCAGCATGTTTATGTCGAACAGTTCGGCGAATTCATATCCGTATCCGAATGTGCCGCTGGCTGCCATCACCGGGTTGTCAAGCGTGATGCCGCACAGATCGACTTTTGTATTTACCATATTACCTCACCTCTTTCCAGCACCGGTCCTTCCTTGCATATCCTTTTATTTCCGTATTTAGTCTTGCATGAGCAGCCCATGCATGCTCCGAAACCGCAGCCCATGCGCTCCTCGAAGCTGAACTGGCCGCCTGTCTCTGCAGGCGCTGTATCGTTTATCGCTCTGAGCATCGGCAGAGGTCCGCACGAAAATACGTAGCTGTAGTCGAGAGTCTTCATCACGTCCGTAACGAAGCCTTTCACGCCCAGGCTGCCGTCGACAGTCGAAACGATGACCTCAGCGCCGAGCCTCTTGAATTCCTCTATGTAAAAGCTCTCGGCTGCCGTGTTGAAGCCGAGCACTACGACCGGATTTTTGCCCTGGGCGATCAGAAGTCTGCACAGTCCGTACATCGGCGGCACTCCGGCGCCTCCTCCGACCAGCAGAGGTCTGTCTCCGATGCCGCGCTCCTCGCTTATATCGTAGCCGTTTCCCAGCGGACAGAGCACATCCAGCGTTCTACCTGCGGGCATCATGCTCATCGCTTCCGTGCCGTTTCCAACGGTCTTGTATATTATAGTCAGCTCTCCGTCAGTCCAGTCGCATATCGAGATCGGTCTTCTCAGGAAGAATCCGTCTATTTTGATGTTGATGAACTGCCCCGCGTTCGTGACGCCGGTGCCTTCCGGCGCTGAAAGCTTCATTTCATATGTCCTGTCTGCTATTTTTTTATTCGAAAGTATTGTGAAATCCGATTTTTTCATTGCTGTTTCTCCATGTCGAATGTCTTATTACACAACATCGTCCCATACATATCATTCATGGCGCCATATTATTTGTACTGCCATACGGTATTTCCGTCAACGACAGTCAGCAGGCACCTGCCCTTTACATCCCATCCGTCGAACGGGCAGCTCCTTCCCATCGTCATGAACTTTTCTGGATCGACCTTGTAGGTTTCGTCAAGATCCCAGATCGCGAACGTCGGCTTCTCCTTGTGCAGTTCTTCTTCGATGCTGCATGTGCTCATGCCGAAATGCTTTCTCGGCTCCGTGTACATCAGATCTATGAGTCTGTCCAGCGTGATCACGCCTTTTTCGACGAGCTCAGTGTACATAACAGGGAATGCGGTTTCCATGCCGACGATCCCGAATGCGCTGCCTGCGAAGCCTCTGCTTTTTTCCTCAAGGCTGTGCGGTGCATGGTCTGTCGCTATCATGTCGATCGTGCCGTCCTTTACCGCTTCTACCAGTGCAGCTTTGTCTTCGGTGCCCTTTATCGGCGGGTTCATCTTGAACCGGCCGCTGTCTTCTATTTCATCGCGTGAGATCGTCAGGTAGTGAGGCGCAGTCTCGCATGTGATGTCGAGCCCCTCAGCTTTCGCCTTCCTGACAAGTTCGATGGATTCCTTCGTGGAAACGTGGCACACGTGGTATCCGCAGCCGGTCTCTCTGACGAGCTCTATGTCGCGCTCCAGCTGTTTCCATTCGCTTTCAGAGCTTTCTTTCGGAAAGCTCTCGTCTTCGCAGTGCGCCACGATCAGTTTCCCGAGCTTCTTCGCGCGTTTCATCGCGTCGCGCATCATGCTTTCCGATGCAACGCCTCTGCCGTCGTCGGTGAATCCGATCACGTGCTCCGCCATCGCCTCCATGTCAGCAGGCTCGTTTCCGAGTTCGCCCTTAGTGATCGCTCCGTACGGGAAAACGTTGACCTTCGCATCCCTTGCTATTATATCGAGCTGCACCTTGAGGTTTTCCATGCTGTCCGGACACGGATCCAGGTTCGGCATCGAAAATATGTCGGTGAATCCGCCTGCCGCAGCCGACATCGTGCCGCTCGCCATCGTTTCCTTATATAAAAAACCCGGCTCTCTCAAATGCACATGTACATCTGTAAGACCGGGTAAAATATAACGATCTGCAAAAAGCGAAACATCAATACCAGCAGAAACGAGGTGTTCCACAGCTATGTTATCAAGATCTGCAACTCTAATGAATCTTCCGTAATCTTCTCTCATCGCGTTCTCCAAAATCAACTTGCAATTTAACATCCTTATGTTTATATCATACCATAGAACACGTGTCAACAGGAAAAAATTTTCAGACATTTCTCAGTTTGTAGGGTTACAATACATGTGTTACAACATAATAAAGAAAAAGCGGAAACTTCAATTCTGTGTTAAAGTTAAGTTACCACACCAAACCATTACACAGGAACAGGAGGTTTCCGCATGACAAGTATAACACAAGATATGAAGTACCGTCTATCCCTGATCAAATATGCTGAAAAATACGGTGTTACAAAAGCTGCTATCAAGTACAAAACCAACCGCCAGTATATCTATCGCTGGAAACGTCGTTTTGATGGCTCCATACACTCCCTTCGCGACCGCTCCAGACGCCCTCATTCTCACCCAAACCAGCACACCGCTCAGGAAATCACGCTCATCCGTAATATGCGCAGAAGAAATCCCAATGCCGGCCTTGTGACCTTTTGGGTAAAACTCAGACAGCGTGGCTATACAAGGTCGATTACAGGTTTATACCGCTTTCTCAAAAAACAGGGTATGACACCTGAAAAGCTTCCTAATCCCAAATATGTTGCAAAGCCTTATGAACAGATGCTCTACCCCGGACAGCGTATCCAGATCGACGTTAAATTTGTTCCTTCATTCTGTCTTGTCGGCGATGCGAAAGGTAAAAAGTTCTATCAATACACTGCAATCGACGAATACTCCCGCTGGCGCTATGTGGAAGCCTTTGAAGAACACAGCACATATTCATCTTCTGTTTTCCTTGAGCATCTCATCAGGCATTTTCCAATGCCTATAGAGTGTGTTCAAACAGACAATGGCACTGAATTCACCAAACGCTTTACACAGCCGGGAAAGGAAACTTTAACGATGTTTCAGCGCACCCTGAAAGATAACAATATCCGCCACAAGCTGATCAGGCCTTTTACACCGAGGCATAATGGGAAGGTAGAGCGCAGTCATCGCAAGGATAACGAACGCTTTTACGCCTCCCACAGATTTTATTCTTTTGAAGATTTTTCGAAGCAGCTGCAGCAATACAACTACAGGGATTACAATCGCTTTCCTATGCGTCCTCTGGGGTGGAAATCGCCTCAAACTGTTTTAGATGATTTCGTACTTGATGGTGTAACATATGTTTGACAAACCTACATTATTTTGTTCGCAAAGCTGGTTTTTGTGGTTGACAAACAGAATTTCTTCATTTATATTAGTAACATACATGTAAATACAGATGCAGTGAACGGAATAAGTTTGACAAAAATATTTCAGCGAGCAGTCGGCTGGTGCAAGACTGTATATGGAGTCAAATGTCTCGCCCGGGAGCATCAGACCTTAAGTGGGTATGTGATTTTTCAAGCAAGTGTGGACCCGGCAAGCGGCGAGCGGACTTGGAACGGCATGAACCGAAACAGCATACCAATAAGAGTGGTACCGCGGAAGCTTATGCCTTCGTCTCTTAGCCTGAGACGAAGGCTTTTTTATGACCTGCCTGTATCTACGATACAGCGCACCTGAACGGCAACGAATCATATTAAAGAAAGGACAGATATAATAATGAAGAATTACGATAAATACAAGGTTGGATATTTTCCTCCGGCAGAGCCTCATAACGAATGGGTAAAAAAGGATCACATCGAGAAGGCGCCGATCTGGTGCAGCGTCGATCTCAGAGACGGCAACCAGGCGCTGATCGTGCCGATGAGCCTCAACGAAAAGGTGGAGTTCTTCAAGTATCTCGTTAAGATCGGTTTCAAACAGATCGAAGTCGGCTTTCCGGCAGCATCGAAAACAGAGTATCAGTTCCTCAGAAAACTGGTAGACGATGACCTCATCCCGGATGACGTTACGGTTCAGGTGCTCACCCAGTCCAGAAAGCATATAATAAAGAAGACATTCGAAGCGCTCCAGGGTGTAAAGAAGGCAGTCGTGCATCTTTACAACTCGACGTCGCTTGCACAGAGAGAGCAGGTTTTCAAAAAAGAAAAGCCTGAGATCATCAAGATCGCGACGGATGGAGCGGCACTGATGAAGGAATACGCTGCAAAACACCCTGAGACGAAATTCTCATTTGAATATTCACCTGAGAGCTTCACAGGCACGGAAGTGGATTTTGCAGCAGAGATATGCAACGCTGTCATCGATATATGGGAGCCGACACCGGACAACAAGGTCATCATAAATCTGCCGGGAACAGTGGAGATGTCTATGCCGCATGTATATGCATCACAGATCGAATATATGTGTGCAAACCTCCACAACAGGGAAAACCTGATCATCTCGCTCCATCCGCACAATGACAGAGGAACAGCCGTTGCAGACGCCGAGCTGGGACTCCTCGCAGGCGGCGACAGGATCGAGGGAACGCTCTTCGGCAACGGCGAGAGGACAGGAAACGTCGATATCGTAACGGTAGCGATGAACATGTTCTGCCACGGAGTCGATCCGGAGCTCGATTTCTCGAACATGCCTGAGGTAGTAGAGACATACGAAAAATATACAGATATGAAAGTCAATCCGAGACAGCCGTACGGCGGACAGCTGGTATTCGCGGCATTCTCGGGATCGCATCAGGACGCTATCGCAAAGGGCATGCGCTGGCACAAGGAAAAGGATCTCAAGACGTGGTCGGTACCGTATCTGCCGCTCGATCCGCAGGACGTCGGCAGAGAGTACGAGGCGGATGTCATCCGTATCAACAGCCAGTCCGGCAAGGGCGGCATAGCATACATCCTGGAGCACAATTTCGGATATATGATCCCGCCGCAGATGAGAGAAGAGATCGGATACATGGTGAAAGACATCTCCGACCAGGAGCACAAAGAGCTCACACCGGTCGAAGTATATCAGGCATTTGCACAGGAATATGTCAACGTGTTCGATCCGATCGACATCACGGACGCGACATTCAGGAAAGCTTCGGACTTCAAGTCGAACGACGGCATGATCGCAGACATCAAGGTCCGCATAGCAGACGAAGTGTACAAGTTCGAGGCAGTCGGAAACGGCCGTCTGGACGCGATCAGCAATGCGCTTAAAATGTCGCCGTACACATTCGACTATAAATTCGTCACTTACTCAGAACATGCGCTTTCGGCAGAGTCAAGTTCAAAGGCTGCAGCTTATGTCTGCATCGAGGATCATGACGGCAACACCTTCTGGGGCGTGGGAACTCACGAGGATATCATCCTGGCGTCGGTAAACGCTCTGGTAAGCGCACTCAACAGACAGAACAGAAAAGATCACTTCGTTGAATAGTCCGCAGCGTCCGTTTCGCAGGGAGGCAGCAATGCAAAGCTGCCAGCTCCGCAGCATGCATTACGCAGAGGAGCTGTACGAGCAGTACGAAGAAATGGACAGGCAGATTTGATATATCAGTTGAATAAAGGAGGAATACGATATGGGAATGACAATGACCCAGAAAATACTGGCGGCTCACGCAGGACTCGATAAGGTCGAGGCCGGACAGCTGATCAGAGCAGATCTCGACATGGTGCTCGGCAACGACATCACGACGCCGGTTGCGGTGAACGAATTCGAGAAAGCCGGATTCGACGGCATCTTTGACAGAGAAAAGATATCGCTGGTAATGGACCATTTCACACCGAACAAGGATATAAAAGCAGCAGAACAGTGCATGAAGTGCAGGACTTTTGCAAAGAGATTCGACGTGAAGAACTTCTTCGACGTCGGCAGGATGGGTATCGAGCATGCGCTCCTTCCTGAACAGGGGATCGTAAAAGCCGGCGACTGCATCATCGGAGCAGATTCACACACATGTACATACGGAGCGCTCGGCGCATTTTCCACAGGCGTGGGAAGCACCGACATGGCTGCGGGAATGGCAACAGGGCAGGCATGGTTCAAGGTGCCTGAAGCTATAAAATTCAACCTCAAGGGCAGGCTCAGCGAAAACGTGACAGGTAAAGACGTGATACTGCACATAATCGGCATGATCGGCGTAGACGGCGCGCTTTACAGATCCATGGAATTCATGGGCGAAGGACTTGCGAGCCTTTCCATGGACGACAGACTCTGCATCGCGAACATGGCGATCGAAGCAGGTGCAAAGAACGGCATCTTCATGGTCGACGAAGTGACGGAAAATTACATGAAGGGCAGAGTGCAGGGGGAATGGAAAGTATATACTCCTGACGACGATACGGAATACGTGGAAGAATACGAGATCGACCTTTCAGCACTGAAGCCGACGGTTTCGTTCCCGCACCTTCCTGAGAATACGAAGACGATCGACGAGGTCGGCGACGTGCCTATCCAGCAGGTGGTCATCGGATCGTGCACGAACGGCAGACTCGAGGACATGGCGCTCGCAGCAAAGATCCTCAAGGGCAGAAAAGTGCATGACGACGTAAGAGCGATCATCATCCCGGCAACGCAGCAGATCTACAAGGACTGCATCAAAAACGGCTACATCGATACGTTCATTGATGCCGGATGCGTCGTATCGACACCGACATGCGGACCATGTCTCGGCGGACACATGGGCATCCTGGCAGCAGGGGAGAGATGTGTCGCAACGACCAACAGAAACTTCGTAGGAAGAATGGGACATGTAAAATCAGAAGTTTATCTGGCAAGCCCGGCTGTAGCGGCTGCGTCAGCTGTTACAGGAAAGATCAGCGGACCGGACGAGCTGTAAAGGATGCAAGGAGGAGAAAGATATGAAAGCACAAGGAATCGTTCATAAATACGGAGACAACGTCGACACAGACGTTATAATCCC
Organism: Eubacteriaceae bacterium; assembly: GCA_902362435.1. GTDB lineage: Bacteria > Bacillota > Clostridia > Peptostreptococcales > Anaerovoracaceae > Lentihominibacter > Lentihominibacter butyricus. Next base: position 298,980 of record CABIWW010000001.1, read on the forward strand.
TGCAAGACATCTCAATACAGCGGACCACAAGGAGCTGGCAAGTCACTGCATGGAAGATATCGATGCGGATTTCGTAAATAAAGTAAAGCAGGGCGACATCATGGTAGGCGGAGAGAACTTCGGCTGCGGATCGTCCAGAGAGCATGCGCCTATCGCTATCAAGGCGAGCGGTATAGACTGCGTCATCGCGAAGACATTTGCGAGGATCTTCTACAGAAACGCCATCAACATCGGACTGCCGATCCTGGAGTGCCCGGAAGCGAGCGAAGGGATCGACGCAGGCGACAAGGTATCGATCGACTTTGACACAGGCGTGATCACAAACGAGACAAAAGGCGAGACATACCAGGCTCACCCTTTCCCTGAATTCATCAAGGACATCATGGCCAAAGGTGGACTGATGAACAGCATCACGGGCAAATAACCGCGCAGAAGCATAGAGCTGCACAATCGCATAAAGACTCATAAAGACAAGGAGAATCGATATGAACTATAAAATAGCAGTCGTTCCCGGCGACGGCATCGGCCCTGAAGTCGTAGGACAGGCCATCAGAGTGCTGGACAAGGTCGGAGAAAAATACGGACACACATTCGAATACACTAAGGTGCTGGCAGGAGGCTGCGCTATCGACGCAACAGGAAAATGCCTGCCGCAGGAAACGATAGATACATGCAAAGCCGGCGATGCAGTGCTTCTCGGCGCTGTAGGCGGCTGGAAATGGGATACGCTCCCGGGCAGCGAAAGACCTGAAATGGCCCTTCTCGGCTTGAGAAAAGAGCTCGGACTCTTTGCAAACCTCAGACCTGCGCTTTTATTCGAACAGCTCGCAGACGCGTGCCCTCTTAAGCCTGAGATCGTAGAGGGCGGACTTGACATCGTGGTAGTGCGCGAGCTCACAGGCGGCATCTATTTCGGCGAAAAGGGCACGAAAGAGACAGACCTTGGCCCTGCAGCCTACGACGTGGAGCAGTACGCAGAGGAAGAAGTGAGACGTATCGCAGAAGTCGCATTCGACATGGCGATGAAGAGAAACAGGAAGGTCACAAGCGTAGATAAGGCGAACGTGCTGGAAAGCTCGCGCCTGTGGAGAAGGGTAGTCGCTGAAGTCGGCGAAAAGTACCCTGAAGTCGAGCTGAACAACCTTTACATAGACAACGCCGCAATGCAGATGGTGAGAAATCCGAAGCAGTTCGATGTGATCGTTACGAGCAACATCTTCGGCGACATCCTTTCAGACGAAGCCAGCATGATAACGGGATCGATCGGTATGCTGCCGTCGGCTAGCCTTGCAACGGGCAACTTCGGCATGTACGAGCCGGTGCACGGTTCGGCGCCTGACATCGCGGGCAAAGATATGGCAAACCCGATGGCTACGATCCTTTCGGCAGCGATGATGCTCAGATACACGTTCGGGCTCGGCGAAGAGGCAGATGCGATCGAAGCAGCTGTCAAAAAAGTGCTCGCAGACGGATACAGGACGCCTGACATCGCTAAGGAAGGCGAGGAGACTATCGGTACTGTAAAGGCCGGCGATCTCATCGTCGAGGCGATACAGGAGCTGTAAAGGCGCAGCGTACGCGCCGGCAGGCAGGTTCAGGAGTGCCGGCAGAGACCGCTGACCGGCGGTTTTGCGGATCTGCAGCGTGCATGTGTCCGGCGATAATAAAAGAGCCGGCAGGCAGGAGGCCTGCAGTTTTACATAAAAGAAAAACATAAAAGTACAGAAACTGCCCCGGATTTCAAGAGATCCGGGGCAAAAGTTTATAAAAAGCATGTGTCGAACAATGTCGTTGCGTGAAAACGATAACTTGTTTGCGCAGGCTGTTAAAAAATATTAAATATTTTTAAAAAGTCTAAAAATTGCCGCAAATGGTGAAACTCCAATTATAGCGGCAATTTTTTAATTGAATCGTCAACTAATTAACGATGTATTATGTTGCGAGAAATTGATAATGGTATTGCGCACAGGCTCGTCCATGATGTATTGTAAACGAACAAAGATCACAGAAAACTATAGAAGGGAGCGTGGAAACCACCTTATGACAGTAATCGTAGCACTGCGGCACAACGTACGCAGGTGCCGCTGACACAATGAATTTGGAGGTGGAACAGCACAGGACTTTACAGTTCGTGCTCAAAATGACAAAAGGATTTATGAACAAGATATACGCAGCAATTAGAAATTTAAAGAAAGATTTTGATTTAAAGACGTAATATCTGCAGGAAATCCGGCTGTTGATAATAGCCTGGGAATATCTTGCGTGACGGATATTACGTGAAATATTTTGAGGTGAATTATGAAAAAAGTATTAGTATTAGGCGTTGGAGCTCAGGGCAGTGCAGCAGCAAAGAGACTGGATCTGGAGCCAAACGTGGAAGAGGTTATTTGCGCGGATTATGATCCGAAGGCAGTGGAAAATATCGTCAGCCAGCTCAAAAAGGGCAGAGGTGTGCAGGTGGATGCCCATGACAAGGACAGTATCGTTGCCGCAGCTCAGGGAGTGGATCTGATCCTTAACGGTCTGCCGCTCGAATGCACGAAAAACGTGCTGGACGCAGCTCTTGAGGTAAAAGCCAATTATCAGGACTACGCATCGACCATCAACATGGAGAATGTATGGAGAGAAAGCGAAGAAGCGAAAGCTGACGCAGATATCAGATGCGAAAAGATCACCGCACCGGGAACTCAGAAATGGTTCGACAGTCTGAAGGCTCAGTTCGAGATCTACGGCCCTAAGTTCGAAGCTATCGACAGACTGGCGATAGTAGGAACGGGATCAGCTCCGGGACTCATCTGCTGTGCAACGAGAAACGCGATGAAATATCTCGACAAATGCGATACTATTTATAATTTTGTATGGGAAGGCGCTATAGCTGAAAGATTCCAGCCATTCTGGTGGTCACCGGTGACAGCGCTTACAGATATGAGTGAAGCAGGCATTGCTTTCGAAAACGGACAGTTCGTCAACACACCGGCTTTCGGAAACCCTGTAAAGAGACAGTATGACTACATGGATGAAGAGATCACGTTCATGGAACACTCGCATGATGAACCTCTGCACTATGGGTTCAATGCTGAAAAGTACTTCAAGGGATGCAAGAATGCTTACTTCAAATATGCGGGAGCAGGAATGGACTTCGCAAAACCTCTCAGCGAAGCAGGCCTTCTGAGCCGTGAGGAAAAAGACTTCAATGGAAATAAAGTGGTTCCGTTTGATTTCATCCTCAGCCATATCCCTCCGGCACCTAAATACAAGGAAGAAATACAGGCGATCATAGACGAAGGTCTGAAGAAAGACGCAGGCTGCATGGTCATCGAAGCATACGGACAGAAGGACGGCAAGGACGTTCTCGTAGAGACGCACGTATCAGCGCCGGGATTCGTAGATTCCTTCGAAAAGGCAGGAATAACCGCTGAGATGTACCTGACAGGGCAGGGCGGATTCTTATTCTCAAAGATGTTCGTTAATGACAAGTTCGATCAGAAGGGTCTCATCTCATCAGATATGCTGAGTTTTGACCAGGTGGATACATATTTTGATTATGCATCGGAACTGGATATAACTCTTGATACAGTAGTAAAAGAACTCAACTAAAAGCTTCATATTATTATGTTTGATTATACCGGAATTATATTCACAATGTGATATATTGATGTCTATTATGCAGGAAAGCCGCTGTGCTGCTCAGGCGGCGGCTTTTCCTGTTATTTAGAGGATTTACTATTAAAAAAGGAGGATAATATGACTCAAAAACAGAACACTAATGTTGCTCAGGTCGGAGAACATGGTCTGAAAAAGCATGACATCAAAGTTTCGACAGTAGTATTCATGATCTTCTGTCTGGTAGCGGCAGGCTGCTACGGAATCGAGGAAATGATCCCTGAATGCGGCCCCGGCCTTACCATAGTAATGCTCTGTGTGCTGCCGTTCGTATGGGCGCTGCCGTTCGGATGCGTTGCTTCCGAGCTGGGGTCGGTAAGACCGCAGGAAGGCGGCTACTACAAGTGGGTACAGGAAGCACTCGGAGAATTCTGGGGTTTCCAGGCAGGATGGTGGAGAACCATCTCTATCTACATCGATAACGCTGTATACGTTATTCTGGCAGGCGGATACGCCGCAGCTCAGTGGGATCTGGGCTGGACCGGAGAATTTGCCATCAAGGCTGCAATGATAATCATATTTACATGGATCAATATCCGCGGCGTAAAGGATGTAGGTATAGCAAGCACGATACTTTCGATACTCGTTATGGTAGCATTCGGACTCGTTGCAGTGTGCGGCTTCATGAACTGGGGCGGCAATGCTGAGACGGCTGACACTATCTCGTTCCAGCTCACGGCATACGAAGCAACAGGCGCTTCAGACTGGCTCTTCTTCATAGCAGGAGGAATCTCAGTCGGCATGTGGATGTACTCGGGATACGAGTCGATGTCGACGATCGCAGGTGAAGTTTCGAATCCGCAGGTCATCCCTAAGGGAACCCTCATCACTATACCGCTTATCATGGCTGTATATATCCTGCCTACTATCGCAGGCCTTGGCTCACTGGGTCAGTGGGAGAACTGGGGAACAGAGGCAGGAACTGTAGGATACTCAGACGTTGTACAGGAATTCTGGGGACCTGCATTCGGTGTATTCTTCGTACTGGTTGCGATATTCGCACAGTGTTCGATATTCAACACCTACATAGCATCGGGTTCCAGAGGCTTCTTCTCGCTGGCAGATGATAATCTGGCTCCGCCGCTTCTCGTAAAATGTGACAAGAAACACGGAGTGCCTTATATCGCTGTACTGACAGTAGCTGTTTCAACGATGATACTATGCATGCTGCCGTTCGGGTTCGTAATAATCCTTGACGTGCATATGCTCATCGCATCGTACATACTCGTTTATATCTCCGCTATGATCCTCAGAAAGAAGATACCGGCGGAAGAATACAAGTTCAAGATCCCCGGAGGATTCGGACTTCTGGTCGTATTGTGTATCGTACCGATCTGCGTGGCACTGTTCGCGATCTTCATCAACGGATCCGACTACTACATAGGCGGTATGACGGCGATGGCAACAGGTCCGTTCCTTTACATCATCTGGAGAAAGATGTACGGCGGTCTCACGAAGAAAGACCCTGTCGCATTCCCGGGAAACAAGAGGACCGGTCTGGCAGTAGGAGACACGAAGAGGATATCTCTGCTGTTCCTGTTCATGACTGTCATGAACGCAGTTACATGTGTATTCGTGCCTTGGTATGAAGGCTGGGGAACTGAAGATGCATGGGAGGCAGGAGATTACTTCGACGGCATAATGGAAAACGGCAATGTCGATACTATCGTAAGCGTGATAGGCAACTATCTGCATATATTCACAGCAGTATGCGCTGTACTCTGCGTAGTATTCTTCATAATTTCCAGAAAGGTAGAGACGTCGAAAGCGAAATAGCAGAAGCGGTTTAATCGGATATTTTATTATTCCGGAAATATCAATAAAAGTTTCATATGAAAATATGTGGCGAAGCCACTTTTGTTCAAAGGCGCATTGTTATGTAACGCCGTATAGTCAAAAATCAGAGGGCGCTGTGCCGGGATGTGATATTCACCCTGGGCGGCGTTCTTTTTTATAGCGTTGGGCGTGCGGACCGTTCATACTTGACAGCTGTGGTAAAGGATAGTATACTTTACTAAAAAAGTATGATAACGACTGCAGGGAGGTGACCGGTATTTTAATAATCAAAGAAGTCGAATATGCTATACAGATACTTGACGCGCTTTATCACAAAAGTCCGATGTCAGCTGCAGCGCTTTCGCAGGAGAAAAATATCCCGTCCCCATTCATATACAGGGTACTTAAAAAGCTTGAGACAGGCGGGCTGCTGACTATCAGGCGCGGCCCGAAGGGCGGATACAGCCTGCGCAGAGACTGCGAAGAGATCACACTTTACGATGTAGTGAACGCATTCGAGAATACATTTCTGGTGATCGAATGCATGAAAAGCGATTATGACTGCACCAGGAACGCCGGTTTCGACTGTCGCATGCACAGAGAGCTCGGGCGCATACAGGGTCTGCTGAAGAACGAGTTCAGGAGCAAAAGCCTGGCGTCGCTGTTCGATGATTAACGGCTGCTGCGAGCGCCGGTTCTTCGGGCGCAGCAGAGGATATGCGGATTTGTGCGGAGCGCAGGTAACAGGTAAGAGCAGAAGAACGATCTGACGCTTTTAATAATATGCAAAAACCGCTTTCGGTCCGGCAGTGGCAGCATGCCACAGGATCCGTCAGCGGTTTTTGTATGTCATTTAGTTTCTCCAAGGAGCTCGGCGATCTTCCATTTCAGGTGCAGGCGCTGCTCGTCAGTCAGACTGTCGGAGCCGCCGGAAGCGTCAGCTGTGCCGTTTCCGCTGCTCTTGTCCATACCTGCAGACTTTGCAGACGGTGCATCCTTTGCATCATCCCCAGCAACGTCGCTTTCGGTGCCTTCATCGAGAAGACAGAGCGGCGGGAAGAGCACACACCACCAGTTTTCACCTTTGCCGTCTCCGAGCGTGATGTTCAGCGCCTCGTAGTTCCCGGCAGGAAAAGTGATACCGCCGTAAGTCTTTTCGGGGATATACCGCACCCCGAGCTTAGCGTGAGCAGAGTAGTCACGCCCGTTCGCTGCGATTATCCCTTCACTGATCTTTTCGAGGCTGCCGAGATTCGCCTCGAGATATTCCCTGGTGTCGTCGACGGTGTGAAGGTCATCCTGCTTCTGCAGATATTCGATCACCGCGTCGCGCACCTTGAGCTTCAGCGCCTGGTCGCCGACCGTATCGCTGTTTGCGATCACGTGAAGTCTGATGATCCCCTCGTGTTCATTTTTACGGCCGTCTCCGGTGTATGTATAGAACAAAAGGAAGCCCATTATCAGTACGAGTGCCAGGCATATCATGCATTTTTTTCCGTCAGATATTTTTTTCAATTCCAATTCCTCCCTTGCGCTTTCTGCTTTTCCCGGATATGGCCGCGGCTGGTTTTGGCCGGGCTGATCTGATCCGGTACAGTAAGTGTTTACTGCTCAGGGAGGAATTATACATATTTATGGAAGTTTTTTTGCAAAGCGCGCCAGGTCGCGACAGATTGCAGTCAGGCGGGGCGTCAGCGGACTACGAGCAGTCTTGTGCCGGCGCTCAGCGGCTGACCGGCGTCCAGGTCGTTGACTGCTGCGATGGACTCGGTGTCGGTGCGGTATCGTTTCGCGATATCCCACAGCGTATCGTCCGGGCCTGTCACGTAAAGTGCTATCGACGGTGTGCGGACGGATGACGCGGATTCCGAGATGCAGAGGTTTTCGATGGTGTGGAAAACGCAGTGTCGTATGGCCCAGATCTCTATGGAAACGCTGATGTTTATCTCTAGCTGTCTGCTGTTGATCGAGTCGAACCAGAGGTCCTTTATGCTCGCGGAAATCGCGATCTCTGTCGTGTCGGGCGAGTTTTCCAGTGCAGGCATATCCAGAGTGCCGCGGAGCGGCACGGTGCTTTCGATCACGAACGGATTGCCGTCGCTGTCGAGTGCGAGGATCTTCACCGGGATACTGCCTTCGAGTACGATACGTCCCTGACCGGCCGTGCCGCAAAGTTCCGTGATCGTGCCGGTCGCGCACAGAAGCTTTTCGGGTCTGCCTTTTTCTTCATCTATATTCACGACCTCGCGTGACGAGAGCTCACCGGAAACAGTTCCGGCTATGCAGGAAAGCGGCCGGCTGCACATGTCGAACCGGATGTCGTTCTTTTTGTGATATGCGTCTGAGATAACAGGTATCGATCGCGTGCGGTAGCCGTGCACCGACGAGGTCACTGTGCCTGTTATCATGATCTGGCTCCTGGTCTCGACGGATGCTTTCAGATCATCGCCGGCAAAGGATATCTCTATCAGGTCACTGTCGAGATCGTTGTCTGCCATGATGAACTGTGTGAAATCGGTTTTGTTTCTCAGGCAGCAGAGTGTGTTTTCGTGGTCTTCAAGGCCGAGGTACAGTATTTCGGAAAGGATCGTGCCGTTTATCACGAGTTTGCCGGATGTGATCTGTCTGTGGTTTTCGACTATGGAAAAGCTTTCCTTGAGGATCTTCACGGGCTCCGGCTGATCCTCGTGCAGGTTTATCTCCTGAGAGATCTCGGTCGTTTCAGTGGCTTCGAATATCAGCTCGGATGCGCTGAACTGTTCATTTTTCAGGATCAGGTCAGGGTCGCTGTTGGCGTTGTGGAGCGGGAGCTCTTTCGCTGTGACGACAGTGACGCGAACCTTTACATATCCCTTGACTGTAAATTTGCGCTCGTTCATCAGTTCGGCGGTCACCGGGCCGATGTCGAACGTGCATACTGATTCTGCGGAAGTGCCTGTGGCAGCGTCATGCTGGATATCGGGGATCTCGGATCTGAATGAAACGGCGGATCTTATGACGTCGACAGGCGATGAAGTCGTTTCCGCAGGGCTGTAGGCGGTGTGCAGGACGATCTCGCCTGAGACTGTGCCGGTGTTTCCTGCTGCAGTCCTCGATGACTGATCCGGGTGGAAAGCTCC
>CABIWW010000001.1:307852-319644 GCA_902362435.1 Eubacteriaceae bacterium
CTGAGGCGACTGAGGCCGGGCTCGTGTTTTCTCGTAGATCACCGGTCACGGCCGGAGCCGGTGCAGGTGCGCTCTCAGGCTCGGTGTCGGCTGTCTGGATAGATGAGGATGCCGGGCTTGCGCTCTCCTGATGAACGGCGCCTGCTGCCCGGAGCTCATCGCGGCGCCTGGAAGCACCGGCTGCATCGGCAGTGTCGTAATGATCGGCAGGGTCCGATATCGTGACTTCCGGTGATGTACCCGCATTTTCAGGCGCTATATTTTCCACAGGCACGTCGACATACTGCAGCTGATCCTGCCCGGCCGAACTGTCGGGGAGGGGATTTCCCCCGCTTACGGGAATATTGTCATAAGGCGATATATTATTCATGTGTTGCGACCTCCTTGATGATGGCTGATATTATTTTTCTGATAAATAATATTCGCGAGGTCTGAGAAATATTCGCGGACACGGCACAAAAAGTGTGGAACTGCGCAGGACAGTGCGCTTTTGCATGAAAAAAGCCTGCAGGCCGCGAGGCTGCAGACTTTGCATAAAAAAACCGGGCAGATGCATGACGCAGTCTGTCCGGGTCGTGTCCGATGGTTCGGGATCTTAGTCCGTGATGTTCTTTGGCTGGACATTTTCTCTGATGACGAGCTCTTTGAGTCTGGCGATATGAACGTCGGCTGCTTCTCTGGCCGCGTCGGCATTGCCGCTTTCGATCGCGTCGAGTATCAGGCGGTGCTCCTCAGGCATGTTCTCCGCTCTCTTGAAGTCATCGTAATATATGTAACGAAATCTGAGAACGAGCTCCTGGAGCTGCTCGATCATCTGCACGAGGATCTTGTTGTTGCATGACTCCACGATGATCCTGTGAAAGCGCGTGTCGTAAGTGATCATGTCCTCCATGTTTCCGTCTGCGACCGCTCTGTTGTATTTCTCGGCAACTTCCTTGAGGTCATCCAGCTGTTCCGGCTGCATCCTCGAGGCTGCAAAGAAAGCTGCGAGACCTTCCATGTTCTGGCGTACTTCGAGGATCTCCACCATGTCTTTCGTGGAAATCTGCGACGCGTATGCGCCTCTTCGCGGTTCGATCACCACGAGGCCTTCTTTTTCAAGCTTTCGGATGGCTTCGCGTATCGGTGTCCTGCTGACTCCGATCTGGTTGGCGAGTTCGACTTCCATCATTCTTGTTCCCGGTACGATCGCCCCTGTGAGTATCTGCATTTTCAGTTCTTCGTAAACCATTTCACGAAGCGGTTTATGGTTCTGGATATCAAAGTTCAACATAGTCAAAATCCTTTTCTAAATTATTTCTGTTTTTGTGCGGGTGCTGCTGCGACTCACCATGTGGTCCGTGTCCAGAAGCTTTCTTTGTTGTCTCTGAGCATCTTGCGGCAGATCGTTCTGGATTCTTCTGCATCGCGGCACAGCCCGAAGACCGTAGGGCCGCTCCCGCTCATGAGCACGCTTCCCGGAGAGCACATTTTCTGCATTTTGTTCTTTGTATACATAACTATAGGATAATGCTTTAATGTGTAGTTTTCAAGTACATTGATCATATTTTTTCGGATCAGAGCGGTGGAATTTGTAACGAGTCCGCAGATCAGCTCGTCATTGTCGGGATGCTCGGGTATTGCGACGGAATCGATGCCCTGATAGACCTTTGCCGTGGAAACGCTGAGTGCCGGTTTGGAAAGCACGAGGTGGCTGCGCAGGCCTTTCAGCGGTCTGAGGTCGGTGCCGGTGCCGGTCGCCAGTGCACAGTGGCAGGCGAGCGGGTCTTTCGCAAAGTCGGGTTTGAGCGTCTTGTTTGCTGCAGCCTGGCCCATGATGCAGAACGGTACATCCGATCCGAGCTGTGCGCCTGTCCTGCACAGGTCTTCGAGGGTCAGATCGAGATCCCACAGTTTGCGGACTGCATGTATCACCGCTGCCGCATTGCTGCTGCCGCCTGCGAGTCCTGCAGCTACAGGGATGCGCTTTTTTATATCTATTATGATCGTGCCTCGGCGGTCTCCTGCGTATTTTTCTGCCATGAGAGCCGCGGCCCTGTAGGCCAGGTTGCGTTCGTCTGTCGGCAGGAAGTATCTGTTCGTGGAAAGGCGGATCGCGATCGGGTTTCCGTCGTTCTGCAGATCCGGCTGGCGCGTTTGGTGGCCGTTCTGCGGATCCCAGCGCACCATGATGTCGTCGCACAGAAGGATCTGCTGCATCACCATTTCGACCTGGTGAAAACCGTTTTCGAGGACCCCCAGCACATCCAGGGAAAGATTGATTTTTGCATATGCTCTGAGCTGCACTTTTTTCAATGTCATCGGCTCCTTTCGATCTCCCTGCGGCACTGCCGGCAGCAGCCGGCATGATCGAGGGGATATCAATGAAAAGGGTGAGCCGGAAGCTCACCCTTTATTATTTCTGTAAATGATTTTCTGATACCGCTGCGTACAAGCTATTTTTTCTTGTTCTTGTTTTTCTGCTTGCCGCTCTGGTTCTTAGGGTTCGTGGTACCCTTGCTGCTGTGCTTCGGCGGTTCCGTTTTTTTCACTGTTACCTTGTAATCGCTTCCTGCTGCGGAAATCGGTTTTCTCACTGAGACTTTCTTGGTCGAAGCTGCTTTTTCTCTTTCGAGCTCCTCTGCCTCCCACTTGGCTTCTTTTTCTTTCTGTTTTGCGAGAGCCTCTGCCTGCTTGGCTTTTCTCTTCTGATCTTTTTCTACGATCTCTTCTACGGATTTGCCTGTTCTCTTCGCTTCCTTATACGGATTCACAGTTTCAGGCTTGCCTTTCTTCTCCTGCTCTTTTTCAGCGGCTTTCTTTGCGCTGCGGCTTGTGAAGAATATCATTCCTACGATCATCACTACCATCATGATGGTGTAGACTCTGCTGGATTTTGCCTGGTCGAGTGTCTTGAAGCTGATAGTCTGCGTCTTACCGAGCTTTGTTCCGTCTGTTGCCTGCAGATCTTCATCGATCGTCAGCTTGTATTGTGTGTTGCCTTCTATCTTGATATCGGAGTCGATGGTGTCTGATACTACCATCACGAGACCGTCTTTCTGCTCTTTATGGCTGTAGTAAACCTTTACAGGTATTTTCTTGCCTTTCTTGTCTGTGAGTTTGAAAGCCTTGGTGTTGGACTCTCGGATGGCTTTTGATTCGGGCACCATCTCTTTGCTGAAGTAGAGCTTTACACTGAGGTTTTCCACTGAAACGCCCTTGGCCTTGTCTTCTGGAGTGGACGATTCGATCTTTAATCCTCCGTCAGCAGACTCGCTCGCAGCGAAGCTGGCAGGTGCAAACATGCACATTGTTATGATGATCAGGCAGATCAGAGCCCCTATTCTTTTCATTGCTGTTTCTCCTCCGATTTTTTTCTTCTTAACTGTTTGAAAAAGTCTTTCATAAGACCGGCGCATTCTTTCTGCATGAGGCCGGTTTCTATTTCTGTAAAATGATTGAGTCTGCGTTCCTGAGGGATGTTGAACACTGAGCCGCAGGCGCCTCCTTTGGGATCCATCGTCCCTATATAAAGTCTGCTGATGCGTGACCATACGATGGCTCCTGCGCACATGCTGCAGGGTTCGACTGTGACGAACATGGTGCAGTCAGGGAGTCTCCAGCCGCCCAGAGCAGCTGCCGCCTGTCTTATGGCGATCATTTCTGCGTGAGCTGTCGGATCCCTGCGGGATTCGGTTTCATTATGGCCTCTGCCGATGATCTTTCCGCCGTGCACGATAACGGCTCCGACGGGGACTTCTCCCATGGCAGCAGCTTTTTTAGCCTCCTCAAGAGCTTCAAGCATATACTTTCTCATATACTTAACAATAGTATCACATTTTGCCCGGCCTATCAAGGGTATTTGCAAGGGGAGGCGCAATTTGCAAAGGGCGGCTACGAATTACTGTCTGAGCTGCTGCGCGGGGTTTCTTCGATATGTCCGTTAAATCTGTTTATCGATGCGATCCAGTAGCCGTACGTTCTCTGACGACGTTCCTCAGTAGTCAGATTTTCAGACTGCATGCCGTTTTGCATATCGATGATAGGCTGCCAGAAAACGAACCCTGACTTGCCGCTGTCTGGCTGCTCTTCAGGCAGGAAGCGGCCCGGAACGCCGAGGAAGTAATGGGTGTCCTGCCACCCGAAGAGGAAATGCCCGTATTTTTTCATCGGTGGTTCGGAGCCCGGCGAGATCATCGGGAAGAGGCTTACGTCGGTGATCTTTTTCCAGACCGCGCCCGTGTAGTCGTCTGTGAACGGCTTGATGTCTGCGAAGCTGTTCTGTTTCTGCGCGATTTTGATGCAGCTGTCGAGCACGAATCTGCTGTAAAACGGGCTGTAGTCGCGCGGCGTTTTCTTTGCGGCTGAAGTGCCGGTCGAGGTCTTCGCGATGGAGCGCGGAAAGGCGATGCTCCCTGACATCACGGGGTGCAGGGCTTCACGCGGGTCGACCCGTGACATGGCTGCAACTATCACGTCCGAGCAGTCGCTGAGCGCCAGGCCCTGTCCGTTCATGTCGGCGGGATTGATCCGGAAACTGCCCTCGCCCGTGCCGTCCGGAGCAAGCGTGATATCGCCCGCCATATAATAGCAGCGTTTTTCTTTTTTCACTCCTGTGAAGATCAGCTTGTAGGTGTATTCGCCGTGCGGGAAAACCTTGAGATTTTCAGCGGTCGCGGTGATGATGCCGCGGTCCCCGTCCGTCTGGAGCCTGATGTAGCCGTGGATGCCGGAGCCCGGATCGAGCGCGAATCTCCTGTTCTTTTCGCTAAGAACGACAGGGTTTTTAGTTGTATTTGTGAAATCCATTGTGTCCTCCTTGTTTATTCCTGTTTTTTTTAGTAATATATGAAAAGAGGTGAGGGGCTATGATTTTAGACGTTATAATAATCATTATTCTGGTGCTGCCGATGGCGGTCGGGATGCGAAAAGGATTCATATATTCGTGCGTCCATGCTCTGAGCTGGTTCGCGGCTGCAGCTGCGGGCATTTTCATGAGCGGAGCCGTGAGCGACGCTCTGCGCGGCAGCTTTATCGGGACTGCGATCGCGGACGGATTTGCCAGGAAGATGGACAGCTCCGTCGATTCGCTGGAGGCCGCTGTCGACGGGATGCCGGAGATCATCAGGGGCGGGCTCAGAGTCAGCGCAGAAGGCGCGTCTGACATCTTCGTCAATATGATGACCGCTACAGTGATCTCAGTGCTTGGCTTTGTGATCGTGGTGTTTTTTGTAAAGCTGGTGCTGCGCGTGCTGGTAAGGCCTGTTTCGAGGCGCGACCGTGGGTCGATCCTTTCCAAAGGGGACAAGCTTATGGGAATGGCGGCCGGAGCGCTGCAGGGGCTGTTTCTCGTGTTCCTTTTTCTGGCGTGTCTGATTCCTGTGATAGATTTTATGAGCGGCAGCGCGGCTGTTTCGGTGGTGAATATGCTGGACAGCTCTGTTATAGCGCGCTCGCTTTACGATAATAATCTGCTGCTGGTGATTACGGGCGGCTTCTTTTCGTGAGTCTGAGGCGGATGTTTAAATATACATCACGCGTTCTCGTTATATTTCTTTTCTTCAAAACCCAGATTGTATGTTTTAGCCTTTTGCAGGTCGATTTTGTAACAGTCGACTGTATGTTTTTTGTACAAATCTGCCTTGTTTTGTAAAGCGCAGACGTTCGCGCTCCCTGCGCTTTTGCACGATGCGAAAAAGCACTGTTTTTCTGGTTGAGGCACAGGATTTCATGAATATTTATGCATATTTCGACACAATTTGGAGCATAAATATTCGTATGCATTTTGCCCGAAATTTCACTGTTACGAAAGGACACTGATCTGCGTTGATTTCATACATTTGACATATTTTTACATCGTAAACGCATGCGGGTCAAAGGGCAAATCTCCTGCCGCGGTTCGCTTTTTCTGGCTTTTCAGGAATATTTGTCATATAATTTACAATACAGTGAAAATGTTTTGTTGCCGTTCACAGGGACAGATCACGGAGGCGGCAGATCAGGTGCACACTTGCGCATATGAATGCCGGGTGTGCTGTATGCGGCGGGCGTGATATGCACGCGCACATGTGAGTGCCGTGGATGCCGGATGCGGCAGGGAATGCCCGGGATGCCGTGACCTGCCGGCATGCCTGAAGTTCCGGTATATGGACAAGAGAGGACTAGCTATATGTACACCAAAATTTTCTTTCTCGTATATATTTTTGCCGGTTTCGCGGGCGGGCTTGCGATACTGATGGCTGTACTGCTGATAAAGTACTGGTCATCGGGAAACAAGCGGCTGCTGGCTGCGATCCGCAATTTCATGATATGTACGGGACTGATAGACGCACTGTATTTTTATTTTGACTATGACATGCTGATAAACGGAGACTATGGCACGAATGCACTGTGCAGAGTGCTGGACATCTGTCTGTTCATCGGGCAGGTGTATTTCTGGACGGCATATGTGCGTATAAAGACGATGAAAGCGGCGGAGTCTCTGAAGCGGCTCGAAAAGTTTACACGCGCAGGCATCGGCATATGTGTGGTGCTGGCAGTAGCCGGTTACGGCTTTATGATGAGCGATTATTATCAGGCAGCCGAGGGACCTGGACATACAGCGGCCGTGATCATCGAAGCAGTGCTGATGGCGATGCTCACATTTATAAATCTGTGGAACGTGAAATATGCGCTTTCCGAAATAATACAGAAAAAATGCAGAAGATATATCATATGCATCACGGTCATGCTGGTCGTGAACGGAGTGTGGAACGGGATCCTTGTCATATCCATGCTCAACGGCGAGCTCAGTTATGCGAGGCAGAACGTGATGGATCCGACGCCGGTGTTCTTCCTGGTGCGCAGTATGCTGACGATACTGCTGATACTGAGTGAGGACTTCACGGCACAGTTCAAGGCAGACAGGAGTGGCGGCGACAGTGGAGCCGGGGATGACGGTTCCGGCAGCGGTGCTTTCGCAGGCGTCAGCAGCAGTGCCGCGGATACCAGGGAGACCGGAGCTTTGCAGAAGCGCCTCGACTATATCGCAGAGACGCATTTCCTGACCGAGCGTGAGCGCGAGGTGATGGAGCTGGCGTATCACAGGATGACGAACCCGGAGATAGCCGAAAAGCTGTGCATTTCCAAATACACGGTAAAGAACCATATGCACAACATTTTTGAGAAGCTGGACATTTCAGCCAGAGCCGATCTGATCATGTTCGTCGACAAGGGCGGACAGCCCGGAAAAGGGCGGGAATAGCACAGGAATAGTCCATGGTGGACTATTGAATATAGTCCGGTGCAGGTGTAGATTTACCTTGTAATAATATTAATATAAGTAATATGAGGGAGCGTGAGAAAATGAGCAGTATTTGCAAAACAGGATGCGGCTGCGCGGAGGCGGCCGGCACGCAAAAGATCACTTTGCATGAACAGGTGGAGAAGTACATAAATGCGGTCGATCACAAGACTGCATATGACATCGCGGAGACGCTGGCATTTGACGAGAAATATCTGTCGAATGCGCTGGGCTGGAGAACAGCGGGCTCGGATGCAGAGCACAGGGCGGCTGATTATCTGGCTGACAAGATGCGCGAGATCGGTCTCACTGATGTCGAAAAGGTCGCAATAAACGTCGACAAATGGCAGTTCAACGACGCGTCACTTACGATAGCGGGTACTGATGTCGATATCATGCCGGCTTCATATGCTACGAACGGCACAGGGCCGGAAGGCATCACGGCTGAGATCGTGGACGTCGGCAGGGGACATGCCGCTGACTACGAGGGAAAAGACGTCACAGGAAAGATCGTCGTTGCAGGCGCTGACCAGTGGAACGACGCGTGGATAGACAAATACATGAACGAAGCGAAGCTGCACGGAGCGGCGGCCATCATCACGTACAGCCTTGACAGCGGCTACGCTGCGTTTTCCGATGATATGATCAACATGCAGGATCTCTGTTCGAAAGATCTGATGCCGTGCGTGAGCATCAGCAGGAACCAGTACCGCGAGATCGCCGCAGCCATCGAAGCGGGACACACAGAGGCGACGCTCAAAGTCGACAATGTGATGCAGCCCGGTGAGGGCACCGCATACAATGTCATCGGAAAGATCAGGGGAAGATCGTCAGAGCAGCAGATCCTCGTTGCAGGCCACTACGACGTGTATTTCAACGGCTTCCAGGACGACAGCTGTGCGATAGGTCTGATCCTCGCGATGGCTCAGGGAATGCTCAGGTCGGGATATGTTCCTGAAAACGATATCGTTTTCGTAGCGCATGCATCCGAGGAATGGGGCAAGATCGGCACCCAGTTCGACTGGACTACAGGTGCATGGGAGATGATAAATCACGCCAGACCGGAATGGGCAGGAAAGACGATCGCGATGTTCAACTTCGAGCTGCCTGCGCTTTACGACGGCGAAGAACAGTTCGCTGTACAGTGCGAGCCGGAATTTGCACATATAGTGAAGGATTTCGTGGAAAACTCAGGCCTGCTTAAGCCGCCGGTGAACGGCATATATCCAAAGGGCTACAACAGTGTATCGGTGGACAGCTTCTGTCTCGAGGACGGCGTTTCATACAGAGCGAGCGGCGTGCCGCATTTCATCAATGTTCCGGGATTCGGGGAAGATACGCCGGAGCATGCCAACTGGAACAGGCAGCACTACCACACGAAGTCGGACGACAGGAGCACGTACAACGCGGACGTGATGATGACGAATCTCAATGCATACGGCGCGATGATAATGTACGTGGATCACAAGCCTGCGCTCGAGATGGATCTGACGGCGACATGCGATGATATCGCGGAAGCGTTCGATGCAGGAATTGCAAAGGCTGCAGGTGTAGATGCGGCAGAGTGGGACGCAGCTCTCGCGAAGATGCGTGCCGAGGTCGAAGGTCTGAACGCGCAGATCGCAGATATAAACAGCAGATACGAAGCCGCGCTGGCGGATACCGCTGCAGGCAGCGAACTCCAGGTCAGACTGGATGCGATCAGAGCCGAAGGCCGCGAGATCAGCAGAAAGACGCTCAAAGCATTCAAATACATACAGGATCACTTCGTCGGGATAATCCTGACTTTTGAGATCGTGATCAAACATGAGGCATATCAGAGAAACATAGTGCTTCTCGAGCAGATAACAGACGCTCTCGAAAGCGGCAAGATGTCAGGCGACGAAAAGGATCCGGGTGCGCTCGATCTGGCATGGCAGCTCAACGGCAGCGCTGAGTTCACGTATTACTCGTTCTCGCCGGAGACGTGCAAAGCGGCGGATTCGACGCTGTTCGAGGAGACGAATCCGGGCAGGCTGTTCTGGGGAACCGGCAAGGGCTTCACGTTCGCTGACACGAGCGAGGCTACGGTATCTCTTCTTGCAAAGGCTGCAGCTGCTGAGTCTGCAGGCGCTGATGGCGCAGGTCAGGGTGCAGCGAGTGCTGCCGGCGCAGAAAAAGGTGCGGCTGCATTCGCAGATGAGATCGCGATCTACCGCAGGGCGATCGCCGCGCAGCAGGAGCTGCTGAAAGATTCGATGGAAGCAGAGATAAAGGCTATGAACGCTTTCAGCATATAGTACAACAGGTATAATAAATAAAGAAACGGGATCCCCGTCACTGCATGAGTTGACTTGCAGCGACGGGGATCTTTTGACATCGCGCGGTATTTTTGTTCCATTTAAATAGCTGATTATTACAAAATGCAACACAGAATCTCTGTTTTGATTTAGAATATGCAAACCAGAGGTGAAAGAAGTGAAGACTATTTTAATTTATTCAGTCGATCCGGGGTTCCTGGAAGAAATGAGATCAAAAATACAGGAGCTTGAAACGGACAGGCTCAGTGAAATACTGTTGTTTTCTGAAAAGGAAAAACTGGAGTTTTATGCTGCCGGCAGCAGGGAAGCTGCGGACGTCGTCATCATCGATATGGACCAGGAGGATGACGGTATCGCGATAGCGGAATGCGTGCTGGAGTACCAGAAAAATTCTCAGATAATATTCGTATCCGGGTCCGACGAATACTATCTGGATGTCTACAATGTAGATCACGTCTATTTCCTTAAGAAACCGGTCGAAAGCCGCCTGCTGGCGCAGGCACTCGAAAAGGCCGGCAAAAAGCTGGACCGTCTTCACGGAAAATGCCTGGTTGTAAAAAACAAGCAGGGGATATACAAGATAGAATTGAGCGATATCATATACTTCGAAAATGAGAAGAGGAAGATACATATACATACTGTCGACAGAAAGATTTCTTTCTACGGCAAGTTTGAGGAGCTGCTGGACAGCCTGAACAGAGATTTCTACCGCTGCCACAACAGTTATATAGTGAATATGGCGAAAGTGTGCGAGCTCAGTGGAAAAAAGTTTTTATGCGAAAACGGGAAGAGCATCCCTGTGAGCAAAACGTATTACGTTAAGGTCAGGGATGCGCTGGAACAGTATTCATTATGAACATGACCCCTTTGTAAATAATGATTTCCGGACGTGATGAGCATGAACTTCGCATAAAACCGATTCAAAATCAGGAAACGCGCCATTTTGCATTTCCCAAATATTTGAACACTATTGGGACGGTTTCTGTTTTCCCCTGCGGCGCGCTTTCCTGGTGAAAAGCAGCGCTTCGATCTCGAAGTGATCGCCGCAGTCGTTCATTTTAAGTGTACCGTTGTATTTTGATACGATCGATCTGATGATCCCTATGCCCAGACCATGGTCGCGGGCGTCTTTTTTTGTTGTGGCCATTCCGGTCTTTTTCGGTGAGAGCTCCGGATCTTTGCTGTTGCTGACAGTGAGCTGCCATACTTTTTTCTTTATCGTGCTTTCGGCGCGTATGTAAGGGTCGCTGCTGCCGCTTGCCTGACAGGCTTCGATCGCGTTGTCCAGCAGGTTGCCGAGCAGCGAGATGATGTCGATCTCCTGTATCGTGCCGTCTGCAGGCAGGACGCGGATCTCGTCGATGAAGCGGATCCCGAGGGTTTCACATCTGCTTTTCTTGTCGAGGATGAGTGCCTCCTGCGCACTGCTGCCGCCGTGGATAAAGCTGAGAAGAACATTGCACTCATCGAGGCAGTCCTGCTCCATCTGCTGCGTATCGTAGCTCTCGATAGCGCGCCGCACCTGCTGTGTGATCTCGCCGGCCCGGCTGCAGAACTCCACGTTGTGATCCATGTAGTCGTTCTGCTTCTGCCATCCGGCGATCAGTTTTTCGTTCTGTTTCTTTCGCTTCCTGTTTACTCTGTAAAGCGCTACGATGGCGATGATGTTGACGATTATGAGGAATATCAGTACTGTTAAAAGTGTAGATGAAGAATACATTGTTTGTCTCCTTTGTTCTGGTTCATTAGCTGCCGTGTGTGCCTGCCGGCACCTGCAGTCACCTGTTGCTGCCTGTCGTCACTGCTGATCCGGTATCGTCAGTGACAGTGTGAAGACTCCACCGGTCTTTTTCCATGTGGCGCTGCCGCCATGCGAGGATGCGATGATCTTTATCAGGCGGAACATCATATCGTGCCTGAGAAGCAGCAGGTGCAGCGGTTTTCGGCGTTTGTTCGAGTTCTCAGCCGGAGCTGCCATGGTGGCTGAGCGGATGGAAAACGCTATTTCGGTGACGCTTCCGTATGCTCCGACCGATATGGAAAGCGCACTTGCGGGGATCCTGTGTTTATCCATCACTGTCATAATGTAGTGGTAGATCTCGTATTTTTCACGGCTGGAAAGCCTGTCGGTCTCGATCTGCTGCCATGCGGTCTGACGTCTCATCTGTGCGCTGATGCTGTCGCAAATACCCAGCAGAGAGGCGCGGTATGCCGCGCCCGGATCGTCCGGC
>CABIWW010000002.1:0-255510 GCA_902362435.1 Eubacteriaceae bacterium
GTTGTGATAGCTGCTGTAAGTGTTGTCTTACCGTGGTCTACGTGACCGATTGTTCCGATATTGATATGCGGTTTAGTTCTTTCAAATTTTTGCTTTGCCATTTTTATTCCTCCTAATTAAAATAAAAGGACAAAGTCGCTTCGGCGATCTGGTATCAGAAGTGGACTTTGTCGATACTCCTCGCAATTGCGAAGCCGGAATTTCCATTATTCTTTTCTTTCCAGCTGTCCCCCTGCGTAGTTTAATGGAGCTGCTGAGCAGACTTGAACTGCCGAACCTCTTCATTACCAATGAAGTGCTCTACCGACTGAGCTACAGCAGCACACCAATATACATTATGGTACTATATTTTAAAGACTCTGTCAACTAAATCAACAGGCCTTTAATGCTGATTTTACATGCCGCAGATCAGCGGTTTTCACGCCGGAGATCTGCCCTTTTCCATTCCTGCCAAAACACTCAGGACGCATATCATTTCCACAGATAATCGATCACTTTGCGCTTTACACGCTGCATCGCGTTATCTATAGATTTTATGCTTTTTCCGAGCTTCTTCGAGATCTTTTCAAAATCATTTTCCTTCAGGAACTCGTTCAGCACCTGCATCTCGAAGCTGCTGAACACATTGTCTCCATTATGCAGTATATAATACGCTATATCCTTGAAAACCAGCAGTTCCTCAGGGTTTTCGACAACATTCGTCTTCAGCGTATCGGCTATCGTGATATCGTCCTCATCGTCGATCACCGGATTGCTGAGCGACACTGATGTGTTGAGCGCCTTGTGCTTGTCGCGTCCGGCTGCCCTTATCGCACTTATTATCTGCCTGGTTATGCAGATACCTGCAAACGTTCCGAATGACGCTTCGCGCTCAGGATCGAACTGTCTTATAGCCTTGAGGAGCCCTATCATTCCTTCCTGAACGATGTCATCCTCATCAGCACCGGCCATGTAGTACATCTTGGATTTTATCCTGACGGTCTCCTTGTATTTTCTCATCAGGACTTCTTCTGCACTGATGTCACCGCCCTGAGCCATCACAGCCAGTTCGTCGTCAGAATACTTGCAGTATGCCTGTTCACCGCGAGTCATGCACCCGCTGGTCATATATCCATCCTCTGTCTCACGACTTCATACATCAGTATCGACGCCGCATTCGATGCGTTGAGCGAAGTGATATTGCCCTTCATCGGTATGGAAACCACGAAATCACACTTTTCCTTCACCAGCCTGCTTATGCCTGCGCCCTCTGCGCCTATGACGATGGCGATCGGCCCCTTGAGATCCTGCCTGTAATACAGATCCGGTCCCATGTCGCATGCGCCTACCCAGACGCCTTTTTCCTTGAGCTTTTCGATCTCATTCGCGATGTTCGTGACCTTTGCACACAGCATGTATTCGACTGCGCCTGCCGACGTCTTCGCTACCGTTTCTGTCACCGACACAGATCTTCTCTTCGGGATCACTATGCCGTGTACTCCCGCACACTCAGCAGTACGCATTATCGCACCAAGATTGTGCGGATCCTCGAGTCCGTCGAGTATGATGATAAACGGATCTTCACCGCGCTGTGCTGCTCTGGCCAGTATATCGTCGACCGTGCAGTATTTATAATCCGAAACCACTGCGATCACGCCCTGATGAGCGCCGCCCGACGCAGCCTTGTCCATCCTCGCCTTGTCGCTGTAGTAGATCGGTATATGCTTGTCCCTGGCTTTTGCCGCGATCTGCTTCACCGAGCCTTCCGCGCCTTTCGCCAGTGTTATCTTCTCTATTTCTCTGTTGCCTTTCAACGCCTCCAGAACGGCGTTCCTGCCTATTATCGTTTCTGCCATGCTACCTCATTTCAGACCTTACCTGGAATATATCGTGAATCTGTAGGAAATGCCTTTTTCCTGCTGAGGCTCGCTCTCCCAGGTAACGTGCAGTCCTTTTGCATCAAGATCCGGGAAAAACCGGTCTGCTTCATACTCCTCATCGATCTTCGTCACGTAAAACTCGTCGCAGTCGTCCATGAACTGCTCATAGACATTTGCTCCTCCCGCGATGAACACCTTTTCCGTATCGAAAGCCTGCAGCTTTTCCATGACCTCATCCTTCGAATGGCATATGATGCAGTCTTCCCTCTCGAAATCAGGATCGGTCGTCATGACTATGTTCGTCCTTCCCGGGAGCGGTCTGCCGCCGGGAAAAGAATCCAGCGTCTTTCGCCCCACCACGATCACATTGCCTATCGTTTTTTCTTTATAATATCTGAGATCGCCAGGCAGATGCACCAGCAGATCTCCGTTTTTTCCTATCGCCCAGTTCCTGTCGACAACTACTATCGCCTTCATCTTATCTCCAGTCCTTATCCTTTCATCTGTGCCACCGGCTCCGATGCTATATCGCGATCGGGATGTTCTTTATCTGAGGATTTTTCTGATAATCCTCGATCTTTATATCATCTACTGTAAAGTCGTAGAAATCCTTCACGTCAGGGTTCAGGCTGAATTTCGGAGCCGGATACTGCGGCCGCGATATCAGCTCTTTTATTATGTCCACATGTCTGTCATATATATGCGCGTCAGCTATCACGTGCACCAGCTCGCCCGGCTTGAGTCCCGAGACCTGAGCCATCATATACACGAGCACCGAATACTGTACCACGTTCCAGTTGTTTGCGGCGAGTATGTCCTGTGAACGCTGGTTGAGCACCGCGTTCAGCCTGTCGCCGGTCACATTGAAAGTCATGCTGTAGGCGCACGGCTCCAGTCCCATCTCCATCAGATCGTCGAACTTGTATATGTTTGTCATTATCCTCCTGGAATAAGGAGTGTTCTTGAGCTGCCACAGCACGTTGTCCACCTGGTCCATCTCACCGTGCGGGAATCTGTACTTCACTCCGAGCTGATAGCCGTAGGCCTTGCCTATCGAGCCGTTTTCGTCAGCCCACTCGTCCCAGATGTGGCTGTTCAGATCTCTGATGTTGTTCGATTTCTTCTGCCAGATCCACAGCATCTCGTCCACTGCCGACTTGATCGCCGTCGGTCTGAGAGTCAGCGCCGGGAATTCCTCCTGCAGGTCGTATCTGTTGACTATACCGAATCTTTTTATCGTGTGCGCAGGTGTACCGTCTTCCCATCTGGCTCTGACAGTCTGCCCCTCACTGGAAAATCCGTCCTCGAGGATGCTGCTGCACATATCTACGAATAACTTGTCTGCCTTGCTCATTATTCCCCCGTTTCTGCGATCTCGATCGCCCTGGAAAGCACCGCCTGCAGCCTTTCCTCCTCATCTGCGAGATAAAGATATCCCACGAGCGCCTCGAATGCCGTCGCCCACTTGTACGTGATCGGATCCGCATTCTTGGCTTTAGTCGCGGATTTCCTGTTCCTTGCCCGCTTCACCAGCTTCTGTTCAGGCTCAGTCAGATCATCGAACATCGTCTTTATTATCT
Source organism: Eubacteriaceae bacterium (assembly GCA_902362435.1). GTDB lineage: Bacteria > Bacillota > Clostridia > Peptostreptococcales > Anaerovoracaceae > Lentihominibacter > Lentihominibacter butyricus. Next base: position 3,440 of record CABIWW010000002.1, read on the forward strand.
TTGCCTGAGCTCCCGCTTTTACAAAATTTATGGCTGTCCTGTGCATGTTCTGCACATGATATGAGCCTTTTCTTATTATATGCTCTCTGACCGCCTGTTCGTATACGGCGTCGCCCATATATGCCAGTGCGGTCGTGTTGATCGCGTTGATATCGTCTACTTTCATGCTAGTCTCTGATCACCTGCACGCCCTGCGGAGTATCCTTGAGCGTGATGCCTTTTGCCTTGAGCATGTCTCTGATCTCGTCTGCTCTTGCGAAGTTCTTCGCTTTTCTGGCTTCCTGTCTCTCGTCGATCAGCGCCTGAAGCTCTGCATCCACTTCATTCTCATCGTCCTTCTGCAGAAGTCCGACTACTGTCGCCAGCTCCATCAGCACATCGAGGCTCTTCTGCGCGAACTCTTTGCTCGCTCCGTCCTTGACTGCCGTATTTATCGCAGTTATCAGCTCGAATATAGCTGAGATCGCATCGGCTGTATTGAGGTCGTCGTCCATCGCTGCGATGAATTCCTGTCTGTACTTATCGTATCCTGCCAGCGTCTCCTTCTCGGCATCCGTCATCTCGCCTGTTCCGTTGGCGATCAGATGCTTCAGGTTCTCCTTGGCGTTTTCCATTCTGGCAAGTCCGGCTTTTGCCTGTTCCATCAGTGTATCGCTGAAGTTGATCGGATTTCTGTAATGTCCGGAGAGCAGGAAAAATCTCATCACTTCTCCGTCGTAATCCTTCAGTATGTCTCTTACCGTAAAGAAGTTGCCCTTTGACTTTGACATCTTCTCGTTATCTATAGTGATGTATCCGTTGTGCATCCAGTAATTCGCGAACTGCACGCCGTTGCAGCATTCGGACTGTGCGATCTCGTTCTCGTGGTGCGGGAACTGCAGATCCTGTCCGCCTGCGTGGATATCGATGGTGTCGCCGAGGTGCTTCTTGGACATCGCCGAGCACTCTATGTGCCATCCCGGTCTGCCCTTGCCCCACGGGCTGTCCCATGCGATCTCGTCAGGTTCTTTCTGCGCTTTCCATAATGCAAAGTCCAGCGGATCCTTCTTTATATCGCCTACGGCTATCCTTGCGCCTGCCTCGAGGTCTTCGATGTTCTGACGTGAAAGCTTGCCGTAGCCGTCGAATTTTCTGGTGGAAAAGTACACGTCTCCGTTGACTTCATACGCGTACCCCTTGTCTACCAGTGTGCTGACAAAGTCGATGATCTCAGGGATATGCTCCGAAACCTTCGGATGCACATCTGCCTTCTTTACATTCAGAGCCGCAGCATCCTTGTAGTATTCCTCGATGTATTTCTCGCTGATTTCCGGTGCAGTCACACCTTCTTCTCTAGCCTTGTTGATGATCTTGTCGTCAACGTCTGTGAAGTTCTGCACGAATTTCACTTTGTATCCTCTGTATTCGAGATACTTCCTTAGAGTGTCGAACACTACGAACGGTCTTGCGTTTCCGATGTGGAAAAAGTTGTACACAGTCGGTCCGCACACGTATATTTTTACAAAGCCGTCTTCTATAGGTTTGAATTCTTCTTTTCTTCTTGTAAGTGTATTGTAGATCTTCATTTTATCCTCCGATCACGCTGGCCCTGCAGTCACTGCCGTCATCACTCGCCTGACTGTCAGTCCATTTCCTCCTCCAGTTTCTTTACATCTTCCTCAATGCTCTCTTCGACGTCCTCTGCTATGTCTTCTTCGTATATATGGTCTATCCTGCCGTCCTTTATCTCTCTCGAAATATTCGCATACTGGCAGTCGTCGTCGCATTTTATGTGTGTCTCTTCTCCGAACTGTTTCATGAACATCGCTTCCATCTCAACGACACGTCGCCGCAGGCATTCCAGCTCTACCGCGATAGGGTCCGGCATATCGACCTGATTGAGTTCTCTTGCCGGTTTTCCGTGTCTCCTGACTATAGTGCCCGGTATGCCGACTACCGTACAGCCGTCAGGTATCTCTTTGAGAACTACGGCTCCCGCCCCGATCTTCACATCGTTGCCTACCTTGAAAGGTCCCAGAACCTTTGCACCGCTGCTGATCACGACTCTGTTGCCTACGGTCGGATGCCGCTTGCCTGTATCTTTGCCCGTACCGCCGAGCGTGACACCCTGATATATGGTGACGTCATCTCCGACTTCCGCGGTCTCTCCGATCACGACAGCCATGCCGTGATCTATGAAGCAGCGTCTTCCGATCACTGCACCCGGATGTATCTCTATACCAGTGAACCATCTCGTCAGCTGCGATATTATCCTGGCAAGCATTTTCATATTGTGCCTGTAAAGCCAGTGCGCCGGCTTGTGCCAGATGAGCGCCCATATCCCCGGATAGCAGAGCAGTATCTCCAGACCGGTCCTCGCCGCCGGATCCTGCTCCAGTATCACGTTTATGTCTTCTTTGATATCTCTGAAAAATGCCATTATCTATTCCCTTTTATCATCAAATTCCCGATTTATTTCACACTAAAAAACAGGTGATCACACCTGTCTTTTATAATATCATATCTATGCCTTCAATACAATCAAGGTTCTTAAAAAAGAAGTCCTGATGCGATCTACAGGAACCCTCTCGGATCCACGCAGCTGCCGTTTATTATCACCTCAAAGTGCAGGTGCGGCCCTGTTGAATTTCCTGTCGAGCCCACCAGCGCGATACGTTCTCCGCGTCTGACCTTCTGTCCCTGAGACACCAGGATGCTGCTGCAGTGAGCGTAGTACGTCTGCATGCCGTTGCCGTGATCTATCTTCACGAGATTGCCGTACCCTCCGCAGTTTCCTGCAAAATACACGGTACCGCCGTCCGCAGCGTATATGTCGCTTCCCTGTGCGAGTGCAAAGTCAGTGCCGCTGTGCATCCTGCCCCAGCGCCAGCCGAAGTCCGACGATACATATACCTGACTTATCGGCATTCCCAGCTTTGCATAGACCGCATCGGGATCATATGAAACATTGTCATCCCGGTAATCCGAGCTGCCTCCGCCGTATCCGTCGTATATCTTCGTGCCTGTCAGGATTATCCGGTCCTGAGGCTCCTCAAGGAGCTCTTCTTCAAGCACCTCTTCCTCGATCTGCTTCCCGTTTTCCTTCACTATCCTGCTGGTCACTTCGCGTCTGCCTTCATGACCTTCCTGTTCGACCTTCTGCTGGCCCACATACATATCGGACTGAGGCTTGTACTCCTGAATGAATTCCACAGGCTCCTGTCTGGTCTGCTCCTCTGTCGTCACCACCGTGAGATAGCTTTCGCCGGAATCACCGCTCAGCAGCACTTTCTCGGCTTCATCTGCCGTCAGTATATCCGGAGGATCGTCACCGTTCCTTATCTGCATTTCTTCAGCAGAGGTTTCCTCCCTGACTTCTATATCGAGCACTTCGTTCTCGCTGTCATCGTATCCGGAGACCACATTCTCCAGGACCTCCTGCGCAGTCTCCTGCGAATCGACGAGTGCGATCTTTTCTCCGTCGACCGTTATATACCACGGAGGTGTTATCACCTCTCCGTTCGCAAGCAGCACGGGGATCTCAGTTTCTTCCGGCGCCGTCGCCATACCAGCTGCCACAGAGGCAGCCATCAGCACTGTAAATGCTGCAGTCAAAATCATCTTTCCCCGTCGGGGGACGGGCACCGTGTTTTCTTTCAAGATTTTCATAAACTTTCTTCCTTCTGTGAAATTTCCTTTCGCAAGCGGTTTTCGCCGATACTCGCTGCAGGTGTCATGTGTATTTCCCGTCACGGTCCACGCCGTACTCAGGAAATACTTTCCAGGGTTATTGTTCCCATATATTATTTATATATTCACAGAAAGAAGTTTTTATACCTGTTATCTGCCGATAAACTGATATTTTTATTGATTTTATGCCGTAGGCTTTGCGTTCCTGTAATCAGCTCCGTGAAAATCCGAGCCGCGCGTTATGCTCAGATCATATTTTTCCGCAAGTTCGATGAATCTCTCCGTCTGTGCCGCATCCTGATCAGGATGGTAACACTCGAGGCCGCTGATCCCCTGCGTTTTGAGCTGCCTGATGATCTTTTCGATATTCGTGTAAAATTCTTCAGAACCGGGATCACCTATATGCCGCGTCTGTACAGGATGCGCCAGCACCGCGATCCCGCCCGCAGCCTTTATGAGCTGTATCGCTTTTGCAGCCTGCGGCTTATCTTTTTTCACCGCCCGCGCTTCAGGACTCCCGAAAAAGCGATCGCCTTTGAAGGCTTCCTCGTAATTTTTGATATAGCCTTTATCCGCTAATGCTCTTGCGATCACCGGTTTCCCGATGAACCCTCCCGGTCTGCCGACTTTAAGTTCATCCAGAGAAATTTCGAATCCCATCTCATTCAGGACGTTTATGAGCCTGCGGTTCCTCTGATCCCGCTTTTCAGCAAGATCCGTGAGCACATCATTTAAAGCGGCATCGTCCGGATCGAAACCATAACCCAGGATATGCAGACCTGTGCCGTTTTCCATCTCCGTTGCCAGCTCGATGCCGGTAATCACCTCGATACCGTACTCCCTGCCCGCGGCTGCAGCCTCTTTCACACCGCCCGTGCCGTCATGGTCTGTTATCGCGATCGCCCTGCGGCCTGTTTCGGCTGCGGTCTTTACGATCTCTTTCGGGCCCGACTCCCCATCGGAATAGTATGTGTGTATGTGGAGGTCCACCTTGTGGATATCATTTCTGAATCTATCCAGATCGATCATTTTCTGTCATACAGCAGATCTTCGGCTACCGCATCTGCCGTTTCCTTTCCTTTCACGTTTTCTGCGATGGCAAGCGCAAATTCCATCGCAAGAGCAGGTCCCTGGCCTGTGATGATGTTGCCGTCCACTGTTGCAGCTTCGCCTGTCGGCTCAGCTCCGGTCAGGTATTCTTCCATGCCCGGATATATCGTTGCTTTTTTGCCTTCCAGTATGCCGCACGAACCGAAGACCATCGGCGCCGCGCATATCGCTGCCAGTTTCTTTCCAGCTGATGCAAAGGCTCTGATATTGGCTGTCAGACCCTCATGCGCCTGCAGATTTGTCGATCCCGGCAGTCCGCCCGGCAGCACGATCATTTCGCACTTGTCATAGTCGGCATCTTCAAAAAGCAGATCCGCCTCGACCGGTATGCCGTGAGTTCCTGTTACCATTCTGCTGCCCGTTACCGAGACCGTCTTCACATCGGCTTCTGCTCTCCTGAGCACGTCTACGACTGTCAGAGCCTCGACCTCTTCAAATCCCTCTGCAAGATGTACATATATCATTGTGATTACCTCCATTATCATTTTTTCCATACGGCAGTGCCGTTATCGATACTACGATCATTCTACCACATAACCTTCGCCTTGTAGCACGTATTTCCTGTTTTCCTTATTGTTATTTCATCTGTGCTGTGGTACGATTGTTTTGTTTGGAAAAACATAGACTTTTCGAAGTTTTCCGTATTTGGAATTTATAGATTTCCTGCTTTGCGGAACCTCGAGAGCTTTCACTTCGGAAAGCGTGCGCTTTTCCACTTCAAAAACAAATATAGTATTTATCAGCAATGAGGTCAATAAAATGAAAACTGTAAAAGATTATGTAACAAGCATTCCCGACTTTCCTGAACCGGGTATCATATTCCGCGATATCACTTCAGTCATCGGCGATGCTGACGGACTGAAGCTCGCTGTCGATCAGATGCAGGAAAAGCTCGACGGCGTCGAATTCGACGTCATAGCCGGACTTGAATCACGAGGCTTCCTGTTTGGTATGCCTATCGCCTACAATCTAGGCAAACCGTTTATCCCTGTCAGAAAAAAGGGCAAGCTTCCGAGAGAAACGGTGAGCGCATCTTTTGAGCTGGAATACGGCACAGCCGAGATCGAGATACACAAAGATGATGTCAAGCCGGGAACAAGGGTCGTACTGATAGATGATCTGATCGCAACGGGCGGCACGCTGAATGCTGCAGCGCAGTTGTTCGAACAGCTGGGTGCGTCAGTCGTAAAAATCGTATGCCTGCTTGAGCTCAAGGGGCTCAACGGCCGTCAGGCGCTTGGCGATCATTCCATCGACACGGTGATCTCATACGAAGGCAAATAGCCTGACCGCCCCGTTGATCTTATCGATCATACACACCCCGCCTAAAGCACTGCAAAGACAGCGGATCAGTCATTGTGCGAGCCGGCGGGGTGTTTTTCCACCAAAAAACGCCAGCTGCGTTCCGGCAGCCGGCGTTTTTATCATTTTTATTATACAGCAGATCTTCGCATGCCCGTCCGTCAGCGGTCTTCTCTGAAATACGGCAGACCCAGACTTTCCGGCGGCTGATCCTCTCTTCTCTTTCTGATGCTCGTAAATACGAGTACGACTATCGTTACTATATACGGCAGCATCTTGTAAAGTTCCTTTGCCGCCATTCCAGCTCCCGGAATGAACAGGTGAAGGATATACAGACCTCCGAACAGTATCGATCCGAATATCGCGATGTTTGGTTTCCACAGTGTGAATATAACCAGTGCGATCGCAAGCCATCCTCTGTCTCCGAACGCATCGTTCGACCATACACCGCTGGCATAATCCATTACATAGAACAGTCCGCCCAGACCGGCGATCATGCATCCGATACAGATAGCAAAATACTTGTACCTGTTTACATCGATGCCTGCCGCATCTGCAGTTGCCGGATTTTCACCTACCGCACGCAGCTGCAGTCCAGTCCTCGTATGTCCGAGGACATATGCCGTCACTATAGCTATCGCAACTGCAAGATATGTCAGGAACCCATATGACAGGAATATCTTGCCGAACCACCCGAGATCATCTGCAAACGGAAGTGTCCTGCTGAAATACTCACTCGTACGTGAAAGGGCGATCGAAGGGACCGAGCTTCCTGTCAGCTTCATCAGCGATCCGCCGAAAAAGTTTCCAAAACCCACTCCGAACGTAGTCATGGCAAGACCTACAACATTCTGATTAGCTCTGAGCGTGACTGTAAGCACACTGAAGAGGAGCCCCATCAGCAGTGACCCGAGGCAGCATGTCAGCATCGGTATGAAGATAGCGAGGAAAGGATTGAGGTCGCCGCTGCAGTTCTGCTCATAAATGAACGAACCGATAACGCCGCATATGCCCCCGACATACATCACTCCCGGGATGCCGAGGTTCAGACTTCCCGCTTTTTCCGAGATAGTCTCCCCTGTACATCCGAACAGGAGCGGCATGCCCTGCACTATCGCACGCGGTATAAATGAAACTATATCAAACATCTACGCTTCCTCCTTTCCTGATTTCTTTCTGATATGCACCTTGTAATTTATAAAGAACTCGCATCCTATGATGAAGAACAGGATTATTCCCGTCAGTATATCAGCAAAGGACTGGTTGAGCCCGAAGCTCGTCGATATCTCGCCAGCACCCTGCTCGAGGAAAACCAGCAGCAGACTTGCGAACACCATCGCGACAACGTTGAACTGTGCGAGCCACGATACCATGATGCCCAGGAAGCCTCTGCCTCCGGCGAGCGTCGTTGTTATCGTATGGTCTACACCCGATACGATCATCCATCCTGTAAATCCGCAGATCGCTCCGCTCAGCAGAAGTGTTCTGATGATGACTCTGTCGACCTTTATCCCGACATAGCTTGCAGTTCGCTGGCTTTCGCCTACTACAGCGATCTCGTATCCGTGCTTGCTGTATTTGAGATACATGTACATGCCGGCTGTGATCAGCGCCACGAATATTATTACAAACAGGTAGCTGTTCGTGCCTATATACGGCAGCCATCCCGACATGGAAGCCTGATTTATGATGCCTACTTTTCCCGAACCTTTCGGCACTTCCCATATCATTACGAAATATGCGACCAGCTGGATCGCCACGTAGTTCATCATCAGCGTGAACAGCGTCTCGTTCGTGTTCCATTTAGCCTTGAAAAACGCCGGTATCATCGCCCAGATCGCTCCGCTCAGCACTGCAGCCGCGAGGCATATCAGTATGAGCAGTCCGCTCGGGATCGTGTCACCCATGTATATCATGCACAGAGCCGTTGCCCATGCGCCCATCAGTATCTGACCTTCGCCACCCAGGTTCCAGAATTTCATCTTGAACGCAGGTGTAAGCGCCAGCGCCACGCTGAGAAGGAGCGCCAGCTCCTTGAGAAGGATCCACATTTTTCTCTCGGTTCCCACCGCGCCGTAAAATATCGTTCCGAAAACACTGAAAGGATCGAGTCCTGTCATTGCCGTCGTGACTATCGCACACACTATGAGCGCCGCGATTATCGCGCCTATCCTTATCGCCCATGTCTTTGCCAGAGGCAGTTCTTTTCGCTTGGTGATATGCAAAAGCGGCTCTTTATTCTGTTTACTCATTGTCTTCACCTCCGCCAAGCTTCGTCATCATCATACCTATCTGGTTCTTGTCCGCTGTCCTGCCGTCCACGAGTCCGCTGACCTTTCCTTCGCAAAGGACGAGTATCCTGTCACTGAGCTCCATCAGAACGTCAAGGTCTTCACCTACGTAAATGACAGCTACACCTTTTTTCTTCTGCTTATTGAGCAGATCGTATATCGTGTATGACGAATTTATATCGAGACCTCTCACTATATATGCGGAAAGCAGCACTGTAGGCGCCGATGCGATCTCTCTTCCCACGAGCACCTTCTGCACGTTGCCGCCGGAAAGCTTTCTTACCGGTGTGGAAAGGCTGGAAGTGCTGACTTCCAGTTCATCTACGACTTTTTCCGCAAGCTTTCTCGGAGTTTTTCTATCCGTGAATATCGATTTTCCCTTTCGGAAAGATCTCAGCATCATGTTGTCTGTAAGGTCCATGTTGCCTACGAGGCCCATACCGAGTCTGTCTTCAGGCACGAATGAAAGCGCAACTCCCATCGACGCGATCTGCAGCGGATCCTTGCCTATAAGCTCGTCCGGCTGTCCGTCATCGCCGATGTACTGCACCGTCCCGTGTTCTACAGGCTGCAGCCCCGCTATCGCTTCCAGCAGCTCCTTCTGTCCGCATCCCGAAATGCCTGCGATACCCAGGATCTCACCGGAATTTGCAGTGAACGAAACATCATCCAGTTTGAGTATCCCGTCCGAACTTCTGACGGTAAGGCCCTCCACCTTTATACGAGGCTTCGGGTCTACAGGCTCAGGTCTGTCTATATTGAGCTGTACAGCCCTGCCCACCATCATGTTAGTCATTTCCTGCTCGTTAGTTTCTGCAGTGATCATTTCGCCTATGAATTCGCCTTTTCTCAGCACTGCAACACGATCTGATATCGACATCACCTCATGAAGCTTATGTGTGATTATAACGACTGTCTTGCCCGAAGCTTTCATGTTTCTCAGCACCGCGAACAGCTTTTCCGTTTCCTGCGGCGTGAGAACTGCCGTAGGCTCGTCCAGTATCAGTATGTCCGCGCCACGGTAAAGCACCTTTACGATCTCTACAGTCTGCTTCTGCGAAACCGACATATTGTATATCTTCTGATCCGGATCTATATCGAATCCGTACATATCGCATATAGATGCTATTTTCTCGGATGCTTTTTTAAGATCCAGCCTGCCTTCTTCCTTTAGTCCGAGCACTATATTCTCTGCTGCAGTGAACACATCGACCAGCTTAAAATGCTGATGGATCATTCCTATGCCGTAGTCGAACGCTTCTTTCGGCGAATGGATCGATGCGAGCTCACCGTTGATATAGATCTCGCCCCCGTCAGGATAATAGATTCCGGAGAGCATGTTCATAAGGGTAGTCTTGCCGCTGCCGTTTTCTCCAAGCAGTGACAGGATCTCTCCGCGGTAAATGTCAAGATTGACTTTGTTATTGGCTTTTACCGTGCCAAATGTTTTCGTAACGTCCCTCATGGACACAGCCACTTCTCTGTTGGCCAAACTGATCAACACCTTTCTGTTAAATATCATTTCTTCATATCGCATAGAAAAACACATTTTCAAAGCTTCGAACAGATTTCTGCCGTTTCTTCAAAAACTGCCCTTTACTCTGCAATATGCAAAAGTATCATTACCACGAAAACCCCGGCTTGACCGGGGCTTTCGCTGGTATATTGATTATATTATCTTTGCTTAGAATTTTGTATCAAGCAGTGTGATCCCGTCGATCTTGAGATCGAAGTAAGGAGCTGATCTGAATGTGGATTCGAGGAATGCTCCGTCCTTGATAACTTCTGTGTCAGGAGTGTAGTCAGCATCTGTGTCTACGTCTGCCATGTATGAATCAACTGTCTTTCCGTCAACTGTGAACTTTGTGATATCGAATACCTTGAGTTCGCCTGATTCGAGCTTAGCTTTTATCTCTTTGATAGCATCAGCTGTTCCCTTTGCTGCAACATCTTCGTTGATATCTGTGAGTTCTACTGATCCTGTTTCCAGAGTTCCTGTCCAGTCAGCGTCTATAGCTTCTCCGTCCTGAGCAGCTTTGATCGCATATTCATAGTAAGGCTGCCAGTTGATCTTTGATGAAACGATGTATGTGTTAGGACATGCTTCCTGTGTGCTTCCGTTGTATGAAACATTTGGAACGCCTTTCTTTTCACATGCTGTAGGAGCTCCCATCGAGTCAGCGTGCTGTGAGATGAGTACGCATCCGTCGTTGATCAGCTTGTTTGCAGCTTCTTTTTCAAGAGCTTCGTCATACCATGAACCTGTGAATGTTACTTCCATAGTAGCTGATTCACATACTGAACGAGCTCCCAGGAAGAATGAAGTGTATCCTGATACTACTTCTGCATATGTGTAAGCGCCTACGTATCCGATCTTAGCCTGATCTGCAGTGATGTCTCCGTTTTCGATCATTTCGTTGATCTTCATTCCTGCAGCAACGCCTGCGAGGTATCTTCCCTCATAGATCGAAGCGAATGCATTGTGATAGTTGTCAAGCTTTTCAGTGTGCGCTTTCGTACCTGTCGAGTGACAGAACTGTACATCCGGGAAGTCCTTTGCAGCCTGGATCATGAAGTCCTCATGTCCGAACGAGTCTGCGAATATGATATCGCATCCTGCATCTACCAGTTCAGCTGCTGCATCGTAGCATTCCTGACCTTCAGGGATGTTTGTCTTGATAACAGCTTCTACTCCAAGTGAATCACATGCAGCATTAGCAGCATCGATGAAGTTCTTGTCGTAAGTTGAGTTCTCGTCATGCAGACAGATGAATCCAACCTTGAAGTCTGAATCTCCGGAACCACTTCCGCATCCTGTAAGTGTTGCTGAGAATGCGAAAATCATCATAAGTGCAAGTACTAATGATAATACTTTCTTTTTCATTTTTTCCTCCTTAAAGTGAAAATAAATTAGATAAACGATCAGCAATTCCAGCTTCCGGTCACTTCCGGCGCCGGCTCGCTGACATACCGGCTCACCCTGCCTAAACGGGGAAATATCTAAAATGATATTTCATGTGCAATAACAAAGACAGGTCAAAAAAACCTGTCTGCCAATATCTACGGCACCAACCGCTGCTACGAAAGAATGCACTTATGATCTCACTAAAGACCGTGATCTTTCCTAAATCAGCCAATAGTCGTAACTGAGGCGTTACGGTAGAAACGCACTGTCCATCTCTTCGTGCTTATACTGGCAGTTTTTATTCATGATCGTATGATCACATATTGAGTTTACCCTCTCGGGCTGACAGTGTCAACTAAAATTCGAAGTATTTCGCAAAATTTCGAACCTGAGAATCGGCCGTCATGTATCGGACATTCTATACTAAAAAGCAGGCAGGATGCGACAATATGCCGTACCTGCCTGTATCCCAGCATTAAATATGTTCGGCTCAGGCGAATGTGATAACACCGTCTGTTATCTTCTCTATGACCGCCAGTGACTCGACCCTGTAGCCTTTGTCTCTGAGCTTGCGGCTTCCGCCCTGAAACCCTTTTTCAATGACAGCACCGATCCCGACGACCTCTCCGCCCGCCTGTCTGACGAGTTCAGTGAGAGCCATCGACGCCTCTCCGTGCGCCATAAAATCATCTATGATCAGAACCCTCTCACCTTCGTTCAGGAATTTCTGAGAAACTCTGAACTTAGATACCGTTCCTTTTGTAAAAGACCTTGCATCAGCTTCATAAGCGCCTTCTATCATCGTGCTCGGTGCAGCTTTTTTTGCAAAGACAACAGACGGATATCCGAAATACTTCGCTGTGAGACACGCCACGGCTATGCCGCTCGCCTCTACTGTCAGTATCTTATCCACCTTGCAGTCTTCAAACCTTTTCCCGAACTCCTGACCTATACGATCCAGAAATTCGACATCGAGCATATGATTGAGGAAATTGTCGACCTTGACCACTTCTGTCCCTATCGCTACGCCTTCTTTTAGTATCTTTTCTTTTAACTCTTCCATATCCAATCAATCTATATTCCAATATATGCTGCCTGCGCAGCCTGCCGACCTGTCAACTATTTGTCTTCTCCGAAAAGTTCTTCAAGTCCTTCAAAAGATATCTCACCTGAATCTTCACCGTCAGGCAGCGGAGCTGCTCCGGCTTCAGGCATACCCATATTTACAGTATTGAAATCCATACCCTGCGCTGTATTCTCTGCCGCTGCGATAGGATCCTGCTCAGGGATCAGATCTTCGAGTCTCAGTTCCGACGTCTGTTCAGCCACTGTCTCTGTTTCAACAACAGGAGCTGCCACAGGTTCTTCATATACCGGCTCCGATGTGAACGGAGAATCCACTACGAACGGTGCTGCCGGTTCAGTATGTACTTCCTCCACCGGTTCTGCATAAAGCACCTCCGGCGCTGCATCTGCAGTCTGTACAGTCTGTACAGTCTGTACTTCCGCTGCATCGTCTGCAGTATATTCAGGCAGTGTTATCTCTTCAACATCATCTCCCGCTGCAGGGAAATCCACTGCGTCTAAATTTTCAGTAACGCTCCATGTGACCGCTTCATCGTCAGAAAGCTTGCTCTTGAGGCTGTCCACCTTTCCGGCAGTCCTCAGGATGTTCGTCTTGATCTCGGCAAATTCCTCTTTCATCGAGTTGAGCTGCTGTCTGTATTTGTTCTTGAGCGCTTCAGCCTTTTCTTTCTCGGCAGCGACTTCTGCTCTCATCGCAGCCTTCTCTGCTTCTACAGCTTCTCTTGAAGCATTGAGCTCTGTTGTTATCGCATCTTTTTCAGCTTCCATGCCGTTACGCATCTGCTCGAGCTCTTTTTCCTGTCTTGCGACCTGTTCTCGTCCTTCTGTGAGAATAGTCTCCACTTCTGTCTTCGCCTGGTTGATTATCTCGTTGCTGCTCTTCTTAGCTTCCATGATAAGGCTAACATACAGGTCATTGTTATCATCGTATTTCTGATACTTTTCTTTCAATTCGCTGATCTCTGCCTCATAGGCATTCTCTAATTCCTCTATGTTATTTTCGTACAAGTCACACAGCTTCTGCATGCATTCATATACATCATCTTTATCAAATCCACCAACGGTGCTTTTCTTGATGTTCATATTCTTAAGAAGACCAATAACCGTTTCACGTCTTTGTTCAGTCAATGCGTTCTTGTTCATATCTATAACCTCTTTTTCTTCTCATTATTTAGTAATGCGAATAAACAATTATTTTTTATTATAACATCATTGTGCAGCTTTGTCTTCCTTAATTTGTAATTTTATCACATTTTTTATTGACTTTTAGTGCTCAAAAAGGTTACCATAATGTTGATGTGATTTATTAGAAACCCTATTTTTCAATGTTTTTACAAAGAATTGAGGTTTATGACATGAAAACTATAGAAATAATATCCGGAGCGCAAAAAGCGCAATTTACTACAAAAAGTGTCACACTTGACGGCATAGAATACTTTTATATAAATATGTCAGACGTGAGAAACGACAGACTCAACCGCGTCTATACATTTGTTTATGACAGTGAAGTGAAAGCTGTTCCTTACGAGGAAAAAGATGCAAAAACGCTGGCGGTCATCTTCGGTCAGGTACGCGCTATGGAAGAAAAGCGCAAAGCGCATGATCGCGCCGCTGCACACCATGAAGAACACACTGCCCCCGGCACAGCAGCTGCTCCGCAGACTTTTGCACCTGCAGCAGATACACCCGTACAGAACTCTGCCGCACAGTCGCAGACACCGTCAGAAGCCTTCACACCACAGCAGGCACCGGCCAGAAATTTCACGCAGCCGCAGTACGCTGTACCGGAAGCACCGATAAACACCACCGCTCCTTACGCAGCGCCGAAAATGCCGGTGGATCATATGACGCAGTACACAGCGCCGGAAATGCCGGCAGAAAAACCGCAGGCAGCAGCTTTCTATCAGGAAACTTCCCAGACAGAAACTTTTGCGCCTGACATGTACCCGAACACACAGACACCGTCTGCCGAGCAGACACCTTTCACCGAAGCAGCCGATCCAAAGGCTGCAAAGAAAGCAGAAAAGGAAAGACTCAAAGCTGAGAAAAAGGCTGAAAAGGAACGGCTCAAAGCAGAAAAGAAAGCTGCAAAAGAACGTGCAAAGGCTGAAAGGGCTGCACAGAAAGCAGGCAATACACCTCCGACAGAAAATATCCCGCCAGCAAATGCAACCGTATCAGATCAGCAATCAACAGAAACTGTGGCAGATATATACACCGAACCAGCACCTGTGGCTGCGGCTGACACAGATCTTTCCGGGGCGACTGTTCCGTCAGAAACTCAGGAACAGGGACTGCCGAATGAATCCGCTGAAACACCGGCAGAAGCAGCTGAATCAGCAGTCCCCGGAGATGCTGCAGCTGAACCAGATGCCGTCGCTGAAGACACGATCGTTTTCACGGGCAGCGCTCCGTCATCTGAAATATCACATCCCGATGATTCTGCAGCTGACGCAGACGCCTCATCAGAACTCGACCCGGCCGATGCTGCCAAGAAGAAAAAACTGAAGAAATCCATTATAACGTTCGGCATCGTAGTCGCTGCCATCGCGGTCATCGCAGTGATATTCTTCCTGATCTTCGGAACATCGAAGGATCCTTCGCCTGTAAATCCGTCATCGACAGACTCCAACACATATCAGGATGTCGACGAACTGATAAACGATCTGCAGAACAACTGATTTCCGTATAAAAGCCCCGGAAACAGAGCATATATCAAAGCTCGCGATCCAGAGCCGATCGTTTTCAGCATGAACATGCTGAAACAGCCGTGGGCTGAGACTTTACACATAAAAAATCTTAGCAAAAAAATGTCCCCGCGTTCAAACGCGGGGTTTCCTTTCTACAAAAAACAAGCTGCCATGACAAGCACCCTGCAGTGTCCAGCCATGTGCAGCTTTTTACATATCTGCATTATTCACATCTGTTATCTGTCCGGATGACATCTGCCGCAAGGCTCGTATCCCGCGTTTTCTGCGGCATCCACACTCATGAAATACACCCGGTTCTTTTCATCAGGCAGCCCGCCGCAGCTCGGCAGGTGATATTTTTTCGAATTCACATTTCCTATGTAGTTCGCTTCCTGCTGATCCTCGTTGTAGGTTCTGTCCGACTTCTTTCCCTCACAGTTGAAAGTTATCTCACTTCCATCATCGACCGCGATCACCGTGCCCTGCTCATCCGTCCTGAAGACCTCCGCCCCGAGGTCATTGAACCTGCTCAGCGCCTCCTCGTGCGGGTGGCCGTACATGTTGTCCTTTCCGCATGATATCACCACATATCTGGGATTCACCTCGCGCAGAAAGTAATAGCTGTTTGAGGTGCTGCTGCCGTGATGCCCTGCCTGGAACACGTCTGCCTCCAGATCCGCGTCGCTTTCTATAAGCTCTCTCTCGGAAGAGGAACCGGCGTCGCCTGTAAACATGAAGCTGTTATCGCCGTGTGTCACTTTCAGACATATCGAATCGTCGTTCGCATCGTCGTGCTCTCTCACCGGCCCGAGAAAATCGATCCGGCACTCTCCCAGCTGCGCTGTATCCCCCGGTTCCGGAGCTGTCGTCGCGATCCCATTTTCGTCGACCGCACGCTTCAGGCTTGCGTCGATGCCTTCATCATACCCGTCCATCATGAATATCCTGTCAACGTCCACCGCTGCGATCACCGCTTCCCCGGAACCGATATGATCCTCGTGCGGATGCGTGAAAACTATGTATTTCAGGTGATCTATGCCCAGTTCCGCAAGATATCCCGTTATAAATGCCGCATCATCCCTGTTGCCCGCATCGATGAGCATCGCTTCTCCATCCGACACCAGCAGAGTGGAATCCGCCTGCCCTACATCGAGGAAATGTACCGTGAGCTCTCCATCTGCCGAAATCGTCCCGGAACCGCCGCCTGGATCTGACGCGCAGGCGCACAGGCTTGCCGCCGCCAGCACCAGACTCACGACAAGCGCCGCTATCCTGCTGAATTTTACTGATCTCATATATTACTGTTCCTTTCTCTGCCTGTCCTGCTGCCGCTCCTGTACGAAACCGCATGATGCCAAACAGCTTTGTCAAATGTTTTTATCAGATAGCTTTACCCGCCAGCTTAAAGACACCAGCTTAAAGAGTTATCGAGATAAACGTGCCGTCATGACCCTCGATGTGCAGTATTTCCAGGCCTTTGCAGCCTCTGAAAACATCTCTGCATTCCGAAAATATCAGCGATATCATTTCTCTGCTGACCAGGCAGTCGTATGGCCGGCCAAGCTTTTCCGCCGCCTTGCGGAATACCTTGTCCGGAACTGTTCTGATCGCCATGTCGGCCATCGCCAGCGGCACAGGCATCGAAATATCAGTGTCTTTTGTTTTTATCGTTATTTTCATGTCCCGTTTTTCCCTGCTCCCTTTTCTAATCGCCTATCGATACTCGGAACTTCGCTCCGCCGGACGAGCTCACGTTGACGAGCTCGCCTTCAGTCTCGGCTTCAAAGCATGTCCTGATGATTTCCATAAGCTCGGCCGTGTCTATCCCCTGGACCATATCGTCCGGCAGCGGCAGCTTTCCCGCCTGATCTATCAGTCGCTTCACAGCTGCCACCGGAAGCTGCAGCTTTACATCATCTCCCTTCGGAGTGACCGCCGTCATCCTGACCAGCTTTCTGTCGTAAAATGTCATATACTTTCCTCTCTATGTGTCTGTGTGTATCTCTGTGCATTCGCGTTTCTACGCATTTGCATCCCTGTTCGGATACCCGTCTGCGCCTTGCTTCCGGCACGTTCTAGCCGATCCTGTTAGTGCTGAGATAATATTTCGTGATCGTGTCCCAGTCTCGCCTTATCGCTATCTCGGCCGTGAGATCCGTGTTGTTGTAAAGGATCGACCACTGCGTATTGCTGGTGACGTCATCCTCCCTCGGTTCCTGCGAAGCCGCCCTGAGCGCTTTCCAAGCGACCGAAGCCGTCAGCGCCTCTTTATTCTCGTCGAGGATCTCCTCGATCGCGTCATGACGCTCTCTGCCATGTCCGTAGATACCGTTTTCCTGATTCGGCTTCACGTGCTTTCTGTACATCTCGTAAAAGTTAGTGACTGTCCTTACCGGCGTCACTGTGAGCTCTCTGTAAGGGCTGTCACAGTCGTATTCCACCACGCGGCTGTCGCCCGACGCGTCTGTTATATAAAAATGGTAGTCACGTCCGCTTGTGGCGAACATATCGTAGCCTCTTATCAGCTGTATCGCTTCTTCTGTAGTCGCTGCTCTGTCAAGCACGAGCCTTATCAGCAGGGTCGTTGCTATCACTGGTCTTCCGGTCTGCTGTCGTGTCGGTTCGCTGTCAAGAGTCAGCACTGCTATCGAGACGCCTTTTTCATTCATGCCGTCGAGGCATATGAACGGAGCAGTCAGGCATGCGATCTTTGTTCTGATGCTGCGGTCCGCTTCATTGGCGGAAACATTGTCAAGCGCGGCAAATGCGACTGAACGATATCCGTCTTTCGGCGCGCAGTGCACCAGCAGTGCGGATGTATTGTTCTTGAAATCGTAGTTGCGCCCCATCAGGGTATGCTCTGCCATGTCCTTCATGCAAAACGCACTGCATCCGAAGTTCGGCGCTTTTATTTTTACCGGCAGCCCCGGCATCGATTCTCTGACAACCGCGTCTATGAACGACTGATCATCTTCTATATCATGTTTTATGATGTTATCTATACTGTATCTGTGCCTGACGTCCATACGATACAGGTTGTAGTCTTTGTAAAAAGTCAGCTGTCTAATCGTCGCAAGTGATTTGAATCTCCTGAAATAAAGTCCTGACAGCGCTCCTGCTGCAACGCCCAGCCCCGCTGCCGCCAGTGGTAAAATTTTTGATTTTTCCATTACCGCCTCTCCTTTCATTTATTTGTCGATCGCAGATCGACATCAGGTTATCCCTGCAGGGACAGCGCATAGCGCAGTCCCGCAGCAGAGGGTTCATTAGTTTGCCGGCAAAGTCGCCGTAAAGGTCACACCTCTGTGCACATCTCCGGCACCGATAAAAATCCGGGCCGAGAAGTGCTGCCTATATATTAGCATACATCTTACGATTAATATAACCATTTTATGCCTGATTAACACTAAAAAATCACAAAACCCTGTCTGCCGCTGAGTTTTTTGCATTGTGTCCCTCGCCTGTTTTCTTGCTTTGAGGAAAATTATATTTTTTATCCCGATACCACATTTGGCAATACCAGATTTTTTTCAGCTTTTGCACAAAAGTCACGGGAATCGAGCGGGATCAAAGAATGACCGGAGGAACTTCAAGAAAGCAAAAAGCACGTTGAAATTTCAGTGTTTCAAACGTGCTTTCATATTAAAACTGGTGGAGAATACGGGGGTCGAACCCGTGACCTCATGACTGCCAGTCATGCGCGCTCCCAGCTGCGCTAATTCCCCATATTTTTTATGCCTGCTGGCTGACCTCTCCCCCTGTAAACGATTATATATCATAAAAGCCGTTTTTTCAATATTCAGATCGTCTTTTCCTCTGCCGCAGCATTTTCAAATGCCCTGAAAATGCTCTAAGGATGAAATACAGAGGGCAGTTCTTATCTGTAGCGAAAAACTTTTTCGATCAGAGAAGATCCGCCCCGTCTGTAAATCATACCAGATTCAGAGTGATCTGACCGGCGCCTTTTATAAACGCACCGGCCATTCGTCAAATCCCAAGAGATTCTACTATCGCATCAGCCATCTGTTCCATCTCTGCTGCACTGCTATCACTCAACGTCGAAAGCACTGTCACTTTTTCATTCAGCACCGTCATCTGCTTCATCTCATCTAGCAGCTCCTCCATCAGCACCCCTGCCTTTGGAGCCCATGATCCGCCTTCCATGATAGCGACCGTACGATCCTGCATGTTCAGCGCTTTCATATCCATCAGATAATTGTGCATCAGCGGATATATCCCCAGGTTGTACGTAACCGAAGCCAGCACTATATGACTGTATTTGAAAGTCTCAGCAATCAGATGAGATACATGCGTGTTCGAGACATCATACACTGCGATCTTTTCAACACCCTTTGCCGTAAGCATCGAGGCGAGCCGCTGCGCTGCGCTTTCCATATTGCCGTACATAGATGCATAAACTATGAGCACCCCGTTCTCCTCCGGTTCATATCGGCTCCACTTGTCGTACTTTTCGATAAAATATCCCAGATCCTTACGCCAAAGCGGCCCGTGAAGCGGGCATACCATTTTTATATCGATACTCCCCGCCTTCTGCAGCAGAGCCTGCACGTGAGGCCCGTATTTCCCGACTATATTCGTATAGTATCTTCTGGCGTCATCTATCCAGTCTCTGTCAAAGTCCGCCTCATCACTGAAAAGTATCCCGTCCAGTGCTCCGAAAGACCCGAAAGCATCTGCAGAAAACAGGACTCCATTTGTCGTATCAAATGATACCATGGCTTCGGGCCAGTGCACCATAGGCGCCTGTACGAACGTGATCGTATGTTTTCCGAAGCTGATGACATCACCTTCCGATACTTCCACCCTGTTATCACCTATGCCGAACCCGAACTGGCTCATCAGCATGAAGGCTTTCTCATTGCTGACAACAGTAATATCAGGGTATCTCACAAGTATTTCGCCGATCGACGCCGCATGATCCGGTTCCACATGATTTATCACCATATAATCAAGTGAACGCCCGTCGAGCACGCCTTCTATATTTTCAAGGAACTGCCTGCCGGACGACCAGTCTATCGTATCGAAAAGAACGGTTTTCTCATCGAGCAGCAGATATGAATTGTATGAGACACCTCTCGGTATAGGGTGGATATTTTCAAAAAGTGCAAGCCTGTGATCGTTTGCTCCTATCCAGTAAAGATCTTCTGTCACCTTTCGTACATTATACATGCTGCTCCTCCTCTCTCTTCTTTACTTCTATGAACTGATCCTTGCCTTCGCCGCAGTCAGGACAGATCCATTCCTCAGGAAGCGCCTCAAACAGAGTCCCCGGTGATATACCGCCTTCCGGATCGCCGGTTTCCGGATCATATTCATATCCGCAGCCCTGGCATACATTGATCGACCATGGCGGGGCTTCTTTTTTCGGCGTCGCTTTTCTCATCTTCACCATCGGCGGCGCCGGTTTCTTCGGTTCTCCGTTATCGAGTGCTTTCGTAAGCAGAGGCAGGATTTCCATGAGGTCTCCCACGATTCCGTAATCCGCATTTTTGAAGATCGGCGCATTCCTGTTCTTGTTTATCGCAACTATCGTAGTCGCACCTCTGATCCCTTTGAGATGCTGGCCCGCACCCGATATGCCGCATGCTATGTAAAGGTTGCCGTTGAATTTCTGTCCGGACATTCCCACATATCTGTCAAGAGGCAGGTACTTCAGAGTTTCAGCTACAGGTCTTGATGAGCCTACTGCTGCTCCGGCCTGGATCGCAAGAGCTTCTATAAGCTTCATGTTTTTCCTGTCACCAATGCCTTTGCCGGCGCTCACTACTCTATCCGCCTCGCTCACAGGTGTATTCATATCTATTCCTACTGTAAAATCAAACCCCTCTTTTTTCAGTGCCTCAACAAGTGCATTGACCTTGTCCTCAGCCGTTCCGTCATTGAACATGATTCTTTTTCTTGCACCTGTGATCGGTCCTTTTCCTTTAACGGCTGCCGTATTTTGCTTAGGCGCTTTGCCGAGTATATGCGACGCTATAACGATCCTCTGTATCTCGTTTGTCCCCTCGTATATCGTGCAGATCTTTGCATCTCTGTATGCACGCTCGACCTCCATGCCTTTTAGGAATCCGTTGCCGCCGTGCATCTGCAATGCGTCGTTGACAACTTCAAGACATATATCCGAAGCATACATTTTAGCCATTGCAGACTCCATGCCGTAAGGCTCATGTGCTTCCTTGAGCTCTGCGGAACTGTAGACCAGGAACCTCGCAGCTCTGAGCTTTGTAGCCATATTTGCGACTTTGAAAGAATTTGCCTGCTGAAAAGCTATAGGCATACCGAACTGCTCGCGCTCTTTTGCATACTCGACGGCTGCTTCATATGCTCCCTGTGCAATGCCCAGTGCCTGTGCCGCGATGCCGATACGGCCTCCGTCAAGGGTACTCATTGCGATCTTGAACCCTTCGCCTTCTTTGCCCAGGAGATTTTCTTCCGGGACCTTTACATCATTGAATATAAGTTCTGCTGTCGCCGATGATCTGATGCCCATCTTATCGTAGTGATCTCCGAATTCAAAACCTTCCCATCCTTTTTCAACGATGAATGCGCTGATCCCCTTCGTTCCGATATTCGGCGTTGTAACTGCAAACACGACATAAGTATCCGCCTTGTCTGCATTGGTGATAAATATCTTGCCGCCGTTGAGCAGATAATGATCCCCCTTGAACACTGCAGTTGTCTCTGTGCCGCCTGCATCACTTCCCGCATTAGGCTCCGTAAGTCCGAATGCGCCTATTTTCTCTCCTTTCGCCAAAGGAACGAGATATTTCTTCTTCTGCTCCTCAGTTCCGAATGCAAAAATCGGATACGCACCCAGGGATACATGTGCCGAGAGGATAACTCCTGTTCCGCCATCTACTCTGGCCAGCTCTTCTACCGCAATAGCGTAGGTCAGTATATCCTTGCCTGCGCCGCCATATTCTTTCGGATAAGGCAGCCCCATGATTCCCATTTTCCCAAGTTTTTCTACTATCTCTCCAGGAAATTCGTTGTTTTTATCCAGCATGAAAGTAATCGGTTTTAATTCCGACTCAGCAAACTCTCTTATTTTTGCTCTGAATTCCTCATGCCGCTGTGAAGTTTTAAATAACATCCGCACACCTCCTTTTTTCAGTTTTTTTTGAATATTTTAATTTGTTTTACGTAAGGATAACACAGTTCTGACATAAAGTAAATATACTATACAAAAATAGTCCTTATTATTTTTTGAATCTTTTTACGTGACTTTCCAGAAAAGTCGGCTTTGCCGAACACCGATCAACGGCAGGCTTTGTGAGACCAGCGTTATTGTCTGAATAATATGGCCTGTCGCCCGGCTGCGATAGCGATCCCGCGCCTTAGATCCTGCTGCTGCGTGCGATAATGATGTGCATGATAAGGATACGAACGATAGCGATACGGGCTCATGTAAAAACCAAGAATCCCTTGCCTGATGGCTGTTGTTGGTAAAAACAGCAGTTATTCGAGTGTTTTTGTGGGAGCAAATACCAAGAATGAAAAATCGATGATTGGTTCTTGGTATTTTTCATGCGAAAAAGCCAAGGTTTTTATGAAAAAGTTACCAAGAAATCATAGGTGAAAGCAGTTTCTTGGTAAACAGGAGCTTTGAAATGGGCGATATTACAGCTATTTTGCTGAATATGATAATGTTATGACCTGATTTTGGTAAATGCCGGGATTTCCAAAGAGGTGCAGTTTTTTCGATCGCCCTCAGTGATGTATCAAGGTGCTAACCACCCCCGGCAGTTTTAACAGAGCCGGAGATCCGGAGCAGGAAATATTGCCAGCGATATTTCCCTGCATAAAAAAACTGCGATGCTGAGACCGCAGTTTTGTGGAGCCACTGGCCGGGATCGAACCGGCCACCTGCACGTTACGAATGTGCTGCTCTGCCAGATGAGCTACAGTGGCAAATCTGAAAATCAATAACAGTATTTTACTATGTATTAAAAGCAACGTCAAGTAAGACAATACAAATTTTATAATACACCTGTGTGACAAATTCCCATGTACTGTCAGTCACTGCGAAAGGCTCTTGACAGGCAACAGGCGGCAGGCGACAAACGACAAATGGCAAACAGCAAACCGGCAAATATTTCAGCATCTCATGTTCAGGCACACGAGACGCTGAAATGCAGCGATCACACATTCTCATATCTGCATCCGTCAAATGAAGTGTCAAACATGCATATGCTCCTGTATCTGCAGTATCTGCAGGCGATCCTGTAATTGCCTTCCATGTCTTTGCGGCTCTCGCGTTTCGGCTTGATCTCTATGTTTCCGGCGCACAGTTCAGTGCAGATGCGCTTCACCTGCATATCGACCTGCTCGTACAGTTCGGCGAATTCTTCTTTCGTCATCAGACAGCCGCCGGCCGCCGGAACATACACGCCTTCTTTTTTGCTGATCTTTACCGGGATCACCTGCGATGAGCCGTCGATCTCGCTGTCCATCGAGCTTATCAGGCTGTCGTCATTCAGCAGTATCCCTTCGAGCCGGTAGGAATCCGCGAGCTTCTTCTCAAGCCCGGTTTTATCTGCGGGCAGCGAGGCGCTGTCTGCATCCATGTCTACGTCGCGGATCTTGAAGTAAAACACTCCGGCCGGTTCGAGTCTGCCGTTGTACGCGTCCACGGCTGCTTTCATGTAAACCATCAGCTGCAGCTTATAGCCTTTCATGAAATATTCGGGATCCACGGTCTCGCTGCCCGTCTTGTAGTCGATTATCCTCACTGACGCCTCGGCTTCCGGATCGCGACGGACACTGTCTTCATGATGTTCCCCATACGCACCATCGGCACGGTCACCGGCATCGTCTCCGCATTCATCACCATGAGAAATTTCATCATCTCTGCCGGCAACTCCCTCCAGTATGTCCAGCCTGTCGATCTTGCCCTGGATCAGCACCTCCTGCGATCCGATGTCCACTCTGACAGGCGGCAGCGCTCTGCCTGTACCGAACGGATATTCAAAACGCATGGATCTTATGCTGCCTTTCCTGACCTGCTGTATCATAGACCACGCTATGCTGCTGCAGATCTCAGCGATGCGCTCCGCCCTGTACGACTCCTCCCTGCCCGATGAAAGTATCCCTTCTCTGTAGCTCTTGGAATCGCTTCGTATTATATCGCGGATGCGTTCCGTACATTCTTCCTTCGTCACATTCATCCACGGTGAATCCGGATCATTGACCGCCATCCCGCTGTCGCGATCAGGTGTCAGCTGCTGCGAAAGCTTCATCAGGCATCTGTGGTATACATCGCCGATCTCCCTGGCCCCGACTTCATAGATCCTCGGCTCCTGCGCTTTCAGCCCGTACATCACGAAATGCGAGAACGGGCATCTGCTGTACTGCTCGAGTCGCGAAGCGCTGACCTCAAGGGCAGACAAGTAGCCTTTGTAAAGGCTGTCCGCAAACTTTTCGCCCAGCGCTTCCAGTCTGTTGTCGAACATAAGGCCGTGTTTCACGCGGCTGAAATCTTCTTCATCATGCTTTTCATACCAGTCCATCACTTCGAGCCAGCTTCTGTCGAGCATGCCGTCGGCCTTGTAGTCTCGCAAAGCTGCAGCCATGTGAGAAAGCGTGCCTTTAGGGGCAGTTATCAGCTCTGTAAAGCTGCCGCGCGCGCCCAGATCGCCAAACACCGATGGACTATGCCAACGTTCGGCATCCTCTGACGTCAGGGTTTCGCCGGAACGCTGATCTTCAGGCGACGAATCGCCAAACACCGATGGACTATGCCGACGTTCGGCATCTTCCGACGGCAGGGTTCCGCCGGAGCGCTCATCTTCAGGCGATGAATCGCCAAACACCGATGGACTATGCCGACGTTCGACATCTTCTGATGACGCACTTTCATGTCTTTTCTCCACAAATTCCCTCAGCACCGTGAAAACCTCTGAAGGTCTGCACTCCTCGCCTTTCTCGTCGACTCCGCAGCAGCTCACGTACAGCCTTTCCTGCGGAAGCCACAGTGCCCTGTATATCGCCAGCTGCTCCTCCTGCCTGGTGACCTCGTCTCTCTTGGAGAGCTCAAGCTCCATCGACTGCAGGATCTCTTTTTCGCGCTCGCTCAGCAGACCTTCATCACTCCTGTTCAAAGGCAGCACTCCTTCGTTCGCGCCTACGATCAGCAGCGCCTTGAGCTGACTGAGCCTCGTCCTCTGCAGCGTTCCGATCAGCACGCTGTCGCCCGTCACCGGAACGAGGCCGATCTCGACCTCTTCAAATCCCGCCGACATCAGCTCGAACAGATCCTCATTGGACATCCGCTCTTCTCCAGCGATGTCCACGATCTGATCGAATATATTGCAGATCACGCTCCAGCTCTGCGACGTTTCCGCCGCACTCTCGGCAAGGCCGAGCGCCTGCTGCCTTTCCATGATCTGCTCCAGACGCTCCATCACAGCCATGTCCTGCTCCAGGAACGTGTAAAGCCCGCGGATCTTTTCACCGGCTGTATTTCGGATGCCCATCCTGAGTTTTGCATTTTCTATACAGTCGACGACATTTCTGCGCAGAGCATTGAGCACGTTCAGCTGCTCCGCGTCATACCTGTCGCCGCATTTTTCAAAATCGTTTTTCCAGGCGCTGCCCCTTATACGGAACTGACGCACATAATTTTCGAGCTGCTCCTTTTCTTCTTCGCTGAAAGGCATCATGCCCGATTTCACGAGACTCATCACAGCTTCATCACGATAACCCTTAGCGATCACCTCGAGCAGCGCCAGCAGGAAGCTGACGGCCTGATGATGCAGCACCTTGCGCTTTTTATCCATGAAAACAGGGATCCCCCATCGCATCAGCGTGCGTCTGAGGATGCCGCCTCTCGTCTCCGTGTCATTGCAGACCACGACGATATCGCCGTACCTGTAGCCTTCTTCGCGCACCAGCTCCAGTATATATGCCGCCGCGCGCTCCGCCTCCGCATACATGTTCGAAGCCGCGACGAGCGTGATCGGAAATCCGCCGTACTCCGCTTCATTTGCCGGCTGTGCGCTCATCTCAGTCCCGTGTGCGATCGCCCGGCGCCCATGCTTCAGCTGCGCGATTCTCGACCATACCGTCTTTCTCTCCGTTCCATGTATCTCATCAAAGCTGACGGCGATACCACTGCGCTCCGCAAGCTGCCTGAGCTGCCCCATCACGTGGCCGGTTAGCTCGAACTGCTCCTTTCCGTCTTCATATGTCATCACGATATTGACATTCCGCGCGGACAGGATCAGCCGCTCGATCACCTGCATGTTTTTCGGCGTGAACGTGTCGAACCCGTATATCCATATCTCCGATTCGTGTATCATCGGAGCTTCGAGTATCCGCTCCCCGTAAAACGAGATATAGTCCTCGGAATCGAGGTATCTGCCCTCGATCTGCGCCTGATACGCCCGGTAGACCTTCAGTATGTCGCCGAGCTTGTAGCTCAGATAGCTGCTTTCCTCCAGCTTTCCCAGCACATCCTCGAGATCCTCAGGGCTCACATCATAGCGCTTCATTTCCGATATCACGGTGTTGAGCATATCGATGAATGAGTTTTTCCTGTTCAGCCCCCTGTAGATACCGAGCTCGCTTTCCAGCTCCGCAGTCACTCTGGCAAGCAGCATGTGACGTCCGTACTTGTCTATCAGATCGGGAACTCTGCCTCCAGTCTGCTGCATCACTTTATAGCCCAGCGTGGAAAAGTCCACTACCCTCAGGTCCATGAGGCTGTTCTTTCCAAGATAAAAAAAGGCATCTCTTTCTGCCTGCAGCGAAAACTGGTCCGGTACAAGCAGCAGAGTCCTGCCTTTTACATGTTCGAATATGAATTTTTCTCTGTCTGTCGCTTCGCTGCCGTAATAGATGCTGAGCATGGGATACCTCCTGGCTGAAATCAGTTCCACCCGGCCTCGTCTGCCTGTTCAGACTGTCACACGATCGCTGCCGGGCTGCTTTTCAGCCCCCGCAGACTATTCATGCGGTCCCAAGGCGTAGAGCCGGACCGCCCCGGTCAGGTGGTGAATTCTCTGAAAACATCTTCCACGGTATCTGTCTTTCTGATCTTTTCGGCATTCGCACTGCAGAAGATCAGTCCGTTGTCATGATCGCCCTCAATGCCTTTCTGCACGGCCCGGATTATGTCGTAATCCTCCTTGCCCGTGCGCGCCAGCATGTCGGCGAACGAGTTTTTCATCACTCTGGCAGATGTCTTCATAGGACTCCTGACTATTGTAACATCATTTTCCGTACAGTTCAAATACAGCCTTTTGTATGATTCGTCGGCGTCGCACTCCTCCGTGGCGACGAATCTGGTGCCCATCAGTATACCGTCCGCACCGTACCTGAAGACCTTCTCCGCGTCCTGTTTATCGAAAATGCCGCCGCCTACTATGAGAGGACAGTTTTCGATCTTCGCCAGCTCCGCCTTTATCTCAGCAACGATCTTGTAACGGTCGTTGCACGCCTTTTCGAGCTCGGATTCGCGGAAACCCAGCAGCCCTGCTGCACATGGTCCCTGGAAAATGAACCCGTCGGGCGTCCTGTTGTACTTCTGCGTCCACGTCCTGGTTATCACGGCCGCCGCACGTTTTGAAGATATGGTAGGCAAAAGCGCGACTTTCCGGTCTTCACAGTATCTGGGAAGATCCTTGGGGAGCTCGACGCTGGTGACTATCACCTGAGCGCCGCCGCGTACCGCCGCCTGGACGTATCTGCCCGCATCGTGATCGTTCCACATCACTGCCACGCCTATAAGGCCTTTGCCGCCGGCCTTTTTCACGATCCTTCGCGCCTCGGCGACCTCCGCTTCAAGCGCCTTCAGATCTGCCTCCAGCGGATCTGCTTCATAGTTTTCGCTGCGGTATCCGATCCTCGAAGTGCCTATCAGACCAAGTCCGCCCTGTATCGCTACTGCCGACGCCAGTCGTTTGCCTGCGATGCCGATACTCATGCCTGCCTGCACGATCGGCACCGGAAGTGTGTTTCCTGCCAGCTGCAGCGGCCTGAGATCGAACCCCGAGCCTTTTTCATACGGCATGCTGCTGCGCATGATCATGAAGCTGCTGATGTTCTCGAGCGACGATACGAACTGCCTGACGTTTTCCTGCGGGATCTGCGCTATCGCTTCACGGATCATCGACTCGTGGAATTCCTCGTGCTCCCTTACGGCATCCCTGCCCTTTTCAGTCAGGCTTATCTTGACGATCCTCCTGTCGTTCTCGTCGCGCAGCCTGCTGACATAGCCTTTTCTGACCAGACGGTTCACGGCTGTCGTCAGCGTGCTGATCTTTATCCCCAGGATGTTCGCGACATGAGTCATCGTCCTCGGTCTGCCGTTGCCGATCGCCTCGAGCGTATGTACCTCCGTGATGGAGATATCCTCGCACGAAGCGTTCCTGATGGCTTCCTCCTCCATCTTCAGCACCGTATTGAACAGACTGACCATTATGTCATTGAGCTTTTTTATCTCTCTGTCCAATCCCGCCACCTAGCTGAAAGCAAACAGTATCTCGCATTTACATGCGAGCACGTCTCCAACGTAAGCTTCTGCATGGCCTGTGCCCGAGCTTGTCCTGAGCCTGTCCATAGTCACCTTGAGAGTCAGAGTGTCTCCCGGAACGACCTGCTTCTTGAACTTTGCATTCTTTATAGCACCGAAAACAGCCAGCTTGCCTTTGTTTTCCGGCATGGAAAGCACCGCGATGCCGCCTGCCTGCGCCAGCGACTCTACGATGAGGACTCCGGGCATTATAGGTCTGCCCGGAAAATGTCCCTTAAAATAGTACTCGTCTTCCGTCACGAATTTAGTAGCGACGATGGACTTGCCGACTTCCATCTCATCCACCTGATCGACCAGGAGGAACGGCTCTCTGTGCGGAAGCACTTCTTTTATCTGTTCTTTGTTCATCAACATTTAAACTGCCTCCTTGCCGGCTATTCGCCCCTGTATTTTTTCATCAGCAGAGTACCGTTGTGTCCGCCGAATCCCAGCGAGTTCGAAAGCACGTATTCGAGATCCGCTTCCCTGCCTGTGTTAGGAACGTAGTCCAGATCGAGCTCAGGATCCTGGTTCTGCAGACCGACCGTAGGCGGAATGAAGCCCTCTACGATAGCCTTTGCACAGATAACTGCTTCAAGTCCTCCTGCCGCTCCGAGCAGATGTCCCGTCATGCTCTTAGTCGAGCTTACAGGCACCTTCGTGTCGTCTCCGAACACTTTCTTGATAGCGATCGTCTCGAACGCGTCATTGTAAGGCGTTCCCGTTCCGTGAGCGTTGATGTAGTCGACGTCCTCAGGCTTGATGCCTGCATCGTCGAGTGCCATCTGGATAGCCTTTGCCGCACCTGTGCCTTCAGGGTCAGGCGATGTGATGTGGTATGCGTCTGATGTTGCACCGTAGCCTGCGATCTCACCGTAGATCTTCGCACCTCTTGCCTTTGCGTGCTCGAGCTCTTCGAGGATCAGGAAGCCTGCGCCTTCTCCGAGGATGAATCCGTTCCGCTCAACATCAAACGGGATCGACGCTCTGTCAGGATCTGTAGTCGTGTTCATCGCTGTCATGTTCGCAAACCCCGAGAATGAAACAGGCGCCAGCACTGATTCTGCACCGCCTGCCATGATGACATCGTTGTAGCCGTGCTTGATGTTCCTGTACGCTTCACCGATAGTGTGCGTGCCTGATGCGCAGGCTGAAACTATACCGAAGCTCGGACCTTTTGCATTGAATTCCATGGAAATATTTCCTGCGATAGCATTAGGCATCATCATAGGTACCAGCAGAGCGGACGCTCTCGCCATGTTGCCTTTCTTGATACACTTCGTGACTTCGCTTTCCAGTGTGGCGATACCGCCGATACCTGTACCGCCGTAGATGCCGAATCTGTCAGGGTCAACATTTTCCCCGCTCACGATGCCGCTGTCCGCAACAGCTTCTCTTGCTGCGACGAGCGCATACTGATCCGCGATATCCAGCCTCTTTGCAGCTCTTCTGTCGCCAAAATCAAAATCCTTGACTTCTGCCGCCAGCGTCACCTTGTGGCCTTCTGTATCAAATCTGGTGATCGGCGCGATACCGTGCTTTCCGGCTTTTATCGACGCCCACATTTCATCTATATTGTTTCCTACAGGGGAAACGACTCCGAGTCCTGTTACGACAACTCTTCTTTCCATTTGAGTTCCTCCTTGAAAAATCCTGTATTACATTATTATTCCGCCGTCTACGCTGATGACCTGTCCCGTGATATATGATCCCATATCCGAGGCGAGGAAAAGCGCCGTGTTCGCGATATCTTCGGGCTGTCCGAGTCTTCCCAGCGTGATGTTCTTCGCAGCTGCTTCCTTCTGTTCATCTGTGAGCACTGCAGTCATGTCTGTTTCGATGAATCCCGGTGCGATCGCATTCACTCTTATGCCGCGTCTTCCGAGCTCTTTCGCTGCGGAAAGCGTCATGCCGACAACGCCGGCTTTCGATGCGCTGTAGTTCACCTGTGCAGGGTTGCCCTTGAGTCCCGAAACTGACGCCATGTTGATGATGACTCCGCTTCTCTTCTTGACCATGAGTGCAGAGAGCTCCTTCATCATGTAAAACGCGCCGTTCAGGTTTGCGTTTATTACTTTTGTAAAGTCTTCAGCGTCCATTCTCATCATCAGTTTATCGTTGGTGATGCCTGCGTTGTTGACGAGTATATCCACTTTCTTATCGAAATCTGTCTTTATCAGTTCTGCGACTTTCTTTGCGGTTTCCGGATCTGCGACGTCGCCTTTCACTACGCACACCTGCGTGCCAAGCGTTCCGAGCTCGGCTGCAGTCTTTTCGGCTTCGGCATCGTTGCTCCTGTAGCAGAGCACTACGTTAGCGCCGTTTTCGCAGAATATCTTCGCTATAGCTTTGCCGATCCCTCTGACTCCGCCTGTCACTACTGCTGTTTTTCCTTTTAACATATATGTCCTCCTGTATGTGCTGAAAAAGTGCGCCGCGCCTAAAGCATCTCTGCGAGCTTCTGCACAGTTTCGTTCAGTGTCTCCACGTTTTCTACATTGAGTGCCGCGATCTCAGGGCATGTCTTTTTTGTAAGTCCTGTCAGCGTGTGTCCCGGACCCACTTCTACGATAGCCTTGACGCCATCGGCTTCGAATCTCTTAATGATCTCTTCCCAGTACACAGGGCTCATCGCCTGCTTTGCCAGCATGTCTGTAAGGTAAGCGCCTGCATCTGTTCCATCGAAGTCCTTCATGATATCGTCTGCAGTGACATTTGCATAGACAGTCTTCTCCGGAGCCTTCAGATCAGCTGCGAGCAGCACGTCTCTGAGCTTTTCTGCAGCCGGAACCATCATCGGACTGTGAAAAGCCGTGCTCACTCCGAGCGGGATAGCTTTTACGCCTTTTGCCTTTGCTGCTCTTCTGAAGCGCTTCAGCGCTGCCTTGTCTCCTGCTACTACTGTCTGCACCGGCGAGTTGAAGTTCACACCTTCGAGGATACCGTCTTCTCTCGCTTCTTCGACTGCCTCCAGGATCGCCTGTCTGTCACCGATACCTGCCGCCATGCCGCCCTTTGCATTGCCTTCCTCGTCAAGACCTGCCTGCTGCATCAGCACGCCTCTCTTGGAAACTATGTCGATGCCTTTGCTTATCTCGTCGATAGCTCCTGCTGCAGTCAGCGCTGAATATTCTCCGAGGCTGAAGCCTGCCAGTGCGGTGATCTCCAGCTTGTCTGCGATGCCCTGCTTTTTGAGCTCTGCGAGCAGCGCTTCATAAGCTGCCATCGTTGTCGTGTATATCGTCGGCTGGGTGACGTGCGTCTGCTTGAGTGTATCCGCATCACCGTTGAAGCACCAGTCTTTCACCTGATCTCCCGCCATGTCGAATACTGCCTTTGCTTCGGGATAAGTCTCGTAGAGATCCTTTCCCATGCCGCTATACTGTGCGCCCTGCCCTGCAAATACTATTCCTATCTTCATAAACTTCTGCCGCCTCCTTAAACATTTCTTCTATCATCTCTGCAGCAGGCTGCTCTTTCTTCACAAGGCCTGCGATCTGTCCCGACATGATATTTCCGTTGTCTGCATCTCCGTTCACAACTGCTGCCGCGAGTGTGCCTGTGCAGAGTTCGTTGATCTCCTCTTCAGGAGCATTCTTCTTCTCGAGCGAAAGTATCTTTCTCGCGAGTTTGTTCTTGATTATTCTTACAGGGTGTCCCGTGCTCCTGCCTGTAGCTACTGTCGACGAATCCTTTGCTTTCAGGATCGCGTCCTTGTATCCCTGATGTATGATGCATTCGTCTGCGACGAGGAATCTTGTTCCCACCTGGACGCCTTTCGCTCCCAGCATGTATGCCGCTGCGATACCTCTTCCGTCTGCGATGCCGCCTGCCGCGATGACCGGGATATCAAGCGCATCCACCATCTGCGGAATCAGCGCCATGGTCGTAGTCTCGCCTATGTGGCCGCCAGCCTCTGTTCCCTCTGCAACTACTGCATCCGCACCTGCACGCGCTACTCTCTGTGCCAGTGTCACGTTGGCTACTACAGGAACTACCTTGATGCCTGCTTCCTTTAGCTTTGCTATATATTTGCCCGGATTTCCCGCGCCTGTAGTCACGACTGCGACTTTCTCCTCACACACTACGTCCATCAGCTCGTCTACATTGTCTGCAAGCAGCATGATGTTGACACCAAACGGCTTGTCTGTCATCTCTCTTGTCTTCTTTATCTGGTCTCTGAGCCAGTCTGCGCTCTGACCGCCGGCTGCGATTATCCCAAGTCCGCCGCCGTTGCTGACTGCTGCTGCCAGATTGCACTCTGCGATCCTCGCCATAGCCCCCTGAATGATCGGGTATTCTGTTCCTAAGATCTCGCAAACATTCACCATATCGTACCTCCTCATCTGTTCTGATCTCTGTTTTGATACGCGGTTTTATCCGCACTGCTATTGTTAACTTTTTTTAGTTTTATATTCAAATACTTTGATAGTCAAACTATTTATATGATACTATTTTTCGGCATTTTCGTCAAGGAAAGGATGCAGGTGGCTGGAATGCGGGATTTGCGCGGAGCGGCAGGTGTATGTCGCAGCGATTTCAGCCATAAATCACTCATATCTACAGGTCTATGGCGGAAAAATGGAAATCTTATTCTTTTAAAACGTCGCTTGCATGATCTTCTGATGAGCTGCCAGCTCACGTATGCCCTTATTTCAGCCATATGATAAAGATTCGAACGAGTTGTGGCTGAAATATGGAAATCCACATCCAGTTGCAGCTATTGATCACGCTGCGCAAAAGCCACTGCCGCACTCGAACAGACTGAAATTTACATTTTTCAGCCACAGCAACATATAAAACGCCCAATTATGGCTGAAATCGCTGCGACAAACTGTAGATCTCACGGGTTCAGCTGAAAGAAAGCGCAGTATGTGAGTGGAACGCAGTGAACATTGCCTTTTTTCCCAGAGAATCGCATAGCGATCCCGGGAAATATCGCAGTCGATATTTCCCGCCACATAAAAATACCAATGACTCGCTCATCAAAGCAAATCATTGGTACTCTGAAATTTTCAAATCTTGCAGCACTGGCCGATGACAGCTGACATATCCAGCTTCGGCCATTTCATCATGCGATTATCTCCAGCAGCTCTTCCGGCTTCTGTATTATGTAGTCCGGCGCTGCTTCGCCAAGGTCTTCCTTTGTCATACCGTGAAGCGCCAGCGACCATGAAACCAGCACTGACCGCACGCCTGCATTCTTTGCACAGAGAAGATCGAAAAGCGTATCGCCCAGCATTATCGATGTTTCCGGCGAAGATCCCAGCTTTTCCAGGGTGATGTTTATCGGAGCCGGATCCGGCTTGTGTTTGTCCGTATCATCTGCGGTCAGGACCGCATCGAACATATCCTTTATCTCGTATTTCTCAAGCCCCTGCATCGTCGTGTTGTAGAGGCGGGATGTGACGAGTCCCGTCTTGTAGCCTCTGCGTTTCACTTCTGCGAGCAGCTCACGCATTCCCGGGAACAGATTTATCAGTTCGCCGAAGTTGTCGCGGTGAAAGCTTCTGTAGACCTCAAGCGCTTCCTCCGCCGGCACTTCCGGAAAGAATTTTTTCATCGTCAGCTCGAGAGGCTCGCCGAATGTCTTCACTATTACTTCCCGGTCTTCCTCTCTGCCCCTGAGAGTCCTGAACGTGTGCTGCCAGGACATCAGGATCACGTTGTTCGTATCCATGACAGTGCCGTCAAAATCAAAAAGCACTGTATCTATCTTGTTCATCAGTCATGCCCTCCATCATCTGACATCATTTGAGCTTCATCGTCAGCCCTATCTTCTGCTTTTCTCTGTCGATGCTGATTATCCTGACCTTTACGGTGTCGCCGACCGAAACGACATCCATCGGATGACTGATGTACTTGCGGCTCATCTGTGAAATGTGCACGAGTCCATCGTTCTTGACGCCGATGTCGACGAAGGCTCCGAAATCGACGACGTTTCTCACTGTTCCCTCCAGCTCCATATCGAGCTTCAGGTCGTCAAACGATTTGACGTCGTTTCTGAACACTACCGGCGGCGCGTCTTCACGCGGGTCTCTGCCCGGCTTTTTCATCTCGGCTACGATATCCGTCAGCGTCGGCACCCCTGCATCGAGGTCGGCAGCCATCCTTTCGATCGCTTTTTTCATATTTCTCTTAGGCTTTTCTTCTTTTGCGGAAAGCTCTGCAAGTGCCGCAAGCCCCTTGGCTCTCTTCTTCGGCTGTGCAGGTTTTTCCTCTTTGCCGTAAACGGACCAGATCCTGTCGTCTATGTCAGGGATCCCGCCTTTTTTGAGGTCATCCTTCTCTATGCCGAGCTTTTCCAGCATCGCTTCTGCAACTTTATATGACTCGGGATGCACCGAAGTGCTGTCCAGCGGATTTTTCCCGCCTGAGATCCTGATGAATCCTGCGCACTGGTTGAACGTCTTTTCTCCGAGCTTTGCGACTTTTTTCAGTTCTTTACGCTCTTTGAAAACGCCGTTCTGCTCTCTGTATGCGACGATGTTGCTCGCGATACCCATATTGATACCCGCAACGTGCGCCAGCAGTGAAGGCGATGCGGTATTGAGCTCGACTCCGACTCTGTTCACACAGTCCTCGACTACATTGTCAAGCGCGTTTTCCAGCAGTCCCTGATTGATATCGTGCTGATACTGACCTACGCCTATGCTCTTCGTCGGTATCTTCACGAGCTCTGCCAGCGGATCCTGAAGTCTCCTGCCGAGCGACATAGCGCCTCTGACCGTGACATCGAGGTCCGGATATTCCTCAGTTGCAAGCTTTGAAGCTGAATATACCGATGCGCCCGCTTCATTCACTATCGTGTAGCTGATATCTCTTCCCGACTTCTTTATGAAATCGGCTACGACTTCTTCCGTCTCTCTCGAAGCTGTGCCGTTACCGATGACGATCGTATTGATCCTGAACTTGTCGACAAGCTTGCCGAGCACAGCTTCAGTGCCCTTTATATCCTTCTTCGGCTCAGTCGGGAAAACTGTAGTGTATGCGAGAAGTTTTCCTGTCTCGTTGAGGACTGCGACTTTGCAGCCCGTCCTGTATCCCGGGTCGATGCTGATTATGCGCGCGCCCTTGACAGGCGGCACCATCAGGAGTTTTTCTGTATTTTTTGCAAAGACCTTGACCGCTTCGGCCTCGGCTCTCTCTGTCAGCATGTTCCTGAGCTCACGCTCTGCTGCAGGCGCCATCAGCCTTTTGTACGCATCCGCGATGGTCTCCTCGAGAAGCGGCCTGAAAATCGAATTTTCATTCGTTATCACCGCATCCTGCAGGATCTTTTCCATCTTCTCAGCGTCAGTCTGGACTTTTACCTTGAGTTTCTTTTCCTTTTCGCCCCTGTTGATCGCAAGTATCCTGTGATTCGGGATCTTTGCCGCGCCCTCGCTGTACTCGTAGTACATTTCGTACACGGTCTTCTCTTCCGGGTCGGCTGCCTCGGTCACTATGACTCCAGCATCATGCGTCTTTTCGCGGATCGCTGCAGTCAGCTCAGGATCGTCCGATATCATCTCGGCGATGATGTCGCATGCGCCCTTTATCGCTTCGTCCGCGGATGCAACGCCTTTTTCTTCGCTTATGAAAGGCTGTGCAAATTTCTGCGGTGTGCCGCTTTCCTCTTTCTGTTCGCGGAAAATCACGGCAAGCGGCTCGAGGCCTTTTTCTCTCGCTTTCGAAGCTCTTGTAGCTTTTTTCTTCTTGTATGGCTTATACAGGTCCTCGAC
This sequence comes from Eubacteriaceae bacterium, assembly GCA_902362435.1. GTDB lineage: Bacteria > Bacillota > Clostridia > Peptostreptococcales > Anaerovoracaceae > Lentihominibacter > Lentihominibacter butyricus. The sequence continues at coordinate 39,751 of CABIWW010000002.1, forward strand.
ACGCTGCAGCACTTCCGCTTCCCCGATCTGCGCGCGCAGCTCCTCCGTGAGTTTGCCCTGCTCTTCTATCAGTCTTATTACTTCGTCTTTTCTCTCCTGCAGGTTTCTAAGATATGTCAGTCTTTCATCCATATCTCTGAGGACAACGTCGCTCAGGCCGCCTGTCGCTTCTTTTCTGTAACGTGCTATGAACGGGATGGTGTTCCCCTCGTCGATAAGTGCAACAGTCTGCTGCACCTGTGATTCTCTGAGCTGGAATTCTCTCGCTATCGTTTCGATGATATTCACTGGCCTGCTACTCCTTCTGCTTTAATTTTTCATTTATAAAGTAATCGATATCTCCATCCATCACGGCGTCGACATTGCCGACTTCCGCGCCGGTCCTGTGGTCCTTGACCATCGTGTACGGATGGAACACGTACGATCTGATCTGGCTGCCCCATGTTATCTGGCTGTAGTCGCCCTTGAGCTCGTCGAGGTTCTCTTTCTTTTCCTGTTCCTTGAGCTCGATCAGCTTTGACATCAGCAGCTTCATCGCAGTTTCTCTGTTCTGGTGCTGCGATCGCTCGTTCTGGCACGTCACGACGATATTTGTCGGGATATGGGTGATCCTGATCGCCGAGTCGGTCTTGTTTACGTGCTGACCGCCGGCTCCGCTGGATCTGAACGTGTCGATCCTCAGATCGTCGCTGTTGATCTCCACTTCTTCATCGTCATCGATCTCCGGAACGACATCCAGCGATGCGAATGATGTGTGTCTTCTGCCGGACGAATCGAACGGCGATATGCGGACGAGTCTGTGTACACCTTTTTCATTTTTAAGATAGCCGTAGGCATACTCGCCCTCGACGAGAAGTGTCGCGCTCTTTATGCCTCCCTCGGTATCCTCCTGCATGTCTACCAGCTTGGACTTGAAGCCTTTCTTCTCGCACCATCTCGTATACATCCTGAAAAGCATCTCTGCCCAGTCCTGCGCGTCTGTGCCGCCGGAGCCTGCGTGCACCGAAATGATCGCGTTGTTCCTGTCATACTTGCCGTCGAGCAGCGTCCTGAGTCTCAGATCGTCCAGCGCTGCGGAAAGCTTTGCACATGCGTCCTCTGCTTCCTTTGCGAGGTCCTCGTCCTGCTCCTCATCGGCCATCTCGACCATGACTTCAAGATCTTCAAGCTGTCCGTTCAGGCTCTCGAGCTCCGAAAGCTTGCCCTCGATGGACTTCTTTTCTTTCATGTATTTCTGAGCGGAATCCGGGTCGTCCCAGAAGTCGCTCCTGTTCATTTCGTTTTCTATTTTTTCGAGTCGTTCCTTGAGCCCTGCCGGGTCAAAGGGACTCACCTGCCTCTTTCAACAGCGTCTGCAGCGCAGGTATCTGACCTTTTATCTGGTCAAGCTGTATCATTGTCTCACTTCCTCGTATTATATAGTAGTAGTGTTTAGAGACCCTCTCCAAGGTCTTTATTACTATTAAGTCATAGTCTTTTCTTTACCTTTTCTGTAGGTTCGACTATGATATTTAAGATGCTGTGGATCGGTTTCACACTCCTCGGTTTTATATGGTGCGGCCGCAGTCGCGGCCGATTATGGTTGCATTGTACCCTGTAAGTGCGCAGAGAAAATTCGTTGCCCCTGTGACATTCACGTTCGGGCTGCTAGCCGCTCTCTGCGTTCGCGGGCATCCCTTGCGAAAATTTTGCTTGCTGCTCGTCACCTCGCAGAGCAAAATGTTTTGACGGGGGACACTCCAACCGCTCTATCTCGTTTTCAACGAGCTACTCGCGGGGAGTCGTCCTTGCGTCGTTGGTCACCACGGGCTGAAGCCCTGTGACATTCACGTTCGGGCTGCTAGCCGCTCTCTGCGTTCGCGGGCATCCCTTGCGAAAATTTTGCTTGCTGCTCGTCACCTCGCAGAGCAAAATGTTTTGACGGGGGACACTCCTGCCGCTCTATCTCGTTTTCAACGAGCTACTCGCGGGGAGTCGTCCTCCCGCAGCAGTGTTTGTATTTTTTGCCGCTGCCGCATGGGCATGGGTCGTTTCTGCCTACTTTCGGGGCGTCTCTTCTGACGGTCTGCTGTTTGTGTTCTCTTTCGGGAACGACTGCGCCTGCCGGCACATCCTGGCCGCCTGACATCACTGCCTCTTCATCGAATTCGTCTTTTCTGCTCTCGCCGGTACCGATAACGTCTTTTCTCTCTGTAGTCGTCTGTACCGTAACGTTGTAGCAGAACTTCACGAAATCTTCCTTGATGGAGTTGACCAGCAGCTCGAACATGTCGAAGCCTTCCTGCGCATATGCCGCTGCAGGATCCTGTCCGCCCAGTCCCCTGAGGCCTATACCGCTTTTGAGCTGATCCATCGCATCGATGTGATCCATCCACTTATTGTCTACTACTCTGATCAGGATCATTCTCTCTACTTCTCTTAGACGTTCTTCGCCGATTTCTTCTTCCTTGGCTTTGTATAGATCCTCAAAGTCCGCATACAGACCTGCCTTGAGGCTTTCCTCATCCATATCTGCAAGCGTTTCCTTGTCAAAATCGAGTGGCTCGAATGCCGGAGTGATCTTTCTCAGACCCTTGTTTATCGTCTCAAAATCCCATTCCTCTGCGAACTTTGAAGCCACGACTACAGGATCCACCACTTCGTCGATCAGCTGGTGTGTCATCGAAACGAGGTCCTCTCTGAGATTTTCTCCAAACAGTACCTTCTTACGCTCGCCGTAGATTATCTCACGCTGCTTGTTCATTACATTGTCGTACTGCAGCACGTATTTTCTTATGGAAAAGTTCTTGCCTTCCACTTTCTTCTGGGCGTTTTCGATCTGCTTCGTGATCATCTTCGCTTCTATGGCCTCGTCTTCTTCGACGCCGAGTCGCTGTATGATATTCTGCATCCTTTCACCGCCGAAAAGTCTCATGAGGTCGTCTTCAGTCGAGATGCAGAACTGTGTCTGACCAGGGTCTCCCTGTCTTCCCGAACGACCTCTGAGCTGGTTGTCTATACGTCTGGATTCGTGACGCTCAGTACCTATGATGTAAAGGCCGCCGAGCTCTACTACCTTCTCCTGTTCAGCCTTTCTCTCTTCTTTGTATTTTTCAAGAAGCTTTCTGTATTCTTCACGCGCCTTGAGCAGTTCTTCATCGTCGCTCTGCACGAAGCTGGTCGCAAATGCTATCGCATCCTCGTCGTATCCGTTTGCAGCCATTTCCTTCTTCGCTTCGAATTCCGGATTTCCGCCGAGTATGATATCGGTACCTCTTCCGGCCATGTTCGTCGCGATCGTTATCGCGCCGAGACGTCCTGCCTCTGCGATGATCTGCGCTTCTTTTTCATGCTGCTTCGCGTTCAGGACATTGAAATCCTTTATGCCTCTCTTCTTGAGGGCGTCTGCGATAAGCTCCGACTTTTCTATGGAAATCGTACCTACGAGGACAGGCTGGCCTTTTTTGTGTGCCTCTTCGACTCTGTCCACGATCGATTTGTACTTGCCCTTTTCCGTCGCATAAACGGCATCCTGCAGGTCATTTCTGACAACAGGCTTATTCGTCGGGATAACGACTACGTCCATGTTGTATATATCTCTGAATTCGCTTTCCTCGGTCTTCGCCGTACCGGTCATCCCCGCGAGCTTCTGATACATTCTGAAGTAATTCTGCAGCGTTATCGTTGCAAGTGTCTTCGATTCCGAACGCACCAGCACGTTTTCCTTGGCTTCGATCGCCTGGTGGAGTCCGTCGCTGTATCTTCTTCCGAACATCAGACGTCCCGTGAACTCATCGACGATGACGATCTCGCCGTCCTTTACGATATAGTCTACATCACGCTTCATCATGTTTCTGGCCTTCAGAGCCTGCAGCACGTGATGGTTTATTTCCATGTTCTCCGGGTCAGAGAAGTTCTCCACGCCGAAATATTTTTCACACTTCTCGACACCTTCGTCGGTGAGCGCGATCTGCTTGTCTTTTTCTTCTATCGTAAAGTCGTCCTCTACCTTCAGCGTTCTGACGAATCCGTCCGCACGCTTGTACATGTCTGTCGACTTGTCACCTTTTCCCGAAATGATCAGCGGTGTTCTCGCTTCGTCGATCAGGATGGAGTCGACTTCGTCGATGATGGCATAGTTGAGCTCACGCTGCATCATCGCTTCTTTGTAAACGACCATGTTGTCACGCAGATAGTCGAAACCGTATTCGTTGTTCGTTCCATATGTTATATCTGCCAGGTATGCCGCACGCCTTTCCTCTTCCGAGATACCGTGTATAACGCAGCCTACTGTCAGTCCGAGGAATGTGTAAAGCTTGCCCATCCACTCCATGTCTCGCTTTGCCAGGTAGTCGTTGACTGTAACGACGTGCACGCCTTTTCCTTCCAGCGCGTTCAGATACGCAGGGAGTGTAGCAACGAGGGTCTTACCTTCACCTGTCTTCATTTCTGATATCCTGCCCTGGTGAAGCACGATACCGCCGATGATCTGCACGTAGAAGTGTTTCATTCCCAGGCTTCTCCATGCTCCTTCACGGCATACTGCAAATGCTTCCGGCAGGATGTCGTCGAGTGTTTCTCCGCCTTCCTGCACACGTTTCTGGAATTCTGCAGTCTTCTCACGAAGCTGCTCGTCCGTCAGCGCCTGCATTTCCTCGTCATAAGCCATGACTTTATCTGCTATTTTCGAGACTTTTTTTACTTCTTTTTCATTAAGATCTCCAAAGATCTTTTCCATCAAGCCCATCTATATTCTCCTTTCATTAATTTGTCGACTGAAAGTCGACATTAAGGTTATCCTTTAGGGTTTCATATATTCGTCGGTAAAAGACCGGCATCAGGTCATCCTCTCGCCTTTTTCCCTGAAGCGCCGTTATCGCCGGCATCCCCAGCTTCTTCAACTTTAAGATTTATCTCTATCGCCTTGCGCCCGTCCGCCTTGGTGACCCGCACCTTCAGCTTCTTGTCGCCTGCGATCTCCTCAAACGAATCATTCTTTTCCGGAAGTTTGTCCAGCTTTTCCACGACCCAGCCATTCACAGTGACCGCATCAGACTCGTCATCGATCTTCAGATAGTCGAAAACCTTGTTGATGTTGGCACTGCACTTTACACGAAAACTGCCGTTTTGCAGCGGCATCACATTCTTCGAAAGCACGACGTCATGCTCGTCGAATATCTCCCCGACCAGCTCCTCGATGATGTCCTCCATAGTGACCAGTCCTTCGGTCCCGCCGTACTCGTCTATCACGATCGCCATGTGCGTCTTGAGCTGCTGCATCTTCTTGAGAAGATCTGAGATCTTCATCGCAGTGCCCACGAACACTACCGGCATCACATAATCTGCGATAGCCTTGTCTGTGCCTACTATATAATTGTAAAAATCCTTCTGATTGATGACTCCGATTATCTTGTCGATCTCCTCCTCGTACACCGGCATCCTGGAATACCCCGTATCTCTGAAAAGATCTGCAAGTTCCTCTTTCGTGCATTCTTCGACATCGATCGCTGTCATCTTCGGACGCGGCGTCATCACGTCTTCTGCCTTCAGTTCATAAAACTCGATCGCATTCTGTATCAGCTCGCTGTGCTTTTCCTCGATGCTGCCTGCATGCTCAGCCTCTTCGACCATGGTCATTATCTCGTCTTCAGTTATTTTTTCCTCGGAGTTGAGTTTCAGAATCTTTGCCACAAGCTCTTTCCATTTTGTAAATATGAAATTTACCGGGGTCATCACTACCATAAACTTATCAAGAAACGGCGCCGAAGCCATCGCAAAGCCCTCAGGCATTTCCTTGGCGATGCTTTTCGGCGTTATCTCACCGAAAACCAGCACGACGACTGTTATGACTACAGTTGCAATTGTTGCACCGTATGAACCGAAAATTTTTACAAACAGGATCGTAGCTATCGATGTCATAGCTATGTTAACGATATTGTTACCTACGAGTATTGTCGTGAGCAGCTTGTCGTATTTCTCGGAAAGCTTCAGCACACGGTCTGCCTTGCGATTGCCGTCGCCGGCCATATTCTTGAGTCGTATCCTGTTGACCGAAGTAAAAGCTGTCTCCGTTGCCGAAAAATATGCCGAAAACATTACAAGCACTATTATGATGAGCACATTTCTGATAATGTCATCACTCATTAAGTATGATCCACTCCTTTCGCCTGCACCTGCCATGTACATCCGAAATGCCGGAAACGATATCCTTTGCATAATAAAAGGTATACTGACTGGTACAAATACCTAGTAATTCAGTATACCTTATTTTTCCTAGAAATGAAACTGATAAGACAATATTGCTATGTAAAATTCTTGTGAAGATGTGTGCAGAGGATGTGGATTCTGCACATTTTTCCGGATTTTGGGGACGGCAGTCTATATGAACCTGCTGCTCAGGTCGAATGCGTGATCGACCGGGCCGCTGCCTTTTCCGAGGTCCATCATCACCATCAGCGCTCCCGTCAGGTATGCCTTCGCCTCTGCCACAGCGCTCTCGAGATCCATGCCTTTGGCAAGATTCGAAGCGATCGCGCTCGACAGCGTGCATCCGGTCCCGTGCGTGTTCGGATTGTTTATCCTTTCCTGCGGCAGCCAGCACGCTCTGCCCTCTACGTACAGGAGATCGTCCGCATCTGAAACGCTGTGCCCGCCTTTGCATAACACCGCGCATCCGTAACTTTTCCGAAGTATCTCCGCTGCAAGCTGCATGTCTTCCCTGCCGGTGATCTCGATACCTGTCAGGACCTCAGCTTCCGGTATGTTCGGAGTTATCAGATCGGCGACCGGCAGCAGCTGAGTTTTCAGCGTTTCCACCGCATCTTCTGCCAGGAGCCTCGATCCGCTCGTCGAAACCATCACCGGATCGACCACGATATTCGCAGCATCGTGAGCTTTGAGCCGCTCCGCTATCACTGATATCAGCTGCGCAGAAGCCACCATGCCGGTCTTCACCGCATCTGGCCGGATATCATCGAACACCGCATCTATCTGCTGCGCCAGGAATTCCGGCGTCACTTCCATCACACCCGTAACGCCCATCGTGTTCTGCACGGTCAGCGCCGTCAGTGCGCTCATCCCGTATACGCCATTGGCCATCATCGTTTTAAGATCCGCCTGGATCCCCGCGCCGCCGCTGGGATCGCTGCCCGCTATAGTAAGCGCCGTTTTTCTCTTCATCTGTAGTTCCTTTCATATATTAGTCGGCGGTAGCCGACATAAAGGTTATCCTGCAAAGGGTTTCATATGTTTGTCGATCAGAGATCGGCATAAAGGTTATCCCTGCAAGGGTTTTCATTAGTTTGCCGTCCTGACTCAGTCAACCAGCTGCTCTGCCTCGGCTTTCATCAGCCCGGCGGTTTCCCTGATGTCTTCTGCTGCAAAGACTGCCGACACTACTGCAAAGCCCGCCATGCCGCATCCTTTCAGCTCTTTCATATTGTCAAGGCTCACTCCGCCGATCGCGACTGCCGGGATCTGCACCGAGCTGCAGATCTCTCTGAGCTGATCCTTCGTTATCCTGATCGCGCCCTGCTTCGTCGGCGACGGGAATACAGCACCCGAACCGATATAATCCGCGCCGTCAGCCTGCGCCCTGAGAGCCTGCTCTGCTGTTTTTGCCGTAACGCCGATTATGAAATCACTGCCCGCAAGCTTTCTTATCTCTGCCGCAGGTCTGTCGTCCTGCCCCACGTGCACTCCATCTGCACCTGATCTGAGCGCGACATCGACGTTGTCATTTATGATGAGCGGCACGCCGAAGCTGTGGCACAGCTCTCTCAGTCTGACGGCTTCGCGAATGAATTCGCTGTCATCCATATATTTTTCACGCAGCTGTACACAGGTCACGCCCCCCTCGAGCGCTTTCCTGACCTGGTCGTACAGTGTTTCATTCACTGCATGCACACGGTTCGTCACCGCGTAAAGCAGCAGCTGTTCACGTTTGAATTTCATTTTTATACTTACCTCCCGGTGTTTCCATCGCTGCGGATCTGAGTTCTGCCACGTATCTCTCCGGATCCGCGCAAGTCATCGCTCCGCTCATGACACACGCGCCCTTTGCACCTGCACGCTGCACTTCCGCTATATTCCCGGCGCCGATCCCGCCGATCCCGTATACCGGGATATTGACCGCTTCACATACCTCCCGCAGAAAACCCGTCCCACGCGGCGCGAGCCCCTTCTTGCAGTCAGTCGCAAAGACATGCCCCGCTGTTATATACGTGCACCCCAGCGCCTGCGCTTCGCGAGCCTCATCGACCGAATGGCACGACGCGCCCATTATTTCAAATGCGCTCCGCTCCTTTTCACTCATCTCACGGAGCACCGGCATCGGCAGATGCACCGGTGCTCCGAGCTCCGCTGCAACACGATGAAAGCTGTGCAGTATGCACAGCACGCCGCTCTGCCCGCAGGTCTCCATGACCTGCGCGGCAAGCGCCCTGTACCGCACTTCCTCAAGATCCTTCTCCCTCAGGATCACTCCTGAGAGTCCGCAGGCCGTCAGCTGCCGGATCTTTTCCAAAAAATCCCCCTCGCAGATCAGCCTGTTTGTGACGCATAGTAAATCAAACATAAAGATAATCGTTCAGCACCGGCTGCAGCCCTTCGCCTTCCATGTCGCTGTACATCCTGGCGAAGCTCCTGCCGTCGTTTATTTCGAACTGCTCATCCCCCTCTGTGCCTTCGCTTTCCTTTCCTGTGTACTTGCTCTCATGATCCCCGATACCCGTTGAAACTCCTGCCGACACTTTGGTCGCTGCGATCTTCACTATGCCGTTCCTGAAGCTTTCGCTTTCTCGCGATGATACGGTGATCCCCGCGAACGGCAGGAATATCCTGTACGCGCAAAGTATCTGGCAGAGCTGTTTTTCGTGGACGTCCAGCGGATTTATCTTGTCGTTGTTTACGATCGGCCTGAGTCGCGGACATGACAGCGACATTTCCGCATGCGGGTATTTTCTCTGCAGGTAATATACGTGCAGTGCTGTCGCGAGCGCGTCCTTTCTGAAATCCGAAAGTCCCAGGAGTGCTGAAAATCCAACGCCTCGCATGCCGCCCATCAGTGCTCTCTCCTGTGCTTCGAATCTGTACGGCCACACTCTCTTATGCCCCATCAGATGGAGCGTTTCGTACTTGTCGGGGTCGTATGTCTCCTGGAACACGGTGACATAGTCGGCTCCGCACTCGCGCAGGTATCTGTAGTCGTCTGTGTTGACCGGGTATATCTCGAGGCCGATCATCCTGAAATATTTGCGGGCGATGCGGCATGCCTCACCGATGTATTTCACGTCGCTCTTGCCGCGGCTTTCGCCGGTGAGGATCAGGATCTCTTCCATTCCCGAGTCCGCTATTATCTTCATCTCGTGCTCGATCTGGTCGAAGTCGAGCTTCATTCTGGTTATGTCGTTGTAGCAGTTGAAACCGCAGTAAACGCAGTAGTTTTCACAGTAATTCGCTATGTAAAGCGGCGTGAACAGGTAAACGCTGTTGCCGAAGTGCTTTCTGGTCTCCAGTCTGGCTTTCTGCGCCATTTCCTCGAGGAAAGGTTCTGCAGCCGGTGACAGGAGGGCTTTGAAGTCTTCGACTGTGCAGTATTCGTGGTCGAGCGCGTTCCTGACGTCACGCGCGGTGTAGCGGCTGTAGTCGTAAGACTCCATCTGTTCCATCACTTTGTCGCGGATGCCGGTGTCGATCTGCTCCATGTCCGGCATGTATTCCATGTGGTTTTTTCTTGAAGACGGGTCGTTTTCAAGTCTGTGCTTTTTTTCGAGTGCAGCCTCGGAAAGATTCGCCGAGTCTATGAAAAAATCGTTTTTCTGTGCGGTCTGCTTCGGCTGTTCCTGAATGTCCTGAGGGCCGGTCATTTTCTTTTCTTCACTGTTGTTTTGCATGATGCCGCCCCCTAATCTCTAAGAAAGCCTGTAAGCGGATCTGACGCTGCCGCGCCTCTGAGCAGTACTCTGCCGAGTCCTGAAAGATACGCTTTTCTGCCTGCTTCTATCGCCTGTCTGAATGCCGATGCCATCAGCGGCAGATCGCCTGCCGTTGCCAGCGCGGTGTTCGCCATTATAGCTGCTGCGCCCATTTCCATTGCCTCGCATGCCTGTGACGGTCTGCCGATGCCTGCGTCGACGATGATCGGAAGATCTATCTCGTTTATCAGGATCTGTATGAATTCTTTCGTCGCGAGCCCTTTGTTAGAACCGATCGGCGATGCCAGCGGCATCACTGCTGCAGCTCCTGCGTCCACCAGGTCTCTGGCTGTATTGAGGTCCGGATACATGTACGGCATCACTATGAAGCCTTCCTTTGCAAGGATCTCCGTCGCTTTCACCGTCTCACTGTTGTCCGGCAGCAGGTATTTTGAATCTCGCATTATCTCGATCTTTACGAAATCTCCGCAGCCCAGCTCTCTGGCCAGTCTTGCGATCCTCACCGCTTCTTCCGCATCTCGTGCGCCGGAAGTGTTCGGCAGCAGAGTGACGTTTTCCGGGATATAGTCCATGATATTTTCTTCGTCTTTTGTGTTGGCGCGGCGCACCGCCAGCGTTATGATCTCCGCTCCAGCGTCTTTCACCGCTGCCTCTATCAGATTGAGGGAATATTTGCCTGATCCCAGTATGAATCTGGAGCTGAAGCTGTGTCCCCCTATTATCAGTTCGTCTTTTGTATTCATCCTTTATACCTTCTTTCGTGTTTTGTATTTTATGTTTTATGCAAAAGCTCACGCTTCCGTCAGCCCTGCGATTATCCTCAGTATCATCGTCGCCTGGTGTGCAGCGCAGACAAGCACTCTTGCTGAAAAAAGCCCGAGTCCATCTCCGACATCGCTGACCCCGTCTCCGCACAGGTAGAATCTGTCCATCAGTTTCCTGGTCTTTATCAGGTTTGCGGAGTCGATGCCCGCCATACCCGAGCCTGAAACGAGGTATCGGTCGCTCATGTTTTCGAGCACATGGTTCACCAGCATCGCCTTGGCTTCCGCCGAATCAAACGCTTCGCATATTATCTCCTCACCTTGCAGCAGCTCGGTCGCATTCTCCGCTGTTATCCTGACGGTATCCGTCGTGATTTTTATGTACGGTGCGATCTTTCGCAGGTTCACCGCGAGCGCTTCGGTCTTGTAATGTCCGATCTGCGCGGCTTCGTACTGCTGCCTGTTGAGATTGGAAATGTCGACTCTGTCAAAATCGATCAGATGCAGATGTCCGACTCCGGCTCTCGCCAGTGCGATCGCGATGTTCGATCCCAGACCTCCCAGGCCGCACACTGCTACGGACGCTGCTGCAAACCGCTGCTGGATCTCCTCGCCGTGACGCTCTATCAGCGCCGCGCGCATTTCCTCTTCTGTAGGGATATTCTCTCTCAAATCAGCCACCTCCCACAAAACTCACTACTTCCAGTGTATCGCCGTCCTCGATCTTCACATTTTCGTACTGTGCCTTCGGGACGATCTCGCCGTTTCTTTCGACCGCGATACGCCTGATATCATAATCCGTACCCTGCAGGTACTCTGCCACGGTCTTCCCTGCCGCATCGCAGGCCGCGCCATTTATTTTTACCATGCTCCACACCTCCTGTATTGGACTGAACAGCGGGCGTTTACCAAGAATCTGCATTTTGCTAGATTCTTTTAGCAAATTTCAGCAAAAAAACGCGCTCTGGCAACAGGCGTTTACCAAAAATCGCATTGCAGGTTGCCCATGTTGGTAATTTTTTAAGGAAAAACTGCACTTTTGCATAATAAAATCACCAAAAGATACCCATCCGCTCTTCATTCTTGGTAATCACTCTTCCTGTATATACCTGATATCGCGATAAAATACCAAAAGCTATATGGAAACACCGAAAATTTTGGTAATCTGCACTCACCATTACAGACTGTACAAAAAACGGGAAGTTACCTCATAGGCAACTTCCCGAAATACTCACGTATAAAAAATATTCTTGTATTTACAGTCTTCCCTACGTTGGCATTATCCAAATCAGGTAATGGGTCGAAGGTCTCACCTTCCTCTCAGCCTGTACTACAAGCTCCCCGCTGTTCAATTGTCGCAATTATTATAACTCTACTCCCCTGTAAATGCAAGCAGTTTTATGCAATTACAATGCCATTCTGCAAAACGCTGCGCCGCGTATGTCCCGATAATATATCACTGGCATCTGAGCTCTCTGACACCGGCGCTCAGCTGACCAGCATCTTTCCGGCAAAGACTCCTCCTATGCAGAGGACAAGACTCGCCGCCACGTATATCCCGAACATCAGCGCTCTGCCGCTTTGCAAAAGCCCCAGAGCCTCCAGCGAAAATGTCGAGAAAGTAGTGAATCCGCCGCATATGCCTACCTTCAGGAACAGCAGCCACGGTCCGTTCAGATTGCCGTACGACTCGGCCGCCTGCACGATCATCCCGATCATCACCGCACCTATGACATTTACAGCAAGCGTCTGAAACGGGATATCACTTTTATTCAAAAACGGGATCAGACCAACCAGATACCTGAAAACTGATCCGATGAAGCCGCCCGCACCAACCGCCAGACAATTTATCAGCACGATTTTCCTCCTTCTGCGGTTTCAGGATCAGACACAGAAGCCTTTGCAGGGTCAGACGCAGAAGCCACTGCCGAATCAGATGCAGAAGCCCCTACAAAATCCACCGCAGAAACTCCTGCGGGATCAGCCGCGATTTTATCCGCTCCGGACTCGCGAACCTTCGGCGGCTTGCAAAGCAGCCACAGTGCTAATATCGTCACCGCAATTCCGCACAATGACAGCACCGACGGCACTTCCTCATAAAAAATCAGTCCGAAAATCATCGCTGCGGACGGCTCCCCGCCTGCCGCCAGTATCGAAACCCGACCTGCATCTATATACGTCAGCGAGAACGTGAACAGCACATACGGCAACACTGATGTGCAAAGCGCATTGAGCACCAGGAACACAGAGTCCTTCACCGGCGACACCGCAACAAATTCACCGATCGTCTGCCAGTCCGTGAACGGCAGCATCAGTATCACTCCCGCGATCAGACTGTAAAACGTTATCGTGAACACATTGTAATGCTGTTTCATCGCCACTTTCGAGAATATGCTGTATATCGCGTAAAACAACGCTGCTGCGATCCCCGCGAGCGCCCCATATGCCGACACTTTTATCCCAGATGATGATTCGAGAATGCCACTTACCAGCACACACCCGGCGATCGCCAGAGCACTGCATGCTATCTTTCGCATTGTGACCTTTTCCCGCAGGATAACTGCCGCAAGGATCATCACGAAAATCGGCGACATGCTCAGCAACACTGCCGCGAGCGACAGCGAGATCTGGTTTATCGCCTGATTGTAGCAGAGATTGAGTCCCAGCATGCCGAAGATACCGCTCATCGCAAATATCCATATGTCTTTCGGTCTAACTTTCAGCATCGACCTGTCGACTGCCATTATCCCGACAAACAGGATCACCGCCGCAAGCAGGAATCTTGAAGTAATTATTGTAAAGTTGTCAAATCCAAACGCCGACAGAGTCCTGACAAAGATCCCCGCAGACCCCCACAAAACCCCCGACATCACCGGAATGATCAACATCAGTTTTTTCATAGCCCACCTCGAATGCATAATATAGTTACTTCAAAAATATACCATAAATCGGCGGTTTTCGCAATATGCGTGGCCACACGGTGACAGGACACAGCACATAGCGACAGGGCGTCGGCTCATTCGATCCGATAACTCATGTATCGCTTTCCGCTGCACCTTTGTTTTCTTTCCGATCCCTGTAAAAACTGCGGCCCAGCGACAGCAACAGGAAAACTGCTGCAATGCCTGTCATGAGCCATCGACAGCCCTTAGCACTCACTACCGAAAAAGGTCCGCCCAGCAGCGGTATCCCGAATACCACTTTACCCACAGTGTTCTTCCAGAGCACCGGCACCGCATCGTTGACATCATTGGCATCGCCCTTTGTTGTAAAAGTCTGCTGGACAGGATCTGCCGATACCACCCGATGTGTCACTACCATTCCGTCTGCATTGGCCACGAAAGTTATGACATCCCCCGGCTGTATGCTTTCCGGCTCGACTTCCCGCACTATTATCAGCGAGTCCACCGGATACTCCGGAGTCATGCTCCCACTCTCCACGCTGTACAGATGAAGACCCGCCAGCTGCCCCAGCAGAGCCACCCCTGAAATAACAATAATCGCTACCGTGATAAACGTAAAAATCAAATCCAACACCTTGCGCTGTCTTCCCCGTACGCAAAAACCATCTCTTTTATGCATCGTAGATTACCCCCTTTGATCCATTATCTGCATGCCCGGATGACGGCGCGCAGATATTTTCCAAATTATCCCATGTCAATAATATCCTTTTTTTACCAGGATGTCAATAGGGATTTTGGGGAGGTACATGTAGATGTGAATTTGGGGACTGGTTTTTATGTAAAGTATGCGCGTTCCTGGATTTTTCAGATATATAAGTATTGTCATTCGTCTTTTAGCAATATGGACATAAAATCGAGCGCCCTACTCAGTGCATTTTACTCTTTCGATTCATCTTTAGCTTCATGCTTCTCATGCAGGTCTCCGGTTTCAGGTTCCTCTGTTATCCCTGGCAGAGCAGTCTGTTCAGGCGTTTCCTGCTGTTCCTGCTCTGTGTCATAACGATCATTTTGTTTCATTATTTCTGCAACATCTATATGCATTTTGACTGCAGTTGCAGGTATGTCTTTCCTTTCCAAAGGATCTCTTTTTCCCACCTTATATGCTACCTCTGATTTAATATCTGAACATTGCATTTTAATACTCCCCCCGTATTGTTCTGTCAATATAAATTTCTGTAAGGCTCTTATAAACTAAAAAAATGTTCATCTGGTAACTCGATCGTTCTGCCAGACTGCAAGCTCTGAGCTCTGACACAGCTGTTTCAGCCATAAATCCATGTCTGCATTATGCAAATGGCGGAAAACTGGAAATCGGAGTCTTTGCAATATGCTTATAGTCCGGGGTACCCACAACTAACTTGCAGACCGTGGGATAATTTCAGCCATACACCGTTCATTCATGGGCTGACGTGGCTGAAAATTGTAAACTCAAACCATAGCTACGCATTTTACATGACGATGACAAAACTCTCACTTGATTTTGCAAGCATATAATTTCCTTTTTTCAGCCATGACACCTGCTATATCATGTACTTTCGGCTGAAACAGCTGTGACAAACTCGATGCACAAAGTCCACAATAGAAAAATATGCGCAATCACATAAAAGATCTGCCGCCGCATTTTTGACGAAATGGGCAGCATGCAGATCAGACAGATCAATGACGACACCGCTAAATTAGCAATGACGCTAAATCAAGAATCTCCTTGCATACCTCACCTTTTTTTGTTATATTATATAGGTATCTTGCGTTGCCGACTGATATGCGGTCGCTAGCGCAGAAATATAAAAACTGCAGGCTTTCGGCAGGCTGCAGTCATAACAATAAATACGGAGGATTGACCGAGTGGCTAAGGAGCTCGCCTGGAAAGCGAGTAAGGTGTAACAGCCCCGCGGGTTCGAGTCCCGTGTCCTCCGCCAGAATTCAGAGACCTGTTTCAGGTCTCTTTTTTATTGAAATTTCAACGTTTTTCACGTTTTTATATAGACGAATCCATCCCATAAAAAAATGGCAAAAAGGTGCTCTCCGGACCCTATAATAGGCTCTCCGGTGCATAAAGATATGGGATGAAATTCAGCAAAAAAGCCCGGAAAACTTAAATAGTTGACAAATCCAGGACAGTTCCGACATATGCACTGAATGAACTGAGAAATATATCAAAGTTGAATAAAAGTCAGAATATATCAGTGCTACTGCAGAGACTTCAATTAAAACTGTATCTTTATTTATAGAAAACACCCGCTGTCGACGTTTTACTGCAGTCGACAGCGGGTATATTTGTTTCAGCTTTTAAATATAATTTTTGTCTGCAAAACATGGCATATGATGTAATAGCGGCTATTCTGCCACAACTGTATACCAGATGTCGCCGTTTGCCTTCGTTTCAGAAACTACCTTATAGCCTTGCGGTACGAAACTTCCACCGAGGTTATCATCTCCGGTACTTGGATCATAGTTCACGAACGTGCCGCCTGTTACAGTTATCGTGCCGTGAGTTTTATTATTCTGGTTCAGTACATAATATTTGCCATTATTATCCGGACCTTCACACTTGAATAAACCGCCTTTGATGATGATGGTACCACCGGCATCATAAATACAGCTGTTTCCTGCTTTACCAATAAATGTTCCGTCTTCTATTGTTACCTTTCCGCCAGACTCTACTGTGACTGCAGTAGCACCATCTGATGCCTTAGAGGCATCTACCGTACCTTTTCCTTTAATAGTCAAGTCCCCATTATTTTCAACATCGAACAATGGCTGACTGCCGGTTTTCGACAATGTATTGCCATTCAGATCGATCGCTGTCTTATAATTTACAAACCATCCGTAATAACGACTTGCATCTCCTCCAAGCAGGATGTCAGGGTTTTGCTTCTGTAATTCATTATATAAGGCCGTGCCGGTGCCAGGTACATCTTCTCCAATAATCGGGTATGGTACATTTTCATCATACTTATTATTGAAGCTGTCACTTTCATGACTTGCCTGTGTTGCAGTCAAGGCTAAATTGAATCGGATCGCCGGAGAATTTCCATTGACTGAGTTTGCCTCATTTCCGACAGTTTCAGGCATACGAACTACGAATGCCAGATAATCGGCTGATTCAGCATTTTCTCCTGCAGGCAGTAATTTATTTTCTTTCGTATAAGAATCATATGGCACCATATTATTTGCAGCAGCTGCTGCAGCTTCTTCACGTGTTGCATATGTGCCTTCTGCAGCATTCTTACCTTCTGCGATACCTATCTCAAGATACTTTGACAGCAGGATAGTTTCGCCGGCACTGTTTACAGCATTCTTCCACTCCCAGGTATTGATCGTATTCAGGCGATATTTCAGTGCCAGATTTCCCTTGTTGCTGACTTTCAAGTATACTACTTCTGTGTGTCCCGGCTCCCAGAGGGTATCTTCCGAGAAAAGCGTAGCATTTTTTGCATCAACATACTTTTCCCCATTCCAGTACTCGAATCCTACCTTCAGATTACCTGCCTGGATCTTGTTCACTCCTGTGCTCGCAGTGTCTGTGAACCATGCGAATGTCGTTCCGATCAGCAGCACTATGCATAAGAATAATGCAAAGAGACTGCCGCGAAGCGCTTTTTTAGTTTTCGTGCTTTCGTTCATTACTTCTTCTCCTTTTCCACAATTTCAGTGATTGAATTAGTGCAAAATCTCTACTTCCCAGTTCCCTTATATTTTCTAAATCCATTTTGCACCCGGTAATGCAGGGGGCAATTTTAAATACCCGCTGCCGACGTTTTGATATAGTCGACAGCGGGTGTTTGTTTTGCTGTGTTTTGATGTTGATCTTTGTAGGTCTTATTCTGTGCCGGACTGGCTCTTGTTGCTGTCGGCATCGGTATTGCTACCGCTGCTGTCGGTGTTCTTGTCGGTCGACTGCTGGCTGTTTTTACTATTCGTGGTGTTCTGATCGGAGCTGCCATTTCCGGAAGTTCCGCTGCTGCCTGCGGTCGACGGTTCTGCAACGGTATTGCTGTCCGTGTTCTGATCGGAAGAACTGTCAGTCTTCGCACCGCCATTCAAGGTTATAGTACCGCCACTTCCATATGCCTGTCTGCCTGCAAAGCTCGCAGCATTCGGAGCTCCCCAGGCTGCTATCAGCTGGCACTTTACAGCTTTACTCCCATTATTGATCGTAAAATTGAATTCATTATCTGATGTCAGTGCCACTGTGCAGTACTTCTCTTCAATATTTGCACCACCGT
Organism: Eubacteriaceae bacterium; assembly: GCA_902362435.1. Classification (GTDB taxonomy): domain Bacteria; phylum Bacillota; class Clostridia; order Peptostreptococcales; family Anaerovoracaceae; genus Lentihominibacter; species Lentihominibacter butyricus. The sequence goes on from CABIWW010000002.1 coordinate 57,621, forward strand.
CGCCTGCATAAGTCATTTTCAATATGCAGTAACCGCCGTTTTTAGGTGCTGCTGACGGATTCAGCGTCACTACATACTGCGTATTTGCAGCCAGCGTATAAGTGCCGTCTGACTCTTTTTTTAGTGTACCGGTATTTGCCGCATCGGCGGAATTGCCGGAAGTGCCGTCTGTCTTCACTTTCACGGTCTCGTTAAGAGTGTAGCTCTTCGCAGTTATCGTGGACTGCGACTGCACGCCTGCCGTGAACCACGCCCAGGACATCCCCGCGAGGCAGATCAGGCAGACCATGATCCCCAGAAGAGACGGGCAAAGCATTCGCAGGATCGAGCGTTCCTCCGTATTTTTGCTGTTTATCAAATTGTTCTGTCGTCTTTTCAACGGTCACACGTCCTCTCGTTATTTTTTCGAAAACCCAGTCAGTTTAGCGTTATTATCGATAGAAATTTTTCCATCCTGGTCAAACGTATTTTTATCAAAACTCATATTCGCATCAGCTATCCCGCTGATCTCAACTGCCGCAGCTGCATCGCAGTTTTTCAGGCCGGTGAATGTGTTTCCAGTCAGCACAAGCTCTTTCGTCTCTGCGCCTTTTATGCAAAGCACGCGGTGTGCGCCTGCAGCGAGCTTCTGGTCTGATGCCGCAGCTCTAGCGTCGGCATTCTGGATCTTGCATTTTTCGCTGTCGTATTGATGCCCTGCCGAGCCTGATGCTTCCGGTACTGTAAAGGTGCAGTTCGTGATGCTTATGGACGCATCTGCTTTTGCATCTATCTCGATGCTCGACCACTGCGGTTCTTCAAATCGACATCCGTCCACGGCCAGATCACCGGAATAATTCTCAGCTTTCAGGCTGACGCCTTTATTATCCGATGTCCTCGGTGATCTGAACGTGATGTTTTTCAGCGTTACATTGCTGCCTGAGCCGATCTTGATAGCTCCGCCTGAGATTACCGCACCGCCGACGCTCTTGATCGTAACATTTTTATTTACAGTCAAGTCTCCATTCAGCGCAATGTTCCCAGTCAATTCGATGGTATCGCCGTCAGAAGCCTTTTCCAAAGCAGTCTGCAGTTCCGAAGCATTCCCTGCCGGATATGTCGCTTCCCTGTCATAATCATTTCCGCTGCTGTCCGACTCCTCCATCGCCTGCGTTGCGCCGAGGCTGATACCCAGATCGATCGAAAGCCTGTCCTTGCCGTCGCTGGTCTTGTCTACAGATTTTCCATCCGAATCCTTGTCCGGATAGTTCGCAAGGTTGTATTCGTAGTCTGTATCTGAGTTTGGCTGCCAGTACAGGATCACCCCGTATACAGCGCTTGACGTGCTCTTAGCAAGCTTCTGCGTGCCGTTACCTGCAGCCTTTTCCAAAATATTCAGCTGATTGCCGGCTACAGCCTTAAAACCCTGGTCATTCTTGAGACTGTCTTCCTTCAAATCATTAGCCGTCACTGCCCGATCTAAAACCTTGACCTTCAGCACATCCTTCAGCGACTTGTTAGTCCCTTTGATAGTATTCGCATTGTTCAGATCGAGCGCAAGCCTGTAGTTCAGCGCCAGATCGCCTGCATTCTTTACTGTGAAATTTTCATAAGCCACCGCGCCCGGCTCCCAGCTTATCGCCTCGCCGTTCTTGTCCGTGAACAGCAGCGTGCTCTGCGTTACAGCTTCTTCCTTCGTAACTTTAGCATTCGTATGCAAAAGCTCGACCTTCAGGCTGCCGGTCGTGATCTTGTTGCTGCCGGTGCTGACGCTGTCGGTGAACCATGCAAATGTGCTGCCCGCCATCATCAGCATGCTGAACAGCAACGCGCACGTACTTATGAAAAGAGCTTTTTTCGTGATACTGCTCCGAGTCATATCCGAATCTCCTTCTGTTGAATCTTTGATAATATTTTTCAGTGAATCGTGTTCCAAAACACTGCGGTTTCTTTCTATTCAGAAATCAAAAGGCACCCGCTCAAGGGTCTTCCCTTTTATGTAAAGCCGCCAGCCGCGGCATGCCCGTGCCCTTTGATCTCCGCCCGCCTGACGGCGGGTGGAAAGTTGAACGCCGGATAGCGTTTAGTAAGCTTTATTATTTAGGAACTACTGTGTACCAAACGTCACCGTTTGCCTTTGTTTCTGAAGTAACTTTATAGCCACTAGCTACGAAGTTGCCGCCATTATTGTCATCACCCTTGCTCGGATCGTAGTTTACGAATGTACCACCCTTGACAGTGATAGTTCCAGGGTTGTTGTTCTGCTGATTCAGGACATAGTAGAACCCTCTCCAATTATAGTCTGTCTGGAAGAATCCTCCCTCAATAATGATGTTGCCGCCATTACTTTCGATAACAGAGTTTCCTCCACCTTTGGCATCGCTTCCAACTGTAAATGTGCCACCTTTAATTGTAACTGTTGCACCATCTGCTACATGTATACACTGGTTATTTCCACCAGAGCCGCCATCGAATGTACCTGCAGTGATAGTAACATTAGTATTTGCACCTGTTGCTTTTACTGCAATAGCATTTGCATTCGTTGCTGTTATACCAGTATCAAGAGTGTGCGTTCCACTTTTGAATGTTTTACCAGCAGCGATCGTTTCAGTGTACTGAGCATCCTTATCGTACTGATTATCAATGCTGTCATTTTCTACTGTATCCTGCGTTGCGTATACTGTGATGCTGATGCCTTCGATAGTCAGTCCCTGATATTCATTGCCTGCTGATTCCTGCATGTGTCCCTGGAGAGTCATAGGCTCAGATTTAGCTCCTGCCTTAAGATGCTGTTCTGTACTAATATCAACACCATTCATCGTCCAGTCGATTACTTTATTCAGCTCTTTATCGCCTTCGATGCCAGTCACTTTTACTTTGTACTTCAGTGCAAGATTACCATTATTCACAACCTTGATCTGTGGCAATTTGTAAGTACATCCCGGTTCCCAAAGGATGTTTTCACCTTCAGCTACAGTTTCATCTGCCTGCTTCTGTAAAAATTTCAGCGTCTTTCCTTCCGCATTATTCCATGTAGTTCCATCTGTCGAATACAGTAACTGCACATCCAGATTACCTGACTGGATCTTGTTCACACCTGTACTTGCAGTGTCTGTGAACCATGCGAATGTTGTTCCGATCAGCAGTACGATGCATAAGAATAATGCAAAGAGGCTGCCACGGAGCGCTTTTTTAGTCTTTGTACTCTCGTTCATTGCTCCATTTTCCTTTCTGATTTTTAATTGATTTTTTATTGTATCTCCTGAACCCTCTATCCCCTTATTTTTCACTCAACAACTTGTTAATAAAATTAAATTAACATATGCTCTCTGTATTTGTCACTATTTCGGAACTACCGTGTACCATGTATCTGATCCATGAGCTTCGGATACTACTTTGTAAGCATCTGCCACGAAGTTTGTTCCTGCACCTTCTGCAGTATTGTTTGAAGGATCGAAGTTCACATATGTACCGCCTTTGACAATAATTTTTGCTGTACCATTTTCGTAATTCGCATCAACACAGTTTAATACATACCTGTAATCATGTGTACCAATATCCGGTGCAACCTGGAAGAAACCATCATTTACAACCAATGTACCCTGCTGAACATTGAAAATCGTACCTCCGCCATAATAATTACCGCCATTAACAGTGACCGTGATGCCTTCACCTGCAATGTGAGCGACATATGGACCGCCTATGTATGATGCGCTTGCATCAGTCTTATCCAGACAGTTGATTCCGCCATTGCTCGATGCATTGATCGTAAGATCTTTCGTTACATATAATGCTGCCCAGTTATTCGAATCCTCCAGGCTTCCCGGAACTGTATAAGTAGCTCCTAAATATAATGTAGTTGGCTCCTTAACAATTACGCGATCAGCTGCTGTCGTTTTCGTCTCATCTGCAGTGATGTTATCATTTATCGCAATAGCGCCACCACTAGCAAATGCATCCTTCATATCAGAATACTTTGCAATCGGATAGCCTGCATTTTCATCATATCTATTATTGAAGCTGTCATTTTCTACTGTATCCTGCGTTGCGTAAACGGTGATGCTGATTCCATCAATTGACTTGTCCTGGTATTCATTCCCGGCTGATTCCTGCATATGTCCCTTTATTACAAGCTCATCAGAAGTTGCCTTTGCTGCAAGTTTATGATCCGCATCAAGAGCAGTATCGCTGATAGTCCAGTCGATGACTTCATTCAGCCTCTCATCACCCTGAATACCATTTATCTTGATTTTATATTTAAGTGCCAGATTTCCCTTGTTGACAACACGAAGTGCCGGCAGTTCATATGTACAGCCTGGCTCCCACAGTATCTTATCTGCCGCTCTGTTATCCGCAGTTTTGAAGGTAAGTGTCTGCCCCGTTGCATCTTGCCATTGATCTCCCACTTTGTATTCCAGGCCCACTTTGAGTGTGCCTGACTGGATCTTGTTCACACCTGTACTTGCAGTGTCTGTGAACCATGCGAATGTCGTTCCGATCAGCAGCACTATGCATAAGACTAATGCAAGGAGGCTACCGTGAAGCGCTTTTTTAGTCTTTGTACTTTCGTTCATTGCTCCATTTCCTCTCTGATTCTTACTTGTAAATCAATTTGACATATCTAAAATCCGACAATACCGTTTTCCTATTCGGAAAGTAAAGGGCACCGTATCGGTCTGCTCTGTCACGCGATAGCATGTCCTTTACTTTCCGCTCACCAGCCGGTGAGCGGAAGATTTAAATAAATAATATTTAAATATCAATAATTAGTTGGCTTTTACTACTGTGTAGTAAGTATCTTCACCTTTTGCTTCTTTAACTACTTTGTAACCATCTGCTACGAAGTTAGTCCCAGCTCCTTCCGCAGAGTTATTGGAAGGGTCGAAGTTAATGAATGTACCACCCTTTATGATAACTTTTGCAGTTCCATTTTTGTAAGCGGCGTCAACGCAGTTGATCAGGAAATTGTATCCATACGGATCACCAAACGGCTCACATGCAAATGTCCCGCCATTGATTGTCAGCGTACCTTCCTGTACCTGAACTGCAGTGCCACCGCCGTAATAGTATCCATTATTGATAATCAGGTTAGCACCATTGCGAACGTTGATTCCGTATCCACCATTCACACCTGTGTCTATACCACCGTTTTTAGTTGCATTAATCGTAGTATCTGCATCAACAATCAATGCGCAGAAATTTTTGCCGTTATTTCCCATGTTATCCGGGCTGATGATTTTTGCATCCAGATTCAGTGTCGTCGGGTTCGAAATGATTATACGAGCATCTGCAGTATCTTCACTATTATTAGTCTTGATATCCTTTGTTACAGAAACAGTACCACCATTACTCAGTGATTCTTTCAGCTCAGCAACTGACTTCACTGGATAAGTCGCACTCTTATCATATGTATTGTTGAAGCTGTCATTCTCTACTGTATCCTGCGTTGCGTAAACAGTAATGCTGATACCTTCGATGGACAGTCCCTGATATTCATTCCCTGCGGATTCCTGCATATGTCCCTGAATAGTCATCGCAGCTGATTCTGCTTTAGCAGTCAGTGATTTTTCAGCATCTAATTCGCCACCATCAATAGTCCAGTTAATAACTTCGTTCAGCTTCTTATCGCCCTCGATACCTGTCACTTCCAGTTTGTACTTCAGCGCCAGGTTACCGTTATTCACAACTTTAATCTTCGGTAGTTTATAAGTACATCCCGGTTCCCAAAGGATATCTGCATTTTCGACTAAACTTCCATTTGCTTGTTTCTGTAAAAACTTCAGCGTCTGTCCTTCTGCATCATTCCAAGTAGTTCCATCATCTGTCGAATACAGTAACTGCACATCCAGATTTCCCGCCTGGATTTTGTTCACACCTGTGCTTGCAGTGTCCGTGAACCATGCGAATGTCGTTCCGATCAGCAGTACTATGCATAAGAATAACGCAAAGAGACTGCCTCGCAACGCTTTTTTAGTCTTTGTGCTTTCGTTCATTGCTCCATTTCCTTTCTGCTTCTCAATGATTGAATTAATATGATCGCTCCAAATCCCATTACTGCCTTAATTCCAATTCGGAAAGTAAAGAGCACTGTATCACATATCATATGCATCAATAGAATGCCCTTTACTTTCCGCTCACCGGACGGTGAGCGGAAGATTTAAATAAATAGTACTTAAATCTCAATAACTAGTTGGCTTTTACTACTGTGTAGTAAGTGTCATTGCCCTTTACTTCAGATTTTACTGTGTAGCCAGATGCCAAGAAGTTAGTATCTTTACCTTCTGCCTGACAGTCTGCCGGGTTAAAGTTGATGAAAGTACCGCCCTTAACTATGATCTTGGCAGTTCCATTAGCGCGGTTTGCATCATAACAGTTCAATACGAATTCATCTGCCTTGGCTGCATCTGGGTATTTCTGCTGTACGGAGTATGTACCGCCTTCAATGATTGCAGTTCCTTCATAAACATATACAGCATGAATATTTCCTACAAATGTACCATTTTTGATAACTACAGTACTTCCGTCCTGTACATCTACAGCATAGCAGTCGTTAGCCTTTGCCTTGAATGTACCGTTACCGTCGATTGTCAGACTCGAGCCATTCTGTGCAGAAACCAGCGACCAGTTGTTTGGGGCTACATCCCAAATATCACTAGTATTAGCAATCGTTTTGCCATTCATATTGAGTGTAATGTCTTTCTTTTCAGCGATTAAAGTTCTCTCCGGAGCAACACTTTCGTTTACATTGATCACCGATCCAGCTTTTTTCATAGCATCACTGATTGCGGCTACACTATTTGCGTCTACACGAGCGTCTTTATCATACTGATTATTGAAGCTGTCGCTTTCTACCGTATCCTGCGTTGCATATACAGTAATGCTGATACCATCAATCGACAGGCCCTGATATTCATTACCTGCGGATTCCTGCATATGTCCCTGAATAGTCATCGCATTCGAAGGTTGTCCAGCGGTCAAACTGTCATCAAAATCTGTCAATGCTTTACCATCAATAGTCCAGTCAATGACTTCATTCAGCTTCTGATCACCTTCTACTCCAGTTACCTTCATGGTGTACTTCAGCGCCAGGTTGCCGTTATTCACAACTTTAATCTGCGGCAGTTTGTAGGTACATCCCGGTTCCCAAAGGATGTTTTCACCTTCAGCTACAGTTTCATCTGCCTGCTTCTGTAAAAATTTCAGCGTCTTTCCTTCCGCATTATTCCAGGTAGTTCCATCTGTCGAATACAGTAACTGCACATCCAAGTTCCCTGACTGGATCTTGTTCACGCCTGTGCTTGCAGTGTCTGTGAACCATGCGAATGTCGTTCCTATCAGCAGCACGATGCATAAGAATAATGCAAAGAGGCTGCCGCGGAGCGCTTTTTTAGTTTTTGTACTCTCGTTCATTGCTCCATTTCCTTTCTGCTTTTCAATGATTGAATTAATATGATCGCTCCAAATCCCATTACTGCCTTAATTCCAATTCGGAAAGTAAAGAGCATTGTATCACATATCATATGCATCAATAGAATGCCCTTTACTTTCCGCTCACTTGCCAGTGAGCGGAAATACATAAAGCTTATATTGCTTCGCTTTTATTTGCTGACAACATACCAGTCGCCATCCTGGGTTACTTTACATCCGGCTCCAAGGAATACTTCATTTGGTCCCATCGCAGGATTGGATGGATCGTATTTGTAGAATCTACCACCGTTAACGATGATTTTCGCTTTTCCTCTGTCTGTGTCCTTAACATTAAGGGTATTATCCGGTGTAACCGCCTTAAAGGTTCCACCATTGATTTCAATCGTCGATTTATCCGTTGCATAAATCAAATCGCATATTGGATCATCTTTCGGAACTCCTACCTGACGGAAGTCTCCTCCATTGATGATAACCCTACTGGTTCCACCAGCTTCAACAGCCATGGCACCGCCATTATTGTACACGGCATATACGTCAGCATTAATGGTAAACTGAGCACTTCCCTCAGCCTGAACTGCACCAAAGCCGCCATTTGCCTGAATTTTTCCAGTAATGTTATGCTGTCCAGAACTGTAACTTACTGTTGAAAGAGTCGTTGCAGCGTTTTCATCATATGTATTATTGAAGCTATCAGATTCCACAGTTGCCTGAGTTGCATTTACAACCAGTCCCAGTCCTTTCAGTGAAGGCTTACGCCAAGACTGAACATTGTTCGCTTCATTACCAACTGTAGTCGGCATATAGAGAACAACCGCAGTTGGTGCACTCTTTTCGCCAGCCTTCAGAACAGTCCAATCTTTACTGATCGGAGTTTCTTTTGCTATTGTCTTCTCTGTATCAGCGATTGCTGCAATCGCTGCTTCGCGGTTTGCAAAAGCAGTATCCGTCTGCGCTGTACCAATCTTCAGATACTTGTCGATGTAGAAGAAATCACCAGCAGCATTTTTTCCTCTTTCCATATCATAAGAGTTTGTAGCTATATTGTATTTCAGTGCCAGATTTCCAGCATTCTTCACACGGAGATATACAACCTCTGTGTGCCCCGGTTCCCAAAGAGTGTCGTCATTAAACATCTGAGTATTCTGGTTTGCAGTCTTCCAAGTGCTGCAATCTGTACTGTATTCCAGCTCTACATCCAAGTTACCCGCCTGGATCTTGTTCACGCCTGTGCTTGCGGTGTCTGTGAACCATGCGAATGTTGTTCCGATCAGCAGCACGATGCATAAGAATAATGCAAGGAGACTGCCGCGGAGCGCTTTTTTCGTTTTTGTGCTCTCGTTCATACTTTTCTTTTCCTTTCTCAAAACGGCCTTTATTACCCCCCCCCTGTACAAAATTCTATACATTACTATATGCAGGAGAGGTGGGATAATCCGGCAAAGCTCCACTGCGAACAAACGCTGACCTGTATTATCGGATCATTCCCTGTTATTTCATATAAAGCATTGCGCTTTTATATATCTTATTTATCCTGATCGTCAGGCTGATCACCGACGATCGACCTGATGTCGAAGCTGCTGCGCTGCGCAGTATGTGCCGCCTGCGGTCTGGCCTGCTGAGTACGCGGTGCAGTGTTCTGTGCCGTGCGGGTCTGCTGATATCGCTGACTCATGTCCTGCTGCGGCATCTGACTGTGGCGTGAAGGCTGTGTATACTGCACGTCTGACTGCGTCGGACGCGCTGCCTGTGCCCGTCGAGCAGCCTGCTGTGTGTACTGTGGAGTTGCCTGTGCCTGCGGCTGTGCCGGTGCTTGTGCCGGTCGAGCCTGCGGCTGCATCTGCTGAGACTGCTGAGCGTATGTTCTGCTCTGCTGGCTCATCTGAACCTGCGGATCTGCAGTACGCTGCGGCTTTGCATTAGAAGGCTCTGCCTGGACTCTCGGCTGAACCGGAGTCTGAGGCTGCACCGTATGCTGCATATTTGCATCATGCTGGACGCCTTGCGGAGCGGAAGCCTGCGGATTTGCATAAGTCCTGGTCTCCGGCTGATGGTTCTGCTGAGTGCCTTGCTGAACGCCCGGCTGAGGCTGGGCTGCCTGCTGCGGCATCTGCGGCTGAGCCTGCTGTTGCTGCTGTATGTACTGCTGCATCAGTTCCGGCGATACCGTGCCGCCGTTCTGGCCCATCTGCTGCTGCATGCGCATCAGCTGTGCCATCATTTCCTGTGATTTCAGGCGCTCCTCCTCGAGCTCTTTCTTTTCCTTCTGTATCTCTTCCACCTGTTCTTTCTTGTACTTGCGGAAAAGCTTGATGCTGTTTCGCGCCTGTACGAGTATCAGTATGAAGAATGGTGTGAATATGCAGATAAAGTATCCGGGAACGGTCTTCAGGAACTGGAAGAATGTTCCGACGTTCGGTATGTGACCTTTGTATTTACCGATGACCAGATTGTATGTAACGATGCCCTGGTCGTTCGAATCGGTGGTGGTTCCGTATGTCACGAAGCCGGGGTTGCCGTCTTCGTCGGTGGTCACTTCGCGTATCTTATGTGTCACGATCTCGCCGTAGTTGGCTTCGTCCGGCGACTGGAACGAGATGATGTCGCCTTCCTTGAGTGTGCTCGGGTCGGTCTGTTTGATGATTACCAGGTCGCCTGCATCGAAGTCTGTCGCTTTCATGGAGTCGGACAGTACGATGAATACGCTGTAGCCGAACACGCTGCGGTCCGCGCGGTCGAATGTCGTGACGGAAATGATCGTGAATGCCATCATTCCCACTGAGAACACGACGATCATCCACACGATCACTTTTTTGATGATGTTCCAAGTTTTTTTCATTTAATCAGTTCTCCTTAACCGGTCTGTCGACTTGTCCAAGCCGATTTATTCAAGTCGCTTTATTTGAGTCGCTTTATTCGAGTCGATTTATTCGAAAGCGTGCCCCGGATTGTTGCGCACCTGTGTAGCTGTTGCGCTCATCCTGAACGACAGGTTTTTGTCCTGCGCTTCGTTGCCTCTTTCTTTAGGGAAGTAAAACAGTATCGTCAGGTTTTTGCTCTCACCTGCGGTGATGATGTCATCGCTGACTGCGGCCGAGCCTCTGGTGAGTTCGTCTGCCGTGCCCTGATACAGGACTTTACCGCTCTCGTCGTCGGTTATCGTCAGCTGGAGCACATCTGCAAGGTCGCCTGCGACGTCTTCCATATATACTTTATAATAGGCGTCTATCGAGCCTTCGTTTTTGATGAAGAAATGCTTCTGGACTCTCATGCCGGGTTCGAACAGGTACTCGTTTTCCCGGATCACCGGTTCACCGTCATTGAGGTTGATCCTGACGATGCCGGTCTCGAAGGTATTGTCCTTAACCGAAACGATAGAGGTTATCAGCGCGAATGTGGTCACGATCAGCATCAGAGCAAGCAGTACTGCGATCAGCATGCTTCGGTGCAGCTTCTTCTGGACTGCTGCATCTGCTTCGTCGCTGTTCGGGTCGTCCTGGCTGCCATTGCTGCTCCCTCCGCTTCCACTGTTGCGGTCACGGTCTATGCGGGATTTGATCAGCAGGATGATTATAGCCAGCGCGCATGCTGCGAATACCGTCCACAGCACCAGATTCATAGTGTCGCCGGTATTTGCCGTCAGACCGCCGTCGCCTTTGTCGCCCCCACCCGGTTTGGTCGGAGTCGTAGGGGTTGTCGGCTGGCTTGGCTCTGTCGGTTCCGTATGGCCTCCGTCGTCCTTTACATACCAGTACAGGTCAGCCTTGAGCAAAGCCTGCTGATATTCATTGCCTACGCTGGTATCGAGCCAGGCATCTACCCTGTACGTAACATCCGTACTGCCGCCCGCCGAGCCTGTGATGGTCTGCGAGAACTCCACTCCGTCCAGTTCTGCAAAGGTTCCGCGGCATACAGTCTCGCCGGAAGCCTCATCAGTGACGCTGACCTGCAGGACATCGCCCAGCTTTTTCGTCTGCTCGGTGACCTCGGCCTTGAAGTAAAGTGTCAGCGGGTCGTTGTGGTGGATGCGCACCGTGAAATCCTTCGTGACTTTGTCTCCCGGCACCATATTGCTCACATCGAAAGCCTCGTTGTCCGATGCGTGCCTTTTGTAAAGCTCAAGCGTCGGCGAATCTCCGCTTCCGGGTGCGGCCGATACGACCACAAGACCCGCGCCGCTCAGCACGAGCAGCACGCAGAGGATACAGATAATACGCCGCAATATGACCGGTGATTTTAAAGTTTTTTTATCGTTAGATTCTTTGTTTATCATGGTTGTTTTCTCATTCGTTTTTTTGAAAAATCATATCAATAATTTTTTATGTGCCTTTTGTGACCTTATTCTGTTTTTTGCGACACAAAAGACACATTTATATTACACCCGCCCCCTGATAGTTGGCAAGTATTTTTACATACCATTAACATTTTTCCACTACTATTTTATATATATAAAACTGCACTGCTGCCCGACGTTCTCAGAAGGTCCGAAAGTTGCTGCCACAAATCGCCGTTACCAACATTAAGTCTGCGTACCTGTCTTGTTGGTAATTTTATATGTAAAAGACCGGGAAGCGCGCGATTTGAGGCCTTGCATGAAAAGCCCGGGAAGCACGCGTACTGCGGCTTTGCACAGGAAACCGCAAGGGCATACTCCATGCAAGATCCGCATGTATCGGGATCCACCGGCGCACCTGCATCACGACCCCGCCCTGTGGGCTGATATTATAATTGAAATCCCCTGCTTTCTGATGGTATAATGAAACGCAATGCACTAATTCATGTACATCAGGAGGAAAATATCAGATGGAGAGAGAAACGTTAAAATCCCGGATGGGATTCATCCTGCTTTCTGCGGGATGCGCTATTGGTATAGGTAATGTATGGAAATTCCCGTACATGGCCGGTCAGGGCGGAGGCGGCGCCTTTGTTCTGTTTTATTTCATATTTCTTGTGATCCTGGGTCTGCCGATCATGACTATGGAGTTCGCTGTCGGCAGAGCGAGCCGCAGAAGTCCGGTCAAGGCTTATCAGGAGCTGGAAAAACCGGGCAGCAAATGGCACATACACGGATATTTCACACTCATAGGCTGCTATCTGCTCATGATGTTCTACACGACAGTCACGGGCTGGATGCTCTACTATTTTTATCTGACTGCCGCCGGAAAATTCGATGGCGCTGACGTCGATACAGTTTCCGGGACTTTTACAGGCATGCTCGGAAAGCCGGGCGTCATGACGCTCTGCATGGTGATAGTCGTATGCATCGGTATCTTCGTATGCATGAGAGGTCTGCAGAGCGGTCTTGAGCGCATCACGAAAATAATGATGATCGCGCTTCTGGTTATCATGGTCGTGCTGGCGATAAACAGCTTCTTCATGCCAGGTGCAAAGGAAGGTCTGCGATTCTATCTGCTGCCTGACTTTGACCGTATGCAGGAAGTCGGCATCATGAACACGCTGGTGGGCGCGATGAACCAGGCGTTCTTTACGCTGAGCCTCGGTATCGGCGCGATGGCGATCTTCGGAAGCTACATCGGCAAGGATCACTCGCTTCTCGGCGAATCGACCAGAGTCGTTATCCTCGACACGTTCGTTGCGATAACATCGGGTCTCATAATATTCCCGGCATGCTTCACATATAATGTAGACCAGACTTCAGGGCCAAGCCTGATCTTCATCACGCTGCCGAATATCTTCGCGAACATGTCGATGGGCAGACTGTGGGGAAGCCTGTTCTTCCTGTTCATGTCGTTCGCAGCACTTTCGACGGTTCTGGCTGTGTTCGAAAACATCATCAGCTGCGGCATGGAGCTTACGGGATGCAGCCGAAAAAAATCAGGTCTCGTGAATCTCGTTCTGATCACAGCGCTGTCGCTCCCGTGCGTTCTCGGATACAATCTCTGGAGCTGGGACGGATTCGCTGTTTTCGGCGGAGCTGTGCTTGACGTCGAGGATTTCTTCGTAAGCAACATATTCCTGCCGCTGGGTTCGCTCGTGTATCTGCTGTTTTGCGTCACGCGCTACGGCTGGGGCTGGAGCAAATACAAGGAAGAGGCCAACACAGGTCACGGTCTCAAGATGCATGACTGGATGCGTCCGTATCTCACATATATACTGCCGCTGATCGTTCTGTTCATATTCGTGTTCGGTATCTATGACAAGTTTTTCGCATAGTTTGTGTTTATGCAAAAATGCGGAAGACCCGTGTGTCATGGGTTTCCGGCGCGCCCCTGTCTGCTTGACAGAGGCGCGCCGGGGTCCATGATGTGCGGGTCGTTTTTGTTGCAACGGGTGTTGCTGCCGGGCCGGCGGAACTCGGAGAGGCCTGGTGGAATTCGGAGAGACCTGGCGACTCCGGCGGGCGCGCCGGAGTCTACGGAATCGCCGTGCCAACCGAAGCCGGCGGGCCCACTGGGCGCGCCGGCAGCTCGGATATTACCAAGATTGCCGCTGCAGGTCTTTTCTTTTGGTAAAAATCACCTGATATCCTTCATCTTAAAGAGACCGTTTACCAAACGACTTATTTTATCTATGTCTTTTGGGTAATTTTCTACGGAAAATATCGCTTTTTCCGTAATAAAAATACCAAAAGTAAATATCAGGAATCCTATTTTGGGTATTCCCCATGAAAAAAAACAGGCGAATAACTGCTGTTTTTACCAACAACAGCCAGTCGCCTGATAATCTTTGGTTTTTAATTGAGATCTATTGACCTCCTGTCGCCGCAAGCCGTCCGGGGCTCAAGGCCAAGCCGTCGATCCCATACAGGCGCCAAGACTCGATACCCCAGGGTGCAAGCATCACGCCTCAGGCGCCGAGACTCAGAACTCAGCGATCCCGTAGCAGTCTGTACATGCCTTCCTTCAGTCCGTCTATCGAAAGCCGGAACATCGGGAATACTTTTTCGATCTCGAGAAACGATTCCGGCATCCATGCAGGATTCTCCTCTCTTTCCTGAGGGTGTAGCCATATCGAATGCCTGTACTTTTCCTTAAAACGTCTGAACCACGTGATGCCGTCTGCGGGAGCACCGGCCCAGCTGCTGTACGTGCTGTATGAGCCGTCCGTCAGCTCATGCATCGCCATGTCCGCATCGCCCACGAATATCACCTTGTAGTCTCCTGAGATATTCCTCAGCACCCAGTCGGTCTTCAGCGTTTCTTCAGTATCGATAGATGGATCCTTGTAAAGCCTCTCCTCGAGGCAGTTGTGGAAATAATATATCTTCAGATCCGCGAACGTGTTCGCTTTGTGCAGCGACTGGAAAAGCAGGCTGCAGAGCTGTTCATAAGGGCGCATCGAACCGCCCGAATCGATCAGCAGCAGCAGCTTCAGTCTGTTTTTTCTCGGCGGCTGCATCCGTATATCGAGGATCCCCCCGCGGCTGCATGTGCTGTCGATCGTTCCGCGTATATCCAGCTCCTCTTCACTGTTTTCAAGCTTTCGCGACAGTTCTCTCAGCAGCCTGAACGCCATCTGGAACTGCCTGGACTCGATGGTGCAGTCAGTGCGCCAGTCCCTGAACTTTCGGTCGCCGCGCGCGTGTATCACGCTTTTCCCGCCGGCGCCCTGCACCATCGTACCGCCGCCTGCGCCAGGTCCCGCACCGATCCCTGCGGAAGCATTCCCCGCGACCTCGCTGCTCCCGAACACGGGACTGCCGTCGCTGTCACCGCCACTCTCCGAAAGCCGAGTTTCCATCGCCGCCATTATCGCCCGCAGATCCATATCATTTTTATCCATATAAGGCGCGAAAGCCCTTTCCACGAGCTCCGGACGAGCCTGGATCTCCGCGATCTCAGCCTGCAGCTTTTGCGAACCGGCATTCCTGAAATACCTGTAAAACAGATCCTCGAACTTGTCCAGATCGCTCTCCGATTTGACGAGCAGCGCCCGGCAAAGAATATAGAATCCCCGCATTGACTGCCCGTGAAGCCCTGACTGCAGCCCTTCCATCAGCGCCAGCCAGTCATGCATCGATACCTTGAAACCGCCAGCGCGCAGGAACAGCAGAAATTCCAGAAACATTATCTGAGCCCTCCCATGCTTTTCTTCACGTCTTCCAGATCCTCATCCTTCTTGATCAGGAAACTGAGAAGCGGCAGATCGCGCCTGAGACTGTCCACCGGCAGCCCGCTGAGCCTGAGCGCACTGATCCAGTCAAGCAGCTCGCTGGTGCTCGGCTTTTTCTTCATCTCAAAATACTCGCGCACGTAGAAGAACGCATCGAGCGCCTGCTCCATCAGTTTTTCCTCGATATCCGGATAATGTGCCAGTATGATCTCTCGCATCTGCGCTTCGTCCGGGAATTCGATGAAGTGGAAAGCGCACCTGCGCAGGAATGCGTCAGGAAGCTCTTTCTCGGCATTCGACGTGATTATCACGATCGGCGGGTTCTTCGCTCTGATCGTTTCATCGGTTTCGGGTATATAAAACTCCATTCGGTCGAGTTCCCAGAGCAGGTCGTTCGGGAATTCCAGATCGGCTTTATCTATTTCGTCTATCAGCAATACGCACTGCTTTTCCGCCGTGAAAGCTTCGCCGATCTTGCCCATTTTTATGTATCTTTTTATATCGTCGACGCCTTCATTCCCCAGCTCGCTGTCGTACAGCCTGCGAACGACGTCGTACTGGTACAGGCCATCCTGCGCCTTCGTGGTAGACTTGATGCTCCAGACTATCAGCTCCTTGCCGAGCGCTTTTGCGATGGCTTCCGCAAGTGCGGTCTTGCCGGTCCCCGGCTCGCCCTTTACGAGAAGCGGCTTGTTCATTTTTATCGCGATGTTCATCGTCAGCATGAGGTCGTCGCTGATGATATAGTCGTCAGTTCCTTTGAACTGATATGTGTTTTCGTTCATGTCTTTCTCCTGTTTTATGCAAAATTGCAGCATTGTTTTTTCATGCGTTTACAAACTTTACAATATAGGATTCTATCACGGTTTGGGCATTTCGTCCACTTTCATGGATATTTGATGTATTTTATTATATGTTTTGGAATCTTATGGTATCTCATGCGTGTTGTCGCTCCTACCGTCGCTCCATCGGGGGCCTGCTCTTTGATTGCTTTGACTGCTAGACTTTATCTTGTGTATTATTACGAGATTAATGAAAATCCTGCACAATCTGCGTTTGAGATGTGCAGGATAATATGAAGCTGAAAAGAATCTACACAAGGAAAATCGCCAAAACGATAAAAATCTACCAAAATCTCATAAAATCGTCTTATTTTTAGCATGATCTCCGATTTCCTTGTGTAATGATTTTTACTCTTTACGGTCATCTGCACAATCGGAGGAGCCATTGTGCAGATATTATCCGAAAGCCCGATTTCTACACAAAATGTATCCACTACACGCGTTTAATGCGCCGTAAAATGGCTCCGCCAATTTCTCTATGAGAAATTTCCTATTGCTGTAAAAAAACACTTGTCCCGAAATGTGAAAACAAGCGTACTTCTCCGATGATGATAGGTACGCTTGCTTTTATTTATCCGCACTTTCGATTACTTCTGCGTTCTCCGTTACAATAGGAGCAGAAAGTGCAAACCACCAGTTCAACTGGTGGTTGCGATTCTTATAGATTATTCTGGAACAACATTGTACCAGTCGCCGTTCTGAACGACCTTGTAGCCGTCAGCAATGAATATTTCACCTTCGCCGACAGTGACATTGGACGGGTCAAACTTGTAGAACGAGCCACCCTTAACGGTGATAGTGGCAGCGTCGCTGTCATTACAGTTCAGCGTCCAAGCCGGGCTGACGCACTTAAAGGTGCCGCCTTCGATGGTGATCTTCGCACTGTCCTCTGCATAAATCAAGGACAGCGCGGAACCTGCGGGAGCCTGGTTTGCAAATTCGCCGCCCTTAATGATAATCTCGGATCTACTGGAGGCGCAGACGGCCATCGCGTAGTTGCTGACATAAGTGCCGTAAACCGTTGTAGCATCTACGGTAATCTTTGCAGTACCCGTTCCGTGAATTGCACCGGATGTGCCGTTTGCCTGAATGTTACCGGTCACTGTATGTACGCCGTCAGTATATTCCACGCGCTTGAGCACGGTAGCCGCATTTGCATCGTAATTGTTATCAAAGCTATCGCTTTCCACAGTCGCCTGAGTAGCGCGCACCTCAATGCCGAGGCCGGAGACAGAGGAAGGTCTGTGCCTTGAAGCATTGGCTTCGTTACCGACAGATGTAGGCATGTAGATCGCTACGGCAAAGGGTTTGGACTCTTCTCCTGCTTTCAGAGTAATCCATCCGTCGGTGAGCATAACATCCTTCGCCAAAGTCTTTTCGGTGGCGGCAATGGCAGACCAAACATCCTCGCGGTTTGCAAACTTGGTCGCGGTCCCGGCAGTGCCGATCTTCAGATAATTGTCCACACGGTACCAGTCGCCGTTAACATTTTTGCCCCTGTTTGAGGTGTAATTTTTGGAGAAGCCGGTCTCATATTTCAGAGCCAGATTGCCGGCATTTACAACCTTCAGATACACCACCTGCGTGTAACCCGGCTCCCAAAGTGCATTGTCGTCAAAGAGCTTAGTCTGCTCGGTGGCTTCCTTCCATGTCTGCATATCGGTGCTGTACATGAGCTTGACGTCCAGGTTGCCTGCCTGAATCTTGTTGACACCGGTGGATGCGGTGTCGGTGAACCACGCAAAGGTGGTACCGATGAGCATTGCCACGCACATAAAGATGGCCAGTACGCTGATAATCAATGCCCGCTTGGTAGATTTGCTGTTTGTCATTATGTTTTACCTCCTTATTCTAGTTTTTTCAATGACAATATGTAAACACTGGTTTTACAGTGATTACACCGTAGTGATGTCGTACGGTATCTAGTCCTTTTATGTCGACATTTCGCCGTTACTTTTCGCCATCTGCGCTTTCATTTGCAGAAACAGAATGAGAATACAAGCGATATAGCCGGCTCGTACATTTTCATTGGATTCTCATTCAGTTTTCACTCAGCTTTTATCCCATCATGTGCGGCAAATACTTACTTGCGTGATTTCCTGCGCGATATGATGATCACCACTGCGATGATGCACAATGCAGCGATCATGATCGCTATGATCATTCCTACAGGCGTGCTGTCGCCGGTATTAGTATGGCTGCCGCCATTTGCACCGGGATCGTCGCCCTTCGAAGGATCATCCTTCTTCACCTGCTTGTTGTTGAAGACGATATGATCATCCTCTGATGCGCTGCTCGTTACACTGAGCGTGCCGTCTTTGTTGTCTTTTACCGATACATGCACGCTGTGGCCTGCGGTATCGAAGATAGTGTTCGCATCGCGTCCGCCTGCCGGAACGACTTCACGGATCACATAATCGTGTTCGCCCGGTTCGGAGTAAGTGATCTGACCGAAATCGACGCTTCCTGCCTTGCCGGCCTCCGCTGCGGCATTAGTGCCTGTCGCGATCACGGACTGCTCGCCGTCTTTCATCTCCAGAAGCTCGAACCGGAATTCGCCTTCCTTGAGATCACGTCCGGTCAGGATCTTGTCGACCCTGAACATAGTGCCGATATCGACAGTCTTGTCCTCTATGCCGTAAGTGTTGACAAAGCTGAATGCCTCTTCTTCATTTATATCCTCGACATAGAACCGTTTTTCGCTGTCGCTGTATTTTACCGTAACGTTCACGTCCCTGCTGACATTGCTGTCATTAGTGACGCCTGCAAAGCTGCCGCTTTCCGTGATCGTGTACCTGAATGTGCGCGTCCTCATACCGTTTTCGTCAGGTTCGACGCCCTCAAAATCGGAAGCCTGCAGGACTATACGGCCAAAGTCGATCTCACCTGTCGCACCGTTGACAGCCTCCGTCATCTCCCTGCCGTCAAGCACCGGAACAGGCGCAGCGCTTTCCACGACGCCCTGAGTAGTCTCAACGCCTGTCAGCGTGAATGTGAACCTGCCGGTGATATCAGCCGGAGTCAGAACCAGCCCTTCATGCTCATTTTCGAGCAGCTTCAGCCCCGTCACAGGGATCGAGGCCTTATTCGTATCGTACTCGTTTTCAAATGCGAGCTTATCACTTCCGTCCGGATACGTCACTTCCGTCTTCAGCGTGCCGTCACCGTTATCGCTCACCGTCACAAGGATGCCGAACGATGACTTCACAGGCGAAACACCTGCCGGCAGCTTGTCAGTGACCTCAGAAACGAGATACTGATAAACATACTTTCCGTCTTTCTTCACGGCAAGGCCGTCTTCGACGTCCTTTTTGAGCTGCTTCGTCGTATACGTTATCCTGCCGAATTCCACCGCACCGGCTTTGCCTGCTTCTGCTGCCGCATTTGTTCCCTCGGCGATCACAGTCTTCTGTTCAGCCTTGTCCTCCGCATTCGTGATGTGGAACCTGAACTCGCCGTCTTTCATGTCTCTTCCGGTCAGCGTCTTGTCAGCTGCGATCTTTACAGCTCCATCGCCGTTCAGCTCTCCGGAAGCTTCATACGTGTTTGCAAAAGGCACCTTCGCGATCTTCCTGTCGCCTGCAGCTCTGCTGCTGACGCTGGTCCTGTCGATCTGCTTTCCTGCAGCCTTGTCTTTCACTGTCGTCTGTGCCGACAGCACGCCTTCGCCGTCATCAGTGACCTTGATATCCACACGGTAGGTATGTCCGTCGTAGCTGTAGCCCGATTTACCGTCGTTCTGCTCCGAGATCTCGTAGCTGAACGTCTTGCCGCCGTCATTCTGTGTGAATTTCACTGCGGTTCCGTCAAGAACATCTATCGTGCAGCTCTGGCCGTCCAGTGCCGCGGTCGACTTGAATTCCTTCTCAGTCTGTTCGCGCCCGAAGCCCAGCTTATATGCCGCGTCATCTGCAGTCGTGTTCCCGTCTTCATTATCCAGAGCCTTGACGATGAATGTGAACTGTCCGTCCTCCATGTCTCTTCCGTCAAGAGTCTTTGTGATCACGATGCCTGCCTGATCGCTGTAAATGACTGATGAGCTGTATGTATTGTAAAAATCAAGATTCGTTATCGAGTCTTTTGCGACTTCCGCAGCGAGACTACCCTTGCCGTCGTCAGTCACATATACCGGTATCCTGTGCGGCTCGCTGTCATAGACGATGCCCTTCACTTCACTCCTGCCCGGAACAGTCTCGGTAATGAAAAATTCATAAGGTTCGCCTGCAGAATCCTTCGTGAACCTGATCGAATCGAAATCCAGCGTCACAGTCTGCTGTCCCTTTGCATCTTCATAATCTGCCGTAACTACACCGAACACAGCCTTGTCGCCCTCGACATGGTATGAATCATTCGGTACCGCAGCCAGCAGTTCCTCGTTATCCGCAGCTGCCCAGAGAGTGAACGTGAAGCTGTCGCCTTCCTTCCAGTCACGGCCTCGCAGCGTCTTCGTGCCTTCGAGCTTCATTGAACCTGCAGCGCTGTAGCTGTTAGTCCACGAAACAGTATCTGCATTCACTGCATCTGCTCCGCCAGCTTTCGCTTTCAGACTGCTGCTGATCGCGAGCTTTCCGTCTCTCGGATCACTGGCGCTCGATGTCAGCGTCAGCTCGTACGATGTCGTATCATACGTGACACCGTCCTTCACATTATTGTCGGCATCTGCCGGGATCTTTTCCCTGAGCGTATACTTATATGTCACTCCCGCCTTGCTGAACTTCACTTTGCCGAAATCCAGATCCGCGGAGTTTCCTGATGACGGCTTTATCGTCACTTCTTTGACTTCCTCGCCGTTTTCATCGACCGGATACGGCGCACTGCCGTCCGGTGTGATCGCGAATGTAAAGCTGTCGCCTTCTGCAAAGTCGCGGCCCTCGATCGTCTTCACGCCTGTGATGTCATAGCTTCCGCTTTCTTTGTATTTATTGACGAACTTCGCAAGGCCGGTCTCTTCATGACCGCTGTTATCATATGAAACCTGCGCTTTCAGCCTGCCGGTCTTGTTACCGTCATCGTCTTTATCAGTTACCGTCACTGTCACGGTGCTGATATTGTCATCATATGTTATCCCCTTCTTCACGCTGTCCTTCGCATCAGCCGGAACGTTTTCCTTTACACGGAATCTGTACGTGCCGACCTTATTGAATGTGACGGATGCTGCGTCTGCCGATTCAGTCTTCTGCCTTCCGAATGCAAAGGCTGCAGCGCTGCTTTCGTCTGCCGCTCCTGCATTCGCCTCGAGCGAAGTCAGCGCTTTATCAGCGTCTGTTCCGTCCTGAACGAAGTATACGCTGTCGTCAGCAAGAGCTGCCTTCGTGGCATTATCAGCCGCCTCGAGACTGAACGAGAATTCATCAGCTTCCATGTCCCTGCCTTCAAGAGTCTTGCTGCCCTTTATCACTGCCGTTACCGGATCTGCCGAATAACTATTGTTGAACCAGAGACGATATACGCCAGGCTCTATTTCATAAAGGTAATCGCTCGTATCCTCATTGGTTTTAGTGATCGGCCATACGCACTCTTCATCTTCAAAGTACTCTATGCTCGTTTCAAGTGCCTTTCCACCGTTTGCCGTCACTTTGATGCGTGCGTAAAACTCATTCGGATCGTACTTCGTACCGTTCACAGTGTAGTCATTATCTTCAGAAGCGCCTTTCGGCATCACTTCTGTAAGCTTGTACACGTAGGCATTGCCCGCATCGCCTGTTCCAAAGGTTATCGTCGGGAAGCTGACGCTGCCGCCTATCGTATTGCCGACCGTTACCGAATCATCACCGCGGTCATCAGGATTTCCCGGAAGCGGAGCGCTGCTCGCATTTTCCCCGACAGCCTGCAGCTTGAATCTGAACTGGTCATGGGTCATCGCATCCGAACCCGTCTCATTTTCATACGTTTTGTGGATACGTATGTCCATATACCCGTGATTATCTTTATATGTATTTGTAAATGTCGCCTTATCAAATGATTCAGGATCACCGTTTGACGGGATATCCACTCCGCCGTCATTTATCTCGCGAGTGATCTCCGACGATGCGAAAAGTCTGCCCTTTCCATCATCCGTGACTGTCACGACCACGTCATAAACTGCCTCTGAATATCGGACAGACGCCTCATCTCCGATGATTTCCTTTACAGTATAAATGTACGTTCCGGCATTAGTGAATGTCAGATCCTTAAATGAGCCTGTGCCGCTGACATATCCTTTTGAGTCCGCTTTCGAGCCATGCTCTGAGATCCTCTCAGTGGCAGTCCTCCTGCCCTCGCTGTCGAGCGCCGATCCCTCCGGCATAGTCTCATTGACATCACCTGATCCGGTATTCCCGATCGCCGTAAGACGGATGTCAAATGATGCCTTTTCAAATGCTTCATCATTCCATGCATTGAACTTCTTTTCTACCGGTATGCTCAGCGTCGCAGCTTCAGGCGAGTACGTGTTGTTGTATGCAGCGGTGCTCTTCCGCTTGCTGCCGTCATCAGCCGGCTGCGGCACTGTGCCCGTCACAGTCTTCTTGTCCATGTACGCTGCGCCGTCCTTTGAACTGCTGACATTCCAGTAGTCTGCAGCTTTTTCCACGACTTCGTACTCTGCGCCTGCCGGCAGATCCTGTATCAGTATGCTCTGACCGGTCTTGAGAGTCAGCACAGCCTTTCCGTCAGTGTCAAATGTTACGGTCTGCGCTTTGTCATCTGAGCCGGAGCTCTTTATCACACATGCAAAGTCGCCCGAAACCGGCTTCTTTGTCTCTGTACCGTCGCCGTTCTTTACTGTTTCGTAAAGCTTTACATCGAACTTGAATTCTTCGTCTTCGAATTTATTATCGCTGCTGTCGTTCGTGACTTTCTTTGAAATCTCCAGATCGCCGATCGTCTCATCTTTTACCATCACCATGGTCTCGAGAATGAGCAGGTGTGCCAGATTGGTATCTCCCAGGTCGGTTTTCTCCGCTTTGCTGCTTCCCGAATCGTGTTCAGGGCACTGCTGCATGAGAAGTAACGGCCATCCTGTATCCGTAATGAAAAAGTCAGCGTGCTGCCAGAACTCATCCATGCTGCCGTCTTTATTTCGGACTTTGTAACGCCCTGCATGACTCTCCTCTCCGACCTTGGTATATTTTATATGGAGCGGTTCATCATGTATTATCTTCGGATCCTTCCATGAACCGTCACCTGCCGGTTCGCTCTCCGATACTCTGAGATTTAACTTCATATCAGTCAGCGTCGTGTCGATATCATTGTTGTTTGCGAACTGCTCCATGCTATTCAGAAGAGTCCCCAGGCCTCCGCGGCCTACATAGATGCCGTCGTCTTTTTCTCCCGCATCTGCAAATACTCCGTCATCGTTCACCACGACTTTGGTGAGCTCGTCCCTTATTTTGTAGCCGCTCGGTGCACTTGCCTCCTTGAGGTAATACGTGCCGTTTTCCAGCTTTTTGAAAACCGCTGTTCCGTACAGGCTCTCAGAGCCGTACAGGTTTATGACATCACGCGTCGTCTGTTCCTGCACCGGCACGGCACCGTCCCTAAGCTTCACATCTCCGCGCAGCCTGCTGAGCAGCGTCGTCTGATCTTCACTGTAAAGCGCAAACTTGACGCCGCTGACGGAGTGTTCCTGGCTGTTGAAAGTAGTCGAATATTCGTCAAACTTCCTCACGTACAGATCGTTTCTTATGTCTGTCGCCACCAGCCTTACCGCATACTGATACTCGAACCCGCGCACATTGCTGTTCTGTGACATGATGCCCGTGTCCAGCCGCACCGTATTACTCGAGTCGGCACTGTTTATATCGCCTGTGGTGTAATAAAACAATATGGAATATTTGGCTTTTTCCTGAAGAGCTGCTGCCAGTTCTTCCACCGAACTGCCTTTGTTATCCGCTATGATCACCTTTGAATACGTCATTATATCGCCAGGAAGCTCGTCCAGCGTAGTTTCGTACGCACCCATTGAATTCAGCTTCAGCTCATACCTGTTTCCTTCAAGAGCGCCCTCGATGGTATCAGCTTCATGCAGCTGCCATCCATCGAGGACCGATCCGCTCACCGATGACCAGTTGCTGTCGTCTCCGAAATCTGCTTTCATATCGTTTCGCTTGTAAACTATCGCGAAAATCGATCCCTGCTTCAGTGAACCGTCTGAGTTCATCTCTATCTGATTGCCGAAACGATCGTACATATATGTAGGCGCCGTTGCCATGATACGAGGGTTGGCCTGTATGCCCGACTCCCACATATTCTCCGTAGTGACCGCACCTGTCTTCGGATCGTACTGCAGCCAGACATCCTCGGCTTTTTTGTAGCCTGCGGGAGCTTTCGTTTCCTTTAATATATAATATGGCCCTTTATTTTTCTTGTATAACTCCTCAAAGTTTATCGTCGCTCCGTCTGCCGCTTTCAGCTTCAGGCTTCCGTTGATATCGGTAGTTCCCGTGCAGATGCTTTCGCCTTTCGCGCTGTACTTGATCTTGCCGTCGTTTTCTGTGCGATCTGCCTCGTAAAGGCTGAAAGTCGCACCTTCAAGAGGATTTTCATACTGATCGACTTTAGCCGCCTCGTTGTCAGGCATCAGCTTCAGGTTGAACTTCAGAGACATGTTCGACGCATAGTTTCCTCGTTCAAGATAGAAAAACTTGAGTGTATGATATGTGCCGCCCGCAAAAGTGTTGCCGGACCAGTCGATGTCTCCGGCTTTTCCTGCCTCCTCGAACTTCGCCTTTATCGTCCCGTCGCTTTCACCGTTTATAGCGACTGCACCTGTACTGAAATTTATATTGAGGTCTGCCTTGTCATGGATACCGCCGAGGTCCCCTACCAGGACATCATCTATAAATACCCATACATCGTCATCACCGCTGAATTCATAAGTTATATCCTGTCCGCGCGTAGTCTTGCCGTCTGCAGGATGCAGGAAATGCGTGCTCATAGTGAGACCGAACCAGTGATTCACATTGCTGCTGTCTGCTCTGACGCCTGTGTTGGCCACGAGCTGTCCGCTGCTTTCATTAAACACTTTAGATGCGCTGTCGAACGGAAAGAACTGTCCGATCTTGCTCGAGCTCGACGACTCCTTCACTGCAGGTTTGTCGTAGAGCTTCATCGAATTTGTCTTTTCGTCGTACGAGGCGAAGTTCTTTGTGGAGTCATAATAGTAGTAGCCGTCGTCATCGACCTGCATCAGCCCTTCTACATTATTATATGCTTTTTTACCTTCCACTTTTGTATCGTCGAACAGATATGCCAGCGACTCCGAATAGAATATCCATGACCCGAAATCCGGGGCAAGACTCGGATATCCGCTGCTGTCAAGAGTCTTGTCGAGCATACCTGAGTGCGGGGCTTTGCCGCCTGTCCATCCATTGAATCCGTCTCCCTGACCGTTGGAGAACTTCAGGCTGTGGCTCTTGTTTATTCCTCCGCTCGAATTATTGTTAGAAGTGCCGTGATCCGGCGAGCTCTGTTCATTGACCCAGTAGTCAAATAAAGAAATAACTGTGCCCTGCGGAGTTTTCCCCTGCACGGTATGATCGTCCACCGCGGCAAAAACATCAGCTGTGCCAGCAATAAAAGTCACTGTAAAAATAATCGCAGCATACAGTATTGCGGCAGCTTTCCCTCTCCAAAACAACATAACTTATGAACCTCCTCGTACCAGTCAGCATATCATTAAAAAAACGAATAAACATCTGCAGGTCTGTGATCATCGAGCTTTTATCACTGTCTGCTGTAATGACTTATCTGCATCATATTTATTACAGGCACTAACCCCCCCCCGATAAATACCGGCATTTTTTCAGACACTTATCTGCCCCGTACCAAAACAGTCCGGGGCAACGAGGAGTTATTATACTTGCGTTGTCAAGTATAGACTTCAAGGTGACAAATGTCAACCATTATACGGGGAATTTTTTCAGTATTTAGAAACCTTTTAAACTTTCTCTATCCTGAATATATTCATCACATCGGCGTCAGGGCAGCAGAACCTGAAGTCTCCTGTCTTGCATGGCGGGAGCGTGCCCCCGTACCTCAGGATGTCTATGTACGGGAACGCGACATGCATCACCATCGGACATATGTCCCCCCTCTGCGTATCAAAGTCAAAGCTGTCACCTATCCTGTGTCCTCTGTGACATGGACATTCGCCTTTTTTGTCTACGAGCGTCAGCCTTATCTGCGGTTTTTTCATAAGAGTCCTCCTTCCAGATTTCATATGCATATATGCCGGCCGGAAACCGACATCGGGTCGTACTCCTGTGACGTTTCAAAAAACAGAAACAGGAAAGCTTTTAGTGATATTATATCACCTGTACAGCTTTCCCGCTTCCGTAATGTTGATCGTTACTATATAAAAGCCTTACAATAGGAGCTTATGGAGTCTCTTACTCTGCTTCATATATAACTTTGCCTTCGGATATCGTCTGCACGACTTTCACCTTGTAGATGTCTTCCGGCGGCACTTCGAATATATTCTTTTCGAGGATCACGAAATCTGCACATTTGCCGACTTCTACCGATCCTGTGATATCATCCATCCTCATCGAATATGCATTGCCCTTGGTGAATACTTCCACCATGTCTTCAACGCTCATCCTTTCTTCCGGAGCAAGCACCAGCTCCATATCATTAGGATCTTCATCTATACCGACTCTGGTTGCACCGATCTGGATGCCTCTGAGCGGCGCCGGTATCGGAGTAACGTTGTAATCGCTGGCTCCTCCCAGTATGATTCCCGCATCCTGCATGCTCTTCATAGGATACTCATGATATGCCCTTTCTCCGAGGTAAGGCACTTCTATATCCTCGAAAAATCCTCTGTACTTGAAATGCCAGTACGGATTAGTCACGACTGCCACTTTGTGATCTGCAAGTCTGTGATAATCTGCCGGATCCACGATCTGCAGATGTGTTATCACAGGGCGTCTGTCTCGGTCAGGATCTGCAGTCTTTGCAGCATCTATCGCATCGAGTGTCATCGCTACTGCAGCATCGCCTATGGCATGCACATGTATGTCAAATCCGAGTTCGTCTACTTTTTTGCAGAATTCATTGAGATGCTCAGGCTCCCATATCGGATCGCCAGTATATGTCTCGCCCTCATACGGCTGCTTGAGGTATGCTGTCTTTCCTTCCACTACTCCGTCAGCGAAAATCTTCACCTGATCGATCTTGAACATGTGAGAATCCACCGCGTCGCGGATCTTAGGGAAATCATCTATATGCTTGTATGAATCGATCTCCGAGCTCTTGAATGCACCTCTGAGCTTGCATATCAGCTCGCCGTTCTCATTGAGCTCTTTGATGGCTGCGATCGCTTCCTCCTCCGGATCGAGCACCGGATCGAGTATCGCAGTCACGCCGTGCCTTGCAAGATCTCTCTGGATCCAGTCAACGGCCTTCTTGTAGTGTTCTTTTGTAAATACAGGGCGTACCGAATCTATGAGCGCTATAGCAGCGAATTCTCTGAGTGTGCCGCCCGGTGTGCCGTCAGGCTCTCTCTCGATGACATTTCCTGCCGGTACAGTCGTATCCTTGTCTATACCGCAAAGCTCCAGCACGTGTGTATTCACCCATACCGAATGCTTGTCATGCGACCACATCAGCATCGGTCTGTCGCTGCATATCTCGTCGAGGATCTTTCTCGACGGTCCTTCCGGACCGAAGAAAGGATTTTCCCAGCCTGCGCCTTCGTATACGGGAAGATCCGGATTGTCCGCTACGAATTTTTTGATCGTATCTATATAATACTGTGCATCTTCCGCTCCGAACAGCGAGATCTTGAAAAGGCTGTCTATAGCTCCCCATGTGACGTGTCCGTGAGCCTCTATGAAGCCCGGCAGCAGCATCTTTCCATCCAGATCGATCACCTCTGCAGCCTCGATACCTTTTGCATCTTCATTGCTGCCTACGAATGTGATCCTGCCGTCCTTTACAGCTACCGCTTCTGCCCAGCTCCTGCTGTCGTCAACTGTATAGATCTGTCCGTTCTTGTATAAAACGTCGTTCATCTGTTATCCTCCATACAAATTTCTCTTAATGTCCAGCGGGGTCATTGCAACATCCCGCAAAGCTGCTATCTGTACTTTTTATTAAGCACGTGTGCAAAACCTTCTGTGTTGTATGCTTTTCCTGCACGCTTGTTCTCCAGCTGTGCATAAAGCTTTTTGTATACGTCCTTCTTGAGTGGGTACAGGATTATGATGATAGCACTCAGTACGAAGAAGATTCCTGCCGCCGCACAGATCATTGTCTGTATAGCGTTGAGTACGTGTTCAGGGTTGTTAGCTCCGAGAGTTTCATCGTAACCTACTTTTTCAAGCACTGCGCCGATGCTTGCTGCTGCTATCGCATATCCGCCCTTCTGGCAGAAGAGGAAGAATGACATCATAGTTCCTTCTCTTCTCTTTCCTGACTGGAATTCGTCTACTTCTATCGAGTCATACATGAGCGGTATATTTATCGACCAGTATGCCGATGATCCGATCACGTAGAATACACAGAACAGGCATGCTATACCCATCGAGTTCACGTTTACGAAGTTGAACACTATCATAGCGATACCCGAGAACATCACCAGTACAGTGTAGACCTTTGCCTTGTCGTACTTTTCGATGACTTTCATGAGGATCGTGATTACGATTATGCCTCCGAAGGAGATTATCGAAGTACAGATAGTCATTCTCATTTCTGAAAGTCCCACTACATAAAGCAGGAAGTATACCATAGTTGTCAGGAACAGGCAGTATCCTATTCTGAACATCAGTGATGAAAGTGTTGCCATCAGGTACGGCTTGATGCTGAGTACTGCTGCTGCATCCTTGAAGAAGCTTGTTTTTTCCACCTGGTCTTCATCTTCAAAGTCGATCTCGATGCCTTTCGTCGAAAGGAATACCACGATCAGAGTAGCTACGCACAGGCAGCCTTCGAGCCATGCTGTGTAGTGCCATGCCTGATAGTCTGTGCATCCGCCTGATTTGAAGAATGATACGAACATGGTAGGTGCTACAGTTGAGAAGAATACTCCTATGTACTGTATGATCTGAGCGAGCATTCTGATCTTTGTTCTCTCTTCGTTGTCGCCTGTCATCGATGCTCCCATCGAATAGTAAGGTATGCTGAAGCAGCTGTATGACAGCCAGAACAGCAGCGTCATGCACAGGAAGTAAATGTTTGTAGCTCCTGATGAAAGTCCGCTGATCTTAGTGAACAGAAGCAGATATGAAACGAATAACGGTATGATAGCGATGAGAAGCCATGTTCTCTTCTTGCCGAATCTCGTTCTCGTTCTGTCTGACAGATTTCCTACTATAGGATCCGAGAACATGTTCCATATAACACCGATCGTAAGGATCGCGCCTGCCCATGCAGGGCTCACTCCTGTGAAGTTCGTAAGGAAGAACAGCAGGAATGCTGCTACGAAATCGTAAGCAAGCGTATCTGTCGCTCCACCTATCGAATAGCCTATTTTCTTTGCGAAAGAAACTTTATTAGGCACCTGGTTCAAATTGTTAGCCTCCATAAAATTGACCTCCTAAAACTCCTGATTAAAAAAATGAATGATTTCTGCGATATTTTACCGCCAACATTAACTTTCGTTAAGTATACACAACAGCATATGGTGTAAAAATACTTTAGTTGCTTGGTTACTTGTCTTTTTTAAATTTTCTGTCTTTTCTCGAAGCCGGTACATTTATTTTTGTGCATGTTGGTGCCCGGCAAAAAATAGTATACGTAACAACTCGCACACGACCTTAAACCTGTGATTTCAGGCGTTTTGAATGCAACAGACGATTTCAAGACCGGCATATTTTATCGAAATTTTCATAATTTTCTTGACATATCTTCCTCTGCACGCTAAAATCAGTATTAACAAAACCATACCTCTATCCTTTCTGCGATATACAGCGGAACTTAACAGGATCTCGCATGCTGTGAGATCTCTGACTGGTATTTTACAATTTTTTCATTTATACCGACTGTGATCGCAGCCGCCGGGAATTCTCGACTGCCCGGCCCTGTCAGATCAGTATGCTTTCGAAAAGCATAACACCCCTAAGGAACGTGGAGAGCTCAGTTTCATATCGTGCTCTCCGTGTTCCGATTTCTTTATTTTCGGTTTTGTCCTCAGGTGTCACAGATCCGCACCGCTGATGTACATGGACTTTTGATGCCGCTTAGGGGGTTTGTTGATGAATTCACGGCGCAGATGTGTTATACTTGTTCTGTTATTATGCCTGTCCGACGCATGACCGGACGCCACACGCCCCGGCGCCGCACGGCACGACCGGGCGTCACAAAACAGTAGAAAGGATTTTTTATATGGCACAGAACAGTACTGTCAGCAGATTATATTTTGCAATCATAATAGAGGAAAACGACCAGGGTTTTCACAGGGAGTCACTGTGGTACGGCGGATCTCCGGAGAATCTCGGCCTCACTATCATCGATACGATGAAAGACTGGTATGAACCATTCAAAGATAAGCTCGATGGATCGATCGTCAGATATCATGAGATGCTCGAAAACAAGGATGAGCTCACATTTGACAAGATAGCCGGCGAAGCTTTCAATGCAGACGGCATGATGATGTACGTGGATATGAGCAACGACCTCAACGTCATGTTCAGCTTCATCATCCGTGAGATATGCAGCATATTCGGAAAAGAAGGCGAAACGCCTGAATCATTCGCAAGCCTGGCCGAATTCAAAAATCACTTCATCGAGAAGTACGACATCGACCAGGTGTTCAGAGATCTGCTCGAAGGCGTCAACGAGGCGACGATCTCAAATGCGCTCGTTGTGATAGACATGAAATACGGCTACACTGCCAGACATTTCCGCAGCAACTAGATCATGCTCACGCACGCCTGCCGGAACAGACATCCGCGCAGGCTTTTTAGTGCGCTGCCCTTTTGCATAAAAAAATCTGCTATCAAATATACTAACGGACTCACCAAAGGAGGGTGAAAATTTTAAATGACAAAAGCATCATTCATGGAAAAGACAGGTTATGGTATAGCTTCACTCGCCGACTCGATCTCATACAACTTTGTAGGCACGTTTTTCCTGTTCTTTCTAACCACGGTCGCAGGCATATCTCCCGGAATCGCAGGTATGATAATAGCGATCGGTTCAGGCTGGAACGCAGTATTCAATCCCATCATGGGATACTTTTCGGACAACGTTTCTACACGTTTCGGCAGGCGCAGGCCTATAATATTCGTGTCTTCCATACTGCTGGGAATAATGCTTTTCGTGATGTTCACCGATATTGACGCATCCTCCGCATTCAAGCCTATATACTACGGCCTGATGACGGTGCTGTTCTGGAGCTGCTTCACGGGTTTTTTCATTCCGTACAATGCGCTCGGCACCGATTACGCCTCAAGCTACGACGAACGGACTTCGATACGTTCATTCGCATCATTTTTCAATATGGTCGGCAATATGTTCTGCATGGTCATGCCCACGATCATCGTTGAATTTCTCGAGCACCGCGGGATGACCACTGCTCACGCATGGTCTGTGACCGGCGGGTTCCTCGGAGCACTGACGATGATAACGATAATAATCACCGTGATCGTCTCAAAAAACAGAGACCTGCCGCGTGAAAAACACGATGTTCCCGAGGCCTCAGTCCATAAAAAGCAGTTCTCGCTTCTGAACATATTCAGAGAATACATATCCGTAGCAAAGCTGCGCCCTATGAAATATCTCATCGCCGCGAGTCTGTGCTCACTGATACTTTACACGATGCTGATGTCGAACATGCTCTATTTTCTCACTTACAACCTCGGCATGTCGGCCGTACAGATATCGTTCTGCTTTTTCCTGCGTTCCGCACTGGGGATCGCATTCATCCCTGTTGCGGGAAAGCTGTCAGCGGTGTTCGATAAGCGTATCGCGCTCATCATCTGTTATATCGCGGGAATGACGGGAATGATCGTGCTGCGCTTCGTGGAGCTCAGCGGCTTTGGCGGTGCTCTTGTCTACATGTTTTTCATGAGCATATGCACTACTATATACTGGCAGATCATGCCGTCGATATTCTACGATGTATGCGACTATGACACCAGAGTCTCGGGGAAAAAACGCGAAGCGACGATCCTCTCGTTCCAGGGACTCGTCGAAGCGTTCGCCGCAGGTATCGGAGGTCAGATCCTCGGCATCATACTGCAGATCGCCGGCTTTGACGGAAACGCCGCGGCTCAGACTGCGACAGCGATGACATGGATAGAGAACTCCGCGACCGTGCTGCCCATGATCTTCATGGTCATAGCGATCATAGCACTTTACAAATATCCTCTGAGAAGAGAACATTCGCATAATGCAGGTCATTAGTCGAGATACCAATAATCAGTTTGCTGCATCGTATTTTTAGCATTTTTCTTGAAAAACAGGGGCTCGCGGCGGAGCCGATTACCAAAATACAAAACCCGGACGTTCCATATTGGTAATTTTTCAAGAAAAACTGCGCTTTTACATAAGAAAAATACCAAGAATGCCCCTCACAGATAACATCCTTGGTATTTGTCTCTCTGAAAACCCTTTACTTTCAAGGAAAAATGCCAAATCATATGGAGTAAGTACAGGTTCTTGGTAAAACTCGCATATGACTCTGTATTGCTCAGCTGTGTGCTCTGACGGCCTACAGGCTCCGGAGATACTCGATCTCCTCTCTGGTCAGCTTCCTGTAGTGCCCTTCCTTCATCCTGCCGAGCCTGATCTCCCCGATCGACACACGCTTGAGCTCCTGGACCCTGTTGCCGACCGCCGCGAACATCTTTCGCACCTGACGGTTCTTGCCTTCTCTGATGCTGATCTCCACGACCGCATACCGAGGCATCTGCTTTACCAGCTTCACCTTTGCCGGCGACGTCACAAATCCCCCGATGTCCACGCCGCGGCGCAGCTTTGCAAGTCTGGAACCAGAGATCACACCCTCGACTCTGGCAACGTAAGTCTTATAGACCTCATGCTTCGGATGCGTGAGCGTGTATGTGAGCTGCCCGTCGTTCGTCATTATCAGCAGCCCTGTAGTATTGTAGTCGAGCCTGCCGACAGGGAACAGTCTCTCCGGGATATCCGTCACGAGGTCCGCAACTGTCGCCCTTTCCCTGTCATCCTCCATCGAAGTGATGTACCCGAGGGGCTTGTTCACTGCGATATACACATTCTTGTGCGCCGCACTGATGACGCTGCCGTTGACCTCGACGACATCACCCTCGCCGACCTGCGCGCCCGCCTCCTTTACAACGACGCCGTTTATCCTGACGTTCCCGTTCGCCACGAGATCGTCCGCCTTTCGCCTGCTGCATATCCCTGCAGACGCTATATATTTATTGATCCTCATTATGCCCTCCATAAAGCCATGCTGCAGAGACTGCTGCACTTTGTCATAAATTTTAATACTTGATACGATATTTGCTCTGATATATAGTATAATAAATGAAACTTGTCAATACAACAGATTTTGATCCACAGGAGATGAGACATGAAAAAATATTTTAATCAGCTTATGATGGAAATAGAGTCGCTGACGGTTTTTTCGAGCATCAGAGACGACAGGGCGATCACCGGATTCACAGACATGCTCCGCGCGGTAGACGAGAAGGACACTGCGGCGGCAGTCAGACACTACAGTGAATTCGTGTCGCAGCTGTACCACGAAACAGCAAGCCTCACAGACTATATCAGGACACTCGTCCTGCAGGACGATAATTTTTATGTAAAGAACAGTGCCGCCGGCATGCATATGGATCACGAGATAGAAGTGGCTATGGAAAACGAGCTGATGATACTGCAGGAGCTCGCTTCGCTGAAAGCATCCACAGTCCGTGATTTTATCGGGTATGACGGATATCTGCCGTCGTGGACGGTACGTCAGATAGACCTGCAGTATGATTTCATGGAAAAGCTCAGCAATATCAGCAGGACAGGCTACGGCATCTATGCAAAATACAGCTTTTTCAGACTGGAGGACGGAGAGATCGTTCCTGTCGCTCATCCTGACTACCAGCGTCTCGACGAGCTGTTCGGCTACGAGAGAGAACGCGACATAATCATCAGGAACACGACATCGTTTGCAAAAGGCCAGGGAGCCAGCAACATGTTGCTTTACGGAGACGCCGGCACCGGCAAGAGCTCGACGATCAAGGCAGTATGCGCCAGCCTCGCGCCGAAGGGACTTTGCATCATAGAAGTGAAGAAGAACCAGCTCTACCAGATCCCTAAACTGATGGAGGAGCTCGCAGCCAACCCGCTCAGATTCGTACTGTTCATAGACGATCTCAGCTTCACGGGCAACGACGACAACTTCTCGGCGCTGAAAGCCACGCTCGAGGGCGGTGTCTCCGGCTGCGGAGACAATGTCGTGATCTACGCCACGAGCAACCGCAGACATCTCGTGAAGGAGAGCTTTGCAGACAGAGTCGGCGACGAGCTGCATCTGAACGATACGATGCAGGAGACGATGAGTTTATCGGCAAGATTCGGACTCACTGTGACGTTCCAGAAGCCTGACAAGGAAGAATATCTGCAGATCGTAAAATCACTCGCCGCAGAATATGGCGTCAAAATGGATGAAGCTGAACTTTTCCGCAGAGCAGAAGCTCACGCTATCAGGAAGAACGGCAGGAGCCCGAGGACCGCAAAGCAGTTCATCGAGCTTCTCAAGATCGGAGTATAACCGGTCGCACCGCCAAACACAACAATAAAAACAGGACAGTCCGCATCAGTATATGCCGATGCAGGCTGTCCTTTTGTATTTCGGATCTCACTGAGACATCACAGTGTCTTTTTGTTGTCTTCTACGAATCTCCTTATCTTTCTGGATGTATTCTTTTCGAATTCCGTATGTCTGAGATTTACTTTTTTTATCATCTTGTATCCCGGATTTGCAGCGTTGACCTTGTCCACGATGCTCCAGATGTACTTTCTGACTGCTTCATCGTCTTCCGCTTCATCGCCCATGGTCTCCTTTATCAGAGCCCAGTCGGGATAGATGCCGGCGACTATCAGCGTATCTCCGCTCTTGTCTCCGTCACCCCTGCCGCTGTCACCTTCGAAGACCATCGACTCGACGATCTCATCGTGAAGCGACAGCTGGTATTCCAGCTCTTCAGGGAACACGTTCTTGCCGTTCTTCGTGATTATTACGTTCTTCTTTCTTCCGGTGATGACGATATATCCTTCATCATCTATATATCCCAGATCTCCGGTGTAGAACCATCCGTCCTTTATCACTTCCGCCGTAGCTTCAGGATTTTTGTAGTATCCGAGCATGATGTTGTCGCCCTTCAGGCAGATCTCGCCTACTCCGTCAGCGCCCGGTTCATTTATCCTGGCGTCGAACCCCGGGAACGCGATACCGCAGGAGATGCTCTTCGGCTTGTTTTCCGGGTTCAGTGCTCCCATCGGCGCGGCTTCCGAAAGGCCGTATCCCTGAAGCGCCATTATCCCAAAGCTCTGCAGATCTTCGAGTATCTCGGGATTTATCGCAGCTCCGCCGCATATCATCATCCTCATCCTGCCGCCGAGAGTCTGCTTGATCTCTTTGAAAAACAGGTTCGTCAGGTCGATATTGAGTTTCTTCGCGGCATTGCATATCTTCATGGCCTTACGCACGGTCTTTTCCTTGCCCTTTGCGCGGATGCCCTTCCATATCGCCTTGTGCAGCGCCTCGAATATCGCAGGCACGGCCAGCAGGAACGTCGGATGGACCTCCTGGATGTTTTTCACTATATACTTCAGCCCCTCGCAGTGCGCGATCGCGCCGCCTTTATAAAGAGGCATGATGAAATTGCACGTGCATTCGAAGGTATGGTGTATCGGCAGCACCGAGAAAAATATGTCGCTCGGCAGGAAGTCCACCAGCGTCGGCGATACCATCAGGTCAGCGACGATGTTCCTGTGCGAAAGCATTATTCCCTTCGCCATTCCTGTCGTTCCTGATGTGAATATGATTATACTCATTTCTCTGCTGTCGATCTGCGCATCGAGGAACGATCTGTCGCCGTCCGCGATCAGCCGCCGGCCTTCTTCGAGCAGCTCCCACTGCGACAGGATACCGTCTGCGCCTTTACGCCTGTCCTGGGATATCAGCAGCTCCAGGCTCGTCCCGCCTTCCTGCATCATCCTGACGAAAGTATCCTCGCGCTTTTCATCAAAAATAACAGCAGAACACTCTGCTTCAATTATCAGATTCCTGAGTTCATCGTACGGCAGCTCCTTGTCGAGCGGCACCACGATGCCCGTACCGCACACCGTTCCCAGATATCCGATGCCCCACATGTATGTGGTCTCGCCTATCACCGCGATCCGGCGGTCCTTCATGCCGTTGGCGATCAGCGCCGTACCCATGGCATTCACATCATCAAAGACCTCCCGATGTGTTATCGTTTTGTACGGCCCTTTTTCGAATTTAGTGTAAAACGCGATGCCGTCGCCGTAAAGTTCTGCACTGGACTGCAGCATCTGCTTTATATTTATTACAGGTCTGTTGGTCAGATGCTGGACTCCCGGCCGCTTGTCATCTATCTGACACTGTATCAGCGCCTTCGCCCACTCCCAGTCCTCTGCCTGCATTCTTGTGTACTCTTCCTGTGAAACCGGCTTCATTTATCTCTCCTTGGATCCCGAGTCTGTATTTTTACACATGTAAATATATGTAAAGCTCTGGAATTTTCTAACTATTTAGACAGTATCATCTGCGCAGGCGTATGTCAAGAACAAAGTCTTGTTTTAAGTGCAGGTTTATATGTGTATTTATTCTAAATTTCATTTTAAGAGATCCCGCTGCTCCACATGTATCGCAGCGCTGCGTTTACTGGTTTCTCATCTGCCTGAGGAAAAGCAGCACGGCGGCAGCACCGACTGCTGCAGCATATGCAAGCACCCACCATATATGAGGGAAGATATCCGCATAACTGCCGCTGAGCACGGCCCTTTCCATCTCTACCGCATGCACGAACGGAAGCATGTCTGCGATCTTTCTGAATACACTGCCTACGAGATCCAGATCGAACCAGACTCCGGACAGCCACGCTGTCAGATTCGTGAGCAGCGCCCCGCAGACGCCGCCGACCTGCTTTACAGTAAAAACACTGCCGCACAAGAGCCCCAGAGCTATGAAAAACAGTGAAACAGGTATCACGAACAGTATCGCATATACTATCGTGACTGTGATATCAAGACCGAGTATCACCGCAGCTATATAGCACACTATGCTCTGCGCCAGCGCTATCGGCAGCACCGGCAGCATATATCCGAGTATAAAGTCTGCAGCCGCCATCGGCGTCGTGTAAAGTCGCTGCAGGAATGCGCTTTCCCGATCTTTTGCGATCAGCGTCGCAGCGAACAGCGTCATGAACGAAAGGCCGAACACGGTTATCCCGGGCGTCAGCGAATCTATTTTAAACAGATCGACCGGCACATTGGCCTGTATCGCCGAAAGCAGCAGTATCAGCACTATAGGGAATCCGAGCCCGAATATGATGTTCAGCGGATCTCTCATGATCTCCTTTGCCGTTCTGCCTGAAAAAGTAAGCATCCTCATTGGCGGGCCTCCTTTACTATAGCTACAAAAGCGTCTTCAAACCGTTCTCTGCCGCTTTGCTCCATGAGTTCAGCAGCCGTGCCGAGAGCCAGCAGCCTGCCGTCTTTCATGATTCCTATACGGTCGGAGAGCATCTCTGCCTCCTCCATGTAATGCGTCGTGAGTATGATCGTGATCCTGCCCTTGAGCTCTCTGATGACGTCCCACAATTCGCTTCGCGCGATCACGTCGAGGCCCAGCGTCGGCTCGTCGAGGAACAGTATTTCCGGTTCTCCGATGAGCGCCATCGCGATGCTGAGTCTGCGCTGCCAGCCACCGGAAAGTTTTCCCGCCTTTTTTTCCATGATCTGTCCGAGGCTGAACCGGCCTGACAGTTCTTTGGTCTTCTGCTTCCTTTTCCCATGGCTGAATCCGTGAATGCCGCACATAAACTCGAGGTTTTCCCTGACGGTCAGATTCGGCGCTATCGCGGTCTCCTGCGGGGATACACCTATCAGTTTTTTTACGTCCGAAGCCGCCGTCACTATGCTGCTGCCGTTCAGGAACGCATCTCCCGATGTCGGTTTCGCAAGACATGACAGCATCCTGATCGCTGTCGTCTTTCCCGCGCCGTTCACCCCGAGCAGTGAAAACAGTTCACCTTTATGCACTGTCAGATCCAGTGCATCGACCGCTGTCAGGTCTTTATATATTTTGGTCAGTTTTACCGTTTTTATAGCATCCATAGTCTGCCTCCTATTTTATATGTTGTCTCCGGCGGCGGCACTGCCGTCTGCCAGATCTTCAGCAGGGCCTGCCACAGTCGCAGATGACTTCTCTTCAGGCTCCGAAAACCTGTATTTCAATCCCGTATAAGCGTCGGTAAGTACACTGCTGACGAACTCATCACCCCAGTCGAGATATGATGTAGCCGCCATCGTCGCTATGCCGTGCACGTATATCCACATCTCGAGGTGGAACATGTATGCATCGTCTTCACTTATCCCCAGATTAGCTTTTATCAGGTCGATGAGCGGTCTGATCTCTTCTCTGTTTTCCTCGATCTTTTCGCCTGAGCGGTCCCGCATGAACAGCAGTTTGAAAAGATGCGGCTCTTCTTTCGCAAAGCGTATATATGCCATGCCACTGGCTTTGTACGGCGGGTACTGGCCCTTCGCCATGTCTGTCTTCAGATAATCTTCGTACATGCGGTTCGCTGCGGCCATCACTTCCTGCTGGACTTCCTCCATATTTTTGAACGCTCCGAAAACGGGTTTTACCGAGCACCCCAGCCT
Source organism: Eubacteriaceae bacterium (assembly GCA_902362435.1). Taxonomy (GTDB): domain Bacteria; phylum Bacillota; class Clostridia; order Peptostreptococcales; family Anaerovoracaceae; genus Lentihominibacter; species Lentihominibacter butyricus. The sequence continues at coordinate 96,758 of CABIWW010000002.1, forward strand.
GGCCGCCAGCGCTCTGGCGGTCAGTGCCGACAGGCCGCTTTCTCTGGTGATATCCAGCGCAGCCTGTACGATCTCTTCTTTTGTAAATTTGAATCTTGGCGGCATGATCGTTCCTTTCTGTAAATAAATTTCTGCCGGCTGCCGATCGCAGAAGCACAGGTCGCAGACGGACATGAAAGTATTCCCCCGCGATGCTCCCGCTATTTGCAGGCAGCTACGACTATGACTGCGGCCAGCGGTGGATAATATGTGTATGATCCTTTGCCGACGGCTACGGCCGCGGCTGAATTGCCGGCGTCTCCGCGCAACTAACGTTGCGCAACACTTGTTACTTATAATATAAACAAAAATCCCCCGGCTGTCAAGGCATATGCGTTTTGCACACCCTACAGCCGGAGGCTTTACATAATGTATCAGAATATCCTGTCTGCGACGTCTCTGAGATCGTCCACCGCTATACCGACATCTGCCGGGATCTCCTGCTCCCTGTCTCTCATATACCAGCACGTCTGCATCCCGTACTGCCTGCCGCCCGCGATATCCGATGTCAGCGAGTCTCCGATCATCACGGTCTCATGCGGCAGGATGCTCTCTTCTCTGCTACTGTTTATCACGGAAAACGCATGCTCGAAAAAATCCCCTGACGGCTTGGACGCGCCGATTTTTTCCGAAATGAAAACATGATCGAAATACCTGAGCATATCTGCGATTTCCAGACGGCGCAGCTGCTGCTCGTAAGGGCCGTTACTCGCCGCGCATATCAGGCATCCCTTTTCCCGCAAAGCTTCCAGCATCTCATACGATCCGGCTACCGGTATCGCGCTGTCGTTCAGCGCCGCACGGAAATATTTCTCGAACACCGGTCCGTCGAACTCTATGCCAAGTTCATTGAAAATGATGTTCCAGCGCACTTTTTCCAGTTCCTTAAAAGTGAGTTCTCCTTGCTCGATCCTGCGCCACAGCCTGCCGTTTTCCCTTATGAAAACATCATACATGTACGGCTCGTACGGCTTGAGCCCGAAATGCCTGAACCCCGTTTCCATCGTGTTTCGGACGTATTCGTCAAAATCAAGAAGTGTATTGTCGATGTCTATGAATACTGCTTTCATCATGCCTCCTGTGCTTTTCTGCATATCTGTCGTTTATATAAGGATATCATTCTGAAAGCGATATTGCCAGTGCGAATGTGCATTTTGCCGGTGCGGATGTGCCGGCAGCCTGCCCGCCGGATGCAAGCCTCACTCTAAAAGCGATCCCTGTCTCAGTTCTCCTTTCTGAGCCTTACTGCTGCCAGTGCTCCTAGCAGCGCCAGTACTGCGATCATCGCAGCAGCTGCAAGCACAGCCATATCTGTGCTGTCGGACGTATTTGCTCCGGATACACTGCCCTTCTTGTCCGCATCGGTCCGTCCGGCCGGAGTCTTCTGCTCAAAGCTCGTTATCGTCACGTCTTTTTCAATGCCCTGGAGCCTGTCGTCATCAGGGACGAATCTGAGCCGGAAAGTTCTGCCGCTCTTGAAATCTTCCAGTGTAGGAACATAGTCGCCTTCCTCGAATACCCATCTGCCTCCGCCGAGCTGACCTGCAAGCTTTGCATCAGAAAGCCTCTGTCCCTGACTGAGAGTTATGCTTTCCGGGAACACAGCCTTTGCAGTAAGAAAATCATTATCTTTGAGGTTTGTCTCGTAAATAAGTCTGCTCATCGGTCTGTCGACAAAGTTGAGCATGACCATACCGAGTCTGCGGTTGTCTATGTATCCGCTCTTGTCTTTGCCGAACTCGTCCGCGAAGAGCTGCGGGTTCAGATCCTTGGTGACGTTGAGCGGTATCCACTTGGAACAGCTTGTATAATTGAAAATCCAGGAGTCGGCCGGGATAGCGTGGGTCGTATCTGCGCCGGTCGTCTGAGCCATCGTTCCTTCTATATATTCGATCTTTCCGTTTGCATTTTCACTGTAGGCATCCTGCGCGTATACCGCTGTGCCGTACTGATCCTGGCCGTATATCTTTATCGCATATTTGGTATCTCCGTAAGAATGATCATCCCACTTCGACAGGTCTATTCCAAACCACCTTTCCTGAAGACCGTCGGCCGCCGGATCATATTTAGACTTATCGATCTCGTATCTTCTCAGGAACACGATCTTGCCGCGAGCCTCTTTTACCGATGGTATCTCATTACCCGTCCACACGTGGCATTCGTCGCCCTTGGCGACCTCAGCTTTGATGAAACTTGCCATCGCTTTCACCAGACCTACAGTACTTCCGTCATCAGGCTTTACCATCATGACGACAGTCTCCGTCGGATGTTCATCCAGGAACCTCACGCTTTCATTCAGGATGTTGTCGAGCGTAAGATCCGTTGCATCTCTGTTGCTGCAGTGCCACCTCTCATTGCCGTGGATGATTATTACATCTGACAACGCCGCATCATCCGACAATGCATTACAGCGGATATCGAAGCTTCTGACTCCTACATTCAGCTGTTCTTCATAATAGTACTTCTGACATGACGTGAACGAAACCTGTGGTATGCCATCCTCTACTATTGCTGCTGTCCCGGCGTCATGGCTGCCTGGCAGATTTACCGATGAAAGCACTGCATCGTCCGGAAGCTGTGCCATCCAGTCTTCAGAATAGTTATAGCTGATCTTGTCGCCGTCGCTGGCGAAAAACTCAACCTCAAAAGCCGTGCCGTCACTCGTCTGCGACAGCCACGGCAGACTCTGTCCATTACTGTCTATCTGTCCGTCATGTGCAAATTTGCCGGTACGTGCGCTCTGGATCTTGTAGCTGCCGTCTTCCTGTTTTATAAAGCGCCACAGGTTGCTCGTATTTCTGTTCTGGTCGTTGCTGTTATTGTCCCAAATATGTATCAGCTCATATTCGTCTCCACCCTGATTCCTGACATCCCATACTTTACCGCCTCCAAGATCGGCTTCGCCGTCTGTCAGCGCATATATTTTATATGCCTTGTATTTGTCTATCCACTCGATGGCCCATTTGCTGCTGGTACCCATAGTGTACATGTGGATAGCGCCACCTTTTAAGACTGTATCGCCGTTTCTGTTTAGAGCCTCTATCGTACCGGGTTTGAAGATCTCACAGTATGCTCTGCCTTCTTCGGTCTTCACCAGATCCTCGACCTCATCGCCGCTCTTCGGGATAACTGCAGGCGTTATGATCCATGCCTTTCTGTTTGCCTCTTTCGTCTGTATTATCTTGTCTCCATAGCTCGGCTTGCCGTTTTTGTCGGTATCTTCATAACCCATCCACAGGCCGCTGTTCCTGTTCTTTATATAATAGCTCTGATTGCCGTTGCTGTCTGTGCCTGCAGGGTAAAATGCAAACTGACGGTGGTTGTTGCCTTTTACTTTATTATCATTGGACTCCCACAGATGGAGGACTTTACCTTCATCCTTGCTCTTGTCTTCGATGTCTGCAAAAAGATCTGTGCCGCCGCTCTTTATGTGTTTTATTCCGTACCATCCATCTTCTACTTTGTCGAAGCGGAAGCTGCAGTTCATGCCTTCATTATCGTCAAGGTGTATCTCATTGCTTTTGAGCGCTTCACCATTGGCATTCCACCTGAATGCAGTGTTTTCCTGCAGCGTTATGTATTCGAGTTCTCCCGTCGGCATATCGGTCTCCGCGACTTCACTGTCTGCCGACACGTACCCTCCCGGGCTTATCAGGACCGTGCCGAGACCCAATACTATCGCCATAACTGCGATCATCACACGTCTTTTCATATTTCTCCTCCTGCCATGCTGTTCTCCATATGATCCCTTGTCATACGTTTCTAAAATCAACTCTAAATCTAAATGATTATATCACAAAATCCCCCTGTAGCAAACAAAAACACCGCCAGGATCCGCCTGACAGTGCTGGATTTTAGAATCAGTTCGAGATCCATTGTGCAGAAGGCGGTCCCTGCTTTCTTCCGCGTAAAAGTGCAGCGCTTCTCCCTTATCGCTCTGAGCTTGAGCTGTCACTGCATTTTCCTGCGTCCGTCATCTGCAAATTCCCGCTTCAGAGCTTTTTCAGTCGGAAAGATCGATGCGATCAGGATCGTGCATTCGATTATACAGATCACCAGTCCCATCACGCTTATCGCCGCATCCGTGGCGCCGTACATCGGTATCTGTACCAGCACTGTCGGTATCAGCATGATCCATCCTGTTTTCCACCATCGCCTGCCGCAGTTTTGATTTGCAAAGCTCCAGGTTTCGGCATTTCTCATGGATCGGCTCGTCCTGTATCCGATGAACGAATTTATCTTCTTCGGACAGTGCTTCCACATCAGCCATCCGCCGGCGATCATCACGACCGAATATATCATATTGCAGATGAACATAAACCACCACATAGGCATTTCATCAGCTCCTTTCCAAAAGCGTTTTGATCTCCTCAAGATTCTCCGCAAAACAGATGCCCTGCTGTTTTTCTTCTGAAGAAAGGCCCATATGTATCATATGTTCCAGCAGCTTTTTCAAGCCGTCATAATATCCATTGAGATCATATAAAATGCACGGTGCGTCAAGCTGCCGCAGTGAACGCTTTGACATGATCTCCGTGATCTCCTCCAGTGTTCCGGTCCCTCCGGGGAAAGCTATGAAGGCATCCCCAAGCTGTATCATTTTCGCCTTTCGCGCTGCCATGTCCTCCGTCACTATCAGCTCTGTCAGGCCTTCGTACTGAAGGTCTTCATCTATGAAAAACTGCGGTTCTACACCAGTAACCCGGCCGCCTGCGTCCAGCACGCTTTTCGCCAGCAGCCCCATAAGGCCTGTCCTCGACCCGCCATACACCAGCGAGTTTCCGCTTTCCCCGATCCAGGTCCCCAGCTCCTGTACAGCATGTTTCAAAGCCGGATCCCTGCCTTCGGTCGATCCTAGATATACGGTTATGTTCATGAGAGAGTCCTCCTTTGGCTCTTGAGCTAATATTTTTTCTTTAGTCTAAAAAGAAAACCCTTGTATTTCAACGATACCTTCTTAACTCTTAGACTAAAATATAATCGCTTGAACTGATTTAGCTCATTTTAAAAATCCAAATGTCTATAAAATGCATTACCTATAAACGCTTATTAATCGAAAACATACAGATCTTTGATTATGCCTGATGCTGCAATATCCACTCCAACAGTCCCTGCGCATGGATTTTTCCACTTGCCACCTGAAGAATAACATCAATCAGTTCCTCCTGCGTATAGCTCAGTTCAATTCCATTGATTGCCAGAAAAACTAACATTACATGAGCACCGATTCTCTTATTTCCGTCTACGAATGGATGATTACTGACCAGACCAAATCCCAACTGTGCTGCTTTTGCCTGCAAAGAAGGATACAGGTATTTCCCTCCAAACGTAGCAAATGGTGTATTCAATGCAGAGTCAAGAAGTCCCTGATCCCGAACTCCTGCGGTCCCTCCGAATTCCCTCAGCAGTGCATCATGCAGCTCCAGTACCTGTTCACTGCTCAGCCTTCTCATTTTGCCAGCACCTCATATGCATGCTTATTTTTTACCATAAGACGCTTTGAAATCTCTTGTATATCTTCATCTTCTGCAAGCTGTTCCGCTTCCAATTGGTTGAACTCCATGAGGATATAGCGCGGTACATTATTCTTTAAAATGATTGCTGCTCCGTTTTCATCAACCATTCTTGCAACACGCGAAAAATTCTGATTTGCATCTGTGATGGAAACCAGATTATCTGTATTGATCATCATATTTATCGCCTCCTTTATCTATATAGTAGCACGTTTTAGGATAAATTCAACCTATTTATTGAGCATGAAATATAATACTTACATTAATTATTATATTGAAAATTCTACAACTGCTACAATGTACTCCAAAACATAATCATAGATCTGGATCTTCCGGTATGATCTTTTTTACAGATTATAGAGATAGTAAAATCCCGAATCGTTGATTTTTCAACAGATTCGGGATATATTTTTCTCAGGCTTTATTTTGAATATACTGCGTCATTTCTGGACAGAAGATACACACAATACTGATTCATGCTGATCCCCTCTCTCTGAGAATGCTCTGCCAGTGACCTGTGCAGACTTCGTGGAATTCTCAATTTAAACTGTCCAGAATAATCTTCCAAACTATCCGGCTCATGAATTTCTATACCTTCTTCCAGCGCTGCTTCAAGCCATGTTTTTTTTGCATCCAGCGCATTTGCTACTGCACTTTCTACGGTTTCGCCACAAGTAATGCATCCAGGCAAATCCGGATAAGAAACCACAAATCCGCCTTCATCCTTGTCCTCCACAATTTCCATACGATAGGACATTGCCATATAATCATTCAGCGTCTTCATCATTCTTCGCCTCACTTTCTACAATCTGCCTTACCATTTCCACATATACTTTTTTAATCGGTTCGTGTTTTGGGATCGTAATTGGCATACAACCTTGCTTTCTGAAAGTGTAATGACTACTTCCACTTCTTGGTGCATTCATTTCATATCCGTAGCTTTCCAATACCTTCCGTAACTCATTAAATCGAAGATCGTTCGATAAATTACATATACGTGTTATCAGTTTATCCCATTTTGACATTCCTATACCCCTTATCTATATTATATGTGGTGTCATATACGGTGTCAATCATTTTATATGTAGAACGGTTTAAAACAGAAGAACTCATTATATCACGCAAACCAGCTCATCTACACAAGATGCGTCAAAAATGCGTCAAACCAAAAACTCAAAAATCCCGAACCATTGAAATTTCAACAGGTTCGGGATTTATTTTCTTAAAATCGTTTATTCAAACTCGACAATTACTAATCAATTTTGTTTAGAGATTATTTGTTGCCGTATTTGTTTTTCTTTCGATTTTTTGATTTATCCATATTATCCTGCCTATATGGGCTAATGTTATCAGTTTGTTATCGCTGTTGATAACACTCTCTCCGTAACTGTGGATAATAGCAATATGTTACGATTCAGATTATAAGCGAGTTTGCTTAGGAAATCAACCATTTGTTTCTGTATCTTCAATAAGATTTTTCTTTAGTGCCTCTATCGTATCTTGGTTCTTTCTTAAAAGTTCTAATTGCCTGTACGCTTTTTCTCTTAATATTTTCAGCCTTTCAATTTTAGGTACTTCCTGTCTTATCAGGTCTGCATTTGTATCTTCCAGATTGATAAGCACAACCAATTCTTCCGCTGAAGCAAAATCTCGGATATTAGGAGTTTTCCCTTTTATTCCTTTTTCACTTCTCCACTGTGCTGCTGTTTTTCCAAACAAAGCCATATTTAGAATATCTGCTTCTGAAGCATATGTATATGCCATTTCCTGCGGAGATAGTGTGGGAGTTATCAAGAATTCTTTTACTGCATCTGTATGGATACGATAATTTATTTTTGAAAGTTCTCTCTTTACATCCCACCCAATCGCTAACCGATCTGCTTCGTCTTTCTTTAGTCGCTGATAATCTTTGATGATATAAAGCTTAAATTCCGGCGAAATCCATGAAGCAAACTCAAACGCTATATCCGTATGAGCATAAGTGCCGCCATATCGTCCTGATTTTGATACGATACCAATTGCATCTGTGGCTTTTATCCACTGCTGTGGTGTCAACGTAAAAGCATTATCTCCCGACTCTGCTTTAAACCTATCGAATTCGATAGGTTTAAAATTAGGATTGTGAATCTGTTCCCACAATCCTAAGAATGAAATTGTAGAATAGTTACGCATCCAATTGGCAACTACAATAAAAGCATTATCCGGATTTTTATATTTAGCAATATCTGTAAGCGAAATGTATGCTTCCTCATTAACAACATCGCCCATTACTCTGATTTCTGTTCCGTTAGCATCTATTTTCATATTCTTCATATTTTCTCTTCACCCCCTCATGTTATTTTTCAAATATACTCTATACTTGTGCTACAAGTATAGCACACACCATCTCTTAAACAAATCCGCAGTTAAAATTTTACGTTAGTAATAAATTTCAATGTCTATTTCCTTGAAATACAACATAATAAAAATACAGCAGGCAATCCTATAGACTACCTGCCATATAAAATACTCTGTGTAAAATTTTCAAACTCACTCCAGTTCTATCGTCCCCGGCGGTTTCCCCGTGCAGTCGTACATCACGCGGTTGACGTGCTTTACTTCGTTGACGATCCTCGTAGTGACCTTGTCGATTACTTCCCACGGCAGGTGAGCCGCTTCAGCGGTCATGAAGTCGCTTGTCAGCACTGCGCGCAGTGCGACAGCATAGTCGTAAGTCCTGAAGTCACCCATGACTCCGACGCTTCGCATATTCGTCAGCGCCGCAAAGTACTGACCCAGTGTGCCTTCCTCACCGTATTTCGGTATCAGACCGGCATCCATCGCAGCCGCGATCTCCTCACGGTAGATCGCATCGGCATCCTGCACGATCTTTACCTTTTCCTCAGTGACCTCACCGACGATCCTCACGCCGAGACCCGGTCCCGGGAACGGCTGACGGAACACCAGATATTCAGGTATGCCCAGCTCAAGACCCGCTTTTCGCACTTCATCCTTGAACAGCATCCTGAGAGGCTCTATGATCTCCTTGAAATCAACGTGATCAGGCAGACCTCCGACATTGTGATGCGACTTTATCACAGCAGACTTGCCGAGGCCGGACTCGATCACATCCGGATATATCGTGCCCTGCACCAGGAAGTCCACAGCGCCGATCTTTTTCGCTTCTTCCTCGAATACACGGATAAATTCCTCGCCGATGAGCTTCCTCTTCTGCTCAGGTTCAGACACACCTGCGAGCTTTTCATAAAAACGCTGCTGCGCATTGACCCTCACGAAATTCAGGTCATATTCGCCGTCAGGCCCGAAAACAGCCTCGACCTCGTCGCCCTCGTTCTTTCTCAGAAGACCGTGGTCAACGAACACACATGTGAGCTGCCTGCCTACCGCCTTTGACATCAGCACCGCCGCAACAGATGAATCGACTCCGCCCGAAAGCGCACACAGCACCTTTCCGGAGCCTACCTTTTCTCTGATAGCCTTTATCGTATCGTCTACAAACGATCCCATCTGCCAGTCACCGCTGCATCCGCACACATCTCTTACGAATGCACCGAGCATCTTCATGCCCTCCACAGTGTGCATCACCTCCGGATGAGGCTGCAGTGCGTAGATCTTCCTCTCACGGTTTTCCATAGCCGCGATCGGGCATACCAGCGTGTGCGCCGTTACTGTAAAGCCTTCAGGCGCCTGGCTTATATAATCGGTATGGCTCATCCAGCAGATCGTTTTATCCGCAACATCTGCAAAGAGCCCGCCCTTGTCATCTATCTCAACTTCTGTCCTGCCGTATTCGCTGACAGGCGCAGTCTCCACCTTGCCTCCCAGCTGATGCGCGATCAGCTGCGCGCCGTAGCAGATCCCGAGCACAGGCACGCCCATGTCGTAGATCTCTTTTGAATACTGAGGCGAATCATCACCGTAAACACTGTTCGGACCACCGGTGAAAATGATCCCCTTCGGAGCCGCCGCTTTCAGCTCCTCGATGCTCATCGTGTAAGGATGCACTTCACAGTAAACGTTGCACTCCCTGACACGTCTGGCGATCAGCTGATTGTACTGCCCTCCGAAATCCAGAACTATAATTTTTTCATGTTCCATATATCAAAATCCTTCTCTCTTCTATCTCTTGCTGCTTCCCGATGTATCCTTCAGGATAACGTCATGCGCTCCGCCTTCCACGATACTTGTCGCAGAAACGACCGTGAGCTTTGCATTCCTCTGAAGATCAGGAATAGTCATGAGTCCGCAGTTGCACATAGTCGACTTCACCTTCTGCAGTGACTGCCTTACATTGTCGCTGAGCGGTCCCGCATAAGGCACATACGAGTCGACACCTTCCTCGAACGAAAGCTTGCTGTCACCGCCCATGTCGTAACGCTGCCAGTTTCTCGCTCTGTTCGAGCCTTCTCCCCAGTACTCCTTGACATAACTTCCGTTTATGTTGAGCTTTGCTGTAGGCGACTCGTCAAATCTCGAGAAATATCTTCCGAGCATCAGGAAGTCCGCGCCCATTGCCAGCGCCAGCGTCATGTGATAGTCGTAAACGATGCCGCCGTCCGAACAGATCGGCACATACACACCGGTCCTGCGGTAATAATCGTCTCTGGCCTTTGCGACCTCGATGACCGCAGAAGCCTGTCCCCTGCCGATACCCTTCTGCTCTCTCGTGATACATATCGAACCGCCGCCGATGCCGACCTTTACGAAATCAGCTCCGGAATCAGCCAGGAAGTTGAAACCTTCTCTGTCCACGACGTTTCCCGCACCGATCTTCACGCTGTCGCCGTACTTTTCACGCACGAAATCAAGCGTGATCTTCTGCCATTCAGTGAAGCCCTCGGATGAATCTATGCAGAGCACATCAGCACCGGCTTCGACCAGCGCCGGGATCCTTTCCGCATAATCCCTCGTGTTCACGCCGGCTCCCACGACATATCTCTTGTGCTCGTCCAGCAGTTCGTCAGGATAAGCCTTGTGAGTATCGTAGTCCTTTCGGAATACAAAGTATGCAAGTCTCTGATTTTCATCTACTATAGGCAGTGCGTTGAGTTTGTTGTCCCACAGCATGTCGTTGGCCTCTGACAGCGTGATGCCCTCCTTGGCATACACGAGCTTGTCGAACGGAGTCATGAAATTGCAGACTTTTTCATCGAGCGGAGTCCTGCTGATACGGTAGTCTCTGCTCGTAACGAGTCCTATCATCCTGCCCTCAGGAGTTCCGTCCTCAGTTACAGCAGTTGTCGAATGTCCTGTCCTTCCCTTCAGTTCGAGCAGCTCGGCCAGCGTCTGATCCGGCCTGATATTGGCGTCGCTCCTTACGAATCCGGCCTTGTGCGACTTTACCTTGCGCACCATTTCAGCCTGACTTTCGATGCTCTGTGATCCGTAAATAAATGAAATGCCGCCTTCCTTTGCAAGAGCTATGGCAAGCCTGTCACCTGAAACGGCCTGCATCACCGCTGACACGAGAGGGATATTCATGCTTATCGCGGGTTCCTCCCCTTTTTTGAATCTCACGACCGGAGTTTTCAGTGATACGTTGTCCACTCTGCACTCTGTCGAAGAGTATCCCGGTACTAAAAGATATTCGTTAAACGTTCTTGATGGTTCGTCAAAAATATATGCCATGGTTACCTCCTGCTTTCACTATCTACTTCAAACTATAATATTACATTTTATCGCAAAACGCGCTGTTTTACAATTTTAATTTCATTATTTCCGTAAATCTTTTCGCTTCCGAAAATGTCAAGTGATATTTGCATAAAAGCCCCGGTGCCCGGGTCCCTTGATTTCCCTGGCATCGAGGCTTTCTATGTACTTTACGATACGAATGCTTCGTATATCGCTTTTATGGCTTTTTCAAAATCTTTGTTCTCGACTCCGACGATTATGTTCATCTCGCTCGAGCCCTGGTCGATCATCCTGATGTTGATCTTTTCCTTTGCAAGTGCTGTGAACAGTGCTGCCGATACGCCTGTTCTCGATGACATGCCGTGACCTACTGTCGCGATCAGTGCCATGTCTTCGAATACTTCGATGGTATCAGGCTTGAGCTGACGTGTGAATTCCTCCACAATCTCATCGAGCCTGCCGTCGATCACGTTGTTTTCGAGGACTACCGACAGAGTGTCTATACCACTCGGGATATGCTCGATAGGCACATCGAAATCCTCGAGTATGCCGGTCATCTTTCTGATAAATCCTCTTTCGCTGCTCATCAGGTTCTTGTACATCGCGATAACAGTGAAGTCCTTGCTTCCTGCGATACCTGCGATGATCTGTCCGTCTTCCAGCTTCGCAGGTTCTGCGGTGATTATCGTGCCCGGATCTTCAGGTCTGTTCGTGTTCCTGATGTTGATCGGGATATTCGCAACTCTTGCAGGATAGATCGCATCCTCATGCAGGACCGATGCTCCCATATATGAAAGCTCTCTCAGCTCTTTGTACGAAACCGTGCTTATCGGCTTAGGGTCCTTGACGATCCTCGGGTCTGCCATCAGGAAGCCCGATACGTCCGTCCAGTTCTCATACATGTCTGCACCTACCGCTCTCGCTATGATCGAACCTGTGATGTCCGAACCGCCTCTTGAGAACGTCTTTACAGAGCCGTCGATCTTCGAGCCGTAAAAGCCCGGGATAACAGCTTTCTCATGATTTGCAAGCTCCTTTTTGATAGCCTTGTCTGTAAGCTCTTCCATGAACCTGCCTTTTTCATCGAATTTGACAATCTTTGCAGCATCCACGAAATCGTAGCCCAGATATGAAGCGATTATCATCGCATTGAGGTATTCACCTCTGCTGGCAATGTAGTCTGCCGATGCTCCCGCTTCAAGGTTTCTCTTGATCTCTTCGAATTCATGCTCGAGATCTATATCGACATCCAGATTGACCTCTACAGCCATGAAGCGGTCGCAGATCACCTGGAATATCTGTTCATAAGGGATTTTATGCTCGATATGGGTCTTGCAAAGATACAGAAGATCGGTGACTTTGCTGTCCTCGGAAAATCTCTTTCCCGGCGCAGAAACCACGACGTACTTTATATCCCCGTCATTCTCGATAATATTTCGGATCTTCTCTATCTGTAAAGCATCCGCTACTGACGAACCTCCGAATTTTGCAACTTTAACTCCCATTTCTAAAAAAATCTCCTTTCATTTTTCTTTCACAACATCAGCATGCCGTCTGAAGTCCTGACATGCCGATCGCCCCGCGGCTCTGTTATGCTGCACCATGAAACCCCGGCATACCGGCCGGCTGCAGCCTTTACATACCTGAATACCGCAGGCAGCCACGCACACTTTTAAGCTTCAAACGCAGCCTTGAGTGCCTCTGCCTTGTCTGTCTTTTCCCACGGCACATCTATATCTGTCCTGCCGAAGTGACCGTATGCGGCAACCTGCCTGTAGATAGGTCTTCTGAGGTCCAGATTCTTTATTATTGCTGCCGGTCTGAGGTCGAAATTCTCTGCTACGATATCTGCGAGCTTTTCGTCCGAGACCCTGCCTGTGCCGAAGGAATCCACGAATATAGATACCGGTCTTGCCACGCCGATCGCATACGCGAGCTGTATCTCGCACTTGTCTGCAAGTCCTGCCGCAACGAGGTTCTTGGCAACGTATCTTGCTGCATATGCGCCTGAACGGTCCACCTTTGTAGGGTCTTTGCCGCTGAAAGCGCCACCGCCGTGTCTCGAATATCCACCGTAAGTGTCGACGATGAGCTTCCTGCCTGTAAGTCCCGAGTCTCCGTGCGGTCCGCCTATAACGAATCTGCCTGTCGGGTTGATGAAGTACTTCGTGTCATCGTCAAGAAGCGATGCATCGACAACCGGTTTGATCACGTGTTCCATCAGGTCTGCTCTGATCTGCGCCAGTTCCACGTCCGGATCGTGCTGTGTGGAAATAACTATCGTATCTATCCTCTTTACTTTATCATCTTCGTACTCAACTGTCACCTGTGTTTTTCCGTCTGGGCGCAAATATTTTAAAGTTTCGTTCTTTCTTACCTCTGTCAGCCTTCTTGCGAGCTTGTGTGCGAGGGATATCGGCATCGGCATGAGCTCAGGCGTCTCGTTGCACGCATAGCCGAACATCATTCCCTGGTCTCCCGCGCCGGTCTCGTCAGCCAGGTCTGCTTCGTCCGGAAGCTCTCCGTCCTTGTACTCAAGTGCCTTGTCGACGCCCATTGCTATATCGGATGACTGTTCGTCTATCGCTGTAAGCACTGCACACACATTTCCGTCAAATCCGTATTCGCTGTGGTCGTAGCCTATGTCGCGAATGACATCTCTTGCGATCTTCTGGATGTCGATGTAGCACTCTGTGCTGATCTCGCCCATTACCATCGCATATCCTGTATTTACCGTAGTTTCCGCAGCAACTCTTCCCATCGGGTCCTTCTCCAGGATCGCATCTACTACCGCGTCAGAAATCTGATCGCATATTTTATCGGGATGCCCCTCTGTAACTGATTCAGATGTAAATAATTTCTTCATTCTTACTTTCTTACCTCCATTTTTTAACTAATCCGTAATACCTTGCTGTTGATCTCGCGGTCGAGCTGCGTGGCAGCTCATTTTGCGGTAAAATTGCACTGCAGCCGGGCTCCTTTCAGTCCCCCGGACTGCGCAATTCTCGCGTTTGAGCTGCGCGCCAAATCTCGCAGTCGCTTTCTGCCAAATCAGAGATTTGGGAAAGCTTTGCATGAGACCTTCCGCGAAATCAAAGATTTCGGGATAGGGCTTCAAGATTTGGGCAGCTCATTTTGCGGTAAAATTGCACTGCAGCCGGACTCCCTCCAGTCCCCCGGACTGCGCAATTCTCGCGTTTGAGCTGCGCGCCAAATCAAAGATTTGGGCAGCTCATAAAAAAAATCTCTTTCTGAATCATGAAAGAGATATGTTTCAACGTTTCTTCCCTCATCTTTCAGAATAATTCTGTAGGATTTAGCACCATCTATCTCTGTATGCAGCGTCTGCTGCCGCAAAGATAAGGTTGCCGGGCTTCTTCGGGCCTAGTCCCTCCACCGCTCTTAATAAGGATCTATTAAGTTTACTTTACTATTATATATCAAATCTTTTTTCTGTCAAGTAGTTTAAACTAACTTGTGTATTTCTCTTTGCAGACTAACTCTTGCATTTCTCTCTGAAGCGCCTTCTATACTCCTTTAAAAGCACAATGCGCGACCGTTATCGATCACCGGGCCTCATTTTTTCCCGACTTGTATTTTTCTCGAAATAAGGTATACTTTCTTTAAAAGAAGCATTATTAATGTTAACACAATATTTAAAAACGAGGTATCCGATTTGAGCAGACCTGAACTTACTGTCATAGAGGGCGGATTATCCGTTCCCGTAAGCAAAAGAGAAAAATATTTTGTATCAGCCTATGTGACTGACACCAGACTCATGGGCGTACTTTCGATATACGCAAGATGGCGCCTTTCCGGAAGCAGCGACACAGAAGCTGATCTTCACCAGTTCTTCTATATCGACTGTGAAGAGATGGGGCTGGAAACCTACAAGAGCATCATAGGAAACGACAGCGATGAACTGAGCTATATAGAGCAGGCGCTGATGGGCGGTCTCGGCGCAAAAAAAATAGATCTTGCCGAACGTCATCTTCGCGGCCTGCTGACCTATTACAAAAAATTCAATGAGCACAACAAGCTCCCCCTTCCCGAAAACTACGAGGAATACAGCTTTATTTTCGAACCCGAGACCACACTGTCGCAGGACGAAGCCAGACTCATCATGCACAGGATATGCGGCGAGATCACGTCAGATTACCAGGCCATCAACTATTTTCTGATGAGATGTTTCGGCAGAGACCATATAGGCGCTGCCTACCTCGCAGAAAAAGGAGTGCCGCTTGACATATATGACAACTACAAACAGGCGACTTTCTGCAAAAATGTGATCGACCGCGACCACGTGTACGAAGACGGTGCAGTTTCATATCTGTGCGAATCACTGATAGAGCACAACAGCAGCTATGAGACCGTGATAACAAAAGTGGTAGTGAAAGACCTGAGGATCGCGGCAGTCACTCACTGCTCTGGCTTTGCGGTAAGCTCCGCAGAAGCGGCGATGATGCTCGCGAAACCCGAATTCGTGACGGTCTACGAAGTGCTGCTTTCCGAGGAAGACATGGAAAACAACATTGGTGAACTCACCGTCAACCTCAATACGGTGATGTCGTCCCACGAAAACGGCCGCATGTTCATGGCGTTCAAAAAAAACAACGACCATGTGAACAGCCGCGTTTTCCGTCTCAGTAACGACGTAAAGGGCGTATACTTCCTGACTGACTACGGTCAGCTCATAGCGTCAGCATACACCCTTTCTGATATACGTTTTATGGAGAACAAACTCAAGGCAAGCCCTCTGGCGCCATTCCTGATGACTACCGCCAAGTACGAATTCAAGGAACCTGTCCTGTTCGAATTCATCCAGAGCGGATTCGAGGATTTCGATGAGTTTCTCGATTTTATAAGATATGAATAAGCTCTGCGAACAGCGTCTTGCTTATTCTCTTTACCGGAGCGGCCGAGACATTTGACAGTACAGTGATCGTCAGGTCATGCTCCGGACATATCCAGAAGCTTGCTCTGAAGCCGATATCCGTACCTTCGTGTCCCATCAGATGACAGCCTTCCTGTTCTCTCATGAACCAGCCGAGGCCCATCTTTTCACCGTTGTTAGGAACTACCGCATACTCCTTCCACATCGTCTCATATGTCTCGTTCGAGAAAGCCTTTCTGTCGAGATTGAACCTTCCCCACTTGAGCATGTCGCCTACGTTTGTCGTAAGAGTCGAGCTCGGTGCATGCTGTCTGCTGTATGGATAGTACTTCGCCAGTATGAAATTCCTGTTTTCATCTCTCTCGTACGGCATAGCCATCCCCAGCTTGTCTATATCCTCAAACTCCAGGCTGCCGCCGGTCCTTTCCACGGTAAGAACAGTCGTATTGTCCATGCCTGCCGGCTTGAAGCAGTTTTCCTTTATGAACTCGTCGAAGAGCTGACCTGAAACTTCCTCTATGATTATTCCCAGCAGCTCATATGCGATGCTGCTGTACATGAAGCCGTTCGTTCCCGGCTCCCACAGCATGTTTCGCCTGCACACTTCTTCATGGAAAGCGTAGTTTCTCAGTGCATCAGGGTTTATCACCTTGTCGCCCCACTTCCACTCCCAGTCCTCTACAGGAACATCGTGCATGCCGGCAGTGTGGCTCAGCAGCTGATAAACTCTTACATCTTTACTTCTCTCGTCCTGCATCTTGAGAAAAGGCAGCAGGTCCACCATCCTATCGTTGAGATCGATCTTCTTCTGATCCACGAGCTTCATGATGCCCATCGCCGTGAACATCTTCGAAACCGATGCGCAGTGGAACACGTCAGTATCTTTGAGCGGATCCTTCGTGAAGAAGTTCCTGTATCCTCTGGCCGCCGTGTAGGAAACATCCCCCACGCTCACTCCGACCTGCACGCCCGGCACATCATAGATGTCCATCACCTTATCCATGAAATTTTCACATAAGTTATTGAATTTTGCTTTTTCTACAGCCATTATCGTATTTTCCCTCCTAATCATGCAGGGGATATTTTTCGTGCAAAGCGCCCGCTTTCGGTCTGAAAAAACCGTTCCTGCATGTATAATTTTAACATATTGCCGCTTGCTTGCAAAATATTTTATCAGTTTGAAATGCCTTAAGCAGCACGTCGCGACTTACTCGATATCCATACAAAAGCTTTCAGTAAGCGGTTCTATCGGAGCTTCTGTCGTATTTGCCAGGATCACCAGGGCCGCATCGCATTCCGGGCACGTCCAGAAACTGGTTCTGAACCCATCATCTCCGCCTTCGTGGCCGACGAACATATGTCCGTTCTCATGTCTGATGAACCATCCCATACCCATCATCGCGAACTTGTCAGGGATATTGACTCTCTCAGTCCACATTTTTTCATAGCTGTCAGCAGACACTGCCTTTTTATCCAGATTATATCTTCCCCACTTCAGCAGATCCGAAACATTTGAGGTCAGAGTAGAGCTCGGCGCATGCTGCCTCGTATACGGGAACATCGACTCCAGCACGATCTTTCCATCTGCATCCTTTACATGAGGCATTGCGATCTTCGCCTTGTCTATATCCTCCAGACCGAGACTTCCGCCTGTCCTCTCGAATGTCAGGAATGTCGTGTCTTTCATGCCTGCCGGATCAAAAAAGTTTTCCTTTATATATGTTTCGAACGGCTGCCCCGAAACCTCCTGAACAACAAGTCCCAGCAGATCGTATGCCATGTCGCTGTACATAGGTGTACAGTTTCCGGGCTCGCCAAGCATCGGCCTGTCAGTCACTTCATTCGCAAACGCATAGTTCTTCAGTGCATCCGCGCCCGTCAGACCCGCTTTCCAGCCAAGCTCACCGGCATCCTGCAGTCCTGAAATATGACTCAGCATGTGATTGATCTCTATTTTTTGACATCGTTTATCAGCGATTGACAAATACGACAGCACATCCACCAGTTTATCGTCAAGTCTCAGCTTTCCTTCTTCAACAAGCTTCATTACAGCTGTAGAAGTGAATGTCTTCGATATCGACGCGCAGTGGAATATCGTGTCCGCATCCATCAGCTCGCCGCTTTCTATATTTCTGTAGCCCCGAGCACCGGTGCAGATCTCATCGCCTGCCATGATGCCCACTGCCAGTCCTGCCATACCACTAAGATCAGCCGATGCAAGGATCGCCTCACAGATACGGCTGAGTTCCATCGTCCCTTTTTCCATTGAAATACATCTCCTTTTTCAGTATAATCATGTTATATGATACCATAAAAGTTTGTTTTTTCAATGAAGCCGCCAACATGGCGGCAAGTATTTCAGGAGTAAAAAATGCAATACAGAACATTTAAAAAGCTGGACAGAGAAGTCTCCCTGCTCGGAATGGGAGCGATGAGACTTCCTGAGACAGAAGACGGCCAGATCAACGAGCCTGAAGCTATCGACATCATCAGATCAGCGATAGATGCCGGCATAAACTATGTCGACACAGCATTCGGATACCACAACGGCAAGAGCGAAGGGCTCGTAGGCAAAGCGCTCAGGGATGGTTACCGCGAAAAAGTCCTTCTCGCGGACAAGATGCCTATCTGGCTCGCAAAGGACGAAGAGCACATGAAGGAGATGTTCCAGACACAGCTCGAACGTCTCGACACCGACTATATCGATATGTATCTGGTGCACAGCGTCAACAAGCCGAACTGGAAGCGCATCAAAAAGCTCAACCTCATGCCTTTCCTCGAGGAAATGAAAGCTGCCGGCAAAATAAAGCACATCGGTTTTTCATTCCACGATTCATATGAGCTCTTCGAGGAAGTTCTTGATTCATATCCGTGGGAATTCTGTCAGATACAGCTCAACTATATGGACAAGGATATCCAGGCAGGCGTAAAAGGCCTGAAGCTGGCCGCTGAAAAAGGTCTGAGCGTGATAATCATGGAACCGCTCAAAGGCGGCAAGCTCACGACAGGGATCCCGCCTACAGTCCAGGAGCTCTGGGACAACGCGCCGGTGAAGCGAACGCCTGCAGAATGGGGCTTCAAATGGCTCGCAAGCATGCCGGAAGTCACTCTTATCCTGAGCGGCATGAGCTCCGGAGAACAGCTTCAGCAGAATATCGCTACGGTTTCAGCCGCAGACCTCAACGTGCTCTCAGACGAAGAAAGAGAACTCATCGACAAGGTCTCAGACGAATACAACAGACTCATCAAGTACTCCTGCACGGGATGCGAGTACTGTCTGCCATGTCCTCAGAAGCTCAAGATACCTGATCTTATCGACACTTTAAACGAATGGAACATCTACGGACAGAACCCTGCCACAAAAATGGAATACGTTGAATGGATACCTAAGGGCCGCCACGCTTCCGACTGCATATCATGCAAGGCGTGTGAAAAAAAATGTCCGCAGGGTCTCCCGATCGCACAGATAATGAAAGAGACTTCCGAGATTTTCGGTGTGTAAAGCCTGCAGCTGCCTGTAATCCCGCAACATAGGCGCTTACAGCGGTCTCTATCGCTGATCATCGAACAGTTTCGACCAGCCGGTCAACATGGATATGCCCGGTTGGTCATTTTTGTATACATATGGCAACAGCAGGCACTGGTACCTGATACCGGTTTCCCGAACTGGCACTGACAAATCGGAAACCCGGGTTGCCGCAAAAGGATGTCATTGTTAAGATTAAATTTATAAATTGGATTTATAATATGAAACATGTTGCGGAACGCACTTCTGTGCAGACCCTGCAGCTATGCAAATCACGCAGTTTTCGTCACATGGCATGCCGTGTGACCGGAGAATGGAGGATATGACAATGACAGAATCAAGAACCTATCTGCTGAACAATGTTGATATACAGATCGTAATAGACGAACTCAGCCGTTTTCTGCATACTGAAAAAGGCATGGATGTTCAGACTGCACCGACCCCCGACGGGTACCTGCTGCAGGCGGGACAGCCAAAAGACACGCTCCGCACTCTTTCAGGAATGCGTCTTGCCACGACAGTGCAGTTTTCCATTGTAGAAAATAATCTGAACGTCACGATAGGAGAAGGACAGTGGTCAGACAAGCTCGGAGCCGGCGCGGTCGGTCTCTTCCTGCTGTGGCCGCTTGCCATCACGGCAGGCATCGGCGCCTACAAGCAGAAAAACCTGCCCGACGAGATATTTCATGTGATAGGCTGCATACTTCAGCCGGCGGCGCAGAACATGGACGCCGGAGCTCCTTTTTCATCAGGTGCGCAGACACCGCCACAGCCTGATATGCACGCGGCGCCACAAACGCAGGCACCGATGCCGGGAGTCTCACCGATACCGACTCCGGTCAATGAAATGCTCACATGTCCGCAATGTGCAGCCAAGCTGCCTGCAGGATCGAATTTCTGCAACATATGCGGCACCAAGCTGAACAGCACCTGCCCGGGCTGCGGAGCACCGCTCATACCCGGCAGCAAATTCTGTTCTAACTGCGGCCAGGCACTGTAGCCACATCAAATACAAGCCCATAAGGCCGGGAAGATCTTCCCGGCTTTGCACAAAAATCCCGGCATTCCATTCATTATTTAATTAAATGCCGGGATCCCCTTTATACAATAATATAACGCAGTTCCGAAACCTGCGCTTTTTCACATCATGCACACGATCACATGATGCAACAGAAGCGAAATGCAGGTGCGGGCCTGCGCTTTTCATATGCAGACAGTATCCTGCTGCAGGATTACATGGCTTTTCCGAGCGCACGACATTTTTCCATCAGCGCTTCTGTTCCGTTCTCAGAATCATCAGCAGTGATTATTCCTCTGTCTTCAAGCCCCATGTAATCTATTATTCCTTCATATTCTCCGATCGAGCCTTCGTATACCTCCGGGGACATCGAGCTGAGCATCAGTGCTGCCTTAGTTGCCTTTGGCGGATGGTCTATCGCATATATACGCTGGATAGTAGCCTGTATCTGAGCAGTCATTGTAAAATAGTAGATAGGCGATGCAAGCACGAGTGCATCACATTCAAGCAGTGCAGGATATACCTTTTCCATATCATCCTTCTGCACGCACTTTCCTTCGCCTTTAGTATGGCAGTATTCGCACGCCAGACAGCCGGCGATCTTCATCTTTCCAACATCCAGGACAGTCACTTCATGTCCGGCTTCGCCTTCCGTGAGCAGTCATTTCATGAATGAGCTGTGAATGTAGATTTTTTATGGGATTTTTTATATGATCTCATACATTTGTTTTTCATCGTGGACTTTATACATCAAGTTTGTCACAGCTGTTTCAGCCAAAAGTATATGAAATTCATAGTGTCATGGCTGAAATATGTAAATTGCATTGCGCCCGAAGCCTCCACACCGTTCTTTCACATCACGGCTCTTATCATACTTTCACATACATTTCCAGTGCATTTCCTGTTTTCAGCCATTTCTAGGTTTATCTCTTATTGCTCGGCTGAAAAATCCCAGTTACTCATTTGCTGCCAGCTATCAGAACCTCTTCAGAAACATATAATTTACAGTTTTCAGCCATTTACACTTGAAAATTTCAGTTTATGGCTGAAACGGCTATGTAAAACTGCCGCTTTCCACTATACCTGTAAAATTACATAAAAAGACATGCTTATTACATTCTGCGAAATTATGATTGCCATGCTCCGATCGTGACCATATAATCACATTACATACCGGCACAGCACATGAAAGATTTTTAAGGAGGATCTCATGATCAGCAGAGAAGCCATACAAAAGGAACTGATAAAATGCAGAAAAATAAAGACCAGGTTGACACGTCAGCTTAAAGAACTGCCTGACAACACGCTTTTTACGAAGCTAGAGCACGGAAAGCCCAGATTATACACGTATTCAAACGGGAAGCCTCTGTATCTCTCACAAAATTCCTTTCCCGTTTTTGCAGAAATAGCCACAGGCAAGATACTGCGCTTCCTTTTAGAGCAGCTTTCTGTCAATATATCATCGCTTGAAAATCTGAGCTCAGAATACACGCCTCTGCCCGAAATGTTTCAACTGGAAAATATATCGCCGGCACTTCGTGATCTCCGCTACAGCATCAAGGGAACCGTGGCTGAAAGCAGCTGGAACGATCAGCTTCTGCGATATTTACAAGAAGAATTCCTGCCGGCTCAACAGGGACGCATTACCGAACGTGACATCTATATCTGGAGGTCCATCAAATATGAGGGCAACCCCTACCGCCCGGAGCAAAAGATTCACCAAACCCCAGGCGGCATCTATGTCCGTTCAAAATCCGAACTCCTTATCGCGACTCATCTCGAGTACATGGATATCCCGTACCGCTACGAAGCACCTCTGGTTCTGGAAGGCAATACAGTGTATCCCGATTTCAGCATACTTCGACCTGCCGATCATAAGCTTATATACTGGGAACATATGGGCATGCTGGGCGACTTCGATTACGCGCAGAAGGCCAGCATGAAACTCATGCAATATTTTCAATGCAATATCCGTCCCTATGACAATCTCATAACTACATACGATGATAACGGTACGCTCGATATGGCTCATATCGAACAGATCACGAATACGATGCTCCTTTATTGATTCCCGTATTTTTATGCAAAGCGCAGGGCAGCACAAAAGCGCGGTTTTCCAGGCTGCTGAAAACGGATCCGGATCCAGGGGAACCGAGACAGCACAAAAGCATGGTTTCTAGGCTACTGTCTGCTTTTTATTTGCAGCAAAAATGACGAACTGTCGCATTAATGATTTCTGATCGTTAGGGCGATGCCCTTTTCTTTCTACAAAAAAACGGCTGCCTGATGGCAACCGTTTTTATTCGATCTTAAATTATGTAAGCTTATTTAGTTACTGCATCTAAGAAAGCTTTTTCGTTTAATTCATCTGCGTATTCTGAATCCATTTCTTTGATTCCAGCAGGGAATTCGTACTTAGCAAGTCTTTCTACGAATGGATCTGGATCGAAGTGTTCTGGACCCCATGCACCAGCATCAGCCCAGATACCCTTAGCGATAAGTTCCATCATGATTACAGGACCTACTGCAGTCTGAGCAACTACTGAGTTAGTAGTGTACTTCTTGATGCATTCCTGGTTGTCAGCGATCTGATACAGATATACTGATCTGTATTTTCCGTCTTTCCATCCAGTTACCCAAGTACCTGCGCATCCTTTACCTGTCATTGTCATTGTAGCATCAACAGGGCTAGGGATTACCTTGCAGACGAAGTCTCTAGGAGTGATTTCGCTGTCGCCAACCTTGATCTTTGTTCTCTTGTCTGAGAGACCATATTCGAACAGAACCATTAACTTCTTTCTGAAGTCTGCAGGTACACCATATTTGAATGTACATCTGTTACAATCGATTTCTCTTGGAACGAGGAGTACTTCTTCGTGTTCTACGTTGATTACTTCTACGTCGCCGATTCCGCCAGGGAAGTTGAAGATTTCAGGCTCTGAGAACTGTTCTGTACAGAACCAGTGTCCTTCAGGATGCTCTTCGTTCTTTTCCCAGATTACTGGTGGCTGTAAGCATTCTTCGATAGTTGTCCATACTGAGAATCCGAAGTCTGAATCAGTATTTCCATAGTTATCTCCGTCTCTTACGTTTACTTCATCGATCTTGTCGAATAAGTGCTTAGCAGCATACTTAGCAAATACGTCAGCCATTCCCGGTTCAACACCTGAACCGCAGATAGCGATCTTGCCGGAAGCTTCCCATTCCTTCTGCTTAGCGAACTGATAGTCACCTAACTTGATGTTAGGAAGTTCATAAGGCTTTTCAGGATGCTCAGTACCTAATGTCATAGCGCAGTCAAGGTATCCGATCTTTGCAGCCAGGCAAGTGTCAAAGATAGTTTCGTTCATTCTTGGATCGCAAGCGTTCATTGCGAAATCAATATCATGCTTAGCGATTACAGCCTTGATATTGTCAGCGTCCATAGCGTTGATCTGCTCAGGAACGAATTTTCCGCCGCCGCAGATTTCTTCAGCTACTTTCTTAGCTCTTTCAACGTTATAGTCAGCTACTACAACTTTTTCAGCCCAGTCAGCCTCTGCGCCCTGTCTTGCGATAATTTTTGCTGCTGATGTACCAACGCCACCTGCACCAATGATAAGTAATTTCATCTCTTTACCTCCATAAATAATATTGTTTAAACAATAGTTTTAACTTTATTATGTCTAACTATATAGTAGTCCCTTTATCAGAAAATTTCAATTACACCTTTGTCTTAATCACATGATAAGGTTGCGATTTCTCCCGAAGAGCGCAGCAAGCGCGATTCGTCCGGAGAAACCGACAGCGCAGTGAGCTTCGCGAACGGAGGAGTCCTCGGAGAGGACGTTGCGATTTCTCCCGAAGAGCGCAGAAAGCGCGATTCGTCCGGAGAAACCGACAGCGCAGTGAGCATTGCGAACGGAGGAGTCCTCCAAGAGGACGTTGCGATTCGCCCGGAGAAACGAGGCGCAGCCGAAGAGCTAGATCCTGTCGATCAGTATCAGCTCGGCGCCCACTCCCTCGAATATCGTTCGCACGCTGAGCGCGTCCGAGCTGATGTAGCTGCTCGTCCTGATATTCGGCTCAGATATCATCTTGTTTATAAAGTTTTCCCTCAGGCTGGATCGCTTGTCCGGATTGAAACCATGTGCGATCTTTGCAAGAAAGTTCTCCTTTTCCATCCTGTACCTGATCACTCTGAAGTTTCCCGAAAGCCCTGTGCAGCGCACGAGGAACTCCATCTCGTTCTCATAGTTCCTGACGATCCTCATCAGATCATCTCTGCTCATTATCTTACGCAGGTTCTTGCCTGTGTTTTCATCGAAGTTGTACACCAGGATGCTGAGACTGTTCAGCACACCAGGGAACTTGCACTTTGTCGAGACTATATAATTCTCGCCTGCCGCGATGATGTTCTCATTCAGCTCCCTGAACTTGCGGTACGGATCCGCGAGGACACGGTTCACATCTCTTTCCATTATCTCCGACATGCTGACCGGCTTCTTTATCACTTCCGCGAACTCATCATAAATATCGATATCTATTATCACAGGCTTAGCCTTGAATTTATCAGCGTAGTCAGCGTAGATCCCCTTGACCTGCTTTCTTATCGCCTCTTCTATCTCTGCCGGAGTCGCAAGCTTGTACTGTGCGGCTATATCGCGGCTTATTATCTTTCCTATATATTTTTTACGGTATTCCAGCGGATGCATGCCGAACCACTGCTCGAAATGCTTTATATAATATCTCACAGCTGAAAATCCGGTTTCCTCCGCGATCGCTCCTATTTTCTTGTTGGTCCCCAGCAGAAGACGCTCGGATTCCTCGACTCTTATATAGCTCAGCAGATCCTGGAAGCTCAGTCCTGTCGCTTCCTTTATGATATGGGAAAGGTAGTAGATGCTGAGATGTTCACGATCTGCGATCTCGCTGAGCGTCAGCTTTCTCGTGTAATTGTCGTACATATAGTCAGTTATCCTGTTGAGCCTGCCGGCAAGGATCTTGTTCCCTTTGTTCTTTAGCTCATTCTTGAATCTGCCGTTTTCCATGACAAAATACTGAAAGTCGGAAAGCAGGCACGCGATCAGGTTGTGAGTGCTTTCTATCACCTTATGCTCATAACCGTAGCCCTTCTGCAGGATCTCCATCATGATCCTCGCGAGCAGAGTACGCAGCACTTCAAGGCTCTCATCACTGTCATCCTCTATGTCTGTTACAAAGAAGTTGTTTTTAAGATTGTCATAGTATCTGGAAAAGTACGTCAGATCCATCTGGAACATCATCACGAGATTATCCTCGTCTGTACGCTGGAAACTGTGCATTTCCCTGTCATTGAGAATGAACACGTCTCCCTGCTTGAGAGTATATGTATAATATCCGTTCCTCAGTATCACACTTCCGTCAAGGACATACACCACCTCCATATCATCATGGAAATGAATAGGATATTCTGTTATGTTCGCCGTGACCACATTGATAGGCAGCTCATCCTTGTAAACGATTTTTTCTTTTAACATCTTCTTCTCCTGTTTCACAAATATTATGTTAACCTATTGTCGTTTCGTATCTGACAACTTTCAACAAGTGGATATCTTTCAAATTTTAAGGGTTTCGGAAGTTTTCCACAATTTTTTCAAGATTGTATACGATTTTATCCAAAGATTGCTGTGGATAATTATTTTTTTGCTTTTGTGTATTTTTCAACGTTTGTCGCTGTCAAGCGCTTTTTTGACCACAAAGTTATCCACAATTTTATTCGGATTATTCAACTTTTGCCTGCTCCATGCCAAATCCCCTGAAATTCAACGGTTTTACTGATTTCCACATTTATCTCTGTTTACGTAATCACATATCCCTCTGCACAGCTCCTCAGCTATCCTGTCCTGAAAATCCTCATTTTCCAGATTTTCGGCATCCTCCCGGTTCGAGAGAAAACCGCATTCTACTATCACGACAGGCACCTCCGGAGCCCTGAGGATAAACACATCACTTTTCCCGAGCTCGCTCCGTTTCTTGTCAGTGTTTATCTCTCTGTTCAGCAGCTGCTGCAGGATATGTGCTGCCGCTTCACTTTCTCTGACTATATCCTCATCCGCGTCAGATGAAAAAAACACCTGCGCACCTTTTACTGACCGATCCTGTGTAAAACTGTTGAGATGTATACTCACGGCAAGTTCCGCGCCCGACTCGTCGATGATGCGCTTGCGCTCCTTCATATCCTGAGTCTTCATACTGCGTATGCTCGCCGCTTCCGAATCATCGTACAGTCCCTTGTCCCCGTCTCTTGTCATCACGACTTTGAGCTTTTCAGCTTCCAGCCTGTTCCTGAGTTTCAGCGCGATCGCCAGGTTTATGTCTTTTTCGACAGTCCCGTCAGCACTTTCCGCGCCGCCGTCCATCCCTCCGTGTCCCGGATCCAGCACGACCGCAGGGCTTTCTGCAGCTTTCCACACATGATCTGCCATATCATGCTGTGAAGGTACACCGAATACCACCCCCAGCAGTATGCACGCAACCAGTAAAATCATTCCTTTGCTTTTCATAGACACACCTCTCCATCCCGGAAACATCAGCGCGATATTTCCTTTACGATAAAAGATATGCCAGTCACCGCAAATTAATCATCTAATATGTATTATAAAACAACTCGAACATTTTTAACAGCATTTTGTTTGACTTTTTTGTTATATACGGATAAAATTCAATTAATCTACTTGCTATTTTATGGGAGTCAAAAAAATGAAAATAACAAAATTATACCAGCAGGACCGATATCTCAAAAACTGGACTGCCAGAATAACGTCAGTCCGGGCATCAGATGAAACACCCGGTCAGTTTACATTGACACTTGACCGGACAGCATTTTTCCCCGAAGGCGGCGGACAGAGTTGTGACACGGGAACGATCGAAACCCCTCACGGAAAATTCACAGTCATCGACGTGCAGGAAGACGGAGAAAACGTCATCCATACCGTAAAGCCGGCCGATGACAGCGGAACGCCTGAGCTTTCCACCGGCACCGAAGTGACATGCTCCCTCGACTGGGACAGAAGATTCGACAACATGCAGCGCCACTGCGGCGAGCACATCCTTTCAGGGATATTCTTCAGTCTTTTCGGAGGAGTGAACAGAGGCTTTCACATGGGGCACGACTACATGACCATCGATATTTCGCTTGAAGAAAAGCCGGAGATAACCGAGATCACATATCAGGACGCCCTCAGAGCCGAGCTCGAGGCAAACAGAGTCATCTGGTCCGCCGCACCCGTGACCGTGCTGCGCTTCGATTCGCGTGAAGAAGCCGAAAAAATGCCCCTCAGAAAAGCGCTTGCCTTCGACGAGGATATTTCTATCGTGTGCGTTGGCTCCGTCGAGAATGCCTCGGACTGCGTCGCATGCTGCGGTACTCATCCTGACACCGCAGGTCAGGTCGGCCTGATAAAGATCTACAAAATCGAAAAATACAAGGGCATGTTCAGGAT
This sequence comes from Eubacteriaceae bacterium, assembly GCA_902362435.1. Taxonomy (GTDB): domain Bacteria; phylum Bacillota; class Clostridia; order Peptostreptococcales; family Anaerovoracaceae; genus Lentihominibacter; species Lentihominibacter butyricus. The sequence continues at coordinate 124,842 of CABIWW010000002.1, forward strand.
ATATTTTGAAGCCGGACAGCGCGCACTGGCAGACTACGACATAAAACACGACATGTTAACGGATCTTTCAAACAGGTATTCTTCCTCAGTTGAGGATTTCCCTTCAAAGCTCAAAGCACAGGAGGAAAAGACCGCAGCCCTGAAAGACGAGCTTTTCCATCTGAAAAAAGCGTATATAGAAAACGAATGCACGCGGCTCGATGCTATCCTCGACGGCGCTGATGCGAACGTTGTCGTCTACCCTCTCGAGCACCTTTCCCTGGATGATGCCTTCAGCATGGGCAAACACTACATGGGAAAAACCGGCCGCCTGATAATGCTTTACGCGAAAAAGAATACATCTTATATCCTCGTGTCCGACGGCAGCATAAAGTGCGGCGCGCTCGTAAAAGAATACGCTTCATTTTACAACGGAAAAGGCGGCGGCAACGACACCTCTGCACGCGCGATATTCTCGAATGCAGACGACGCTGCGCTTTTTGCAGATCTGATCAGAAAACACCTGATGCCGTGACCCGAAAGGCCCGCAACGTCCGAGACAGTCATAGCAGTCCAGCGACCCGAATGATCTGTGCGGTTCCGCAACGTCCTGCACAGATCCGCAACAGCTTGGATCCTCGGCATCCGTGGGAATCCGAGAAACAAACCAACTATAAAACCGGAGCGACTGTGATCCGCCCCCGCCCACTTCAGGCTTCAAGGGGAGCATATCATTATCGCCCCGGTTTTTCTTTATCTTTATTCAGCTTCGCCGTGTGCTTACGGCAGGCGCTATTTGATATATATGGTCACGTACCTTGCGCCCCAGCTTATGCACTCCGTATTCGTGTCCATATAGATGTCGATCGTGTTGCCCACGATATTGCCGCCCGTGTCCTCCGCACGTCTCGCGCCGACACCCTCTATGTACACTTCCGATCCGAGCGGGATAACGCTTGGATCCACTGCGATCTCACCGACTCTTGCCCTCGTGCCCATCGCAGTCGTGCCGCCGCCGGTATACGCGTACGCCTTTACAACGAGCTTGCGGCTGTACGACTGACCGTCAAAATTTATCCTCGTTCCGTTTGCGACCACCTTGTCGACAGCTGCCGTGAGTGTCTCCCTGGAGATCTCCGAACGCGACGATTCGACACCGTCCACATACGTCACCTTGTATGTGACCTTCGCCTTGCCTTCCACGCCTTCGGTCACGACCTTGGTCGTCCCTTCATCCAGCGAAGAATCGTCCTTCGTCACAGTCTTGAACTCGATCTTTTCTTCCTTGGTTTCTTCCTTGATCTTCACACGCTTTATGACGATCTTCATATTTTTCGTCAAGAGCTCATCCAGCCCCGGCTCCACGATATCATTCTTGCCGACTTTTACATTCTTGTCCTTTAACGCCTCGCTGACCGTATTCGCCAGAGTCCTGTATTTTCTGGTCTTGCCGTCAGCAGTGATCTTAAAATCCGTGGCATGATCTATCTTGATCTTCATGCCGTCGCTGATATACGCCGTGAGCGGCTGTGAAACGTAATCTCCTTCGCTGAATTCGATATCGTTTTCCTCAAGGAACCCTTCCACCGTATGCGCCTTGCTCTCAAACTCGAATTTTTCTCCGTTTATCACAGCCGTGACCTCCCTCGGAACAAGGTTGTTGTAAATCAACATCACCGCTGCAAGTATCACGAACGCAGCCGCTATAGCACCGAGCGATATGTATTTTTTGTATGACGGTTCTTCTGTAAAGGCTGCAGCTTCGGGTGCTTCAGGTTCTATGAGCACGTCCGGATCTGCCGGTGCTTCAGGCAGTGGGGTTTCTTCAGCCGAAGTATCTGCGGAGAGCTCGGCGCTCTCAGCGACTTCGGGAGACTCTGCTGTTTCAGCGGTTGCCGCTGCCGCGGCTTCAGCCTGCTCGCCTGCAGGCTCGCAGGTTTCATCACCAGGCTTCTCCTGTTGGTCCGGCGTCTCTGCCGCCGTGACTTCTTCCGGTCCGGCTTCAGCCGCATCCCGTGATGGTTCGACCTGTTCTGCGTCGTCAGACGCTTCAACGACCCCGGCATTTACTGCTGGCTCTTCGCTGCTGTCCTGTACTGACATATCCGATATCCCGGCTGCGTCGTTCTTCTCCTCTTTGAGACTCATTTCCTGCCGCTCTTCTCTGGCATCTTCGAATATCTCATCGATATCGAGCCTCTCATTGGTCTGTACATGTATGTCTTTTTCATCTTTCTCAAAGACATCTTTGATTTTTATCTTCATCTATTCTCTCCAATTCAGGGGTATCATTGATATGATATCAAAATAAGCGAGTTTGTCAAGTTGCTCAGCAAACCAGTACACCTGGCATCCAAGCACGCTGCGCCTTTGCAGAAAACCCCTACTATCCTCGCTGTTACCCCTGATGGTCTCACTGTATTCCGTTTAGCTCTCTGCCTTCTTTCGCATCAGCACGCTCTTCAGATCCGTCTGGATCAGCACGCCGCCCACTATGAACACCAGTCCCAGCAGCGAGAGTGCGGTGATGTGTTCATCCAGGAGCAGTCTGCCGAAAATCAGACTTATGAACGGGCACAGATATGCCATGACAGATATGCTGGCGGTCTCTCCGCTGTTCATCGCTATCCCCCACAGCACATAAGCTATCGCATTTACAAAAATGCCGACCCATAGCAGTCCAGCAAGTATCGTCAGATCTATGTGCGGGAAGCCTGACGTCGCCGCGCAGGTCACCCCTGACATCAGTGCAGTCACAGCAAATGCGACATTGAGAACGATCCACTGATCGTAATCATATTTCTTGTTCAGCGCTGAATAAAGTCCGTAGCACACCGCCGCCGCAAAACAGCACAGCATGCCGACGGCACTGCCCTTTGCCGAAAGAGAAAACAATCCCTGCAGGCATATCAGGAGCATGCCCGCAAAAGAGATGCACATCGCCGAGGTTTTGCGCACCGTGAGCTTTTCCTTGAGGATAAAGCAGGAAAACAGCACTATCATGATAGGCCACATGTAATTTATTATCGCTGCGATCTGCGAAGTGAGATAACTGATGCCCGCATAATAAAGCATCGTATAGCAACCCAGCCCCAGAAATCCCAGACCGGTGATGCGGGCGTAGTCCTTTAACGAATATTTAGTATAGGACTTCAGGCCGCCTCTGACCAGATTTATCACAAACAGCGTCAGCGCAGCTATCAGCGACACATAAAAAGTTGTAGAAAGCGCATCCAGCTGACTTATTATCAGTTTTGATACGGCAGGCAGTGTGCTCCATAAAATAACAGTGACCCCTGCCATCAAAAATTCTTTTTTCATTATCCGGATACCTCCGCCTGATTTCTATTCCATCTCCGACAGCGCCCAGACCGCTTCCGCATAGATCTGCGCCATCTTTACAAGGTCGTCTTCTGATATTTTTTCATTTTTCTGGTGTGCCAGCTCCGGTCTTTCCGGGAACCTGGCTCCGAACGCGATGATGTTGTCCATCGCGCGCGCATACGTGCCGCCGCCTATAACGACCGACTCGCAGCTCTCGTCGCCCGTATGTTTTCTGTAAATGTCCATCAGCTTCGTTATCAGCGGTGAATCAGCCGGCATATATATCGGCTCCTGATGCTGGCCTTTGACTATCCCCAGATCGTAGCTGTCAAGCACTGTCATCAGTCCGCTGTAGACTTCTTCAGCGTCCATCGTGACAGGATACCTGATGTTGATCGTCAGCTGTACCGTTTTCCTGTCGAGTGCGATCATACCTACATTGAAGATCAGTCTGCCCGACTGGCTGTCCTCAAATGCGCATCCGGCTCTTTCTCCATGCAGGTCATAGCCGATATGCTCATTGTAGAATTTCACGAAATCATTTGTGCTCTCGTTTGCAAAATTGAGTCTCCCCAGGAATTCCATCATGATCGAAATGGCGTTGACGCCCTGATCCGGATCGGCTCCGTGCGCAGACACTCCGTGAGTGGTTATCTCCAGGCTCTTTCCGATGCCTCGGCACTTTATCCTGCATCCTTTTTCTTCACGGAAAGCTGCCAGCTGCTGTTTTATCTTATCGTATCCGGCACCTGTGCTGTCGTGCAGCACCGCTCTTGCAAGATCTGCCACGGAATTCGCCGCCGTGCCGCCTTTAATGGAACTGAGCTCGAGGCCCTTGCTCCCCGGCGGATCGAATTTCCTGACGATATCAAAAATCAGGATGCCCATTTCTCCGTTTATTGCAGGAAAATCAGCATCCGGTGTGAATCCGAAGTCCGGCAGTCTGTCGACATGCTTCAGATAATAGTCCATGCCGTGCCAGTTAGTCTCTTCGTCGAGTCCCAGGATCAGCCTTATAGTCTTTTTCGGTGTATAGCCGCACTCCTTCAGCGCTTTCATCGCATAAAAAGATGCGATCACAGGTCCTTTGTCGTCTGTAGAACCTCTCCCGCATACATACCCGTCTATAAGCTCGCCACCGTAAGGATCGAAGTCCCATCCGTCGCCTTCAGGAACGACGTCCAGGTGACCTATCACAGCCACGATCCCTTCTTCTGTTCCCCTGAAGTCTATGTGCCCGCCATAGTTGTCCGCATTGAATGTCGAAAAGCCTTCTTTCGCGGCAAGCTCCATCATATATTCATATGCCTTCTGGACATTTTCGCCAAAAGGGGTCTCTCCCGTGCCTTCCAGCGCTACACTTGGCACAGAAATAAGATCAGACAGAGATGATATCATCTCTGCCCTGTTCTCACTGATTTTAATTATTGCATCATCTATCAGCATCGCCTTACATTACCGCCTCGACGCCTGCTACTTCCGGATAGCTTTCCTTCAGGATCTTTTCCACTACGCCTTTGATTGTCATCTGTGCACCTGGGCATCCTGCGCAGTGTCCCTGAAGTCTTACTCTTACGATATTGTCATCTGTGTACTCCACAAATTCTATATCTCCGCCGTCTCTCTGCAGAAAAGGTCTTATCTGATCTAATGCGTCTTTGATCTTCTGTTCCATGATTGTTCTCCTTTTATTTTATATTTATTATTTTCAGTAATTCATATTTATATGAATACATTGATGTCTGCCTGTTATGTTTTTACCGTCAGGCAAGCCAGTTTCCCTGACGTGTTTTCATTCTGCATTTCCTGATGCGCCGACCTGTTCCCTGATGTTCAGGTCAGCGGCCCGGGCCGCCAATCGCCAGCCGTCAGAATGCTGCCGTCTATCGGCTGTCAGCCGAGCGGATCGAGTGTATAGAGCGTCTCTATCTTACTTCCGTTTTTCCAGGTGCTGATGTACGCCGTCTTTATCGGATCGCCGGTCGCATTGAATGTGATCGTTCCCGACGCGCCTTGGAAACCGCTCTGGGTCTTCAGCACGTCTCTGATCTCTTTGCTCGTCGCGTTATCATCCGCATCATCTATCGCTTTCAGCGCTATGATATACGCATCATAGCCAAGCGCCACCGAATCCTCGGGAACGCTCTCATTGCCGTATTTCTTATGATATGCTTTGAGGAATTTTTCCGCCTCTTTGCTCGTCGTTTCTTCTGCCGCATAGAAATTCACAAATGCCGTATTGGCCTCTGTAGCCTTGCCGTTCGTCAGTTTCCTGAATTCATTCTCCGCCCATTCCTTGTCGCCGAGGAACACCACATCCAGCCCCATGCTGTCTGCCTGCTTTATAATATTAGCGGCATCCGTCACATCGCCCGGAAGCAGCACGCTCTTTACTCCTGCCTTCTTTACAGCTTTGAGCTGCTTTGTAAAGTCCGTCGCTCCATGCTTGTATTCTTCATAAACGGTTATCGCGTCCTCGTTGTCGGTCTCGGCTTTTATTCTCGATGTAAACGCTGTCGCCATAGCCATTGCAGCGTCATCCTCCGCCGGAAGAAGAACACCGGCAGTCGTTTCCTTTTTCTCCTCGAGCACATATCTCGCGAGAAGGTCGCCCTGGTTGGAATCGACATAGCATACCCTGAAATAGTAGCCGTTGTTGCTCGTCACCAGCGGATTCGTATTCGTTATGGCAATCGCAGGGATCTTGGCATCCTTTACATAATCACCGGCAACCATCGAATATACGCTGCCGTAGCTTCCCAGTATCACCGAAGGATTTTTAAGGATCAGCTCTTTTATCGCAGTCTCCGCTGCATGTATATCCGAAGCATTGTCGGCATATACGAGCTCAACGAACTTGCCGTTTACCGTAGGGTACATCTCATGTGCCAGTTCGATGCCTTCTATCTCGAGTTCACCGTTTGCCTTGTCTGCCCCGCTTGTAGGTTCATATATTCCTATGCGCACTACAGCCTTGGTGTCATCATTCTTATCGATAAATGTAGCTTTGAAATTGTCAAACGTAGCGCACCCTGCAAAAAGAGCTGCAATAAGTATCATTATAATAGTAAGAGTTATCGCCTTGTATATTTTCACGGTATTCACCTTTCTGTATCTGCTGTCGCGGCGCTGAAGCCGCACTGTTTTTGTCGTTATTTCGAATATGTTAATTATAACATGCTGCTGCCTGTCAGGTAAAGTGTAAAGATAGTGTAGTTTTAAATCATTGAAATTTCAACGGTTTGCTGTTTTATTGATAAAAATTGCAATTATTTTTCAAAAAGGTATTGCAATCTTTACTAAAACAGTATATTATACAGGCATAACAAAGATAACAAAACATCAAATACACGATCTGATTAATCAAAAGGAGGAAATTATTATGAAATGGACTTGTTCAGTATGCGGATACACTCACGAAGGACCTAACCCACCGGAAAAATGTCCACAGTGCGGAGTTCCTGCAGATAAATTCGTTGAAGTAAAAGAAGGCGCTATCGAATTCGTTGATGAGCATGTAGTAGGCGTTGCAAAGGATATCGATCCTGAGATCATCCAGGGCCTCAGAGACAATTTCAACGGCGAATGTTCAGAAGTGGGAATGTACCTTGCTATGGCAAGAGTTGCTCACAGAGAAGGATATCCTGAGATCGGCCTCTACTGGGAAAAGGCAGCATGGGAAGAAGCTGAGCACGCTGCAAAATTCGCAGAGCTTCTCGGCGAAGTAGTTACAGACTCAACTAAGAAGAACCTCGAAATGAGAGTAGAAGCTGAAGCAGGAGCATGTGCAGGCAAGAAAGCGCTGGCTTCACTGGCTAAACAGCAGAATCTCGACGCTATCCACGACACAGTACACGAAATGGCGAAGGACGAAGCAAGACACGGCAAGGCATTCCAGGGCCTGCTCGAAAGATACTTCGGCTAAACCACAAACATACAAAACCATTGAAAATCCAATATATTTAAACAACAGGAGAGCGGTTCCGGAAGGAGTCGCTTTCTTGTTTGCCGGATCGATCCAGCTCTTGTTTGAAAGGTCTATTCATCTCCGGCGATAAGAACTTCATTTATAACAGAGAAGCCGGCTGTCATCAGCCAGTCTCTGCAGCAGAGTGAAGAGTCTCGCGCTCTGATACGATCACCGGCGAGAAATCATAAAACCACCGGCTGATATTTTCGGCACTTTGTGTATTATTGCCACCATTCTGTTCCCATCTACACATCGCCGCTTAAAATTGTGTAGAGCCAGCGCTCGCCAAAAAAAAATTACACAAGGTTTTCAGCAAAAAAGCGAAAACCGGGCTGTTTTGCACTAAAAGTTCGACATTTTTACAATTTTATCCAATTTTTTGTGTATCAAAAAATTTATTTTTCGAAAAATGCACAAATCTGAGATCCGATGTGTATTTGATTTCGGATTTCTGAAATCCTGCACAATATCAGCATATCAGCGCCATAAGAGTTCTGCCGTGCAGCACGTTTGCGCTTTGCATCGAAAAAAAGCGTCGCAGGTCCATTATGCCAACCAGCAAATCTGTCCATACAGGCACCGCACGTCCGCCACCGATCCGTCGTACAACGCCACCGATCCTCAACACAACTTCATGGATCCCTCCCGCAATTTTCACTTCATGCCCGGCGGTTCTTGTGATATACTGTCTATGTTCATCGGTCTCGGGATCGATCACTGTTCATCGGTCTCAGGGCTAATCACTGTCAATCGGTTTCAGAATCGGTCGGCTTTCACATATGATTCAGCAATACTGCGCAGGAGGCATACAATGCATTCAGATCATGCAAAGAAGTCAAAGGATATCAGTAAAACCAGTGGCAAGGCGCTTTCAGAATTCAGCTTTAAACGTGAATTGAAAATTCTGGCCTTCGGGCTTGTGGGATCGCTTATCATGGCCATAAACATCAAGAGCTTCGTACACACAGGCGGCCTTTATCCCGGCGGATTCAACGGAGTGACGCTCCTGATACAGACAATATGTCAGCGATTCTTCGGAATATCACTGCCGTTTTCGCCTATCAGTCTGATCCTCAATGCCATACCTGCGATATTCAGCTTTAGATTTATCGGCAAGAGATTCACGATAAACACCGCACTCATAATCGTTGCGACTAGTATATTCACAGATATCGTCCCGGCAATACCGATCACTCAGGATATCCTGCTGATCAGCGTATTCGGAGGGCTGATCAACGGAGCTGCTATCAGCCTCTGTCTGATCGGCGGCACTTCTACAGGCGGCACGGATTTCATAGCCGTATATTTTCTTGAGAAAAGAAATAATGATGTCTGGAATTACATACTGATGGGTAATGCTGCGGTGCTCATCATTGCCGGTCTTCTTTTCGGCTGGGACAAAGCGCTTTATTCTATCATCTTCCAGTTCACCTCGACCGAGACGATACGCCTGCTCTATCAGGCACACAACAAGGTAACGCTTTTCATTGTCACAGATTTCCCGAAAGAACTGTACCAGGCGATACTCGACGCCACACATCACAGTGTGACCGAGATACCTGCAACCGGAATGTATTCGCATGAAGATCGCGCCATGCTGTACTGTGTCGTTTCCAGCACAGAGGCGAAGATCGTTACTGAACGCGTACTTGCAAAAGACCCGAAGGCATTCATCAATGTAGTAAAAACTGAAATGTTCATGGGGCGGTTTCATATGCCTGACAGATACTGATCGCCGATCATTATGCAAAGGCGCAGTCATTCGGCAATGCCAGTGATCGACTCGCAGGCAAGGGCTCCATATCTGCGATCACACACATAGATTTCAAACATCGAAATGCGCTCGGCGAATGGGTGATTTCTGCACCGGAATACAAAAACGCTGTCTCGCAGCGCCTTGATGAGGGCGATGCGATACAGCGTTTTTTCATTGCATATGAAACAAAATTCCGATGTTCCATGCACATCATATTTTATTTAGAGAACCTTGCTCAGGAAGTTTTTCGTTCTTTCGTTTTTAGGAGCTCCGAACAGTTCTTCCGGAGTACCCTGCTCCATCACGACTCCCTGATCTATGAAAAGCACCCGGTCTGCGACCTCACGTGCGAAGCCCATCTCATGAGTAACAATCACCATCGTCATACCTTCTTCAGCAAGCCTTTTCATAACATTGAGTACTTCGCCGACCATTTCGGGATCGAGCGCAGACGTCGGTTCGTCAAACAGCATCACTTCAGGCTCCATCGCCAGTGCTCTCGCTATCGCGACTCTCTGCTTCTGGCCGCCTGACAACGACGCCGGAAAAGATGCAGCCTTATCTGAAAGACCAACTGTTTCAAGGATCTTCAGAGCACTTTCCTCTGCCTCAGCCCTGTTCTTTCCTTTTACCTTTACAGGCGCTAAAGTAACATTGTCGAGCACTGTCATATGCGGGAACAGATTGAAATTCTGGAACACCATTCCGAGTCTTTCTCTGATCTTGTCTATATCGACTCCAGGAGCATTGATCCTTTCACCATCGAGATAGACCTCACCGCCTGTAGGCTCCTCAAGAAGATTGAGGCACCTTAAAAAGGTACTCTTTCCGGAACCCGACGGACCTATGACACAGACAACTTCCTGCTCTTCTATTTTTTCACTTATACCCCGGAGGACATCCAGCTTTCCGAAAGATTTTTTCAGATCTTTAACTTCTATCACTCTGAGCCATCCTCCTTTCTATATACGCAACCAGTCTGGACAGCGTAAGAGTCATCACGAGATAAACTATAGCAACACCTATATATGCCTGGAACGACAGGAACGAAGATGAAGCCCACAGCGTACCGCGCCTTGTGATCTCGACAATACCTGCTACGGAAAGTATCGACGTCTCCTTGATGAGAGTAACGAATTCGTTTCCGAGCGCAGGAACGATGATCTTGAATGCCTGCGGAACTATTATGTATCTCATGGTCTGTCCGCTGCTGAGTCCAAGTGACCTTGCAGCTTCCGTCTGCCCTTTGTCTATTGCCTGAAGACCGCTTCGTATTATCTCTGCCATATATGCAGAGCTGTTGATGCCGCATGCGATAAATCCGACTATTATCATGTGTTCCCAGTTGAACTGGAGACCAAATGCGGATTTGAGAAGCTGAGGGACACCATATGCCAGTATCAGCACCTGAACCAGCAGAGGAGTTCCTCTGAGTATGTCCACATATACCGTAGCGATCGCTCTGAGTATCTTGTATTTTGATCGTTTGGCTATAGCAACAAAAAGACCTATGATCATGCCCCCGGTAACCGCAACGAGTGAGATTATCAGCGTAACAGGGATACCTCTTGATGCTACAACTATACCTTGTAAATATTCCGCCAAACCGCTTCCTCCTTAAAAGCCAAAAAGCCGACCTCCGGCTGCAGATACAGCCAGAGGTCAACCAATTATCTGCTTTATTATTCTAAAACCTACAGTTCTGACTATTTATTGAACCATTCATCAACCAGCTTGTCGAATGTTCCGTCTTCCTTGATGTTCTTGAGACCGTCGTTGATCTTCTTGAGAAGCTCATCGTTGCCCTTCTGAACTGCGAATCCGTAGCTTTCTGCATTGAGAGCATCGCCTACCATCTTGATCTTGTCAGGCTGCTTCTTCATGTAAGCTTCTGTTACAGGCTTGTCATTGATAACTGCAGAAACGTCTCCGTTGATCAGCTGCATCATTACTGTATCAAGACCGTCCAGGATAACTGCTTCCTTGATCTTGCCCTCTTCCTTCAGTTCCTTTACCTTCTCTGCACCTGTAGTTCCTGTCTGTGCAGCAACCTTCATATCAGGAGTCAGATCATCGATGCTCGTTATCGAATCATTGTCAACTGTAACTGCCACGAAAAGCTGTGAATCATAGTATGAATCACTGAAATCTACTTCTTTCTGTCTTTCAGGGTCATCCTTGTTCATTCCTGCCGCTACGATATCTATGTTTCCTGCCTTGAGTGCAGGGATAAGTCCGTCAAATGACAGATTCTCGAATTTAACTTCGAATCCCTGATCTTCACCGATAGCCTTGATCAGATCCATGTCAAGACCTACGATGTTCTGATTGTCATCTGTAGTGTCAAACGGAGGGAATGTAGGTTCTGTTCCGACTTTGTACACTACGGTATCTCCGCTTCCGCTGTCATCGCTGCCGCCGCATGCCGACAGAGAGAAAACGAGAAGCATAGCCAATAAGACTGCTATTACACTTTTTTTCATTTTAGTTCTCCTTCTGCATATTTTTATTATTATGTGTGATTTCTTTTATAATTATACACACATTGGCAAGAATATTCAAGAAGTGAATCAAAATCATTTATATAAATTTGCAGCAGGCTTGAGGGCTGCTTGAATGAGCCTGAATGAAAGCTTTTACGACTGGTTTATGACTGTCTTTTACGGCTGCCGGCAGATACATACAGATATAGTTTTTTATTCTAAAGGCGAAATATCCTCTGCCATCGCTGTACATCACATATCAAAATGTTGTATAATCGTACTATAGTTATATGTTACACAGTTACTTGATTTACTTGCAAGGAGCCTAACAATGGAAAAAAAGAAAAAAATGAAAAACTGGGTGATGGTGAGGCCCAGGAAACCTAAGGAATGGGTAGTGCTGGTGCTCATGCTGGCTACCATCCTTCCCACGATCTCACCAATGGTCAACTTTTTCAACAAACCTGTGATAATACTGGGACTGCCGCTGCTGTTCTGGCTTGCCATAGGAGCACTCGTCGCAGTTATCATCGTTCTCAACATAGCATACAGATGGGGGGTCCACTAAATGTCAGTCATCACAGCATGGGGACCTTTCGTCATAACCATCCTTTACACTGTAGTCGCATGTATACTCGGCTACAACGCTAAAGGAAAGCTCGATATGGACAAGGTCGAAAACTGGTCTTCATCCGGAAACACTTTAGGCATAATCGTAATGATCTTTCTTACCGGTGCTGGAAATGTAAGCTCATATACATTCCTCGGAGCTCCGGGCTGGGGATACAGCAGAGGCGTGGCATGCCTTTACGTTGTCATTTACATGGCATTCATCGTTTATTCATGCTACCTGATGTCTCCGAGAGTCAACCGTCTGGCTGTAAAAAGCGGCTACAGGACGCAAGCCGAAGGCATCGGCGCCAGATTCGAATCTCCATTCCTCCGCATACTCTGCGGTATCGTCGGAGCTTTCGCAGTCATCGGCAACTCGCTGGTGCAGGTCATCGGATCCGGTAATATACTTTATGTAATGAGTCACGGAGCTATCCCGCTCTGGCTCGGAGAGCTGATCATAGTTTCGGCTATCGCGTTTTACGTTTATAAAAGCGGCCTGCGCGCTATCGGCTGGACGAACGTTCTTCAGGGCGTCCTGATGTTCTGTCTGTCGATACTGGTAGGACTGTTCGTGCTTTACACCGCAATGGGCAACTTCAGCATAGGCGACGCGTTCAGAACTCTGCAGGAGGTATCCCCTCAGCACCTGACACTTCCCGGTGCTATGGACAACTTCCCTCCTGTTTACTGGACGACTTCGATACTCATCAGTATCTTCTCGTTCTGGCCTCAGTTCTGGGTATGGGCTTCAGGTGCAAAGGACGAGGATACGGCAAGAAGACAGTACCTCTACGTGCCTGTTTTCTATTTCGTGATGATCCCTATGATGATCGTAGGTCTCGTATGTGTATTCGCATTCACTGAGTTCAACGGTGAATCCACCGACCAGGTGGCGCTGCAGTACTGTCTCGACAATCTTCCATGGTGGATCACAGGTCTGCTGGGCGCAGGTATACTCGCCGCATCACAGTCATCTGCAGAGCCTCAGTTCCATACGAGTACATTCACGCTGACGCACGACGTTATCGCACCCGCTGCCAAACTCACTCCGGAAAAAGAAGGAAAGCTCCAGAGGAAGCTTCTTCTCGTCGTGATATTCCTGATCGCTTACCCGCTTTCAGTCACGAATCCGGGCGAGCTCGTAAACATACTGCTGGTATGCTACGGATTCATCGGACAGCTGTTCCCGTGCATGCTCGGCGTACTGTGCTGGCCGCGTGCAACGAAAGCTGGCGCTATCGCAGGCCTGGCTTCAGGCGTGCTGGTCGTGGCACTGTTCAATATAGTATGGCCTAATCCGCTTTTCGTGCATGCAGGTATCTGGGGACTTCTCGTAAATCTGCCGGTGTTCATCATCGTAAGTCTGTTCACAAAGCCGGCTTCAGAGGAAACACTGCGCAAGTTCTTCCCTGACTACATCATGGATCAGCTTTACGAAGAGGTCGAAGAGGCATAAAAATGCAGATCATGGCATCCCGCCGGATCACATGATAAAAGCAACAATATCGAAAGTACCGCAGGAAATCACCTGCGCTAAAAAGCGAGCGGCTCGGCATCACTGCGGGCCGCTTTAAAACTAACAACTGACATATGATTTTCTGACTGGCAAAAGGAGGTATGATACCATGAACAAATCACTTTCAATGTATGCCGACATGATTTTCAAACACGGCGTCGTCGTGACTGTGGATAAGGAAAATTCCATATGCGAAGCCGTTGCTGTAAAGGGCAACAAGATCGTCTATGTCGGAGACGATGCAGGCGTCGAAATGTGGAAGGGCGAAAACACAAAGGTCATCGATCTTGACGGCCGCGCACTGCTTCCCGGATTCATCGATTCGCACATGCACCTGGGAATGACCGGACAGAACGCAGCCGTGATAATCGACTGCAACAGCAATGACGTGACGAGCATCAGGCAGATACAGGAAAAGATCCGCGAGGCCGCTGCAAAGACGCCAAAAGGCGCATGGATCAAAGCCACCGGATATGAGCAGAGCAAGCTCGCCGAGGGAAGACATCCGACCCGCGACGAACTCGATGAGGCAGCTCCCGACAATCCGGTACAGCTGACGAGATGCTGTCTGCACATGGGAGTCTACAACACACTTGCACTCGAAGCAGGTGGTATCACCGGACCTGAGATGTTTGCGCCGGGAGAGGTCGTAGTCGACGAAAACGGACGCATGACAGGCCTGCTCAAGGAGACCGCATGCACTTACATGTGGGACAAAGTCATTTACACGGAAGAAGAATTCATGAAATCCTTTAAAGCCGCAAACGACATACTTCTCAGCTACGGTGTGACAAGTATGCACGACGGCAGCTTTTACGGCGAGGAGACTATCGGTCTCTATCAGGAAGCGTGCCGCAGCAGGCTCATCAAGGTGAGAATGTACAACCTGCTCTATCATGCTTACGGCAAGAAGAAGACGATCGAATGGGTCAACCGTTTCATTTCGACAGGCATACACGGCGGTCTGGGTGACGATCATTTCAGGCTCGGACATGTCAAGATCCTGATCGACGGCAGCACCAGTGGACCTTCATGCGCAACTACAGAGCCTTACAGCCACGACCCGAACCTCAAGGGTATTCAGCTTTACACACAGGAGGAAGCCGATGATATCATCATAAAGGCTCACAATGCCGGCTTCAACGTTTCGGCACATGCTGTCGGCGACGCCGCCGTAAACGTGATACTGACGTCGATCGAGCGTGCGATGGCCCAGAACCCGCGTCCTTGCAGACACAGGATCGAGCACTGCGGCATAATCAACGAAGAACTCCTCGCCCGAATCAAAAAAGCCGGCATCGTGCCGATACCGAACCCCGGGTTCTTCAATGAAAATGCTGAGATCTACGTAAAGTATTACGGCGACAGAGTCAACTACATGTTCCCGCTGAAGTCGTATCTGGACAACGGCATCATCGCTGCTCTCGGTTCCGACTCGCCGGTCATCGAAGCTGATCCTATGATCGGTCTTTACGGGGCTATGACGCGCTCTGACAAGTGCAGCGGTACCGTTGCTGGTCAGGGCCAGTGCATCGGCATCATGGATGCGATCAGGATGTACACATACAATGGCGCCTATGCTTCTCTCGAGGAAGATATAAAGGGCAGCATCGAGCCGGGCAAGCTCGCTGATCTCGTCGTACTGTCCGAGAACATACTCGAAACTCCTGTCGAAAAGATCAAGTCGGTAAAGGCCGATATGACAGTTATCGATGGTGAGATCGTATATGAGCGATAAGCAGAATGTAATGGAAAATCGCACGCTACGGTTTTGCAGCAAATCTCAATGACCCATGTGTGTGCATATTTTGCACAACTGCCAAACAGCGCACACATGCAGGCTCTGCATCAAAATTCAAAACAATGCACACGTGCAGGCTTTGCACTAAAACTAAAACAACGCTCACGGGCAGGCTTTGTATAAAATGCCAGCGGGCATGCACGTGCATGATCTACAAAAAACAACGGAGATACCGTGAGGATCATTTCTGATCGGGTATCTCCGTTTTATTTTTATTGTTGTTCTTATCGATCGGTGAGATCATCGAAATCACTCGAAACAGATCGTTAAAAGCCGATACTTTATGCTTTTGCAGCTTCGCTCTTGAGCGGTTTCTGCGTTTTCTTGATGATAACGAGTACCGCGATCAGGATAACAAGTCCTACAGGGAGTGATATCCATGCGCTTCTTGTGAATCCTGCGATGATATATGTAACGAACGAAATAGCTGCAACAGTTATCGCGTAAGGCAGCTGCGTCGTAACGTGTGCAACGTGGTTACATCTTGCACCTGCACTTGACATGATAGTCGTATCTGAGATCGGTGAGCAGTGGTCTCCGCATACAGCGCCTGCCATACAAGCTGCGATCGAGATGATCATGAGCTGCGGGTCGCTTCCCTGGAATACTTCTACAACGATAGGAATCAGTATACCGAACGTACCCCATGATGTACCTGAAGCAAATGCCAGACCGCATCCGATAGCAAATATGATAGCCGGCAGCAGACTCATGAATGTTCCTGCCACTGATTCTGTAGCAGTCGATACGAATGTTGCAAGTCCAAGGCTGTCAGTCATTGCCTTGAGTGTCCATGCGAGCGTCAGGATAAGGATAGGTGCAACCATTGCCTTGAAGCCTTCAGGTATGCAGTCCATGCTTTCCTTGAATCCGAGCACGCCTCTTGCCACGTAAACGATCACGATGATGATCAGTGCAACGATACTTCCCAGAGAAAGTCCCACAGATGCGTCGGAGCCTGAGAATGATTCAACGAATCCCGTTCCGCTGAAGAATCCGCCTGTATATATCATACCTAATACACAGCAGATGATGAGTATTATGATAGGGAGCACCAGGTCGATGACCTTGCCTGCTCTTCTTCCCTCAGCCTTTTCTGCCGCCAGATCCTGAGTATCGTCAGCCTTTGATTCCTGGATCTTGTCAGCGTACTCTCTCATCTTTCCGTAGTCGAACTTCATTCCAACGATCAGGAACATCATCGCGATAGTGAGCAGTGCATAGAAATTGTACGGGATAGCCTGAATGAACAGCGTGAAACCGTTCTCGCCTTCAACGAATCCTGTTACTGCTGCAGCCCATGATGAGATAGGCGCGATGATGCATATCGGCGCTGCCGTAGCATCGATCAGGTATGCCAGCTTTGTCCTCGGTATGCCTTTTTCTTCTGCCAACGGCGACATTACGCTTCCTACTGTGAGGCAGTTGAAATAGTCGTCTACGAATATCAGTATGCCAAGGACGATAGTCGCAAACTGCACGCCTGCCTTTGTCTTGATGTGTTCGCTCGCCCATACTCCGAACGCTTTTGAACCTCCGGATTTGTTGAGCAGAGCTACTACTACTCCCAGTATTACCAGGAATACCAGTATTCCGACATTGTATGAATCAGCAAGCGATCCCACAATACCGTCGCTGATAACGTGTGTCAGCGTACCTTCGAAATTCCCTGCATACAGCGCGCCGCCTATAACGATACCGATAAACAGTGAACTGTATACTTCTTTTGTGATAAGTGCAAGCAGGATAGCTGCAACAGGCGGTACTATAGCCCATGCTGTAGCGTATAATGCCGGTTCCTCTGCTGCTTCTTCTGCAAATGCAAACAACGGACATGCTATTACCAACAGAGCAGTCAGCATTATTATGCGTGTCACTCTGCTTCTAAAATTACTCATTTTTTCCTCCAAATAAATGTAAATGCGATTTCCTTAATGTGATCTTGATTATGCTGTAAATCATTATGCTGCCTGGCCGCCCCGGCGTTTTTTCTTCGTGATCTTCCTGCTTAAAGAAAAAACCATGGACAGCGTGCAGCGCATCATCCATGGTATATAAAATTCATCTGGGAATTTCCATGGATAGCACTCCACTAATGTGACAGTCCGCCGCATGTTATACGGCGACCCAGGATCCATACCAGGGTATAAGGATCCTTCGGCGAGATCTCCTTTCCTCCGCGCATCGCCCCGACTCCCTTTGCCGGTCCGCTGCAGAGTACTGATAGATCCCGCGCCTCTATCCAGTCAATATTGATTTTTAACTGATTACTAAACTAATTCAAGGAATACCAGTTCAGCGTTGTCGCCTTTCCTTGGTCCTAACTTGAGAATCCTTGTGTAACCGCCCTGTCTGTCTTCGTACTTAGGTGCGATCTCATCAAATAATTTAGTTACAACAGATTCATCATATACATATGCAAGCACCTGTCTTCTTGCGTGAAGATCTCCGCGCTTTGCAAGTGTTATCATTTTTTCTGCCTGTCTTCTGGCTTCTTTAGCTCTAGTGTCAGTAGTTGTGATTCTGCCTTCTCTGAGAAGATCTGTAACCAGATTTCTCAGCATAGCTTTTCTATGAGCTGAAGATCTGCCTAATTTTCTATATCCTGGCATCACTGCATCCTCCTATGATTATTTTTACTATTCGTCACTCTGCCTGAGACTTAAATCTAACTCTTCAAGCTTGTGCTTAACTTCATCTAATGACTTTTTACCCAGGTTCCTTACCTTCATCATGTCTTCCTCACTTCTGTGAGTAAGTTCCTCAACAGTGTTTATCGCAGCTCTCTTGAGGCAGTTGAAAGAACGAACTGAAAGCTCAAGTTCCTCAATAGTCATCTCGAGTGCCTTTTCTTTCTGGTTTTCTTCCTTTTCAACCATGATTTCCATGTTCTCGGTCGAATCTGTAAGCTCTACAAACAGGTTCAGATGCTCCTGCATGATCTTAGCGCCTATAGATACTCCTTCGCTCGGAGTTATCGATCCGTCTGTCCAGATTTCAAGGATGAGCTTGTCATAGTCAGTTACCTGTCCTACTCTCGTATTCTGGACTGTAAAGTTTACTTTCCTTACAGGTGTGTATATCGAGTCTGTAGGGATAACTGATATCGGCGTGTTTTCATCCTTGTTCATATCCGCAGGAACATATCCTCTGCCCCTTGCAAGATTGATCTCCATGATCAGAGTAGCGTTCTCTTCGAGAGTTGCTATATGAAGATCCGGATTGAAGATCTCTACATCAGAATCTCCTAAGATATCTGCTGCAGTCACTTCTTTAGGGCCTATCGAGTTGATAAGCACTCTTTTTGTATTCTCTCCGTTGAGCTTTATCGCAAGCTTTTTAAGGTTTAGGATGATCTCTGTAACATCTTCCTTTACACCCGGGATCGTAGAAAACTCATGAAGGATACCGTCGATCTTTACAGATGTCACCGCAACACCGGGAAGCGAACTGAGAAGTATCCTTCTCAGGCTGTTTCCAAGGGTCGTGCCGTATCCTCTTTCAAGAGGCTCTACAACGAATTTTCCGTAATTGGCGTCTTCGTCTGAAAAAATACATTCGATTGTTGGTTTTTCGATTTCTATCACTCAAAACCCTCCTTTTCATTCCAAAACTGTAGCGATCAGTAAATGGACTATTTGGAATACAATTCGACGATTAAGTGCTCAGCGATCGGTGTATCGATTTGTTCTCTTGTAGGATCTGCTACTACTTTTCCTTCAAGCTTTTCTCTGTCAACAGTCAGCCACTCAGGGAGACCTACTGTCATGTCTTTTATCTCCTGGAATTTAGGTGAGCTTACGCTCTTTTCCTTTACCTTGATAACATCTCCAGGCTTAACCTGATATGAAGGAATGTTTACCTTTTTGCCGTTTACGAGGAAGTGGCTGTGTACAACCAGCTGTCTAGCTTCTCTTCTCGTAGTCGAAAGTCCCATTCTGTAAACTACGTTGTCTAATCTCTTTTCAAGCATGATCAAAAGGTTTTCACCAGTGATACCCTTTTTCTTTGCTGCTTTTTCAAATGTGTTGCGGAACTGCTTTTCCTGAACTCCATAGATGAACTTTGCTCTCTGCTTTTCACGAAGCTGTAAGCCGTATTCGCTCATCTTCTTCATGCTTCTCTGAGGAGCTCTCTTTGATTCCTTAAAAATACCTAAGTGGCTAGGATCGATCTGAAGGGATCTGCATCTCTTCAAAATAGGATCTCTGTTTACTGACATATTAGTTTCCTCCCTTCAATTAGACTCTTCTACGCTTAGGTGGTCTGCATCCGTTGTGTGGTATCGGTGTGATATCCTTGATCATAGTGATTTCAAGACCTGCAGTCTGAAGTGCTCTGATGGCAGCTTCTCTGCCGGATCCAGGACCCTTTACATAAACTTCAACTGTCTTAAGACCGTGCTCCATTGCACCCTTTGCAGCTTCTTCTGCAGCTGACTGTGCAGCAAACGGAGTTGACTTTCTTGATCCCTTAAAGCCCAGTGAGCCTGCACTTGACCATGAAAGGGCATTTCCTGCCATATCTGTCAGGGTTACTAATGTATTGTTAAAGGTAGCCTGAATATGTGCCTGGCCTTTTTCAACATTCTTACGTTCTTTTCTCTTTTTTCTAACTGCCTTCTTCACAGCTTTAGCCATATCGTTCTACCTCCTTTACTTCTTCTTTCTTCCTACAGTCTTCTTAGGACCTTTTCTGGTTCTGGCGTTTGTCTTAGTCTTCTGTCCTCTTACTGGAAGACCTCTTCTGTGTCTGATTCCTCTGTAGCATCCGATTTCCATCAGTCTCTTGATGTTCATGTTGACATCTCTTCTGAGGTCACCTTCTACCATGTAGTCTGATTCGATGACCTTTCTGATTTTACCGGCTTCTTCCTCTGTGAGATCCTTGACTCTTGTGTCAGGATTGATTCCGGTCTTCTCTAAAATCTTTCTTGAAGTAGTCCAGCCTATACCATAGATATAAGTGAGACCAGCTTCGATTCTTTTTTCATTTGGTAAGTCTACACCGGCTATACGAGCCATATTTTCCTCCTATTCCCATCTTCCGTCACGTATCCAC
The DNA here is from genome assembly GCA_902362435.1 of Eubacteriaceae bacterium. Taxonomy (GTDB): domain Bacteria; phylum Bacillota; class Clostridia; order Peptostreptococcales; family Anaerovoracaceae; genus Lentihominibacter; species Lentihominibacter butyricus. The sequence goes on from CABIWW010000002.1 coordinate 145,347, forward strand.
GCCATTACCAATACTGGTGGGTCGTAATATAAACGGGATGTTCTTTGTGTTATATCGATTTATATGCTTCGGGTATCATTCCGTCAGCAATATAACCATAATAATTAGTCAGCTGCCCTGCCCTTTTTACCGGACCGGCCGGCTGAAATGATTTGTGTGAAATATTTTGTGAAGATGACCTCCACAGCTTCGAGCAGACGATGCGTCTGCCTGCGAGAAGCGAGGACAGTCACCGGAACAAAACATTTTCAGCTTTAGCCCTGTCTCTGCTTGTGTTTAGGATTTTCGCAGATAACCATAACTTTTCCTTTTCTTTTGATTACCTTGCACTTTTCGCAGATAGGCTTTACGGAAGCTCTGACTTTCATTTTAATCCTCCTTTATGATCTGCTTAAATCTTGAAACCTGCTCTCGAAATCATGATTTCTGGCGAGGTCTCATGCAGCGCTTTCCCGGATCTGTGACCCGGCACAAAACAGCTGCGGGATTTAGCGCGCAGATTGACGATATGGAATCTACGCTTTGCCTCTCCATGTGATCCTGCCTCTGGTAAGATCATACGGTGATAATTCTACCTTTACCTTATCCCCCGGGATAATTCTGATGTAATTGGTTCTTATTTTACCGGAAACATGCGCCAGCACTTTATGCCCGGTCTCAAGTTCTACTATGAACATTGCGTTAGGCTGTGCTTCTATTACCTTGCCTTCCGCTTCTATGACATCTTTCTTTGCCATTAATCAACACCTCGCTTTTAGTCAGCCAGAGTCAAGAGCTCGGGCTCACCATCAGTTATAACCACAGTATTCTCGTAATGAGCTGATAATTTACCGTCCAGGGTAACTACAGTCCAGTCATTCGAAAGAGTCCTGACATCGTATCCGCCTTCGCAGATCATAGGTTCAATGGCGAAAACCATTCCCTTTGCAAGTCTGGGACCTCTTCCCGCTTTTCCGTAATTAGGGATCTGCGGTTCCTCATGCATCTCCTGTCCGACTCCATGTCCGACGAAGTCTCTTATTACCGAGAAGCCTTCGCTCTCTGCCTTGACCTGTATGGCATGTGATATATCCGACAGTCTGTAGCCTACCTTGCAGAATTCGAGTCCTGCAAAGAAGCTGTCTCTTGTCGCATCCATCAGCTTCTGAGCAATGTCGCTTACCTTTCCTACCGGATAAGTCCTTGCCGCATCGCTCACATACCCTTTGTATGTGGAACCGACGTCCACACTGACGATGTCGCCTTCTTTGAGGATCCTCTTCTTGTCCGGAATACCGTGAACAACTTCTTCATTGATCGATACACAGGCGCTTGCGGGGAATCCGCAGTAGCCTTTGAAAGTAGGGATCATCCCGTTTTTTCTTATGGTGTCTTCAACAAATCTGTTTATGTCAGCGGTAGATATACCGGGCTTGATGAAGTTTTCAAGCTCTTTGAGGATGAACCCTGTCACCTTGCCCGATTCTCTCATTAAATCTACTTCCTGATCTGATTTAATAATGATCATACCTATTCACCTAATACCTCTACAATAGCATTGAATACATTTTCAAGTCCTATCGTTCCGTCAAGGTGAGCGATGTTGCCGGCTTTTTCATAGTAATCTATGAGCGGCTTTGTTTCTTTATTGTATACTTCGATTCTGTTAGCTGCTGTCTCTGCATTGTCATCAGCTCTCTGAATCAGGGCTGCTCCGCATTCGTCACATATGCCTTCTACTTTAGGCGGTATGTTTACGATGTGGAACGATGCGCCGCATGTCTTGCAGACTCTTCTGCCTGTAAGTCTTACCATCAGTTCGTCTTTATCTACATCGATATCGAGAACGTGATCGACTTTCTTGCCCTGTGCTGCCAGGAACTCATCCAGTTTTTCTGCCTGGAAAACAGTTCTAGGGAATCCGTCAAGAAGGAATCCGTTCTTGCAGTCATCAGCCTTGAGTCTGTCTGTTGCTATCTCTACAACCAGTTCATCTGGAACCAGTTCACCCTTGTTCATATACTCCTGTGCTTTTTTACCAAGCTCAGTGCCTTCTTTGATGTTGGCTCTGAAAATGTCGCCAGTCGAAATATGAGGGATATCGTATTTTTCTATTATTTTAGCAGCCTGAGTGCCCTTTCCTGCTCCCGGAGGGCCCAGTAATATTAAATTCATAGCTTAACCTCCTTAAGGTTCGTGCTTTTTGCTTTGCGAAACCGGTTCTCCTTTATTTAAGGAAGCCCTGATAATTTCTCATTACCATCTGCTGTTCCAGCTGTTTCATCGTATCAAGCGCCACACCTACCGCGATCAGAAGTGATGTTCCGCCAAAGTGGAAGTTGAGACCTCCGAGCTGGCTCACTACTGTAGGCAGTATCGCAACGGCTGCCAGGAACAGTGCTCCTACAAAGGTAATTCTTGTCATAACTCTGTTTAGATATTCAATAGTAGCCTTTCCAGGTCTGATGCCAGGGATAAATCCTCCGTTTGCCTTCATATTCTGTGCAACTTCCACAGGATTGAAAGTTACTGATGTATAGAAGTAAGTGAAGAATATTATCAGCACTATATTGAATGCTGCATATACCCATACGCCCGGCGTTCCAGTAGGCGAAAGCCATTTTTCTATCCAGGCAGCGGCACTGCTTTGATTATCCATAAAGTACGTTATGGTCAGCGGGAACTGCAGGAATGACATTGCGAATATTACAGGGATAACTCCTGCCTGATTCACCTTGAGTGGAATATGTGTAGCCTGACCGCCGTACATCTTCCTTCCGACAACTCTCTTCGCATACTGCACAGGAATCCTTCTCTGGCCCTGCTGCACTTCTATGATACCTACTATTACGAGTACACAGAAGATCAGGAAAATAATCAGTGTAACTATACTCATGCTGCCGTCCTGGAGTTTCGTCCAAATCTCCTGAACTGCGGATGGCAGTCGGGATACTATTCCCGCGAAGATTATGAGCGAAATACCATTTCCGATACCATATTCGTTGATCTGTTCGCCCAGCCACATCAGGAATGCCGTTCCTGCTGTGAGTACCAGTACGATGACAGCTACATCAAAGAAAGATGTGCTGATAAGCGCCTGTCTGAAAAGACCGACAGATACGCCTATCGCCTGTATTATCGCAAGTATTACTGTCATATATCTGGTATACTGTGCGATCTTCTTTCTTCCCTCAGTTCCTTCCTTCGCCAGTCTTTCAAGTGAAGGTACCGCGATCGTCAGGAGCTGGAGTATGATCGATGCCGTGATGTACGGTGTGATACTCAGTGCGAATATAGTAAAGTTACTGAACGCGCCTCCGGAGAACAGATTGAACAGAGCAAAAAGTCCTGTTCCGCTGTCAAATGTCTGTGCCAGAATGTCTCTGTCGATTCCCGGTACGGGGATCTGAGATCCGATTCTGAAAATCAGGAGCATAACAAGCGTAAAGATGATTTTTTTCCTGATATCAGGAATGTTCCAAGCTTTTGCAACTGTTCTGATCATCTCCATTAGATCACCTCTGCCTTTCCTCCGGCAGCTTCGATTTTTTCTACTGCAGTCTTGCTGAACTTATGAGCTTTAACTGTGATGTTTTTCTCAAGAGTTCCGTTACCTAAGATCTTGATTCCGTCTTTTACCTGCTTTACAACACCAGCTTCCTTGAGCAGCTCAGGAGTTACCTCTGTACCTGCTTCGAATCTGTTGAGGTCAGCAACGTTGAGTACGGTATATTCTGTTCCCCAGATATTAGTGAATCCTCTCTTAGGGATTCGTCTGTACAGCGGCATCTGTCCGCCTTCAAATCCCGGTCTTATTTTGCCGCCGCTTCTGGACTTCTGTCCGTTCATACCTCTGCCGGCAGTAGTACCCTGTCCGCTGGCTGTACCGCGACCTTTTCTCTTAGGTGCCTTAGTTGCACCCGGAACAGCTCTTAATTCGTGAAGTTTCATCTTTCGCACCTCCTATCCTATAGTTCTTCTACAGTCAAAAGATGCGATACCTTGTTTACCGCTCCTCTTGTTACCGGAGAGTCAACAAGTTCAACTGATTGGTGCATCTTCTTGAGTCCTAACGCTTCTACAACCTTTTTCTGTTTAGGGGAAGCGCCAATAACACTTTTTGTCAATGTGACTTTTATCATCTTTGCCATTGTTTCTTCCTCCTTATCCTAAGATTTCTTCCTTCGTCTTCCCTCTTTTTCTTGCAACTTCTTCTACAGTTGTAAGGTTCCTGAGACCTTCGATAGTTGCGTACGCCATGTTACCAGTGTTGTTCGATCCGATGGACTTAGCTCTGATATCCTTGATACCTGCAGCTTCCAGTACAGTACGAACTGATGAACCGGCGATAACTCCAGTACCCTGTGCAGCCGGCATAAGAAGAACTCTTCCTGCGCCGAACACGCCCAGATTTCTGTGAGGGATCGTTGTTCCTACAGTCGGAACAGTTATTATATTTTTCTTAGCATCTTCTGTAGCTTTTCTTACAGCTTCAGGAATTTCCTGAGCCTTGCCGAGGCCGACACCTACATGTCCATCCCCGTCACCGACAACTACTGTAACACTGAATCTCATGTTTCTTCCGCCCTTAACGGTCTTGGCAACACGTCTAATGCTTACAATAGTTTCGTTTAAGTCAAGCTTTGATACATCTATAGTATTACGCATTCAACTTACCTCCTGTTAGAATTTCAAACCTGCTTCACGAGCGCCGTCAGCAAGTTCCTTAACTCTTCCGTGATAAAGGAATCCGCCTCTGTCAAAGGTAACTTCTTCGATACCTTTTGCAAGTGCTCTCTTAGCAATAGCTTCTCCCACTGCCTTGGCAGCTTCTTTGTTACCGCCATATGCGATCTGTGACTTTAATTCCTTGTCTACAGTCGAAGCTGAAGCAAGTGTAACTCCGTTTACATCGTCGATAACCTGAACGGAAATATTCTTACTACTTCTGAAAACGCAAAGTCTAGGCTTCTCAGGAGTTCCATAAACGTTTTTTCTAATTCTCTGATGTCTGGCGACACGCTTATCATTTCTGCTTTCTTTAGCCATTTTATTTTACTCCTTTCTTTATGATGAAGCCCCGGTCTTACCTTCTTTTCTGCGGATATATTCACCTTCGTATCTGATACCCTTAGCCTTGTAAGGTTCAGGTATTCTCCACGATCTGATATTCGCAGCATAATTGCCGACCAATGCCTTGTCTATACCTTTAACAACAACTGTTGTAGCGTCAGGTGTCTCTGTAGTTATTCCATCCGGATCTTCCATCTCTACAGGATGTGAATATCCGAGGTTCATAACCAGCTTGCTGCCTTTTTTCTCTGCCTTGTAACCAACGCCTACCAGCTGAAGCTTCTTTTCGTAACCTTCAGTAACACCGACAACCATGTTGTTTATAAGTGTTCTTGCGAGACCGTGCTGTGCTCTCTTTGCAGCATCGTCACCATCTCTCGATACAGTTACCACGTTGTCTTTTACTTCTATATTTAATAAGCTGCTGAGCTTTTCCTGCAATTCGCCTTTAGGGCCTTTTACTGTTACGACGTTCTTGTCGCCAACTTTGACCTCAACACCGGCAGGAAGAGCGATCGGTTTTTTACCTATTCTTGACATTTTTATATCCTCCTACCATACATAACAAATTACTTCGCCGCCGATTCCGAGCTTTCTTGCTTCCTTGTCGCTGATTACTCCCTTTGATGTGGAGATAACTGCGATTCCCAGTCCGCCTAAAACTCTTGGAATTTCATTAGCCTTAGCATATGACTTGAGACCCGGCTTTGAAATCTTTCTGATTCCGCTTATTACTCTTTCTTTATCAGGACCATACTTCATAGTAACTGTGATAACGCCCTGCTTGTTGTCATCTGTTACTTTGAAATCTTCGATATAGCCCTCTTCCTTAAGGATCCCTGCGATCGATTTTTTCATCTTTGAAGCAGGGATATCAACTGTCTTATGACCTGCAGTATTTGCATTTCTGATTCTTGTCAGCATATCTGCAATAGGATCTGTCATTGTCATTGTGTCTTGTTCTCCTTCCTCCATTAGTTCGGCTTGCACCCGAAGCTTTCGCATGAATGCAGTCCCGCTTGATGGATAGTAGTTTTAACTTGATTTATATATCACGCACTAGATGGTATATCCTACCATGAAGCTTTCTTTACGCCAGGGATTTCACCTTTGTAAGCAAGCTCTCTGAAGCAGATACGGCAAATTCCATACTTTCTCAGTACTGAATGAGGTCTTCCGCATATTCTGCATCTTGTATATGCACGTGTAGAAAACTTAGGTTTTCTCTGCTGCTTCACTTTTAATGAAGTTTTTGCCATTTCTTCCTCCTTTATAATTTCGAGTGTGGCTCAGCAGATCTCCTTGAAATCTGCCGGCTCAGACACTGCTGTAAATTATAATTTCTTATTTCTCAAACGGCAGACCAAGTCCTGCGAGCAGTGCTGCTGCTTCTTCGTCAGTGTTAGCCGTTGTAGTGAATACGATGTTCATGCCCTTGATCGTGTCAACCTTGTCGTAGTTGATTTCAGGGAATATGAGCTGTTCCTTGATACCCATCGAGTAGTTTCCTCTACCGTCAAACGAGTTCTTGCTCACGCCCTTGAAGTCTCTTACTCTCGGAAGAGCGATGTTGAAAAGCTTATCGATAAATTCGTACATGTTATCGCCTCTTAAAGTTACCTTGGCTCCAACAGGCATGCCCTGTCTAACTTTGAAGTTTGCGATTGATTTTCTTGCTCTTGTAACGACAGGTCTCTGTCCAGCGATCAGGCCGATTTCCTCAACTGCGCTTTCCAGTATCTTAGCGTTTTCCTTTGCTTCGCCAAGTCCCATGTTGATAGTGACCTTTTCAAGCTTAGGTACCTGCATCACATTGTCATATTTGAACTGTTCCATCAGTGCAGGGAACACGTCTTTTTTATAAGATTCTCTTAATCTTGCCAAAACCGTCTCCTCCTTTCCTAGTCTATTACGGCGCCGGTCTTCTTAGCTACTCTGACCTTCTTGCCGTCTTCTACTTTGTAACCGATTCTGCTCGGCTGTTTTGCCTTTGTGTCATAGTACATAACGTTAGAAACATCGATAGGACCTTCCTGATGCTTGATCTCAGCAGCTTCCTTCTGAGTCTGCTTCTGATGTTTTGTCTGAACGTTAACACCTTCTACTATAACTCTGCCCTTCTTAGGGAAAGCCTTTAATACTTTTCCGGTTTTTCCTTTGTCTTTTCCGGCAAGTACTATTACTGTGTCATCTTTCTTAATTCGCATCTCGTACACCTCCTATAATACTTCCGGTGCCAGGGACACTATCTTCATGAATCCCTTATCTCTCAGTTCTCTTGCTACAGGTCCGAAGATACGGGTTCCAACCGGTTGTAAATCATCCTTAATAACTACTGCTGCATTCTGGTCAAACTTTACATAGCTGCCGTCTGCTCTTCTGGCACCATGCTTCGTTCTTACAACAACGGCTCTGACTACATCACCTTTTTTTACTACTCCGCCAGGCGCTGCATCTTTTACCGCACAAACGATAACATCGCCGATGTTTGCATACTGACGGCTTGTGCCTCCCAGTATACGTATGCATAAAAGTTCTTTAGCTCCGGAGTTGTCAGCAACCTTTAATCTTGTTTCAGTCTGAATCATTGTTAGGCGCCTCCTTACTTAACTTTCTCAACAACATTCACAAGTCTCCATCTCTTGTCTTTTGAGAGAGGTCTTGTTTCCATAATTCTAACTTTATCGCCGATCTGGCATTCATTGTTTTCGTCGTGAGCCTTGATCTTCTTAGTTCTCTTTACAGCCTTTCCGTAAAGGGAATGTCTTACGAAGTCTTCAACTGCTACGACAATTGTCTTATCCATTTTGTCGCTTACAACTATGCCGACTCTTGTCTTTCTTCTGTTTCTTTCAACTGCCATAATACATCCTCCTTTCCGTTAGCCTTGAACCTTTGCGAGTTCTTTTTCTCTTATAATGGTTTTAACCCTTGCGATATCTCTCTTTGTCTCACGCATCTTTATAGGGTTTTCAAGCTGTCCTGTAACGTGCTGGAATCTGAGGTTGAAAAGATCTTTTTTCATCTTCAGTAATTCCGCATTCAGTTCTGCTTCTGACATTTCTCTCATTTTCTTTAATTCCATTATGCTTCACCACCCTTTTCTGCGATCTTTTCACTGATGGCAAATTTACACTTGACTGGCAATTTGTGAGCCGCAAGTCTCATCGCTTCTCTTGCCTGGGCTTCTGTAACACCTTCTATCTCAAACATTACTCTGCCCGGTTTTACTACTGCTACCCAGTACTCAGGAGCACCTTTACCGGAACCCATTCGTACTTCAGCAGGTTTCTTAGTTACCGGCTTGTGAGGGAAGATTTTGATATAAACCTTACCACCTCTCTTAACAGATCTGGTCATAGCTATTCTGGCTGCTTCAATCTGGTTTGAAGTTATCCATCCACATTCTGTTGCAGTAAGACCATAATCACCGTATGTCACAGTGTTGCCTTTTGTAGCCTTACCTTTCATTCTGCCTCTGTGGACTCTTCTGCGTTTAACGCGCTTTGGCATTAACATGACGCTGTCCTCCTTTCACTATCGTCTATTCTTCAGCTGCTGCTTCAGCAGGTGCTTCTGCAGTAGTCTGTGCTTCTTCAACTTGTGCTTCCTGAACAGGTTCTGCCTTAGGCTTTCTCACTCTCTGGTTTACTGCCTTAGGTATTTCGTTCCTGTCTCTTCTGTCGTCTCTTCTCGGTCTTCTGTCTCCGTCTCTTCTCGGTCTTCTGTCACCCTTCTTCTTGCCGTCTCTTCTGCCTTCCTTTTCTTCAGGAACAGGGTTCTTGAGACCTTTGTCGAGGATCTCGCCATGGTTTATCCAGACTTTAACGCCCAGTTTGCCGTAAGTCGTATCAGCTTCTGCGAATCCATAGTCGATATCAGCTCTGAGTGTGTGAAGAGGTACGTTACCTTCGCTGTACTTTTCTGATCTTGCGATTTCAGCTCCGCCGAGTCTTCCTGATGCAAGCACCTTGATACCCTTTGCGCCGGCTTTCATCGTTCTGCCGATAGCCTGTTTCATAGCTCTTCTGAATGAAACTCTTCTTTCGAGAGCCTGTGCGATGCTTTCAGCTGTGAGCTGTGCGTCAAGTTCTGCTCTTCTTACTTCTTTGATATCTATGATGATCGTCTTGCCAGTCATCTTTTCGAGTTCTGCCTTGAGCTCGTCGATTCCTGTTCCTGATCTGCCGATAACCATACCAGGCTTAGCTGTCAGTACGATCACTTTAAGCTTGTTCTCTGCTGCTCTTTCAAGTAAAACCTTGGAAACTCCTGCAGAATACAGCTTTTTCTTTACAAATTCTCTCACCTTGTTGTCTTCTACGAGATAGTCAGCGAATTTGTTTTTATCTGCATACCATTTTGAATCCCAATCTTTTATTACGCCTACTCTCAGTCCATGAGGACTTACTTTCTGACCCATCTAATGAAACCTCCTATCCTTAATTCTTTTCCTTCAGAGTAACGCCCACATGGCTGCTTCTCTTTAAGATTATCGATGCTCTACCCTGTGATCCAGCTCTCCATCTTTTCATAGTCGGTCCCTGGTTAGCGTAAACTTCAGCGACATAAAGATTGTCAGTATTCATCTCTTTTACGTCTGCATTGGCAGCAGCAGACTTAACAACCTTTTCTACTATTTCTGCTCCCTTGCCAGGAGTGAACTTTAAAATGTTCAATGCCTCGTTTAAATCTTTACCTCTTACCAGATCAGTAACTGGCTTAAGTTTGATAGGAGACATTCTTACATATTTTGCAATTGCTTTTGCTTCCATTTTTAATTATCTCCCTTTCTTAGTTTGTCTTCTTGTCAGCTGCGTGACCTCTGTAGGTTCTCGTAGGAGCAAATTCTCCCAGTCTGTGACCTACCATGTCTTCTGTAATATATACAGGAACATGTTTTCTTCCATCGTGCACTGCGATAGTGTGTCCCACCATCTGCGGGAATATTGTTGATGGTCTTGACCATGTTTTGATTACTTTCTTTTCGTTAGCCGCGTTCATCTCTTCGATGGCTTTGAGCAGCTTAGCGTTTACGAAAGGACCCTTTTTAAGTGATCTGCCCATTATTTCTGCTCCTTCCTTTTATTTTTCTTTTCTACCCTTTACGATATATTTGTTAGAATCTTTCTTTTTCTTTCTTGTCTTATATCCAAGTGCAGGTTTACCCCAAGGTGTAACAGGGCTGACTCTACCGATTCCTGCCTTACCTTCACCACCGCCGTGAGGGTGATCGTTAGGGTTCATTACGGAACCTCTTACTGTAGGTCTGATACCCATGTGTCTCTTTCTTCCTGCTTTACCGATCTGGATGTTCTGGTGATCGATGTTTCCAACTTCTCCGATCGTAGCTCTGCACTCGATCCTTACTTTTCTAACTTCTCCGGACGGCAGTCTCACCTGTGCGAAGTTTCCTTCCTTAGCCATGAGCTGTGCGCCGTTTCCTGCGGATCTTACCATCTGTCCGCCTTTTCCAGGCTTGAGTTCCACGTTGTGGATAACAGTACCTACAGGAATGTTTGCAAGCGGAAGTGCGTTTCCGATCTTGATATCAGCATCTGCGCCTGACTCGATAACTGTTCCTACAGTCAGTTTGTTAGGTGCGATGATGTATCTCTTTTCACCGTCTGCGTAGTTTATCAGAGCGATGTTTGCCGATCTGTTAGGGTCGTATTCAATAGTGGCAACCGTACCAGGTATGCCGTCTTTGTTTCTCTTAAAGTCGATTATTCTGTACTTAGGTCTGTATCCGCCGCCTCTGTGTCTTACAGTGATCTTACCTCTTACATTTCTTCCGGCATGCTTTTTGAGAGTCACTGTAAGCGATTTTTCCGGTGTCGTGCAAGTGATTTCCTCGAAAGTGGAAACCGTCATTCCTCTTAAACCAGGAGTGGTCGGATTATATTTCTTGATTCCCATTTATATCTACCTCCTGTATTACAGACTCTGGAAGAATTCGATTTCCTTACTGCTGTCTGTAAGGGTTACGATTGCCTTCTTGCTAGCGGCAGTCATACCAACGTATCTTCCCATTCTCTTTTCTTTTCCTACAACGTTCATGATGTTTACTTTTGCAACTTCCACACCGAAGATCTCTTCAACTGCTTTCTTCACTTCTGTCTTGTTTGCATCTGTTGCAACCTTGAATGTGTATTTCTTAACCTGTGCGTCTTCCATACTCTTTTCTGAAATAACAGGCTTGATTATTACATCGTAAGGCGTTTTCATTATGAGTACACCTCCTCAATCTTCTTCACAGCTTCTTTCGTTACGATGAAGTTTGTATGATTGATGATGTCATATACGTTCATTGTCGTAACCAGAGCTGTTCTTACTCCCGGGATGTTGGCTGCGGATCTTACAGTGTTTTCATCCTTCTCAGCCATTACTATAAGTGCTTTCTTTTCAGCTTTGATGTTTTCAAGCATCTTTACCATTTCTTTTGTCTTAGGCTGCTCGAACTTGATCTCGTCGATAACGATCAGTTCTTTTTCTGCAGCTTTTGAAGAAAGCGCTGACAGCATTGCCAGTCTTCTGAGCTTCTTAGGTAATGTGTATCTGTAGCTCCTTGGCTTCGGTGCGAATACCACACCTCCTCCTACCTGTGAAGGGTCCGTTGAGCTTCCCTGTCTGTGGCGGCCTGTTCCCTTCTGTCTGAAAGGTTTTCTGCCTCCTCCTCTGACTTCAGCTCTGGTCTTTGCAGACTGTGTTCCCTGTCTTCTGTTAGCTAAAATGTTTTTTATCACTGCATGCACTGCATTCTGGTTTGGCTCGATACCGAATATCTCATCTTTTAATTCGAGTTCTCCGGCTTCCTGGCCTGCCATGTTAAGCATTGTCACTTTTGACATTTTACTTCCTCCTTCCTGAAGTCATCTATTTGTCCTGACCCTTTACTGCATACTGGATGCGAACGAGTCCGCCTTTATTTCCCGGAACTGCACCCTTTATCAGCATAAGGTTCTTCTCTTCTATAACTTTTACCAGTTCAACGTTCTGAACAGTAACTGTCTCACGGCCCATTCTTCCCGGACCTGCGTTACCCTTGAAGACTCTTGAAGGGTAAGTACCTGCAGCGAGCGCGCCTGCGAGTCTCTTGTGCTTTGAACCGTGGCTCATAGGTCCTCTGTGGTGTCCGTGTCTCTTGATGTTACCCTGAGTACCTTTACCCTTTGAAGTGCCTGTCACGTCCAGCTTCTTGCCTACTTCGAAGTCTGCAACTGTGATCTGCTGTCCGACTTCATAAGTTTCACCCTCTTCAGGTCTGAACTCTGCCAGATGCTTCTTAGGTGCCACTCCGCCTTTTTCGAAATGTCCAGTCATCGGCTTGTTCACTCTCTGAGGCTTTGCATCTTCAAAACCGAACTGCACTGCGTCATATCCGTCAGTTTCAACAGTTTTGATCTGTGTAACCGTCATAGGACCTGCTTCAACAACTGTTACAGGTACTACCGCGCCATGCTCAGTAAAGATCTGCGTCATGCCCATCTTTTTGCCTAAAATTGTTTTCATGGTTTATTCTTCCTCCTTCTTGTCCGCATCGCCTTCCCAGGCGACCGGCACAATGTTTCTTACAGCGGACCGCTCTGCGGTCATACTAAGGGAGTTCCCTTCGCTTTTGATTTTGCCGCTCTTCTGTTAGAGCTTGATCTCGATGTCGACACCTGACGGCAGATCCAGCTTAGTGAGTGCATCTGTAGTCTTTGCTGTCGCACTTGTGATGTCGATCAGTCTCTTGTGAGTTCTCTGTTCGAACTGTTCTCTTGAATCCTTGTACTTATGGACCGCTCTCAGGATCGTAACTACTTCCTTCTCTGTAGGAAGCGGGATAGGACCTGAAACTTCGGCACCTGTCTTCTTTGCAGTCTCAACGATCTTTGCTGCCGACTGATCAAGAAGCGCGTGATCATAAGCCTTAAGCTTGATTCTGATTTTCTGTAATTCGCTCATTTCTTTCCTCCTAAATTTTTTGTACTGTTTTCGCTATGCTCGTACAAGGGGTTCTTTAAGCTTGATTTTTCTGCTTCCGAACCGCACTCAAAACCGCAAGTTCCGGCGGTTCGCAGAGCGTGTACAGTGGTTTCGCCTGCGTCGTACACGGTTTCGTGTGTTTCCTATGTTTTACACAAAACAAAAAATCAGCGAATCCCTCCGCCCCCATCTTCGTGGGGACAATTCTCAGTGGAAATTCTCCTATAGCAAGGTAACTTCCCACCTCATCGCCTTACACAAGCCTTTGTAGTATATAACATTATCCTGATTTATGCAATAGTTTTCAGGAAAGTTTTTTGTGTTTTTTTGCTATGCAAAATCTTGTATTTTCAACGCTTATAAGTCACGCATCTCGTACACGTCATACCGTGTTTCTTTTTCGTCCGGACAAAGTTTTCAGGCCGTTTTCAAACAGAAATTATTTTTTTAAAAAAATTTTTTGCACAGCCTTATTTTGTCGTTCCAGCTCCTGCTTTATCAAACCCGTAGACCTGTTTAAAGCATTGTCCGGAGATGCGTTTTCACCGGGATACCGCACGCTGTATCTGCGGATCGAACAGGAAACCACAGCCGGCCGCCGCCCTCTCACAGCGCAAAAACGGGACGCTGCACCGGCAAAACACGTTTGCCGGCACATCCGTCCCGTAACCGTTCATATAAATCAGCATCTGTCGAAATCATACCGCCGTGTCATCATGTCTGCACAGCGCCGTACCAGCCGAGCTAAAGATCGACAGTCATGAAACCACAAAGCTTTCGACATGGATCACCCGTTTATCCACCGGACCATTCCCGCTCCCATGCTGTCGTTAGGGCGCGTCACAAATCCGAACTTTTCATAAAACGGCTCATTCCCCTTCGTCGCCATAAGGTTTATCAGTATACATCTGCCGTCAGACGCGAGGTCCTCAAACCAGCCGCTTATCGCCTTCAGCATCTCAGCGCCTATGCCTCTCCCCTGATATTCAGGTCGCACCATCACGTCAGCGATAAGATGCATGTATCCGCCGTCGCCAACGACTCTCGCAGACGCCACCGCCTTTTCACCATCGTAAGCCGCTATCAGGAACTCTGATCTGTCGAGGCCTTTCTGAGCCTGCTCCTCCCTCAGCACTTTCCATCCTACCGACTCTCTGATCGAATTGTATTCCTTTACAGGTATTTCATGTCCGTACGTTATCATTTGCAAATCTCCTCACCGCTGCTGCGCAGATCAGTCCTCCACAGCTTTAAGACCAAGCTCGGACAGGAACGCCGCCGCTTTTGCCATTGCCTCCTTAGCAACAGTCTCCATATCCTTCCCTTCTATCGTACCTGCTATCACTGCTGCCGATACCACATCTCCCGCTCCCGAAGTGCTCCCGAACGGGAACAGTTTTTCCGGTCTGAGTATCCCTTCAGACTCGCCTTCTCTGTAATACATGCCGCCGCCTTTGATAGTTATCACGCATCTGTCTATACCTGATTCTTCAAAGAACAGACCCGCCTCCCGCAACTGTTCTTCACCGAGAACAGTCTTTCCGGTCATGGCCTCGGCTTCCATCCTGCCCGGCAGCACGCAATGGAAATGCTCCAGTATATCTGCCGCTTTATATCCGCCTGAAACGCTCGCCGGATCGAAGAAGATCTTGACATTGTCACGCGGACCGTATTCTCCGGCTATGTATTCTATCGTCTCCTGAGGTATGCTTCCGTCTACAACTATATAATCAGCTCTATCCAGTATATCCGCTTTTGATCGTACGAAGTCCGGTGTTATTTTTTTCACCGCCTCCAGATTCTTATTGAACATCACGATCTCACCCAGCACATTCAGAAAATGCACGTCTACAGCAGTGCTTCCCGGCATCGCATCGACGCCTCCGCGCTTTACACCTGCATCATCCAGGCCCGCCTTCACTGCCGCTCCCAGCGTATCATCACCTACCACAGAAATGAACTCCGTCTCATATCCGAGCGCCGCGAGCTGCTTTGCGATATTCACTCCACAGCCGCTGTCTTTTACAGCGATCTCATCATCCTTGATATCCGCTTCAGTCTTCGGCTCTTCTATGCCCATGAGCGCTCTTTCGCCCTCGTCCATAGGCATACTCATCTTTACATTGACAGTTTCTTTTGCACAACCTATTACTGCAATCATTGTTAACTCCTTTTTTACTGATTTACCAAAACTTCCGGCAGGCAGACGCTCTGCATTCCGCACATCTGCCCTCACGGCAAAGCTACTCTACGAATACACTTCCTCCGATGAACTCTCTTATTATAGAGTTGTTCGGTATCACCTTGTCATCCTCTATGCTGTCAAAGAACCTGATAAATTTCAGCAGGCGCACTGCCTCGGCATATTCCGAGCTGTGCTCATCCACTTCTTCCAGAATAGGTTCTACGTACTTTCTCAGTACAGAAAGCTCATATGTGAGCGCCGAATTGAACATCACATCTGCCCTGTCATTGTAAGGGAATATGTTCCGATCCTCTCCCGCTCTCACCTTCGGCCACAGCGCGATTGTCTCCGCAGCAGAGCTCCCGCGGAATTCATAATCCCTCACGATACGTCTTATCATCCTGGCATCCGTAGTCGTCACTCTGTTGTGCCTGTCGATGTTGAGCTGCGTGAACGGGCTTATATATATGCGGAATTTCTGGCTTTCGTCGATCCTCTCGGTCAGCCGTTCATTCAGACCGTGTATGCCCTCTATGATTATAGGCTGATCAGGCTGGAGCGTCGTTATCCTCTTGCCGAAGACCTTCTGTCCCTTTGTAAAGTCGAACTCCGGCAGATCCACAGCCTCTCCCGCCAGGAGTCTGTTCATATTATCGTTGAAAAGATCGATATCCAGCGCCTCGAGATTCTCGAAATTATAATTTCCGTCCTCGTCCACCGGAGAGTCACATCTTTCTTTGTAGTAGTCATCCAGTCCCATGTAAAGAGGCTGCAGACCGTTTACCATCAGCTGCACGCACAGGCGTTTCGCAAACGTCGTCTTGCCCGATGAAGACGGCCCCGCGATCAGTATCAGTCGTTTGTTACGTCTGGTGATGCAGTCCGCGATCTCGGCGACCTTCTTTTCATGCAAAGCTTCAGAAAGCAGTATGAACTTCTTGGCGTCGCCTGCACGTATCTTGTCGTTCAGATCCGGCAGATATGACACGCCAAGCAGTCTGTGCCACTCTTTCTCCTCTTCAAAAGCCGCATATATCTGTTTGTCATCTATGTATCCCGGCAGACGATCCGGAGCCGACGGCTGAGGAAATCTCAGAAGCACTCCGTCTCTGTATTTCATCAGCTGGAAACGCCCGATATATCCCGTAGACGGAGCCATCAGGCCATAGAAAAAATTCCTGTATCCGTCTATGCTGTAAAACTTGGCGTTCACGATACTTTTAGTTTCCTCCAGCAGTCTGGCTTTTTCCATGCAGTTGTACTCTTCCCATATGCCGACCGCCTCATCGCGCCTATAGACTTCTCGCACGATAGGGATATCCTCTTCAGCGATCTCCTTCATGCGGTATTCCACCGCACGCAGCTGTTCATCGTTCAGAGGGGTCTCTGCCTCGATCTCCGTGTAAAGGCTCTTGTTGAGCGAGTTTTCTATCTTTACAGCAGCATTGTTTCCCATGACGTCATGCACCGCCTTGAGATATATGAGACAAAGACTGTTCTGATACGCGATGAACGCGCTGTGATCTCTTATATCAAGAAAAGTTATATCTGCATCGTCAGTTATTTCATAAGTCAGTTCTTCATACTTTCCGTTGACCAGCGCCAGCATCACCGTAGCCGACAGTTCATTCCTGAATTCACCTGCCAGCTCTCTCAGCGCAAATGGCTCTTCTCTCGTGAGTTCCCGGAAACTGTCCCCGGGATTTATGCGTAACCTTATTTTCATATATGTTACCCTTTCTCTTGTTTTTTCATATGGATGAAATATATTCAGTATATCATATGCACAGAGTAAAAACCACATGCGGTTCAGTATTGCCGCCACAGACTGCACACAGGAGCTCCACTGCCGTATCCGGCACCAGGCAAAGCCGGGCGGGCAGCATAAAACTGCCGCCGCCGGCATATCAGAAGACGCTGTTCATCCCATCTTCCTCGTACCCTGCTTCATCTATCCCGCATACGGTCTCCACAGGCTCTGTATCATCAGCGCACGAAATACATCCGTGATCATCGCATGTACCCATGAACGCTGCGCCGTGGCCTTCTTCTCGATCTGCCGCATCACCACCACCGGCAGTTTCGGAGCACGCCTTTGCAGCGCATGCTCTCTGACCGGTGCTCACACCGTCATCACGCTCTTCCCTTCTGCGCTGCGTTTCACCGTCCGGTACGCCCGGCCGGCTCACACTGCTGCTTCCGGCCCCTCTGCTGTCATATCTGCTTTTTCGATTCCTGTTTCTGATCAGATCCAGGATCGTTCTCATCTCTTTTTCATGCAGCGTGACTCCCCTCGACATATGTGCATGATCCGGCGACCACTCCCTTATGTCATACTTCGGAGCTGCGCCGTTCCAGCTGACGAGATTGAGTTCCTTGTTCCACCCCGTCGAATACGTCGTTATCACGCCTAAGTGCTCAACTATATCGAATGATATCTCCCTGTCAAAATTGCTGCCGTTCATAATACTCTCCTCCCTTGGAATAAAAAATCTATTCAGCAATACCTCTTTCTGCTGCCCGGACAGGCAGTATGTTTACGTGAAAAATATATCATTTTTGTAAAATAATGTCAATATATATTTCCTTTATTTTCCGCAAACCCCCAGTCTCAGCTTTGCACCTAAAGAAAAAGACGGTGCGCCAATGTTTTACATCAGCACGACCGCCTCATCCTTCATACTTATTTAATTATTTCACAGAAAGTTTTCTTTTTCTTACAGCTACTGCGCCTGCTGCCGCACCGCTCGCGAGCAGTAATGCGATCCACAATGCGATGTTGCTCTCATCGCCTGTATTCGCAGCGTTTTCAGCTTTTGCTTCTGCTTTCGCTCAGAGCTTTATCTCCATCCTTATCGCAGTTCTTCTCTATGTAAGTTCTGAATACAGAGTCCGGGAAATTCGTTTCGTTTATCTCCACGTCTCCTTCTCCTGCAAATGCCGCAGACGGCATCAGTCCCAGCACCATCACAAGTCCTAAAACTGCACCCAGCAGCCATTTTCTTGTTGCTCCCATTAATTAAACCTCCTCGTTTTCACTATACCAAAAAAGTGTAATCGTTTTTCCATGCGGTTAATTAACATTAACTAACCGTCGATGGCGGCATTATATCTTCCGCTAAAACAGTCGTCAACATATTTTTTACAATTACATCGCAAATCAAAAAAACTTCCCGTCAGCCACCGTACAAATGAAAATTTTTTGCAGCAAAAAAGACAGCCGCATCTGTCAAAGTTCACGACTGCCTTTATCATTCACTCTATCGGCACATGACGCCCGTATACATCTGCAGGTCTGCCGGACACCTTATTTTTCGTCCATTGCCGCTTTGATCATCGCAGGTATCTTCCTGCACTTCTCTTCTGAAACCGAAGCGACCGAAACTCTGAGGCCCTTTGCAAGAGGAACTATGAACAGCCCCTGCTTTTCCAGCTCTGCGCTGATCGCATCAGGATCGTCGCACGGTATCGACACGAAGAATCCCGCATCGAAAGGAACAGTCTCCAGGCCGGCCTTTTCCGCCTCTTCCTCGAAAGCTCTGCCTCTTGCGAGCAGCATATCTCTGTAGTATGCGCGCTCCTCGTCGACCTTCCTGAGCAGCTCCTTGTCGGCATATATCTTCGAAAGTATCACCTGACCCACTCTGGCGCTGTTCGACCATGATCCTCTCGACGAATATTCGCACACACGCCTGAATTCATCCGCGATCTCTTTCGTCTTCGCCATGCAGATCATCGCGCCGCATCTCGTTCCGTAAAGCGTATATGTCTTGGAAAGGCTGTACGCTATGATCGGAAGCACGTTTGCAGGAAGCTCCTCGAGCTTCGGCAGGAATCTTCTGTATTCTTCCTCGTCTCCTGCGAAATCTATATATGCGGCATCCACTACCAGCGCTATCGCTTTTCCCGTCTCTGCCGCTTCTGTGAGTACTCTGACCACGTTGTCCCAGTCCTCGAGCGTCAGCGAATATCCAGTAGGATTGTGCGCCGGCGTGTTCAGTATCACGACGAGGCTCTGCTGGCTTTCCAGAAGCCCGTTCACAGTTTCCCTGAACGATTCCCAGTTGAACTTCCTGTCCGCTGTAAAAAGCTCGAATGTCGCAACGCTTCTGCCTATCTCGCCCGCGATAGTATTGTATGGCGCCCAGTGCCAGTCTGAGGTGATGATTTTATCTCCGGGTTCGGAATAATTAGCTATCACGTTTCTGAGCGTGCCTGTACCGCCGGGAGTAGCTACCGCTTCCGTAAATCCCTTTGGCTCATATGATCCGAAAGCTGCCTTCTTTACAGCTTCTCTGAATGCAGGTGTCCCGCCTATCGGAGCATAATCCGCATAATCCTGAGGATCGAGCTCTCTGAACACTTTATCGACTGATGAAAGCACGATAAGTCTGCCGTCATCGTCGAGCAGCGAACCTATAGTCGCGTTGATGACTTTATCCGCACCCTCTTCAGCTATCATCTTTTTCGCTCTGTTGCTTATTCCGAAGATCTTGTCTTCCTGTGGTATGTTTCTTCCGTTCTGTCTGGCTAAATGATATTCCGCCATAATTTTATCACCTCTTGTTTATCGTAGTTTTAAGTTTCGCCTCGCATCGAGCGCAGCCAAAACTGTATACAATTATAGCACAATTACTTGTTTTTAGCAGTATTAATTTTCCTGTATCTGTCGATACTAAAAAATACAGGAGGTAAGGTATACATGAGACAGGATAAAAAACAAAAAGACAGACCTGCTGCCGCTCTGGTGTTATGCTTTTGTCTTATGGCGATAGTTTCTATTTTTGTCGTGAAAGCCAGCATCGACAAAGTTCACGACAATATGCAGTCGGAAAAAGCCGCAGACGTCGTCAAGGAAAAGGCTGTCGACGAAAGCACAGAAGCATCGCAGAACATAGTAGACAGCAGAGACACTTCGGAAAACAGCGGGGAAACAGACGGATCATCATTTATTGTTCCCGTTACCGGCGATATCATCATGGATTATTCCATGGATATGCCTGTATATCACAAAACTCTCGATCAGTACATGACTCACAGCGGCATCGATATCGCAGCTCCATCCGGAACGACCGTCAGTGCATGCGCATCCGGAACAGTGACGCGCATAGACGAAGATGACAGGCTGGGTATCACAGTTGAAATAAATCACGGAAACGGTATCATTTCCGTATACGGCAATCTGGCTAAAAATGATCTGATCGAGCTCGGGGAGATAGTCTCGAAGGGCGACACTATCGGCCGGATCGGCCGGACTTCGCTTTTTGAATTCGAAGAAGACGACCATCTTCATTTCGAGATACGCAATGGCAGCGAGCCTGACGATCCGCGAAACTATATACAGGGGTTATAGTGCCGCAGACATTTTACCTCTTGACAAGCGTGACGATACGACTATAATAAATGCGTGAACTAAATAACGGGGAGCTTGTGTAACAGGCTGAGAGGGAACCAGAGTTCCGACCCATGAACCTGATGTGGATAATGCCAACGTAGGAAAAATATTGATATATGTTTTACATTATGTATCACATATGGAATATGCTTATTACAGAAGTGTATGTACCTCAGGTGCATGCACTTTTTTCTATATCCACGAAGAAACAAGGAGGATACAATGAATTACACAACACAGATGGACGCTGCAAGAAAAGGGATATTCACACCTGAACTGATGACTGTTGCCGAGAAGGAAAACATGCCGGCTGAAAAGCTGCAGAAGCTGGTTGCCGAGGGCAAGGTGGCGATATGCGCCAACAAGGCTCACAAATGCCTCGATCCGGAGGGTATCGGCAGCATGCTGCGAACCAAGATAAACGTGAATCTCGGGGTTTCGAGAGACTGCAAGGATTACGATCTGGAGATGCAGAAGGTGATGCACGCCGTAGAGATGGGCGCAGAATCGATCATGGATCTTTCGAGCCACGGCAACACACAGCCGTTCAGACAGAAGCTGACTGCCGAGTGTCCGGTCATCATCGGTACGGTACCGGTATACGACAGCGTCATACACTATCAGCGCGACCTCGCGACTCTCACCGCAAAGGACTTCATCGATGTGATCCGTCTGCACGCTGAGGACGGAGTCGATTTCGTCACGCTCCACTGCGGTATCACGAGAAAAACGATCGATCAGATCAAGAAACACAAGAGAAAGACGAATATCGTCAGCAGAGGAGGAAGTCTTGTCTTCGCATGGATGAGCATGACCGGCGAGGAGAATCCGTTCTACGAATATTACGATGAGATACTCGATATATGCGAAAAGCACGATGTCACTATCTCGCTCGGAGACGCATGCCGTCCGGGATGTCTCGCAGACGCCACTGACGTGTGTCAGATCGAGGAGCTCGTAAGGCTCGGAGAACTGACAAAGCGCGCATGGGATCACAACGTCCAGGTAATGGTCGAAGGTCCGGGACATGTGCCTCTCGATCAGATCGCTGCAAACATGAAGGTCCAGGAAACGCTCTGCATGGGTGCTCCGTTCTATGTGCTCGGACCTCTCGTTACTGACATCGCCATGGGCTACGACCACATCACCGCTGCTATAGGCGGCGCTGTTGCTGCGATGCACGGCGCAGCTTTCCTGTGCTACGTGACACCGGCTGAACACCTGGCTCTGCCGAATGTCGACGATGTAAAGCAGGGGATCATCGCTTCAAAGATAGCTGCCCATGCTGCTGATATCGCAAAGGGGATTCCGGGAGCAAGGGATATAGATGACAGGATGGGGGACGCCAGAAGGAATCTCGACTGGGATGCGCAGTTCGAATGTGCTCTGGATCCCGTGACTGCAAAAGCCATCCGTGACAGCAGAAGCCCTGAGGAGGATCACAGCGATACATGCAGCATGTGCGGAAAGTTCTGCGCAGTCCGCAGCATGAACAAGGCTCTCGCGGGAGAGACGATCGACATCCTTTAGTCGACGGGTATCACGCTGATGCCATATGCGGTCAGCGCATGAACGACCGGGATCGCTGACACTCGCTGACACGCATGACGAGAATTCTCCACGCATGCATGGTCAAGGATCTGTGAAATCGGCCGTACCGGCAACACGCGAAAAAACGGGAATGCATACTTTAAATGCACTCCCGTTTTATTGTTCGTTTTTTATGTTCTGACATCGCGGTCACGCGATCCATCCGGTCGATCCGCTCAGACCGTGAACTTCACGTAATTTATATTCTTTCCGCGTCCGCTGAATTTGTCTTCGTATTCGGTAGTCGTGTTCTTCGACTCGAAGCTGCTGCTGTGCAGATCTCTGGTCTGCTCTGTGATCTGATAGCCCGCAGCCTCTATCTCTTCAAGTGTAAAATCGTACAGCGCGTCATTGTCCGTCTTCACTTCCACGAATCCGCCCGGCTTCAGCGCCCAGGCATAATCTCTCAGCCTGTCTCTGTACGTGAGCCTGCGCTTTTCATGACGCGCCTTCGGCCACGGATCGCTGAAATTGAGATATATCCCCGACAGCTGGTTTTCATAAAAAAGCTCGTCCATCGAATGCACGAATGTCAGCACGAACCTGAGATTGGAAAGTCGCCCCGTATCTCCATCGAGCTCCTTCGCCTTTTCGAGCGCACGCAGTATCACGGTCTCCTGACCCTCTATCGCGATGAAATCCGCTTCAGGATGGTCCATCGCCTTGCTGGTGATGAACTGCCCTTTTCCGCAGCCTATCTCAAGAAAAAGCTCGCGCCCTTCCCTGTCAGGGCCGAAATAGTCCATCGCAGGATCATGCTCGTGTGCTGCAGCATCAGCTCCGCTGCTTTCCGCGCCGCTGCGCTTTCCTTCACGCAGACACTCCGATCCGCGCCGGCTGTCAGCCGACTGCGGCTTTTCTATCATATATGCACTGCATTCCTGCAGCCTCTTGTCAAGATCTTTTGCTTTTCGCTGTCTCATATGAAAATCCTCTCCAGCACTATTACCGCGATGAATGCCGCAAACACCAGCGACGCCGCCAGGTCGCGCTTTTCCAGCTTCATGCCGTTCATTCTCGTACGCTGTATATTGCCGCCGTAGCATCTCGCCTCCATAGCCATCGCGAGATCCTGGGCGATCCTGAAAGCGCTTATGAAAAGCGGCACAAGTATAGGCACCAGCGCCTTCGCTCTGCGCAGGAGATTGCCGCTTTCAAAATCGGCGCCCCTGGCCTGCTGTGCTTTCATTATCTTATCTGTCTCCTCGAGGAGCGTCGGTATGAATCTGAGCGCTATCGTCATCATCATCGCCAGCTCGTGAGCGGGAAGTCCGAATCTCTTGAACGGCGAAAGCAGCGCTTCTATACCGTCGGTAAGGCTTATCGGCTTCGTCGTCAGCGTCAGCAGAGACGAACCGATTATCAGCAGCACCAGACGCACGGCCATGAATACCGCGGTACGCAGCCCTTCTCTGGTTATCGAGAGGAACCAGAACGACACGAGCACTTCGCCCCTGACCATGAACATGTTTATCAGGAACGTGAACGCGATTATCAGAAATACCGGTTTCAGACCTCTCAGTATGAATTTCAGCGGCACTTTCGATATCGCTATCGTCACCGCAAGTCCGATGAAAGCTATACCGAATCCAATAAAATCGTCGACCACGAACAGAGCTACGATATAGAACAGCGTAGCCATTATCTTCACTCTCGGGTCGAGTCTGTGTATATATGAACTTCCGGGATAATACTGTCCCAGGGTGATATCTCTTATCATTTTGCCAGTACCTTCGCTATCTCTTCTGCCGCTTCATCCATCGTCAGGCAGTCAGTGTTTATATCCATGCCGGCTTTTTTGAGCCGCATCATGATCTCCATCGAATCAGGCAGCGCCAGCCCCATGGACTTGAGCTCCTCCTCGCGCGAAAAGACTTCCGCCGGAGTCCCGTCCATCACAAGTCTGCCGTTGTTCATCACCAGCACCTTGTCGGACATACTCGCGATATCATTCATATTGTGAGAAACGAGGAAGATTATATTCTTCGATTTTCGGTGTATCGTCTCCACCATATTCAGGATATCAGCATGCGCCTTCGGATTCAGTCCCGCCGTAGGCTCGTCCAGTATAAGCACTTCAGGCTTCATCGCTATCACGCCGGCTATCGCCGCACGTCTTTTCTGACCGCCGGAAAGCTCAAACGGTGAAACATTTTTGACTTTCTCGTAATCGAGTCCGACCATTTCGATGGCCTCTTTGACACATTCATCGATCTCCGCCTCGGAAAGGCCCAGGTTCGCAGGTCCGAAAGCCACGTCTTTTGCGACGGTTTCCTCAAACAGCTGATATTCAGGATACTGGAAAACCAGTCCTATCTTTTTTCTTATATCTCTCATCACGACTCCGTCTGACGTGATATCGGTGCCGCCGACCACTATGGATCCCGACTTCGGCTTCAGCAGACCGTTGAGGTGCTGCACCAGCGTGGATTTGCCGGAGCCCGTATGACCTATTATACCTACCAGCTGACCGTCCTGCGCACTGAATGTCACACCCTCGAGCGCGACCGATTCGTGCGGCAGCCCTTCATTGTATATGTGAGTGAGTCCTTTTACTTCTATCGACATAAGTGCGCCACCATATCATCTATAGTCAAGATGCCTTCCGGAATATCTATATTTTTTTCTCTGAGCCTGAGCGCCAGATCGACCGCAGGCGGAACGTCCAGGCTGAGAGCCTTGAGCTTCGCCGCATCGCGGAATATCTCGTCAGGCGTGCCTTCCATCTTTTTCACACCGCGGTCCATCACGATGATCCTGTCTGCCTGCGCCGCTTCTTCCATGAAATGCGTTATCAGCAGCACGGTTATGCCTTTTGCATTGAGCCTCTTTATTACGGAAAGCACCTCTTTGCGCCCTCGCGGGTCGAGCATCGCGGTCGGTTCGTCGAACACTATGCATTCCGGCTCCATCGCCACTGCCCCTGCTATCGCTATCCTCTGCTTCTGTCCGCCGGAGAGCATATGCGGCGCTTTTTTCCTGAAATCATACATTTCAACGCCTTTGAGAGCCTCATTCACACGTCTGCGTATCTCCGCAGGATCCACTCCGAGATTTTCCGGACCGAACGCGACATCGTCCTCGACGATCGACGATACGATCTGGTTGTCCGGATTCTGGAAAACCATCGCGACCTTCTGCCGTATGTCCCATATATGCTCAGGCTCCGAAGTATCCATGCCATCGACATATATCTTCCCGGATGTCGGCACCAGCAGTCCGTTTATGTTCTTGGCAAGCGTGGATTTCCCCGATCCGTTCTGCCCTATGACTGCCGTGAAGCTCCCCTTCTCGACGCTGAAGCTGACGTTGTCTATAGCCCTGTGCGCCGAGCCGTCCTCGTGCTTTACATAATCAAATATCAGATTTTTTATCCTGATAAAATCTGCCATCTATTTTTCCTCTCTGCCATAGTAATCGTCAAGCATCTTTTTCATGGCGTACGCATCCACCTGCCCTGGCGCAGACTTGTCCAGCCCTGCCGCGAACGTGATGCACGAACCGTATTTGCCTGCAGCCACTCTTGCCGGCCTTCCGGCTTCACCCATGGCTATCATCACTATCGGCACATCTATATTCCTGTTAAGGTATGCAGTGGTCTTGAGCAGCAGCTCGGTGTCTTCTTTTGTAAAGGACATCGCCGCCAGCTTGCAGACGTCTGCGCCCATGCGTACCATCGTCTTCACGATGCTCACCATCTGTTCAGGCGTCGGCATCCTGTCGAAATCATGATGCGACATTATGACTTTGCATCCGTACGAATGCACTTCGTCGACCTGTTTTTTTATCATCTCTGCATTGAATCTGCCATTGCCGTCAAGCAGCTCTATGTCGACCATATCCACAAGACCGCTCTGAGCCGCAAGGCCTCTGAGTCCCGCCATGTGTTCTTCCGACAGCTGCACATCCCCGCCCTGGGATCTGCTTCTTATCGTAAAGATTATCGGTATGTCCTCGGCGATCAGGTTTATGTCGTCGAGCAGCTTTACCGAATCCAGGTAGAATTCCTTCTGCTTCAGCTTTTCCTCAAGGTCAGGCACTGCACTAAGATATTTGTCCGCGCGCCACTCTATCATATCACACGGCATCTCCGTGATCTCCACACATTCGTTCTTTATCTCCGCGGGATCTGTTGAGACTACCGGGATCGCGATCTTGGGTCTTCCCGGCTGCAGATACATTTCTCTTATTTTTAGTGTATTCATCGTCATGCCCCCCTTTTCTCCCTGCACAGGGTTTAATTTTACCATTTTTGACAGTCTTTTAAAAGTAAAAGTACGAGTAAGTATGTATCCTGACTCGTACCGCATGTCTGTCTCCCTGATTATACTATTTCTTTGTGACGATTTTTTGTGAATACGTAAAATATCTTGCCGCCGGAGTTTTGGAAAGTGCTGCAGCTATCACGGTCGCCAGTATCATGCCAACGACGAACTGGCCGATGTTCCACGGCACTCCCAGTGCCGGAGCCACCCAGTTGCCGTACATGATGCCTTCCGCCACGTAATATCCCGCCACCATGAATATGCCTGCTGCGATCATCCCCAGTATCTCCGCGAGCATGAACTTCTTATAGCTTATATCCTCTTTTTTTGATGCTTTTGCTATTATCAGACCCAGTATCAGCGCCATTATGCCTTTTATCGCGAATGTCCATGGTGCCCATGCCGCAAATCCTCCGACTATGTCTCCCAGCATCCCGCCGAGCGCCGCAGCGACCGCGCCGTATTTCCATCCCAGGACCAGAACAGCCAGAAAGATCATCGCATCACCGAGATGCACGTACCCCTGAGTGAACGGGATCGGCACACGTATGAAAAGGATCGCCACCATGATCAGACACATCATGAGAGCTGTAAGCACCAGCCTGAATGTTTTCGAGTTTGTTTGCATCATAAAACCTCTTTTCAATGATTATTCTTTATTTTATACTATAATACATGATGATTGTATATAAATTAATATACAAAAATAATTATTTTTATAATAACAGTAGAGGTCATTTATGAAAGCTATACTTCCATTGCTCGATGAACAGAGCAAAAGGCCGTATTATCTGCAGGTCTACGATTACATAAAAAAAGCGATACTGAGCGGTGAGATCACAGAGGGTGAAAAGCTGCCGTCTCTGCGTTCTCTTGCAAAATCCACGACGCTCAGCGTGACGACTATCGAGCAGTGCTACAACCAGCTTCTCGTCGAGGGCTATATATACAGCCGCGCACAGTCCGGGTATTACGTGAGCCGGGTCTTTTCGCATTCGCAGAAGGCTGCTCCTGCAAAGGACGATATTTTCTCGCTGCATGTCTCTTCCATCGACAGCACGCTGCGCGAAACAGCCGCCCCTCTCAAATACGATCCGGACTGCTTCGATTTCAACAAATGGAAAAAATGCATGAACAAGGTCATCACGGAATACTCCCCGACGCTGTTTTTCGCAGGCGACCCGCAGGGCGAAATGGTGCTGCGCACGGAGATCGCCAAGTATCTTTACGTGTCGCGCGGTGTTTCATGCACCCCCGACCAGATCATCATAGGTGCGGGTACTCAGCAGATCACGAACCACCTGTGCACGATACTCCGGAAAATGGGCATCGAGAACGTCGCTCTTGAGACTCCGGGATACCTGCCTGTGCGCAATATTTTCCGCGACAGGGGCTTTGCGATAACTCCTGTGGATGTGACCGACCGCGGCCTTTCCATAGAAAAGCTACCGACGAATATCAGGACTGCCACGTATGTCAGCCCTTCGAACCACGTCTTCACCGGAGCCGTGATGCCGGTCGGCAGGCGGTACGAACTGCTCAACTGGGCGGCGGAAAACGACAGCTACATAATCGAAGACGATTACGACAGTGAGCTGCGATACTTCGGCAGGCCCGTGCCTGCGCTGAAAGGGCTTGAAAGCAGCAGCCACGTCATCTATCTCGGCTCGTTTTCGAGTACGCTTTTTGCAGCTGTAAAGATAAGCTACATGGTTCTCCCTGACGAGATTAACTTCCTCTTCTCTTCGATAGCTCAGGACTATACGCAGACATGCTCGAAGCTGGAGCAGCTGACGCTTGCGCTTTTCATGGAGACAGGCAACTATCAGACGCATATCAAAAAGCTCAGGAAGCTGTATTCGCAGAAGCTTGCAGCCGTCACCGACACATTCGAACGGGAGGCATCCGGTTTCATCGATGTAAAGAACACATCCTCCGGGGTGAACGTGATACTGAAGGTCCACTCAGACAAAAAAATCGACACCCTGAAAAAGGAAGCCGAAGACCTGGGCATCCCTATCAAGGGTATCGAAAACGATTTTATAATGTTTTATTACAATCAGATACCTCTTGCTGAGATACCGCAGATTCTGACAGAGTTGATACGAGTCTGGCGCGGAGCTTCATGAGCCTGCGCTTTCTCAGGATCGTATACGCTGCAAGGATCAGGATCGATATGAATGTAGCGATACTTCCTGCAATGATACCAGGCGGCGTGAAGCTGAGCTCTATCTCATGCTCTCCTGCATCGAGTGCGGTCGAGATGAACACTCCTCCGGTCTTTTCATGGATCTCCTTTTCGATCCCGTCGACTTTGAGAGTCCAGCCGCGCTCATACGGCACAGAGGTAACCAGCATCCCGCCATCGCCTGCATCGACTGTTCCGCGGATGAACCTGTCACCGCTGTCCGTGACCTTCATCATATGCTCTGAAAGCATCGCATATGCACCATCCCACACCTCATAGTCAAGCGAGCACACATAGCATGTTATGTCTCCGGTATCCCCGGCGTCATACTTCACCGCCACTGTGAATTCCTCACCTTCGCTGACGGTCCCTATATTGACGATGGATCCGCAGTCGCTCCGGATCTGTATTTCATCAAGGTCCTCGATATTTTCATTGACTACTATCTCA
The DNA here is from genome assembly GCA_902362435.1 of Eubacteriaceae bacterium. Taxonomy (GTDB): domain Bacteria; phylum Bacillota; class Clostridia; order Peptostreptococcales; family Anaerovoracaceae; genus Lentihominibacter; species Lentihominibacter butyricus. The sequence goes on from CABIWW010000002.1 coordinate 174,443, forward strand.
TCTGCATTATCCGCTTCTACAAAGACGTAATACTTCTGCGTAGCTGCCGCTTTGTATTTCAGGATCACTTCGGATTTTTTACTCTGATCTTCTGTCTGCGTGCTCACCTTGCCGCTGCCGCCATACTCGGCCTTCGCATTCGCAGTGTAAAGCTGAGGCTTCCCGGCACTTTCAAACACTTTGTCATATTTGTTCGATGTCGCCGCTCTGACATAACTGTTGAGCACCTCGAAAGGATTCCTGCTGTGCGTGTCCCACGTCCTGATCTCATTTCCTGTCATATATCCTATCGACAACGGATATCGGCTCTCATACAAATATGAATTGCCCTGTCTGTCGACCTGCACGAAATCAGGATCATCGATCGGCAAGTTCTTTGATATAAGGTATTTCACATTGAGCATAGCATTAGTTACAGGGTCTGTCTGGTTGTAGTTGAACCTGTTTTTCCCGGGTTCCCCTTCCAGCCCTATCGCCTCCATCAGCACTGTCGTATCTGCATTAAGAGATGACGAGAATTGCGACAGTCCCTTGTAGTGATAAAACGCCGGACAGTTGAGTATATAATTGCCGTTGATCTCCATCCTTGCAAATTCATCGTTCCTGCTCTCCACGAGCCCTGTGATATCGTCGTAATTCTCATAATACGCATCGCGCTGCGTATTTCCGATCGTATCGAATGCCGAGCACACCGCCGAAACGGATTCTGCCGTCACGAGCACCACAATCAGCAGTATCATCGCGCCTTTTGAAACAAGCTCCTTTCTGTAAAACAGCAGTACCGAGCAGTAAAGAGCCAGCCATGCGAGGCCTCCGTAAAAGAACAGGTTCATATCGTCGATATTTTCGGTCATGAGTTTCTGCGCAAACAGATAGTATGCCGCCCCTGAAGCGAACAGGATCCATATATGCCGGAGCTTTACAGTATCAAGAACCCGGAAAGCCTTATACGCCATTCCGATCAGCACGAAGCATATGACAAACGTATACCTGTACGGCAGCTGATTCGGAAAATGAAAGCCGTGCCATATGAAGTCCAGCTTGTTTATATTCAGACTTAGGAACATGAACGCCAGAAATGCCGCATTCAGCACCTTTTCTCTCGTGCTGAAAGCCCTGCTCGTCAGGTAGAACACCAGCATTATCACTGTAAATATCCCGCAGTACAGGTTTGGCAGTCCCTCACGGAATGTCAATTCACTGTACGGCAGCAGCTGGTTGAAAATATCAAGCGCATCGCTGTAAAAAGCCGTTTTTTCCGGCATATCCACAGAAATGTAATATGTGCTCTGCATGCTTATATATGCAGGAAGCAGCATCACTGCCGCCATCACTACTGCAAGCAGCGAAAAGAACACCGCCCTGGCCGTCGTGATGACGCACTTCTTTGCGCCTTTTGCTCTGTTTTTTATAAGATAAAGCACAGGATAATAGAACATTATAAAAATGCACACCATTATTGCCATGTAGTAGTTCGAGAACACGATCAGCGCCAGCGAAACCGTGTAAAGCACTGCTCTGCCGTCATCGATCAGCCGGTTCAGTCCCAGTATGCACAGCGGGAGCAGCATCACCGCATCCATCCACATGATGCACCAGTAATATGCCAGCACATACGAGCAGAGCGCATACATGGTCGCAAACGCGACTATTCCCCAGTCACGGGCCTTGTCTGCATATTTGAGATACATCGCCATGAAGCTTCCCGCAAGCCCGACCTTTATCACCAGGATCAGCGTGATGCCTTCCATCAGGAACTTCTTTGGAAACAGCACCAGCAGCAGATTCAGCGGACTTGCCCCGTAATATGCGATCAGGTTCCAGAAGTTGCTGCCGCCTGCGCCGTTCCAGGTATAAAACAGACTGCCGCCTTCCTGCAGCTTGTACTGCAATTCGCTCAGGAACGGAACATACTGGTGATACATATCTATGACCGCGATCTGGCTGCTTCCAAACGGGTATATCTCTGTTACTGCAAATGCCAGCACCATTATCAGCGCAGGGAACACGAATGATGCGAGTATCAGCTTGTGTCTTCCAAAAAACTGCTTGACTTTAATTTTCATCGATGTTGCTTTCCTTCTCTATATACACAGGTCGCCTCTTCGTTTCCATATACATCCTGCCTATATATTCTCCCATTACGCTGAGCACCGCTGTGATCAGTCCGCCAAAGAACAGTATGAGGCATATCGTCGATGCATATCCCGGGATATCCTTGCCCATTATCAGAGTCTTCACGATCTCGATCATCAGGTATATACCTGAAGCCACGGTCGTGATCCCGCCGAACACGCCCACGAATTTGAGCGGCGATGCGGCGAAGTCGATGAATCCATCGACTGCGTATTTTATCAGGCTCCACAGCGACCACTTGCTTTCCCCGGACACGCGCTTCACATTTTCGAACTCGATCCATTCTGTCTCGAATCCCACCCATGCGAATATTCCTTTTGAAAAGCGCTGTGTCTCCGGCATACTGACGATGGCTTTCACCATCTTTCTGTTCATCAGCCTGAAGTCTACGGCTCCGTCGATTATCTCGATATCGCTGTATCTGTTCATTATCTTGTAAAATGCTCTTGCAAAGAAACTGCGGATCCGCGGTTCGCCTTTTCTGGTCACTCGTCTCGCCGCGCAGCTGTCGCAGCCGGTTTCTTCCATTTTGTGTATCATTTCGGCTATCAGGATCGGCGGATGCTGCAGATCCACGTCCATTATCACTGCAAAATCCCCGCGCGAGGCTCTGAGCCCGGCATACATCGCGGCTTCCTTGCCGAAATTCCGGCTGAATGAGATATATCTGAGATCGGTCTTCTCCCTCAGTTTTTTAATCCTGGCGAGCGTATCGTCCGTGCTGCCGTCATCTATGAAGATATATCTGAATGAGTAATCGTTTATATACGTCACTATTCCCTGCGTTTTTGCAAAAAAGCGCTCTACGTTATCGCCTTCGTTATAGCATGGAACTATTATATCTATCGTTTTCAGTGATCCGTCCTCCCTCTGTCATTTTTACGGCTGTTCAAAGTCTTACTGCTGCCGCTGCAAATCACATTCGCCAGCAGCTGCGCAGCTGCTGACAACCGTCCGCTCCTCTCGCCGGCTAATCGACCGGCTTTATCTTCATCCCGTCAGTCTGCACCACATCATCATCTTTGTCAATGAACGCGGCTTCCAGCTCCATCTCCGGATACTTCTCCTGAAGCTCGCGCACCAGTGCCTGCGCCTTTTCCATACCGGAAATCAGGCAGACGGTCGACAATCCGTCGCAAAACGCAGAATTGCCGCGCTTTGCAGTGATCGTGACCGACTCGAGATCCGTCTGTGCTGGATAGCCCGTTGCCGGATCCAGCACATGATGATACAATACGCCGTTTTCTTCGAATTTGCGCTCATAAGTCCCCGAGGTAACTACCGTGGCATCTATGGCTTCCAGCGAACCTATCACTTCCGTGCGGTCGCTGTACGGCCGCTCTATCCCGATATTCCACGGGGATCCGTCTTCTTTTGATCCCAGGACTGCAACATTTCCGCCGAGATTTATCACTGCAGAGCTGACTCCTTTTTCCTCGAGAAGATCCGTGATCCTGTCCGCGATATAGCCCTTTGCAACTCCTCCGAGATCTACTGCCGCCCCCGGATCCGCCAGTCTCACGGTGTTGCCCTCGATATCTATGTTCCTGTAGCTCACTGATTTCACTGCTTCATCTATCGCTGCCTGCTCAGGCACGTGAGGATCATCTCCCGTAAAATCCCACAGATCCGTCAGTCTGCCGACAGTTATATCAAATCGACCGTCTGAGATATCTCCCATTTCTATCCCGAGCTTCAGCACCGCGATCGTATCATATGACACCTCGACTGGCTGGCCTCCGGCATTGTTTATATTGTAGACATCACTTCCCTCGACCGTTCTGCTGAGCATGTTCTCGTATCTGCGTATCTCCTTGAACGCATCATCCAGGACCGCTTCGCCTTCGCTCCCGCTCATGCCGTATATCGTTATCGTACAAGATGTATTCAGTGCGAAATCCGTCTTTGAAAGTTCTTTGTCACCACAGCCTGTCTGTGTTATAATTGCAAAGACTGCAAGCATTACGGCTGCAGCGGCGCGAAGCACATGTGAAGCCTGGAAACGGCGGGTTTTGCATGCTGATTTGTTACTGGATCCCATATAACACCTCCGGAGGTTTTTATGTTTAAAAAAGCCGACATCATACTGGCGTGTGCGCTGATTCTGATCGGCCTCGCCATATCATATATTTTTTCATTCGGTCAGTCCGAAGGCGATCTCGTCGAAATAACCTGCAACGGCAAGTTCTTCGGTTCGTATCCCCTTGATGAAGACCGCGAGATCTCCATCGACCGCAATGATCATATTAATAAGGTTACCATAAACAACGGTACCGTTTCAATAAGTTTTTCCGACTGCAAAGGGCAGGACTGCGTGCATCAGGGAAGCATTGCAAAATCCGGTGAAACCATCATCTGTCTGCCGAACAAGATCGTTGTCGAGATAACCGGCGGTGCTAAGCATTATGATACAGTCGCAAGGTGAGGAAAAGGACAACCGGTGACCGGTGAGAAAGAGGAAAACCATGGAAAGCACAAGCAACGCTAAAAAGATTACCACTGCTGCTCTGCTGGCGGCTCTGGCTCTCATATTTTCTTATATCGAAGTCCTGATCCCGTTCAATTTCGGGATCCCGGGCATCAAACTCGGTATCGCCAATCTCGTAGTGATCATCGCACTCTACTATCTGGGCGCGCATTATGCACTGCTGATAAACCTGATCCGTATATTTATCGGAGGACTCCTGTTCTCCGGGCTTTTCGGTGCACTCTACTCGCTGGCCGGTGCACTGCTCAGTATGTTCGTGATGATCCTGCTTAAAAAAACAGATCTGTTTTCAGTCACAGGAGTTTCCATAGCCGGTGGCGTCGCCCACAATCTGGGGCAGATCCTGGTTGCCGCATTCCTTATCTCGAATCTGAAGATCTTCATATACTTTCCGGTCCTGATAATTTCTGGCGTCGTAAGCGGCGCTGTCATCGGCATCCTGGCCTATATCATACTGAAAAAGCTTCCGAACTGAAGATCTCCTGAACCGAAAAGCTCCAGACCAAAATGCTTTGGATCGAAATGCTTTGGATCGAAAAACTTCGGATCGAAAAAGCTTCCGAAACAGATGTACCATTACAGCCTCGGCAGTATCTTGTCTTCGATGAAATGCCTGATCTCCTGCATATTTATATCCCCGTTGTTTTCATAAATATAATAGATATTTTCCCATGGAACGATTCCGTTCTGTTCATAAATATCCCTTTTCCACATATGCCGTTTTACGTATTCCGGGTCGCCCATCATCCCGCAGTATTCCATATAGAACAGCTCAAGCATCGCATCCTGGAATGTGAAATCAGGTGCGAATGTTTTCCCGTCAAGCATCAGCACTTGCTCATATCTGAATGGTACACCATACTGATACAGCATTTCTGCTATCATCACTTCGGATTTCGAGCGCATCCTGAGTCCCCTGGATGTCACTTTATTCTTTTCTTCTTCCCTGAAACGACTCGAATCATATGATGCCTCGGCCCATGCTCTATGTATTTTCATACGTTCGGAAGCCTGGCTGTTCCTGTCTGCCACAAGGAGCGGATCAAATGATATATTCTGATGATCATTGCTGACATACTGCGTCAGCCAGCTCGAGGGCAGTTTTTTATATACAGAAGCCATTGACGAAATGATCTCATCCGCTTCGAAAGTCTGAAAACCTCGAATAAGCTGCTGCAGTTTCCTGAGATCTGCTCTCATCAGTTTAATCATTCTGCCCAGAAAGCCTTTTCTTGCCAATGCTTTTATCTCATTTTCATGTGAAGTGATATCTTTTCTAAGATATCTGCCATCTACTGTTCTCGCATTGAAATATCTCAGTTTATCCCCCTGCCTTGCACTTATCAGATTCCCTGCAGGATACACATGATATTCTTTCCTGCAAAGCTCATACTGTTTATATAATGATTCGTACAGTTCTTCGATTTTGTCACGGTAAAACTGCATGCGCCATACCTCCTTCCAGACCGATATCGGACAGCATCACCTATAACCAAATAATTTTGCCCATCGACCACATTTCATGGATACATTTTCATTAGTGAAAGCATTTTAACATTGGAACACTCAGGTATTTTTCTGACCATATTTTACCATTTATTTCAACATTTTTCAACTATATTTTTACATTTTTAGATAATAATATCATTTTATGTAAATATCGCTAATCATTTTTGGCCGCCTGGTCACGGTAAGTGCTGAGAGTGACTGGTTTTGTGTATTATCCCGTCCTCGAGAAAAATCCTGCACAATCCGCGTTTGAGATGTGCAGGATTATGTGAAAGTGAAAAAAATTTACACAACGAAAATCGCCAAAACGATAGAAATGTACCAAAATCTCATAAAATCGGCTGTTTTTAGCGAAAATCCGAAATTTCCTGTGTATTGATTTTTACTCTTCACGAGCATATACACAGATGTCGGATCCATTGTGCAGATATCATCTGAAACCCTAATCTCTACACAAATAATCAGCTCATACACACTTTTAACGCTCCGGACAGCGCAGTCAAAGGCGAAGGAGTGAGCGCAGCGAACGTTGGCGCGCAGTGAACGTTGCCTTTTCTCCCAAAGAGCCTCAAGGCGATTTGCTGGAGAAACGGACAGCGCAGCCAAAGGCGAAGGAGTGAGCACAGCGAACATCAGAGCACAGCGAACATCAGAGCACAGCGAACATTGGAGCATAGCTAACGCTGAAGCGCTGTCAATTTCTCTGCGAGAAATTTCCTGCTGTGCAAGAAAAATCATCATGCGCGGGGTTTTCTTTCCACAAAAAGAACCGGGTGACGGTTCCCGGATCAAAGCGTTTTTAGATCACAGAAGTTATGGCGCTCGCCATGTATACGCTTTATAATATCCTTTTACCGTCATTCCCGGTTCTTGATAAATGCTATTACCAGGCTTATGCCTGTGCAGGCTGAGCCTCTGCTGCCGGTTTGGCTTCTGCAGCTTTCTTGACTGGTTTCTTTTTCTTTCTGTAGTTCACGATAGCGCCTGTAGGGCATTCCTTTTCGCACATACCGCAGTTCTTGCATGCGTCAAGGTCGACCTTGGCAACGTTGTTCTCGACTTTTATAGCGTCGAACTTACATGTCTTCTGACACTTCATACAGCCGATACAGCCGATCTCGCATGTCTTTCTCGTCTTCGCGCCTTTTTCCATCGATTTGCAGGCAACAAACACGAGGTTCTTCTTATTGACCATGCTGATGATCTCGTTAGGACATACATTCGTACAAGCTCCGCATCCCACGCAGACATCTCTGTTGATCTTTGCGACACCGTTGTTTACAGTGATCGCATCGAACTTGCAGACATTGTAGCAGTCGCCAAGTCCCAGGCAGCCGAAACGGCATGCCCACTGTCCGCCGTAGAACATCTTTGCTTCCTTACATGATGTTATCCTGTCATCCTCCATGATTTCTCTGGTAACGCCAAAGCTTCCCTGGCACATCACCATTGCCACCTGAGGTTCGGCAGCGCTTGCTTCCTCTCCCATGATACCGGCGATCTGTGAAGCCACGCTCGCACCGCCTACAGGGCACAGCGAACAGCTTAATCCCGGATTGTCTGTGAACGCAGCTGCATAGTCATCACAGCCTGCGAATCCGCATGCTCCGCAGTTTGCACCCGGGAGCACTTCTCTTATTGCTGCGACTCTTTCGTCAACGGGAACATACATCAGCTTGGATGCAACAGTCAGGATGACTGCCGCGATCAGACCCATTCCTGTTACTATCGCAGTAGGAACAATTATTGTCGTCATTCCTGCACACCCCCTAACCGAATATACCTGCAACTACACCTGAGAATCCCATGAACGCCATGGAAAGGATCGATGCAGTGACCAGTGTGATAGGGACTCCCTGGAAACATTCAGGGATACCTTTGCATTTTTCGAGTTTTCCTCTCATTCCTGCGAACAGAACCATTGCGAGCAGGAAGCCTATTCCGGCTCCGAACGAGCAGAACAGCGATTCGACATAGTTATATCCGTCTGTGATGTTCTGGATAGTAACACCCAGTACCGCACAGTTAGTCGTTATCAGAGGAAGATATACGCCGAGCGATCTGTAAAGCGGCGGCATATATTTTTTGAGCGTCATCTCTACGAGCTGTACCAGTGCTGCGATAACCAGGATGAATACAACTGTCTGGAGATACCCTATATTGAACTTATCCAGCACATATATCTGGATCGGCCATGTTACTGCTGTAGCCAGCACCATTACGAACGTTACAGCTGCGCCCATTCCCACTGCCGAATCCAGCTTCTTGGAAACGCCGAGGAACGGACATATGCCCAGGAACTTTGCCAGTACGTAGTTGTTTGTAAGGATAACTGTCAGCATTATAGCTAAAATACTTGTCATTTTTATTCAGCCTCCTTCTCATCACATACTCCGCCGCATGTGTCAGCCATCATGCAGCCTTTGCATCCGAATTCCTTCTTCTTTATAGCCTTGCCCTTTGTGAAATAATTAACGGCAGCTACCAGGATAGCGAATACGAAGAATCCGCCAGGAGCCAGCATAAAGATTCCTGCAGGAGTCAGCGGAGTGTGGCTGATCACGTCGATGTTGAAAACTGTGCCGCTTCCGAGGAATTCTCTGATGAGTCCCATCAGACCGAGAGCCAGTGTGAATCCGATACCCATGCCGAGACCGTCGAGAGCCGAATCAAGCACACCATTCTTCGAAGCGAACATTTCCGCTCTTCCCAGGATGATACAGTTAACTACGATCAGCGGTATGTAAAGACCGAGCGCTGAATCGAGTGCAGGCAGATATGCCTTGAGCAGGAACTGTACAACAGTTACGAATCCTGCGATAACTACGATAAAGCACGGGATCCTGACTTTGCCCGGTATTATATTTTTAAGAAGCGATATTACGATATTGGAACAGATCAGAACGACCATGGTCGATATACCCATTCCAAGGCCGTTGATCGCGCTGGTAGTCGTCGCAAGTGTAGGACAAGTTCCCAGCAGAAGAACCAGTACCGGGTTCTCCTTGATTATACCTTTGGTTACTATTTGAAGCTTGCTGTTATTTTCCATTACTTAACACCTCCGCATTCCTTGAACTGCTTCAGAGCTTCCTCCACAGAGCAATATACGGCATTTGATGTGATAGTAGCACCGGAAACAGCATCTATTTCAGTGTCATCCTTGACACTTCCGCCGGCAACTTCGCTGACGCCTTTATACTGTTCCAGATATCCGGGATCTGCAGCCTTGGTTCCGAGTCCCGGTGTTTCGGAGTGTTCAGTTACCTTCACTCCCGTGATCTTGCCTTCCGCATCTATACCTATCATGACTTTGACAGTACCGCCAAAACCTTTATATCCTGCTGTAATTGCCATGCCTGCCTTGTTGTCTGCGATATAGCAGTCGATGACACCATCGACCAGCTTTCCGTCATATGCAGTGAAACTGTCGCCGTCCGGAAGGACTTCCATTCTCGCTTCGTCAGCCGACTTCTGCTGGTTTTTAACGATTACCGGATTTGCCACGCTGTAAGTTCCCGCCAGTGCCAGGGTTACTACGAGACATATGCAGACAAGTACTATTACAGGAAGGATATTTTCTTTGAATTTACTGTTTTCCATTATTTCCAGCTCCTTCCTTTGCCTTCTTAGGCAGTCTGTATCTGAGTTTTTCCGTTATTCTGTCGATGTACGGCGTAAGCACATTCATTAAGAGTATCGCAAACGACACACCTTCAGGGTATGATGCGAACAGTCTTATAAGCATAGTGAACAGACCGCAGCCGATACCGAATATGATCTTGCCTGACGGCAGCATAGGTGATGTCACATAGTCTGTAGCGCAGAAGAATGCACCCAGCATCACGCCGCCGGCACACAGATGGAAAATCGCTCCGTCAAGTCCTCCCCAAATGAGACCGCATACGAATACAGTCGCAAGGAAGCTTACCGGGATATGAGCTGAAATAACTCTTGTAAGAATGAGGAATATTCCTCCGATGAGGATCGCACATGCGCTCACTTCACCGATACATCCGCCGATGTTTCCGAGGAACATATCGAGATTCGAAGCGCTTACAGCATCGATGCCCCCGTGTGAGAGCTCGCCGAGAGGAGTTGCCGATGTCACTGCATCCAGACCTGTTCCTCTTGCTGTAGGCCATGTAGTCATCTCAGTAGCAAATGCTATGAACATGAAGATCCTGGCTGTTACGGCAGGGTTTACGAGGTTCTGCCCAAGTCCGCCGAACAGATATTTCACTACTACGATCGCAGCAAAACAGCCCACAACGGCGATCCAGTAAGGAAGCCCTGCAGGTAAGTTGAAAGCGAGCAGCACGCCGGTAACCACTGCACTGAGGTCTCCGACAGTCTGTTCTCTTTTCATGATCTTGTTCATAAGATATTCAAATAAAACGCACGCCGCAACACATACGATTGTCAGCACTGCAGCCCTGTATCCGAACTGGTATATACCCACCGCAAAAGCAGGGATAAGGGCGATAAGCACCATTCCCATGATCTTAGTCGTATTTACAGGACCGACTAAGTGAGGAGCTGATGATACTTCTAAATTACCATGATATTTGTTCTCCATTATTTACTCGTCGCCTCCTTCAAAAATCCTTTTGCCATCTTGTGGGTAAAGCTCAAAGGTCTCCTTGCAGGGCAGACGTACGAACAGCTTCCGCATTCCATACACTGCATGACTTCAAGTCTCTGCAGCCTTTCCACATCCTTGTCTTCATAAGCTTCGACCATCGATACCGGCATAAGACCGAAAGGACAGGCTTTGATACACATACCGCACTTGATGCAGCTGCTCTCTTCAGGGATCAGCGCCTGCGGTCCGTCAAATATCAGTATTGCATTGTTGTTTTTTACAATAGGAAAAGCATCCGAATAAACGGCTCTTCCCATCATAGGTCCGCCCATCAGGATCTTCTTAGGCTCTGCCTTGTAGCCTCCGCATGCAGCGACTACGTCACAGATCCTCGCCCCGATCGGTACGATTATATTCTTTGGCTCTGCTACCGCATTGCCGTCTACTGTGATTCTCTTTGTCGTCAGAGGTCTGCCTGTTTCGAGGTACTGACCTATGAACGCTATGGTCGTGATATTGGAAAGCAGGATGCCGAGATCTGCCGGCAGCACGCCTGCCTTGAGCTCTTTTCCTGTTATCTCGTAGACCATTACTCTTTCTGCGCCCTGCGGATATCTCTCTTTGAGGACTTTCACTTCGATATCGTCAGAGTGTCCGGCTTTGTTTATTTCTTCACGCAGTTTTACTATAGCGTCAGGCTTGTTTCCTTCAACGCCTATGTACGCTTTTTTCAGATCAAGGAACTTCATCGTATCCAGTATACCTTTGATGACATACTCGGTATCTTCAAGCATGAGTCGATGATCCGATGTGATGAACGGTTCACATTCCGCTCCGTTTACGATCAGGGTGTGTACATCGCCCAGGTTCTTCGGATTGAATTTGATATGAGTCGGAAATGATGCTCCGCCCAATCCTACCAGGCCGCTCGCCCTTATCGCAGCAACGAACTCCGGCTGGTCATTAACGACCGGAGGCTCGATGCCTTCCCATAACTCCTGTTTCCCGTCAGTCTCGATGATGATGACCTGATCTTCACCACCGCTCATCGATCTTATAGACGAGATTTCCTTAACAGTGCCCGATACGCTTGAATGGATCGGCGCACTTACAAATGCTTCTGTATCTCCTATTCTCTGGCCGACTTTTACGTAGTCTCCTTTGGCAACCAGTGGTTTGCATGGAGCTCCGATGTGCTGTGCCATGGAAATACAGACGGTTTCTGGAACAGCCATTTTTTCGGTAGCACATCCGGCAGTATGCTTCGCGTGTATTACCTTGATGCTGTTCAAAGACCTCCCCTTCTTTTCCATTTCAAAAACCTCTCTTTCTTTCCCATTCTGTTCTTCCTTCATATGAGCCTTGCGGCCCGAGAAATTCTGATATGGGCTTCAATGTGTTTTTATAGCTTTTGGAATTTACCCGTACATTTCGAATTATAGCACAGGCTTTTTATAAAATCTATTGTCATAGGGTCAATTATTTTTTGTAACCACTTTGTTTGGCAACATATACATATGTACATTTTAGTGCAAAACACAAAAAAATTTTTTATTTTTTTCTGCAGCATCCGCAAAAAACATGTAATTTTTTGTCTGAAATCACCTTTTTCTGTCGATTTTTTGCGACACCTGTCCGCTGCCTGAGTCATCACAGCAGCCGTCATTCGATCCGGCCGGCTTATATTATCTGCATGCGTCAGATGTCCGCCAGCCGGCGGTTCACTGCTCTATCACGACGAACCCGCCCTTTGGAACGGATGTCCACTCATCGTTCACGCGCTTCCCCTCCAGGTTGTTCTGCAGCGCACGTATCACCCCGCTGTGAGCTACGATGATGATCTCCTTTGAATCATCATTTTCAAGGATCTTTCTCAGTGTCTTCACTGCTCTGTACTGTATATCATAGAAGTTCTCGGATTTGTTTCCCGTCTTGAAGATGAACATATCCTCGCCCCTGCGCATGTATTCCTCAGGGAACTCTGCCTTTATCCGGCTGACAGGCTGTCCGTCCCACTTTCCGAGATTTATCTCTCGAAGTCCGGGTGCTTTCACGATTTCCGGGTATTTTTCGTTATTTTTTTCACTAAATTTGCGCAAGATTATCTCCGCTGACTCCATTGCCCTCGAAAGATCACTTGCATATATCACCCGCGGACATGCAAAATCCGCAGCCAGCTGCTCAGCACTCTGTGCGATCTGCATGCGCCCTTTTTCGTTCAGAGGTACATCATACTGCCCTATGAACATTTTCTCGGCATGCTGCATCGTTTCACCGTGTCTAACCAGCACTATACGCCTGCCGCAGGCCAGCTCCTGCAGATCTTTGCGCACGCAGCCCGATCGATAGAACTCCAGCAGCTCACTGTAGCTTTCCGGAGTGTCCATATCCAGCAGGCAGCCCTCGTCGCTGACCGGTATCCTGACCATACGATCCCAGTATTTGTCCGTGACCGCCTTTAACCCTCCGGATCCGTCGTAACTGCATATCTCCTCCGCATAGAACTTCGGGACGAACAGCGGATGACCTTTCTTGCCCTCGAACACAGGTACAAAAAAATTCTCTCCGCTGCTGTCACATCCGGCGTGCTCCGCGACAGTTCTGACGGTTTCAGCCGATATCAGCGGACAGTCGACCGGCATCACCAGATACCCTGCGGTGTCAGGATACAGCTCCCTCGCCTTCGATATCCCCGTTTTTATCGACGAAAACATGCCTGTATCATAGTCTGCATTATAAGCCTCGATGCAGCCCTCAGAATCTAAAACAGGCCCCAACAGTTCCCTGCTGTAGCCTGTGACTGTCACTATCCTGCCGATACCTGCATCTTTTACACTGCGAACCAGCTTCTGTACTGCCGTCATCTCACCTAAAGGAAGCAGCGGCTTGAAACGCTTCATCCTGGATGAATACCCTGCAGATAATATGACTGCAGCAATGTCTGTATTGTTATTGCTGTTGTGATCATTCATTTTGTCTTTTCCCGTCTCTACTGATGATGTGATGACACTGCATCTATTCTGCATTTCTCGCAGCACGCACACCGATTATCTCTGCCGCGATGCTGACGCCGATCTCTTCCGGCGTCTCAGATCCTATGTCAAGACCTATCGGCGAATGGATCTGCGCGATCTGATCCTCCGTCACACCCTCTTCCATCAGAGTATCGTACAGGAGCCTGTTTTTCCTTCTGCTGCCTATCATGCCTATATATGCCGACTGTCTCTTCAAAGCCTGTCTGAGGACTTTCAGATCGCCTCTGTGACCTCTTGTGACGATTATTATGTAGCTGTCTTCATCCACATCTATATCATCGAATGAATGGTCAAAATCGTCCACGACGATCGTTCTCTCAGCATGAGGGAATCTCTCGCTGTTTGCGTACTCCTCACGGTCATCGACGACTACTGTCCTGAAGTCTATATGCCTGAGCACAGGCTCCAGCGCATACGCAACATGACCGCCGCCGAAGATATATGCCGTACTCGCCAGCTTGAACTCTTTTACGAAATCGCCGGGATCCGCCGCATCGATATAATCGATCTGTATAGTCGCATCACCGCCGCATCCCATGTCGAGAGCTCCTTTCTGCTTCTCGTCGAGCGTAAAATCGTAAATATGCGTTTTTTCCTTCGTTTCGAAAGTCTTCCTGCAGAGCTTCTCTGTCTCCGCTTCAAGCAGTCCGCCGCCTACGGTGCCTATAGTGCTGCCGTCTTTTTTCATCAGCATTACCGCACCTTTTTTACGCGGCGCCGAGCCCTTTGTGTCTACTACCTTCGCGATGACGAAATCCTGTCCCTGTTCGATAAGATCTCGTGCGTAATATGATAACTGTTCTGACATATCGTTTCCTTTCATGTAAAGATCCGGCTATAACGGTTTCTCGGCGATCAGCAGGAACCTGCCCTTTGCATCTCTGCCTGACGGCTTCTTTCCGTCAGCGCACGCAGGCTCTGAAGTCTCGAATGCAGCGACCTTGTAGCCGATCTCTTCTATCTGCTTCTTCAGCGGTTCGATGAAGAAGGTGTCCCTGAATCTGAAGTCCACAAATCTCACGGGATCCGTCTCGCAGTCTCCTTCCTTTCGCGGTTTTTTGCTCTGCCTTGCTGCTTCTATCTGCAGCGCCCTGAGCTGCTTCGGATCAGGATCCGTATAGTAATCGTCTATTATCACGAGCCTGCCGCCCTTCTTGAGCACACAGTACGCCTCATGAAGCGCCTCATCCGGAAGATTTATCAGTGGCAGCACATCCTGCATGAATATACCGTCAAAAGTGAACGAAGAATAATCTTCGAGGAATTCTCCGTCACCGAACTTCACATCAATCCCGGGGTGCTTTTCTTTGGCAATGCGGATCTTTTCAAGATTCATATCTATTCCTTCCGCTTCCATCCCGCATTTTGCCGTAAGATATGCCACGACATCTCCTTCGCCGCAGCCTATGTCGAGGATCCTGCAGCCTTCTCCCAGCTTTGCCAGCTCCAGTGCCCTGTCTGTAGTCGTAAACGACATCACGTCCTCCTTTAAACAATCTCTTTATACTCGAATATATCACATCGCAGTCCTGGCGCGGTCTGCAGCCTGTGATAACTATATAATGATTATATCTGCCACAGGCTTCATAATCAAGTGACAGAGTCTGCAGAATGCGTGATTTATGGCATTTTGATCGTCTGACGGGCTGTGCAGAAATAAAATTACGATTACTTTTGTTGTTCCAACAACATCCGCATTGACATTATGTCTTTCATTACAGTATAGTTATTTACAGATAATATACTCCGATTTATCACATAGCTTAACCGGCAATGTGAACAAAATAGCAAAAGTTATTTTGCTATCTGCCACTGTGCGAAGCAGACATATATTTGCCTAAACCGTCTGACTGCGCACTTTTTCTTTTTTGCAGACAAATCACACACACTTCCGTGTTTTCACCTGCGATCCATGATACAATAACATGCATACATTGAAATGTAGCTATTTATATCAAATCAGAACAGATGAGGTGCAATTATTATGTGTAAAATCGATTATCACGACGTTAAAACCCCTGAGACCTGTCCAGGCGAGGACCTGACTCTTGTAAAAAAACCGCTCGACATATCTTCGGGAAAAGAATACGAAAAATGCCGCTATGCTTTTTTCCCTGACCGCCAGCTGTGCGCGGACGAGCCCGAGATCGTCGTAAAAGCCTATGACTCCATACTTTTCCAGTATCAGGACACCGGATTTTTCATGCAGGACATCACATCCGACGAGATCCCTGCCCAATGGGAAGCGCTCGGAAAGCCGCAAATAGTCGTGACATCGCTCAGATACGCCGATATTTTAAAAAAAGACTTCCCGCAGATACCGGTGATCTCGATCTATGAACTGCTGCAGCAGCTGCAGATCAGCGGCGGCTGCAACTCCACGGACTATGCACTGTTCTATCCTGAAACAGAGAACGAGTCCGATAATGCAAAGGCTGCAGTGCGCGGGCTTGCAGAAAGCATGGGTGCAAAGCTGCACGATACCGCTGAAAAAAAACTTCCTTATATAACATGCTGCATGGACTGCCGCGATTCGCTGAAAAACAACGGCAGAGACGCAGTCCATATACTCGAGCTGATATACGGCATGGGTGCGTCGAACACTCACATGATCCACGAGCACGATCACGAGCACGATCACAGCGAAACATGCGAGCATGGAGAAAGCAGCGCAGAGTGCGGTGAATGCAGCGACATCCCTGAATGCAGCGGAGTATGTTCCGACTGCAGCGCAGACTGCGATAATGTACTGAACGCATCAGGTCCTGCAGCTGCCGAACCTCCGGCACCGCTCCCGACGAAAGACGAACAGCTGGCAAACCTGAGAGAGCTCAAAGAAGTGATGCTGCAGCTTTTCTGGAGCTGATCTTGTCGAAACAACATCAAGTCAATTAAATGTAGTCGAAACAATTTGCCGATATGTTGTTGCGACAACATATTTTTCTATACTCCTGTGCTACACTTGTACCAGCACTCAATTTAAGGTGGAAGTTAATATTCAAAACTATCAGGAGGTAATTATGAAAAAAATATTGACCTTAGCAACAGTTGTCATCATGGCACTGTCAATGATGCTGCTTGCAGGATGCGGCAGCGACAGCAAAGATGACGCTGACAAACCGGAAGTTACAGTTCTGGCTGCAGCAAGCCTTACAGATGCTCTTGACGAGATCATCGAAGAGTATGAAAAAGACGCTGACTGCACTATCACACCAAGCTATGCAGGATCAGGAGATCTCGTCCAGCAGATCGAAGGCGGAGCTCCTTGTGACATCTTCATCTCAGCTTCGAAGGCTAACATGGATCAGCTCGAAGACGGAGACTACATCGACAAAGACACAAGAAAAGACCTTCTTGCAAACAGCCTCACTCTGATCGCAACATCAGAAAACAAAGACACTGTCAATATGGACACTCTTACGACTGACGCTGTAGGAAGCATCGCTATCGGCGAGCCTACAACTGTACCTGCAGGAAAATATGCAAGCCAGGTATTCGACAACATGGGTATCACTGATCAGATCTCAGGAAAGATCGTTGAAGCAAAGGACGTTCGTGCGGTACTGACTTATGTAAAAGAAGGAAACGCTGACTGCGGATTCGTTTACAGAACAGACGCTGAAATCGAAAAGGACAACATCGCTATCATCGGTGACGTTGATGAAAGCCTTCACGATCCTATCGTATACCCTGCCGCTATCCTGAAGGACGCTCCACAGGCTGACTCAGCTGCTGACTTCTACGATTTCCTCCAGAGTGACTTCGCCAAGAAGGTATTCGAAAAATACGGATTCACTGTAAAATAGCTGACGATTTTTTCAGGTAAGTACTGTAAGATTATGTTTGAACCAATTTTTTTATCGATCAGAGTTGCATTGCTTGCAACTGTTATCGCCTTTTTTCTGGGCGTGCTCTTTGCCTATCTACTGACAAAGAAAAAGGTTCCCGGCAAGAACATATGGGAAACGATACTTATCCTCCCCATGATCCTGCCGCCATCGATAGTAGGTTACTTACTGTTAAAAATATTCGGAAAGAGAGGCCCCATCGGGGCTTTTCTTCTGGATACATTCGGGATCCAGATAGTATTCACATGGATCGCCTGCGTCATAGCGGCGACCGTTGTGGCACTTCCGCTGATGTATCAGAATGCAAAGGGCGCCTTCCAGAGTGTCGATCCGAGCTATGAGCTTGCTGCAAAGACGCTGGGAAGCAGTTCGTTCAAAGTGTTCAGGACCGTCACATTTCCGCTGTCAGGTCCCGGCATCGTGAGCGGCATCGTCCTCACGTTCGCAAGAGCTCTCGGCGAGTTCGGAGCTACGCTGATGCTGGCAGGAAACATCCCGGGCAAAACGCAGACCATACCTACTGCGATCTACTATGCTGTCGTTGTCGGAAAAGATGAAAAAGCCTCAATGCTCGTGCTGATAATGGTACTTTTCAGTTTCGCACTCGTATTCGGGCTGAATATGTGGCTCAAAAGGCGAGAAAAGCGCGGAGGGTTAGTAAGATGAGTATAGCTTTTAAACTGAACAAAAAACTTAACTACTTCGATCTCGATGTGGAATTTTCCATGGGGAACGAGCTTCTGGTCATTGAAGGCGCTTCCGGTGCAGGCAAAACTACGATCCTGAACTGCCTCGCCGGTATAGTCACTCCCGACGAGGGCAAAATCACCATTGACGACAGAGTCCTTTTCAGTCATACTGATAAAGTGAATATTCCGGCTGAAAAGAGAAATATAGGATATCTTTTTCAGAATTACGCACTGTTCCCAAACATGACGGTAAAACAGAACGTGCTTTACGGTCTGAAGAACAAACGCGAATACAGGAAAAAGGCAACCAGGAAGGAACTGCTTGAATACGCAGATCATATGATGGAGACGCTGGGTATCGCGCATCTTGCACCGAAAAACTCGACTGCCATCTCCGGAGGAGAAAAGCAGCGAGTGGCACTTGCAAGAGCGATGGTCACCAAGCCTTCTCTGCTGCTTCTTGACGAGCCGTTCTCTGCACTGGACGAAAACACCAAAGGTAAGATATACGAGGAATTCAGAGCTTTCAAGGACAGCCTGAAGATCCCGACGATCCTTATAACCCACAATCACCGCGAAGCTGAGCTTTTCGCGGACAGGAACATAACGTTAAAGGAAGGCAGGATAGTATAAATGAAAGAAGTTACGGTAGAACAGGCTGTGGGGACAGTGCTCGCGCATGACCTCACTCAGATAATCCCGGGCGAATACAAGGGCCCTAAATTCAAAAAAGGACATATAATAACAGAGGAGGACATTCCTCTGCTTCTTTCTATGGGGAAAAGACATCTTTTCGTCCTGGAAAAAGACGACAACGATGTGCACGAAAACGAAGCAGCTTACAGGATCGCTTCAAAAGCTGCGGGCGACGGCATCGAGCTCACTGATCCTTCAGAGGGCAAGATCGAGCTCAAGGCGACTTATGACGGGCTCCTCAAGATAGACCGAGACAGGCTGTACGAGCTCGTGTCACAGGATGAGATCATGTTCGCAACGATACATGAAAACATAGTTGTCAGAAAAGGTGAAAAGCTGGCAGGAACCAGGATAATCCCTCTGTTCATCGCAGAAGAGCTCCTGCAGCAGGCCGAATCCATACTTGAAGACGGCCCTGTCATAAAGATAGTCCCTCTCAGAGAAATGAAAGTCGGTGTCGTTACTACCGGCAGCGAAGTTTACAACGGTATCATCGAAGACAAATTCGGTCCGGTGCTTGTGAGAAAATTCGACGAACTCGGCAGCAAGGTCGAAAAACAGGTCTTTGCCGATGACGATGACGAAATGATCGCAGGCTGCATCAGGCAGCTTATCGATGAAGGAATGGACATCATAGGCGTCACAGGCGGGATGTCTGTAGACCCTGACGACATGACTCCTTCAGGCATCAGAAAAGCAGGCGGAGAAGTCGTAAGCTACGGCGCACCGGTGCTGCCGGGAGCTATGTTCATGCTCTCGTATGTGGGAAACGTTCCTGTAGTGGGACTTCCGGGATGCGTGATGTACAGCCGTACGAGTATTTTCGATCTGATCGTTCCGAGACTCCTCGCCGGCGAAAAGATCACGAAAAAGGATATCGTGAAGCTGGCTCACGGCGGACTGTGTCTCAACTGTAAAGTATGCACATTCCCTGTATGCGGTTTCGGCAAGGCATAGAACGGACATTCAAAGCCCTGCAATATACAAAAGAGGATATCATATCGGCATGATCATCTTGCCTGTATGGTATCCTCTTTTGCCTGTATGCTTTATTTTGTGTTTTAATATGTCGACTGCGTATCCGGGTGCATCCACGGACACATCAGTATATTTCGTGTACTTCTCAGCTTACCGGCGTCGCACCGTGCTCCAGGAGCAGATTTGTCAGTGCTGAAGCGCTGCTGCTGTGTGCTCTGGCGATCTGGATCCTGTTTCTTTTGGCCTCGTTCACAGCGCTCTTGACCATCTTGTGCGACACTGTGTTCGTGAGCAGTATCATCAGATCGGGAGTCCCCAGATTCTTCTTGAATCCGCTCCTCTCCTTGACAAAAACTTTCGCATCACATCCATGTTTTTCGCATATCTCTTCGTATTGACGGACCATTCTCTCATGACCTCCGATTATTACAACACTCATAAATCCCTCCTGACCATAACAGCAAAAACTGCTATTTATTTATCTGTGGTTAGCTTTCGCTAACCCACTTTTAAATATATACGGGTACTATCATCAGAAATACCCGTCCCTCTGTACCTCATGCGGATGCTTTTGACATCTCGCATCCAGTTATGTTCAACTAACTTATAGTGACATCTTACAATTATTCTGTATATTTGTCAATAGCAACATGCATCAAATAATGTAAAAACTTTGTGAACTTGCTGAAACTCCCCGGTCCTGCCAGTCATATAGATCGTATGCAGCAGATCAAGATTATGACAGGTTCAGCTGCAGCCCGTGTTTGCCGGAACTCAGCTGAGCCTGCTGTAAAGCCGGAGCTGCCCGAGCCTGTCAGTCAGGCCTATGCGGCAAAGTCATGGATACAGTGATGCGCATTCGTCGCTTATTCCAGCAGCTATAAGTGTCTCACCAGTCATATCTGCAAGTTATGTTTGTATGTACGGCACGACTTCTCCGATCTTCCCGTTCCATTCGCTTATGATTTCCTGCTTTTACTTTTTATTTTATCCAGTTTCCGTGCTTCTCTCAGTTCTGTGCCGTAACGCTATTTTTCACATATTATACCTGCGATATCCGCTGGACTGATATTCGTTACTGACCCCTCAGGCATCAGCGATTCGAGCCTTTCCCTGATCTGCCCGTATTCGTAGCGGCATCCTCTGAGCATCCTGCTGATCTTTGCCATATCGGCAGTGCCGAAGAAATTGCCTGTGATCTCTATATCCTCTATAACGCCTTTCTTCACATTCATACTGCAGCATACATCTCCGCCATCACATCTGCCCTGCTTCGTGATATCGAATTCCGGATTTCTGCCGTATATGTTCTCCCAGCTGCCGAACCTGTCTATCGCGATCTCCTCCAGACGCTCGATATCCTCGGGCATGAGCTGTATGACCTGAGAATCGTCTGTGATGAACTTTGCTATTATCTTATCTCTGAATTCCGTCATCGACAGCGGATCCGTGAAATAGTCGCTGATATTGCCGACGTGCTCACGCACAGAGCTGACCCCTTTCGACTGGAGCTTTTCCTCATTCGAGACTGTGCTCCTTTCCAGCATGTCAAGATCCGTGCTGTAAAGCAGCGATCCGTGATGAACGACGAATCCGTTACGCATATACTGTGCATTGCCGGAAACCTTCTTTCCGTCTACCATGATGTCGTTCCTGCCGTCAAAGTACGCTTCCACCCCAAGCGACTGCAGCACCTCTATCACCGGCTCCGTATATTCCCTGAACGAGATCTGCTCAGACTGTGCGGGTGCGATGAAAGTGAACTGCCATCCGCCGAGATCTGTGAATATCGTGCCTCCGCCTGACATGCGCCTCACTACATTGATATCGTTTTCCTCCACGAAACGGCTGTTGATCTCTCTGTACGTGTTCTGGAACTTTCCTACCATCACAGTCGGCGTCGTCCTCCATATCAGAAAAACAGTCTTGTCCCTGAACGGCTTCTCTGAAGTCAGGTAATATTCCAGTGCAAAATTGTAGTATACGTCCAGCGAATCGTTTTCTATGTAAATGTAGTTATTTTCTTCCATAGCTAAGAGCCTCCTCTGCGTGGTATGAGCTGCGTACAAGCGTACCGCTCGCCACGTATGCGAATCCTTTCTCTTCTCCCGCTTTTCGGTACTCGTCAAAGACCTCCTCCGAAATGTATTCCTGCACCGGCAGATGATCCTCTGTCGGCTGCATGTACTGCCCTATCGTCAGGATATCGCAGTTTGTCTCTCTCACGTCATCCATCAGCGCCAGCACTTCCTCTTTCGTCTCTCCCAGTCCCACCATGATGCCTGTTTTCGTCAGCACATCAGGACGCATTTCCTTTGCTCTCTGCAGGACTCGCAGCGACCTGTCATAGTTCGCCTCAGGTCTTGCCTCGCTGTAAAGTCTCGGAACCGTCTCTATGTTGTGGTTAAGTACATCCGGCTCGGCATCCATCACGATCTTCAGCGCTTCCAGGCTTCCCCTGAGATCCGGGATCAACACTTCCACCGTTATGTCTTCCGAATAATGGCGAAGTGCCCGGATCGTCGCTGCAAACTGCTCTGCACCGCCGTTTTTGAGATCATCTCTCGTAACGCTCGTGACCACCACATGTTTGAGCCCCATCAACGCTGCGGCCTTTGCTATCCTCTCAGGTTCGTGAGGATCCACCTTTTCCGCATCGCCGTTCATGATGTTGCAAAACCTGCAGTTTCTGGTGCACTGACTGCCGAGGATCATGAATGTGGCGGTTTTGCGCCTGAAGCATTCACCCATGTTCGGACAGCTCGCCGCACTGCAGACTGTATTCAGCCTGTATACATCAAGCATCTTTCTGACATTGTCCACATCATTCTGATTGTATCTTACTCTGACCTGCCCCATAACTCACACCTCTTGCGCGTCTGCGCCTTTATGCCTTGTCTATCACTGCCACGACTGCCCCAACATTTACAGCAGAGCCTTCATCGAAGCACATCTCCGAAAGGACTCCGTCGGCGGTAGCCTCCACCTCGCATACGACTTTGTCGGTCTCTATCTCAAAGATCGGTTCGCCGCTTGTCACCTGCTCACCCTTTCCCTTGAGCCACGATACGAGGACTCCGTTTTTCATGTTGTTGCTCAACTTTGGCATATAAATGTTTTCCATCTCATACCTCTCTATCTATATAAACATCTTAGTGTTGTTTTCAAGTATCTCTCTGACGTATTTCTCGGAATATCTGTGTCCCACATATTCCTTTTCCAGAACTTCCTCTCTGATAACATCGAGCGGGGAGCCTGCGAAATCCGTCTCTATTTTTCGTATTATGCCTTTTTCAACGAAAAACTCTATATCAAAAATTTTTCCTCCGAAAAAGCACCGTTCCCTTGCTGAAAATTTAGGCGATCTGCCTATCACCCAGTCCCAGCTGCTGAATTTGCCGGTCTGGCTTTCTATCAGGCGCTTTTCTTCTTCGCTGAGGACGATCTCTTCGCCGCCTCTGCAGAAGTAGTCCGCTATGTATTTTTTGAATTCCTCCGCTGTGACGTCCAGGTATTTCCGGATGTTCACAACGCTGCTCTTTACTGATTTTGTAGCCTTCGAGCTGTATGACGAGCTGTCGGACTTGAGATATTTTCTCAGTTTTTCAAGGTCAGCGTCAAAGAGCAATGTGCCATGATGTATGATTTTTTTTCCTTTGATTATCTGAGCATTACCTGAAATCTTATCGTCCATTATGACTATATCGCTCTTGTTACGCTTAGATGCAGAGACTCCGAGTGAATGCAGCATTTCGATGACAGGAGAGAGGAACTCGTCATACTGGTCGGCGGCGTCCATATCAAAATCACGGATCACACTGAAATTGATATTGCCTCTGTCGTGAAAGACAGCTCCGCCGCCTGAATTGCGTCTTGCCAGAACTATACCGTCTGCCATCGCCTCATCCACATTCACTTCCTCGAAGATGTTCTGATTTCTTCCGACTACTACGGAATCCTCATTCGTCCAGATGATGAAGCAGTCATCGTCCGCCGCATTCCGGCACAGGTACTCTTCGAGAGCCAGGTTGTAAAACACGTTTTGATTATCACTTATCAGCCATTTCATATCCCTGCAAAACCTTTCTTTGTCAGTTTATGTTATGTTTGTCTTGCTTTGTCTTTGTCTGTCTGTTTTTGACGTTATTCGTCTATTTGCGATTAAAAATGTATCGCTCTTCCATCCACGGCATGCATAGCTTCGTGCATGATTTCTGATACTGTAGGATGCGGATGTATAGCCATCGCAACTTCCTCTGCAGTGCTTTCAAGCTTCATTGCAACTACTGCCTCTGCGATCATGTCTGTAGCGTGGATGCAGTAAAGATGCACGCCTACGATCTCGCCGTACTTGGCTTCTGCGATCACCTTTACAAGTCCTCTTTCCTCTCCTGCTACCTTGGCTTTGCCGTTTGCCATGAGAGGGAACTTGCCGACTTTGATCTTGCCGTATTTCTCTGCAGCCTGCTTTTCTGTAAGTCCTACGCTTGCGATCTCAGGCTGGATGTAAATAGCGCTCGGGATCTTGCTGTAATCCATTACTGCCTTTTCACCGCAGATATTTTCTACTGCTACGATACCTTCCATCGAAGCTGTATGCGCGAGCATCGCCTTGCCGTTCACATCGCCTATCGCATATACACCGTCAACCGAGGTCTTGAGCATCTCGTCTGTAACGATAGCGCCTCTTTCAGTCTTGATGCCGAGAGCTTCAGTATCTATGCCTGCAAGGCTAGGTCCTCTGCCGACTGCCATCAGCACCTGCTCTGCAGGGAGCTCCTGTACTTTGCCGTCCTTCTCGAACCTGACGCTGTCTGCAGTGATCTCAGTAACCTTTGCACTGGTGTAAATATCGATGCCGAGCTCTTTCAGGTGACCTGTCACCTGAGTAGTGATCTCTTCGTCCACCATAGGAAGTATGCGGTCGAGGAATTCGACTACGCTCACCTTTACGCCTATAGTAGCGAGGAAGTATGCGAATTCTATACCGATGACTCCGCCGCCGATGACTACCATCGATTCCGGTGCTTCGTCTATGTCGAGCATCTCCGTGCTTGTCAGCACTGTAGCTTCAGGTGATATCTCTATCGGCAGGCTCTTTGCCTGTGAACCTGTTGCAATGATCACATTTGCTGCCGTTATCTTCTTGCCGCCTACTTCAACTGTGTGCGGATCGATCAGCTTTCCTTCGCCGTTTTCGATCACTGCGCCGTTTCCTTTGAGCAGCCCCTGAACACCGCCTACCAGCTGGCTGACTACGTTCTTCTTTCTGGCCTGCACTTTCTTGAGATCGAGTGCTGCTGACGATGTGTCAACGTCCACTACTCCGAACTGTGCGCTTTCCTTGACTTCCTTGAGAGCCTCTGCGCTTCTGAGGAGTGCCTTCGTAGGGATGCAGCCGACATTGAGGCATGTGCCGCCGAAATGTTCTTTCTCGATGATCACTGTCTTCTTGCCCATCTGTGCCGCCTTGATCGCTGCCACGTATCCGCCCGGGCCGCCGCCGATGACTGCGATATCGTAATCGTAGCCTGCGCCGTCTGATGCTTTGTCTTCTGTTTTCTCAGCCTTTGCAGGAGCTGCTTCAGCTGCCGGCGCCGCTGCGCTGTCTGATGCGTTGTCGCCAAGCTGTGCCAGTGAATCGGCGATCAGATCGTCGATGTTCTCATCGGCGTCTCCAACGATCGCGATCGGGAGAGTCACAGGGATCTTGTCGCCTGCCTCGATGAAAAGCTTTCTTACCACGCCATCCTGCGTTGCTTCTATATCCATGTTAGTCTTGTCTGTCTCGACAGAGAAGAGAGGCTCGCCTTTTGCAACGGCTTCGCCCTCTGCCTTGTACCATTCGACAAGCTTTCCTTCGCTCATATTAAAGCCCAGTTTGGGCATTATGATTACTTCTGCCATTTTTGATCCTTTCATCTATTTGTCGATCGTAGATCGACATTAAGGTTACACCCTTGCGGTGTTTCATTAGTGTGTCGGCGATAAGCCGACATTAAGGTTATCCCCGCCAGGGGGTTCATCTGCTTTTTCCGGTGTAATCGGATCAGACTTATAAATGCACCCGTTCATATATGGAAGTTCAGGATGTTAACACATCTGTTTAAATTACTCATGACCACTAAGTACAATTAAAAAGGAGAAAAAACATTGTCATTTATAAGTCTGTCTCATACACTCTTCTATACCATCAAGCTAATTGGGTTTTCCAGTAAGTTCTTGACATTTGTAACAAACTGTGCAGCCAGCAGGCCATCGATTATTCTGTGGTCTACAGTGAGCTGGATGTTCATCATCGGCTTGATCTGTATTTCCTTGGTTCCGTCTTCCTTAGTGACAACGAACGGCTCGTCCTTTGTCGAGCTGATCGACAGTATGCCCACTTCAGGAGGATTGATGATAGCTGTAAAGTTTTCTATGCCGAACATGCCGAGGTTCGAGATCGTGAATGTTCCGCCCGCATATTCGTCAACTGCAAGCTTTCCGGCTCTCGCCTTGTCGAACAGCGGCGTTGATGCCTTCGAGATCTCCACTACGCTCATGTCCTGTGAATTCTTGATATTCGGTACGATCAGTCCTGTCGGTGACGCTACCGCTATACCAAGGTTGATGCTCTTGTATCTTTCTATAGTCTCGCCTACGAGCGATGAATTCATTTCAGGATACTTTTTCAGTGTCATGATGACAGCCTTTGCGATGAAGTCTGTAACTGACGTCTTCTTGTCCTGTACCTCGTTGACCTTTTTTCTGAGAGCCAGCACGTCTTCCATGTTGACTTTCTGTGTGAAGTAAAGGTGCGGAGCAGTGAATTTGCTCTCGGCCAGTCTGTCGCCGATGACCTTTCGCACGCCTGCATAAGGAACCTTTTCTCCGATCTCCTTACCGTCAGGGGTGATCTCGCCTGCGCCTGCATGTGCCTGATCTTCTGCGGCAGCAACTGCCTTTTTCGCTGCAGCGATAACTTTTTCCACGTCTTCCTTCATGATCTTGCCGTTCACGCCGCTGCCCCTGATGTCTGCGAGGTCGATGCCCTCTGCCTTTGCCATAGCTGCTGCAACAGGTGTCGCCTTGACCTTGTTCGATGCAAGGTATTCAAGGATGTCCTTTTCACAGATACCGCCCTGCCATCCTGTTCCTTCGATAGTCAGATCTTCGACAGCCAGGTCATTCTCTGCAGCCACTCTTCTCGCTCTAGGCGTGATCTTGATCACACCGTCTGCTGTCTTTGGAGCTGCTGCAGGAGTCTTTGCTTCAGCCGGAGCCTCAGCCTGTTCCGCTGCCGCAGCTGCTTCGTCAACATCACTGACATCTGCTCCGCCGGCCGCGAGCTGCGCCTTTGCATCTGCAACTGCAGCACTGACGTCTTCATCCGCAGAACCGATGACTGCGATTGGCAGAGTTACAGGGATCTGATCCCCTTCCTCGATGAGCAGCTTCTTAACGACGCCGTCAGATGTCGCTTCTATATCCATGTTGGTTTTATCTGTTTCTACTGAAAAAAGAGGCTCTCCCTTTGTGATCTCTTCGCCTTCGCTTTTATACCACTGTACCAGCTTACCATCGTTCATATTGAATCCGAGTTTCGGCATTATTATGATTTCTGCCATTGTACCTCTCCTCTCTTATTTGAAATATGTCTTGACTTTTTCGTATACCTTTTCTGCTGACGGAATGAGAGGGAACTCGAGCGCCGGGCTGAACGGAAGCGGCACGTTAGGGTTGTTTACTCTTCCGCACGGTGCATCGAGATAGTAGAACACGTCATCCGCGATAGCTGCTGCGATCTCTGCACCTACGCCGCATCTCTCATAATCCTCGTCGGCAACGATGAGCTTGCCTGTCTTCTTTACTGATTCGATTACAGTTTCCTTGTCGAGCGGAACCAGCGTCCTGAGGTCGATGATCTCGCAGTCGATGCCTTCCTTCGCAAGTCTTTCAGCTGCTTCTTCCGACTTCATCACCATCGAAGATGTAGCTACGATAGTGATGTCCTTTCCTTCTCTTGCGATCCTTGCCTTGCCGAACGGGATAGGATCTACATTTTCCTCAACTTCGAATTTCTTGTTATATACCATTTTATGTTCCAGGAAGATAACAGGGTCGTCGTCTCTGATAGCTGTCTTGAGCAGTCCTGCCGCTTCAGTCGCTGTTGACGGGAGTACCACCTTTGCTCCAGGGAAGTGTGCAGCCATAGACTGTATCGACTGTGAATGCTGTGCTGCTGACGATCTGCCTGCGCCTATAGGGCATCTGATGGTCATAGGTACGTTAGCCTGTCCACCGGACATATATCTGATCTTTGTCATCTGGTTGAAGACCTGATCGCCCGCAACGAGCAGGAAGTCTGAGAACATCAGCTCGATGACAGGTCTGAGACCTGTCAGTGCCATACCTACGCCCATACCTACAAAGCCCTGTTCTGAAATCGGAGTATCCTTTACTCTGAGGTCGCCGTATTTTTCCAGCAGACCTACTGTACACTTGAAGTTTCCGCCGATGAATCCGATGTCCTCTCCAAGCTGAACTATATTTTTATCTCTTGCCATTTCCTGATCCAGTGCATTGCATATTGCCTGTGCATATGTCATTTCTTTCTTTGCCATTTTAAAATTTCTCCTTTCCGGTGCTTTCCGTGAATCGACTATAAAGTTCCCTGCTGAAATACGTCTGTAAACGCTTCTGATGCATCAGGATAATCGCTGTCTGCTGCGAATTTTACTGCTGCCTGGATCTCTTCTTCAATTTTTGCCTCGAGTGCATCGATCTCTTCTTCCTTCACTTTGCCGGAAGCGATCATCTCAGCTCTCAGAGTAGTTACAGGGCATTTCTTCATCCAGTCTTCCTTCTCGGTCTTGCTTCTTCTCTGTCTGTATGTAGCCGGATCTCCCACGTGGTGTCCCTGCCATCTGTAAGTCTTGCATTCGATCAGTGTAGGGCCTTTGCCTTCTCTTGCTCTCTCCACTGCTTCAACTGCCGCTTCATAAACTGCAGTGACATCCATACCGTCTACAACTACTCCCGGAATATCATATGCCTTTGCTCTTACTGCAAGGTCAGGAGTGTTCGTAACATCACGGATATCTACTGAGATTCCGTAAAGGTTGTTTTCTATTACATATATGCACGGGAGTTTCCATGCTGCTGCCATGTTGATGCTTTCGTGGAAAGTTCCCTCGTTCGTTGCCGAGTCACCCATGAATGAGATCGCTACCTGGTCTGTTTCTCTGTATTTTGCCGAATAAGCTGCTCCCGTTGCGATAGGAATGCCGCCTCCTACGATACCATTAGCGCCGAGGATCCCCTTGTCCATAGCCATGATGTGCATAGATCCGCCCTTTCCGTGTGAGTAGCCGGTTTCCTTGCCGAGGATCTCTGCCATCATTCTGTTTATGTCAGCGCCTCTTGCCACCAGATGTCCGTGGCCTCTGTGTGTGCTGGCAATATAGTCTTCATCTTTGAGTGCCGCACATACGCCTGTTGCTACTGCTTCTTCACCAAGATAAAGGTGCGCCAGTCCTGCCATCATGCCTTTTTTGTAAAATTCGAAAGTCTCTTCTTCGAATCTTCTCATCTTGAACATAGTTTCGTAAAACGCCAGTAACTGTTCTGCTTTATACTTATCTACTTTCATCATTGACCTCCCGTATAAAAAACGTAATATGTCATTATTTATTTTCTGCCCTTATTAAACGCAATCATCGTGCCAAACTGCCGTCTATGCGACAAAAATATGTGTCCTGCGTTTTGCGATACGTGACATATTGCTGCTAATTTATTGAAATTTCAATGTTCTAACTGTGTCATGCAGCTTTAGAGTGAGTTGTAAAGCTGCCGCAGCTGCTATTCTTTTTATCATGTAAAGAGCCGGCGCGCTGCATTTGTGTCACGGTTTTGTGTCACGGTTTTGTGTCGCGTTTTTGTCATGGTGTCATTTTTGATGTGACAAAAACTTTTCTCTTGTAAAAAAACGTGACACATACTATAATTGTGACATAAAATACATGTCAATTATTATTATATTCAGATAACACATGGAGGTCTGTCATGAATATTTCTACTTTAGCAGGCAGCAGCTATCAGCATCGACTGAAGGAAGCCTGGGAGCATTTCGTAGAAAACCGCGACTACGACTATTCTTTCATACGCAGCGAGATCCTTGACTCGTGGAAGAGAGCCAGAAACACAGGTATCAACCCCAGAGAAATCAACTACAAGAATCTTTCTCCCGATGAACTGAATATGAAGATAAACAAGAATCTGGAACTGATCAATATCGTTCACCCTCACCTCGAGAGTATTTATTCGATAGTAGAAGGCTCCGGATCATACATACTGCTGTGCGACAGCGAGGGCTATGTCATAGACTACAAAGGCGACCCCGACATCATCGAACGCGGAGGCCTGACAAAGCTCGGTCTCGGATCGGTAAGAGACGAGAGATCAGTAGGCACCAACGGCATAGGCACCGCTCTCTACCTGGAGAAGCCTGTACAGATATGGGGCGAGGAGCACTACGCTGAAAAACACAAGAGCTATACCTGCTCAGGCGCGCCGTTCTTCGACGCCAATGACAATCTCTGCGGCTGCATCAATATCACTGTATTGACTGAAAATGCACATCCGCACACTCTCGGCATGGCGCTCTGCGCAGCCGACAGCATCACCAAGGAGCTCAAGCTCAGACAGGCGATGAACGATCTCGAGGCGATAAACGCACAGAGGAACAGCATCATAGAAAACATGACATCCGGAGTGATCCTGCTGAATTCACTCAGCCGTGTGTCGCAGGTCAACAAATACGCACTGAACCTTTTCCACCTCTCGTATGAGGACATAATAGGCCAGAAGCTGTTCGACTACATATCTATAGACAACTATGACAGCTACACGATCCACGATATCCTCAAAACAGAGCGATACAATGAAGAGGTGTCCGTTTTTACGAAGCTGTCGCCATCCAGGCCAAAACGTCTTAACCTTTCCATAAATCATGTAAAGGACAGCGCCGGCAATATCACCGGCACGATAATGCGTTTCAATAAACCGGAAATGCTCAATAAGATCGTGAAAAGCATCGGCGGCTTCAGCGCCAAGTACACTTTTTCCTCGATAATCGGCCGTTCGGAGCCTATGCAGAGGATGATCCAGACAAGCAAAAAAGCAGCGCAGAACGATTCCAATGTGCTGATCCTGGGCGAAAGCGGCACCGGCAAGGAGCTGATCGCTCAGTCCATACACAATGCCAGCCCTGTCGCAGGCGGACCGTTCGTCGCGATCAACTGTGCAGCGATACCTAACAGCCTCGTGGAAAGCGAGCTGTTCGGCTATGAAAAGGGCGCGTTCACAGGGGCCGAGAAAGAGGGACGTCCGGGAAAATTCGAGATGGCTGACGGCGGCACTATTTTCCTCGATGAGATAGGAGACATGCCGTACGCCGTACAGGCCGCACTGCTGCGCGTTTTGCAGACAAAAGAAGTCGTCAGGGTCGGTGGAAAATATCCGAAGCCTGTAAATATCAGGGTCATTGCTGCGACAAATCAGGATCTGACCGAGGCTGTGGCTCAGAAGACATTCCGTGAAGACCTGTTTTACAGGCTCAACGTGCTGACGATAGCAGTACCTCCGCTCCGCGACCGTGGTGCAGACGACATTTCGCTGCTGATCTCGCACTTCGTGGATATGTACAATAAAAAAAGGCACACCGACATAACGGTAGCTCCTCAGGTATATCAGGTGTTGAGAAATTACTCATGGCCGGGCAATGTGCGCCAGCTGGAAAACACGGTAGAGCGCGCGATAAGTCTGTGCTCCGACGACATGATAACATGCGAAGACCTGCCTCCGCAGTTTTGCGATATGATCGCAGCTCAGAGCAACGGCAGTGCGGATGCGGCATACGCAAACTCAGAGCATCCCGGGTACCCGGGAAACGGCATGACAACAGCCGGCAGCATGGATTACTCCGACAGCGAAAGAATCGACTACTCCGGCCACCCGAGCGCTGCATCCCATGGTACAGCTGCAGACGCTCACGCACACGCCGCACAACATTACAACAGCGCCGCTCATTCAGCGCCGCAGGCAGCAGCCGGCAGCTATGTAAATGAAAGCATTGGTACGGGTACGAATCCGGATCCTCATCGCGAATCATACAACATCGCCGAGAACGAAGCCGCACTGATCATTTCCGCACTCGAAAAATGCAGCGGCAACGTGACCGCAGCCGCAAAGCTCCTGAGCATGAACCTGCGTACACTTTACAGAAAAATAAAGAAACATCAAATAGACGTGGACCTTTACAGACACAGGAAATAGAATCTCCCTGCTCAATGCCCGCGCATCAGCTCACCGCCGTATTTCCTGGTGCGGATATGATGCATATATACTCGTTCAGGCCTGCAGATAAACTTGCAGACAACCTTGCAGACAGATAACGGGGCCGAGAATACTGCCGACAATGAGGTTTTGTGTAGAAATCAGGATTTCTGATAATATCTGCACAATGGAGCCTCCGTCTGTATCGATGTTCGTGAAGAGAGAAAATCAATACACAAGAAATTCCGGATCTTTGCTAAAAACAGGGTGATTTCATCTGATTTTTGGGTATTTTTATCATTTTGACGATTTTCCTTGTGTAGATGTTTCTCGCCTTCACCTCATCCTGCACATATCAAACACGGATTGTGCAGGATTTTTTTCAATAATAGAATACTACACAAATGATACGAAAAGTGTACCAGACCCTCTATGCGTGATCCTAAAGAAGATATATCTCCAACTGCAGAAACTCGTATTCTGCAGAAAATAAAACAAACCCAATACAATTGATATGCGGTCATTGCCAGAACATCATATCTGTATCGGGTTTGTATCCAGTTGCTATTGTGATTTTATCGTATGCTTATAATCAAGATATACTGACTACAAAATATACTGACCAACCATATAATGAACCACCAGCATTCTAGAATTCTTTCTTGCTGCCATCCTTTTCATAGAGACGGTTCTTGCAGAAGAAATATCCTATAACTGCGAGCTCTACAGCACCACAGATGTAGTTGAACAGTCCTGCCGGACACCATCCAAAGAGTATAGTTGCAGGCATATATGGTGAAAGAACGATCAGCTGAATGAATACGAGAACGATGAGCACCAGAAGTACTTTATGTCCTGCAGTATTTCTTGTTGCAAAGAATGCACTGAGCGGTTCGTTGATTTCTTTTACTGCCTTTTCAACAGGCTTTGTGCATAAGCTTACTACGATATACAGAAGTGTGTTGATGCCAAGCCCCCATAAAATATGGCTGTATCGACGGCAGCGGATTGTAAATGAACAGCGTAAACAATACTGCAAGTGCACCTGCAAGTGTTCCTGAAATAGCCCCGGCTTTAGTTGCACGTTTCCAGTACAGCCCGCCGATCATAGCCGGCATAAGCTGCGCAAATCCAGGACCACAGAAACCATAAGCATACGTTACGAGGAATGCCGGTCTGAATTTTACAACTATCAGAACCAAAAGCATCAATATTCCAATGCTGATCTGAGTGATTTTTACACCTGAAGCTCCATCTTTTTTAGCTCTATCTCCTATCATATCATGATCTATGATAGTTGATGCAACAACGAGCTGTGAATCAGCTGTAGAAAGACCGAATGCGAAAACGCCGATAACCAGCAGTATAGCAAGAATAGCCGGCGCATAATTAAGAGCCATCATCGGAATGACGATATCACTCTCTGCACCTTCAAGGTTCGGGTAAGCAACACGACCTGCGTAAATGCCCTGCAGCAGGAAGCATCCGAATGCAACCAGCTCTAAGATAGGGAATGCGACACCCATTGTCTTGAATACCTTTTCGTCTTTTGCCATATATGATCTTACAAAGATATGCGGCCATGCTATGATAGACATTCCTGCTGAAATAGCCAGTGCAAGGAACCCTGAAAATGTTGCATACGGTCCTGTCATCTGGAGAACTTCAGGATTTGTTTTTACGATATCTTTTGCTGCAGATACAAGATCTCCAGGGATAGCAACTATCAGCACGATAGTTGTCAGGATAGCGATGCCTACACCAACGAAACCTGCAAATGTATCTGTTCCCACGACTGCCTTGTTGCCGCCCTTCAGGACATGCAGAACGATATAAACTGTAAGTACCGCTACTACCAGCCAGAAACCGATCTTGCCCTGTGTTGTAGTAACTATTCCATTAGCAACACCGGTTACCTGAACTGATATGTACGGTATAATACAAACTATACATATTATCGAAATAAGGTGTTTCAGGAATTTCGATTCATAACGGTGGATAAAATAGTCTCCAGGAGAAACGTAATTATACTTTTTCCCCAGCAGCCAGAGACGATACATGATCGTAGGAGCGTATATGCCTACGAAGAATGCTCCAACAGCTCCGGCAAAGTATCCGATACCGTCACGATACAGGCCTGCACCATATCCAAAGAATGCAAGAGCACTCCATATAGACAGACACATGGTTCCGAGTAAAGCTATGGAACCTACATTTCTTCCGGCAACTGCAAAATCATGATGACTGCCTGTTGCGTCGCCGGCTTTATGGGAAATCCAGAAAATGAATACGCCATAAAGTACGATTGCAATTATTACACCTATTGTAATAAACATTTAATACTACCTCCTCTGCATAAAAGTTTTATTCGAATAAAAACACATTAGGTTTAAGCTTCGGTATTAACTAACGCAAATTATATGCCAATTGTGAAAAAACGTCCATACCTTTGTTTTTTATTGTTTTTTGTATTTGTGCATGACATTTTGACATCTAAAAAGCGTGACATTTTTGAAAAGTGTCACACTTATATGTCACATGTCATGTTTTGTATTCTTATGTCGCAGCATGTCAAATATTTATATAGAAAGTGTTTCTTCGATTTATTTATGCGCTTACTTAAAAAGATATTTGTATTTGTATTTGCATATTAATATAGTGGTGAATATTATCCATCGCAAAAACATCTGCAGTCTGCATGCATCAGATATCTATTCCGAAGCTGCATATATAATATCGCAGGAATGTTGCAGATATCGGGCCACTAACAGGATTTTGTGTAAAAACTGGGCATTCGGATAATATCTGCACAATGGAGTTGCCGTTTGTGCAGATATTCGTGAAGAGTAAAAATCAATACACAAGGGGATCAGATATTTTGCTAAAAACAAAGTGATTTCATGAGATTTTGGTACATTTTCATCGATTTGGCGATTTTCGTTGTGTAGATCTTTTTCAGCTTCACATTATCCTGCACATCTCAAGCAGGTATTGTGCAGGATTTTTTGCAATCTCATAATAATACACAAAACGTCTAACTGACAGAAGATCAGATTTACTTTTATATGAAACACAACATCCCGAAGCCTGCATCCTGCTTTGACTTCGGTTCTTGACCAGTATTTCTGCTAGATATTAACATTTATATTGGAGAGCGAGGGTTGATAATTACTCTCTTTCAAGACCTTTAAACATCATCGGGAAGGTTCTAATAAACAGCCTCCCTGGGATTTTTTTGAAATTTCTCAACTCATCAGACAGCCTTGCGGAAAAAATACTCCGGGATATCTTCCGGAGAAACCTCCAGTACAGTTTCTGCCCGCTTGCTTATTTCATCCATCGTGAATTCTTCATAACTGCAAAGTTTCATAAGATATGACTTTTCGGAAATACGAAGGATGCCGGCGATATCTACACTGGTAAATCCGTTTCTGCAGGCGGCGTCAAGAAATCTCTCATAATTGAACTTGTATAACATTACCTTGCTTCTTCTCCATAAATAATCAGTTTTCTAAATAATCCATACAGATTTTGTCTCAAAAAATGGAAAAAGTCAATTCTGCGCACTGCAATGTCGAAAATAAAATAGTATTGACTCATTTAGCAACAGTTCTAAAATATGTTCTTTGTAACATTCAATATGGTTGATATGAGCATTAAATGCATCAAAAATATAAAAATAGTATTTGAATTGTTGCTATTTATTAGAATTAATATTATAATTATACAGTGTTCAAATAAAGATAAGGGGAATTTGCTATTATGGGAAAATCTACTTTTGCAGAAAGACTAAATGCGATAATACAAGAGCAGAATATCCGTCAGATCGATCTTTGCAAGAAGACCGGCATAGGCAAAAGCGCTATGAGTCAGTACCTCAGAGGATCTTTTGCGCCTAAACAGCAGAAGCTGTATGATCTGGCTGAAGCACTCAACGTTTCAGAAGCATGGCTCATGGGCTACGACGTTCCGCGCGAGCGAAAGATCGTAACATCTTCTGAATCGGATGATGCGGATTCATTCTACTTTACGATTCATGACAACAGCATGAGAGACGCGTTCATACCGTCGGGAGCAGTGGTCCTTGTACACAAGCATCCTTACAGAGCATCTGCCGAAACTCCGTACGAATCGGGGCAGATCGTGTGCTTTTCATACAAAGACTCGCCGGATCAGCTCCGGGTGCTCTACCTTAAGGACGATTCTGTCGTCCTCGTGGCAGCATCTCCTGACATCAGTGCTTTTCCGCCTGTTGTCTGCACAAAAAGTGATCT
Source organism: Eubacteriaceae bacterium (assembly GCA_902362435.1). GTDB lineage: Bacteria > Bacillota > Clostridia > Peptostreptococcales > Anaerovoracaceae > Lentihominibacter > Lentihominibacter butyricus. Next base: position 210,999 of record CABIWW010000002.1, read on the forward strand.
TTCAGACGGCACGCTGCAGATAAAAGGTGTTGCCTCAAGGATCATCATCAATCTGTAAAAATCTGTATTATACGTATATTCTGCATACCTCGGCGCCAACTGTAAATCGGCGGCGTATTTGGTATTCAGGACATATTCTTATGCTCTCCGTGCAACGGAGAGTTTTTTCATACAAAAAACAGGCGCTCATGTTACTGTACTTCTTACTGCCCGTCTGCCAATTTCATACTGCAGACTGCCGCTTTGCAAAACGCTGAACGCCTGTTATATCATGCTTTATCTGCTCTCAAGCACTATCTTATTTCCCAAACGATATATCGATATCGCCCAGATCATTTACTATCTTCAGTATATTCTGACCGCTTCCAGTCGATATCCTCCCTCCGTGCGATTCGTACTGACCGTGTCGGTCATCTTCATCATCATCGTCATCCCAGTCGTGATGTCCCGAACCGATACCTATCTCACCGCTTTTCGCCTGAGCATCTATAGTATAGAGATCTCTCGCCATCGATGTCCTCAGCTCCACATCTCCACATGCCAGGTACACATCTGTGGTCCCGCTGAATTCGCCTTGCAGATCGACATCACCCTGCTGGCTCTTTACGCTTAACCCGCTGCTCTTGATATTCTCGCCTTCTATATCTCCGTATTCTGAAGTGAGCACAGTGCCGCTGCATGTCACATTGCTCATATCTATGTCACCGTCCTGCGTGCCGGCCGTAAGCTTGTCAGATGTCACCCTTTCAAGATCTACATCGCCATACTCTGTATTCAGTGTCACGCTGCTGCAGTCGACATCACGCAGATCTATATCTCCATCCTCTGTAGTGATCGACATCTCCTCCAGTGTGACACGGCTGACATCTACATCGCCGTAATCAGATGTTACATCGAGTTTTTTCATCCTTTCATCAGGCACTGATATCACAAGCTCCGGTGTATCATCGTCTGAACTCAGATTCACTACCACTCCATCATTGAGCATGCTGGCGTCCACTGTAAGCACTCCATCCTTCACGCTGTATTCCGGAGCTCCTACATTCTTGTCATAGCTTATCCCTCTGCTGCCTGTCTCTGTGCTTCCTGCAACGGTAACATCTATGCCGCCTTTTACACTGACAGAATCAAAGGCGCCGGCATCGCTTATGTCGATATATTCCATGTCTGCATGACCTGCTCTCAGCCATGTGTAGCGTTCACTCATCCTGTCGAGGAAATTCAGCCCGCCGGTAAGAAATCCCGCAAGCGAAAACAATATTCCTGCGCCAACAACGATCGCGCATATTATGAAAAATCTTTTCAATCCTTTACTCATCCTTCTCCTCCTCCTTTTCTGCAGCTTCCTGATCAGCGGATCCTTTATCTGTATCTGCGGGTTCCGCAGCTTCCTGATCTTCATCCGGATCGCCGGCCGTATCCTCATCGCTGTATCTCCATTTTTTCTGCTCGCTCTTGTCAAGCATCTTGCGGATACGCTTTCTCTCGTTTCGCTTCCTTGCAGCCTTTACAAGAGCATTGACTCCTGCTCTTACTCCCAGGAACAGCAGCACGCCCATCGCTGCCATAAAGCCCAGCGCACCGGCTCCGGCGCCTATGAATATCATCGCTGTCGAAACCGATACCGGGATCGCCATAAATCCTATGATGATAAAAGCTATCGCACCCAGAACACATCCTGCAATGCCGGCAAACAGGGCGATCACACAGGCTGCCAGCGTGATCAGTATCGCTATCGCAAGAACTCCCAGCGCTATCGCCAGCGGGATCGATACAGGCGCCGAACAGATGCCCAGTATCACATACCAGACTGCCGAGATCCCTTTCTTTACCGTCGGCTTTTCCTCTTCATCAAACAGCTTCATCGCATATTCAGATTTGATCTGAGCTGCGACTTTTTTCGGGCTCCCAAGCTGCTGCAGCACCTCTTTCTCGTTTTCGCGGCCGGCGTCGTCAAAATACTCCTCGTAATATTCAACGGCCGCTTCTATCTCCTCCTGCGGGAGTCTGGAAAGTTCTGATCTAAGTTTTTCTATAAATTCTCTCCTCTTCATCTCTTACTCCTTCGCTCTCTTAACATCTAAAAATACATCTATCGCATTTTTGTGATCCATCCACTGGCATCGGTAATCAAGCAGTTTCGCTTTTCCCTCCTCCGTTATCGAGTAGTACCGCCTGTTCCTGCCCTGGTACGACTGATCGTATGTCCTGCACAGGTTTTCCTTCTGCAGCCTTCTCAGCACCGGGTACAGCGTCGACTCTGACACGGTTATGGCTTTTTTCATCGACTGAGTTATCTCGTAGCCATACGTATCGCCTTTTTCCAGGATCGCCAGCGCACATGCGTCCAGCAGTCCGGATTCGATCTTAAAACCCATATTTGCCTCCTTTTCAGTTTATGATCTATCGTCTGTTATCCATGGTCTGCGCTCAGCAGGCTTTATGGTTTTGTATAATATCATTTCTTGATTAATACTATATATCATATAATATTGTTTGTCAATAAAATATTTGATTATTTTTGATATGCAAAGCGCAGGTGTGCGGGCAGAAAAAAACTGCAGTAAACGTCATACTGCAGTTCTTATCATCGAACGTATCACTGTGCGCATCTCTTCTGGATCGTTTATCGTATTCGTGCGGCGGCGCATGGCGGCGGCGCCGTGCATCCCCTTGATATACCATCCGATGTGCTTTCTTATCTCCCGGACTGCGATGTGCTCGCCTTTGTACTGCGCGATCAGATCAAAGTGTCTGAGCAGCATGGCTATCCGTTCTTCATCTGCCGGCGGGTCGGGCAGGCCGTCACCTCTCCAGAGCGATGCAGCGTCTCTGAATATCCACGGATTGCCGAGCGCACCTCTGGCGATCATCACGCCGTCGCAGTCTGTTTCATCGAGCATACGCATCGCATCTTCACCGCTGAAAACATCGCCGTTGCCGATGATCGGCACACTCACCGCCCTTTTTACATCTGCGATCGCCTGCCAGTCGGCTTTGCCCTCGTAATACTGCTCGCGAGTCCTTCCGTGGACCGCCACTGCAGCTACTCCTGCCGACTCCAGCAGCTTTGCAGTCTCCACAGCTGTATTGCTGCCGCGCTCGAATCCCATCCTGATCTTCGCAGTGACGGGCTTGCCTGCCGCATTCACCATCGCGGAGATCACGTCGTGAAGTACATCGAGCTTTTTGAGCAGCGCCGATCCTTCTCCGTTTTTCACGACTTTAGGTACAGGGCACCCGACATTCAGGTCGAGTATGCAGTTTTTCTCATCGCGCAGCTCCTTTGCTGCAAAATCCAGGATCTCCGGATCGCTCCCGAAGAGCTGGAAAGCTACAGGACCTTCATCCTCCGCGATCTCAAGGAGATCTCTGCTTTTCCTGTCACCGTACCACAGACCCTTGGCGCTCACCATTTCCGTATACACTAAAGAAGCCCCTTGCTTGGCGCAGAGGCTTCTCATCGCTTTATCAGTTATACCCGCAAGCGGGGCCAGAAAAAACGGCGTATCAGGCTGAAAGCTCCCTATACTAAACAGTTGCTTCGCCATATTCGCACCTTTCTTTTTCTGCTTTTAGTTCTGCCTTGGATTCAATCCTCCTGGGCTTCCTGTTCTTTTCGTATATGAGTTCAAGACCCTCCAGAGTAAGCATCTTGTCCACATGATCGATGCAGTCTATCCCTGAATCGATCATCGTCGCAAGACCGCCTGTCGCGATCACCTTGACCTCGATGGAATCATCCTTGCTGTACTCCTGAAGCTCTTTTTTCATTTTCTTCACTATATAGTCGACCATGCCCATGTGTCCGTAGACGAGACCTGACTGCATACTGTTGATAGTATTGCGGCAGATCACATGACCCGGTTCCTCAAGCTCTACCTTGGGAAGCTTCGCTGTTTTCTCAAAGAGCGCTTCCGACGATATCTTGAGTCCCGGAGCGATCGTTCCGCCTATGTACTCGGCTTTCTCCGAGATCGCGCAGAAAGTCGTGGCTGTGCCGAAATCTATTATGATGAGCGGGCCGCCGTACTTTGCATGAGCTGCGACCGCATTGACGATCCTGTCAGATCCGACCTGCTTGGGATTATCGTATTTTACAACGATCCCCGTCTTTATACCTGCACCTATAACTATCGCCTTGCGGTTGAAATATTTTACCGAAAGATGCTGGAGCGTATATAGAACAGACGGCACTACCGTCGAAATTATTACATCCTTTACATCTTTTACATCGAGCCCTTCATATCTGAACAGCGCTCCGATTATCATACCGTATTCATCTGCACTTTTGTTATTGTCAGTCTCCAGTCGCCAGCTTGTGATAAGTCTGCCTTCTTTAAAGACTCCCAGTACTATATTAGTGTTTCCAACGTCGAATGCCAGTAGCATGGTTTTCTCCTTTTGCTCTGTATTTTTTTAACAGTCTGAATAGACCGCTTTTATTTTACCATAAAGTATGTTCACAACCAAAACATTTTTACATGAAATCAACATTCAGATCCGATCATTTTTCAGTCCGGATCACTCCAGTGTTACGAGAATATCTCCTGCGTTCACAGATGTTCCCTTTACAGCCTGGATCGATGCGACTTTTCCTGCCGCAGGGGCTGCGATCTCGTTCTCCATTTTCATAGCTTCGAGTATCACGAGGATATCTCCCTGTGCCACCTGCTGTCCGGGTTCGACTCTTATATCAAGCACTGTTCCGGGCACCGGAGCCTTGACGCCTGTGCCACCCTCAGGAACTGCTGCCGGTGCTCCGCCTGCCGGCGCTGCTGATGCTGCTGCAGCCTGAGCCGTCTGTGCTCCTGCGCCTGATGCCTCAGCTTTCTGCTCCGCTGCAGGAGCCACCGCTGCCTTTGTCTCCTGTGCAGGGGCCGCCGTCTGGACCGCTGCCGGCTGCACTGCCGGTGCCGGCGATGCAGCTGATGTGTTTTTTACTTCTTCTACTTCTACTTCATATGTCGTACCATTTACAGTGATATTGTACTTTTTCATATGTCCCGTTTCCTTTCGATTCATTAGAACTTTCTGCTCTCTATACAGTCTGCTCTGGCTGCAATGGACCACGGCTGCGTATCCGCAGGCAGTCTCCTGATCTTCCTCACGACCAGACGTCCGGAGCCCTCTTCCTCACGGAAAGCTTCTATCGCCGCCGTTATAACCGCGATCACCTCCGGACTGATGCCGCCATTCCCGCCGTCATCAGTTGCTGACGCTGCTGCAGTCGCACCCGCATCTGCTCCGGCTTTCCCGGCTTCCGCAGCTGCACCGCTGCCCGCTCCCGTACGCCCGGCTGTCTGCGCGGCCGGCGCCTGTCCGTCGAACGGCAGGTACGGTATACTGTCAAAATCGTCATCTGTTGTGTTGTTGTTCTTTTTCTTTATATTCATCCTTTTGCTTATGAATGACACGATCACCCATATGAGCAGCAGGATGCAGAAAGTCAAGCCCATCCCTATGAGCATAGTGACTACAGATCCCAGCATTTTTCCTCCTAAATCATTTAAGATCCCCATGCAAAGCTCCCGCACTCCGCACCCGCGTGCCGTAACGGCTAGAGCGGGATGTTTCCGTGCTTCTTTGCAGGAAGAGATTCACGCTTTGTACTAAGCATATCGAGCGCGCTTATCACGCGCTGCCTGGTCGATGCGGGCTCTATGATATCGTCCACATAACCAAGGCTCGCTGCGACATAAGGATTGTTGAACGTCTCCTCATATTCCGCGATCTTCTCCGCTCTGACCTGGGCCGGATCGTCAGCATTCCTGATCTCGCGTTTTACCGACGAGATGATGTTGACTGCTCCCGATGCGCCCATCACGGCGATCTGAGCCGACGGCCACGCCATTACCATGTCCGCGCCGAGCTCCTTGTTGCACATGCCTATGTATGCGCCGCCGTATGCTTTCCTCAATATCAGCGTGATCTTAGGCACTGTCGCCTCACAGTATGCGTAAAGCATCTTCGCGCCGTGTCTGATGATGCCGCCGTATTCCTGATCCGTGCCCGGAAGGAATCCCGGAACGTCTTCTATCGTGAGCAGCGGGATGTTGAATGCATCGCATCTTCTGATGAATCTCGCCGCCTTGTCTGATGCGTTTATGTCCAGACAGCCTGCCCCGAAATTAGGCTGGTTGGCTATGACACCCACTGTCGCTCCATCCATCCTGATGAAGCACGTTATGATATTCTTTGCATAATGAGGCATAACATCGTAGATCCTGCCGTCATCAGCGATCTTGTATATCACATCGTACATATTGTACGCCTTGTTCGGATTGTCCGGAATGATCTCGTTGAGCTCCGGGATCATCCTATTTATATCGTCGTCACACGCATATACAGGAGCTGTTTCCATGTTGTTCGAAGGCATGTAGCTCAGAAGTTCTCTGACCGCCAGCAGTGTCTCTTCGTCATTTTTCCCCATAAAATGCGCCACGCCGCTGACCGTATTGTGTGTCACGGCCCCGCCGAGCTGTTCGGCTGTCACGGCCTCGCCTGTTACCGTCTTGATGACTTCAGGGCCTGTTATGAACATCTGGCTGGTCTTGTCCACCATGAACACGAAGTCCGTTATCGCCGGCGAATACACTGCGCCGCCCGCGCACGGTCCCATTATCACTGATATCTGCGGGATGACTCCTGATGATATCGTATTGTTGTGGAATATCTTGCCGAATCCCGAAAGCGCCGCAACGCCTTCCTCGACTCTTGCTCCGCCTGAATCCTGCAGTCCCACGATAGGCGCCCCCATCTTGAGCGCCATTTCCTGCACCTTTACGATCTTCTCCGCATGATACTCGCCCAGCGAGCCGCCGCTGACCGTAAAATCCTGTGCAAATGCGAACACGAGTCTGCCTTCGATCTGCCCGTATCCCGTAACTACACCGTCACCCGGCAGGTCTTTGCCCGCCATATCGAAATTGGTGCACCTGTGCTTTACGAAAGCATCTATCTCAACGAAGCTGTTTTCGTCAAAAAGGATATCAAGCCGTTCTCTGGCTGTGAGCTTTCCTTTTGAATGCTGTGCCTGGATCCTCTTTTCGCCGCCGCCCTGCGCTATGTGCGCTCTGGCATGGCGGAGTTTTTCCAGCTTATCCATCTGTGCTGCCTCCTTAAAAACTCTTTATCCTGTTCCGTATCTGCAAGGCGTCTGTGCCTCCTGCGCAGCACGCCTCGTACAGACTCTCAGTCTATCCTCTGAACTTCTTGTGGAGAGGGTACTTGTCCGTAAGCTCCTTGACTATAGCTCTTGCCTTTTCCATAGCTGCCGGATCTTCAGGATTGTCGATCACGAGTGCGATCGCCTCCACTGTCTTCCTTACATCGTCTTCCTTGAAGCCTCTGCTGGTCATCGCAGGCGTTCCGAGTCTCAGACCGCTTGTAACGAACGGGCTCTGCGGATCGTTCGGGATCGCATTCTTGTTCGTCGTGATGTTGGCTTCGTCAAGAAGGTGCTCTGCCAGCTTTCCTGTAACGCCCTTGTTCACGAGTTTCACGAGAACGAGGTGATTGTCAGTGCCGCCCGAAACGAGGTCGAAACCCTTTTCGTTGAGAGCCTCTGCCAGCGCCTTTGCATTATCGAGCACCTGCTGCTGATATACCTTGAATTCCGGATCCATCGCTTCCTTGAAGCATACAGCCTTCGCTGCGATTATGTGCATGAGCGGGCCGCCCTGAGTTCCCGGGAAGATAGCCTTGTCGATAGCCTTCGCGTATTTTTCTTTGCAAAGGATAAGTCCGCCTCTAGGCCCTCTGAGTGTCTTATGCGTCGTGCTTGTAACGATATCCGCATATTCCATCGGATTTGGATGGAGTCCGACTGCAACGAGTCCTGCGATATGCGCCATGTCGACCATCAGCATAGCGCCGACTTCGTCTGCGATCTCTTTGAATTTATCTGCATATATAGTTCTTGGGTAAGCCGAAGCGCCTGCCACGATCAGTTTAGGCTTGTGCTTCAGGGCCAGCTCCCTTACGTTGTCAAAATCTATCATTTCTGTTTCATGATCGAGTCCGTATGACACGAAGTTATATGACTTTCCTGAAATGTTCACAGGGGATCCGTGTGAAAGGTGTCCGCCGTTTGACAGATCCATGCCGAGCACTGTATCTCCGTAATCGAGCACTGCCTGGTATACCGCAGTGTTTGCGTTCGCCCCTGAGTGAGCCTGCACATTTGCATGGTCTGCACCGAAGATCTTCTTCGCTCTCTCGATAGCCAGAGTCTCGACTTCATCGACGAATTCACATCCGCCGTAATATCTCTTGCCCGGATATCCTTCCGCATATTTGTTCGTCAATGCGCTGCCTGCTGCTTCCATGATCTCGTAGTTCACGAAATTCTCAGAAGCGATCATCTCGATCTTTGTCTCCTGACGGTTGATTTCCCTTTTGATAGATGCTGTTATTTCCGGGTCTGCTTTCTCCAAATAATTGAAATACATGTTAATCTCCTTGTCCTTTTTTACTCTTGCTTTATATGTGAAACTAAAATTTATCTTTTTTATGCCGGCCATGCATGCAGGCCGCCCGCACACCGCGCCGCGCCGTCCAGCCTCGCTCACCGGCTTTTCTCATCCGGCTGCAGCCGTCGGAATGCCGAACTGCCGTACACTGTCGGAATGCCGGTCCCCGCTAGCTGACGACTCGTTCAAGCCGCTTGAGCGCCAGCGCCATCGTGAGCCCCGGGATTATGCGGTTGCCCGTGATTTCCACACCGAGCATCTCATTGATCTTCTTGAGCCTGTACTGCACCGTGTTCGTATGGATACCCATGAATTCCGCAGTCTTGCTGCTGTTCATGCCTGCGTCCAGCACGAAAGTCTCGAGCGTGTCGAGCAGCTGCCTGCTCTTGTTCTCGCTCGCTTCCTTGAACGGCTCGAGCAGCTCTATGTAGTTTTTCTTTACAAAGCCGCCCTGTATCTGGATGTTTATGCAGTTGCTGACAAGCGTGAGCTCATACTTCGTGAACACTCGCTTGTACGGGAAAACGTTCTGCACGAACGACCAGCTCTCGCTTATGAGCCTGTACGCGTCACCTGCGCCTTCTATCCCGTTCAGGCCTGTGACGTGGAATATCCTCGCCTTTTTGTTGCCTTTTAGTTTGTTGAAAAGCTGCACGCAGCTGTTCTTGCTTGTCGAGTTCGCGCCGTCTTCATCGAATGTCAGTATCATGCCGTAGGTCTCGTCGCCTTCGGTGATCTTCATGATGTTCAGGTCTTCTTCTTTTTCAAATTCTGCAAAGACCTGGCTCTCTATGTCGTAGCCGATGCCTTTGGAGAAAAATACGCTCAGGATATCATCGCCGCTGATCTTCGCCTCGTCCTTGAGTGTATAGGCCAGGCTCTTGTTTCCTCTTATCAGCGCCTTGATGAACTCCGCTTTCGCATCTCGCTCAGGTGTGTATTTCCACATGCCCATCGCCAGCTCGATGATCTCGGCAAGCTTCGTTATCTCGCCTGCGGTATACGAGTCCTCGTTGTCCACGATGAACATGTAATATTTCTCATTGTTTATCGTTACCGGTCCCCAGTATGTCAGTACACCGTTCACGTCGATCATCGTATAGACCTTGGAGTTGCTCTCCACGTTGCGCTCCTTGCCGAGCTTGATCGCATCCGATATCGTCGCCTTGTGTCTCGTCTCCACCGTGAGGATCGGGTTGAAATCCTCGCTGAGTATTATCAGCTGGAAATCGTTGTTTATCGCGGCTTCTCTCACCGCCGACTGGAAATTGCTGTGCTTTTCAAAATTGAGAAGGTGGAACACGGTGTTGTTTATCAGGCTGTTGCTGAAATTATCGCCGTAGAGGACCTTGTCCATCACCTCTGTGATCGCATCGACATACTCCGCGTCTGCCGGCATTAAAATGAGAGGCATCAGCTCTCGCTCTGCTGCCTCTATCACTTTTTCATCCAGTTTCCCCATGGCACGTCCCACATAATAGACCGCCAGTGCGGCGCATCCGCGTCTTGAAACCGCACGGATCAGCTCGCACTGCCTGTCGATATCGTCTTTTATGCCGAGGAATCCCGTCAGCAATATTTCGGTTTTATCCGGTTTATAAAATTTAAGGTCTGCGCTGTCACAGGCATCAAGGACTGATACAGCCTTGACATCATTAGTCAGATTTATCTTGCCCGCGACTACCTCTGCTCCTCTGAAAGCGTCCAGATCCAGACAGTCTGCAACTGTAACTCTCATTATTCGTCCTTCTTCCTGTTTTCATCATCCGAATCAGATCCGTCATCGTCTGCGAACACATCAAGACTGTCCTCATCGTCTGCATCATCATCGTCTGCATCGACCTCAGAATCGTCGTCATCGTCCGCATTGAGATAATCTGTATCGTAAACTGCCAGCTCTTCTTCGCTAGGCATGTCGTCATCGCCGGCTGCATTTTCAAAGTCGTCGTCCGAAGCGAACTCCCCGTGCACTTCAGGCTGCTCCGGAGTCTCGAAATCATCGTCCTCTGGCATATCTCCGTCAGGCACGCTGTCGCCCGGCTTTGACAGATTCGTCGGGTTGAACGGCTCGGCAGTCTTAGTCTCTTCATTGTAGATCATGATGCTCGGCTTGAACTTCGAATTCTTTGTCTGTTCCTCAAGAGCTCTTGCCGCTTCTTCAAGTCTCTGCTTCTCGAGCTCCGCCTCTTTCTTGCGCTTTCTCGCAGACTGAGCTGCCTCTTTCTCGTTTCTGGCCTTTTTCTTCTCCAGTTCGATCCTGAGTTCTTCCGCGAGCTCTTCCGGAGTAACGTCGCCGTCATACAGTCTCTCAAACTGCTGGTTGTCGAGTGTTTCGACTGCAAGCAGTCCTTCTGCCACGGCTGTCAGCTGTTCCATGTGCTCGCTGAGTATCGTCTTCGCAGCCTCGTATGCTTCTTCGATGATCGCCTTCACTTCCTCGTCTATCTCCGAAGCAGTCTCCTCTGAGTAGTTCTGTCTCGTCGAAAAATCCTTTCCGAGGAACACTTCGTCGGATGAGCTGTAGTTCACAGGGCCCAGCTTCTCGCTGAATCCGTACTTTGTGACCATTTCTTTCGCGATATCCGTAGCTCTCTGGATGTCGTTGCTCGCACCCGTGCTCACATCGTCGAGCGTGAGCATTTCCGCAACACGACCGCCGAGGAGATGGATGATCTGCTCTCTCATCGTTTCTTTTGTTCCGTAGTATTTGTCTTCCTTAGGCAGGATCATCGTGAATCCGCCTGCTCTGCCTCTAGGTATTATCGTGATCTGATGAACAGGGTCTGTCTTAGGCAGCACATGCGCCACCACAGCGTGGCCGGCTTCGTGATATGCCGTGAGCTTTCGCTCTTCTTCGCTGATGACTCTGCTCTTCTTTTCCGGACCTGCGATGACCTTGGTTATAGCTTCCTCGATCTCGTCCATCCTTATCTTCATGCCGTTTCTTCTCGCAGCAAGCAGCGCCGCTTCATTGAGCATGTTCTCTATATCCGCAGGGGAAAATCCCGGCGTTCTTCTTGCGAGCACCTTCGGATCCACGCCTTCTGCAAGAGGCTTGTTTCTCGAATGCACTCTGAATATCTCTTCTCTGCCCTTGATATCAGGGATCCCTATCACTATCTGCCTGTCGAATCTGCCTGGTCTCAGCAATGCAGGGTCGAGAACGTCAGGTCTGTTGGTTGCCGCGAGGATGATGATACCTGCGTTTTCCGCGAAACCGTCCATCTCTACCAGCAGCTGGTTCAGCGTCTGTTCTCTTTCGTCGTGACCGCCGCCGAGGCCTGCGCCTCTCTTACGTCCAACCGCATCAATCTCGTCGATAAAAACGATGCACGGTGCGTTTTTCTTTGCCTGTTCGAACAGGTCTCTGACTCTGGACGCACCTACACCTACGAACATTTCCACGAAGTCCGAACCGCTTATCGTAAAGAACGGCACTCCTGCTTCTCCGGCTGTCGCTCTGGAGATATAGGTCTTACCTGTTCCCGGAGGGCCTACGAGCAGTATACCCTTAGGTATCCTTGCACCCAGATTGTTGTATTTGGCAGGATGCTTCAGGAAGTCTACTATTTCTTCAAGTTCTTCCTTTTCCTCCTCAAGTCCTGCAACGTCCTTGAATGTTATCTTCTTGAGGTCACCGTCTTTCTGAAGCTTGGCGCGGCTCTTGCCGAACGACATCGCCTTGCCTCCGCCTCCGCTCTGATTCATGATAAGTATGAAGAATACGACCATGATGCCGATCATTATGAGTGTCGGCAGCAGGCTGAGCCAGATGGACTCCTTCTTCGGCTCGTCACTCTCGAGTTTTAGCTTGCCCGAATCCACCTGCGGCATTATATATGAATCGTATATATAGCTCAGATCGACCGCGCTGTTCACATAAGCATATACTTTGTCTCCTGATTTGAGTTTTGCAGTGAGCTTTGTCTCCGTCACGTTGATGTTCTCGACTTCATCTTCCTTCAGGTACTTGATCATCGTGGAAGTCTTTACTTCTTTCTGATCCTCCTTGGTCCCACTGTTGTAAAACCAGACCATTGCCAGCACGAGCCCGAATATGACCGCATAAATTCCAATATTTTTAGCCCTTTTCAATTTATATCCTCCCGGTAATGTTTTGTCAGCTGATTTTTTGGTTATTATATACAAAGTTATCGTTTTATTTTATCATGTAAACCAAGTATCAGCAATAGAAGCCGCTGCTTTTTTCAGATAATTTCACATAAAATTCAATCTCTGAAAAACATCACTTTCCCTTTCTCGACCTTGAGTCTGTAGCAGTGCGGGAATTGTACTGTTTTTGGTCCCTGTTTCTTTGATATTATCGCGTCTGCGGACTTTATGCGTTCTTCTGAGATATCTTTTTCGAGGCCGATCTGCGCGAACGCTTTCATGATAAGCCTGTGCCTTATGGCCGGATGGGCAGCCGCGAGTTTTTCTCTGTCCATCACTATCATGCCTGCAGACACCGACACGCTTTCCATAAAACCCTGCACGTCGCCTGCCGGCACGCTTTCCGCGAATTCCCTGTATGCCAGCTCCGTCTGCTGCCACAGATAGTCCTTGTCTTCCGACGCGATGCGGCCCAGGCGCACCAGGCTCGCCTTTATATTTTCATTATACTCACTTTCGAGCATAGGTATAAGCTCGAGTCTGATCTTGTTCCTGGCGTATATCGCTTCGCTGTTGGTGTGGTCGATCACCGGGCCGAGCCCGTTGTTCTCGCAGTATTCCTCGATCGCTGCCCGGTCCACATCCAGGATCGGCCTGATCACCGAAAATCCGCGCTCTTTTCGCTCGTATGCGATGCCAGCCAGCCCGTCGGTGCCGGTGCCTCTGAGCAGACGGAAAAGTATGGTCTCCGCCTGATCGCCGGTGTTGTGCGCGACTGCGATCTTTACACTGCTGCGCGCCGTTTCTTCATCAAGACCCTCTGCCTGAAGCTCTGCCGCAATCTTTTCCGCGGTCTCATGGAAAGCGTCGTACCGCGCGATCCTGCCGGCATCCTCACTCGTCGTGGAAAGCTCGCGTGCCATCTCTCTGCAGTCGACTGTGAAAACGCTGCACTTCACGCCCATTTTCTCACAGAGCTGTTCTGCGTACTTCTGGTCGCGTTCTGCGGCGCCGGGCCTCAGCTTGTGGTTTATGTGCACCGGGTGCACCGTTATGCCAAGCTGCCCGCTCAGCGTCATCAGCACATGAAAAAGGCATACCGAATCAGGACCGCCCGACAGTCCCAGTACGATATGCTGCTTTCGCTGTATCAAATCATGTTCATTTATGGTTTTTCTGACTTGCTCGATCAACATCTTTATCTGTCACAAAACTCCTTGTTATTATTATCCTATACATTTGCATGGATTTACCATCATTGTACCACAAATAGCGGTTTCCAGCCACCGGTAAATGGGTGCTGGCAGCGGCCTGCAAAATGGGCGCAAGCGGCGTGCCGGGCGGCCGCAGCAGAACTGACGAATGGCATTGAATCCCAGGCGCGATTTGGCACTCCTGCGCATGCAAGCATGCCGACGAGTCTCCCGGCGTCAGCTGATATGCGCTGCGAGCACCGTCAGATCGTCGCGCTCCCGCCCTATATAACTGTCCGCCGCCTGATCGATCAGCAGCATGCTCATCATTTCGGGATCAGCCGAGCGCACCTTCGCCACGGTGCTTTTGAGGGTGTCGATAAACGTATCGCGGCCCGTGCTCCCGGCTGTCCCTCCGTCGCTGACCCCATCCGACATCATGATGATCCAGTCGTCTTTTTTCAGCTCGGTTTCCATGTATCGTATCTTCAGCCCGTTCACTATCCCGAGCGGTACCGCGGAAAGCTTCACTTCCTCGACCGTTTCACGGTGCCGTATCAGTGTCGGAGCTGCTCCTATCTTGTAAAATTTCACTTTTCCGCTTATCCGGTCTATTATGGCCAGATCCACGGTGGCATATGATTCTTCGTCGTCTTTCATCAGCATCACGGTATTTATCATCTTGAGCGCAAGGTCCGGCGTGACCCCGGCCCTGAGCAGCGAGATCAGCGTCTTCGTCACCAGCAGGCTTTCCGCAGCCGCCTTCTTGCCCTTTCCCATGCCGTCGCTGACGACCATGACGGTCCGCCCGTCGCCTATGTCCTGCCAGCCGCAGCAGTCGCCGTTTATCGTTCCCGAGGCTGCATACTGCGACGCCGAAATGTCCACCGCCAGCTTTTCACGCCTCGATTTCGCCCGGCTTCCGATGCTGCTGTGGCTGCTTCGGGCTGCGCCGGGACGGCGGCTTATCCTGTATCTCACGTCATCCATTATCTGTTTCGTCATGTGGAACTGGCTGGCCAGCGCTGAACGGCTGTCCACGTAGGTCGCGTAAAGCTCTGCAAGTTCCTGCATGTCATCTGATTTGCTCTGCAAAAGCGCAGCTGTCCTGAATGCCGAAGTTTCCCCGGCGTCCGCAGGGTTCCCTTCTATCGCCGCGATCAGCCGCTTTACAGCAGGTCTGAATTTCCAGCTTACCACCGCAAAAAGCGCTGCCGCGACGAAAAGGCAGTAGCCGTCGACTCCCAGTACTGTGCCGCTTTCCATGAATCCCATAGTCCAGCACACCGCTATGAACGCTGCTGTACGGATAAAAATGCCTAAACGCTTTACAAAAACTGCGGCGGCAGCTCCAATCACAGCAGTCGCCAGCAGGCCCCACTGGCCCTGCCCAATTAGTGCCGCCCAGACGCCTCCCGTCGCAATCACGATGAATGGAGCGCCCGCGCTGCTGCTGTCGAGTGCGGTCATCGCCATGAAAAGGATCAGCGGCCATGCGAGGAAGCTCAGACCGGCGCCGTTCAGGATCATGAGCACAGCAGATATCAATGCTGCTATGCGCAGCTCTTTTTCATATTTTCCGTCGGCCAGAAGAGTCATGTGGCGGGAAATCCAGTCGCCGTATGATCCTGCGCTTTGTGAAGCCGGATTTTGTAAAGTCGAAACGCGCGAGTCTGCATAACCTATAGCCGAGGCATCCAAATCGGCTCCGCTTATGTTCGGATCATTAAAACCAACATTGCCTATATGCGAAGCTTTGACATTTGCATTGTTTATATGCGAAGTGCCGAAATCCGCATTGTTTATATGCGAAACATCGGCGTCCGCATCGTTTATATACGATACGCTATTGCGCGTACTGCCACCTTGCTGCACACTGTGTGATGCGCCCCTATTCTGCCGATCTGAACCGTATGATGCAAAATCGTGCCGGACCGACCCGCGCGATACCGTGACGTTTTCTGCTTCCGAAACAACCGGCCACAACTCTCCGACTATGCTGCAGATCACGTCCGCGATGATCACGATCGCAAATATCAGCGCTCCGTACACCAGCAGTTTTTCCGGACTGATCTTGTAGACTGTCGACGTCGCGACCCGGCTCAGGCTGACGCACACGATGCCGGCCGATGCTGCGATCAGGCCGACCTGCCAGACTCTGAAACGCACTTTTCCCGCGACCGGGAAGAACAGCGCGCATACCAGCACCGCCGCCATGTCGCCCCACGGATCGTAGCCTTTCATAAGGTACGGAGCGATCGCTGCTGCAGCCGGCACCGCTATCAATGCATTCAGCGGTTTCCTCGCAGCAAGATAAGCAGTCAGCGCCACCGCAGCCGGAAAATATCCATCCATCACTGTGCCATGGCTCACAACGAGCGCGAATGCCAGGATCGCCAGCCCCCGAGCCAGCCTCGTCCTGATTTTCGTCCGATTCTTTTTAGTAAAATCAAAAGCTCTTGCTTTAGTCGTGTTTTCCATAAAAAATCTCCATTCCCAATACAGGTGCATTATACAGCCTGTCCCTCATCGAAATTTGTCAAAACCCCTGTTTGAGGGTGAAGGTTTGGTGATTTTTTGTTGTTTTGGCGGAATCGAGTATAAAAGCTATGACTGCAGGAGTGCTGTAAAACTTATGATCTGCTGCCTGATCGGAAAAATGATCAAAAAACAGGGTTTATGGAGGCAAGGTTTATACTCGTATCTGATCGCGTGAGATAGATAGGTATAAACTTCTTCTGCATATCAGGCAGCAGATCAGATTCTTTTATACTTATTATCAATAAACTGCATAGATTTTACTAAAATATCGTATTTCGAAGCCTCTATGGGCGGCAGTTTACAATCTTCCGCATATATGCGACCGGAGCTTTTATACCTAAATACAAGAAAACCGTATGACATTACTAAAAACGCAGCTTTCAGGTATGCCTGCGCTTTTCATACTGATAGCAATCTGGGGCAGATAAATAAAAGTAAATTTTTTCCATCAGTTCCATTGACAACGTGTGTAATAAATGTTAAATTGTGTAAAATACCCCGCGCCACTGCTATTCCCTGCACCGCCACTCAAAAGGAGATGATCATGGATTATATCGAAGCAACAAAAAACGATTTAAAGGTAGAGAAAGAATTGATCGAGCTGTATGAAGATTTGCTGAAATCGCTTCCTGAGGGTCGTCTTGTGACCAAGCTTGTATATGGCCGCCGCTATTATTACCGCATCATGCCGGGGACGCAGAAGCAGGTGTACATAAGCGTGCGCAACCTCCATCTGATCCAGGCATTGAAAAAGCGAAAATATATGGAGACGGCGCTGAAGATCCTGAAAGAAAATGTAAAAGTCCAGGAAAGGCTGATAAAAAAATACGCGCCTTACGGCGATAAAGATATACTTTCTAAGATCGGTAAGGGATACCAGCCCGAGACGGCCAATGCAGATAATGTACCGATATACAAAAGCCGATATCGTCAGAGCAGCTATGACAGTCAGCATAGTCGGGCCGACGGCAATAGAGAACACTATCAAAACCATCTGTCTGGCGATGCACCCCATGATAGTCGGGATAACTGGATCGGCGGCACAATCGGTCAATCTTCTCTGGATTTCAAGGCAGATGCGCTGATACACAGAACTTCGTTCGGACTTATGGTGCGTTCTAAATCCGAGGCCATAATCTCAGAATTCCTTAACAAGAACGGAATAAAATTCGCATATGAAGAGCCGCTTTATCTGCACGATGCTGATGGCAGAACGACCGTAAGATATCCTGATTTTACGCTGTACCTTGCCAACGGAAGGATCATCTACTGGGAACACCTCGGCATGCTCAAGGATGAAAGCTACCGCAAAGCCGTATGGAAAAAATTCGCGCTTTATTATTCAAATGATATCGTGCCGGGATCAAATCTAATCATAACGTGTGACAGCAGTACCGGAGGCATAGATATCGCAGCGATACTGCAGATTATCGGGTCGTTGAAATAAAGTCAACGAGCATAAGCATGACACCTGGCGATCGACAAGGTTAGCGACCGATCGTGCGGGCGCAAGAGCGACCGTGATTCCTGGCGCTCGCCAAAGCGAACAGGCACCAAGGCAACTGCCGAGACTCCCAACTTGCTCAGGCAGCCGACCGGGCGACTGCTCATGCTGCCCGGCTTTCGATTCACCCCGCCTTATCCCGTTACTCGGTTATCCCATAAAAGCGCATCGCGTTTTCCTTTGTTTTCGCTGCGACTTCTTCCAGGCTAAGACCTTTGATCTCTGCGACTTTTCTCGCGGTATACTCCACCTTGGAAGGATCATTTTTCTTGCCGCGGAAAGGCTCCGGCGTCAGATACGGTGAGTCCGTCTCGACAAGCAGGAAATCCAGCGGCAGCTCTGCCACTACGCCTACGGTCTTCCTGTTGTTTTTGTATGTCACCGGGCCGGCGATCGAGATCGTGGCACCGAGCTTCACGTACTGGCTGCCGAGCTCGGCACTTCCCGAAAAGCAGTGCAGGAGCACGCGTGCATCTTTGCATGTGCCTGGCTGCTTAGACACATATCCGGTCGTATCCGGTCTTTCCGGGAACCAGCTTTTTCGCTCGTCGGAAAATGCGCCTTCTTCCTTTAAAATATCGAGCACTTCCTGATCGGCTTCTCTCGAGTGGATCGCGATCGGCATTTTCAGCTCGTTCGCCAGGCGGATCTGCCTCCTGAACCATTCGCGCTGAACGTCGCGCGGCGAATGATCGTAATGAAAATCAAGGCCGATCTCGCCGATAGCCATTACTTTTTTCTTTTTTGCCAGGCCTTTTATCAGCGCCAGCTGCATGTCATCCATGCTGTCAGTGTCGTGAGGATGACAGCCCACCGCGGCATAGCACCACGGATATTTCGCTGCATGATCGACCGCGAGCTTCGAGCTCGGCAGATCAAAACCGATATCCATCACATAATCGAGTTCCGAGTCTTCAATGGCTCTGACCATCGCCGCTCTGGCTTCATCCGACATCTCATTGTTCAAATGTGCGTGTGAATCAAAAAACATATTTTCTGCCTCTTTTCATTTATTATTGGTATGTAAATCGCAAAATCGCGGGATCGCTGGATTGCAATGGTGTGCAAAGAATGTCCGGTGCGGGGGGCGCAGGCGACACCGCCCGCAGGGCTGCCGCGTTCAAATTTCAGACTTGCCCGAGTAGCCGGCACAACACTGTCACTCGCACAAGCCTGCGCGCCCCGCAGAACGGGGCGCCAAATTGCCGACGCAGAAAGCCGTGCCTCACGCCGGCCCAACGGATCCGTCACCTGCATACACGAGAGGGAGCTTACGCAGCTCCCATGCTCCTCGCCGGCACAATGCCTCGCGCCGGCGCCCCGCTAAAATCACAGAAGGCACAGCGTCACCGCTGTGCCTCCCTCATATCATCCACTAAGTCACCGGATTTCCGTCATCTGCGATCGTCGACACGAACTCAACGCGTTCCTTGCCGTCAACGATATTGTCCGCAAACATTATCATGCCTTTCGACTCGAGACCTCTGAGCTTTCTAGGCTTGAGATTTGCAACCACGACAACCTTCTTGCCAACGCATTCCTCAGGCTTGAAGTAATTCGCAACACCCGAGATTATCTGGCGCTTTTCCGTACCCATCTGCACCTGGAACACCAGCAGCTTGTCAGCCTTCGGATGCTTTTCAGCCGAAATGATAGTGCCGACTCTGAAATCGATCTTGTCGAAATCATCATATTCGATCTCAGGCTTCAGCTCGAGCGGGATGTTCTCCGGCTCCTTGCTGCCGTTCATGGCCTCCAGCTCAGCCAGTTCCTTTTCGATATCGAGACGAGGGAAGATCGGATCGCCCTTCTTCACCTGCTCACCGTTCATCATCTCGAACTCGTACGCATCTTCCCATGCGACGTCAGCATACCACAGACCCAGCTGCTTTCTGATAGCATCCGAAGTCGTGTGCATGAACGGATGGATCAGCACCGATATGATCCTGATCGTTTCAGCCAGATTGTGCAGCACATTGTCAAGTCTAGGCTTCTGAGCCTCATCCTTTGCAAGTACCCACGGCATCGTTTCATCTATATATTTGTTGGCACGCCTAACGACTACCCAGATCTCCTCAAGGGCCATGTTGAACGCGAACTTGTCCATGTTCGCCTCGACCTTGTCAGCCGCGCCGACAGCGACAGCCCTGAGATCATCGTCGACTGCATCCTTTGCATCAGTAAGCTCCGGAACTATGCCGCCATTGTATTTCTCTATCATCGAAACCGTTCGCGACACCAGATTTCCCAGGTCGTTCGCGAGATCGTAATTCATCCTCTTGAGCATCACCTCGTTCGTGAACACGCCGTCCTGACCGAAAGTGTACTCCCTCAGCAGGAAGTATTTCAGCGCGTCGATGCCGTATCTGTCGATCAGCTTCACCGGATCGACCACGTTGCCCTTGGACTTCGACATCTTGCCGCCCTCCAGCAGCAGCCATCCGTGACCGAGCACCTGCTTAGGCAGCGGAAGACCCGCGCTCATCAGCATTGCAGGCCAGATGACAGTGTGGAATCTCACGATCTCCTTGCCTACCAGATGAACGTTCACCGGCCAGTACTTCTCGTAAAGCTCCGGCTCGTCCGGCCAGCCCAGCGCCGTGATGTAGTTCGAAAGCGCATCCAGCCACACGTACATAACGTGCTTGTCGTTGATAGGCACCGGGATGCCCCAGTCAAATGTCGATCTGGAAATGCAGAGATCCTCGAGCCCCTGCTTCACGAACGCGATCATTTCATTTCTTCTCGAATCCGGCTGAAGGAATTCCGGATTTGTCTCAAACAGCTCCAGCAGCTTGTCCTGGTACTTTGAAAGCTTGAAGAAATACGCCTCTTCCTTGGCTTTCTGCACCGG
Organism: Eubacteriaceae bacterium; assembly: GCA_902362435.1. Classification (GTDB taxonomy): domain Bacteria; phylum Bacillota; class Clostridia; order Peptostreptococcales; family Anaerovoracaceae; genus Lentihominibacter; species Lentihominibacter butyricus. The sequence continues at coordinate 231,678 of CABIWW010000002.1, forward strand.
TCTGCCGCAGTCCGGACACTTGCCGTCCACCAGCTGGCTCTCCGTCCAGAACGATTCGCACGGAGTGCAGTAAAGGCCCTCATACTCGCCCTTGTATATGTCGCCGTTCTCATAGAGCTTCATGAACAGCTCCTGGACTCTCTTCACGTGTCTCGGCTCAGTAGTCCTGATGAAATCGTCGTACGAGATCTCCATCGTCTTCCACAGATCCTTTATGCCTGCAACGACCTGATCCACGTATTCCTGCGGCTTCATGCCCTTTTCCTCGGCGATCGTCTGGATCTTCTGACCGTGCTCGTCCGTTCCCGTCAGGAAATGCACATCGTATCCCGAAAGTCTCTTGAATCTCGCCATCGCATCTGCCATGACAGTGCAGTAAGTGTGCCCGATGTGAAGATTCGAGCTCGGATAGTAAATAGGCGTAGTAATGTAATAAGTTCCTTTGTTTTTTGTCATTTTAACTGATCATTCCTTTCATCTCCGCGTCGAATGAGACGCGGCAAATTTTATATGCTGATGCGGCATGCGCCGCCGGATCACGACCCGAACACGGTCGGAGCGTCACCGGACCCGGGCCGGATCGCCCAGTCACGTCCGGCACTAAGGCAAAATCCAACCTCTTTCGTCATACCCGGCATCCGGTCAAAACCCGGCTGCTGCCAAAATCCCGGATCACCTGTAAAGCTTGACGTCCGTGTATTTTATGATGAGATCTACGATGTCCTCGATCTCAAGATATCCGCTGTCTATCGAAAGATGATAGTTGACAGACTCTCCCCACTTCTGGCCCGTGTGATACGAGTAATAGTTAGCTCTCGCCTTGTCAGTGTCCTTCATCATCTTCTTCACCATATCCTGCGGCACGCCGTACTCCTCGACAGCCCTCTTGATCTTATCCTGCTCCTCGGCATAGATGAACACATTCGTTGCCTCAGGAATCCCGCGCAGGATATAGTCTGCACAACGTCCAACGATGACGCACGAACCCTCGTCAGCGATCCTCCTTATCGTATCGAACTGCGCCAGGAAAAACCTCTCATTGAGCGAAAGACTCTCAGGTCCCGCCTCCGCAGTTCCCATCGCCGAGATCAGGCTGTAAAGGAAACTGTTCTTCGCCTTCTTTTCCGCGTCCTCCATCATCTCCTTGCAGAATCCCGATTCCTCAGCGATCCTGTCCAGCAGCTCCTTGTCATAATACGGAACATCCAGCTTCTCCGCAAGACGTTTGCCTATCAGTCTGCCGCCGCTTCCGAATTCACGGCTTATAGTTATTATTTTCTTTCTATCATTCATAACGGATCCCTCCTTAGGCCATTACATATTTACGTATCATGTAAATACAGTTGTTTTAATTATATCACACTTTTTCATTTTATTGCCAGGAAAGTGTGCTGCGCATTATGTAAAGTTTTGCAGGTCGCCGCTCGCCAGCAGTGAGTGAATCTTCTGTTACCAAAAATGCATCTTCAGGCTGTCTTCTTTGGTAAAATCCCTGAAAAATCATGCCTTTCAAGAAAGGCGATTACCAAGAATCAAAATCTGCTCATGATCATTTGGTAAAATCTTTCGCGAAATATGGCTTTTTATACGTTTAAAATACCAAAAATCAATGACCGCTTCCTGTTTCTTGGTATTCGACAGCAGAAAAAGAGCGGGAAAACTGCCATTTTTACCAATAACAGCTATCCGGCAAATGATTTTTGGTTTTCACCCCGTAAGGCATGACAAGACATAAATGTATGATGAAACGAGATTTGCGAGTCAATGCCAGGCGTGCAGGATTAGACAGACAAGTAGTGCGCACACGCAGAGCGTATGCTATTTCACTTCGCTGCCGCGTTCCGGGATCAATCTGAGAAGCTTCAGCTCGCCGGGCTCCAGCGCGATCTCTCTGAGCAGATCATACTGCGAAGTCGAATGCGCATAAGCCACCTTCGGGAAGCAGCTGCTCCTGATCGTCTCCCTGACCGCACTGCCCATGGCCTCCGGCGCGCCGATGGTGCGCCACACGTCCTCCTCGCTTTCCGCGAAGAAATCGAATGTATACGAAACCATCGTATAGTTGCACTCGATATCCTCAAGATGAAGAAAGACCTCTTTTCGTTCCGCTTCATGGTCCGGCGTCTCCTCCATACCACCCGGAACATCACCTGGACCTGACAGTTCACCCATGTCACCCGGAACATCCGGTATATTGTAAAGCAATATGCCAAGTTCGCTGCCGTTCCGCGTTATCGTGCAGCTGTCGTTTTCGAATATCACTTCATCGTAAAGCTGATCGAGCAGGAAATACAGGTAATACCATCGAGTGCGCAGTCCTTTGCGGCCATACATGGAAAACGCTGTGCCGCTGACGGCCGGGATCAGATCAGTCGACGATACATACATAGATGCGTCGCCATACGAATCACTGACCTGCCGACGTCTGAGCCTGCGGATCAGCGCCGGCACGCCATCTTCGACACCAGCGGAAGCCTCCGCGAGCCCTGCGTCCCCGCAGGACACGCGGAGCCCCATCTCAATCCCCGCTCCGCGGCACAGACCGACCACCGGCTCGAAAATATCCCACGACTCGAGACGATCCCCGTACCCGGATAAAGAGCCCCTTCCAGGCGCCGTCCCTGACTCAGAATGATTTCTCCGCCCAAGAACACTTCCTGTCGCAGAACGCTCCTTCTCTCCCGAAGCTTCACTCGCCGCAAGACCATTCTCCAACCCGGCAAAGCTCTCCGATCCAAAACTATCTCCCCGTTCAAGGCTGTCCCCTGTTCCGGACATGCCTCTTGCCCCAGGACTTTCTCCCGGCTCAAGACTACCTCCTTGTCCGGGGATCTCCCCCGCCCCACAAGCGGCCCGCATCTTTGCAAAATCCGACTCGACCGCAACTACTTCCTCGATCCTGCAGCACGGTATCCCTACTATGGTAATGGCCGGTCAGGATCAGATGGGCGCTACCGCTATCGTTTCCGCTACATCGATAATCCTGCTGTTCACAGGCCCGATCGTAGGTATCGTATGCGACAAGAAGCTCAGCGTTGCTGCTGTCGGCACGAGCCTTTTCTTCATGATCGCGGCTCTCGGACTCGCATTCATGAATACAGGAATGCTCGGAACAGTGCTGTTCGTGGCAGGATATATTTTCGGCGTGCCTGCGATCAATATCGTTTCACCGCTCATCATGGGTCACATGTATGGCGACAAGGATCTCGGCAAGCTGATCGGATATGTCAACGTATTCATCGGTATCGGCGGCGCGATCGGCGCAACTGCAGTCGGTATGCTGATGCAGCACTACGGTTCGTACCAGATGCCTTGGCTGTACATGGCAGCAGTCCTGCTGATCGTTGCAGTCATCAGAGGTATCTGCACAAGCAATAAGAGAAAGTTCAAGGGCTAGGAAGCACCGGGGAAAGCAGCAGGCCCGTGAGGATGCAAGCTGCCGCCCAGGACGGGCCGTCAGGCGACTGTAATAGTTGTCGAGGCATAGTTAATACGCCTTGATCAGGATGCAGTTGACTGATCGATTCGGGTACGAAGGGCTGGCCGTCAGGCCGGCCCGGCGTGATCAACACGGCAGGCGGCGATCTCATGCCAGCCCGGTACCAACCAAGTTTTCACTATTCATAATATAAATTCCGGCAACGGAAGCCTCAGGGGCCGGCTCGTACGGACGCGCAAGCGTTCGTATGTGCCGGCCTCCGGGGTATGGGAACGGCCCCGCGGTCCTTCACCTGATGTCCGCGTCAGCGGACTTCGGGTGTTGGGAAGCGGGGCGGTTCTTTTTTTGCGAGCTTTACGGGGAGGCGCATTATATATATGTTGCTTTACGCTTTCAAGTCTTTATTGAACATTGTAGCCTATAAAGGCATTTTTATTCAATGAGTTTTGCGGGGAGGCGAAGGGATCGCGAGCCAGGGCGGCGCGGAGCGCATAAGATCGCCGCGTAAGCGGCTCCTCTAAAAAAGGCCGGGCGGCCCGGACGTGCTCATGAGAGCGTACCATCCGGACGGCTGCGGCCTTTACATAATATTCATCAATAATGGTATTTCGAGCGTTTTGCGATCATAAAGCCTATCGTCAGTGCGGCGGAAACGACTTCGGCGACGACGACTGACCCCCAGATGCCCTGGATCCCGAAGATCAATGGCAGGATCAGCACTGCGCCGACTTCGAACACCAGCGTTCTCATGAATGAGATTATCGCGGAGATCAGGCCGTTATTGAGGGCGGTGAAGAATGCGGATCCGAAGATGCTCATGCCGACGAACAGGAATGAACAGCAGTATATATGGAAGGCTTCGGTCGTCATTTTCACTAGCTCGGGGTCGTATCCGACGAAAACGGCGGCGCATTTGCCGGCGAGGAGCTGTATCAGAGCGAACATCACGACTCCGCACACGTTGATGACCCAGAGGCTGCGCCTGAAGAGGTTGTGCAGCTCGCTGTGGTTCTGAGCTCCGTAGTTGTAGCCGAACAGCGGCGCAGTGCCGACTGAGTAGCCGATGAAAACCGCAATGAAAATGTAGTTGACGTACATGAGCACGCCGTATGCTGCGACGCCGTCCGCGCCGGCGTATTTCATCAGCTGGAGATTGTAAAGCATGCTCACGACGGACATCGCGATGCTTGTGACGAATTCAGATGCTCCGTTCGTACATGTCTTGAGCAGAGCTTTGCCGTCATAGCTGGTTTTCGTAAGTTTCAGCAGGCTGGAATTTTTGCGTGCGAAGTAGATCAGCGGGATCAGCGCGCCTGTGAGTCCGCTTGCTGCCGTTGCCGCCGCTGCGCCTGCGATGCCCCATCCGAACGCGATGATGAACACTGCATCGAGCACCATGTTCATGAGACCGGCTCCCACGGTCGCAACGAAGCCGAGCCCGGGTTTTCCCGCCGTGACGAAAAAGCTCTGGAACGCATACTGCAGCACGAATGCGGGCTGTGCGGCCAGTATTATGCGTCCGTATAAAACGCAGTTGTCCAGCATTTCGCCTTCCGCGCCGAGTTTGGAAATGATCTGCGGAAGAAAAATTATTCCGACCACTGCAAGCACTGCGCCGACGCCTGCAGCGATGTATATCAGCATCGAAAAGAGGCGATTCGATCTTTCGTAGTCGCCCTCACCCATGGTTTTGGACACGAGTGCATTGCCGCCGGTACCGAATATGAAGCCGACCGAGCTGAGAAGCATCAGCACAGGCATGGTAAAGTTGACTGCCGCAAACGGCACTTTGCCGACAAAGTTGGACACAAAGAATCCGTCCACGACGCTGTATATAGATGTAAAGATCATCATTGCCACCGATGGCAGCACGAATCTGAACAGTCGTTTGTAATCAAAATGATCCGAAAGCTGGATCTTGTCTTTCGGGCGTTTCGAGCCTGTGACGGATTTGCCGGCTGTGGTGGCTGTGCCGGATCTGTCAGCTGCATCGGCGGTATCAGCTGTGTCGACCATGTCGGCGGTGTCAGCTGCGGCAGTATGAGTTTCCGGCGTGTGAGACTCCAACGTATGGGACTCCGACGTATGAGACTCCAATACTTGACATTCCGGCATATGATCCTGATTTTTGTGTTCCATAGTTCCTCCTGTTCTGCTGTTCTGTTTCCGGGTTTTTGGGAAAAAGGGCCGAGTGGCGGCTCAAAGCCGTTCCGCAACTTTTTTCATTTCCTCTATATAACGCTCCGTCAGCTCAAAATATATCTTTCGTTCTTCCTCTGACCATCTGTCAAAAACCGCATTTTCCTCGTCTCTGATTATCTTCACGGTCCGTTCTGCAAATCTGCGTCCCTCCTCGGTAAGATGCACGGTCTTGCTTCGACCGCTCGTCTTCTCAAGATAGACGAGCCCTTCCGATTCAAGGTTTCGCAACGACGAGTTCACGGTCTGCTTGCTGATACATGTCATTTTGACGATACCGCTCAGCGGGTACGAGCCTTCATTGTCATACACCACGTACATTATATTGAATGCGCTGTCAGTCAAATCAAGCCGCTTTGAAATTTCATGGTACGTTGCACCGATCTCGCTCATCAGTGTATTTAAGCGCGTTATGCTGCTGGTCATATGGATCTCCTTGATGATTTTGTTTTTGGGAATTTGTTCGTTCGTGCAGGTTTGTACGAGCTCGTAAAGGCTCACACAATTCGTATGATTTCGGACGATTTGCACATCAGTGATTATAGTATGATTTCGGACGATCGTCAAGGTAAGCTTCGATGGGAGCAAACAAGTTTTATCGGGTGCGAACTGTTATGTTTCAGCAGTAGAGGGACAAACTGTTATGTCGGCGGGGCGACAAGCCGGATTTATGACGGGCGGGCGGCACCGGAAGCTTATAGAACCGACCTCTCCCAAAGGGCTGCTGCTCTGAAAGTTTATATAATTGAGCTTATCTGGCGCGATATGCGCCTGAAAGTTTGATTTGTATCCTCTGAATGGAGGAAATCGGCTGTTTGGTGTGGCGTGATCACGCTTGCAGTCATTTTACTGATTTAAAGGCATCTGTTGTTGGCATTCGATGATGACCGGCGCCGGCATGCGGTGCCGACAGGTGTTAGCGGCTGATCAGGATGCATCCGTTGTGTATTAGTCCTATCAAAGATGACCTGTCGGGCGCGATCTGGTGCGTAGTCGGCTTGTGATAACAAGCGTTACCGGCAGGCTCGAATCCGACCCTTGTGTGTAGGATCCCTCTCATTTGAAAATCATTACACAACCGATCCCCCCGTCTGTGCAGTTTCCCGTGAAGTTCCTTTTTGTATTACACAAGGATATGGATGATTTTTACAGAAAAGCTGCATTTTCATGAGATTTCGACGTTTTGGAAGCGATCTGGCATGAAATCACGTGTAATATTTTTTGATGGCTATCATTTCTGCACATCTGAGAGCCCGGTTGTGCAATAGTTCTCCGATATACAAAATACTACACAAATGAGAATGCGGGCAAAATCCTCGACCACCGTGGACTCAGATCATTTGATTTATACATCTGCACCTATCCAGCGCAGTATGCTTCTATAAGTTTAATACGTGCCCCTTATAAGGCGGGGCTTTCTGGGCGAAGTGCCTGTCATGCTTATAAGCATTAACATTGGTCGAATCGATGCGCAGGATTTCCCGCGCTTAAAGAATATCGCACAGGAAATTCGCCGTGCATTCATTTTTAAAGACTCGACTTTCTATATACGACAGATTCTATAGAATGCCTGGTACATGATACTCAATGCTGATGCTGAAATCCCATGACTATCAGCAAAAACGTAAGACTTCAGCATCCGAATCCTTGCCTTATATCTTTTATATAGGCTTACCCGGTTCATCGGGATCAAAATTATCATCATGAGTCAGAGCTTTGATTTCTGCTTCGGTCAGACCGCTGTAGGCAATGATTTTCTTTATCGGTTCGCCTGCAGCTTTCATGTTCAACGCGATCTTGCGCTTTTCGTCGAGCTTGCCTTTTTCAAAGCCTGAGGCTTCACCCTGTTCAAATCCATCGGATTTGCCCTGCTCGTATCCGTCGGCCTCCCTGATCGCTTCACATTCTTCTCTTGTCAGTTTTTCGAATAAAAAACTCATAACGTCACCACCATGTTCCTTCAGAAATTCTGCCAGTATGCCGCTGGCCTGACATTCCCTGATGCTTTCTTCGATGGCGGTCCCCAGCTCTCCGCATTCTCTGTATTTTACACGGATCATGTGTATCAGCCTGCTGTATCCCTGCATCGTATTGCAGCGTTTCAGCAGCTCAGCGCCTTTCTCGTAATTCACATTGATGAATCTGACGACCACCTCTACTGATATTTTATCACACTCAGCCATGAATGCATCAGATAATTTCATCTCCTGCTCTACGGGTGCATCTTCGAGACCGTTGTAGAACACATAAAGTTCGGGGGTCGGTATCTTCACCGGCTTTTTGCTGTAAATCTCACGTGAAAACACGAGCTTTTCGTATTCTCTGGCGATATACGCCAGCATCCTCAGTGGTATGTTAGGACACAGCGTGCTCTGCTGCTCTGTGAGGATTATCCACTTATGGTCGATGATGAAGGAAAGGTCGTTCTCCCGGTCACCAAAGAACGCATCATCTAAAGTCACGATCTTCACGGGAGTATCTTTATCATAATTACTTCCGGAAAGCGCATTGTACAGCTCTATCAGATTTTCCTTATCGCTGAAAAGCGTACAGAAAGTGTTGTCCTTGTATGTATGCTTAGGTTTTTTCATTGTCCCCTCCATAGTTATATCGATCTTAAATGAACAGCGGCGGTATTCCTCCTGATCATATTGTATAATTATGGAAGCTAATATTCAACCTTTATTTTACATTTATATATTATTTTTCCATCATATGCCTTTAGCAACTCTCCTCGGCACACTTAAATCGGCTCATTTACGCCACATCATGGTCGTACTGTACTGCAAGAAGTGCCAAAACCGCAATACTTCTCCAGCCTCTTCCACTCCTTATTTTCGTGTATTGTACAAATTTTAGTAATGTTATTTACCGCGAGAGTACATTGACTTCAATGATCATTACCAAAACCATAGTGATTCTTTTCGATTCCTGGTAAAAGCGCCCCTCTCAACAGCCGTCAAACCACCAAAAAACTCGCTATAGCTGTTAGCTTTTTGGTAAAAAATCTCGCCAAAACAGTACTTTTCAGAGCTGAAAAATACCAAGAATTCAACCCAAGTAATCACCTTTTGGTAATTATCCACATCGCATAGGGAAGCAATGCTCATACCCTATAGGCTTGCCTACGCCGCCGCTAAAACAGCATCTCCAGCGCTCATGCTCCGTAGGCTAACCGGCGCTAAAAACTACTCTTAAAAATCCCAAAATCTCTCCCAGAGATTTTGCTCAACTCTTAGAAATATAAATAGACCTGAAATGTGAACACATTTCAGGATACCGACTTTCTGTCAGGCTCAGAGCCTGCATATCCCACAGATACACAGCACACGTACGCTCTGCCGCCCAATAACCTTACATCCTAACAAAAGCGGATCCGCCTCACACAACCCTGTGCGTCGGGGCGGATCCGCCAAAACAGCTAAAATGTTGATCTCTATGACTTGTTGTCGACTTGTCGATCTGATCTACGCGATCTATGCCGCGGGGTCCACGCCACGCCGCCTGGTCCGCGCCAATTCCACGTCAGTTTCACACTAATCTGATCCACGCCAGTTTCGCACTTATATCAAATCAGTTTCTCGCCTATCTCACTCCTCGTGCTTACTCCGTGCTTATCTCTCTCCTATCGCGCGCTTCGCACTTATTTCGCTCCTGCTCCTATTTCTCGGAAGCTTTCTTCTTTCGTGCAAAGATCAGGACTGCGGCAATGATCAGCGCAAGTGCTGCAATGCCCGCAAACAGCGCGATGTTCATACTGTCACCGGTCTCCGGCTTCGGGTCGCCCTTTTCGATCGGGTACTCCTCGACCATGAACTGCCAGTCAAGCGCCCCGATGCTCTCCTGATAATCGTTGCCCATCGTGATCGGCACGTTCAGTCCCACATCGAGAGTCACGCTCGCACCGGAATAAAATGTGCCGAGGCACGTCCATTCAGTCAGCCCGGCAGTCTGATCTGCCGACGCATCAAACAGCCTGGAGCTGCCCACCAGGTCAACAGTCAGGTCCATCTCTTTCAGAAAATCTGCAGATTCCTCTTTACTGACTCTCACGTTGCCGTCCTTATCCTGCAGTTCTGCAGAGCCGAGTGCTCTCATGTAAATCTTCACTTTTACATCTTTCGAAGCGTCGTTTCTCACGTCGATCTGCTGTGTGAGTTCATCGCCAGGCATCACGCCCTTGAAGTCCGTGAAAAGGTCAGTCGGCGAATACTTGCTGCCCGGCTGGAAAATGAACTGTTCCGCCTTGCCCTTGTATGTCACGTGCGAAGTCGCGTCAGCAGCGAACGAGATCGCCGTCGTACCGCATACCAGCACCAGCGCGAGAACCAGGGATGAAATTAATCTGATAGTCTTTTTCATGATCGCACCTCCTTAGTTCCCTGATCCTGATGGCGCCGAAATCACGCCATTAGCATCAACTGTAACATTCCAATATTCTTTAACAACACTTGTCGGTACAGACTGTATCGCTTCCGCGATGACCTCTATTACCTGCCTGCCACCATCAGCATCGGTATACTTCACAAGCGTTATACCATCATTACCAATCAAGTTCGCTGCCGGCGTTTTATTCGGAGCTACCGGGTTCTTGTAATAGTAGAATCCGTCTTTCTCGAACCAGCCTTCTCCCGGTGTAAAGCTCGGGATAGCTGCTGTTCCACCGATTCTCTCTCCGTCAGCGTTAACTCTGTATGTAACGAGCTTCACGCGAAGGTATGCATCGATGTTGCTTGTGTTTTTGACAGTTACATCCTTTTTCACTTTGCCCTCGAAATTTTCCTGCACTTCACAGGTCACGGTTGCAGGTTCAAATGTATTTGTCACTGCCGTCGTCTTGCTAACGAGGTACATCAATGTCCCCGTAACAGTAGCGCTCAGAAGGAGCACTGCCGCTATTGCCAGCACGATCACCTTTCTGGAGGCCGTACTTTTTCTTCTTTTCTTTGAATCCATTCTCATTCGTACCTACCTCCTTTAGTTACTCTTTTTCTCGTCGAAAATATTCTTAACAACAGTACTGTATCCGTTGAGGAAAGAACCAAATCTGTCATGGTTAGTTACATCGATTGTTTCAGACGTATTATCCTTGCTCAGTCCAACACTTCCTGAAATTGTTGGAGCCTTTTCTTTATATCTCCATGCCCAGTCAGTATCTTCCTGTACAGTGTAAGTTCCTGCCGGAAGTTCCTTTACTGTCTCACTGGCATTACCAACGATCGTCATTGATGTGTAAAGCTCGCCGTCTTTATAAATGTTCATCACATATGGCTCGTCTGGCTCACCGCCTTTTTTAGTAATCGTAAGGCTGCAAGTCTTAACATGGATCAGGAACTGCTCCTCCTTAGGGTCGAATCCACATTCCGGATCACAATCAGTATGCTTGAAAGTAACTTGATTTGTCACATCATCATTACCGATTTTCACAGTTGCTTTGACCGGAATATCCTGCTTTGTTGAGATCTTGCCGCCTTTATAATATGGTTCACTTCCAATAGCCGGACTGTATGATATATTCAGTCCAGGCTCACTGCCCGTCATAGTAACGCCATCATCAGTACTTGCTTTATTTCCATGCTTCCACACAGTTCCACCGACTTTGTTATCATTATAGCTTGTCGGTGCTGTATCTCCATAGTATACTGTGCTGTCCTTGTACGTCAGCTCCGGCTTGAAGACGTTGACTTTGCCGGTAACATTTCGAACAGAATCTTCTACCGCTTTTCCATCGGCACCTTTTCCTGTGTATTTAGGTGATACCGTAATTGTTACATCTAATGTAGTATCCTCTTTATTGCTTACTGTTTTATCCTTGTCATAGTCTACATCAACGTTAACATACGCCGTCTTCCAAGCATCGTCACCTGTTGGAATTGTAAAATTATATAATTCATCTACAGATGGAGTATCTCCTAATAAGTAGATATTTTTCTTATTGCCCGTTGCTTTTGGAACATTCAATGGAACATTCACTGTAGGAACATCAAATGTACCCGTTGGAGTTGTTGCATTTGCGTCTTCATATATGCCTGAATTTTCTCCATTAGTTGGTACGTTATTTCCTCCCCAGAATCCTTCTCTTGGTTTGATATTAAACGTAATCACGATTTTCCGACCATGGAAATCTCCTGTTTTAGATGCATCATTTTCGTCTCTGCCGTTAGCAGCAATGTAATTCTTGCTGAAATCAAAACCTGTAACATCTATTTTCTTCTTCTCTTTATCGATTGCTACAGTGTTATATATTGCAGTTCCATTAGCACTCCATTCAGCCTGCTTCGTGCTCTCATCATAACTTAAGCAATCATATGTTTTCACATCTATATCAGAAACATTCTCTGGCATATCGAAAGACTCGGAAACAATATCTCTGATCACCGACTGACTTCCCAGATTTATAGTTGTAGAACCGATCTGTGAACTGATTTTCTCGAAAATATTTTTCAGCGTATCTGAATCGGCCGCTGAAAGATAGTAACTTTCGCCATCTTTCAGATTTGAATTTAAATTTCCTCCATTATTCATAGACTTAGCATCCGGATAATTTGATGAAACATAGTGCATCAGTTTATTAGCATCAGTATAGTTATTATCGCTGTTTGGGGTGCCATCAGCGCCATCAAATATCCCTACTGTATATACAGTCACACCTGCATCTTTAAGAGCTTTAGCTTTTACTATCGTATCGTTCTTATCACTATCCGTCTCGCCATCCGTAAATAAGACAACTACTTTATTTCTATTATCGTTTTTCTTACTATCATTAGCAAAAATCTTTTCAGCCATAGTTAAGCCATCTAACGTCTGTGTTCCACCATGAGCCGTTAAAGCATCAATCGCATTTGATACACTAGTTTTGCCACTAGCTGTGCTCACATCCTGAAGGGCATTCTGATAATTTTTATCAGTTATATAATAATATTGCATCCCATCACGACCTTCGCCGTTCTTATCTCCTTCGTGTGGATAGTAATAAATATTATTATATCTTTTTAAATCTTTCACATCAGTCTTAGCTATATTAACTCCCGTCAAAAGCTCTGTATTGTTATATCCGTCAGAACTAAATCCAACAATACCAATTCGATGGTCAACCTCATCTTTTTCTGCCTGCGATTCTACATTAGTCACAAAACCCGTAACCGCATCTTTTAAAGCATCTAACCTGGTTTGATTACTGCTCACTGTAGTTTTTGTGTAAAACTGTATATTTAATGTATCATTTTCGCTAGATTTAGGCGTATATTTTGTTCCCGGATTGTCGTAAAATATCCAATGTGTACATCCATCCGTCCATGCTTTGCAATCGGAACACCAGCTTACTTCTTTATAGCTATTTGATTCATATACATAATACTTATTTCCTTGGCTAATAGTATTACTATAAACTTTATCATATCTTACATCATTGAATTTATACGACATCGATCCTGACTGGTCTAATACCAGCACGATATCTGTCGGCTTTGATGTATCTACACTTGTAACTGACCCTGTGCTATATGCTTCAAGTTTAATAGTATAGCTACCATCATCATTAGCTTTCGCAGTTTTATTCATCACCAGTCCATCAGGTGCTTCACCTTCTACTTTTGTAGGATCCTGTGGTGTTGTTGATTGTTTTGATGCGCTAGCTTTCTTGGCTTTTTTAGCTTTTGAAGCAGTGCTTTTCGCGTTATTCTTAGCCAGCGGTGCTACATTTGTATAGTTCACGGCGTTAATGATGCTTTCACTGTCTGCTTCGGCTGTCTCTCCACTATCCGCGTCGCTGTCTGTTACCTGCTCGTCATCGACACTGCTGTCGGTCTGGTTGTCTGCAGCGTCGTCGCCTGGCTCTGCACTGTCTACTGCCTGCTGGGTCGCGTCGGTCGGAGCGGCGCTGTCATCTGCAGCTGCGACCTGCGGCATGAATGCAAAGGTGGAGATGATCAGGGACATGCACAGTATGAGTGAAAGTATTTTGCTTTTTTTAGTTTTCCTCATGTTTGATTTCCTCCTTTACTATTCTCCGTCGGTTGGGTTTGTCGGGCTGGTTGCGTCGTCTGCGGGCCAGCCTTTTGCGTCAAGTGCGTTATCGCCGTTGTTCTTGACCTGGGTGGCCTGGGCGCTGACTTTGATGGTTGCGGTGCTGCCCTGGTACATGTTGCCCATCCCGGTGTCAAATTTCACGTTTCTGAAAAGCGCAGCTGTCGTTTCGCCGGGTGCGAGCGGCTGGTCGTAGTAATAAAAGCCGTCGCTGCCTAGTCTCCAGCTGTCTCCGTCAAAATCGAGGCTGACCAGATCCAGATCGACGTCACCATGAGAGTCGGCAGCAAGCGCGATAGCTTTTTGCACCTCTACACGTATGTACGCCGGATTACTGCCGGTGTTCTTCACCCTGACGATCTTAGAAACGTCCTGACCGGGCATCACGTTGAACCTTTCCTGCGACTGCTCGAACAGGATCTCTTCGCCGTCCCGGATCGCCGTCTCCTGCAGCTCGATCTTGATGTCGCCTGCGGTTATCACGTTTCTGGCGGTGTCCGCTGTGTTGAAGTACGCGATCGTCGAATAGATCAGCATCGACAGACACAGCACCAGAACCGCTCCGATTGCAATTTTCTTCTTCATAGCGATATCTCCTATCTTCATCCTTTAAAAATCCGTGTTGTCTGCCTGCTCACTTTTGTGCGCAGGGCATATATGAATGTCCGGGCGCCGGGGCGCGCATGTTTTTATGTAAAGCTGCAAGCTGTGGTTTGCATATTTTCATGTAAAGCCGCCAGCCGCAGGTCTGCACGCCGTCATGCAAAATCCAGGCACTCATGTATGCCCTGCTCCGAAGAGCAGGGTAAGGGGTCAGTATGTAAAATACTGATTAATTAAAAACTATTTCCATGGATTATAGTTTGCTCCAAATGCTGCATCCATAGCCTGTGCCGCATTGTCAAATCCGTCTGCCTGAACAGCTACAGCGAATACAGGGCAAGTAACCTTGCTCCAGTCCCAATCCTTATCCAAAGTAAGCTTTTTACCAAATGCATATGCGCCATCATCCTTGATATCGAATGATTTATCCAGATATACACCCTGAACAAACTGCTCAGTTGTCTGTCCAGCCGGAACTGCTGTTGCATAGTCCGCATAGTAAACGTTGTATGCTATTCCATCAATTTCTGTTTCAAAATAGTTCCACTTGCCCACAGTTTGCCAAATCCATTCATTTCCATATGTAGTTGTTACAGTACCATCTTTTACCTTGTTTCCAAAGTTGAAATGAAGTACATTAAGGCCTGCATTAAAAGTTTCTTCTCCATCATCAAGTGCCGACGGGATCGCAAAGTATGCTCTGATATAAGCATCCTTGCTGCCTGTATTGGTAACCGTTACCATCTTGTCTACATAATTCTTAGCTGTTGGCATTCCAAACTCGTCCTTTTCACCCTGGGCTGAGCCTACTATAGGATTGAGCGCTTTATTCTGCTCGAAAGCTTCTAACGCAGTTCCATCAGCGTTTCTCTGCTGCTCATTCAGTTGGATTTTTACCTTTCCTACTGTAAATGTATTTTCAGCCTTGTCTTTGTCCGTGAAGTACGCGAGTGATGCGCCTACGATTCCTACCACCAGCAGCGCCACTACCAGGCAGCTGGTTACGATTTTCTTCTTCATAAGTTTTAGTCCTTTCTCTTTTAATGATTGCTTTCTGCTCTTTCGCAGGGATCCGCTTCGGGTGGGTCTGGCCGGTGCGATACCTGCGAAAGATGTTGTCTTTTATGAAAATATCTTTCGATATGATCATCGTATTTTGTTCATATCCGGTCCCTGCGGAAACAGGGCCTAAATAGCGGCTCTCCGCAGGCGAGCGCAAACCCGCCCACTAGAAAGCAACTATCTAAGCCCTGCCTCTGGTTTAGAGACAGGACAGGTATGTATCCTGTTCGGATAGTTTCTGGTGAATCAGCTAGTTAGCCAGGTGCTGATTAATTCCAAGCCGGAGCTGCTGCCCATGCTTCCGCAGCTGTGTCGAATCCGTCAGCCTGGATAGCATATGCTTCGATAGTTATTGTCTTATCAGCATAATCAGCAACTGCTGCATTGCCCTTGATTGTAAAGTTCTCAAATACTTTGATATCCTGACCAGCGGTAACTGTAGCTTTATATGCGTATACATTAGTTGCCCCCTCTACTGCAGTCCATCCATTAGCAGCCATCTGTGCTGCTACTGTTGTGTCAGCTTCGATATCGGCAATCTCATCTACAACCTTTACAAACAGCCAGCTGTCTTCGCTGCCTGCAGTTACGTGAACTGTAGGATCCTTAATGTAAGTATGTCCCGGGATCAGCTTATAGCCGTTTTCCTTTACTCTTTCTGCAGGTGTAACTGCCGTTCCATACTGATCCACTTTAGCCTCGTCCAGCGTAATTGCTACATTACCTACAGTGAACGTATTAGTCACTGTCTCTGTCTGCGATGTCAGATAGGCCATCGTTCCGAGCACGCTCGCTACCACCAGCGCTGCTGCGCACAGAACGGTCACAAAAACTTTTTTCTTTCTTTTCATTTTCATTCCTCCTGTGAATTTAAGTTTTGATTGATCCTAATCCGGGCGCTTTATCAAGCGTTACCCACATTTTTAGCATCTCCAGTATTTGTTTTCCGAACGTTTTTTCTGCGACTTTGCCGCAATGCCCATCAGCGTCCGGAAACCGGCTGTCTGCACTTTACATCTCCTTGCCCTGCATCATCGCCTGTTCCTTCTACTCCTGCCAGGTGCGGGGTGCTGCCGCCGCTGACGTTTCCTACGCCTTTGCCTTTTCCCTTGCCTTTCTTCTTACTGTCGTCGAAGAGGTCGGGGATGAAGATCAGCAGCAGAATGACTGCGGCTGCGGCGATGGCTATGTACCGGCCGGGCGGGTTCTGTATGTAGTTGGCCACGTAGCCCATGTACGGGATCGTGAACGACGGGCGGCCGATCAGGTTGTTGAAGTGCACGGGTGATGCGTCGGGGTATTCGTTGGCATCGCCTTTTGTGTAAAAGTGCTGGCTGGCTTCGTCGATCTCGATGACTCTATGTGTAGCGACCGTGAGGTTTTCGTCGAGGACGAATGTGATCGGGTCGCCGACTTTGATGTCCTGCGGATCGGCTTTTTTGACGTAAATGAGTGAGCCGGTGTGGTATGTCGGTTCCATCGAGCCGGACAGTACGCAGTACGGCTGGTATCCTATGAGTCTGACGCCGACGAGCATCACTGCCAGCACGACCATGATCGCGATGAGGATGCCTGACACGATGTTCCAGACTCGTTTTGCTCCTGTTGGTTTTGTTTTCATTGTTTACTCCTGCAATAGCTGTAGTATGTATTTCTCGAGATGCCTGCCGACCGGCAGAGGTACGATACGCAGCCCTGGAATTCGGCTTTTTCGGATACGTCTCTGATGATCATGCAAAGCTTCTCGGTTCCGATGCTTCCGGGGTTAACGGCTCTGCCTGATGCGCCGGACTTATCGGTTTTGCCGTTCGGACCGGTTGCGCCATTCGGACCCGGTTTACCATTCGGGTCGGCTGCACCGGATTTGGCGACCCTTGCGGAAGCTCCTGATGCCTCTTCGAGTATATATTTGAGCATCTCGTTTTCGGCGGAGATTCGTTTGATTTCTTTCATCTGGTTTCGACAGATGTCGAGAGCGGACTCCTTGAGTCTGTCTATTTCGTCATCTATCGCATCATTCTCAATGCGGCGTGCTCCTGCGCTTCCGTACTTCTCGAGCTTGGCCGATCTGACACCGAGAGTTCCGGCTTCGTATGACTCTTTCCACCTCGCGCATGCGCGCTCGATCCTCTTGGATCCCAGGGCTTTTACATCAAAACCTGCGTCTCTGAAGATCGCGGTCGGTTTTTTTCCCTGCATATATTCTTTTATAAATAAAAACTTGAAATCTTTGGAATATGATACGCCTCGTTCATTAACGTCGACTACATAGGGGTTCTTTCGCAACGTGCGGATCTCTTCCTCATTAAGGTTTCCTCTGCCCATAAATGTTCCTCGCTGACTGACGACAAAATAAGTATTTTGTCACGAGCAGGCACAGAAGGTCACAGGTACTGCATTTGTAATATTGCCAAAAAACAAAAAACCCCCCGGAACAGGATGGGATTTTGAAAGACTGTACTAATAAAGTATCACCGGAGACTGCTGACCCGGAGTCTGGTTTACGATTAATTGATTAGGCGAATTATACCAATGGTATTTTTTTGTATTCCAAATAATCGTTTGGATAGAATTCAAACGATCTTATTTATATATATGTAATTTTTCCCATTTTCTCACGACAAATGTGAATTTTCTGTAAATCGGTCAGAAATGTTAAACTTTTTCTCGATTAGTCTTGTAAAAAGTCTCCTACCATGATAAAATTTCATAACAGCGGATTGGATTTAGTAATTCTATATAATATGTAAGTGACAAAATACTTATTTTGTCTAGAGCACGAGTTGAAGCCGTGCTATTTTTTTTACATACTCTGCTTCTGTAGAAATCAGATAAATACGTGTCGTTTCGATACTGCTGTGTCCCATAACATCTGCCAGGCATACTATATCTCTGCACAGGCTGTAAAAACTCCTCGCAAAAAGATGTCTGAGATTGTGTGGAAAAACTTTTCTGCCCAGAACGCCTGCATGCCGGCAAAGGGCTTTCATGTCGGCCCATATCTGCTTGCGGCTCAGTGGGCTGCCGTTTTTACTCAAAAAAATCTCTCCTGCTTTTATGCCGAGTTTTCGCATGTATATCCTGAGCTTTTTGCAAAGTTTGTCCGGTATCAAAATCGTCCGGTGTTTTCCTTTCATTGAAATCTGTGCCCGGCCGCATCTGACTGCCTCGGCGGTTATATGCCGGAGTTCGCTGACTCGGATGCCGGTCGCACATATGGTCTCCATCAGCAGCGCGATCCTTTCCTTCCCCATTTTGCGTGCGGTCCGGACCAGCCTGCGGTATTCGTCTTCGGTGAGTTCTCGCTCGGTTTCTCTGAAAAAACGTTTTTGTAATCTCAGAGACTTCAGGCGCAGCTCGTTCCAGCCTGCAAATCTGAAGTATGCGTTGATCGCAGCGATCATTGAGTTCACGGTCACCGGCTGTCTGCCGCTTTCCAGCAGACTCTGTTTCCACTCTGCCGCGAGCTCCTGAGTCACTTCACGACCGTCCAGCCATCTGCAAAATATTTTCACATCATGCAGATACTTTTCGATCGTGCCGTCGCTTCGTTCTTTTTGTCTCAGGAAGGATGCAAATCCCTCTATCGACTCTGTCGTGATCTTTCGTGTTTCCATTCTGCTTCCTCCAATGTAGTTGACACTCGTATACTATATTCAGTGCCACGAATTCACGATAATTATACAGAACCAGAGGCATTCCATCTATATTTTATTAACTTTTTAGTGTTGTTTTGTGAATTTCACCGTTTGTGAGACATTTTGCTGCAGTTGAAAATTTACATATTTTTCTTCGCATGTTTATGCAGTTTTCTACAGATTCCGCAGTTTATTTATGCATGTTTATGCATGTGCTTGAAATGTCCGGCACTCCGGCTGCCGCCCGACATCAGCGATCCGGGCGGCCGGTGGGAATACCGCAGATCATACGGCAGCCGAGTTGTCTTGAGCCTGAGAACTCTCGGGACTGACGGGCAGCATCATTCGAGTCCGGCGTCGTAAACGATCTCGCCGTCGAAAATCGTCATGGCTGTTTTCGTTGAAAGCATGCTGTCGGTATCATTGAAGATGTTGCGGCTGAACACGTTGATATCAGCGAGTTTCCCGGGTTCGAGCGTACCGAGACGATCTTCCATCTGCATAAGGTATGCAGGAGTCCTGGTGGAATTCGTGATGGCTTCCGCAACTGTGAATTTTTCCTGCGGGTTCCATCCCTCTGCCGGAGTATCGTTGCCCATCCGTCTGGTCACCGCTCTGTAGATCGTGTCTACCGGATCGAGGTCGACGATCGGATAATCCGTGCCGAATGCCACGACTGCGCCATTTTCCTGCAGGGTCTTGCCCATCCACGAAAGTTTTATGCGGGCGTCGTCCAGCATGAGGAAAGCGGGGTGGATGTCGAGTGAATCGATGACGATATGGCTCGGCTGGATGCTGGCCACCGTGTTCGTTGCCGCAAGGCGCGGGATGTCGTCTTCGTGTATGACTTCGATGTGTTCTATCGCATTGCGGATGTCTTTTTCACCGTACTCGCGGCGCGCCGCTTCGTACGCATCGAGCGCAAGGCGAACCGCCGCATCTCCGCACGCGTGCAGCCTCATTGCAATACCGTTCTTATAACACTCTCTGCTCTTTTTCATGAGACACTCGGGATCGACCAGCGGCTCTGAACGGAACCCCGGACGATCCTTGTACGGCTCGACCATATAGCCGGTATAGCCCAGCGGTGTGCCGTCGACGAAGCCCTTGAGACCCATGAATCTCAGCTTGTCAGACGCGTATTCTTTTTTCAGCTCGAGTGCCTCTCGGATGTCCATTTCCATGTGCGGCGCAAAGAACACGCGCATTTTCAGTTCGCCGCGGTTTTCGAGGCGTCTGCAGGCTTTATGTTTCATGATCCGCATGACGTGTACGGCGCCGACCGAAGTGATCCCTTTGCTGTGCGCGACGTCCATGAAAATCTTTATCATTTTTTCCTCAAGTTCCGGAGAAGCGTCGAGGGCTTTGCGCGTCACCATTTCCATGGCGGGCTGTTCGAGGAAAAATCCGGTCGGCTCGCCGTTTTCGTCTCTTTCGATGATACCGCCCTGTGGAGTCGGGGTGTCTTTATCGATGCCGCAAAGCTCCATCGTTTTGCTGTTTACCCAAACTGCGTGCAGCTCGTTGTTGAATGCGATGACCGGGCGGTCAGGGAAATACTTGTCGAGGGCTTCCTTTGACGGGAGCGCTTCGCCTGGCCATCTGTAGTTGCACCAGCGGAATCCGATCACCCAGTCGGTCGGGAGCGACCTGTCGGAGTTATGTGACCGCTCAGCCGAGGCACTGCCCTTTTCATAAAAATCGTACAGCATCCGTGCCGCCTCTTCCTGTGAATTCGCCTCGTAAAGGTCCACTGTCGCTGCATGCATGGAGCCCAGGAACAGGTGGATATGACTGTCGATCAAGCCGGGAGTCACTGTGCGATCACCGAGATCGATGAGCTTGTATGGCGGTTGCGTGGCTGCGTTTCCGGTTCCTTCTTCAGATTTAACTTCGGATCGGTCGTCAAATCCAGATTCGGGGTGAACCTTTGCTTCGAGGGGAATTTCCGTTTTGATG
This sequence comes from Eubacteriaceae bacterium, assembly GCA_902362435.1. Taxonomy (GTDB): domain Bacteria; phylum Bacillota; class Clostridia; order Peptostreptococcales; family Anaerovoracaceae; genus Lentihominibacter; species Lentihominibacter butyricus. The sequence continues at coordinate 252,603 of CABIWW010000002.1, forward strand.
CAAGCTTCGGTTTTAGGGTGGGGGTGTGCAGAAATGCCATTGTACTTATCCGTCTCGCCTCTTACTACTTCCTTTATTTTATTGCCTTCGATCTCGATGTAACCTGCAAATGGCTCGCTGCCGATGCTGTCGAAAATGCAGCTGCTTTTCAGTACAATATTCATATTTCTCCTCCTTTTCGGGTATGGGGATTTTGGTTGGTGATTGGTTAGAGTTTGGTTGCTTAGAGTTGGTGGTTAGGGTTGGTGGTTAGGGTCGATGCTTAAGTGGTACAGGCAGCAAGATTGTGAAATCTTCGGCCCTGCTTTTAAGTGATTTTACTTGGGATTATGCTTTGCCTGGCCAGCCCTGCCGGAGCTGCGCCGGGGTGATCGTTTTTTTGTGTAGAAAAGCTTCTTCTCAAAAATTATTACACTTACGGGGGGCGGGCTTGTGTATGATGCCGGAAATTCAATTTTTATTGCACAACGTTTTGTAATTTTTTGGTATTTTATCGTGTTTTTGATGCTTTTTTGGCTTATTTAGCTATATCGGGCTGATTTCGTGTGTATAGTGTTATACGGAACACACTATCATACACATTTTTTTAGCCCTTTGTGTATTTCTGAAAAAAAACGGATATCACTACACAAGTCGGCAGCCGAGGGCGGCTCAAGATCTGATTTACCGACTCTACCTTTTATCATGACTTTTACATATGTATGAAATATCGCAAGCGATATTTCATCATTATCCATATACATAAGCCGGCGTTAGAAAACGCCGGCCTCTTATTCATATGATGCGCGGGCGAATGCCCGCACTGCTTTTCGGCGCGCTCTGCGCGCCGCAGATACTGCGTGCCGCCGAACGATCGCGTGCAAATCGAATGTCTGCGCTTTACATAACCGGGCGCCGCCTGATGTCAGGCGCGACCAGACGATCGGCCAGACGATCGCGCGGTGCCTGAAGCTATGCGCTTTACAGCTGCGGTCTACAGATCTACAGCTCGTCGAATACCACTTCGCCGTCGAACAGTGTCATCACTGTCTTTACGGACGGGATGTCCTCCTCATTCTCGAAGATGTTCTTGTTGAACACATTGATATCGGCGAGTTTGCCGACTTCGAGAGTTCCGAGCTTATCTTCCATGCGCATCATGTAAGCCGGGCCCTTTGTGGAGTTTGTGATCGCTTCCGCGATAGTGAATTTTTCCTGCGGGTTCCAGCCGTCTACCGGCAGATCGTCTTCCATACGTCTCTTGACTGCTCTGTAGATCGTGTCGACAGGGTCGAGCTCTACGATCGGGTAGTCGGTACCGAACGCGATCTTTGCGCCGGCTTTTGCGAGAGTCTTGCCAGGCCATGCCAGTTTGATACGTTCAGCGTCGAGCATCTGGAATACAGGATGCTTTTCCAGCGACTCCATCAGGATGTGGCAAGGCTGGATGCTGGCGATCGTGTTGGTTTCTGCAAATCTGTTCAGATCGTCAGGATGCAGCACTTCGATGTGCTCGATAGTGTTTCTTACGTCCTTCGGTCCGATCGCTTTCCTTGCGCCTTCGAATGCGTCGAGCGCCATTCTTACCGCGCCGTCGCCGCACGCGTGCAGTCTGAGCGGGATATCGTGCTCATAGCACTGCTTGCACTTCGCATCGAGCCAGTCTTTGTCTACGAGCGGCTGCGAGCGGAATCCCGGGCGATCCGTGTAAGGCTCTACCATGTATCCGGTGTATCCCAGCGGAGTTCCGTCCATGAAGCCCTTGAGGCCGAGGAAACTGAGCCTGTCGGACTTGTACTCTTCCTTGAGCTTGAGAGCCTCGTCAAAATCCATCTCCATATGAGGAGCAAAGAACACTCTCACTTTGAGCTTGCCCTTTTCTTCAAGTCTTCTGCATGCTTCATTTTTCATGATCTTGAGCACGTGGACTGCGCCTACCGAAGTAACGCCCTTTGTGTGCGCCATGTTGATGAAGCCTTCGATCAGTTCTTCTTCTTTTTCAGGCGAAAAATCAAGCGCTCTGTCTGTAGCTAGCTCCATTGCCGGCTGCTCGAGCAGGAATCCTGTAGGTTCGCCGTTCTCGTCTCTTTCGATGATGCCGCCGTCAGGATCTGCTGTGTCTTTTGTGATGCCGCAGATTTCCAGGGTCTTGCTGTTTACCCAGATGGCATGCAGCTCGTCGTTGAATGCGATCACAGGACGGTCAGGGAAATATTTGTCAAGTGATGCTTTTGTAGGCAGCTTTTCGTCCGGCCATCTGTAATGCGACCATCTGAAACCGAGCACCCATTCGTCATCACGGTCTTTGTAAAATTCATAGAGGTTCTTTGCCGCTTCTTCTTCTGTCGCCGTATTGTACAGATCTATAGTAGCGTTGTGCAGTGAACCGAGGAAAAGGTGGATATGGCTGTCGATCAGCCCTGCAGTTATCGTTCTGTCTCCGCAGTCTCTGAGATCGTATTTTGCCGGATCATTGTATTTGTCCGTCTCACCTTTTGTCACTTCTTTGATCTTGTTGTCTTCGATTTCTATGTAACCTGCAAAAGGTTTATCTCCGACGCTGTCATAGATACATGTGCTTTTAAGTACCAGATTCATAATTGTCCCCCTATCTTTCCGGCGCGGCTGTACCCGGGCTGCGTGTTCGCGCTGCAGCCCGGCAATGCCGGCCATACTTAGTAACTTCAACTGTATTTGATGTTCTAACTCCTTTAGTTATATTACTATACTCCAAATAAAAAAGTGAGTAAATCTCTTAATTGCTAATTCTTTTAATTTTCAGAAAAGAGTTTTGCGTTTTTTGCGCCGGGGTCTCGGGAGACAGCAACTAAATCTTTTTGACGGTTTGTTTTATGTAAAGGTGCACGAGGCCGGGATGCGGGAGGTTCATGGCGCAGGTTGGTCTGTGTCGGGGTGAGAGGTACGGCGG
>CABIWW010000002.1:255524-317785 GCA_902362435.1 Eubacteriaceae bacterium
GGATCGGGGCCGGCGAAGCCGGCCTCTGCCATCCGCGCTGCCCGAAGGGAGCGCGGCAGTGCGGCAGCAGCGCTGAATGCCCATAAGCGCGATGCAGACCTGTGACCTGCGCTTTTACATAAAAAACGTGATTAGAAGCGGGACGTGCGCCCTCTCGCCCGAACAGCGGAAGCCAGTGCCGCAGCGGGCAAAATGTATAAAAATTCAAAATACGCATAAATGGGTTGACATATCTGCCAAAAGCGTGTAGACTGTAAAACAAAGTTGATAGAGGTGCGGTAGATATCAGTAATCGAACGGAGGCGGCAGCCGGTGAAGTCGATGAAAGGAGATACCGCCGAAGGATCCGGTCAGGCATGACGGATTTCTGGGATATGATAAAAGATATCATATACTCCTGCTCATAACGGGCAGAGGCGCTATCGATCCAGCAATGTTTGAAGTTTACTTGTTGCATCGATAGGATGCAACTTTTTTATTGTATAGGAAACGGGAAATATCAGTTATTTCCCGGATGGAAAGGGATGCACGGTCGGCGCTCAGCCACGGAAGCCGAACGGCGGCTGCGCTGAGGGCGCGAGCCAGGCAATACGTATGCGACGGCGCTGAATGCGCCGAGGACGCGGCCATAAAAGCCCGCGGCGCGGCGGCTGCAGGTTTTGCACCCCGGACCGGATCAGTATTTTTAAGGAGGAAATTAAAATGGCATTATTTACAGGTTGCGGAGTTGCGATCGCGACTCCTTTCAAGGCGGATGGTTCAGTGGATTTCGAGGCTTACAGAAATCTGATAAACTGGCAGATAGAACAGGGGATCGATGCGATCATCACATGCGGTACTTCCGGTGAGGCGTCGACTCTGGACGATGACGAGCACGTTGAAACGATCAGATTCTGCGTCGATGTAGCTGCGGGCAGAGTGCCTGTTATCGGCGGCGCAGGAAGTAATGACACGCGTCACGGTATCAATCTCGCAAAGCGTATCGAGGCTACGGGAGTTGACGGTCTGCTGCTCGTTACTCCATACTACAACAAGTGTTCACAGCAGGGTCTGATCGAGCATTACACTGCTACAGCTGATGCGGTTTCGATACCTTGCATCCTTTACTCGGTACCTGGCCGTACAGGCGTGAATATCGCTCCTGCAACTGCGGCTGAGCTCGCAAAGCACCCTAATATTGTAGGTATCAAGGAAGCCAGCGGTGATATCGCACAGGTCGCTGAGGTCTGCAGACTGGTTCCTGATGATTTCGCGGTTTATTCCGGAAACGACGACATGGTAGTGCCGCTCCTGTCACTCGGCGGAGTTGGTTACATATCGGTCATCGCGAATATCATGCCTAAGGAATCTGTGGAAATGTCGCGCAGCTTCCTGGATGGAAATATCGAAAGGGCAAGAGAACTGCAGCTTTCTATGAAGCCGCTCATCGACAGCATGTTTGCTGATGTGAATCCGATCCCTGTAAAGGTTGCTCTGGCTAAGATGGGAATGATGGAGCTGAATTTCAGACTTCCGCTCTGTCCACCGACTGCTGAGATCGACCAGAGGATCGAAACTGAAATGAAGAAAATGGGGCTGATCTAGGCGCATCTGGGCCGGAATGCTGACTTGGATGCGGCGAAGCGCGTGGGTGGTGAATGGTAGCGCCCCCGAGGGGCGCCCGAACATGTGAAGATGGTTTGCAACGTTGGGCGCGCCGGAGCGATCCACGAAGCTGGGCTGACACGTAGCTATGACCGAGATGTTTAAATATGCATCATGATAATTAATGTTTTCAAGTGAATAAATACCTCGACTGTCTATTTTAACGGTGATCTCGCCGATAAAACAGACAGTTTTTTTGTGCGAGCGAGTAAGCTCGAGTGGGCCTAAGCGGGTGCGAGCGGGGCTTAGCATCCATACCACCCCATTGCGAGCATGGATCTATACCCGATTTTATTTTTTCAGGCAAATGAGTATAAATCAATCCAAACCACACGAGCATCATCGGAGAAGATGTCGGTTATCACTGAGGAATCACCCTTTAATTTTGGTCACAAAGTTGGAGTTTTGTCATTTTGAGTATAAAAAATTTATCCGGATATGCTATACGAGGAAAAATTTCGGAGATCATATATACTCATATCATGCGTTTTCATGTAAATGCGTATAAAACCATATTACTTACAGTCAAAAATCTGCCACTTTTCCCGTCTAACTTGTCTATGAATGGTTTAGGCAGTCAATTATTTATACTCAAAATTGAAAAACAGCAGCCTTACTAAACAAAATGATCCCGCGTGCCGAACGCGGGATTTCCTCACAAAAAAATATCATGCCGGGGCGCATTCATGCGCCCCGGCGTTCCTCTAAAATCTAAATCAAATTCGGATCCGGCAGGATTCGAACCGTACTCGTCTCAACTCGTCTGAGCCCAGGCTCAAAGTTAGGCTCGGCGCCAGGCATGAAACTACCCAGCTCACCCCACTCATACTCGGCTCGACCTCAAACCCCGGACCAGCCTTTACTCGCACTTTGCAAGAAGCTTTTCCCACTGCTGATCAACGTACTGCTGAGCTTCGTCGATCATCCATTCATTGCCTTTCTTGAACATGTGCTTGAAACGACCCTGCTTCTTGAGGAATTCCTCAACAGGAAGCTTCTTTTTCGGCTCGTATGTCAGATGCCATTTGCCTTCGACGATCTCGTACATAGGCCATACGCAGGTGTCGACTGCCAGCTGGCAGATCTCTGCGAGATCTTCCGTCTCGTATCTCCAGCCTCTCGGACATGGGGACATCACGTTCAGGAAGCACGGACCCTCCGTGTAGATAGCCTTGTGCGCCTTTTCATGAAGATCCTTGAAGTTGCCAATGAATGTCGTCTGCGCAGCATAAGGGATATTGTGCGCAGCTATGATCGAAGTCAGGTCTTTCTTGTTCTGCACTTTGCCCGGGATCACTTTGCCGGCCGGCGAAGTCGTCGCGTCTGCGAATCGCGGAGTCGACGATGAACGCTGGATACCGGTGTTCATGTACGCCTCATTGTCGTAACATACGTAAACCATGTCGTGGCCTCTTTCCATAGCACCGGAAAGCGACTGCAGGCCGATGTCGTATGTGCCGCCGTCACCGCCAAACGCGATGAACTTGAAATTTTCCTTGACTTTTCCCTTTTTCTTCAGGGTCTTGTATGCCGCCTCGACGCCTGACATCGTTGCTGCGCCGTTGGCGAATGCCGTATGGATGTAGCTGTCGTAATAAGCGGTATGCGGATATATAAATGTAGAAACCTCCAGGCAGCTGGTCGCATTCGTGACTACAGCCTTGTCGCCTTCGTCGAGTGCTCTGAGCACGCCTCTCACGGCTATGCCTGCACCGCATCCGGCGCACAGCCTGTGACCGCCGGCCAGCCTCTCAGGCTTTGCCACTTCTTTTTTCAGATTATATGCCATTGTCGTGAACTCCTATTCTTCGTATTTCCTGTGATCGAATCCTCTTTCGCCGTAACGTGAATCTCTTACGCCTACATATCTGTACACATCGCCCGGATCGTCCGTCTCGTTGATGATGAACAGATCGTTGTAGATCTCGTAGTAATCCTCGACTGTGATGTCTCTGCCGCCGAGTCCGTAAATGTAGTTGATCGCATACGGCTTGTTCGGCAGGTCGTAGAGCGAGCTTCGCGCTTCATTGAAAAGCGGTCCGCCGCTGTTGGAAAAGCTCTCGGCCTTGTCCATTATCGCCACGGCCTTTACCTTGCACATCGCTTCCGCAAGAGGAACTCTCGGGAACGGTCTGAAAACTCTCAGCTTGATGAGTCCGACCTTTTTACCTTCTGCACGGAGTCTGTCGACTGCCTCTTTGCCCGTTCCTGCGCTGGAACCGATGACAACGAGTGCGACTTCGGCATCATCCATCATATATTCTTCAAAGAATCCGTATTCTCTGCCTGTAAGCTTCTTGAATCTCTTCGCAACGTCCATGATTATCGGCATCGCGTCTTTCATGGCCTGCGCCTGGGATCTCTTGACCTCCATGTAGTACGGCGAGATGCCGTAAGGGCCGACTGCCAGCGGGTTTTCCGACTTGAGCAGGTAGTTCTCGGGGTTGTATTCGCCCACGAACTCCTTGACTTCTTCGTCCTCGAGCAGCTCGATGTTTGAAACACCGTGGCTGGTGATGAATCCGTCCTGACAGATCATGATCGGAAGTCTGATCGTCTCGGAGATCGGCATCGCCTGGATGTAGTTATCATAGACCTCCTGGTTCGATTCTGCGTATATCTGTATCCATCCGGAATCTCTGGCTCCCATCGAATCCGAATGGTCGTTGTTGATGTTGATCGGGCCGGTCAGCGCTCTGTTCACGACCGCCATAGTGATCGGAAGTCTCGCCGACGCTGCCACGTAAAGCAGCTCCCACATATACGCCAGTCCCGCCGATGACGTTGCGGTCACAGCTCTTGCGCCTGCTGCCGATGCGCCGATGCAGACCGACATCGCACTGTGCTCCGACTCTACCGCCACGAATTCCGTGTCGACCTCGCCGTCAGCTATGTACTGTGAAAAATACTGCGGTATCTCTGTCGAAGGTGTGATCGGAAAAGCTCCCATAACGTCGGGATTTATCTGTTTCATCGCTGTTGCCACGGCTTCGTTGCCGGACATCCTGTCTCTTTTTGCCATTTACTTCTCCTCCTTAACAAAATCTATCGCATCGAACGGACAGACCTTCACGCAGATCCCGCAGCCTTTGCAGTGCTTGAAATCAAAATCGAGTCTCTTGCCGTCTTTTACCGGGATCGAGCTGTCCGGGCAGAACGGCACGCAAAGCATGCAGTGTTTGCATTTGTCTTCTTTGAACACGGGCATCATCACTCTCCAGTCGCCTGTCTCGACGAGAAGAGATGTAGCCGGTTCATATATCTCCGCACCTGTGGTGACTTCCTGCCAGGTGATCTTTTCGTTTATATCCTGTGCTCTCGTTTTCATTATGCTCATATCGCTGTTAACCTACCTTTACCTCTTCCATAGCTTTTACCAGTGCCTTCATGTTCCCCTCGATGAGGTTTTCCTTGTGCGCGAATTTGTGCTGGAAAGATTCTCTCATGTCTTTTATAAAGCGCTCGCTGTCGATGACGTTGCTGACTTTCACGACTGCCGCCAGCATAGGTGTGTTCGGGAAGTTCTTTCCGAGGGTCTCCATGGAGATCTTCTCCGCATCCACTACGCAGACTCTGCCTTTGTATCCGTTGAGGAGCTTTCGCACTTCTTCCGGAGTCTTCTTGCTGTTGATGATAAGCGCGCCGTTTTCCTTGAGCCCGCTCGTCACATCCACGGACTTGAGCAGTGTCTCGTCGACTACTACTACGTAATCCGGTGTATATATGTTGGAGTGCACCTTGCAGGGCTCATCAGTTATTCGGTTGTATGCCGTGATCGGGGCGCCCATTCTCTCAGGGCCGTATTCCGGAAAGCCCTGCACGTGTTTTCCTGAGCTGAAGGCAACGTCAGCCAGAAGCAGGCATGCCGTTTTCGCACCCTGGCCGCCTCTCCCGTGCCATCTTATTTCGACTGCCTCGTTTAATTTTTTTGCCATTTTGTTCACTCCTGTATTTTCATAGGTTTTATGATTTATCATTGGTTGTTTATTGTCTGATGTTTGCGATTCGCGGTTCGCTGCTTGCGTTCTGCTATCTGCTGCTTACGCGGCTGACAATCTGCCGTCTGCAGTTTTCGATTCGCAAAGGTGCCGGTCCGGCTCATGCAAAGGCGCAGGAAGCCGCCGATACCATGTATTAGACTACATGAAGCACGTCTTTCTGTCAATAGGTTTGGTGAAATTTTTTAGGATTTTACCACAAAAATTTTTCTTTGTTTTTGTTTTGATACACAAATTTTACAGCTGGTTTTTAGAGATTTTTGGGCAGATGCAGCGACGCCCACATATTTATGATACTGGCCCGCCGGGACCGGCGGGCTACCGCTCTACTCTTCCGTACTACCGATCCACCGTGACGTCTGCAAGCTGTGCGCCGGTGATCTCCTGCAGCGCCTTTACACTGAGCTCCATCTGAAGCCCGACCTTTCCGCCGCTGACTATGATATCGTCTATATTTTCCGCGGAAATATCGATGACTGTCGGGAACGGCTTCTTCATGCCGACCGGCGAACACCCGCCTTTGATATAACCCGTGACCTTCGTGATATCGCGGGCGTGGATCATCTCGATCTTCTTTTCGCCGAAATGCTTCGCCGCTTTTTTGAGATCCAGCTCCTCTGCGACCGGGATCACGCAAACGTAATTCGCACGGCTCGCGCCGACTGTGACCAGTGTCTTGAAGACCCTGTCAAGATCCTGCCCCAGCGTCTTTGCAACTGAAACCCCGTCGAGGAACCCGTCCGGTGCATCGTAAGTGTACATATTATACGGAACGCCTTCGGCCTCCACTATCCTGACTGCGTTCGTCTTATGTGTCTGTTTATCCTTCTTCTTAGCCATTTATCTCGCCTCTCTTCATCGCTGCGTATTCTTCGCGGAGCATCGAGTAGCATCTGAGCTCCGTCACTGTTCCGTCGTAGATCTTGTATGAATTTCTCAGTCTTCCCTCATATACAAAGCCGCACTTTTCGATCACGCGCTGGCTCCTGAGGTTCCTGTCACTCGTTGTTATCGCAAGCACTTCGAGTCCCATCACTTCGAATGCGTACTCGATCAGTTTCTTTGCGGCTTCGGTCATCAGGCCGCGCCCCCAGTACTCGCGCGAAAGTGAGTATCCCATCTCGCGGCTCTGTATGTCGGGGCGGAACTTGTCCTTTTCGAATCCGATGCTGCCGATCACCTTGCCGCTTTCCTTGTCTTCGATGGCCCATGACATTTTCTGCAGAAAAACTTCATTTATTATCATTTTGGACTCGGCCGGGCTGGTATGCGGTTTCCAGCCGGCAATCGGGCCGACCGCAGGGTCCTTTGCGTATTCGAAAACGTCGGCGGCGTCTTTTTTACTCCATTTTCTAAGATAAAGCCGCTCGGTTTCCAGCAGCGGCACTCTGTATTTTCTCATATTTTATTCCTCTTATCTTTCTACTGATATGATACTAAGCTTGTGGCGTAAAATCAACCGGTTATGTGGAGGCGGAGCGAGGAGATGCTCGCATGGGCGTACGATCTGCGGATCTTATAGACAGCTAAAAGATTGATACCTGACTGAAAAATTGATATACTTAACTGATATGAAAAAGTTTATGAATCTTACTGAAAAGCAACTGCATATCTTCGTCATCGCGGTCATCGTCATCGCGGTAACAGGGCTATCTGTTGCGCTGGCGATCCTCGGCAGCAATATTTACAGGAATTCCGCCGAAAACAGGTCTCAGCAGGCGTTTTCAGATGCGGTCGGATTTTTTACAGCGGAAATGCGGCAGTGCACTGATTTCTCTCAGGCAAGGACGGCTTCTCTAGGCGGAAAGCTCCCGGCGCTGGTTCTCTCAAGGACCGACGAGACGAGTGGGGAAGTCCGCGAAACATGGATCTACAGCAACAACGGATATCTCATGAAAAATATCGCTGCTGCCGGAAAAAATGTCGATCCCGAATCCGGAGAGAAGATCATGCCTATGACGACCGCTGATTTTCGTGTGCCGGAACCCGGGCTGATCGAGATCACTATGGTTATGAAAACCGGTGAAAGTCACACGATAGCGCTGAGTCTGGCAAACGGCGCAGGGAACTGATGGAGGAGGCAGCCGATGATAAAACAGATGACACAGAAAATATCAAAAAAAGCAGTGCTGATCACCGCTGCGGTAACAGCTGCAATACTGATCATCGCTGTCATAGCGCTTTGCGTCTGCATGTTCGTGAGAGCGGACAAATATTATGCTGAAGCCCGTCTGCTGGATCGCGCCGTCATCGAATCGACTTCGATCGCGGAAACTCTCAAAGCATCGCATGGCGATCTTACAAAAGCGAGTCAGCTGATGACGTCTCACAGTCAGATCGATATCACCGAAAATACGCTGACTCTTTATTATGATGACAAACTGAATCCGACATCTCAGGCGGCACACACCTGCCGAGCCGTCATCACCAGAACCTCAATAAGTGATGCAGGAAACGCTTTTGAATATACAATCAGCTTTTTTGCCACCGATACAGGTGCAGAATTTTACAGCATTACATTCAAAGCGCTGTAGGAAGAAAACAAGAAGAAAGGAGGGGAGGTTTCATGAAAGCTAACAACGATGCGCGCTCATCTGAACAGTATGCCGACACCGGCAGACGCCAGATGAATCCGAACAGTGAGCGCAGCACGAGTGCGAGCAACAATCACGGCAAGAGACAAACCGAGCGTGATAAATCCAACAGATGCGACAGGCGTGACAGGGTCAGCAGATTCGACAGACGCGACAGCTACCGGCGAACGGAGCGAAATGGCGGCAGTTTTTATGATGCGGTCAGCGATATACTTCCTTTCAGGCTTACCTTTGTATCTGCGGCCGTAATGATCGGGATCGTCTTCGTCGTATTTGCAACGACCTGCTTCGCTGCGATAACGCTTTCATCGGCATCCGAAAAGCTCGACACTGCAAAGTCAAACGCCCGCAGCTATGCCGACTACTACGATGCGGAATCGACCGCTGTCGATATACTCACGATACTCGCATCTGACGACGGCAATTCGCTGGCTGACAAAAACGGGGAGCTGAAGTACCGTCCGGACGGAGACAACAGCACCGTCATCACTATTTCAAGAAACGGCGGCAGTTTTTCTTTTGATGTGCCGGTCAGAGGATCTGTCGGATCATCTGCAGGCTTCGACGCCTCTGCCACGGACACCCTTTCCGGGAATGGTAAAATCGGCGCACAAAAAAACCTCCATGTGATCGCGCAGATCACTGAAGGTAATATAACAGTCATAGAATGGTATCTCCGGGACGCGAACTGATCGAATCCGTGCAAAACACATTGTCCGAACTCTAGAACGTATGCGTTCCATACGCAAAATGATTGCTGTGCTCAAGGTCCTCGAGCAGCTCACTGTCACCTGCAGCATTTGCAGCTTTTGCAGCATCGTAAGTATCTTTCAGCATCGCTGCAAGTCTCACCGCTTTTCTTCCCAGACCGTATGCAACTTCTCTGCCCTTTACTTTATCGCTCGTCTTTCCATAAGTAGCGACCCAGCCCGCATCGACAAAATCATTGCAGCTGTAAAAGCTCTGCAGCGCCTGGAGCGTGCTGGCAACTCCCGCACTGCCGCAGGTTATAGCTGTCGCAGACACCTTGCCGTTCCCTATCGGCATATATGCCAGGGCGCGATCCATTATCGCCTTGCACTGCGCAGTGACGCTGTAAAAATACACGGGCACTCCAAAAATCACGACATCTGATGATGCGATCGCATCGTGTATCTGCTTTATAAAATCATCGCCGCATACACAACTGCCGGTCTTTGCACATGCCCAGCAGCCTCTGCAGAACTTGAGCTCGTCATCAGCCGCCTCGTAAACGCCCATGCGCTTTACCTCGACTTCGACGGACCCGGTAAATCCGGAGGCGGATCCTGAATAGGCAGAGCCGGCGTCTGCACCTTTGCCCGCACCTGACGACACTGACAGACAGCCCGCGATCACTTCATCGAGAAGCTGATCGGTATTGCGCCCCTTCCGCGGGCTAGTATTTATCGCCAGTACTTTTATCTTCTGTTTAACCATATCATACCTCATATCATGCGGAGAGCCGCCGTCACCGCAGCGGCCCGGCTGTCCTGAAGCCCATCACATACTACAGCTACACACTTCTGCCTGGACACGCAGCTGCCAAAAGAACGCACTGCCCTTCCTACTCGGTCGTGCTCAGGACCTCCTTGTTCTTCTCGACCTGACTTATCTTCATCCTCGAAACGTCAGCCGGATCGACTTCCTCCTTGAGCGCGAGTATCGTCGGCCCGAGGTAGACAGTCTTGAGAATCTCGCCATCGAGCGATATCTTGCTGTACTCCGTGAAGTTCTGTCCTTTGATGTAGTAATTCTCGCCTATCTTCACGACCTCGTCGATCCTGATATCCTTGACGCCCATCTTCAGCTTCGTCGGCTCGTAAGGGTTCTTGCCACCGTATATATACTGCTTGCCGTAAAGCATGTCGTACGACAGTGCTTCGAGGTTCGCGAGATAGTTTTTGTCGCTTTTGTGGTTCTGCTGGTATTTGTTCATCATGCCGACCGAAATATCAAGTCTGCTGAGGACATCAGACGTCAGCTCATATGCATTGATGTCCTTGTCCTGCTTTTCCATGCCGAAATTGTTCCATATGATGTACTGAGTTTTGTAAAGCGATCCCGATTTCATGTCGCTTTCTTCCATGTCGAGTGCCGGCAGATGGTCTCCATACATGATGAGCACGACGTCCTCATCATATGATGCGAGAGTATCCGTAAGCTCCTTTACGAAAAGATCCATCTCGTACACCTGGTTCGCATAGTACTCATACGTCCAGCGCTGCTCCTCTGAATCCGCCTTCGTCACCGTGACTGAAGGGTTCTCGATCACCTGTTCGGTCGGGTACTTGCCGTGACCCTGAACGGAGATCGTGTATATATAGTCAGTGCCCTCGGTACTGTCGAGTGCGTCTACTATCTGCTCTGTGAGGAGCGCGTCCTTCGCCCAGTTTTTCGGCGTCTTCATCACGTTGTTCATGTATTCGAGGCTTGTGAACGTGTCAAATCCCAAATTTGAAAATACTTTGTTCCTGCCGTAAAATGCGCCTCTGTGGTTATGGATCGCATGCGATGAATATCCGAGCTGCTTGAGATCATAAGGAGTCGACTCGCATGTCGTCGTTCTCAGGATCTCCTTGTACGGATATTCTCCGGGTCCGAAGAACTTGACGCTCATTCCCGTCATCACTTCAAATTCGACGTTTGCAGTTCCCGCACCTACTGCAGGGACTGTCAGGTAGCCTGATGAATATTCCTTCATAAGCTTCCTGTAGTTCGGCGTCGGATCTTTGGAAAATTCCAGCCCTTCGACCTGCGTCGGATCTATGAACGACTCAAGCTGCAGGAATATGATATTCGGCTTGTTTGCCACATCCGTATCGTCATCCTCGCCCGGCGTGTAAATACCGTCGTCGCCCAGCTCTCCGCTCTTGAAGATGCTCTTTATTTTTTCTTCAGAATAGCCGTCCGGCTTGCCGATACCTTTATCCATCCATGTCACCAGGAATCCGTACGGAACTCCGTTGTCTCTGTATCCGTATGCCAGGTTGCCGAAGAACGTATCCAGCACACCTGTTCTGATCGCAGCCTGGAACGCACCGACCGTTATCAGTGCGATCACAACGATCGTCGCAACAGCCTTCTTATAGTTCACCTTTTCCTTGAGTCTCGGCGCTTTACGGAACAGTATTATGAACGCGAATACAAGCGCCGCTATTCCCGCAAGAGACAGTATTATAGTGAGCGGCTTGAAATATGTCGACACTATCGACATGCCGTCTTTCAGACTCTTCAGGTCGTATACCGTGAACGGCGTCATCCTGTTGGAAAGTATGACACCATTGATTATGCCGAGCGCAAGCCATATGAGCGACAGCATGCACATGGCGAACACGCGCCGCCTGAACAGCAGCGCCAGCGATATGACAGCAAAGATCAGCAGTACATTGCACAGAGATACCAGCGGGCTCTGCACCAGAAACAGCACCCCCTGGATCAGTGAATGTCTTGCAAGAGTTTCTATAATAAGATCAAGAACTATTGCTGTCACAAATAATAATACAACGTAATTCTTCAGATATTTGTTGCAGAATTTCTTCAGCTTTTCCATCTTTCTTATCTCCCACAATGCGCAGCCACTATATTCGCAATGACTGCAAATTCTTTTATATCAAGTGTTTCAGCCCTTCTGACCGGATCTATCCCTGCTTCCTGCAGTACAGATCTGACTTCATCCTTTGAAAGGCCGTTTACTCCCGTAAGTGAATTGAGCAGCGTCTTTCTCCTCTGCCCGAATCCGTGTTTTATGCACGCAAAAAAGGTCTTTTCATCAGTGAGCTCCACCGGCCTTTCACTTCTTATGGAAAGGTGCAGAACTGATGAATCCACCTTTGGTCTCGGTATGAATACTTCTTTCGGAACGATTGCCACCTGCTCGACGGTGCAGTAATACTGGACTGCCACGGAAAGCGCACCGTACGTCTTGCCGCCCGGTGCCGCTTTTATCCTGTCAGCGACCTCCTTCTGCATCATGATAGTGATGCTTTCAGCCTCAGTGCCGTTTTCCAGTATACCCATGATTATCGGGGTGGTGATGTAATACGGCAGATTGCCGAGTATCTTGACATTGCCTGTAAACGTCCCGGCTGATCTTTCTTCATCTATTATTTCGTTTATATCCGTTTTCAATACATCCTGATTGACTATGCGGATGTTGTCATATCCGGCAAGTGTCTCCGACAGTATCGGTATGAGCTTGCTGTCTATCTCGATGGCTACCACTCTGGCCGCCTGCTCTGCTGCTGCCGCTGTCAGCACTCCGATCCCCGGACCGATCTCTATGACCATATCATCCGGACCGATCTGTGCGCCTTCGATGATCTTCTCGATCACATTCCGATCTGTTATGAAGTTCTGTCCGAGGCTTTTTGACAGCTTGAAATCGTATTGTTCTCTGATATCATGTATCGTTGATGGTGAATATAATTTCATCTGTATCTCTATGTCTCCTGCAAAGTTTTTTCCAGCTTTTCTTTTGTGATCCCGAATTTATTGAGTCGCTGCAGGAATGTCCTGCCATTGCAGTACCCTATCCCCAGCGCTTTACCTGCGACTTTTCGTTTAAAGGCAGAATCCGCCTGTCCTGTCAGGCCGTACCTTATCATGTCCTGAACGTCCAGCTCCTCTGCCGCACTGCCGTTTTCCAGTGTGCAGTGCGCCATGGAAAGCGCAGCTCTTATGCTATCCGGCGATGCGTTCTCGATGCCTATGTCTCCATCCTTAGTGGCATCGCTTCTGTCGAGAAAAGCCTGCCCTGCATCCGGAAATCTTTCCGTCAGTTTTTTTCTTATCTGCCTTCCGGCGTGATCCGGATCGGTAAAGATTATGATGCCTTTCTCGGCGTATGCCTTTTCGATAAGTTCCCAGGTTCTCCTTGTTATACCATATCCATGTGTTTCTATTGTGACGGCATCCACACTTTTTTTGACCGCCGCCGTATCGTCACGTCCTTCGACGATTATTATCTCTTTTATTTTCATTATTACACTGTCCTGTGTTCCTGCGCTGTCTGCTCCGTCTGCTCGCCGCCTATCCCGGCGCCTGCCGGCCTGCGCTTTGCTGCCGCCCGGCCCAATGCTGTTTACTGCTGGTCGGAGCTTTTATCGCTGTCGCTATCGTCACTGCTGTCATCGCTGTTGGTGATCGAGTCAGGGAACAGAAAAATAGTTTCTCCGGGCTTTATCAGTCTGAGCTGATCGCGCGCCTGCTCCTCAACATTCGAGAGGTCGTTTACTTCCTCAAGTTCTTTTTCGAGCTGCTCTTTTTCTTCTATAAGCTCGCGTTTCTGCGCTTCTGCATCATGCTGCTCGCGTTTCAGCGAGAATATATTGAATATGGAAAACGAAAACAGCCCTAAAATGAGTACAATAACAAGGCCTATCATTATTCTCCGTCTCGCGCGGTTTTTTCTGATAGCCATTTTTCCTCTTGTGTTCTGTCTGGCGGCTGCTTTAGCTTTCGCTTCTTCTTTCGCTCTTTCCGCCCGTCTTTTTTCCAGCCTTTGTTTTCTGGCCTGCTCCATGTCGATGACCTGGCTGTTGTTTTTGAATTCTGTACTTCGTCGTCTTTTACCCATGCACTGATTATACCACAGCAGATTTTTTTCCACAATAACACCCCTGCGGAAAAGCCCAAAAACGCATGCACGGAGAGCCTGCCATACGCTGCGTAATACAGGAATTCCGGGATCACTGCACAGCATGTCGCCCAGAACAGTGCTTCCTGTACCAGACGGATGCATTTTGACGTGGTTTTTCGCTGTGCCAGGCGCAAAAGCTGCCACAGGGTTTCTGCCAGTACGCCTGCGCCTGCCATCACCGCCAGCGTCCCGGCCTGCCGGGTTATAAGCTCTGTCAGCATTTCATCACTTCATCAGCCTGGCGAAAAATCCTTTTTCGCCTTTTTCCCTGACTTTAACGTACATGAGCGAATCCACAGTCCCTGTCACGACTGCTCTGCCCTCATCGAGATCGAGCATATGTATATGCAGTCCGGAACCTTTTATTATCATCGCGCCTTTTCCGAGCGTGGCTCTGACCTCTTCCTCATCGAAACTGTCTATTTCACGGATATCCGTGACCGTTACAGTGTCGCGATTCTCTATCGTGACTGTGTGATTTTCCATAAGCGCGCCTCCTTTATATACGTTATATTTCCCTGATTAAAATGTATTCTGAGGTGAGGGAAAATAGAACTTCGCGAGGCTGGAATCGACCGAAGAACAGATTCTATTTTTTTCATCTGTCTGCTTGACAGGGAGCATACAATATCAGTGAACAGGATCCTGACCACCCCCCCCCAATGCCGGCCGGAACGGAAAGCGCAGCAGGATCGAAGGCGAGAAAACCGGGCGTATCGAAACTGAGCGTGACATCGCACGAAAGATGCTGGCTAAAAAACTCGATATCCGGCTTATCAAAGAAATTACCGGTCTCACCGAAGAGGAAATCAAGAAATTATAGCCACAGTTATAGCAGAGATGTTTATGACTTGAGCAAGGCATTTTCCGCATTTCCCGCCTGAAGCTGCCGCATCAGCGCACAACTATCCGCTGGTGCACGGTTATTCAATGTAATTTCAAAAGCGCTGTCCGACTCGTCTTTTCAAGTCGAACAGCGCTTTTACATTGATATCGTTTTATCTGCCGATTTTCATATGTCCAAATCGCCCAGAACTATTAACAGGATCTGTCTGTACCGGAGCTCCGGCGAATATCGCTCACCGATCGCCTATCGCCGATTGATTGTTCCGATGTCTTTTCTGTACTGCATGCCGTCAAAGCTGATCCTGCGGATATTGTCATATGCCTTGGCACGGGCTTCTTCGTGCGTTTTGCCGAGAGCTGTGACGCCGAGCACTCTGCCGCCTGAAGTTACGATCACGGTCTCCACGCCCTCCGCGGCACCTGCCTCGCTTGCCGAGGCGCCGCCTGAACAGCAGCATCCGCATCCGGCCCCCGCCCTGGCCTCGAGATCAGCTCCAGCCTCTGCCTCGCACTGACCTGCCGCCTTTGCAGCTGTACCGGCATGGAAGACGATCACGTCATCGTCGACGTCATCGAGTCCGCTGATCACTTTGCCTTTCTCGTAGCTGCCGGGATATCCGCCCGATGCAGCAACTACACACACTGCCTTTTCATCGCTCCACTTTATCTCGACATCTGCGAGCCTGTTTTCAGTGACCGCAACGAAAATATCCAATAAATCGCTTTCGAGTCGCGGCAGCACCGACTGAGTCTCCGGATCTCCGAAGCGATTGTTGAATTCTATCACCTTTGGACCGTCTTCAGATATCATCAGGCCGATGAACAGCACTCCCCTGAAATCCAGTCCGTCTTTCTGGAATCCCTTGAGCGTCGGCTCCAGTATCTGCTCTCTTATCTGCTTTTCGAGCTCCGGCGTGAACACAAGGCTCGGCGAGTAAGTTCCCATGCCGCCTGTGTTCGGCCCCTTGTCTCCGTCGAATATCCTCTTGTAATCCTGCGCAGATTCCATCGGCACTATCGAATTTTCATCCACGAAGCAGAGCATCGACGCCTCGATACCTGTCAGGAATTCCTCCACCACTACCTTGTCAGCAGCCGAACCGAAGACCTTCCGGCCCATCATTTCCTCGATCGCAGCCTTTGCATCCGCTTCATTCTCAGGGATCACAACACCTTTTCCGGCTGCAAGCCCGTCAGCCTTGAGCACCATCGGGTATCCGTAGATCCCGACTGCTGAAAGCAGCTCGTCCTTGTCAGTGAACTCTTTGTAGCCTGCCGTCGGGATATCATGCCTTGCAAGGAATGCCTTGGTGAACGACTTGCTGGCTTCGAGCTGCGAGCATTTCTTATTAGGCCCGAATACCCGCACTCCGCACTTTTCCAGCTCATCCACTATACCCATCGCAAGCGGCACCTCCGGTCCGATGACCGCCAGATCGATCTTTTCGTCAGATGCAAAGCTGCAGATGCCTGGGATGTCCTCGGCACTGACGTCTATGCATTCTGCGACCGCCGCGATCCCGGCATTTCCCGGAGCGCAGTACAATTTATCGATTTTGGGGCTCTGCGCCAGCTTCCAGCATATCGCATGCTCTCTGCCGCCTCCGCCCACAACTAAAACTTTCATCAGTGAACCTCCTTGTCATGCCTGCCGCTATCAGTGATGGAACAGTCTCATGCCCGAGAAGTACATCGCGATGCCGTACTCGTTGCATGCTTCTATCACAAGATCGTCTCTGATCGAGCCGCCCGGCTGCGCGATATATTTCACGCCGCTGCGGTACGCCCTCTGGATATTGTCGCTGAACGGGAAGAAAGCGTCTGATCCCAGCGCCACGCCGTCCATCTGGTCGAGCCACGCTCTCTTTTCCTCTCTCGTGAGCGGATCCGGCTTCTCTGTGAAGACCTTTTCCCACTCGCCGTCAGCCAGTACGTCCATATAGTCGTCGCTCATGTAAACGTCGATAGCATTGTCCCTGTTCGGTCTTCCGACGTCTTCTCTGAACGGGAGCTCGAGCACTTTAGGGCACTGGCGGAGAAGCCAGTTGTCAGCCTTCTGACCTGCGAGTCTCGTGCAGTGGATCCTCGACTGCTGACCGGCGCCGATGCCGATCGCCTGCCCGCCCTTTACATAGCAGACTGAATTCGACTGCGTGTATTTCAGCGTTATCAGTGCGATTATCAGGTCGCGCTTTACATCGTCCGGAACATCCTTGTTCTCCGTCACGAGCTTTCCCAGGAACGCCTCATCTATAGGCATCTCGTTCCTGCCCTGCTCGAACGTCACGCCGAACACCTGCTTCCTTTCCACAGGATCAGGCTTGTACTCCGGATCTATTTTGATTATATTGTAGTTTCCTTTTTTCTTTGTCTTCAGGATCTCCAGCGCTTCCGGCTCGTAGCCCGGCGCGATCACGCCGTCGGAAACCTCGCGCTTTATGATGTTGGCTGTGTCCACGTCGCATACGTCCGAAAGCGATATGAAATCGCCGAACGACGACATCCTGTCTGCGCCTCTCGCTCTCGCATACGCGCATGCCAGCGGCGACATGTCACCCTGATCGTCGACCCAGTAGATCTTTTTTTCAACGTCGCTGAGCGGGAGTCCCACTGCAGCTCCGGCCGGCGAAACATGCTTGAACGATGTCGCAGCCGGAAGTCCTGTCGCTTCCCTGAGCTCCTTCACCAGCTGCCAGCCGTTGAACGCATCCAGGAAGTTGATGTAGCCTGGTCTGCCGTTCAGCACTTCGATCGGCAGCTCACCGTTTTCCACGAAAATGCGGGAAGGCTTCTGGTTGGGGTTGCATCCGTATTTTAATTCTAATTCTTTCATTCGATTTCTCCTTATGCAAATCTTGCAAAGTCTTTCATGCCGGGGCGCCTGGCGCGTCTTCTGACATCGTATATCGCGCCCGGCGCGTGGTGATGTCCGAAATGCCGGGCATGTCCGCATCCGGCGCCGTGCGGCACTCAAAGCGCGGCTATTTGTTCTTGTTTATGATGCGCGTATCGTATTTTCCTGTCTCGATATCTATGAATCTCACGAACAGCGATACCTTGTTGTCTTCGTTGAGGCTGTTCCACACCGTATCCGCAAACGCGTCTATGTCTCCGGTGATGTCGACTTTCTCAGGTTCGCCCTCAAAGCTCGGGAGCGGGTTACCGTCGCCTACATATGTATGTATGAAACGGCCTTCGCCTGCCGGGCATCCTTCGTAAGCGAACGTGTTTCTTATGCAAAACTCGGGATTTCCGTCGTCGCTTTTGAGTATGGACATCGCAAAGTCATAGCTGCCGTTTTCCACGTTCATGATCCCTGATATCCTCGGGGTGAAGTTCGGATCGTCAGGCTCGAACTCACGCGTGCGAAGCGCCTGCTCGAACGTCTTTCCCTCTGACATCAGATCGTATACCGTGTCTGTCTGATCGCCGTTCGTCACGATCGTCGAATTTCCAAGCACTCTTACCGGTGCATATATTATCAGGCTCGGATCGCTGAGCTTCGAAGGATCGAACGCTTCCGTCCTGATGCCCTCGTCCTGTGTCACGAACACGCGATTCCTGCTGTTCACGCTCCTGCCCATGATGAAATACGCCGTCACCGCGTATCTGCCGTCTTCTGATTTTCCTATTACTATGCCTCTGCCCGGGTACGCATTGCTGCTGAGCAGTGATGACAGTGATTTTTTCTGCATTGTGATCTACTCCCTTCCATCCCAGCAGTAGGTGCAGAGCTTGCATTTGTCCACTCCTATCGCCTTGACTGTATCCTCGAGATCCTGGAATCTCAGGCTGTCGAACTTGAGTCTCTTCCTTATCTCCTCGACCATAGCCTGGTGCTTCTCGGTCTTGCTGTCTGTGTACTCGGCGAGCAGCTCCTGCGAGACCTCCTCGGCTTCTATGCCTTCGAGGTCGCGGATCACTCGTCTCGTGATGAGCTCGAGGTCGCTTACCGAACGTGAAAAGTTCAGGTATTTGCATCCGTACATTATAGGCGGACATGCCGACCTCACGTGTATCTCTTTCGCGCCGTTGTCTATCAGGTAGCTGACCGTCTGGGAAAGCTGCGTCCCTCTTACGATCGAGTCATCTATCAGCACGAATTTCTTGTCCTTTATGATCTGGAAAACCGGCACGAGCTTCATTTTAGCTATGCGGTCTCTCGCCTTCTGGTTCTGAGGCATAAAGCTTCTCGGCCATGTTGGCGTGTATTTGATGAGAGGTCTAGCATAAGGCACTCTCGATTTGTTGGCATATCCCAGTGCGTGAGCCACTCCGCTGTCCGGCACTCCTGCAACGTAGTCCACGTCCAGGTCTCCGTCTTTTTCTGCAAGAAGTCCGCCGTTGCTGTTTCTCATCAGCTCGACGTTGCGCCCTTCATATATCGAAGTCGTATATCCGAAATACGTCCACAGGAATGCGCAGATCTTCATCTCGTTCTGCGGATCGGCAACTGTCTCTTCACCGTCCGCCGTGATGAATGCGATCTCTGCCGGCCCCAGCTCGCGCTTGTATTTATATCCTACGTTTATGAATGCGAATGACTCCGAAGCCGCGCAGTACGCGCCGTCTTTCTGCCCTATGATCAGCGGCGTCCTGCCGTATTTGTCCCTTGCCGCGTAAAGGCCGTCCTTCGTGAGTATCAGCATCGTCATGGATCCGTCGATCTTTGCCTGTGCGATCTTGATGCCGTCCACGAGATCCTTTCCCGTGGAAACGAGCGCCGCCACGAGTTCCGTGTTGTTTATGTCTCCGCCGCTCATCGACATGAACTGTCCGGACATGCCGTCCAGCAGCTCCTTTACGAGTTCGGCTTTATTGTTTATGCGCCCTACTGTAGTGATGGCGTAGTCTCCCTGCCTGCTGTGAACTGTCAGCGGCTGCGGATCGCCGTCGCTTATCGCGCCTATTCCCATCTTTCCGGACATCTCTTCTATGTCCGCTTCAAATTTGCTTCTGAAAGGTGAGTTTTCTATATTATGGATAGAACGCTTGAAGCTGCCGCTGTCCTGCAGCACGCACATTCCTCCGTTCTTGGTCCCAAGATGTGAATGGTAGTCTGTGCCGAAGAACAGATCCATCACGCAGTCCTGTTTAGAAACAAAACCTATTACTCCACCCATTAAATTGCTCCTTTCATATATTTGTCGACCACAGGTCGACATAAAGGTTATACCCTTGTGGTATTTCATATATTTGTCGACCACAGGTCGACATAAAGGTTATACCCTTGTGGTATTTCATATATTTGTCGACCGCAGGTCGACATCAGGTTATCCCTGCCAAGGGGTTTCATTGATTTGTTGGCTCGCAGAGCTAACATAAAGGTTATCCCTGCCAAGGGGTTTCATTAGTGTGTCGACTGACAAGTCGACATAAAGGTTACCCCTCCAGGGGCTTCATTTCAGCTATCGCGATCCTCAAGCCTTCCGCCAGGATCCTGTGCTCCGTTACCAGCACTCTTGCCGCCAGCTCCTCAGGCGTATCGCCCGGCAGCACCGGCACCTTTTCCTGCAGGATTATCCTGCCCGTGTCGACTCCCTCGTCGACGTAATGCACGGTCGCACCGCTTTCCTTTTCACCGCCGGCTATCACCGCCTGGTGCACTCTTATCCCGTAGAACCCCTTGCCGCAGTACTTCGGTATCAGCGACGGATGTATGTTGATTATCCTGTTCCTGTAATTCTCTATGATCTCCGGCGAAAGCACCTTCATATAGCCTGCCAGCACGATCATCTCCGCGCCGGATCTTTTCAGCTCCGCCAGCACGTCAGCCTGCGACTTTGCAACAGCCGTCGGGATGCCCGCACGTGCAGCCCTTTCCAGTGCAAACGCGCCCTCTTTGCTCGATATGACCTCGACGATCTCCGCTTCAGGAAGCTCCTCCGCCGCGATCTTGTCTATCAGCGCCTGCAGGTTCGTGCCCCCGCCCGAGACGAGGACCGCCACCTTCGTTTTATCACTCATTTTCCCTGACCTCTATTCGTTATAGTTGAGGATGACCTTTTCATCCTTCATTTCCACGACTTCGCCTATCACCGATGCGTTTTCACCCGCAGCCGCCAGCGCAGCCACGACAGCGCCGGCATCAGCAGCGTCGACTACCATCATCATACCCACACCCATGTTGTAGGTCGAGAACATCTCTTTCCTGTCTATATTGCCGCACTTCTTGATATACGGGAAGATCGGCGGCACTTTCCAGCTTCCCACGTCGATGGAAACAGCTGTACCGGCAGGGAGGATCCTGGGAATGTTTTCGAAGAATCCGCCTCCGGTTATATGAACTATCCCCTTTATATCGAATTTCGGCAGCACTGCATCGCATGCGTCTGCATATATTCTGGTCGGAGTCAGCAGCGCCTCTCCGAGAGTCTGTCCCAGCTCCTCGACGTAGTCAGTCACCTTCATGTCCATCTTGTCAAAGAACACTTTTCTCACCAGCGAATATCCGTTGCTGTGGATACCACTTGACGGGATGCCTATGATCTTGTTGCCGACAGCGACTTTCTCACCTGTGATGATCCTGTCCCTGTCCACGATACCGACTGAAAATCCCGCCATATCGTATTCGCCTTCGCTGTAAAAGTCCGGCATCTCGGCAGTCTCGCCGCCTACGAGCGCACTGCCCGACTGTTTGCAGCCGTCAGCTATGCCCTTTACGATATCTGCGATCTTCTCCGCCTTTACCTTGCCTGTCGCGATGTAATCCAGGAAAAACAGCGGTTTTGCACCCTGGCACAGCACGTCGTTGACGCACATCGCAACGCAGTCGATACCTACGGTGTCATGCTTATCCATCAGGAACGCGATCTTGAGCTTCGTTCCCACGCCGTCAGTTCCGGACACCAGCACCGGCTGAGTCATGCCTTTCACATCGAGGCTGAAAAGGCTGCCGAAGCTACCTAGGCCTGTCAGCACGTTTTCATTGAAAGTCCCTTTCACGTGCTCTTTCATCAGCGATACTGCACGCTCGCCTTCTTTGGTGTCAACACCGGCGTCTTTATATGTAAGTTTTTTGTCTTCCATTTATATTCTCCTCCACACACGGATCTTTAACGTGATTTTTTCGCAAAAGCGCGGGCTAGTCGTTTTTCACTCTTCTGAGGACTTCGGCATATGTCTCTTCGATCTTGCCGAGGTCTCTTCTGAATCTGTCCTTATCCATCTTTTCGTTCGTCTCTACGTCCCAGAGCCTGCATGTATCAGGCGAGATCTCGTCTGCCAGGATCACTTCACCGTCGTAAAGTCCGAATTCGATCTTGAAGTCTACCAGCTTGAGACCTTTGTCGAGGAAAAATTCCTTCAGCGTTTCGTTTACTGTTGCCGTATATGCCTTCACTTTTTCGAGCTGCTCCTCTGTCACCAGCTTGAGCGCGAGTGCATGTGACTCACACATGAGCGGATCGCCGAGGTCGTCGTTCTTGTATGAAAGCTCGAATGTCGGCTTGTCGAACACGATGCCTTCTTCAACGCCGTATCTCTTTGCAAAGGAGCCGGCTGAGATGTTTCTCGTGATGACTTCCAGCGGAAGAATCTTCACTGCCTTTACGATCGTCTCTCTGTCGCTGATCTGCTCAATGTAGTGAGTAGGCACGCCTTTCTGCTCCAGAAGCTGCAGGATGATGTTCGTCATCGTGTTGTTGACTACGCCTTTTCCTACGATCTGACCTTTTTTCTCGCCATTGAATGCTGTCGCATCATCTTTATAATCAACTATCAGACATTTGGGATCGTCTGTCTTGAAAACTTTCTTTGCCTTGCCTTCGTAAAGCTGTTCTAATTTCTTCATATCGTAAACCTCCTGTGTATCGTTCATTCTATTTGTTCTTAGATTCGTTGAATTCGCGGTCGAGCGCGATGATCTCTTCTTCCTGCTTTTTCTTGAAAGCCTTGATGGCTTCTCTGAGCGCCGGATCTGCTGTGCTCAGGATCTGGACTGCCAGCAGCGCTGCGTTTTCCGCGCCGTCTATCGCAACTGTTGCGACCGGCACGCCTTTTGGCATCTGCACCACGGAAAGAAGCGAATCGAGTCCGTCCATAGTGCTTGATTTCATCGGTATACCTATCACCGGCAGCGGCGTCGTTGCCGCCAGGACTCCCGCCAGGTGCGCAGCTTTGCCTGCCGCTGCTATGATGCAGCCAAAGCCGCTGCCCTCTGCGTCTGCCGCGAACTGTTCAGCCTGTTTCGGCGTCCTGTGTGCCGAAATGATCCTAGTTTCATATTCTACGCCGAAATTCTCGAGCATCTGCTCTGCTTTCTGGACTACCGGATAATCCGATTTACTGCCCATCACTATTCCAACCTTCATAATGCACTCCTTTCATTAGTGTGTCGATCGCAGATCGACATCAGGTTATCCTTTAGGGTTTCATTAGTGTGTCGGCCTGCGACCGACATCAGGTTACTCCCACAGGGAGCTTCAATTATTTGTCGGTCAAAGACCGACATCTAGGTTATACCCTTGCGGTGTTTCATTAGTGTGTCGACTGCAAGTCGACATTAAGGTTATCCCTGCGAGGGCAGCGCCGGGCGCCGTCCTGCAGCAGGGGTTTCATCTATTTAAAGTATTTAACGCCCGACTCGAAGATCTTCTGATCTTTCTCGCCGAGAACGTTCTTGTAGAGATCTCTGCCGATCCTTTCCGAATGTCCCATCTTGCCGAATACTCTTCCGTCCGGTGATGTGATGCCCTCGATCGCCATTGCCGACCCGTTAGGATTGAAAGCGATATCCATCGAAGGCTTGCCGTCAAATCCCACATACTGCGTAGCGATCTGACCGTTTGCAGCCAGCTGCTGCAGCACTTCCTCGCTCGCGATGAACCTTCCTTCGCCGTGCGATACCGGGATCGTGAACACATCGCCCACACTCACGCCTGCCAGCCAAGGTGACTTCACCGACGTCACACCGGTCCTCACGAGACACGACGCGTGGCGGCCGATCCTGTTGTAGGTCAGCGTCGGGCTGTTTTCCGTGCCGTCCGTGATCTTTCCGTACGGAACGAGACCCAGCTTTATCAGTGCCTGGAAACCGTTGCATATACCGAGCATCAGACCGTCTCTCTTCTCGAGCAGTTCAGCGACCGCATCCTTGATCCCAGGATTTCGGAAAACTGCAGTGATGAACTTCGCTGAGCCGTCCGGTTCGTCTCCGCCTGAGAAGCCGCCCGGGATCATGATGATCTGGCTCGTCCTGATCTTCTGTCCGAGTTCCTTTATCGAATCCTCCAGCTGAGCTGTCGTGAGGTTCCTTATTATATGGATGTCCGCTTCAGCGCCGGCTTTCCTGAACGCTCTCGCCGAATCCATCTCGCAGTTCGTTCCCGGGAACGCCGGTATCACTACTCTAGGTTTTGCGACCTTTACGAGCGGTCCTGTCATGTTTCTCTGAGTGAAGAACGGCTGTGCCACAGGCGTCTTGTCGATGCCGCCGCGCTGATCCGCAGTCCTTACAGGGAACACGCTTTCCTCAGGCTCCTGCCACTTTGCAGTGATCTCCGCGAGATCCTCAGCTTCTCCGTTTATCACGAGACTGCCGGATACGTTAGTCTTTCCAAGTACCGCATAGACAGCTCCGGCCATCAGGCTGTCCACATCCTCGCCTGCCGGGATCTCGATCACCATCGAGCCGAACATCGGCGAAAGCATGTCGCCCTCGACACTGACATCAGCGCCGATCCTGTTGCCGACTGCCATCTTTACGAGAGTCATGTAAAGTCCTCCGCGTCCTATCGCGTCTGCTGCCAGCAGCTTGCCGGCTGCTGCCAACTCTCTGACCTTCAGCATGTTGTTCCTGTATATCTCAAAATCTATTACTCCGTCTTTGTCCACCGGCGATGTCAGCGCCACGAGCGTGCTGCCCGCGAACTTGAACTCAGGCGATACCACATCGCCTGCATCGACCGTTGTTATTGCAAAGGATGCAAGTGTCGGCGGCACATCTATATCCATGAACGTGCCGGACATGCTGTCCTTTCCGCCTATTGCCGGTATCTCCAGTTCTTTCTGCACTCTCAGCGCTCCGAGCAGTGCTGCCATAGGCTTGCCCCATCTTGCCGGATCCTCGCCGAGTTTTTCGAAATATTCCTGGAAAGTCAGGCGGATCTTCCTGTAGTCGCCGCCCATCGCTGCGATCTTCGTCACTGAGTCGATCACTGCATAAAGCGCTCCGTGGAACGGACTCCTCATAGCGAGCTCAGGGTCGAAGCCGTAGCTCATGATCGTTGCCGTTTCCGTCTCACCCTCTGTTACAGGCAGCTTCGCAGCCATTCCTGCCGCCGGAGTGAGCTGGTATTTGCCGCCGAGAGGCATCAGCACCGTAGCCGCTCCGATCGTGCTGTCGAATCTTTCGATCAGGCCCTTCTTGCTGCAGCAGTTCAGGTCTGTCAGCAGCTGCTCTTTCGTCTTCGTCTCCACGAGAACGTCAGCCAGCTCGCCGGCCGACTCCTTTACAGCCTTTGGATCAGCAGCGAAAGCTTTTGCAAACTGCTGCGCTCCGTTGGTGTTCAGGAAATCTCTGCTGAGATCGAGGATGCATTTTTCTCTCCAGTACATCCTGACTCTGTTCGTGTCGGTCACCTCTGCGACCGTAGTGGCCTCGAGGTTTTCCTCAGCTGCATACTTTATGAATTCCTGCTCTTTGTCGGCATCGACCACGACTGCCATTCTTTCCTGCGACTCCGAGATCGCGAGCTCTGTGCCGTCGAGGCCTTCGTATTTCTTCGGCACGAGATCGAGGTTGATCTCAAGGCCGTCGGCCAGCTCGCCGATGGCTACCGACACACCGCCGGCACCGAAGTCATTGCAGCGCTTTATCAGTGTAGCGACTTCTTTTCTCCTGAAAAGTCTCTGTATGTTTCGCTCTACAGGCGGGTTGCCCTTCTGGACTTCTGCTCCGCACTGCAGTATCGATTCTTCCGTGTGTTCCTTGGACGAGCCTGTAGCTCCGCCGCATCCGTCGCGGCCTGTCCTGCCGCCGACCAGTATTATAACGTCGCCCTTCTGAGGGACCTTTCTTATCACGTGATCTGCAGGTGCAGCCCCGACTACCGCTCCGATCTCCATTCTTTTGGCAACGTAGTTGTCGTGGTAAACTTCGTCTACAAGGCCTGTGGCAAGTCCGATCTGGTTGCCGTACGAACTGTATCCGTGAGCAGCCTCCGTCGTGATCTTTCGCTGAGGCAGCTTGCCGCTCAGCGTGTCTTCTACCGGCGTCCTCGGATCTGCAGCACCTGTCACTCTCATAGCCTGGTACACGTAGACTCTGCCTGAAAGCGGGTCTCTTATCGCTCCGCCAAGACATGTTGCTGCTCCGCCGAACGGCTCGATCTCTGTAGGGTGGTTGTGTGTCTCGTTCTTGAACATCACGAGCCAGTCATCTTCCCTGCCGTCGATCTTCGCCCTGACCTTGATGCTGCATGCGTTTATCTCTTCTGATTCGTCGAGGTCGTCAGCCTTGCCGTGCTTCTTGAGGTACTTTGCTCCGATGCATGCCATGTCCATCAGGCAGAGATTCTTGTCTCTGTCGCCATACACGTCTTTTCTGATGTCGAGGTACTGTGCAAAGGCCTGCGCCACGAGTCTGCCGTAAGGGCTGTCATCGAAGCCGACTTCTTCGAGTGTCGTGTTGAACGTGGTATGTCTGCAGTGGTCCGACCAGTATGTGTCGATGACTTTGAGCTCTGTCAGGGTCGGGTCTCTGCGCTCATCGCGCGCATAATATTCCTGCACGAATTTTATATCTTCAGGGCTCATCGCAAAGCCCATCTCTTTTCTGTAGTCTTCGAGATCCGGTTCTCTCATCGTCCTGAAGCCTTTTATCACCGCGACGTCTTCAGGCACGGTCGTCTCCATCTCCAGATCCTGCGGCTTTTCATTCGCAGCGATCTGCGAGTCTACCGGATTCACGCAGTATTTCTTTATCGCTTCGAGGTCTGCGGCACTGATGTTTCCCTCAGGCACTATCACTCTTGCAAATTTTACAGTCGCGTCTGCTTCGGCGTTCATGAGCTTGATGCACTGTGACGCCGAGTCTGCTCTCTGGTCATACTGGCCCGGCAGGTATTCAACTGCGAAAAAAATAGCAGAACTCAGATCCACGGGCATCGTCTCTTCATACACGACGTCTATGGCAGGTTCTGCAAATACTGTAAATTTAGCCGCTTCATAAGTAGCGTCATCTATGCCGTCCATATCGTAACGGTTCAGGATCCTTATTCCTGATAGATCCTCGAGGTGTAAATTTTCCTTTACATCTGTAAAGAGTGCTTCGGCTTCTACATCAAAGCCTTTTTTCTTTTCAACGTAAATCCTTCTTACCATCGAATTTGTCCTTTCCAGATCATTAAAAACGTTTATTTCGTAAATTTATATCATACGCTAATGTTAGCACTTTCGACTGAATTTATCAATTGTATTCGCAAAAAAAGTTAAATTTTCACGCAAAACTCGAATGTATATCTCGTTCTTTTTGTTTATAGTTCGTATTTTTAGAGAGCAGTGCAACGCGTCGGCTCTGTTTTCTGAAGATTCCGTCTCATTTGCCGAACAAGCTCGATTTTTCTGTCTCATGCGACTGACACACTCTTTTCAAGATTTCTTCACATATATAACTCCAAATCGGCATAATGCCCTGTTATTATATAATCACTCCAAAAGAGGAAAACAAACACCTCTCCTAAATAAATAGTAAATTAGTGTGATGACAGCAAAAGAGCTGCCGGGGCAAGTCCCAGGCAGCTCTTTTGTTTGCGTTAAAAATACATATTAAAATATGCTCAGATAGCGTTCGCCTGTATCCGGCAGTACAACGACTATCCTCTTGCCTGCGTTTTCAGGTCTTGCTGCGACCTGTCCTGCCGCGTATACCGCAGCGCCGGCCGAAACTCCGACCAGCAGGCCTTCTGTCTTCGCGAGCGCTTTCATCGTTTCGAGCGCGTCGTCGTCGGTGACGGTTATGACTTCGTCCATGAGCTTCACTTCCAGCACTTCAGGGATGAAGTTCGCGCCTATTCCCTGGATCTTGTGCGGGCCGGCCTTGCCTTCTGTCACCAGCGGCGATGATGCGGGTTCCACGCCGATCACTCTGATGTCAGGATTTTTTTCCTTGAGGTATCTGCCGACGCCTGTTACTGTGCCGCCCGTTCCGAATGTCGCGATGAAGATATCCACATTTCCATCTGTCGCTTCCCAGATCTCCGGCGCAGTCGTCTCATAGTGCGCCTGCGGATTTGCAGGGTTCTCGAACTGCCCTGCTATGATGCTGCCCGGGATCTCTTTTGCCAGTGCCTCGGCTTTTTCCACGCTGCCCTTCATGCCTTCGTTCTTGTCAGTCAGGACGAGCTCGGCACCCAGTGCTGCCAGCAGCTTGCGCCTTTCCAGACTCATGCTCTCCGGCATCACCATGACAGCTTTGTATCCGCGCGCAGCGGCCGTCATCGCGATACCCACGCCTGTGTTGCCGCTCGTCGGCTCTATTATCGTGCCGCCCGGCTTGAGCCTGCCGCTTTTTTCCGCCTCGATGACCATATTGTATCCTACTCTGTCCTTGATGCTGCCCGCCGGATTGAACATCTCGACTTTTGCAACGATCTCTGCGCCTGCTCCGAAGCGTTCCTCCATCTTGTGGAGCCTGAGCAGCGGCGTGTTTCCTATAAGCTGTGTGACTGTGTCTTTGATATCCATTTTTCTCCTCCTCACTCGAAAATCAGAAATCAGAATTTCTCTACTCCCAGAACGTCCTCGTCCTCCATGTAAAGTATGTATCCGTGGCCCGGATCCGGGATCCACCTGTAAAAGTTGTCTTTTATTTTCGGGTAGATGCTTTCCAGTATCGCCGATATCGTGCCGCCGTGGCATACGATTATGGAAAGTGCCTCTTCGCTTTTGTGTCTCATGGAAAGCACTTTCAGCATGTGTTTTTTCTCGAAATCGTCAAAGCCTCTGACGATCCTCTTGTAAAACGCCTGCAGGCTTTCGCCGTTCGGCGGTGACAGTGTGCCCAGCTTGTCGGCTTTCCATGTCTGATAATGGTCAAGCACTTTGAGTTCGCCATGGCTCTTCATCTCATAATCTCCGAAGTTCATTTCCTTGAGCTGCGGCAGTATCTCGTGCTCTCTTTTTCCGTATATGATCTCCATCGTCTGTTCCGTGCGCCTGAGTCCCGTCGTGTAAAAGTCGGCGTTGCTGCCGTCGGGGTATATGCCTCGCTCCACGAGTCCTTTCAGCGATGCGATGCCTTCCTCCGCCAGCGGGATATCGGCATGTCCGTAATATAGCCTGTGTTTGTTTCCTTCTGTAATACCATGCCTTATCAGGCATATCTTGGATCTCATGTGAATCTTACCTGCTTTCCTGTGATAAAAAACGCTCTCCTGTGACTTCCGGCGGCCGAAACTATGATCGTCCGCGGCGCCCCGCCCGCAGAAGCTATGAATAATAGAACAAAAGTGGCTTCGCCACATATTTTCGTATGAAAATTTTGTTGATATTCAGGAAATATCGAAAGCGATATTTCCTACATAATAACATAAATCCCGGCATCTAGGAAGCCATGACATCAGAAATGTGACCGCCGGGAGATGCTGACGCGGGGCGATACATAGAGGCGGGCGCAGGGGCGAAACGGGACATTGACGCTCGCATAGAGATGGGATGACAGTACGGCAGTGCATAGAGGCGGGCGCAGAGAGGCGGTGCTACAGCGAGAGTTACCGGAAGGTGCCGAAGAGCACAATGACAATGTGACATGCAGGAGTGTGAAAAATCTGATATGATTTCCGCTGCCTTTATACGCGTATTATGCATTCGCTTTTTAGATTCCGGATTGCGATCGAAATGTGAAATATATAAAAATCGCGCCCGGCAGAGATGTTTTAATACAGTGCGTTGTACTTTTTTGAAGCGATTCCAACAGATTTCGTAACACGGCTTTTAGCCGGCCAAATCCTCACTTAAGGAACTGCCGTTTATTTGAGATATGAAGGATTTTTAATACTTTCTATGCATATTTATGCGTTTATCATTCATTTTATGCAGAATAATTGCATATACATTTTTTCCCAAACAAGCACTATTACGAAACCACCCGAAATAGCGAGTATTTTATACAATTGCCTTTTTTAGCATCTTTACATCGAATCCGATTTGGCAACTGCGCCATGATTTGATATAATGGTTCCAATATTCTTCCGTCGCTCAAGCGTCCTGTAAATAACTGCAAACGAAACACTGCAGCTTTGCATATACTAAAACTGCAGACTTTACATACGCCGGCGGAAATACCACAAGGGTGTAACCTGATGTCGATCTTCGATCGACAAACTAATGAACCACCACAGGGGTGTAACCTGAATGTCGATCTTCGATCGACAAACTAATGAAAGGATAGCTGATATGAATAAAAAACTGCGTGGAGATCTGATGCTGATACTTGCTGCTATGATCTGGGGAAGCGCTTTCGTGGCCCAAAAGAGCGGCGCTGACCTGATGGGCCCGATAGCATTCAACGGTATACGCATACTGATCGGAGGACTTGTACTGCTTCCGGTAATAAGCATAATGGACCGGCTCAAGGGAAGAACAAATACCGGAGCTGAAGGTGGTGCTGCTATGTCCATGACAAAGGAAGAAAAACGTGCCGCATGGAAAAATGCACTCAAGGGCGGCATACTGTGCGGACTTGCACTTGCAACAGCAGCCGGTCTGCAGCAGCTGGGGATCTGCTACACGACAGCAGGCAAGGCTGGTTTCATAACTGCGCTTTACGTGGTGATCGTACCGATTTTCGGGCTGGTTTTTCTCAAAAAGAAAGTGCGCCCCGTGATCTGGCTCTGCGTCATCGCATCTGCCATAGGACTGTATCTGCTCTGCATCCCTTCAGGCGGCGGATTCTCCCATCTCAACAAGGGAGATATGATCATGCCGATATGTGCGATCATGTTCGCTATGCATATACTTATCATTGACAACTTTTCACCGAAAGCCGACGGCGTGCGTCTTTCGTGCATACAGTTCCTGACCGCAGGTATCGTTTCGCTCTGCTTCATATGGCTGGATCCGCTTATCGGATTTTCCCTGCCGACACTGGATGCTGTGCTCTCAAACTGGCTGCCGCTGATCTACACCGGCGTACTTTCATGCGGCGTGGCATACACTTTCCAGATAATCGCGCAGGCCGATACAGATCCGACCGTCGCATCGATGATACTCTGCCTCGAATCTGTATTCGCAGTGATCGCAGGAATGCTGCTGCTCGGGGAAAGCATGGACATACGCGAGATCATCGGCTGTGTCATCATGTTCGCGGCGATCGTAGTCGCACAGCTTCCGGAGAAGCCTAAAGCTGGGCCTGCAGTGACATCAGAAGAATAGGGGAAGACAATGGATAAAACCGGACAGAAAAATGAACAGACAAGCAAGATGCCCGGCTCCGACAGCACTGGCACAACGCTTGAATCAAAACTCGAAAAACTCGGTTCCATACTCAGCGGATACGGAAAAATGACCGTTGCGCTGTCGGGAGGCGTCGACAGCGCCTTCCTGCTTTGCTTCGCATATAAAATATGGCACGATGACCGCATCGCTGCCCTGACTGCCTCCGGCCCGCACTTTGCACCTGACGAAACCGAATACTCCGCAGCGCTTTGCAAAAAACTCGGCATATCGCACGAGCTGATCCCGGTGGATCACATACTGCCGCTGATCGAGGACAACCCGGTCGACCGCTGCTACGTATGCAAAAAGGCGATTTTTTCGTCGATCAAAAAGCTCACGGATGAGCAGGGGCGTGTCCTGGCCGACGGAACGAACCTCGACGACATGAGCGATTACAGACCGGGGCACAAAGCACTGCAGGAGCTCAAGGTCGCCAGTCCGCTCAAGGAAGCCGGGCTCACGAAACAGGAGATCCGAACGGCTTTACATCAGCTGGCTGAAAGCGATCCGCTGATAAAGCAGGCGCTGACCGTGCCGTCGCCGAGCGGCAGCATCCCGATGTGGGAAAAGCCTGCGTTTGCATGCCTCGCATCCAGGATCCCTTACGGCGAGCAGATAACTCGCGAAAAGCTTGCAGCTGTATACAAGGCCGAATCATATCTGAGAGGTCTGGGGTTCACTCAGCTGCGCGTACGCCATCACGGTGACGTGGCCAGGATCGAAGTCCTGCCTGAAGACCGCAGCCGTTTTTATGATGAGGCTTTCATGGATATGGTGAATGAAGAGATAAAAAAATGCGGCTTCAAATTCGCCGCGCTCGATCTGGGCGGATACAGAATGGGCAGCCTGAACGGCTGAGATCGTCCGCACTCGCACGCATCATAGCGCCATCGACAAAGGAGAAAGAGGTCCGATGCCTTACCGGCTATGAGGAAGGCCGACCATAAATAATCGCAACAGGAGGAAAAAATGTCCGAAAACAAAAAATTCGATTACAATGACACCAATATAAAATACAGTTTTGACGATTTCATCGAGATCATCGCGCAACTGCGCGCTCCGGGCGGATGCCCGTGGGATATCAAGCAGACCCACGAATCGCTCAAAAAATGCCTGATCGAAGAGTCCGGCGAAGTCATCGACGCGATCGACAACAAAGATGACGTGAACCTTTGCGAGGAACTCGGCGATGTGCTCCTCCAGGTAGTCATGCATGCACAGATCGCAGCTGAAGAAGGCCGATTCACGATAGACGATGTGATCCAGGGCGTTTCCGAAAAAATGGTGCGCAGACACCCTCACGTATTCGGTGATGTGAAAGTCAGCTCCCCCGAGGAAAGCCTTGCGCTTTGGCAGGAGATCAAGAAAAAGGAAAAAGCCGAAGAGTAGCTTTACCACACTTCGACTTTCCACAAACGTTCCTCATCTATACCGATATCTGCGACCACTATCTTTCCGCAGTAAGGAGCTGCGAACTTCTGAAGATGCACCGGCTTCTTTGCATGAAAAGTCACAGTGCAGTGTGCTGAAACGCTTCTGGTTTCAAGCTCCTTCTCGTCGGTAAGGTCACCGCCAAGTCCGGATGGTATGTCGATCGCCACGACCATCGTGTCTTTGTGAGCGGGCAGATTCCCGGAATTTACCGAAAAGCTGTTTATATAGATCGCCGCTCTGAGGCCGTTACCTCTTAGCTTCCCGCGGAAACCGGTCCCGTAAATCGGGTCTACTATCACATCAGGGATCTCTTTCAGTTCCAGCAGTGCACGATCGTTCTCCACCATATCAGCAATGCTTATGCCGCGTTCCTTCAGCAGCTCAAAGTTGGTGATGCTGTTGGGAGTCTGCGGCGGACCGTCCACCAGCACGACTTTCACGGCATAGCCCTCATCGTGCAGAAGCCTTGCAACGACGAAGCCGTCTCCGCCGTTGTTTCCCTTGCCGCAGAAAATCAGCACTTTCTTCTGAAGACTGCGTTTGTCGACTCTGCTCACGAATCCGTTGCTGCCTTTTGTCATTATGTAAGCCGGTTTATCTTTCATGGCGCCCGCAGCACCTGCGTCACCGATGACCTTATCGAGCAAAGTGCCTGCCGGTGCAGTCTCTGCGACTTTTGCTTCCGGAATACCGGAGTTATCGCCGGCGGCCGTCATCGAAATGTCAGGCTTGCCCGTATATGCAGGCTTAGCAGAATTACCCGCACCTTTACCCGGAGCGGCTGATACATCTTTGCCGGAAGAACCCGCACCCTGATCCCCGACAGACCCCGCACGCGTTATGATGCTCCTGTAGTCCACAGTTTCCATTATCACTTCAGCCGCGCGGGTACCTGCGTTTTCCATCATCTGATAATATGACAGTCCATCCTCGTCTGCTCTTCTTTCGAGGATCTTCATCTGACCACATGTCACAAAATGTTCTCTGCCCATGACAACTACTCCATCACGCTCATATCGAGTCCGTCATATCCGGCAAGGAATTCTCTCATCACATCCGCGATCACCTTGCAGCCGCCTTCGATGTCTGCCGCCATATTGAGCGGAAGGATCGGGTCGTGCAGCGACTTTCTGAGAAGGCACCAGCCGTCCGCAAAGTTTATCCTCACGCCTTCATAGTTTGGCTCTTCAAGCGAAAGCTCGTCCGACTCCTCCGCAAAAGCTTTGAGACCCGCCAGGACTTTATCTCCGTATCCCGCAAAATCCGCACTTACAATCGGTATGCGCACTTCCTTTTCATCGGCAGGATCCTGCAGATCCTCGATCACGCTGTCGAGCGTCTTTCCTTCCTTCCTGAGCTGCGCCGCTTTTATCACGATCTTCGTCGCCAGATACGCGCCGTCATCGAGAAAGTAATTCTCTTTCAACGCAGCATGCCCGGAAGTCTCTATCGCCAGCTGGCAGTCGATCCCTTCCTCATTGAGTTCCTGCGCCTTGTTTATCACGTTCTTATATCCTCTCTTGAATCTCAGGTGTCTGAGCCCAAGTCTGTTTTCTATGAAATCAGTCAGCTGTCTGCTCGTGATGCTGTCGGTCACGACCGTCGTACCCGGGTGTTCCTCTGCAACGAGAGCTGCCGCCATCGCAACGATGCCGTTTCTGGCGATCTCTCTGCCCTTTCCGTCTACAGCCGCCGATCTGTCCACGTCGGTATCGAATATAAGTCCGAAATCCGCACCCGACGATATCACTTTTGTCATGATCGAATTCATCGCATCGCGATCCTCAGGATTCGGCGCATGGTTGAGAAACATGCCGTCAGGCTCCAGGAACTGGCTCGCTGACACGTCAGCGCCAAGAGGCTTCAGCACGCGCTTTGCATAAAATCCGCCGCTGCCGTTTCCTGCATCCACCACTATCTTCATTCCCTCGAGAGGTCTGTCTCCATTGTCAGCACCCTTCACGATGAGGTTTTTCAGATGATCGCAGTACACCGTCATCACATCGCCCTCAACCATCGGGTAGACCAGCTTGCCGAAATCTCTGACCCTGGCATCGTGATTGCTGGGCTCCCCGAGCTTCGCTCTACAGGCCTCCTCATCAGCAGCATACTCCAGGATCTGTGCGATATCTCCCTTGTTCAGGCCGCCTTCAGCCGTGAAAAACTTGAATCCGTTCCTGTTGTACGGCAGATGGCTGGCAGTCACCATGATGCCCGCATCGCATGCAAACTCCGGAAACACCGTTGTCATGAACATCGCCGGCGTCGATGCGAGTCCGCAGTCGTACACCTTTACACCATAAGGTCCGAAGCCATTCATCATTCCCTGCACCAGGCGCTTTCCCGAAATTCTCGGATCACGTCCGACCGCAACGGTCAGATCCTCCGGCTTTTTCCCCGATCTATCGCTGAGCCAAACCACGAACCCGCGCGCTATATCCTCCGCAACGTCCGGAGTCAGGTTGGGCAGTTCCCCCGGAACACCCGTTATCGCAATCCCTCTTATATCGCTTCCGTTCTGCAGTTTTTTATAATTCTTCATTTGCTTATCTCCTAATAAATATGTTTTCTGTTAAGATCCGGCTGCTTTCGCAGCCGCTACATTTATTATAGTCTAAGCCGGGGACACATAAAAGGAATTATTTTCTTTTTTCGACATTGTTCTCATGTGCAAAGCGCAGGCGCACGCGATGCAGGCTGCCTGCGACCAGCAGCATGACCAGGCTCAGAGCAAACCAGGCAAGCGAAAACAGCGGGCAGACCTGTCCCATTATATTGCCCGGCTGATCTGAATAGTCCCAGACATGCCATTTGAACCACATATTCACTATGATGCCTACAAAAAATTCGAATACCGTAAAGATGCAGGCTCCCGCTGCGGCTTTCACCAGCGTAGGAGCTCTGTCGTTCTCTTTGAGATAGTAATAGAATGTCAGCAGACAGGCTCCCCCGGTCAGCGCCATCGACCAGTGAGTATACCCTCTGAACATATATTCAATTATAGAATACCCTGCGGCTCCCGCAAAAAACACTATAATACTCATACTTATAGTATCTGCCGGCCGCAGGGATGTAGTCATGTTATTTTTATGAAAATCGCAGCGTTTCGCATGCCGGGTTATTCATCGGATCCTTCGGTTTCTTCCCTTTTTTCGGTTTCTTCCGCTCCATCCGCTGCGCCGGATACGGTATCGTCATCCGCCTTAGCCCGGAGGTCTCCCGCGACGTGCTCCTGATCGTCTGCAGACTCAGCACCTGCAGCCTTTACCTGAAGATCCCCGGAATCCTCAGCTTTCTCTGGATCGCCCGAGGCACCCTCCGCCTCCACGCTCAGCGCGCCGATCGTGTCCTGCATGTCCGTTGATACATACAGACTTTCGTCTGCGGATGCTTTGCAGGTCCCGAAGCTCTGCGCTTTCTGCAGCATGCTTATGATCCTGCCTGCGGCGAACAGGAGCGCGCCGTAAACGAAATAGCTTATCGAACCGGTCACGATGTACTGGACCGCGTCGAGCTTCATGTCTGACAGAGTCATCCCGTAGCTGCTCGCATAATTTACGACGTACATGGAATTGACCACGATCATGTAAATGCAGATCGCCATGAGCACTGCTGCGGCGATGTAAAACGCTTTCACGATGCCTGATGTTTTCTGTCCTGATGTCTTTTTTCTGCCTGTTCTGTTTGTCGATCTCATCAAAATTACCTCACATATCATTTATAATTACATTATTTTTACATATTATTCATCACATGTGTGTAACTGCGATGCTGGAAATATGCTCGGTTTGTGTGCTTTTTTTCTTGTGATTTTCACAGAACGGCGCTTATCTTTGATGGGAATCGCTGTTTTTATATTTTGCACATTATATAATTGAATGTATACATATTCAATGGTACTCTAATAAGGCAGGCTTAGACGCAGGAGAAATATATAAGAGATATAGAAGAAATACAGGAAAGATACAGGAGATATTTTATGGATCAGATGAAGCTTTCTTCAAACTTTAAAAATAAGAGACAGACCGTGATGAGAGCCTTGAAGTGCGCCTTTCCATATACGATACCGATATTCGCCGGGTTCTGGTTTCTCGGCCTCACATACGGGATATATATGAACGTTTCCGGATTCAGCTTCTGGTATCCGATGTTCATGAGCATGACTATTTTTGCCGGTTCGGTGGAATTCATAACCGTGAATCTGCTGCTGGGTGCGTTCAACCCGATCCAGGCGCTCGCGATGGCGCTGATGGTAAATGCACGGCATGTTTTTTACGGGCTGTCGATGCTGGACAGGTTTCGCGGCACCGGCTGGAAAAAGCCGTATCTGATCTTCGGCATGTGTGACGAATCGTTTTCGATAAATTATTCGGCTGAGATCCCGGAGGATGTGAATCGCGGCTGGTTCATGTTTTTCGTCACGCTGCTGAACCAGCTTTACTGGGTCACGGGGTCCACGCTCGGCGGCCTGTTCGGTTCGCTGATAAGATTCAATACGGACGGGCTTGAGTTCGCTATGACTGCGATGTTTGTCGTGATTTTTATGGAACAGTGGTTAAAGGAAAGGCAGCACGCGTGCTCGCTGATCGGGCTTGGTGTCTCTCTGCTGTGTCTCGTGCTGTTCGGCGCGGATGATTTTATCATTCCATCCATGATCGCGATACTGGGTATCCTGACGATCATCAGGAAGCCGATCGAGAAAAGGCTGTGACCGGATGATGGGTACAGGCAGATGCGCACTGCAGAGTTTTGCAAAAGCTGCAGGATGTCGCCCTTCGGGTGGCGACAGATAGATGAAGTACCCCAGGGGTGCAACCTGATGTCGTTCCTAACAGGGAACGACAAACATATGAATCGCCGCAGGGCATACCTTAATGTCGGCTCTCAGCCGACAAACATATGAAGCACCACAGGGGTGTGACCTTTATGTCGACCTGTAGTCGACAAATATATGAAAGGATTTTTTAAATGATGACTTTAACGCAGCAGATCGTCACGATCGCGATGGTCATTCTGGGAACGATGCTGACCAGATTTGTACCGTTTTTCGTTTTCCCTGCCGGAAAACCTACACCTAAATATGTGCAGTATCTCGGGAATGTATTGCCGCCTGCAGTCTTTGGACTGCTGATAATATACTGTCTGAAAAATGTCAGCATCTTCACGGGCAGCCACGCTATACCCGAATTACTGGCGATCACGCTGGTGATCGCCCTCCACACATGGAAACGCCAGATGCTGCTTTCGATCGCCGGCGGCACGATATTTTACATGATACTCGTGCAGTTCATATTCTAAGGCGTTTGGGGCATTTACCAAAACTTTATTTACTCACTTTTATCTTTGGTATTTTTACCCCCAAAATGCCCCCCGTAGCGCTATCTAAAAACCAAAAACTCACCTCAGACAAGCGACTTTTAGCATTT
This sequence comes from Eubacteriaceae bacterium, assembly GCA_902362435.1. Classification (GTDB taxonomy): domain Bacteria; phylum Bacillota; class Clostridia; order Peptostreptococcales; family Anaerovoracaceae; genus Lentihominibacter; species Lentihominibacter butyricus. Next base: position 293,563 of record CABIWW010000002.1, read on the forward strand.
TCTCACGTTAAAATGCTCTATTTTCCAAGAAAAAATACCAAGAAGATGACTTTGGATCCAGCTTCTTGGTATCATGACCATTTTCAAATCTGATTTTTTTAAGGATAATGCTAAAAATAGATTGTCCTTATTTCATTTTTGGTATTTTCACAGTACCGGAGAGTTCTCTCACGCAAACGAATCATACGCCTTGATCTACACACAATCACAAGCTCACACATCCGGCCACAAACACCGCATGGCTCTATGGGCTGCCGACTGCGATCAGCCCCATATGATCACACAATCACAGGTCCGCCCGCAGGTCAGCACCTAGCGCTTGTCCTTAATAAACTCCGCGATGTTGCGGAATTCGATCTCTGCGCGTTTTATCATCGATTCGTCCGTCGCGAAGGCCACATGCGGTGTAACGACTGTATTCTTTGCATTTATCAGCGGTTCATCCGCATCGAGCGGCGGCTCCTTATCGAACACGTCGATCGCCGCGCCTGCGATCCTGCCGCTGTTCAGCGCATCGGCGAGAGCCTTCGTATCGACCACCGGCCCGCGTGCAGTATTTACGAGAACTGCGGTCTCTTTCATGAGCGCCAGTTCTTCTGCTCCGATCATTCCGCGAGTCTCATCAGTGAGCGGCACATGCAGCGAAACCACATCCGCCTGCGCCAGCAGCTCCTCAAGGCTCACATAGCGAACACCCGCAACTTTGCCCGGCGTTCTGCTGTATGCGATCACGTCCATCCCGAAAGCAGCTGCAAGCTTTGCAACTCTGGCGCCGATCGCGCCGGTCCCGACGATTCCCATCGTCCTGCCTTCGAGCTCGAACCCGATCAGTCCGGCTTTCGTGCCGCCATTGCGGGCAGCTGTATCGCACTTGCCGATGTTCCTGCAAAGATCCAGCAGCAGTCCGAAAGTCAGCTCTGCCACTGCCGTCGTGGCGTATCCCGCGCAGTTCTGCACTTTTATGCCGCGCTCCTCGCAGTACTTGAGATCGACATGGTCAAGACCCGTGAATGCCACCGCCAGCATCTTTACATTTTCGCATTTTTCCAGTACTTCCCGCGGAAATGGCAGGTTACCGATCGCGATTATATCTGCGTCGCGGCCGCGCCTGCCGAGCTCCTCCACGTCGGTCGTCCTCGTATCGTAACAAACTATTTCAACATCATTGCCCACGGCCTCGCGCGCGATCTGCATGAATTTTTCCTGCTCCACGCCGAGAGGCTCCATAACTGCTATTCTCATATCTGCACATCTCCATTTCTTCTGGTATATCCAGATTATATGCTCTGAACGGCCGCGAGTCAACAGGACTCAGGCGCAGAAATCGCAGGCGTACTGATCATCAGCGGGGTGTGACGGGCATGCCTGCCGTCATACATGCACAGCGATGCGCGTCCACCCTTACTCCATCGCTGCCAGGAATTCCGCCTTCATGCTGCAGCCGAGCTCGTATCCGAGATCCGCAAACGTCTTATCCATCGCATCGAGCGTCATCGCCATGTCATCGACATTGGCATTTTCACCCATGTGCCCGATCCTGATCACCTTTCCTGCCAGCACATCGAAGCATCCGGAGATCATCACATTGTACTTGTCCCTCATCGTCGACAGGATCTGCTCGTCCGTCAGTCCATCAGGCACCTCGATAACCGTAACGGTGTTCGCATATCCCTCCTTCAGATAAAGCGACAGCCCGGCCTTGCACACCGCCTGCCTCGTCGCAGCTGCGATCTTTGCATGGCGCTCCACGATATCCGGCTCAGCCTTCACGTTGTCCACCGCGACCCTTAAACCGTTGATATCACTGATCGGCATCGTGTACGGGAACCACTTGTCCTCGTAATAAGTTTTGAACGTCAGGATGTTCGCGTAAAACGCAGCGATCGGCGTCTTGCGGTTTTCCATGGCAGCCATGGCCTTGTCGCTCACCCAGAGCATCGTCAGTCCTGCCGGAGCAGAAAGCGCCTTCTGCGAGCCGCCGCAGAGTATGTCGATCTGGCTTTCGTCCACATTCACGTACTCGCCGAACATTCCGGCCACGGAGTCCACCACTGAAAGTATGCCGAACTCCGCGAGCATCGGGCAGATCACCGAAACGTCGTTGATCACACCGCTCGGAGTGTCGCAGTGCACTACTGTCGCATATTTGAAGTCCGAGTCTTTTTCGAGGAAAGCTCTCAGCTCTGCCGCGTCGATCGGTTTCTGATAGTCCGACGTGAACAGCACAGGCTCGCCTCCGTACATCTTTACAAAATCCGCAAAGCCTTTTCCGAATATGCCGTTATCGAGCACGAGCACTCTGTCTCCCGGCTCTGTCAGCGACGCGCACGCCGCTTCAAGCCCGAGTATGCCCTCGCCGCCAAGTATATATGCCGTTCCCGACGAATGCAGGAGCTCCTGCAGCAGATCGCACGTCTCCTTGTAAAATTCGCAGAAAGCCACATCCAGATCAGGGTTCGTGGTCTCCAGACTCCTTGCCATTCTCACGTTTTCACGGACCTGCGTCGGTCCCGCCGTCATTATCTTGTACATATCATTACCTCCTCGTTGTATTTCCGATATCCTTTATATACTCATAAAGCCCGGGACCGTAACGGCCCGGGCTGTTCCATGCATTAAGATGCGATTAGTATCTTGCTGCGATCTCCTTTAATTTTCCTGCAAACGGCACTACGATGATACCTGCCACTACGACCTGCACCACGTTGCCCGGGATCGAGCCGAACGGAGCGATCCAGTTTCCGTAAAGGATGACTTCTGCAAAATAGTATCCTACGATTTTTATGACCAGTGCAGCCGCAACTGCGATAGTGTTTGCCACTACCGGACGTACCCTGAGCTTTTCAGAGATCGTACCTGCTACGAATCCCATGATGCCCACGATTATAAATGTGAACGGCGCCCATGCTGTCCAGCCTGAGATCAGGTCAAAGAGACCCATTCCTATGCCGCCTGCGATAGCACCTGTCTTTCTTCCGTATATGAATGCCCCCAGAAAAAGCGGCACGTTTCCAAGATGGATAAGTCCGCCATTGCCGATAAACGGCAGTCTGATGTTGATAAACATCGTTGCGACCAGCGTCAGCGCGATAAAAAGACCGTTGATGACCAGCATCTTAGTCTTGCTCTGCGGTGTAACTGTACCTGTGTTTGTGTTCATTTTGTTTCCTCTCTCGTTTATATCATTTTTGGTTTCTGTAATTACTGTTAAATATCATACATCAGTACTATACTTATTAAAATATACAAAATTATTTATTTTTATAATAACAGATATGCTTTTTAACCATATTAAGCGTACAGAAATGGTAAAGAACGTGCAATTATATGAGAATATTCGGGACAGTTCGGCAGCGTACATGATTTCCGGCCGCCGGCCGGCACCGCACGAAAACCGGCAGACCGCGTTGAAAAAGGCACGCCGATGTCGCGCAAATGTCTGCCATCCTGCAAGCCTCCGCTTGACTTTTTTGCAAATGAAAAATATAATGATCTCTAAACGAGCAGCAAACTTGCGTAAGTCCAGTTTTGCCGCTCGTTTTATTTTTAAACTTGATATGATAGTAAAAAGTGTGTAGCTCATCAGCGTAAGTCCAGCTTATATGACAGCGCACACTTTTTTTATGCGGAAGAAGGAGGGTTACAACAAAATGACAGAAAGTCACAAAATGAAAGATATGCCGGTCAGCAAACTGATGATCCGGATGGGGATCCCGATGATCCTTTCCATGGCACTGCAGGCGGTGTACAACATCGTGGACAGCGCTTTCGTAGGCAACATGAGAACCGGCAGCGAATCGGCGCTGAATGCGCTTACGCTGGTGTTCCCGGTACAGATGCTCATGGTCGCTGCCGGGATCGGAACAGGCGTCGGCGCCAACGCGCTTCTCGCCAGGACGCTCGGGCAGGGGGACAATGCAAAGGCTGCAAAGGTCGCCGGAAACAGCCTGTTTCTCGGTGTCGTCATCTATGCGGCATGTCTGCTGTTCGGGATCTTCGGCGTGAAAGCATACATTTCTTCGCAGACAGCAGATGCGGAAGTCCTTGAAATGGGAACGGTCTATCTGAGGATATGCTGCATCCTTTCGTTCGGGATCGTTTTCTTCTCGCTGTTTGAAAAGCTGCTGCAGGCGACCGGCCGCTCGCTCTACTCCACGATCGGGCAGGTCACGGGAGCAGTGATAAACATCATCCTCGATCCGATCATGATATACGGCCTCGGACCCATTCCTGAAATGGGTGTCGCGGGCGCTGCGTACGCAACGGTTATCGGCCAGATAGCATCGGCGGTGCTGCTGTTTGCCTTCCATATCAGGCTGAACAAAGAATTCGAGCACGGCGCGATGTACCTTAAACCCGACGCTGGCATCATCCGCGGGATATATGTGATCGGACTTCCTGCGATCATCGCGCAGGCGCTCATGTCGATCATGGTCTATGCGATGAATCTGATCCTCAAATTCGATCCGTCGGCTCAGACGGCATACGGACTGTTTTATAAAGTACAGCAGTTCGTGCTTTTCCTCTCTTTCGGACTGCGTGACGCGATCACTCCGATCATAGCGTTCGCACACGGGATGGGCAACAAGGAAAGGATCCGCAGCGGCATCAGATGCGGTCTTTTATATACAGCCGTACTGATGGTGATCGGGGTCATCATCACAGAGATCTTCCCTGGAGCGTTCGCCTCGCTGTTCAACGCCGGACAATCGCGGGAATATTTCATCAGCGCGATGCATATCATTTCAATCAGCTTTATTTTCGCGGGAATCAATGTAGCTTTTCAGGGAATCTATCAGGCGCTGGGCCGCGGTATGGAATCGCTTGTCATCTCACTCTTGAGGCAACTCGTCATCATACTGCCGCTGGCAGGGGTGTTCTCCATATTCGTCAGGAACGGCCAGGCGGATGCCACACTGATCTGGTGGTCGTTCCCAATCACCGAATTCCTGGCTTGCGCAGTCGGGTATGTATTTTTGAAGAGGATAACGAAACGAGAGCTCTGTGTTTTGGATTGACGGGCAGTCGGTAATGGATACTGGCCGCGGTGTGTTCACAGCCTGCATGGCGTTCACACGGTCTGCACAGCGATTTCAGCCATAAAGCAGGAAAATCGGGTGTCAATGGCGGAAAAATGGAAATCATGCACTCCACTATGGCGGCTGCGATCCGCATCGCCAATAAGCAATTATCATTTTTCAGCCATATAACTTGCATCCGGAGGAACTCTGGCTGAAATATGGAAATTCATACGAAATCCTAACAAGAGTTGCTTTGTAAGAAAGCACCCCGTCGCTTCTATCAGGCATACGATTTCCAGATTTCAGCCACAGCGCCCCAAATATCATACGCTTTTGGCTGAAACAGCTGCGACAAACTGGACGCGAAAAATCCAGATAAGTCCACAGCAAATATAACGACACATACGAAAGAGAGCTCCCCCTCCCCCGCGCAAAAATCATAGCTCAAAAGAGAATGCCACAAGAAATCAGCGCCTACAATAGAATGCCATACAAAAAACAAAACTCAAAATACGCTACACAAATCAAGGGCAGCGGAATCAACGACTCAAAATCACCAATCGTTGACTCCGCTGCCCTCTCATAACACAAAAACAGGGAAATATCGTTTCCGATATTTCCCCACATCATACAAAATACGAATAACAAGCTCTATAAAGTAAAATTGTCGATAAGCCTTGTCTTTCCGATATATACCGCCATCGCGACCAGATCGCCTGACTTGAGGACATCTTTCGGCATCAGCGTCAAACCGTCGACTGCTTCGATGTAGTCGATCTTTGCCAGCGGTTCTGCCGCAACGATCGCAGTCATGATATCCTTTATCTCACCGGCAGGCACGCCTTCGCCCTCACAGTCAAATTCCTCTTCGATCGCCTTTTCCGCAGCCTTTATAGAACGACTGAGTACCAGTGCCGCCATCCTCTCCTTATCGCTGAGATAAGAATTCCTGCTGGACTTTGCAAGCCCGTCAGCCTCGCGGACGATCGGACACCCCACGATCTCTATATCGAAATTCATATCTCTTACCATCTGCCTGATGACCGCCAGCTGCTGCGCGTCTTTCTGTCCGAAATACGCTCTGTCCGGCGTCACGATATTGAAAAGCTTGCTGACTACCGTGCAGACGCCGCGGAAATGTCCCGGTCTGCTCTTGCCGCAGAGCTGCTTTGTCATCTCGGTCTCGAGGTTTACATAAGTCCCGAATCCAGGCGGATACATCTCCTCGACTTCCGGATGGAAAACCATGCTGCAACCCTTTTCCTCGAGAAGGCGGCAGTCATGCTCGAAGTCTCTCGGATAGCTGTCGAGATCCTCGCCGACGCCGAACTGCGTCGGGTTCACGAATACGGATGCCACAACGCGGTCACACTGTGAAACAGCCGCCGCCACCAGCGAGGCATGTCCCTCGTGGAGCGCGCCCATCGTAGGCACCAGACCCACCGTCAGGCCTTCCGCTTTCCATTTCTTTACCTGTTTTCTCACATCATTTACAGTCGTTGCTATTATCATACTGATCTCCAATCTTACACTTTTTACATCTGTGATGCCGGGGCATGGCCGACGCCCAGAGGAGCCGCGCCATCAATGTGCACCGCGCATCGGTCGCAGGCAGCTGCGGGCGCCGCATAACGCGCCGGGTGAAATCGGGTGCTGCCCGGCCGGCCCGCCTAAATGCGAATGCATGCACTCTGCCGGGAATCCGGACGTCGCCAGTCTACACTCGCACGCTGCGCCTATTTATCCTTTAACTTCTCTATTATATCATCGTCTATCTTAAAACCATGCGCCTCCGTCGGGAACACTCCCTCCTTGACTTCGCGGTCATAATCTTTGAACGCCTTGACCATAGTCTCGCCGACATTTGCAAAATGCTTTACGAATTTAGGCACATAGTCTGTGAACAGACCCAGCATATCCTGCCATACGAGCACCTGGCCGTCGCAACCTTCGCCTGCGCCGATGCCGATAGTCGGGATCATCAGCTTTTCGCTGATCAGTGCAGCCAGCTTTGACGGAACACATTCCATCACCACTGCAAAAGCGCCGGCCTCCTGAACGTCGTACGCATCCTGAAGGATCTGGGCTGCCGCTTCCTCGCTCTTGCCCTGCACCTTGAATCCGCCGAACGCGTTCACCGACTGCGGAGTCATTCCGATATGCGCGACTACCGGGATGCCTGCATCCGTGATCGCCCTGATATGCTCCGTAACAGCCGCCCCGCCTTCGAGCTTGACAGCGTTCGCACCTGTTTCCTTGATAAGTCTTCCTGCGTTCACGACAGCGTCATATACTGACGGCTGATATGACATGAACGGCATGTCCATAACGACAAATGTATTTTCAACACCTCTGACTACTGCTGCTCCGTGGTGGATCATATCCTCCATCGTCACCGACAACGTGTCCTTGTATCCCAGCATGGTATTTCCCAGGGAATCCCCTACCAGTATCATGTTGATTTCGGAAGCTTCCATGAGCTTTGCCGTAGAGTAATCATAGCATGTTAGCATCGATATTTTCTCGCCATCCTGCTTCATTTTCAATAAGCTTGCAACAGTGTTCTTCATTGTTCTTCTCCTTTTCCTAACAGCTGCGACATCTCGGCATAGTCTCTGTCCGGGTGCCTCTGCTGCGCCATCTTCACGAGTCTGCAGCTGAGCAGCCTGTAAAGTTCTTTTTCGTTTTCATCCTTTAAACATTCGATATGCTTCCTGACTGTGCCCGTATCGTTTCTCTCGATAGGTCCGGTCAGACTTGCGGTGGGCCCTGCCTGTGCGATATGCGCCATATTTCCTGTCAGTATCGGCGCAAGTGCCTTCACGGCTGATTCTTCGGTGAATCCGCATCGCGTCATCAGCTCGATGCTCTGATCGATGAGTCCGCAGACGAGATTGCTCGCGATCGCCGCTGCACAGTGATAAGTCGTTTTATCGTCTCCGTTTATGATGCTCGTCGGATTGCCCATCAGCTCGAGATCCTCTCTCAGATTCAGAAATTGCCTGCTGTGCTCTCCGTTTCTGCCGCCTTCCAGAGTAAAAAAAACACCCGTCAGTTCTTTGTAAGCATTGTATTTATCGCTTACTGCGAACAGCGGATGGATAGAATATCCGAACGCACCTGTCTCTTCGATGCCGTGGAATGCATCTGCGGAAGACATCGCGCCACTACAGTGACATATCGTTTTTCCATTGATATCGTATTCTCTGACCTGCTGCCAGGTCTCCTGAATACTGCCGTCAGGAACTGTCAGGAAGACAACGTCGCACTCATCTGTCAGATCTCTGATAGTTTCGTATTCTTTCGAATGCGTAAAATGTGCCGCTTCTTTTGCTGACGAACTGCTTCGGCTGTAATAGCCTTTTACATTCAGACTGCTCTCCTGCCTCTTGTACGGTTCCTCCGCTCCACCGGTCTCCTGCGCGTGTTCCACAAAATACCTGCCGAGGCTGCAGCCTACTTTTCCTGCTCCAATAAACCCTATATTCAATTTATCGACCTCCTTAAAATCCTGTTAAATCTTTTAAGAGCGCCGACTCCCCGTCTCGTTCCTCTCGGATATAAGCGTCCGGCCTGCTGCCGTCCACGGAAAATGAATATGTCAGTTTTTTATTTTACTCCGGTATAGTTTCATAAACGAATACCACCCATCCTCACATAGGATACCATAATGCCGGATCGAAGAAAAGAAAATTTTGAGAAAACCGGGGATGTTTTAGGTGATGTTTCAGCATATTTCAGACCGGCTGATCAGGAGGCTTGCTGATCAGGAAATCATCAAAAAAAGGGCGGCTGAAAAATGATATCTCCAGCCACCCGTTTACTGTCAGTGTCATGCCAGGTTATTCAGATCTTTTCTTTCTGCCGTAAAGCACGATCCCGGCAGCAGTCAGCATGCTTATAGCCAGCAGGGCTGCCCATAATGCCGGATCACTGTTATCCCCGGTATTTGAACTGCCTCCCGTCTGTCCCGATGTATCAGGAGCCGCATTATTTGTATATGTATTCACAAATACCATGCTGTCTACTGCTGTTTCTTGTACGTGTACATAGTGATCTCCGTTTTCAGAGCTTCGCTTCTCCGCAGGGAACAGTTCGAAGCTGCTTCCTGTGCCGATAAAATGGAAAACAGCGTGGTAAACAGCATCCGAATATGTCCAGCCTGCACTGCCTGTATTCTTTTCACGGATATAGAATCCCTCACTGATCATCTCTTCGACCTGTGAAGCAGGACCTGTTATCATGATCTTGCCTTTGTAGTCGCCTGCACCGCCGGTTTCCACTTTCGCAGTTACAGTAACATCCTTATATCCTTCAGTATTGCCATTGCCTATATCAAAGATCTCGAATTCAAAAGTCTGCTTGCCGGGAGCAACACTGCCGCCCTGCTTGACAGTCTTGACGAACGGCATCTCGATCGTAGTAACAGCTTCCTGTGTTACAAAATGCACGTTTTTATACAAGTTAAAGAATTGTGTACCGCTTGAAAGGAGATCGATTTCCGTACCTTCTGAATCAACTGCTTTCGCAAAGCTGAGCTGATATCCCCCTGAAATTTCAGGGTTGTTGAAAAGCGCAGGGATATTCTCCGTATTGCTGTTTTTGGCATCAATATCAGCAGCTTCGACCGTAAAAAGAGAACCATCCGGACAGCCGGAAGGATATGCTCCGTCAAGCTTGAGTTTTGCACCGCCTTTGACAGTCAAGTTTCCCACAGCCCATATTGCTGAGTCCTCTGTGGAGACAGCTTTTACCTCGCCGCCATCGATCGTCATATGGCCTGTGGAGAAGAGACCTGGGAACGAGCTTTCGGCTTTAAGCTTTGAGCCGCTTATTATAATAATTCCGCCGGTTTCACCGCTGACTTTACGGATAAATGCCGCATTGCAAGACTCCCCGGTCGCCTGCAGCACGACATCGCTGTTGTTTGTAACGCTTAATCCGCAGGCATCTATTCCGGCATTCAGTGCTTTAGAATCTAATTTTGCTCCATCTATCTCGACTGATTCGTCTGAAGCTATCCCTACGCCCTTATCAGCTTTGATCTCAACATCTGCATTATCGGAGATCCTGACATTGCCCGCTACGGAAATACCGTCAAAATATTCTCCGCCTGCAGTGACTGACAATTTCCCGCTGCCGGTGATTTTAACATCTGAACTCGCTATGATGCCGCCGCCTTCCTTCAGATCGATACTGTTCGTACCTGATAATGCTATATTCAGGTTCGTATTTCCAGTCATTATGATCCCATAATTATTATTAGTCCCACCTTTTGTAATGGCAGCATCGTTCAGCGTCAGGGTCGCTGTGTCGGGGTCATAAGTCGCAGTTCCATCACCACACTTAATGGAAAGCTTTTCACTCGTAAACGGCTCTCCGTTTACATACAGACCATAGCCTGTATCTGCAAATACGGTGGCTGGGATCAAAGCGATCACCATTATGAGCCCGAACAAAATACTCAAACTTCGCTTTTTCATTTCATCGTTCCTCCTTTAGAATGGGAGTGTTTCATTTTGAAATATCACTACATACCGGCCCGCCACAGGAGGGGGGTGTTCCAGTTTATGCTATTATACGTGATTATTCGATCCGATTCAACAGCTTATTCTAAAATAAGTTTTTGTTTTATTCAAAAACATTCTCATCTTCTGGTGTATACTGAGAAACTTTTGCTTTTCAGGGTCCTGTATCTCCGATCCAGGTGAAAACTTCGCTTTTCCGCAGCACAGCAAAGCCGCGGTCAAAGACCGCGGCTTGTCATGCCGCAGGACTCCGGGAACGGAGTCCTGCGATGTCTGGCAGGCAGTTTACCTGCCGACCAGAACCTCTCCTCTGTCATTCACGCCGATGACTTTCTCCCCGTCATCGCGCAGCGCGCCGATATATCTCACGATATCGGCAGTGATCTCCTCGCCCGGGCAGACGAACGGGATGCCCGGCGGGTACGGGATGATCGAACCCGCGCAGATACGACCTTCTGCGCTTTCCAGCTTCACAAACTCCTTCTCCATCGGCACCTCGCAAAGTCTGCCGGCTGCCGGGATGCTGTACGCCTTGCGCTTTGCAGCATCAGCCGCCTCGGTATCAGGCCCCTGCGCCGCGATCTCCCTGAGTGCCGCAAGTGTACGCTCCATATCATCCCGGGTATTGCCGATGCCCGTCATCAGCATCAGTATATCGCCCGTGTACAGCTCAGCGAAGATGCCCTTCTCCATGAGCAGCTGCTCCAGTTTCGCTCCGTCTATCCCCAGCGCACCCATATCGAGATTTATCTTGGTGATGTCCATGTTGTCCGCTTCCATTATTCGCAGCCCTTTTATCTTCTTTGCTTCTTCGTAAAAGTAAGCAAGATCGTCTCTCCACTCCTTCATGACCTCCGGGCCGTGATCTGTCAGCAGATCTGCATTCATATCGAGAAATCCCATCAGGATGTACGAAGGACTCGTGCTCTGGATCGCCTGCAGCTTGTCTTCCAGCACATACCTGTCGACCAGCTCCGAATTCAGGTTGAGCACCGCGCTCTGAGTCAGTGATGCCAGCGTCTTGTGTATGCTGTTTATCACGATGTCCGCCCCGCAGTCCTCTGCCGCCTTTGCCATACCTTCTCCGCACCCGAACTTGTGGAAAAACTTCAGGTGTGCTCCGTGCGCCTGATCCACGATCAGCACTTTGCCCGCATCGTGAGCGATCTTCGCGATGCTGCTGATGTCGCTGCAGATCCCGTAATAGTTCGGACTCGGCAGTATCACCGCTTCAGCCTCGGGATTCTCTCTGATGCAGCGCTCGATCTCCTCCGGCGCTACAGCTCCCAGTATCCCGTGCTCCTCTATCAGCTCCGGCTGCGCGTACACCGGCCTGATACCGCCCAGCGTCAGCGCATTGAACACTGACTTGTGGCAGTTTCGCGCCATGATCAGCTTGCCGCCCGGCTTTACCGACGCCAGTATAGCAGCTATGATCCCGCCGCTGGTCCCGTTTATCTGCAGATATGAATGCTGTACATCATACAAGCGGCTGTATTTCTGCTGTGCTTCCATGATGATGCCTTCTGCCTGGAACAGATTGTCGGCGCCCGGTATCTCGGTGATATCACAGTCCACGAAATTGTCGAGGAAATCCCCGTAGCCGTACTTTCTGAAAATAGCAGATCCCTTGTGTCCCGGCATATGAAAAGACGCCGGTTTCTCACTTGCATGCTGTAACAAAAATTCTCTCATCGTATTACTCCTAAAATTCTCTTATTCCCAAAATGCGACCGCTCTGATCGGTGCGCCGTCTGCGTTTTCCCACTTCAGCGGCAGTGCGAAGAACCAGAACAGATCATCTCCGCACTTGTCCAGATCCTTGAGATTCTCGATATTCACGATCTCATGCTCTCTGAAAAGCTTCTTGTGTATAGGCAGATCTTCGTCAGGTATCGGATCTATGCCGATGACATCGAGACCGACGCCCTTCTTGTCTGTCGTCAGTATAAAGTTTACCACATCATCGTCGATGCATGGATAATCTTTGTAATAATCTTCTGTTCCCCACCTTGCGTCCCAGCCGAGGTTGAACAAGAGATAATCAGCTTCAACAGCCTTGCTGCCGTATTTCGTGATCCTGTCGATCGTTATCGTCTCGCCCTCCTTGAGATCTCTGCAGTCGATGACGAGAGCCCTTCCTACGAACTGGCTGACAGGGAAAGCGTCCAGCGTCGTTCTGTCAGCAAACAGATGATTCGGCGGGTCCATATGAGTTCCGGTATGCGAATACATCGTCATCAGTGTTTCCTTGAAGCCGTCCTTCTCATAGGTGTTGGCCTGCTGCAGCTTCGGCTTTTCCGTTCCCGGGTATACCGGCATTTCCTCAGAAATAACATGTGTCAGATCGATAACTTTCATTTTGCACCTCCTGTTTGGATTTCAGATTTGGTTTTTATTCTTTGAGTCCGGCGCGCTCTGCGCCGGCAAACTTACATGTCCGGCGGTATACTTAGTTTTTCTCACTTTCCGCCTGTTCTTTTTCTCTCTCCATTTTAGCCGCATTCGGCTTCGCATAGAACTGGTAAAAGAGCATCAGTATCGCGAAGAACACCAGTACACATATCGCAGTCTCAAGGCTCGAGATGAACGATGAGTAAAACAGCACTCCGCAGCCTATCAGAGCGATAACGAAGAAGAAAGTCTTTCCCTTGAGCTTCCATGGAAGCGCTGCGTATTCTTCAGGGAATTTCTTCTTATATGCATAACTCGCTATAACGGTTATTATCAGACAGACGATACCGCACGCACATGCTACGTTTGCCAGCATGGTATACGCATTCTCGAACTGCGGCACGATGCCCATCAGCAGAAGCAGCACGCCGATCACGAACGCAACCGTGAGTCCCACATGAGGAACGCCTCTCTTGTTCACTTTGCCGAATGCCTTAGGCACTACACCGTGAAAGCTCATGCCGTAAAGAAGTCTCGATACTGCGAAGATCTCGCCTATCAGACATGTCACGCATGCTATCCATGCAGCAATATTCAGCACCATACCTGCCGCATTTCCGAATACATACTGTGCCGCGATCGTAAACGGCGAAGCCATCGTCGAGTATTCCTTGTAATTTACAAGACCAAGACATACCAGTATCGCTGCGGCATAAAGAAGAATGATCGTCACGAACGCCCAGAACATCGCACGCGGCATGATCTTTGCATTCTTAACTTCACCTGCGGCAGCCAGAAGCGATAGCGGCCCCATGTACGCGTACGTCCCCGCACAGATCGCCAGTACCACGCCTTTTGCACCAAACGGAGCGAACGGCGAGTAATTGCTCCTGTCCACATTCCCCGTAAGGATACCCGCAACGGTGAACACCACCATTATACCTACGAGTACGATTATCAGACCCAGCTGAGTCTTGCCTGTAACATCTCCGCCCAGGAGGGTCACCACGAATACCACCGCCAGCAGACCTATGCCCCAGATAACCGCCGACACATCAGCATTGTCCGTCCACATAAAAAAGTAATTCGATATGTACCCTGTTCCCAGACCTACAGAACCCAGGAAAACCACATCCATCGCGATATTCCCGAACGCCGCGAACACGCCCCAGCGCGGTCCGAGCACGCGCTTGCTCCAGTCATGCATCGAACCTGCGACCGGCATACCGACCGCCAGCTCTGTCGCGTTCATACATACACACATCAGCATCAGACCTGCGATCGCATATGCGATGACGCATGACGGTCCTGCCTGCTCCGCACCGGAAGCCACCATCAGGAATATGCCGTCTCCGACTACCGCGCCTACACCCAGCGCCCAGATCTGCCAGAAGCCCATTTTCTTGTTCAGGCTGTCTCCACTTTGCATATTGCACCTCCCATTATAATAAGTTCACTGCTTTCCACGTCGACAAGAAGCATTTTGATAATGTGATGATACAATGAGCCGGCTGAGTGCACAACGTCTAATTGTCTGAACATTTTTTAAATTTTTTAATACATTTTGTATGAAAATGGTGTATCATATCCGTATACAATCGACATTAACGTACGAGTCCGGCATTGCTGCCTTGTCCAGTATGCGAATCAGCATCCCGGTGCATATGTTTGTCGGACTCGTTTATAAAACCGCCAGGGAGGTGCAAATGTTCACGATCAAGGAATTTCTGGGGATGGATCTCATCCCGTGGTATAAAAATCTCACTTCTGCCGGTCTCCCGGAAGATCGTCCGATCGAGCACGTTTCCGTCAACGACCTGCCGCTCGACGATTTCATACGCAAAAACGAAATGGTCATCAGTATCGCTACGCCTTATATCGAGGAGGAAGCACTGATGACCGAATTCATCAAAGGCCTGATCGAAGCCAAGGCCAGTCTTTTTCTTCTCGCCCTGCCTTCAAACACGATGGAGCTGAGCGACGCCAATGCAAAGCTGGCACAGGACGGCGGCCTGCCGATACTGCTGATCCCGTGGGACGTGCGCTTTGCAGATATCGTAGAAACGGTTCTCGACAGACTGCACAAGGACTACAATACCGCTGTAGACAAAATGAAAAAGCTGCAGGAGGATATGCTCAAAAGCTTCCTCAACGGCTCCGACATAGCCGCTGCAACGCAGATAATCCACCGGGCGCTCGGCTGCAGGATCGTGATATCAGACAGCAGCGGCAATATTATCAGCGGCTCCGGCAGGACCGCGGAAATGACTGCGCTGCAGCTCAAGTCGAACGGGCATCTTTACGGATGGCTTTTCCTCGACGGCATGAAGACGCAGAAAAGCCTTGATCTGCTGGCGAGCACGCTTTCCCCGCTGCTTTCTCTCTGGTTCTACCGCGAGGAGATCATCGCGACCACGCAGAGCATGGCAAAGGAGGATCTTATCTGGCGACTCGCGAACGGCGGAGACCCCGGTTCAGAAAAAATCATGCGCTCCGCAAAGCTTATGGATCTGCACCTCGGCCGCACGTACGCGTGCATCGTCGGCCGCGTGCGGCTCGGCGCGAACAGCTCGGACGACTGGCAGAAAAACTGGATCGACTCCAACATGAACACAGTGCGCAGCATCTTTGCCGAAACTGCACGTTCACTCGACCGTGAGGTGATGGTGACACACCACAACAATGCGATCATCATTTACTTCGAGGTCTCACCGGCCTCCGGCAAGACGCAGATCGCACATTTTCTCGACCTTATCGAGGAAAGGTTACGTTCGACATCGAAAAGACTTCTTTTTTCGTGGGGCATCAGCGAGATCCGTGACGGGGCTACGGATTTCAGGAATTACTATCTTCATGCAAAGCTCGCGGAGGAGCTGTGTGCGAACGACAACAGGCTGGGCCGCCGGTACTACTACGAAAACACGCTCATATACAACATGATGTCGCTGCTTTCCTCCGATGAGGAAGTGATGAGCAACGCATACAGGATAATCTCTCCACTGGTAGAATACGACAAGAAACACGGTTCCCAGCTCATCGATACACTGCGCACATACCTGATATGCAAGAATATATCCGAAGTTGCCAGGAGGCTGGGCAGACACAGGCAGACGCTGCTGTACCAGCTGCAGAGGATCGAGGATCTGACCGGACTTTCGCTGAAAAACAGCGATGAACTCTTTCTGCTCGAATGCTGCATGCGCCTGCAGGTCGGCTTCACAGCCGTCGGCTCGGACGCCTGAGATGCCGGATGCATTCGGCAGACTCAAGTACGGCGGGCAGATGCGAAGCGCCGTTGATCCGGTACATTCATGCGCGGGATGTGCTGTTCGATACGTCACGACGCTGTGACCGGAACCCCGGCATGCCGCACCCTGCGACTTTGCATGAAACGCTCGGAACCCCCGGCATGCCGCGCTCTGCGCCTTTGCATGAAACGCTGGGAAGCGATTTTGTTATTTAAATACTTTATCACGCTTCCATGATATGGTATACTTGTGAATAAAGTATCAATTTTAAGAATTGACCTGAATTCGAGAATCAATATTAAAACATTTTAGTAGAAATGGGGAAATTTTAACATGGAGAATTTAAGAAAAGAATATGAGAGCAAGCTCATAACTGCAGAAAACGCAGTGAAACTCGTCAAGTCAGGCGACTGGGTGGACTTCGGATGGGGTGTCGGCATCCCTTACGATCTCGACGCTGCGCTGGCTGCAAGGATAAAGGCTGAGGATCTTTACGACCTCAAGTTCAGAGGCGGTATCGCGCTGAGAGTCCCTGAGATCTTCAAGATCGAAGACGCTCCGAAGCACCTCTGCTGGAACAGCTGGCACATGACAGGTATCGAGAGAAAGGCTGTTGGCCAGGGCATCGCGTACTATGCGCCGATCAGATACTCCGAGCTGCCTAGATACTACAGAGACCTTCCTGATCCGGTAGATATCGCGATGTTCAGAGTCGCTCCGATGGATTCCGACGGATATTTCAACTTCGGACCGAGCGCTTCACACATGGCTGATATGTGCAGCAGAGCAAAGTGCATCGTCGTGGAAGTGAACGAAAACATGCCGGTCGCACTCGGAAGCAAGGTGGGAGGAGAAAAGATCCACATCTCAGAGATCGACCACATCGTGGAGAGTACGAACACTCCTATGGAAGAGCTCGGCGCAGGCCCTACGAATGAGATCGATGAAAAGGTCGCACAGTTCATCGTTGAGGAGATCCCTAACGGCGCATGCCTGCAGCTGGGTATCGGCGGCATGCCTAACGCAGTAGGCTCACTGATCGCACAGTCAGACCTCAAGGATCTGGGAGTGCATACGGAAATGTACGTTGACGCTTTCGTCGACATCGCTATGGCCGGAAAGATCAACGGTTCATGCAAGACTATCGACAAGGGCAGACAGGCATACGCTTTCGGAGCAGGAACGAAAAAGCTTTACGATTACATCAACAACAACCCTGAATGCCTGAGCGCACCTGTAGACTACACGAATGACATCAGAGTAGTCGGTGCTATCGACAACTTCATGTCCATAAACAATGCGGTAGACATCGACCTGTTCGGTCAGGTAAATGCCGAGTCCGCAGGGATCAAGCACATCAGCGGAGCAGGCGGTCAGCTCGACTTCGTGCTCGGCGCATATCTTTCCAAGGGCGGAAAGAGCTTCATCTGCTGCTCGTCGACTTTCAAGGACAAGCAGGGCAACGTGAAGTCAAGGATCAAGCCGACGCTCACAGAAGGCTCGATCGTTACGGACACAAGAACTAACACACATTACGTGGTCACAGAATACGGCAAAGTAATCCTCAAGGGACTGACTACATGGGAAAGAGCTGAAGCGCTCATCTCGATCGCTCACCCTGATTTCAGAGAAGAGCTCATCAAAGACGCTGAAAAGATGGGTATCTGGAGACAGAGCAACAAGCGCTAGTCCGGCCGGAAAATCTACAAATCGACAAATTAAAAACGCACCGCACTGACATGTATGTACAGTTTGGTGCGTTTTTTATAATACGATGCTACTGCTCCAGTTCCTGAAGCGCCTCCACGAAAGTAGGCAGGAACTGCTTTTTCCTCGACACGATGCCCCTGAGCACGATCTTTTCATGATCTTCCGGCACATTGAAAGCATCCCTTGCAGTCTCTTCCGCCATTTCTCCGTGGCACAGCAGCTCGGTGCTCGCCTCGACGATGTTCGTCATCATCAGGAACATCATATCCAGCCCCTGGCTCCTCATCACAGTTTCAAGGCTCGGTTCGACTTTTGCTCTGATATTGTCGAGCTCGTCCTGATCCATCGATGTCACCTGGCTCACCCCGAACGAATATCCGTCATTTGAGAAGATCTTGAAATCCTGATAGCAGATCTCCTCAGCCGTCTTGCTCTGCAGGCTGCTCGACGCCTCGAACATCCGGTGTGCAAACTCTTCGATATTTATGCCTGCCAGCTCTGCCAGCTTTTCACAAGTCTTCCTGTCAACAGGTGTGCATGTAGGCGATCTGAACATCAGCGTATCGGAAATTATCGCAGATGCGAGCAGTCCCGCCGTCGTCGGGCTCGGCGTGATGCCCTGTTCTGTGTACATCTGATAGATTATCGTCGCGGTGCATCCCACCGGCTGGTTCCTGAAAAACACCGGTCCCAGCGTTTCGAACCCGCCGAGCCTGTGATGGTCTATGATCCCCAGCACCTCTGCCCGTTCGATGCCGTCGACCGCCTGACTCACCTCGTTGTGATCCACCAGTATCACCTTTTTACGATGTATATTGAGCAGTCGTCTTCTCGAAATCAGTCCGAGATACATCCCGTTCTTGTCGATCACAGGGAAGTTGTGGAATCTGTTGGTCTTCATCATTTCCTCGACGTCCTCGAGCGAGTCTGTCAGCTGGAAAGTCATCAGATTTTCGTGTGTCATGCAGAAGCTGACTGGGATACTCTGGTTGATGAACCTCGCTGTCGTGAAGGTATCGTACGGCGTGCTGATGATGATGCAGCCTCTGTCTTCCGCCAGCTTTTTTATCGTTTTCGTCGGCGTCGATCCCTGGCACATTACCAGACATTTCGCCCCCAGCTCTATTGCCGTGAAGTGCGTCTCGAAACGGTTTCCGGTCACTACCAGGTCATTCTCCTCTATGAAGCCCTCCATTATATCCGGACTGGAAGCCGCGATCGTCACCTTGCCCTTTTCAAACACTTCGTTGTGGTCGCCGCATATTATCCTGCCGTTAAGTGTCTCTGCGATGCTCGAAAATCTCGTTCTGGCTGTCGCCAGCACATGGCTGTCGCTTTCGTCCATATATGACTTGGCGATATCCGTTATCGAAACGATCCCCTGCACCCTGCCGTCCGACAGCACCGGCACCGACCTCGCGTCCTGCTCGGCCATCAGCTCCCATGCTCTCTTTATGGAATCATCGTTGTCTATGCCTGCGATCATGTTGAGGTCTATATCACTGATATCCGGCTGCACCGTGCCCAGATACAGCGGCACCTCCACTCCAAAGTACTTGAGTACGAACTTCGTTTCCTCGTTCACGATCCCCGCCCTGCAGGCGATGTAATCGGCATCGCCGCTCTGGTTCCTCAGCTCCGCATAGGCTATCGCCGAGCAGATCGAATCGGTGTCCGGGCTCTTGTGCCCTATGACAAAAACTTTATCTTTGGTATGCGTGTCTTCGTTATTCATTATTATCGTATTTCTCCCACTAAAAATCTCTGTGCTGTGCCGTCGTCTGCGCTTTACGCGAGTTCCGGCTTGCAGATAGTATATCATATATATATGTAGCTCTACAAAGGGGGAAGGTCATTTTCAGGCCCTCTGAAATGTAAATTTTCTGTGAAGACGGTGAAGCCGCAAATATTTATTCCACAGCCACGGTATTTATGTTAGAATTATTTCATGCAAAGATGCAGGTGTCCGACGATCGTGAGCGTTATGGAAAACCGGCACTGTGCAGATTTGCATAACTGACAGCAGATCTAAAATGCATTTATTCAATATAGGAGGTATCATAATGAATATAGTTTGTTTAGACATGGAAGGCGTACTTATCCCTGAGATCTGGATCGCATTCGCCGAGGCAACGGGCATCGAGGAGCTGAAGAGAACGACTCGTGACGAGCCGGATTATGACAAGCTCATGGAGTACAGACTCGACATCCTCAGAAAGCACAACCTGGGAATCAAGGAAATACAGGAAACTATCGGTAAGATGGACCCGATCCCGGGCGCAAAGGAATTCCTGGATGAACTGAGAAGCATCACTCAGGTGATCATCATCAGCGATACATTCGAACAGTTCGCTCAGCCTATGATGGAAAAGCTCGGCTGGCCTACTCTGTTCTGCAATTCTCTCGAGATCGCAGAGGACGGCACGATCCTGAAGCATAAGATGCGCTGCGAAAAGTCAAAGTACACTACAGTAAAGGCTCTGCAGTCGATCGGCTTCGAAACTATCGCAAGCGGCGACAGCCACAATGATATCGGCATGATCCAGGCAAGCAAGGCAGGCTTCCTGTTCAAGAGCACAGACGCTATCAAGGCGGAGTATCCTGAGCTTCCTGCTTACGACGAATACGACGATCTGCTCGAAGCTATCAAGGCAGCGCTTTAATCCGAAGGCCTTGGCCCAGGACTGCGGAAACCGCGAAGAGAGTGCCGCATTGCCGGTGAAGATGCTCAGTGCACCGATTCGCAGGTCTTAACTTAGAGCCGCGGGAACAACTCAAATAGTAATCGACCCCGTCACACAGCTTTTCAAGATATCACGGGCTGTGCTGACGGGGTTTTTGTCTTTTTTCGATCTTTTGGGGCTCTTTTTTGAGGTGTCATTTTTGCGGGATCCGGAAAATCTGCTGGGAACCAGCGCAGCGTATTTCCATAATATGTCATCCACCGGCAATCGGCACGACGTTTGCTTCCATAATATATCGCCCAACAGCATATCACTGCAATCACCTTACTCAGGCTTTTCTTTTATTCAGGAATTTATTTAGGCTTATACATTTCTCTCTTGAGCTGCGTGAAATCACTGCTCGAAAGCGGCGTCTTCTCAACGCAGTATACCGGCATCTGCCTCTTTGCAAGCTCTTTGAAATACGGGATCGGCGGCACGCACATCTCTGCTCCGAATGCGCCCCTCTCTGTGATCTCACCGTTGTATATCATCTGCGCAACGATCGACGGAGGCACACCTGTATCAAGAGCACCGGCCATGAAGCCCCATTTTTCACTTGTGCGGATCACACATTCCACGGCGATCTCCTTCTCTATACCGTCCTTCGTGCCGGTGACCTCAGCTCTCAGCACATCACAGTCGTTCAATTCTCCATCATTACTGCCGTCATAACGCTCCAGATACCTGTTCACCACCGATACCATCGTGCGCAGCGGATTGACCTCCTGCCCCGCCGCCACAACAGGTTCCTCCGATGCAAACCCCAGGTCTGCCAGGAAGCTGATCCTTTCCTCGAATCCGGCAGGCAGAGAAAGCTTGAAGCTCGCGTTCTTTATACCTTTATCTCTAAAGGAGCTTGCAAACTGCACAGGTTCCGAGTGTATACAGTAAAATGCATCGGCTGCGCCTATCGGTTCGGAGAATGCGATCGTTTCCTTGCCGCTGCCTGCAGGTACCGGCACGAGCTCTCCGTCTCTTAGGATCCACGGTTCCAGCGTATGCTCTTCCATTACTGTCAGCAGCGAATACGGTATCCCTATCACGGCATCGGTTTTTGTAAAGTCGCCGCACGCGCATATCGCTTTGGCTTCTTCGATCGTGTCGAGCTGGCTTGCGGCATAGCCTGCCATGACGTTCATCGTACCCGGCGTGCTTCCCATGCCAAGCACAGCCGTCAGACCTGCTTCCCTGAATCTGTCGTTCAGTTCAAGCTGCTTCTTAGTCACGTGGAAAAGTCCGCCGAGATCTATGTAGTGCGCATGGACTTCGAGACACGCGTTCATGATGTCTATGTTCCAGTTGTACTGTACACAGTTGAGCACAACGTCAGCACCATTGATCACTTCTATCAGCTTGTCGTGATCGCGAACATCAAGCTGTACGGCCTTGAGACCGAATCTGTCGGCGACATCCTTCGCCTTCGCAAAATCATAATCGGCTATCAGGATCTCCTTTTCACCCGGACTCAGCTCTTTGTCACAAAGGTCCGTACAGCAGATATTACCCTGCAATCCTGCTCCTAAAATAACCAGTTTCATCATATCAAAAATCTCCTTTCATATGTTTGTCGGTCGAAGACCGACATAAAGGTTACACCCTCGCGGTGGTTCATATATCTTTCGGCCGCAGGCCGATTTTAGTACCATGATCCCGATGCCTTTACATACTATCCGGCACTGCTCAGGCCATACGGCCGCACACCTGCGCCGTGCAAAAACTCCGGCCCGGCCCTATCAGACAGTTACGAACCCTGCTATCAGATATCCTATTATCGCAAGCCCCGCCCCTATCAGTGCATACGGGATCTGCGTCAGCGCATGATCCATATTTTCGATGCCCGCTGCCGATGATGACAGTACAGTCGCATCGGAATAGAAACATGCATGAGCTCCGAACGTTGCCGAAGACAGGATCGCTGCAACAGTGATCAGCGGGTCAGCGCCTACCGCAGCTCCCAGCGGAACTATGATCGGTATGGTCACTGCCGGTACGCCCCAGCAGCTTCCGGTAACAAATGACAGACATGCCACGATGACAAATGCCGCTGCCGGCAGTATCCCCGGCGTCACATGCGGCGCCACAGACTCGATGATAAACTCCGACATCCCTATAGCCGCGAGCACTTTCTGCAGAGTAAGCGCCGAAATAATGATCGCGAACATCAGGAACATATCAGCAAACCCGGTCATGAACGCATCCGAAAAATCACTGAACGTGATCCTTTTCCTTACCATGTACATAACCGTCGCCACTACTGTGCCTATAACTACTCCCGTAAGCAGATCCATGTCGAAGTACAGCGTGCCTGCGATCAGCGCTGCCATAGGGATGATGAAATCCCATATGCTCGCTGCGTTGTCAGGATCATAGTCTTCGTCCATATTGAATTTCCTGCTTCCTTCGTTATATGTCATTCCCGTTTCAGCCGTTCTTGCATAAGCCTTTTTCATCGCCCCGATCTTAGGTATCACCCCTAAAATCACCAGTGGAACTATCACTGTAGCCGCCATCGCATAGAACGAAAACGGTATCGTCTTGATAAATATATCCATCCCGTCCCCCAGAGGCGCGAGCGTCGGCTCTTCAGCCAGCATACTCGCCCAGTAGACCGCCTGAGTTGAGATCGGGATCAGCATGCATACCGGGACGCCGGTCGAATCGATGACATATGCCAGCATCTCCCTCGGTGTCTTCTGCTGATCGCAGACAGTTCTCATGGCATTGCCTATCGTCAGTACATTGAGATATTCATCCACAAAAATGACGATCCCCAGCAGCCATGCGATAAACATTGACTTCTTTTCACTCTTCGAGTACTTCAGTACGAATTTCGTAAACCCTGACGTCGCTCTGGCCTTTCGCATTATAGCGATAAATGATCCAAAGATCCCCACAGTCAGGATCACCCATATGTTGCCCGTATCCGACATCGTCTCGTACAAAAAACCGAGATATCCTTCGAAAAACCCTTTGCCGTAAGCGATTATGCAGCCTACTATACCGCCGAGAACAAGAGCTTCGAAAGTCTTCTTCGTGATCAGCGCGAAAACTATGATCAGAATCGGTGGCAGCAGCGTGATGATACCGAAATTATCCATGTCAACCCTCCTTTTAACCAAATATTTTTCGGGCTTGTGCCAAAGCCCGGGGCCCATAAATCAACAACAACATGTGCACGCTACCATATACTGCAAAACCTCTGCCATGCTTTCAATGCATGCACGGAAATCGCCCCTCTGCCTTTTTATGCAAAGGCCGCGAACGCCTGAATTTTCAGACTTTTACACACCTGCAAAAAAACTGTGGTTTTTTGTGAACTAACTTTTATTCATAAAAATGTTATCGCACTGACCTTCTCTGCAAAGCCTGCAGGTGCCATTTATCCGCAGATCCGTCCAATACCCCGGTATTTTTCCGGGAAATAATAAAAAAACAGAGCTGTGACGCATTTCTGCGTCATTCAGCTCCTGACCAGCATTTTTTGTTTTATTTTACAGCGCAATAATAGGGTAGAGTGAGTATACTCACCCTCCCATTGCACCGTACGTACGGTTCTCGTATACGGCGCTACATCAATATAGAATCAAATATTGCTC
>CABIWW010000003.1 GCA_902362435.1 Eubacteriaceae bacterium
TCTTGAATACTTTGATCGTGCCATAGTGTACCTCCGTATTGTCTCTATTATATCATCTTTTTTCAGACTCTACTTTTTGGGGTACACCTCAGACCCTAAGATTAAGTTCAGAGTAATATGGAAGTGGCTCACTTTCAAGCGAGCATTTTTACTAAAAGTGGCTCACTTTTAGATTAGCATTTATAGGCGGATTGAGGTGAGCGGAATGTTTTTATCCCGCATCTCGATTACTCCAACAATTGTGCTGTAGTCATGCATAATCAATACTCCTTTCGTAAATTTTTTAACTACGAAAGGAACTATAAAACTTTACCGTTTGGAACGGAAGTGTTCACCGAACGTCCGGAAACGGGTTTACCGATTCAAGCGGAATCAATTCACCGTTGGAGCGGAATATGCACAATATTAATCTACAAAATATCAAAAATTTCTGACAGCCGCGAAAATCGTGCACTCCCCCTTTTATGATTCTAATGGTAACAGAAAACCTGTCCCAATATAGGGACAGGCCAAACTGTAGACAAAGCCCACATGTAAAAGTGTGGACTTTGTTTTGTTTTTGGTGTTTTCACAGTGTCAAATCAGTGTGTTTTGAGTACATACAATCCTCTGAAATGTTGAATTTCCAATGGCTTTATGGTATCATGATCTAAGAAAAGAGGTTCGATATGATTACTAAAAATGTAAGCAATAAGGGTCAGGTCCAGATTGTTTCTCTAGATCAACTGGTGCCAGAAGACCACATCCTTCGCAAAATAGACCGTTCAGTGGATTTCTCATTCATATACGATTTAGTCGAAGACAAGTATTCTTCCGATAACGGCAGACCAAGTATCGATCCGGTTATGCTGATCAAGATCCCGATCATACAGTACATGTTTGGTATTAAAAGTATGCGCCAGACAATAAAGGACATTGAAGTCAATGTAGCTTACAAATGGTTCCTGGGATTGGATTTCTTTGATCCGGTTCCTCATTTCAGCACTTTTGGAAAGAACTACAAAAGGAGATTCGAAGACACAGATTTATTCGAGCAGATTTTCGCAAACATTCTAATGCAGTGCATGAAATATGATCTTGTAGCTCCTTCAACCATTTTCGTTGATGCGACTCATGTAAAGGCGGCTGCTAACAGAAAGAAATCAAAAAAGATTCTTGTTGCCAGGAAAACTGCAAGATTTTACGATGAACAACTCAAGAGCGAAATCAATGCGGATCGCGAAGCTCATGGTAAGAAACCTCTTAAGGATAAAGAAGATGATAACAGCGATGATGATCCCGGTAATCTATCAGGGCAAAACGGGGACTTAAAGGAAAAGAAGGAAAGCACCACAGATCCTGAAAGCGGATGGTTCCATAAGGGAGAACACAAAGAAGTCTTTGCATATGCCGTTGAAGCTGCATGCGACAGACATGGATGGATCCTTGGTTATACAATACACCCTGGCAATGAACATGATTACATGACCTTTCCTTCAATATACAAGAAGCTTAAGCGGTATGATCCCGGCATAATAGTAGCTGATGCAGGTTACAAAACACCAGCCATAGCAAAGCTGTTAATAGATGACGTAGTAATACCTGTGTTCCCGTACACGAGACCGATGACGAAAGAGGGGTTCTTTAAGAAATACGAGTATGTATATGACGAATATTTCGACTGCTGCATTTGCCCGAACAATCAGATCCTGAAATATGCTACAACAAACAGAGAGGGCTATCGGGAATACAAGAGTAATCCTGATGTATGTGAAAGATGCCCCTACATATCTCAGTGTACACAAAGCAAAAACCACCAAAAGGTAGTTACAAGGCACCTGTGGCAGGATTACATTGATACATGTGAAGATATCAGGCATAGCACTGGAATGAAAGAAGTCTACAACAAACGTAAGGAGACCATAGAGAGAATCTTCGGTGTAGCAAAAGAAAATCATTGCATGAGATATACCCAGCAACGTGGTAAGGCTAAAATGGCCATGAAGGTTGGGCTTACCTTTGCATGCCTGAACATGAAAAAACTGGCTAAACTACTGCCAAGGAGAAAGAAAAATATGCTGACTTCTTGCCGATGTTCTCGTTTTTCAAGCCATATTTGGAATTTTAACCCGATCACATAGACGAAAAGCCTCTCAGATTATGATAATCCAAGAGGCTTTGTCTACAGTTTGAGGGTGTCTAAGCAGACACCCTATACTAGGAATAGCTTTATTTCAAGCTTTTCTGGGTAATGAAACGAGTTTTCCGGATGATAAATCTTCATACTCTGTCTCATAAATTCTTTCGAAATTTCGAAAGTTCCCAAAAAACAGCTCGGATCTTTTAGTGGCGTGGCTACAAGCTACTTCTGATTGATAGCTGCCTGTGCTGCTGCCAGTCTTGCGATAGGAACTCTGAACGGTGAGCATGATACGTACTGGAGCCCTACTGCATTGCAGAATGCGATCGACTTAGGATCTCCGCCGTGTTCTCCACAGATGCCGAGCTTGATGTTCGGTCTTGTCTGCTTACCGAGCTCTACAGCCATCTTCACGAGTTTGCCTACGCCTGTCTGGTCGATGCTCTGGAACGGATCATCCTCGAAGATGCCCTTGTCTCTGTATTCCTTGATGATCTTGCCTGTATCGTCTCTTGAGAATCCGAATGTCATCTGAGTCAGGTCATTAGTACCGAATGAGAAGAATTCAGCTTCTTCAGCGATCTCATCTGCAGTCAGAGCTGCTCTAGGGATCTCGATCATGGTACCTACCATGTAATCGAACTTAACACCTTCTTCTTCCATTACCTTGTCGACAGTCTTGACTACTGTAGCCTTTACATCAGCCAGCTCAGCCTTCATGCCTACGAGCGGGATCATGATCTCAGGAATGATATCGTATCCCTTTTCAGCTCTTACCTTGATAGCTGCTCTGATGATAGCTTCAGCCTGCATCTCTGCGATCTCAGGATATGTAACGGCAAGTCTGCAGCCTCTGTGTCCGAGCATAGGGTTGAACTCGTGGAGTTCTTCTGCCTTCTTGGCCAGTTTTTCGTATGGAACGTTGATCTGTGCCGACAGTTCATGAAGCTCTTCGTCTGTGTGCGGGATGAACTCGTGGAGAGGCGGATCCAGCAATCTGATAGTTACCGGTCTGTCACCCATAGTTTCATATATTCCCTCGAAGTCTCCCTGCTGATATGGCAGGAGGAACTTCAGAGCTTCTCTTCTCTCTTCTTCAGTATCAGCCATGATCATTCTTCTGATAGCCGGGATCCTCTCTTCTTCAAAGAACATGTGCTCAGTTCTGCAGAGTCCGATACCTTCAGCACCGAAGTCAACTGCCTGCTTTGCATCTCTAGGATTGTCGGCATTTGTTCTTACCTTCAGGGTTCTGATATCATCAGCCCATGACATGATCTTTCCAAAGTCTCCTGACAGTTCAGGCGGAACAGTCTTTACCTGGCCTTTGAGTACGTCACCTGCAGATCCGTTCAGTGAGATGTAATCTCCCTCAACGAAAGTCTCTCCGCCGATGATGAGTTTCTTGTTGTCTTCATCCACCTTGATC
This sequence comes from Eubacteriaceae bacterium, assembly GCA_902362435.1. GTDB lineage: Bacteria > Bacillota > Clostridia > Peptostreptococcales > Anaerovoracaceae > Lentihominibacter > Lentihominibacter butyricus. Next base: position 3,549 of record CABIWW010000003.1, read on the forward strand.
TCTGAGCAGCCTGATACACAGCACTTACCCATACCTCTTGCAACTACTGCCGCATGTGATGTCATACCGCCTCTTGCTGTGAGGATACCTTCTGCTGCTACCATACCTGCAAGGTCTTCAGGTGATGTCTCGAGTCTTACGAGGATAGCCTTTTCTCCGTTTGCAACTGCTGCTTCTGCATCTGCAGCGTTGAAGTAGATCTTTCCTGTTGCTGCACCCGGTGATGCCGGAAGTCCCTTAGTCAGTTTCTCAGCCTTTGCGAGTTCATCTGCATCGAACATAGGGTGAAGCAGCTGATCGATCTGAGCCGGTTCTATACGCATAACTGCAGTTTCTTTATCTATGAGGCCTTCAGCTTCCATGTCAACAGCGATCTTCACTGCTGCAGGAGCTGTTCTCTTGCCGTTTCTTGTCTGGAGCATGTAAAGCTTTTCTCTTTCTACAGTGAACTCCATGTCCTGCATGTCTCTGTAGTGGTTTTCAAGAAGCTCTGCGATCCTTACGAATTCCTTGTAAACTTCAGGGAAAGCTTCTGCCATCTCTGCGATAGGCTGCGGTGTTCTGATACCTGCTACAACGTCTTCGCCCTGAGCGTTCACGAGGAACTCACCGAACAGCGCTTTTTCACCTGTTGCAGCATTTCTCGTAAATGCAACACCTGTACCTGATGTATCTCCCATGTTACCGAATACCATCGACTGCACGTTTACAGCTGTACCGATGCTGTCAGGAATCTCATTGAGCTTTCTGTAAAGGATAGCTCTGTCGTTGTTCCACGATCTGAATACTGCCATTACAGCTTCCATCAGCTGATCTTTAGGCTCCTGCGGGAAGTCTCTGCCCATTTCTTCCTTAACGAGAGCTTTGTATCCCGTGATGATCTCCTTGAGATCTTCTGTAGTGAGCTCTACGTCGAAAGTGCAGCCCTTCTTTTCTTTCTGTGCATCGAAGATCGCATCGAACTTTCTCTTGTCGATCTCCATTACTACGTCTCCGAACATCTGGATGAATCTTCTGTAGCTGTCATATGCGAATCTAGGGTTTTCAGTAAGTGTCGCAAGACCTTCTACTGTATTGTCATTCAGACCCAGGTTCAGGATAGTGTCCATCATTCCCGGCATCGAGATCTTTGCACCTGAACGAACTGAAACCAGAAGCGGATTTCCTACGTCTCCGAATTTCTTTCCCGTAACATTTTCGAGCTCTTCGAGCTTTTCGAAAATTGCTGCTACTATATCTTCGCCGATAGTCTTTCCTTCTTCATAATATCTGTTGCATGCTTCAGTTGTTACTGTGAACCCAAAAGGCACCGGTAAACCTATCTTTGTCATTTCTGCCAGGTTTGCACCTTTGCCGCCCAGCAGATCTTTCATGTCTTTTGAGCCTTCATTGAATGAATACACAAATTTTTTCATTTTACCTTTTACTCTCCTCGCTTTAAATTAAAAGACTAATTTTTGCTCTATATATTCCTTTACCTGCTCAACAGGTATACGGATCTGTTCCATCGTGTCTCTGTCTCTTACAGTGACGCAACCGTCTGTCTCTGTATCAAAGTCCACGCATATCGAGAACGGTGTTCCTATCTCGTCCTCTCTTCTGTATCTCTTGCCTATAGAGCCTGTGACATCGTAATCGACTGAGAAATGCTTTGCAAGTTCCTCATAGATAGGCTCAGCAACAGGTGCAAGCTTCTTTGCAAGAGGAAGCACTGCAGCCTTGAACGGAGCAAGCGCCGGATGCAGTCTCAGGACTGTTCTCACGTCTTCCTTGCCCTTGCTGTCAGTCAGCACTTCTTCGTCATACGCTTCTGTAAGGAATGCCAGTGCCACACGATCAGCGCCGAGAGACGGCTCTATGCAGTAAGGCACGTATTTTTCATTCGTTTCAGGATCCATGTAGCTCATGTCCTGTCCTGAATGCTCCATGTGCTGCTTGAGGTCGAAGTCAGTTCTGTCTGCGATACCCCAGAGTTCTCCCCATCCAAACGGGAACCTGTACTCTATGTCTGTAGTCGCATTGCTGTAGTGTGACAGCTCTTCCTGATCATGATCTCTGAGCTTTATGTTTTCGTCCTTCATTCCGAGCGCCTTCAGGAAGTTTACACAGTAATCCTTCCAGTATGCGAACCATTCAAGGTCTGTTCCCGGAGCACAGAAGAACTCGAGCTCCATCTGTTCGAATTCTCTCGTTCTGAAGATGAAGTTGCCCGGTGTGATCTCGTTTCTGAACGATTTTCCCACCTGCGCTATACCGAACGGGATCTTCTTTCTTGAAGTTCTCTGCACGTTTTTGAAGTTGACGAATATTCCCTGAGCAGTTTCCGGTCTGAGGAAAATCTCCGCTTTGGAATCCTCCGTAACGCCCTGGAAAGTCTTGAACATGAGATTGAACTGGCGGATACCTGTGAAGTCTGACTTGCCGCATTCGGGGCATTTGATGCCTTTTTCCTCGATGAATGACTGCAGCTTGTCATTCGACCATCCGTCAACTGTGATATCTTCCATTCCCTGTTCCTTGAGCCAGCCTTCGATAAGCTGGTCTGCTCTGAATCTCGACTTGCAGCTCTTGCAGTCGATCAGCGGATCCGCGAATCCTCCAACGTGTCCTGAAGCCACCCATGTCTGCGGGTTCATCAGTATCGCTGCATCAAGGCCCACGTTGTATTTTGACTCCTGAACGAATTTCTTCCACCATGCCTTCTTGATGTTGTTCTTGAACTCAACACCGAGCGGACCGTAATCCCATGTGTTGGCCAGCCCGCCGTATATTTCAGAACCCGGATAGATATATCCTCTGTTCTTCGCCAGGGCTGTAAGCTTTTCCATTGTAACTTTTCTGCTCATTTCCTTACTTCCTTCTGATTTTTGTCTATTTCTCTTCCTCGGCCTCTTCTGTACCGCAGCAGCAACCGCATGTATCCTCTGCACCGGCTTCATCAGCTGCAGCTTCCTCTACTTCAGCCTCAGATGCTTCTGCCTCGCAGCCACATCCGCATGCACACTTGTCATCTGCACTTTCTGCAGCCACAGTATCTTCGTCTTCTGCCTTTATCTCTGTATCCGCTTCATTCTCATCGAAGCATTCCGAGAAATCGAATTCTCCCGGACCCTTCTTGATGCGGTTCACAGCTTCTCCTGCCTTCTCGACACCCTTCTGATATATCTGAGTGCTCTTTTCCTTTACCTCGCCGACCACATTGCTGCTTTTTTCAACAACTGTTCCCACAGCATCATTTACAGCATCGCTGACGTCGATTATCGTTCCGTCATCCTTGATCACTTCTATAGTGCATCTGAATCCGAATGCAGCGACTACAGCGACCACTGACGCGATCGGAGCGATCACTATACCCACGATACCTGCATTCACAGGCACATTGAGGATCGTTTCATCATCCCTCTTTACCTGGATCTTTGCAACGTTGCCCTTCTTAACGAGTTCTTTGAGACTGTCAAAAAGAGCCTCCCCCTTCTTGCCGAAACCTCTCTTCTTCTCTCCGGCATTCACTGTTTCTTCGATAGCGATTATCGCATCCACTACGCTGCCGTCAGCCTCTTCGAGCGCTGCTTTAGCCTCTGCATATGTCACGCCTGTTCTATCCTTCACCAGTTCGATTTTCTCTAATGTGATTTCCATACTCTACCTCCTGTTCAACTCTACATTTGAATAAGTTTTTCACTTTTTAAGTCCGAAGCGTCAAGGTAGTATGCTGCATATTCTCTGATTATCTCCTGCAGCAGCCTGCCCGCGTCTTCTTTCAATGCAAGATGTTCCAGTTTTTTTAACGGATTCACCGTAAAATACTTTAATATATCTAATATACCAAATTTAATGTCATAAATCAATGTATGGCATTCTAAATTTTCTTTACTCTTCAGACAGTCACTGCATATTATTCCCCCGTCGGGAATGCTGAATTTAGCTGCCGGCTTTTTTTCTCCGCAGACCGCACAGTGGTCGAGCTGCGGCATCACTCCCGAATACCTCAGTACCTTCGTCTGATAAGCGAGGACCAGTGTCCCTATGCCCCTGCTACGGTTTTCCAGCATATCGAAAAAGTCGATCAGCAGACTGAATATCCCCGGAGACGGGACTTCGTCCGACAGTATGCGTTCAGTGAATTCCAGCACATACGCCCCGTTCATGTACTTGTCGACATCCTCGCCGATCCCGTAGTAGCTCCTTATCACATCCGCACTGTTTATGTTATAGCTTTCACGGTTTTTGAACATCTCGTAACGTCCGTATGTGAACGGTCTCAGAGCCAGTGAGCTTCTGTTCCTGCCCTTTTCGGCTATGCTCGTGCCTGCGCTGATCTTGCCGTATTTCTTTGAAAAAAGCAGCACCATGCGCCTGCCGTATGAAGTTTTTACCTGTCTGAGCACTATGCCCTCTGTATCAGTAAGCAACCCTGCACCTAATCCTTGTATCCGAAATTGGAAAGAGCTATATCGCTGTCACGCCAGTTTTCCTTGACCTTTACCCACAGCTCCAGGAACACTTTCGTTCCCAGCAGCGCCTCGATCTCCTGACGGGCGCTCTTGCCGATGCCCTTGAGCTTCCTGCCGCCTTTTCCGATTATCATACCTTTATGCGATTTCTTCTCGCAGTATATCACGGCGCTGATCCTCGTCAGGCTGCGCTCTTCCTTATACTGCTCTATCTCGACCGCAACACCGTGAGGAACTTCATCCTGCAGATATAGAAGGATCTTTTCTCTTATTATCTCGCTCACGATAAAACGCTCCGGATGCTCCGTTATCATGTCGTCCGGGAAGAACATCGGCCCTTCCTCCATGAAGCCCACCGCGCATTTTATCACATCATCGACATTTTTGCCTTCTATCGCCGATACGCCTATGATTTCTTCGAAAATTCCGAGCTTGTCATATTCTTCATACACTTCTCTGAAAAAGTCAGGCTCCATCTTGTCTATCTTGTTTATCACAAGTATCTTAGGCGTCGTTACGTTGTCCAGCAGGTCGACGATGTATTTGTCTCCCGGTCCGGCCGACAGCTTGTCGTCGACGATGAATATTATCGCTTCGACTTCGTTGAAAGTCCCTGTAGCCGTATCCGTCATGTATTCGCCGAGCTTTGTCCTCGGACGGTGTATGCCCGGTGTGTCTATGAACACCATCTGTGTATCTTCTTTTATCTCTTCGTCGGCATAATGTGTATAGATGCCTCTTATCGCATTTCTCGTTGTCTGAGGCTTGTCTGTCGTTATTGCTATCTTTTCCCCCAGGATGGCATTCAGCAGCGTTGATTTGCCCACATTAGGTCTTCCGACTATGGCAATGAATCCAGTCTTCATCTTATCCTCCATTTCTGCCGCAGCATTATCGTTCTTCCGGTTCCAGCGCAAACCCCAGCGGCAGCAGATCGCTGAGCTTTCTCACATCGAGCTTTTCCCGGTCAGTACCGGTTATGATGAATATATCAGGCGAAAATTCATACATGAACTGTCTGCATATGCCGCACGGCAGCGACTCTGCTATCTTGCCGTCTGCTGTCTTTGCAGCTATCGCTATCGCCGTAAAGTCGCGCTCTCCCTCGGAGATCGCTTTTACAAATGCCGTACGCTCCGCACATATCGTCGCGCCGAATGAGGAATTCTCGACATTTACTCCGGTGTATGCTCTGCCGCTCGACGCCAGCAGCGCAGCTCCGACATGAAAATGTGAAAACGGCGCATACGCGTTAGCCGACGCTTTTACAGCCATGTCAAACAGATCTCCTGTCATTTTCATATACTCACTGTCCATACCGGTCACCTCCCGATCCCCAGCTGCGTCATAACTTCTTCCTCGCGTGCTCTCATTTCTTTCTTCTCTTCATCTTCCATGTGATCATATCCCAGAAGGTGCAGCACGCTGTGCACGAAGAGATATGTCAGCTCTCTTTCCTCGGAATGTCCGTACTCTTTAGCCTGCTCTCTTGCCTGCTCCCTGCATATCACGACATCTCCGAGTAGGATCTCTTCATCATCCTCTTCGATCTCGTTGAAATCCTCCACCATCGGGAAAGACAGCACATCTGTATGCCTGTCCACGTTCCTGTATATCCTGTTCAGCCTGTGTATCTCGTCTTTTGATACGAACGACAGGCTTATCTCCACAGCATCCTCAGGCAGTCCCTCTTTTTCCACACACAGTACCGCGGCCTCGCGGAATACATCCATCATTTCGCTTTCTGCGAACTTTTCGTCACTGCAAAGTATTCTCATATTACGGCTATTCTTCCTCCCTGGACGGATGTGCCCTGTAGTACACATCGTATGCATTGATGATCTTTTTCACGAGCTGATGCCTTACGACATCGGCTTCTTTCATATAGCAGAAACTGATCTCGCGCACGTCTTTCAGCACCGCGGCAGCTTCCTTGAGCCCTGATTTCTTTCCTCTCGGAAGATCTATCTGCGTTATATCGCCTGTAACCACGACTTTTGAACCGAATCCCATCCTTGTCAGGAACATCTTCATCTGTTCTGGCGTCGTATTCTGGGCCTCGTCGAGTATTATGAACGAATTGTCGAGCGTCCTTCCTCTCATATATGCCAGCGGAACGACCTCGATGACTTCCTTTTCCTTCAGCCTAAGCGCGCTTTCCCTGCCGAGCACATCGTAAAGAGCGTCGTACAGCGGTCTGAGATACGGATCCACCTTTTCCTGCAGGTCCCCCGGCAGGAATCCGAGTCTCTCTCCTGCTTCGACAGCCGGTCTTGCGAGTATTATCTTCTGCACCTGTTTGTTCTTGAAAGCATTCACTGCCATCGCTACTGCGATGTAGGTCTTGCCTGTTCCCGCAGGCCCGATCCCGAACACTATATCCTTTTTTCTTATCGAATCGACATATGTCTTCTGTCCTATGGTTTTCGCTCTGAGAGGTTTACCTTCATGTGTGAAACAGATTATGTCCTTTCCCGGATTTTCTTCCCTGTACGAGATCCCCCTGTCGCTGAGATCTGCAATATAATTTATCTTCTGCTCGTCCAATTTTCCTCCTTTTTCAAGCACGCTCATCATTTCTTTTATTATCTTTTCTGCCCGCGATGCATATTCGCCTTTCAGTATCAGACTGTCGTCTCTCTGTATTATATCCACCTTGAGGTTTTCTTCTATCAGCCTGAGGTTTTTATCAAGTCCTCCAAAGAGCTCGCTCCTGTCTATACCGTCGCTTACCTCGACATTTACCATTCTGCCGTTTTTCTGTCCCTGATCCTCCAATTGCTATCTCCTTCTGCCGTTTTTCCATGAATTTATCTCATGGTCATTGTCTATCCTTATTATATTTTCTTACAGTGTAAAATTCAAACTATTTATTCTGCAGTTTCGCTTCCTGCCTGCGCCCCGGCTCCGGCTTTCTCCTTTTCCTCATTTTCTTTGATCTTTATGACCTTTTCTTTGCCTATGTCTTCAAGGACTTCCAGCAGCACATCAGCTCTGATCACGCCTGCGCTTTCCGTATAATCGATCTGATGATCCGCTATAGCGGAATCACTGCCGAAATTTTCTCTGGCGTACTGCCTCACCGCCGCGTCGACCATGTCCGAAAGCCTGTTCATGTCCCGGTGTGACTCCTTTATCGTGACTTCGTCCACTCTCGTGACCCCGATCCTGACCGGTAGCGGTCTCACTGCATCGATCAGCATCTTTTCTCTGCGTTCGGATGCGGCAAATCTGCTGAACCATGACGCGGTATCGACCTCGAAGTCGCCGATTTTTACATAAATACCCGGGATATGTCTGCCCGTCGGCTCCTTTACACGTACATTTTTCTCTATATAATATGTAAGCCTGCGCGGCGTCTTTGCAAGCGCTTCACCTGAAGCGTGACTGTATCTGTAAAAAAAGCCGTCGCCTCTGCTGTAGTCGGTGCTCTGGTACTCTAACGTTCCTGATATCAGCACATCGCCCTTGTTCACGTAATCGCCGTTTTTGACCAGCGCCTCTCCCTGCAGCGGAAGGATCCTCTCTATCACTCCCGATCTTGCAGCCACGATATCGACCGGCGTTTCATCGGCTGGCTCAGCCTCCCGCTCATCCGAGCTTTCCGAGATCTCCACTTCGACCATCTTCCCGGCCTCGTGTATGCCTACCCACGCTATATTGTCGAATTCACTGTAAAGCGCAGACTTTACAGCGTTATAGTTATTCTGTCTTCTGGCGCCTTCAAAAAGCCCTGCTTCAGACATGACGTGTCTCAGCTGCTCTTCGCTTATGCTCCTGTATCCGTCGATCCTTATCTCCGCCACGAACAGGCTCTGATAAAAAATAAAAGCCCCCAGAACAAAGGCTCCTGCTATCGCCGATATCCGCGAACGCAGGCTTCTCAAAAACGGGATCGCACCGCCTTCGCCGGTCACTGTCAGCTTGTACGAATGACCTGCGGTCTTCCGGAAAGCGTCGAAATCATCTCCGCTGACCTCTGCGGAAGACTCTACCGGGTCCTTCCATCTGATGTTCCTGAGGAATATCCCGTTTTTCATGCATTTGTTCACAAAACCCGCAAGGCCTGTGCCTTCAATCTTTATCTTCCTGTAATGACGAAAAAAACCGTATTTCCTCGACCTCACCTGATACCAGCATCCTTCCTTCTTTCAGCTGCGTGATTACGAAACCGCGCCCTTTTAAAGAGGTATATTTCGCTCCGCTGAAAACAACGATTTCACTGTCCGTCAGAAGCATCACTTTCCTGACATTGTCCAGTACAGTCGTTTCTCCGCTTACCAGTACTCTAGGCATGTTGATCGCAAAATCGAACAGCAGCTCTTCCCTGACAGACATGGCTTCTCCCTGTTTTTTATTTGCCGGACTTTGAAACCTGAGCTTCAGGACCTGAGCTTCATGCTGCACGCATTGGCGATCCGGCTCAGAGCAGACTTTCTGCTCATCATGCTCATCCGCATGGAACGTTTCTGCCCGGCATGATAAATTATATTCGCCTATCCCGGAAATATCCCTGTATCTGTGCCATAATCCATGATCACATATTCCGCAGTTTTTATCCCGTCCACAGCTGCCGACATGATACCGCCGGCATATCCCGGACCTTCGCCTGCCGGGTATACGCCAGAAAATCCGGAGACTCCTGTTTCCGGCGCTGCGCACTGGTGGTCCTTTCCGCGCAGTATCCTGACCGGAGAAGAGCTCCTCGTCTCCACCGCTTTCATGACAGCATCGTCCCGGTCAAAGCCTCTGAGCTTGCGCCCCATATACGGCATCGCCTCGATGATCGCATCTGCCGCAAACGGTGGAAGGCTCTTTCTTACGGGATCTTCCGTATCTTTTCTGAAGCTGCCGTAATCCGTCACCGGGATCCTGCCGCGGCCGTTTTCATATGCAAGTCTCTCGTATCTTCGCTGGAATTCTATACCTGCCAGCGGATGTCCGGACGGAAAATCCTCCCTGCGCACATCCACGAGCAGCCCGCTGTTGGCAAACTCAGCACTGCGGCTGCTGTTGCTCATACCATTCGTAACGGCCGTTTCCGGTTCCGACGAAGAGTCTATCACATGGCCGCCCGGACACATGCAGAACGTATAAACTCCTCTGCCGTTCTCGCATCTGTGGTTCAGTTTGTAGTCCGCAGCTCCGAGCTTTTCCGCAATAGCCGGGTCGCCGTACTGCGCCTTATCGATCATCTTCTGCGGATGCTCTATCCTGACTCCTATCGAAAACGGTTTCTGCTCCATCGGAAAGCCCTCGTCGTAAAGCATCCGGAAAGTATCTCGCGCGCTGTGTCCTATCGCCAGTATCAGGCTGTCTGTTTCGATGGTCTGAGACCTGCCGCTGCGATCAAGCGTTTTTACGGCGGTCAGTCTTCTGCCACCGCTTCCGACTCCGCCACGATCATGAGCATTGCCATGATCACCGATATTGTCCTCCGGCCCCGAAAACGTCATACCTGTCAGCTTCGTGTCGAAAACCACTCTGCCCCCAAGTGACTCTATCTTGTGCCTTATGTTCTTCACGATATCGCGCAGCCTGTCCGTGCCGATGTGAGGCTTCTGCCTGTATTTTATCGATGGATCCGCGCCTGCCAGAACGAATTCATCCATCACCTTAGATATCCTCACGTCTTTTATCCCTGTCGTCAGCTTTCCGTCCGAAAAAGTGCCTGCTCCGCCTTCGCCGAACTGCACGTTTGATTCCGGGTCAAGCACGCCTTCGTTCCAGAATCTGTTCACTGATACTATGCGTTCGTCCACCGCCTGTCCGCGTTCTATCACGATCGGCCTGAGTCCCGCCTCTGCGAGTATCAGTGCAGCGAACATCCCGCACGGTCCGAAGCCTGCGATGACCGGCGGCCTGCGCTTTGCCGCAGCCTCTTCGCTTTTCACCGTCACCGGTCCATACACTTTTTTTACTGCTTTGTCGAGCTTGAGCTTTTCACCGCACGAAAAATCTAGTGTGTATACGAGTTTCACATCCGGCTTTCTCCTGGCGTCCACCGATTCTTTTACTATTTCGATGTCGCTCACCACCAGATCCGGCTTTCTCAGCTTTTTTCTTATGACTTCTGCAAAGTCTGCAGCTTCTTCATCTATTCCTAGTCTGATCTGATTTATCCTGTATCTCATCTGTCAGCCTTCTCCTGTTTTTTCTTCCATTCATTCAGAGCTTTCGCCGCTTTTATTCCTGTCTCCCAGGCGTTCTGCAGGTTGAACCCGCCGCAAGGCCCCTGCATGTCTGTGACTTCACCTGCAAAATACAGCCCGTTCACGAGTTTCGACTCCATCGTGTTCATGTCGATCTCGTCAGTAACCACTCCGCCTGCTGTACACTGTGCGTTTTTCCAGCCCTTGACTGCCAGCACCGGTAACCTCCAGTCCTTTATCTTATCAGGGCCGACACGCTCTGCAAGTTTCTCCGTCAGTATACCGAACGAGCTTTCTCTCCCGGCGAGCTTGTCTGCCGGTATATCCGGCGCAAGGTCGAGCCTTATCTCGAACTGCTTCAGCGCTTCCGCAAACGACTCGCCGCCTGACGATTTTATATACGGCGTCAGATTGAATATGCATATGCCGGAAAGCCCGTCCGCAGTAAACTGTATCTCGCCGCTTTCCTCATGCAGGAGCTCGCCGTTCCTGTAAAGGCCTGCCCTGCCTTTGGCCCGCACTCCTTTTACATCTCTCATATCTCCGCACTCCACGCCTGTGAGTATCGGAAAAACGCGTGATATGTGGTGCCCCAGGGATTTTGCGAGGGAATACCCATCGCCTGTCGTGCCGAACTGCGGCGCAGCCTTGCCGCCTGATGCTATGAGCACATTTGATGCTTTTGTCGTGCAAAGTCTGCCGTTTTTCGTGTCTTTGAAAATCACGGAAAAAGAGCCGCTTTCGCTCACGATCTTCTCTGCTGCCGCAGATGTGATGATCTCGGTGCTTCCCGTATCGGCGGATCCGATCGCATCCAGCAGTATTTTCACGACATCGGAAGCGTGGTTCGAATACGGGTAGTATCTTCCTTCATCATCGCTGAAACATATCATTCCCAGTGATTCAAAAAAATCCAGGGTCAGGTCCTTGTTTTTACAGGCTGCATTAGTGATATTGCACCGTCCTCCGCCTGTAGCCATGATCTTCCTGCCCGGGATCTCGTTTTTTTCCAGTATGCATGCTTTTATCCGCTTATCAAAAGAAGCAGCCGCTGCCAGGCCGGCTGCCCCTCCTCCTATAATACAAACATCATATTCTGTCATTCGCTTCTGCTCCTGCTGCCGCATCCTGCACCGGAACTGCCGGCTGCTGGGACGACTGTGCCGCTTCTTTCATCTTGAGACGCTCTATCACCTTTTCAGGAGTCTCGTCTTCTTCCGTTATCTTTATCGGCTCACGCTTTCTCTTGTAAATCTTCACGTATGACTTCTTCTCATGCGGCATGTTGATGCCGAGCTCTATGATATTCACACCCTGCATAACGAGGAATACACCGAGCAGCACAGCTGTCGTCATCCACTCGACCAGCGGATTGATGAATCCGAAAAGTCCGACAAGCACTGTAAGTGTTCCTGTTATCATCGTCGTACGGAAATTGAGCAGCTTTTTCTGCTTGTTGATGTGCGTGCCCGCCTCTATTCTCAGTATTCCCGACACCAGCATCCATATTCCGAACACCATCGGTATAGCCGAATCCACAACCAGCTGATTGCAAAGTATAAGTATCCCGAGTATCAGCGTTATCAGTGCATCCGTCAGTATCCATCCGTTGTTGTCGCCCTTGTTGTGCAGACCTCTTCCGATAAAGTACGCCATCGCGTGGATCAGTCCGTTTATCACCATCACAAGACCAACTATGAAAGCCAGTGATAAAAAGGTCTGTCCAGGGTTCATGAAACAGAACGCTCCGGTCAGCACCATCAGTATTCCACTTACTATAGTCCAAATTCTCATATGTCGATTACTCCTTTTATGATCGTTATTATTGCGTTTCCTTGCGTGCCACTTGGATCCGGAACTATCCCGGACCGCTTTTCCCTTCCGGGTTTCGCCAGATCTTACAGGCTCTTATCGGATCCTGCAGATTCTTAGCAGATATCGTCAAACTCTCCTGTCTGATAATCTTCCTTCGCCTGTTTCTTCACGTTCTTCCCGGCTTCTTCGGATCTCCCGCCGCCCAGAAGTTTGAATACGACAAACAATGAGCCCGTTACTATCAAAAGGATCCTCATTATTTTATCAAGTTTTTTAAGCATATCAAGCATGATGATCTTCCTTCCAAATAAATTCTTATGCGAATTTTCATCTTTCGCATTTACGATTATACCACACATCACGTTTCAATAAAAAGCGTATTATCTGTTTTTCACGAAATCCCCAAAATTGCATTGGTTGCTTCGGCATGTCTATGCTTACATGGGTTTTGAACTTTTACATGATCGAAACATTGCAGTTTAATATCTGCTCGCAACATGAAGTCATCCATCATGCATTACACAAAAAAACGCTGCCAAGCTTATATTGCAAAGCACGCAGCGTTTCTGGTTTACTACTTTATTTGTTCAATAATAAAATCTATATTGTGCTGCCAAATATCACTGCTATTTTTGCCGCTCCCATACAAGTAGACAATGTTCCTGATTTCAGTGCATCTGCGATACTTTTTCCATTCGAAAATTGTAATATAACAGCCATTGCCAACAATAAAGCTACAAGCACCAGCACTACAATTACTATTTTTGATTTTGTTCTTAACATTACTATTCTCTCCTCTTTCATTCTTACAATATATTTCTACTATAACCTATATGTGAATCACTCTATTAAATTCCAGTCTTACTGTTCATTATAAACATATGGCAATCAGTCCTATAATACAGATCAGAATTACAATGCCTATACAGACCTTTGCTTTCACGCTCAGATTTTCTATGATATCTGTGCAAATTTTCGCGATTTCATTATTAACAAAAGTTTCTTTTAAAGTCTTATTTTCCTCTGAAAGTTTCCTAATTATTTCTTTTTCACTTAATTGTTTTCCACATTTATTGCAAAAAAGCTTTGTATTATCAAATGCAACATTGCAACTCGTACAATATCTAATATGTAATATTACTTTTGACATTTCATTTCCGCACACAGGACAAAATTTCTTATTGCTTTCCGCTCCACATCTATTACACTTCCTTGTAGCTTTTCTTTTCTCTTCAAGATATACCTGCATATTATTTTCTTTTGAATTCACGTTTCGTATACTAATTACACTTGCAATTATGTATAATACACTGACTATTATCGTAATAGAAAACATCAATACAACTGTCAACGTTCTACTGGCCATAATTATAATAATCAAGAAAACAGCAAGTATAACATTCAATACAATACCACAATCTCTCAAATTTCGTTTCTTTTTGATCCCTAATATGCCACTAGCAAGTGGGATGCCTGCCAATATGCAAAGTAGAATTGAACTATTAAAATCTAAAAGCAATGTTAACATCAAAAGTATAAAAAATATGCCTACTATGCTCCCTTCTACAATACTGATTATTGATATCACTTTTAAAAAAAGGGAACGTCCTTTTTCTTCCAAAGATATATCATTCACATGATTCCATGAACTCTCAGTTCCCATATACCCGCCAACATTCACACTTACCGTTGAAATATCTTTGTTATCAATCAATTCCTTTTGTTCAGAATTCACCATTAATGTTTTTTGTCTATACATTTATTCATCCTTTACAATCATATATGTTTACACAAACTTTCATTGAAAAGTTATTGACTCTATAAACCCGTCAAATTCTTTGAAATTCCTCGAATCAGTTGTGCTGTCACTTGTCACCCATTCAAATTTATATATAATCTCATCGTACTCAATATAAATATCTGTATATTCCAATGCAGACTCTTTGTCATGATATTTGGATATATAGTTATATTCGTATACTATCGCTTTTTGTTTTCCTATTGTCTGTTCTCCTGAGGTTACTTCAGAGTAATATGATTGATAGTTTCCTTTTTCTGATGCGCTGTCTTCTTCATTTTCTTCAAGATATTTAATATCGCTTTTCATTTCTTCCTTTGTAACCATACATACTGTCAAACTACCAAAACCATAATTTCGTTCAAACTCATATTCACCATCTTCGGATTCTTGATCATCTTCATCGTACTCAACTGCACCCCACCCAGCCGGAATCATGAATGTAACATCTTTATAAGTATATGACCCATCATCATTAACACTTAATTCATTAGTTCCACATGATACAAATACCATGCATAAAATCAAGCATAACCAAAATACTGCAACCTTTTTCATACTGCACTCCTTATTCACTGATAGTTGGAATCATTGTATTGAGCTTTTCATAAAGTTCAGCGACTTCACTATCAAGGTCGTTGACTTTATCAGTATAACTATTGTATGACCCCTCTGGATCCATTGCTAAATCAGTAAAAGCTTTGTATTTTCCATAGAACTCAACTGCCAAACTATAATATTGTGCATATTCTCCAGGAGGATTTTTCAGTTTTTTCATATATTCCTCTACCTTTTTCTGATTGTCTTCTATCACACTGACTGTTTCTATAGTAGAGTCATCCAAATACAAATTCAGTAAAGCCTCATTAAAGTCTTCTACCCCTTCAACGTATTTTTCCGTTTCTTCATCGGAGTCTTCATATATTGCATCATGCCATACGCTCTTAGTAAGATTGCAGAGGTCTTCAGCTTCCGTCGCACCTTGTAGTGCCGTAGTCACAAATGCATTCAGATTCGCAACATATTCAGCTTTCTGCTGCTTGTCTTTTAAATGTATAACTATTGGAATTGACGCAATAATAGCCAAAACAATTATTGCTGCTATAATCACGATTACTTTTTTATTCATTTTCTTTTTTAATGGAGGCTGTACGTTTTCTGGCGTTACGAAATCTAAGTTTGTATCTCCTGGCATCGATTCCACCGACTCATTTTCGTGAGGTCCTGAATATCCAGCTATTTGATAGTTATTATCAGTGACATTATCTATTACGTTTTCTTCCGCTAACATCGCTACATCGCCTACAAAGTCTGTCATTGGCTTACCGCAATCAGGACAAAAATTTGCATCTGCTTTTTTACCGCATTCGAGACATATTTTCATATTTCTTCTCCTCATCAATAAAAACTATATCTAATGTTTACATTATATAACGTAACAGTCTATATCTCAATTGATTTTTTCATATAACATCTAATTAATTCATTAGATACTAAGGGGGATAGATACTATGATCAGATTGAATGTATTAGCTCTTTTAGAAGAAAGAAGCAAGACTAAATACTGGCTCTGGAAGCAACTCGGTATGTCATATCAGAATTTCAATAAAATGGTAAATAATGAAACCAAGTCAATAAGGTATGATACTATCGAGGCATTATGTGGAATTTTTGAATGTGAGCCTAATGATTTATTCATTGAAGCCGATGATGAATGATCATTCTTTCTATTACAGTACTTCTAAATGAAACAATTCTTTTCCAATCTGTACTTCTAATAACTTTACCCTGTGACACCTGACCTGATGGCACATTTACGCAGCGATTTCAGCCATAAATCCATAATTTACAGAGGTTCTTGGCTGAAAACTGGAAATCACATTTTTCTGATATTAGCGGAGAGTTCGCTTACCAATGGCCAATTGGATTTTTTCAGCCATACGACATAGAATCGGATATAATTTGGCTGAAAGCTGGAAATGCGAACCAATTAAAAAAGAAAGCACACTGCTGATGCAAAAGATGTTTGTCAATAAGTTCCTATAATTTCCTTTTTTCAGCCACAATACCGGACATAACATATACTTTTGGCTGAAACAGCGGCGACAAACTCGACACGCAAGCTCCACAATAAAATATGCGGGATCACATAAAAGATCTGCGGTCGCATTTCAGACGAAAGCAGCAGCATGCATATCAGGCCGATCAATGCCGTCACCGTTCAATTACCAATATCGCACATTCATATAACCTATATTGCGCTCGTACTGTATTTTAACTATAATTGAATTGCCCATCGACGAACAGATGAAACACCACAAGCATAACCTGATATCTATCTTCGATCGACACACTAATGAAACACCGCAGGCGTAACCTGATGTCGATCTCCGATCGACAATAATATGAAAGGAGGATTTATGGACAGAGTCATACTGCACTGCGATATGAACGGGTTTTACGCATCTGTCGAGCTGCTCGACTACCCGCAGCTCAAAGACAAACCGATGGCTGTATGCGGCAATCCGGATGACCGCCACGGCATCATACTTGCGAAAAATGAGATCGCCAAAAAATATGGTGTAGTCACTGCTGAGACCCTGTGGCAGGCCAGAAAAAAATGTCCCGGCCTTCAGGTCGTACCTCCGCATCACCACAAATACAGACATTACAGCAAACTGATAAACCAGATATATCTGCGCTACACTGACATGGTCGAACCGTTCAGCGTAGACGAATCCTGGCTAGACGTGACCGGGAGCACGAAGCTTTTCGGCACCGGCTCACAGATCGCCGATGAGATCAGACAGACAGTGAAGAAGGAGCTCGGGCTCACGCTTTCAGCCGGGGTATCATTCAACAAGATCTTCGCTAAAATGGGCAGCGACTACAAAAAACCTGATGCCACCACTGTGATAACACGGGAGAATTTCAAGCTGCTGCTCTGGCCGATGAACGTCAGGTCCATGTTTTTCGTAGGAAAAGCGACCGCAGGCAAGCTTCACGACTACGGCATCAAAACGATCGGGGAGCTTGCGAACTCAGACCGCAATATGATAAAAAAAATGCTCGGCAAACAGGGCGGACTGATACACGACTATGCCAACGGGCTCGACACTACTCCGGTCCTGCGATACGACCATCTCGAAAAAATAAAATCCGTAGGCAATGGCACTACGTTCCGCCGGAATCTCCAGGGTTTTGACGATATAAAGATCGGAGTGATAGGACTCGCCGATACGGTCGCCAGCCGTCTGCGCAAGCACAAGCTGAAAGCTTTCGGAGTCAAGGTCGATATCAAAGATCCGGCACTGAAAGTCATATCCAGGCAGCAGCAGCTCGACAATCCGACAAATCTGACCGAAGTCATCACCGAAACAGCGCTATCGATAATCAGAAAATCCTGGTCGATGCGCGATCCTATCCGGATGCTCACGATCACTGCGATAAACCTTTGCGATGAAAACCAGGCGCAGCAGCTTTCACTGTTTTCCGATGAAAACATCAGCATCGAAAAAGGAGAAAAAGTCGAACGTGCGATGGACAGCATCAGACAGAAATTCGGTTCGGGAGCGATCAGCTTCGGATCCGTGCTCAATAACGACATCGGCCTCGACACCGGTACTCTTCCCGGATCGGAAGATCCCGGCGATGACAACAGCTAAAGACAGTAACAACTAAAGATGACAATGAGAACAAAAGTGGCTTCGCCACATATTTTCATATGAAACTCTTGTTGATATTCCGGAAATATCGAAAGCGATATTTCCTACATAATGAAAAATACCTGAGATCAGCCTCGCGCACCACACGCACACCGCCGTCTCAGGTCTTTATTTATCCTTTTGTACTTTCCTTTTATATACACCGGCCGCATTGCTCTGCATGCCTGCGCCTCAGCTCCCGATGCAGCAGCGCTATGACAGGATCTCGGCTATCTCATACAGATCTTTTCTGAATTCCTTTTTCATCTCGAGTGCATCAGCCAGATCGACTGCCGTGATCTCATTATTTATTATGCCTATCGCTTTACTTCGCTCATCATCGTACAAAAGCTTCACGGCTTTGCTTGCCATGACGCTCGCGAGCATCCTGTCGCGACCCGTAGGCGTGCCGCCTCTCTGGATATATCCCGGCACTACCGAACGTACCTCTCTGCCCGTGCGCTCCTCTATTATCTCCGCGAGCTGCTGTACGCTCATATCGACACCTTCCGCTTTCATTATTATGCTGTGCAGCTTTCCTGACTGCTGCCCGCGCAGCACCCTGCGGCACACCATGTTTATATCGGTCTCCATCTCCGGAACAAGTATCACATCAGCGCCGCCGGCAAGCCCTGCATGAAGCGCGATATCACCGCAGTGACGCCCCATGACTTCTACTATAGTGGTCCGCTCGTGAGCAGACGCCGTATCTCTGAGATTTGATATCATAGACAGCACGGTGTTAACCGCTGTATCAAAGCCTATCGTATAGTCTGTACAGCCGAGGTCGTTATCTATCGTTCCCGGGATCCCCATCACAGTCACACCGAGTCTGTCGAGCTCCAGACCGCCGCGGAAAGATCCGTCACCGCCTACGACGATCAGTCCCTCTATGCCGAAAGTCTGCAGCATGTCCACAGCGTGTTTCTGCCATTTAGCTTCCCTGAAGCGTTCGCTTCTCGCCGTCCTGAGTATAGTACCGCCTCTCTGCAGTATATCTCCGACGGAATGCCATTCCATCTTCCTGATCTCTCCGTCAAGCAGACCCTCATATCCGCGTTCGATCCCGAATACTTCCATTCCCATCGAAAGTCCAGTCCTGACAGCCGCTCTGACTGCAGCATTCATTCCCGGCGCATCTCCACCGCTGGTAAGTATCGCTATTTTCTTCATATCTCATTCCTCCATTTTTCAGCCCTTGTAGTTCTCTTCCCCCACTATATCTGTTACAGCTTTCCTGAAATCCATATCAGGATCGACCCAAAGATCACGCTCCGTCCTGAACGAGCCGCCGGTCGGCATATACACGATCGCCTGATAACCTCCACGATGAGCAGTCATTATGTCCTTTATGCGGTTCAGCATTTCCGACGTATTGCCTGCCGGAAGCTTTATCTTCACCAGTCCCTCAGGCTCATCACCGCTACCTGCCGCTGCCGCCTGCCTTGAACTGTGTCTGCTGCCGTTCTGACCGCCGCCTGCGCCGGATCCGTCCGCACCCTCATCTGCAGCCAGCTCACCCAGCGCGCGTATGTCAGTTATCCTGTTAGCCAGCAGCTTCGGCACTTCACCTTCCTTGAAGTTGATCGTGCCTGCCACCGATATGATCGAGTCCTCAGCGGTAAGCGCACCGTACCTCTCGTAAACGTTCGGGAACACCACCACTTCTACCGTGCCGTACAGATCCTCCATATCCACGAATGCCATCATCTTACTGTTCTTCGTTATCAGTGTCTTCCTGCCCGTCACGATCCCCGCCATCACCGCGCTCATACCGTCGGTGATGAAGCTGTGCGTCTCGCCGCTCTCCTCGCTTTCAAGCACTTCCGCGAGATCCTGCGAAGTCACTGTTACCGACCTTTCTATCATATCGCGATACTCTGTGAGCGGGTGATCCGTTATGTAAACGCCCAGCATTTCCTTTTCCTGCGCTATGAGGACGTCTTTTTCGAAATTCTTCACGTCAGGAAGTCTCTTGACATCCTGACTCTCTTCCATGGTTTCCGCGTTCAGCTGGAAAAGCGACAGCTGTCCCTCGAGCACGTTCTTCGCATTCGACTGAGCCGACTCTATCAGACTTTCGAATATTCCCATATGAGCTGCCCTGTTTTCACTGAAACAGTCGAGCGCGCCGGCCTTTATCAGACTCTCAACAGCCTTCTTGTTTATCCTGTGTATATCCAGGTCATCTATGAACTGGAATATGTCCTTAGGAAGACCCTTTGCCTCTCGCGCCTCTATGATCGCATCGGCAGGCCCTTCGCCCACATTTTTCACGCCTAGAAGTCCGAATCTTATCTTACCGTCCGATACAGTGAACTTCTTACCGCTTTCGTTTACATCAGGAGGCAGCACCTCTATGCCCATATCCACGCAGTTCCTTATATACTTCGCCGTTGAATCCGCGTCGCCCATTACACTGGTCAGCAGCGCCGCCATGAATTCCACCGGATAATGCACTTTCAGATAGCCCGTTTCATACGCGAGCACGGCATATGCAGCCGCATGTGACTTGTTGAACGCATACTCTGCGAAGCTGACCATCTGGTTGAATATCTCCTCGGCCGCCTCTTCCGGCACACCGTTGCGCACACATCCCGCGATCTCGACAGTCCCGTCGTCTGCAGTCTTTCCATGGATGAAATATTCCTTCTCCTCGAGCATCACATCCATCTTCTTCTTGCTCATCGCACGGCGCACCAGATCCGAACGGCCGTATGAGTATCCGCCCAGGTCACGCACTATCCTCATTACCTGCTCCTGGTAAACCAGGCATCCGTACGTTACGGAAAGTATCGGTTCGAGGCTCTCGTGGATGTATTCGATGCTCTCAGGGTGTTTCTTGTTGTCTATATATGTAGGGATCGACGACATCGGGCCCGGCCTGTAGAGCGAGATCCCTGCGACGACATCTTCGAAGCAGTCCGGTCTGAGGTTTTTCATGAACTGCGTCATGCCTCCGCTTTCCAGCTGGAAGATCCCCTGTGTGTTTCCTTTGGAAATCATGTCATAGACAGCAGGATCATCGTAGTCCATCGAAGCGAAATCTATCTTCACTCCGTGGTTTTCCTCGATCATCTCCAGCGCGTCCCGTATTATCGTCAGGTTCCTGAGCCCCAGGAAGTCCATCTTGAGCAGTCCCAGCTCCTCTATCGTCGTCATGTTGAACTGCGTGGAAAGGCCTTTATCCGCAAGGTAAAGCGGCACGTATTCGTCGATGCTCTCCTTTGAGATCACCACGCCGGCAGCATGCGTCGATGCGTGGCGCGGCATTCCCTCGATAGCTCTCGCCATGTCTATTACCTTGCGCGTCGTTTCCTCCGACTCGTACTTGGCCTTCAGCTCCGGACTCGTTTCGAGAGCCTTGTCTATCGTCATCTTCAGCGCGAACGGTATCGCCTTCGCGATCGCATCCGTCTCAGGATAGCTGACATTCAGCACCCTTCCTACATCGCGCACGGCCTGCTTCGCTTTCATCGTTCCGAATGTTATAATCTGCGACACCTTGTCTTCACCGTATTTCTCGATAACGTAATCTATGACCTCGCCCCGTCTCTCGTAGCAGAAGTCTATATCTATATCAGGCATGCTGACTCTTTCCGGATTGAGGAACCTCTCGAAGATCAGGTCGTACTTGAT
This sequence comes from Eubacteriaceae bacterium, assembly GCA_902362435.1. Classification (GTDB taxonomy): domain Bacteria; phylum Bacillota; class Clostridia; order Peptostreptococcales; family Anaerovoracaceae; genus Lentihominibacter; species Lentihominibacter butyricus. The sequence continues at coordinate 25,111 of CABIWW010000003.1, forward strand.
CGGGTCTATATCCGTTATCCTGAGCGTGTATGCCACGATGCTGCCCGCTGCCGAGCCTCTGCCGGGTCCGACCATTATGCCCTTGTTCTTCGCGTAGTTTATGAAATCCCAGACTATCAGGAAGTATTCCACGTATCCCATGTTTTCTATCGTGGAAAGCTCATAGTCGAGCCTTGCATGCAGTTCCGCCATCTTCTCGCTGTCTGCAGCCTTATATCTCTGCTGCAGCCCCTCTTCGCATAGTTTTCTGAGATACTCTCTGTTCGTCATGCCGTCCGGGGCGCTGAAATCAGGCAGGTGCAGCTCGCCGAACCTGAATGTCACGTCGCAGCGTTCTGCGATCGCCGCCGTATTGTCACATGCTTCCGGTATGTTTGCAAATATCCTGCGCATCTCATCTTCGGACTTGAGATAGAACTGGTCGTTCGGGAATCTCATCCTGTTGTCTTCATCGATCGTCGATGCCGTCTGTATGCACATCAGGACGTCCTGCGCCACTGCATCTTCCTGTCTGACATAGTGCACGTCGTTCGTGGCGACAAACGGTATGCCTGTCTCCTCGTGCAGCCTTTTCATATCGGGAAGTATGCGCATTTCCTCTTCGAGTCCCTGATCCTGCAGCTCAAGGAAAAAACTGTTTTCCCCGAATATCTCACGCATCTCGAGAGCTTCTTTCTTTGCGCCGGCATAGTCCCTGTTGAGCAGCCTGTGCTGCACCTCTCCGGCAAGGCACGCGGACAGCGCGATCAGACCTTCGCTATACTGCCGCAGTACATTCTTGTCTATCCTCGGCTTGTAGTAAAAGCCGTGGCGGTAACCCTCCGACACGATTTTCATCAGGTTCTTGTAGCCTGTATCGTTTTCTGCCAGCAGCACGAGATGCCCCATATGCTTGTCCTTTTCGGAGTCCTTGTCGAAAAGCGTTCTGGCAGCAGTGTATACTTCACACCCTATTATAGGTTTTATCCCCTGTTTCAGGCATTCTCTGTAAAAGTCTATCACGCCGAACATCACACCGTGATCGGTTATCGCAAGCGATGTCATTCCAAGCTCTCTGGCATGTGACACCAGGTCATCTATCCTTGAGGCGCCGTCTAAAAGGCTGTATTCTGTATGTACATGAAGATGTGTAAAAGCCATATTTTACCTCGCAAATCCAAAAGAACAAATTATATTGCTATTTTACCACAAAAATGTATTTTTTCCCTTTAAAACTTATATTAAATAGAGTAAAATGAAAAAGGTTTGATTAAGGAGAAGATATGAAAAAAATTATTATAACCGTTTTGATAATTATTCTTGCAATAATGGCAATAATCGGATACGCTACGTTTGCATACTCGAAATCTGATGACTACAAAAGCGACAGATTCCCGGACAACACTCAGATAAACGGAGTCGACTGCTCCGGTCTGACATATGATCAGGCAGGAGAGAAGCTCACGGAAAAATGGAATGCAAAACACATAGTGATCACCGGACCGCTGAGCGATGATCTCGCCAATTTCACGGGTTTCGGCTGCACGTACAAGATAGAAAAAAGCCTTAAAAATGCGAAGAAGCACGGCATCGTTCTCGCCGCCATGAACCATTTCATAAAAACGCCTCTGATCGTCCATTTTCCGATGACTGTCGACAAGTACAGTGAAGAATTCAGGCAGAATGTCCTGAGTTCGGAGTTCCTCAACAAGAAAAACGCCAAGGAAAGCCGCAACGCTTATGTGGATCTTTCGAAACCGAATTTCCCTATAGTACCGGAGATACACGGCACAAAGCCTGACGGCGAAGCATTTTTCAAAGACCTTCTCAAACACATAGAGGGGGGCGAATTCAGATTCGCATTCGAAGAAAAGGATTACTACACAGTACCTGAGATCACTTCAGACAATGAAGAGCTGAAAGAATACCAGAAATACTGCAAGAAGTATCTCAAACAGAAAATAACATACAGCCTCGGCGAAGAGACGTTCACGATAACAGCAGAACAGCTCGACAAGCTGATGAAGGATGACAGATCCGGCAAAGCTGACGAAACTGCTGTCGGAGAATATGTCGTCTCGCTCGCTGAAAAGTACGACAACATCGGAGCTGAGAGAAACTTCACATCGCTCAGCGGAAGAGAGATCAGTGTTGCCGGCGGCACCTACGGCTGGGAGATAAATCAGGATGAGGAAAAAGCCCAGCTCGTCAAGGACATCAATTCTCACAAGGACGTCACAAGAGAGCCAGTCTTCTCAGAAAAAGGCTACGGCGAATACTCGCGAGCACTTGGAGACACTTACATTGACGTGGATATATCATACCAGACAGTGAAATTCTATATAAAGGGCGAGCTTTATTTCAGTGCAAACTGTGTTACAGGATGCCGGGCTACCGGAACAACTACCGATATCGGTACCTACTACATCCTGAATAAAGTGCGGAACGTAGTCCTCAAAGGCGACAACGGAGACGGCACGAAATACGAAAGCCCTGTAAAATACTGGCTCGGCGTCACATGGACCGGTCAGGGCTTCCACGATGCTGACTGGAGAGGCGCTTTCGGCGGAAGCATATGGGTATACAACGGAAGTCACGGATGCATCAATATGCCTCCGAGCAGGATGCCTGAGCTTTACAACGCGGCAGAGGTAGGAATGCCTGTCGTGATGCATTACTAAAACGATCGCGCACTGTGACTAACAGTGCCACTGCAACCGAAAAACAGATCCCGCAGAATTCGACCGGACAACCGGACATAACACTGCGGGATTTTTTATATCGTTTCTCAGACATGTACCGCCTCGCTGACCGGTACCACGAAATTTTCAAGCGCATCCAGCATCTTAGGATGACGTATCACGAAATGCACCGCCGGCGCCTTGTTCTTTGAAACCATCGCCCAGCTTCCCTCATGCATACGAATCTGGATATTCCTGAATGCATGATCCTCATGCTCGTTGAGCCTGTACGATTTGTGTTTTTCTGCAAAGTCCCTGCACGCCTCAAGATGCATACGGTATTCTTCATAAGAGTAGTACAGCTCCTTTTCATAAAAAATATCCGAAAGCGACATCACCATAGGATGTTCTTCAAATTCCTCCTCCGTCAGCAGGGGAACATCATCTGTCATTGTATTTTCCTGTATCATATTCTCTACAAGCTCTTTCTGCTTCTGCGCGAACGCGGAGATCCTGACTCTGTCTGCAGCCGTGACATCATTGCTGTCGAACAGACGCTCAAGCAGCTCGTCATTCATCGTATACAAAGGCAGCGATGAAAGTATGTTGTGGCGCGGCCCCGGTGCAGACGCGTCCGTATTCAAGAACATGGAATACTGTTTTTCCGATTCGCTCCTGTACACCTCCATCAGAGGCCTTGCCTTTGCCAGCAGATGCTTTGCCTTTTTGCTGAAATACGCCACTTCCTCCCTGTTCTTCGTCAGACAGTATCTGCCGCTGTCGTGGTGCCCCTGTATGCATTCGCCGCTCAGCGCCGCCTTTCCGGAAACGTAATTGAAATGACAGTATACACCGTTATGCTTTCCTCTCAGATAGTACGGCGATACCTGACCTGTCATGTAAAGCGGCATCCAGCTTTCAAGTCCTAGCATCATCTCCCTGAAAGGTCTGTCTATATTATGTATGATATTGATATGGAGCCCTTTTTTCATCATCATCGCGATCCCGAACATCCACTTCTTGCCGAAATCCAGATCCTCAGCCATGTCAGCCATAGGCATGTCGCTGCACATGAAGACATCCTCCAGCGACTTTGAAAGCACAGTTGTTTTGAAGAAGTCGAGCTCTCCCTGCTTCATTTCCTCTATGCCGTAATAACTCTTCGAAACCGGCAGCTGAAAAGGCAGCGATGGCACTTTGAGCTGATCGAACTTTATCGCCCTTATATATTCGTCCAGGTCAAAATCATCGAATTTTCTCAGAAAACTCCCTACAGGGTCGCTGCCTCCCGACGTGCCGCTGCTCAGCCATTCGCGAAGAACATCCATGCAGCCTGAATCCGTTGTCAGATCATCCTCGCTGCACCCGGTCAGCTCCGCCAGCATCCTGGCTGTATCCTCCGAATACTTCTTGTTCACGACAAACCTGCATATGCCTTCGATAAACCCTTCACGATCCGAAGGCCTCCTCTGCCCGAGACGGATCCTCGAAATGTATGACGGATCGAAGCTGAGTGCTCTGGACAGCTCTGAGGTACTGATATCGAATGCCGAAATAAGGGTATTGAGATTGGCAGTGAACTGTTCATAATCAAAATCCGCTTCATCTGTGTATCTTTTGAATGCCTCACGTATCTCTCTGCCTGCCTCGCTCACATCCGCCTGCTCTTTCCTTTCACTTCGCGCATTCTTTTCCGCCAGTGAGACCAGCCCGCCTATCAGCATCGCAAGCTGCTCTTTGCCCGGAACACGCTCTCCTGTACGATACCTGCTCAGCGCAGCGGCAGACAGCCCCGATACTTCAGAAAGTTCCTTTGCAGTACATCCTATCTCTGTAATATATTTATTTAGCAAGTCGTTAAACTTCATTCTATTTCTCTCCCCTGAAAAGTTCTACTGCTATAATATACCCTACTTGGCCGCCTTTTGCAATTCCCGAACTGTCATGGACTATTCGGGAATACAGTTTCCCCTATAGGCTTTTTCATGTAAACTTTTAATGTAAAGACATTGCACACTTACCGGTATTTACAGCAGTACAAAAGGAGATGACTGTATGCAAACAGAAAAATTTATACTCAATCAGATGAAGCGCGATAAAAAAATATACAGCGTATGTCTCAAGGTATTCGCCGTCGCACTGACAGTATTCGCTATCGCACTGATATGCAGCATATTCATGAAGGCAAGTATCGGGGTCACAATCCTTGACATAATCATCATGGCTGTCATTGCGATCCAGTTTCCCACGTTCAAACGACTTAAAAACAAAGCCGGCATAGCATGCGATGAGATAGAAAGGGCTTTATCCACCCCGGGATTTTCCTTCCCTGATGACTACTCGTCAGTTACGAATTCCATGAGGAAAAAGGCCGTTCAGGAGCCGAAAAAGCTGATGATCTCTGCGATCCTTATCCTGATCCTGGCTGTGACATGTGCGGCTTTTCCCATATTCATAATCTGGATCGAATCGTTTGACGATTTTATTTACTTTGGTATGGGGGCAATGTTCGTAGTCATACTGTTCAGCATCGTTGCTGTCGTTCTGTTCATTCTGATGCTTATGTATCTCAAGGACTACCGCACGGCCAGAAAGCTCCGGCAGCTTAACAGTGAACAATGATATTACATAAGATTTTTATTGGACTTTACTTGCAGATAATATAATGGAGGATAACATGAAAAAACTTTCTATACTGATTTCAGCACTGATGATTATCGCACTCTGCATCACAGGATGCGGGAACAAAGAAGATATCCGTGTCACTGACACTGCTGCCGGTTCTTCGGGATACGAGAACTATGACGGATACGCTTACTATCTGGACAACGGTGACGTGAAATACCGTCTCGATACCAAAAACGGATTCAAAATGCACGGTTTTTTCCAGTACGATTCACCTGAGTATGTTGAAGAAGTTTATGCCATCGACCTTCAGAAAACAGATGATTACGTTTCGACCGCCATCAAGATCACTGACGGAAGCGGCATGGATATCACCGATAACTTCAAAAGCATGACATTCACCGAAGCAGGCGGTGAACTGCGCATGGAGGTAGCGCGCGACGAGTCCACTCTTGCCGGCGGTGAAAGCAGCTCCATAATGAGCGGAGTATATTCGTTCATGCCTCCGAAAGACGGCACTTCATCCGGCTCTTCCGGTTCATCCAAATATGGCGAGACGATGTATACCACTGACGAACTCGGCAGACTGGCTCAGAGCTATTACAAAAGACACAACGGCTACTGCCCGCCTGAAGTCGCTGTTACAGACAACGGCAACTATACTTTCACGATACAGCTCTACGAAACAAAAGATAACGGAGACGGCACGTATCACACTGCCACCTCCGCATGGTACACTGTGGATCAGCTCGGCCGTGGCACCAATGACCTTACCGGCGAATCCATCAGCCTTGAAGACTGAAGCTCACTACAGCTCTTTCATTATTATGCACGGGAAACATGTCTTATGGAACTGTCTGCACGCCTGACAGTCTGAAATATCAGGAGCGATCGATCTGCTTATCCTGACCCATCCGTACTGACTGTAGTAGTCCGGGACTTTTGCACAGCCCCATATCCTGTCTGCACCGAGACGTCTGAATCCGTCCTCTGCAGTCAGCAGCATTTTTTCCCCCAGATGCTCATTTCGATATTCTTTTTTCACTGCGAGCTGCTCCAGCACATAACATCCGTCGCGATATCCTGCAACGGCTGCTGCGAGCAGCTCCCCTGTATCTTCATCTTCACACTTCCACATCTTCAGATTGTGATCCGGAGCCTCTTTCGATGGCTCGACCTCCAGACCGCATTCGCAGCACAATACCGAGATCGGATAATAATCTTCTGTTTCACTTATTCTATAATTCATGTCGCTACCGTCCTTTCACACTGATCAAGTATATTATTCGTTTTTATGACAGACTGTTCCATATGTTCATTACTGCGTAGCTTCTCCATGGACTCGTTCAAACTGCAGTTCTTTTCTATGTAGGAAGCTGTTTTGTGCGCTATCCTGTCATGATCCTGGCCGTACATACCGGTCTGCAGTATATTCCGGTAGTAGTCACTCCTATGAAAACCTTTCCGTCAAATCTTTTGTCATGCGCTGCGAATGCTCTGAACAGCGATTCTCTTTTTTTCTGATCCATAAATCTGCTCCTGTCTGTCATCAACTGCATGATAGCACTTTTAGACTTTCTTGTCTCGCCGTTTTCGGACATATATATAATAATAACAAATCATACACACTGTATACGATCCTCTAAGCTTTGCTGCACTATAAAAACCGGGAAACCCCGGTTTTTATAGTCTAAAAATTGTAAAAAGGCATGTGATTTTTAAGGAACTGCGACTATTTCTTCTTTTATGAGATCATCTATCTCACTTTCACTATATCCTGCAGATCGCAGAACAGGTTTTGTATCTTCACCGAGAAGCGGCGATGTCTTCCTTACCGAACCCGGTGTTTTGCTGAATTTCACAGGGAGTCCGAAAGCCCTGTACTTTCCTATATTGGCATCATCGATCTCTATCACCATATCTCTCTCGTTAAAATGTCTGCAATTCAGCGCCTCAAGCGGCAACTGGAGTTTTGATACAGGTATATCGAACTTCATGAAATCGACAATGACATCGTCCATTTTTCTGTCTTTCATCAATGCGGCCATATGTTCTGTAAAGCTGTCGAAATTGCTGCATCTCAGATCATTAGTCGCATACAGCTCACTGTCCTTGAGCTCAGGCTCTCCTATCGCTTCACAGAAATCAGGCCACATACTTTCTTCTGTTATACCTACTGCAACAGGACCGTCCGCGCACTCATAAACATCGTACGGAACTATCTCCCTGGGCTTTGCATTTCCTGTACGGCTTATAGGCTTGCCCGTAAGACTGTATGCCAGTACTGCATCCTCGACCGTAGCGAACATCGTATCCAGCATCGACACATCCAGTCTGCTGCCTTTGCCTGTACGCTTTTTCTTATAGCATGCCAGCACTATTGCCAGAAACATCGTCAGACCTGTATAGCTGTCTCCGACCGATGCACCCGATCTCATCGCCGGACCGTCAGGATACCCTGTCATTTCCATAAAACCGCACATACATTCCACAACATTGTCATATGCAGTTTTTTTGCGGAGCGGCCCTGTCTGTCCGAACCCTGTTATCGACGCGAATATTATTTCAGGATTTATTTCCTTTGCGACTTCATAGCCTATCCCCAGTTTGTCGATAGTGCCGAACTTGAAATTTTCAAGCACCACATCTACTTTCGGGTAAAGCTTTTTTATTATATCCTTTCCTTCAGGCTCTGAAAGATCGATCGCTATACTTTCTTTGTTACGGTTGTACAGTGCGAAATATCCGCTGCCGTCATCTTCAGTGTACGGTCCCCATTCTCGCGACTGATCTCCGTAATCAGCTCTCTCAACCTTTATCACTCTTGCTCCATAGTCAGCAAGATTCATTGCGCAGTACGGCCCGCTGTATGCCTGTGTGAAATCCAGTACAGTTATTCCTTCCAATGGTCTCATTTCGCACCTCCTTCACACAAAACGATCTTTCTCTTCTCGAGTGCTGCTATCTCGTCGTCTGCAAAGCCTGCAAACTTCAATATTTCTTCCGTATCCTCACCAAGCAGCGGCGCTGATTTTATATCTGTATCATCTATATCTGAAATTTTGATCGGTACGCCCGGCATTTTGATTTTTCCTAAAGCCTTGTCATCTATATCCAGCACCATATTCCTGGTATTGAGCTGTTCATCATTGAATGCATCTTCAACAGTATAACCCGGGCCACCCGGTATATTATGAGGTTCCAAAAGCTCTGAAATCTCTTTCCTCGTCATATCTCTGAATTTGTTGTCTATTATTTCGCGAAGCCCTCTCTCTCCGTCTTCTGCAAAATAATGCTCGCCTCTTCCCTCATTAGTAGTGAACCTTGGATCACTTAACAGTTCTTCAAATCCCATGACTTCACAGAATTTTTTCCACTGGCTGTTCGTAGAAACTGCTGTCGAGAATATGCCGTCTTTGACTTCAAATGTGTCATAAGGCGCGATCGAACGTGACCCGTTTCCTTCTCTGTGCTTTGTCACTCCTGACATCGATGCTTCTGCCAGGCAATCCTCAAGAGCAGTGAGCATACTGTCCGCAGAAGCCACTTCCACCTGCTGGCCTTCTCCCATATCTTCTCTTGCCATCAGAGCTGCAACTATTCCTGCCGCAAGATGGACTCCGCCGAACTGATCTGCCATTCTCGATCCATGAGCTGTCGGTCTTCCGCCTTTTTCATCAGGCCATCCTGTGCACTGCATAAGTCCACAGAATGCTTCTGATGTCAGGTCGCAACCTGCCGAATTGCTCATCGGACCGTATTTGCCGAATCCGGTCTGTGAAGCATAAATGATCCTCGGATTCACTTCACAGGCTTTACCGTAATCAATATTGCATCTTTCCATTTCTCCTGCCGGGAAACAGTCACACACTACATCTGCACTTTCAATTAGTCTAATTATGATCTTCTGTCCCTCTTCTGTCCTTCTATCGATGCATATGCTTTTCTTGCCCCTGTTCATATATGCGTGATATGCGCTTCCTTTATCTGTTTTCGGAAAGCTGTTTCGCAGAATATCCCCTCCAGTTTCAGGGTCTTCGATCTTGATCACCTCAGCTCCAAAATCTGCGAGAAGCATCGTTGCATAGCTTCCGGTATGTCCCTGAGTAAAATCTAGCACCCTGATCCCATCTAATATCTTAGCCATATCTTCCTCCTGTCGCTTCTGATTGATGCTTTTTATGCTGCAGGTATCGGCTCGTCGACAACGAATGTCGTATCTCCCTTAACTACTAATACAGGTTCATCGAACACTTCTGAACGATCTGATTCGATATCGTATTCTGATGTCTTGTACATTTCATATCCGTATAACCTCGATCTGCTTCCCTGCTTTACGAGCCATACGATGATCTCAACTGCGTCAAGCATATGAACAGGCTTTAATATACTTGCCTGAGTATGTACGAACAGTCCGCCGTCTCCGTTATCTCTGATATTGCTCAGCTCTGTGACACAGTCTATGCACTTTTCCATAAGCTTGCAGCCGGATATCATTTCTCCGGGGTAATGCATATCTTCACCGTGTATAGAAATTTTAAATTTCAGTTCAGTCACATCCGGACCCTTTTTAACTGCTGTTAATAAATCTCTTCTTTCCGCTTCAATTTTTGCCATCTTATTTACCTCCATATTAAACACACTTTTATTGTTTTCTCCTGTTATTCAGCAGCAGTCTCTGCCGGAAGCTCTTTCTTTTCCAGCTTCTTGTCGCATATCCTCAATACTATCGCCAGTACTGCATAGATCACAGAAACTACTGTAATGCTGTTATAGATCCTGTTTGTGATCTCTTCATCTGTTCCTCCCAGGAATGGATAATTAGCGCCATAATCAGCTTCCCATCCAACTTCATAGAAGTCAAACCAGAACAGACCGCCTATCAGGCCTATCACTGCAAGTATCGCAAAGACTATCGCCATTCTGCTGAAGTCTCCTGACACAAGCCTTGTCCTTTTGTCGATCGGGTATTTTACAGGATCATTCGCATACAACCCTCCGTACATCCGTTTCCATATCACATATAAGATCGGAGCTGATGCAAACGCTATCATTCCTCCAAGATAGTAGTCTGCACCGTTTAAGAAAAGTGCTGCACATGCTATTATCAGTCCCGGAGTAATGAGTATTTTAACGAAATTATCACCAAACGGGATCTTGAACGGTCTCGGTGTATCCGGCTCTATTTTTCTGAGTCTTGCTGCTGATATGAATACGAGTACATAATCGACCATCAGCATTGTTACGTCCATTGTTACCAAAACGCTGAAATCAAAATTGCATAATAGCGTCGTAACTACAGAAAGTGAAATCACTCCTATATATGGCACGTGTCTTTTTTTGCTTACTTTGAGCAGCACCTTCGGCGCCAGATTGTCAAGAGCCATACCGTAAAATCCTCTTGAAATCGATATCATCTGTGTATTGAACAGTGAAAGGTTGGCTATGACCGCCGCTATAGTAAAGCACGGCAGACCCCATGCACCTGCAAGTGCCAGTACATTTCCGAAAGATATCCCGGCGCCGTCATTAGCCCAGTCCTGCCACTGACCTACCGAAGCAAGTCCTGCTATTGTCGGAAGTATATAGGATATAGCTACCAGCGGCATTATTATGAGCAGACCTCTAGGAATAACGCTCTTGTCCTTACATTCAGTCGCTAATGTAGACATCGATGTATAACCTGCATACATCCACATACCGGTTGCGAGTCCTGCTCCTATCGACCCTATCAGTGTATAGTCTGCACTGTTGTAGAAAGGCTCCATCGGGTTATACTGCCAGTTTGCAAACCCTACAACTGTAACTGCCATAAACGCGATAAATATTATTACTGAAAAAATAGTGCTTACTTTTCCTACTTCTTCGATACCCAGCAGATTGATCACTGTGAATATCAGAATAAGTACAAACATGAATATAAATTTCGCGGTATCTGTCATGCCCGGTATAAGCATCTGACTGTATGAACCTGCCAGAACTATATAGAGCGTATTATCTATATAGCACGATACTGTTCTGCACCAGCCTCCTGCAAAGCCCCAGAATTCTCCAAGCCCTCTCTGTATCCACTTGTAGAATCCTCCTGCATCTGTAATGAAGGATCCAAGCTCTGCAGAGCACAGCGCCTGGGGTGCGGCCCATATAAACGGCAGTACGCACAATATCACTATTGTCATGCCCGGACCTGCGTCCGATATCATTCCTTCTATACCGAATGCTCCTGCGGCAACAAGGCAGTACATCATAAGCACCGCTGTTCGCAATGTTATATTACGTTCGACTAAGCCGCCAGATTGTTGTTTACTCATTCTTCCTCTCCTTTCGTCGGCAAATTTTTTATTACACTCCTATATAGAGCAATCTCTGTGCCAACTTTCATATCGAGAAAAAAATTCCTCTGAACACCCGTATTTTCCAACCTTTTCGGATATTTGAGGAATCTTGCGATTTTTTATTTAATTTTGACTTTTGCTCATTTTTGATTTTTGATTGCTCAAAACTGATTAGATATGCTCATCTCAAATCATATTTCAGCAGTTTTCTGTTAAGTGTAGCCCGGGAAACATCCAGTGCTTTTTCAAGATCTTCCGGATTATCGTATATTTCCATATATTTTTTTATAAGCTCTTTTTCTGCATGCTCAGACACCTCTCTTAAAGTTCCTTTTTCTCCTGAACCTTTAAAATCTTTCTTTCCTGTTCCGAGTATCATACCTACATGTTCAGCGTTTATCACATCATCATGAACTGTAAGCACAAGCCTCTCCACGATATTTTCAAGTTCACGCACATTTCCAGGCCATTCATACACCTGCAGCGCATTAAGGCTGCTGAGAGAAAACCTTTTCTGTGTACCGTATTTTTTGTTGAATTTATCAGCAAACGAATATATCAATGGCACGATATCGGCCTGTCTTTCTCTTAACGGCGGGATCATTATCGGAAATGTATTGAGCCGATAAAACAAATCCGCTTTAAACTCTCCAGTCTGGACTTTTTCAGCCAAATTTTTGTTCGTTGCGGCTATCACCTGCACATCTATCTTTATGCTCTTCTTCCCGCCTATCCTCAGGATCTCATTTTCCTGCAGCGTCCTGAGCAGTTTTGACTGGAAGCTGAGCGATATCTCTCCTATCTCGTCAAGAAAAATAACACCTTTATTCGCAAGTTCAAAATACCCTTTTTTCCCTTTTTCGTCTGCCCCTGTGAACGATCCTTTTTCGTATCCGAACAGTTCGGACTCTATTAAAGTTTCCGGTATGGCACTGCAGTTCACAGCAATAAACGGTCCGTTTTTCCTCACGCCGTTTCTATATATGAGCTTGGCTATTATCTCCTTTCCGACACCCGTCTCTCCTTCAATCAGAACTCTCGAATCATACTTGGCTGCAGTGAGCGCAAGTTCTACTACCTGTTTCATTTTAGGTGACTCGAGCACCAGATCTTTCGTTTCTTTTGCAAAAATAGATCTCAGATATCTGATTTCACTTTTGTATTTGTCGAGTTTCTCCTCATTGATCCTCAGCTGTTCTTTCATTATGTCGATCTCTTTCAGCTCTCTCTCACAGCACACGATCATGTCTATCTTACCGTCTTTGATGTATGGTATTCCTGTAGTGAGTGTCTCCGTTTCATCATACTGAAGCAATGTCTCTTTCTCGCCGCTTTTAAGGACTCTCAATGTGCATGAATCCCTGTATATTCCTTCATCTACAAGTTCCTGCATCGTCTTGCCTACTATATCCTCCCGCTTTTTCGTACCAAGCCCCTTTTCATTTATTTCCATGATGGTGCTTTTATCATCCAGAATAAAAATGCCGTCATCAATACACTCTATTACTGCTTTTATGTACTCCCTTGCATCTTTTGATAAGTTTTCAAATCTCATTTCGGCCTCGCTTTTTGCATGAATTTGGATTTATCTGATTATTTTAATCATATTAATTTTAACCGGAATGTCAATTATTTTCTTCAATTTTTACGATTTTGATATTCATTCTCTGGCGTCCATATCCGGAAAACATCCGATAAAACCATGTCTTTTCCACAAAAAAAGGAACCTTTCATCAGGCTCCTTTTTTCATATTAATTATCTGGATTTATCTGCCTTTATATGCTGTTTTTCGACGTCTGTGCGAGCTTCCTGCACGTTCAGTCCTGTCCGCGCACCGCGTCTTTCATGCTCTTCACATATTCCTTCACGTATGGCACGCAGTCTTCGCCATACTTTTCGCAGAGCTTCACGATCGCCGAGCCGACGATGGCGCCGTCCGACTTTGCAGCCATTTCTGCGGCCTGCTCTGGAGTCGAGATACCGAATCCTACAGCACAAGGGATATCGTTTGCCTTTTTCACGAGCGATACCATCGCTCCTATATCTGTCGTGATATCCGAACGCATGCCTGTAACGCCGAGTGATGAAACGCAGTATACAAAGCCGCTTGCCTCTTTTGCGATCATCGATATACGCTCGTGTGATGTCGGTGCTATCAGTGAAATAAAGTCCAGTCCGTATTCCCTGCACACGGAGTCGAATTCCTGCTTTTCCTCGAATGGAACATCCGGCAATATGATGCCGTTCATCCCGATCTCAGCTGCCTTTTTTACAAAGCGCTCAGTCCCGTATGAGAACACAACATTTGCATACGTCATGAACACCAGCGGGATATCTGTCTTTTTTCTGATGCGTTCGACCATCTCGAATATCTTATCTGTCGTGACTCCGCCTGACAGTGCTCTGACGTTGGCCGCCTGTATCACCGGGCCTTCTGCAGTCGGATCCGAAAACGGTATGCCAAGCTCTATAAGGTCAGCTCCCGCCTCTTCCATCGCATAGACCAGCTGCTCCGTGATCTCAAGCGATGGATCACCACACGTTATGAACGGGATGAAAGCTTTCCCTGATGCGAATGCGTCTGATATTTTCCTACTCATGGATATCCTCCCCTCTGTAACGTGCTATCGCTGCACAGTCCTTGTCTCCTCTGCCTGAGATCGTTATCACAACGATCTGATCCTTGTCCATCTGCGGCACTATCTTTCTGGCATGCGCCACCGCATGCGCGCTTTCGATGGCCGGGATTATACCTTCGACCCTCGAAAGGTATTCAAAAGCGTCTACTGCCTCATCATCTGTCACCGGTACATACTCAGCCCTTCCCGTGTCGTACAGATCTGCGTGTTCAGGTCCTATGCCGGGGTAATCCAGTCCTGCCGAGATCGAGTATACCGGCGCTATCTGTCCGTATTCGTCCTGGCAGAAATAAGATTTCATCCCGTGGAATATGCCGAGACTTCCCACCGATATCGTCGCAGCCGTTTCAGCCGTGTTGATGCCGCGACCTGCAGCCTCACAGCCGATCAGTCTCACGCCTTCGTCCTCTATGAAATTATAGAAAGTGCCTATCGCATTTGATCCCCCGCCTACACATGCAAGAACTGCATCAGGCAGTCTGCCTTCCTTTTCCATTATCTGCGCCTTTATCTCCTTTGAGATCACAGCCTGAAAATCCCTGACCATAGTAGGGAACGGGTGCGGTCCCATCACGGATCCCAGCACATAATGAGTGTCGTCGATACGGTTCGTCCACTCTCTCATGGTCTCCGAAACAGCGTCCTTCAAGGTCGCAGTACCCGAAGTCACAGCATTGACCTTTGCCCCCAGAAGGCGCATCCTGTATACGTTCAGCGCCTGCCGCTCAGTGTCTTCCCTGCCCATGAAGATCTCGCACTCCATGCTCATCAGCGCCGCTGCAGTAGCCGTAGCAACTCCGTGCTGTCCTGCGCCGGTCTCTGCGATAACTCTCGTCTTGCCCATCTTCTTAGCGAGCAGCACTTGTCCGAGCACGTTGTTTATCTTGTGCGAGCCCGTATGGTTCAGGTCTTCTCTCTTAAGATATACCTTGGCGCCTCCGAGATCCTCTGTCATATGTGCCGCATAGTAAAGCCTCGACGGTCTGCCCGCATATTCGTCGAGCAGCTGAGTCAGCTCTCTGTTGAATCCCGGGTCATCCTTGTATCTGTTGTAAGCTTCTTCCAGCTCTATCACCGCATTCATCAGCGTCTCCGGGATGTACTGCCCGCCGTGGACACCAAACCTTCCTGCCGTCATGTCATTTCCTCCTTTTATTCCTCGCCCTGCTTCTGCAGTTCGTCCATTATCTTCATTATTTCGTCTATCTTTTCTCTGTCTTTCACTTTGTCAGTTTCCAGGCTGCTGCTCATGTCCACTGCCCATGGATGCATCAGCTCGACCGCTTCTGCCAGATTTCCTGCATCGAGTCCTCCGGCAAGGAAAAACGGCCGCTGCAGCTTGTCCCTGTTTTCTCTGACGATCGACCAGTCGAACGAACGTCCTTCGCCTTTTCCCTGATCCAGAAGCACCATGTCCGCAGTGCTCGCCTGCGCTTTTTCAAGGTCTTCAGGCGTCTTCACCTTAAAAGCCTTGACGATCCTCACATCGCCTCCATCGCCGCCTGTTCCGTCGTTCACATCGGCATTCACACCGGTGCCGGTACCGGCGCCTGCATCTATAAGTTTCCTCAGCCTTGCTATATACTCGTCATCCTCATTTCCGTGCAGCTGCATGATCTTTATGACACCTGAGTTGTAAAGGGCTGCAGCCAGCTCCTCTCCGGCGTCTACGAACACGCCTACCGGTATTATATCATCGTCGAGCTCTTTCACGAGCTCTCTGAGCTGATCAGGAGTTATGCTCCTGCGGCTCTTCGGATAGTCTATCACGAACCCTGCATAATCGGGCTTTGCCGCATTTACATACTCGATATCTTCCGGTCTGCTCAGACCGCAGATCTTTATCTTCGGCCGCTCCGGGCTTTCAGCCGGTATGTTCACCGGACCGCCGTTCAGCTCCTCCAGCGCTGCTTTTTTATCCTCGCGCCTCATCAGCGTTTCACCTATAAGCACCGCATCGACATCGTTGTCCCGGAGCCGGCCTATATCCCCGGATGTCCTGATCCCGCTCTCTGACACGAACACCGTATCGGCCGGAGCGAGAGCCCTGAGCGCGATGCTGTTGCCCATGTCGACCTTGAAAGTCCTCAGATCCCTGTTGTTCACACCTATGATCTCTGCACCTGCAGCTATCGCTCTGAACACCTCGTCGCTGTCGTGCGCCTCGACAAGCGCATCCATTCCCAGGTTTTTCGCAACTTCCATATAACCTTTCAGCTGCACATCGTCCAGCAGGCTGCATATCAGCAGTACCGCCGACGCTCCCAGTATCTTCGCCTCATATATCATGTATTCGCTGACCGTGAAATCCTTTCGCAGCACCGGTATATCTACCGCATCGGTGATCTCCCTGAGATATCTGTCGCTTCCCTTGAAATAGAACGGTTCCGTCAGACACGATATCGCTGACGCGCCTGCAGCCTCGTATTCCTTCGCGATCTCAAGATACGGAAAATCCTCCGCTATCAGTCCTTTTGACGGTGAAGCCTTCTTCACTTCGCAGATGTACGACATGCCCGGCTTTTTCAGCGCTTCAATGAATGATTTTCTATGCGCTGCAGGTTTTCCGGCTCCCGCGGCAGCTGTATCTGTGCCATCCGGCTCCATGCCGGCTGCTGCAAGCTCTTCCGCCCTTATCTTCTCCGCTTCAGCTCTGATCTGCGCGAGCGGCTTTTCCTTCTGTTTTTCCTCTATACGTTCTCTCGTTTTCGCTGCGATCTCCAGCAGTATATCAGAAGCTCCTGCCATTTTTCCCCTTTCTCTTGACTGTTTTCTGTCTCTGTCTTTATCTATCTGTTGCTTTCAGTTATGAATTCCTCGAGCTTTCTCAGCGCTGATCCATCGTCTATCAGCGATTCAGCCATCCTTACGCCCTGCTCGATCGTCTCTGCTTTTCCTGTTATGTAAAGGGCTGCACCTGCATTCAGGCATACGGCCTGGCGTTTTGCACCTTTTTCTCTGCCTTCGAGGATAGCCTTAGTGATCTCTGCATTTTCCTGCGGTGATCCGCCCGTGAGCTGACTCTTGTCACATCGTTCATAGCCGAATTGTTCAGGCGTCAGCTCGTATGACTGGAACCAGCCGTCCTTTATCTCGCATACTGCAGTCGGCGCACACATCGAGATCTCATCGAGACTGTCTTTGCCGTAAACGACCATGCCTCTCGAAACTCCGAGCTTTGCCATTACCTGTGCCAGCGGCTCTACCAGCGACTCATCGTAAACTCCCATGAGTTCCATATTTGCCCCCGCAGGATTGCTCAGCGGCCCGAGGATGTTGAACACAGTCCTGATGCCCAGCTCTTTCCTTATCGGTGCGACGTATTTCATCGCTACGTGGTAATTCTGCGCGAACAGGAAGCATATGCTGATGTCTTTCAGCAGCTGTGCGCTTTTTTCAGGCGGTATGGAAATGTTCACGCCGAGCGCTTCCAGCACATCCGCAACGCCTGATTTTGAAGATGCCGCTCTGTTGCCGTGCTTTGCTACCGGAACTCCTGCCGCTGCGATCACGAGCGATGATGTCGTCGAGATGTTGAACGAATTCGATCCGTCACCGCCTGTTCCGACGATCTCCAGCACATCCATGTTGTGCAGCAGCTTTATGCAGTGCGCTCTCATACCTGCTGCCGACGCTGTTATCTCATCTATCGTTTCGCCTTTTATCGAAAGAGCCGTAAGGTACGCAGACATCTGTACCGGCGTCGCTTCTCCACTCATTATTTCATTCATCACGGCTTCTGCCATCTCATATGTCAGATCCTCTTTTTTTGCAAGCTTCAGTATTGCCTCTTTAATCATTTCTTACCACCTCCATGAAATTTTCGATCATTTTTCTGCCGTCCGGCGTCATTACCGATTCCGGATGGAACTGCACTCCGAATATCGGATATTCCGCATGTTCCAGCGCCATTATCTCGCCGTCGTCAGCCTCTGCCACGACCTTCAGCTCTGCAGGCAGGCTCTCCGCCTCAGCCGCCAGCGAATGGTATCTCGCAGCTTTGAATTCAGGTCCCAGGCCTCTGAAAAGCTTTCCCGTGCCGCCCTGGTAGACCTTGCTCTGCTTGCCGTGCATCAGCTCCTTTGCATATGAGACCGTTCCGCCGAACGCCTCGCATATCGCCTGATGCCCCAGGCACACGCCCAGCATCGGCAGCTTTCCTGCAAAATACTTCACAGCATCGATGCAGACGCCTGCATCTGCAGGCTTTCCCGGTCCCGGCGACAGTATCAGTGCTTCCGGTCCCATCGCTTCTATCTCCTCGATAGTGTATTCATCGTTTCTTATCACTTTTATATCTTTTTCGACCGACCCTATCAGCTGATACAGGTTGTACGAAAAACTGTCGTAATTGTCTATAAGTAAAATCATCAGATGCCCTCCTTTGCCATGCCTATTGCCGTCACAACGGCTTTCGCCTTGTTTATGCATTCTCTGAACTCGTTTTCAGGCACGCTGTCTGCGACCACTCCCGCGCCTGATCGTATGCAGATCCTGCCGTTTTTCTTGTACACCAGTCTTATCGCTATGCACGTGTCCATGTTTCCGGTAAAGTCCAGATATCCGATCGCTCCGCCGTATACACCGCGCTTGTCGTTTTCCAGTTCTTCTATGATCTGGCACGCTCTGAATTTCGGCGCGCCGGACAGTGTGCCTGCTGGAAGTATCGCGTCCACTGCATCGACCGCGTCCTTGTCTGCTCTGATCTTTCCTGTCACTGTCGAGCCGATGTGCATCACGTGTGAGAATCTTTCTATCGAAAGGTACTCTTCCACCTTTACGCTACCGATCTCGCTCACCTTGCCGATATCGTTCCTGCCGAGGTCGACCAGCATGTTGTGTTCTGCGAGTTCCTTTTCGTCTTTCAGCAGTTCTGCTTCCAGCGCCTTGTCCTCTTCGTCATCCTTTCCTCTAGGTCTCGTGCCTGCGAGCGGGAACGTGCTGATCTTGCCGTTTTCAAGCTTTGCAAGTGTCTCGGGCGATGCTCCCGAAAGCTCTATGTCGTCGCTTGAGAAGTAAAACATGTATGGCGACGGGTTCTCTGTCCTCAGCACTCTGTATGTGTCGAACAGGCTTCCTTCTGCTTCGGCTCTCATCGGGTTGGAAAGCACTACCTGAAAGATATCGCCTTCGCGTATGTACTCTTTGGCTTTTTCGACCATTTCGCAGTACTGTTTTTCGGAAAAGTGCGGCGTTATCTCTGTCTTCAGTTCCAGCGGCTTGAAGACTTCTTTTTCGCCGTTCCTTATAAGATCCGCCATTTCCTTTAGGGTATCTTTCGCGGCCTCATATGAAGTTTCTATATCTTCTGTCATCACGCCGGTTATCAGCAGCAACTTCTGCCTGTAATGGTCGAATGCAATGACTTTATCGAACAGCATCAGATCCATGTCTCTGAAATCCTGATTCTCTCCTTCTTTAACTCTGCTCTTCATCAGCGGCTTGAGCTTCGGTTCGCTGTATTTGATGTAGTCGTATGAGAAGTAGCCTACAAGTCCTCCTGTGAATGACGGCATGTCTTCCATCTGCGGCGTCTTGTATCTGTCGAGTATCTCTCTGAGCACGTCACCCGGATGATCTATCTTCTTTATCGTTTTCTGTTCTACCCCGTCCGGCATCGTCTCTCTTATCGTGAGTATATCGTCGAGGCATGTGATCTCCATTCCCGGATCGTAGCCGAGGAAAGAATACCTGCCCCATACCTCGCTCTGGCTGGCGCTTTCCAGCAGGTAACAGTGCCGGCTGGCTTTTCTCAGTATTTTCATTACTTCGACCGGTGTGTAGCTGTCCGACAGCATTTCCATACATACCGGTATCCTTCTGTAATCTCCCTGCGATGCTATCTGTTTTATTTGTTCTAGTGACGGATACATATATCTTTACCTCCTGTTGTATTCGTATTTTCTGCGGCGGCCGGATTTGTCAAGTCATAAAAAAAACTCGTCTTTGACAGAATTTTAATTCTATCAAGGACGAGTGTTACCCGCGGTGCCACCTTAATTTCATGGTCTGACCCATGCTCTCTGCAGAATACCATCATATTCCCGGCAACTGACGTATGCCTCCACGTCGCAGAATACTCAGCCTGATACAAGGCCTTTGACTGCGCCCTCGGCGGTCCATTTGGCAGCCTGCATTTCCATCCGGCTCGCACCATCCCGGACTCTCTGTGGGCGCATTACTGCTTTTATCTCCGCTTCAACGGTTTATTTCATTGTTTATTTTCTACAAAAATACCACACATTTATGTGTTTGTCAACAATTTACACGAATTTTTCTGTATTTTATTCATGCTTTTTTATTAACATGCACAGAAGGCTATCTGTCGACTACCTCGAGCAGCTTTGATTTGAGCTCGTTCTCCATCTTGCGCAGCTCGGTTTCCGCCTCCGATCTTCTGCGGCGTCCCTCCTGCTGGATCTCCATCACTTCGTCGAGTGTCGAGATCAGCGTCTGGTTAGTATGCTGCAGCGTCTCGATGTCCACGATGCCGCGTTCTGTCTCCTTCGCAGTCTCCACAGTCGCCATCTTGAGCGTGTCAGCATTCTTTTTGAGCAGCTCGTTTGTCATATCAGTCACTTCACGATGTGCCTTCACGGCATCGCTCGAATGCGCAACTCCGAGGGCTAACACCATCTGGCTCTTCCAGAGAGGGACCGTATTGACGATCGTCGACTGGATCTTTTCCACCATCATCGTGTTATTGCCCTGCACGAGCCTTATCTGCGGCGCTGTCTGTATCGAGATCGTTCTCGTCAGCTCAAGATCGTGCAGCTTTTTCTCAAAACGCTGACACTTGGACTCCAGATCCTTTGCAGCCTGCACATCTTCCGGCAGTCCGCTTGTCTTAGCCTTCTGCACCAGCTCAGCCAGCTCGCCGTTTCTCACCTGTTCGAGTTTTTTCTTTCCCGCCATTATGTACATCGTCAGTTCCTTGAAATACGTCAGGTTCGCGTCGTACATCTTGTCCATCACAGCGATGTCCTTGAGCAGCTGCACCTGATGACCCTCCAGGATCTTGCAGATGCTTTCCACATTGGTCTCGACCCTGGCGTAACGCGTCTTCAGAGCCTCGATCTTGTTCTTTCCTTTCTTGAAAAATCCGAACAGACCTTTCTCTTCCTCGGCATCGAAGCTTTTGAGCTCTGTCACTACTCCCGTGAGCAGGTCCCCGACTTCACCGAGATCCTTAGTCTTCACCTTTTCGAGAGCCGTCTCGGAAAAGTCCGCCATCTTCTTCTGAGTCCCTGCACCATACTGCAGTATAGCTGTAGAGTCATTCAGATCTATCTGCTGTGCGAATGCATCGACCATCTGCTGTTCTTCCGGTGTCAGCACCGGTTCTTCGACAGTTTCAGGCTCTTCTGCCACTACCATCTGTGCGGTTTCTGCTTCTTTGAACGGATCCAGCGTCAGTGACGGCGCTGCTGCCTCTTTGAATTCCATATCCATTTTCTTTCTCCAGTCTTCTTTATTTCTTTAAACCGTCTTCCATCAGACCTTCCTGTGCCAGCATCGTCTGCAGCACAGAAATATCAGATGAGACATCCCATGCAGTATCTTCGAATAAATTATCCAGCAGCTTTGCAAATGCGCTGTTCAGCGTATCAAGCGTGTCCTCGATCTCTTTCTTCGAATTCAATATGTTTTCGCCCTGAACAGGCTGCCTGTCGAGTTCTTCATATGCCCCCAGAAGCTTGACTGTCATCGGAAGATAGTAATCCATCATCTTCCTCAGATCACGGGCATTTTCCGGATGCGCCTCGGTCTGCTGGAAGATCCTCCTCACCAGCAGCTCCATCCTGTATATCTTCTCCGAGACTTCCTCTCCCGGTATGGCGTCATTGCTCTTTCGTATGCTTTCTATGTATTCGCTGCCTTTCTCCAGTATCGCTCTCACCTCAGGAGTCAGCCCGCCGGTGCGTTTCAGCTCTTCTTCACGCATCCTGGCCTCCTCTGCCTCACGTTCTCTTGTGTTTTTCTCTGTTTCAAGATACTGTTCATAGACCCGGTTCGATACCATCAGGCATTTTTCGCTCTTGTCGAGATGCCCCTGCAGGAACCATCCCTTCCCGAGCATTTTTCTGATGTCCCTTATTATCTCCTTCTCAGACTTATGACAGTAGACCGCAAGCTTTTCTATATCTGCATACTCGCTGTTTTCCAGGCTGCGCACGTACTGATCGAACCGCTTGGCGAGGCTCAGCCCAGTAGCGCCCTTCACGATCAGAAAAACGCCTGCCGCAAGCATTATAAACAGCATTATCGCAGACCCGATCTTTGCACCTGCTGCAGAAAAAGCTATGCTGATCAGCAGTGATATCAGAGGCAGAAAACTAAGCGAAGCCACGATTATTCCTGACACCAGCATCGCGATCGCTCCGCCGCGGCGTTTACTGCTGCCCGCGAACAGCGATGTGTTTTTTGCAAAGGCTGCAGGTCTGCTGTCTGCCCTGTATGCATATCCTCTGGTCTGCTGCCTGTGCAGATTCGATGAAGCTGATCCCTGATTTCCCGGGCCCGTCGCAGTCCCTGCTGCTTCGGAGCCTGACGCACTGCCGGGCCTGCCGTAATCATAGGCTTCGGCCTGTCCCTGCTGTCTGTTTTCATGACCTGCCGGTCCCGCCTGCTGTGAAGCCTGACCCGCAGCTCCGTTGTTTGATGTGCCATTATTTCTGCTGCCGTTTTTACCGCTCAGATCGAAATCCCATCCGTCTCCGCTCCGGAACTCCTCTCCGCTTATTCCCTGAAAAGCTTTTTTTATCGTTCTGTTGATATTTTCATTAAGTCGACCGAAATCCCCCATATGCACCGCATCCTCTATTATGCGGTTAAGGTCTCCGCCGAGATCATTCCAGTCTTTACCGTTCATTTCATCCTCCGTTTTTCACATACCCCGGCGCCATGCGGCGAAACTCGCCGCACCGCGGATTTTCAATGTTATTTTATCATATTTTTATATAAATTGAAACGCAATGTTCTGACATACCTTATAAACCGCGAATGCAGAGCTGTGCACCTTTGCATAACAGATAAAGACCCGGGAACACTTAAAATGTTCCCGGGCCGTATCTGCACCGGAATGCCGTGATCAGTTCGCCACCTCATAAGGGTTCACCAGCTCCGAATAATATACGTACATGCTCTTGATGCCGTAGATGTCCAGTATCCTGATGTTTCCGCTCAAATAGTCCTGCAGGATGATGTAATTTATACCCACGCCGATAAGGAATCCCTCATAGTATTCCGTTATGTTCGAACCCACGAGCTGCTGTATCCTGACGTACCTGCCGATCTGAGTCCGGAAGATACCGTTCAGATACTGCACTGAATTGTAGTCCAGTATCTCGTTGTATCCCTCAGAAAGCAGCGGATTCGGCGGCACACTGAACGTCGGATTCTCGGGCAGCACCATCGGGAACGTGTTCATCTGATCCAGATCACCGTTTCCCAGTATGCCTGCTCCCGGCACCTCCGACACAGGTATATCGCCGTCTTCATGCGCAGACGCCTCACCTTCAACCGTATTCCCCATCACCGGAGTCATATCCTCACGTTCGATCTGCATCACGCTTCTCTGTTCTACAGACATTTATTCGATCACCTCTCTGTTTAAGTTTGCGCATACAGAGCGGTCGGAATATAGAAGCAGTGATCGTTGATCCTGTTGTGTATCACGCCGACTCGTGTCGGAAAATACGAGGGGCACGATGCGCTGTACGGGTTATGAAAAAACAGCGAATTGTCCACTCCCGGCAGTATCCCGCCCTGCATCGCCCAGTCGACTATATCGTAATGCTCCTGCGACGGAGTCATATTGTATACGTTCTGGGGATTGTAAACTCCTCCCACCGAAGTCTTCATGCAGGTGAACTGATTGTTCTGCTCTATCACGTTCCTGATATTGCCGCCTTCATTTATCCTGGAAAACTCGCCGTACGTGATGTTCGCTCTGTTCATTATCACAGTAGCGACACCCTGCATACCCGGATATCCCTCTCCTCCGGCCTCACACTGTATCAGACGTGCAAAAAGTTCTCTGGTATCCATCGCTTCTTACTCCACCTTTCCGTTTATCGCTATGATAATATATGCAGGCGGTCATTTTTTCGTTCTGAATATCAGCTTTTTTAATTTTGCTCCGTTCCACGGGATCACCGGATACAGATACGACGTCCCGACAAGCGTCTTCGTCGCCGCCATCACCGCGAGCGATATCACGAAGGCCGCTGCCATCCCGGGCCATCCGAAGAAATGCGTGCCGATCAGCATCAGTATCCTTACGAATTTTATACCGTACCCGAGTTCTATGCTCGGCTGTGTAAAGCTTGCAAGTGCCACGACAGCCATGCACAGTATCGTCTGAGGCACGAACCATCCCGACGACACTGAGAATTCGCCGAGTATCAGCGCGCCTATCACTGACAGTGACATCCCCAGTGACTCCGGTGTGTTGAGCGAGGCCAGCTTCAGTCCGTCGATGGCAAGCTCAAGCAGCAGGAACTGCCAGAATATGCTTATCGCAAATTCTTCGTCCGTTATGAAGAACCTTATCACTTCATGCACCGGTACCGCTCCTTCTGCAAAGGCCAGGTATACAGGAGTTGCAAACAGTATAACGAGTATGTTCAGTATTCGCAGCATCCTGAAATAGTTTCCCGTCAGCATAGGGAAGTAGTAGTCGTCAACATCCTGAACGAAATCGAATATGCCGGCCGGCAGCAGTATCACAGTAGGAGAGTTGTCGACTATTACAGCTATCTTGCCCTCTTCCAGATGAGCTGCGATCACATCCGGACGCTGGGCATATCTTACTCTGGGGAACGGATTCAGCTTGCCCAGTTTCTTGCCCAGCAGCACCTCAACGAGAGTCTGCTCTGTCACCGTGAGCCCTTTCGTCTGCAGATCCTGCAGGCTTTTCGCCAGGCGTTTCACCATGCTCATGTCCGCCTTGTTCTTCATGTATGCCATAGAAACATCGGATTTGGTTATATCACCTATCGTAAAAACCTTGAAGATCAGATTATCATCACGGATACGCCGCCTTATCAGCGCGATATTCGTCATCATCGACTCCACGAAGCCATCTTTTGAGCCCCTCAGCGATTTTTCCTTGGACGGCTCCTCTATCCCTCTAAGCGGATAATTCCTGCAGTCTATGATGATTATCCCGCTGTATCCCGATATGAACAGCGGCACCAGCCCCGAATAAAGGAACGTCACCGCTTTTTCAAGGTCCTCTACGACCACGGCATCGAGGAACGGCAGATTAGATGCGATGAACTGCTCCGCATCGGCCGCCTGCTCCATTTTCTCCGGCTTCAGCGAAAACAGACTGAATATCACTCTCTGCATCATACCCCCGTCCACGAGCCCGTCGACAAAAAACATGCTCGCATCCCTGCCGCCTATCACCAGTTTTCGTTCAAGAAGATCGAAGCTTTCGCCCACCGGCACCTTTTCTCTCATCGTTCTCAGCAGTTCGCTGTATCTATCCATTTTTTCCATAAAAAAACCTCGCATACTTTTGGTATTATTTTTTACGTAATTACCTTATATATGCGAGGTGTTTTCTCTTTTATATTCCGATCATAAAGCTCGCGATACAAATGATGCACACGTTATGCATCGCTGCCGCTGCCTGAGGTCTCCGGCTACTTGAGCTTTGCGATAAGCTCTCCTGCCTTGACCTGCTGGCCTTCGTTTATGTAGACCTTGTCGATAACGCCCTTCTGCGGAGCGAGTATGTTAGTCTCCATCTTCATAGCCTCGATAACTGCGATCGGCTGTTTTTCCTCTACTTCATCGCCTTCCTTGACGAGGACCTTGATGATGTTTCCGGGGATGTTGGCTCCGATCTCGCTCGGATCGTTCGCATCCGCATAAACGATCTTCGATGTGGCTGATGCGAGGTTTGCAGCTTCGTCCTTGATCTTCACGGCGCTTCTGTTGCCGTTTACTTCAAATACCACGTTTCTAAAGCCTTCTTCGTCTGTCTCTCTTGCATCCGAAAGTCTTACGACAAGCTCCTTGCCCTCTGCGATCTTGATCTCGCAAGTCTCGCCTTCCGAAAGTCCATGGAAGAAGATGTCGCTGCCCATGAGTCTGAAGTTACCGTCCTTTTCAAGGCTCTTGAGGTAGTCTTCGAATACTTTAGGATATAAAGCATAGCTGAGCGCTTCCTTCTCTGTTCCTTCCAGACCATGCTCTTCTCTGAGCATCTTCTTGATAGCGTCAAAGTCTTCATCAGGCAGGAGTTCTCCAGGTCTGCATGTGATAGGCTCTTTGCCGTGGAGCACGAGCTTCTGGAGCTTTTCAGGGAATCCGCCTTCAGGCTGCCCCATCATACCTTCGAAGTATGAAACGATCGAGTCAGGGAAGTCGATATCCTTGGCCTTCTCGTAGATATTCTCCGGAGTCAGCTCGTTCTGTACCATGAATATAGCCATGTCTCCTACAGCCTTTGATGACGGTGTTACCTTTACGATATCGCCGAGCATCTCGTTGACTGCCTTGTACATTTCCTTGACTTCATTGAACTTGTGGCCGAGACCGAAGCTTTCGACCTGCGACTTGAGGTTGGAATACTGTCCTCCCGGCATCTCGTATTTGTATATTTCAGCTGATCCTGTCATCATATCTGATTCGAATTCCTTGTAAACAGGTCTTACTGCTGCCCAGTAGTCTGTGATTACCTGGATTCCGTCCGGATCTATGCCTGTATCTCTCTCTGTGCTTTCCATAGCTGCGACGATCGAGTTCAGTGCAGGCTGACTCGTGAGTCCCGACATGCTGTTGAACGCTGCGTCGATGATATCCACGCCTGCATTTGCAGCCATCATCAGGGTTGCCACGCCGTTGCCGCTCGTGTCGTGAGTATGGAGATGGATAGGGATCGAGATCTCGTTTTTCAGAGCCTCTATCAGCTTCTTTGCAGCCATAGGCTTCAGAAGTCCTGACATATCCTTGATGCCCAGTATATGGCTTCCTCTCTTTTCGAGTTCCTTAGCCATTCTCACATAGTAGTCGAGATTGTATTTTTCTCTGCTCGAGTCGAGTATGTCTCCTGTATAGCAGATGCATGCCTCTGCCACCTTGCCCTGGTTGAGAGTCTCATCCAGCGCTACTTCCATACCCTGTATCCAGTTGAGCGAGTCGAATATCCTGAAAACATCGATGCCTGATGCAGCCGATTCCTTGACGAATCTTCTGATCACATTGTCAGGATAGTTCTTGTATCCTACGCCGTTCGCACCTCTGAGGAGCATCTGGAACATGATATTCGGGATCTTTTTCCTGAGCGTTTCAAGTCTCTCCCACGGCGATTCCTTGAGGAATCTGTACGATGTATCGAACGTTGCTCCGCCCCACATTTCGAGTGAGAAGAGGTTCTGTCCGTACAGAGATACAGCAGGTGCGATCTTCTCCATATCGACAGTTCTTACTCTCGTAGCCATCAGCGACTGCTGAGCATCTCTCATAGTAGTATCTGTGATGAGGAGCTTCTTCTGATCCTTTACCCAGTCTACCAGACCTTCAGGTCCCTTTTCATCGAGTATCTGCTTAGTTCCGCTGAGTCCTGCAGTCTCCTCAGGCTTCAGTCTAGGGAATACAGGAACGTCGAACTGCGGCTTGATACCTCTGTTTCCGTTTACGAACTTTTCTCCGAGGTAAGTGAGGACCTTGAGCTCCTTGTCTTCACGAACCATGATGTTGAACAGTTCCGGATTGTCTGCGATGAATCCGGTGTCGCAGTTTCCGGCTCTGAACGTAGGATGGTTCAGTACATTGAGGAGGAAAGCTCTGTTCGTCTTCACTCCCGTTACCTTCATTTCCTTGAGAGCTCTCTTCGCCTTGTTCACAGCATCATTGAAGCTTCTCGCCCATGAAGTCACCTTTACGAGCAGGCTGTCGTAGTAAGGTGAGATGACAGCATTGACGAATGCATTTCCTGCATCGAGTCTGATGCCGTATCCGCCCGCACTCGTATACTTCGTGATAACGCCCGTGTCAGGTGCGAATCCGTTGATCGGATCCTCTGTCGTAAGTCTGCACTGGATCGAGAATCCTCTAGGCTGTATCTGATCCTGGCTCTTGATATTTATCTCGTCTGAATCCAGGCTGTATCCCTCTGCGATGAGGATCTGCGACTGTACGATATCGATGCCCGTAGTCATCTCTGTTACAGTATGCTCTACCTGTATTCTAGGGTTCATTTCTATGAAATAGTGGTTTCCTTCATGGTCCACGAGGAACTCCACAGTTCCGGCACTCTTGTAGTTCACTGCCTGTGCGATCTTCTTCGCATCTGCACAGATATTCTGTCTCTGCTCTTCTGTGATGGAAAGCGCAGGTGTGAATTCTACGACCTTCTGATGTCTTCTCTGGATCGAGCAGTCACGTTCATAGAGATGAACGATATTGCCGTAGTTGTCTCCGAGGATCTGCACTTCGATGTGCTTAGGTCTTTCGAGATATTTTTCGATGAAGATATCGTCGATACCGAATGCCTTCTTAGCTTCGCTCTTTGCGCTTCTGAACTGTTCAGGCATCTCCTCTCTGCTTCTGACGATCCTCATTCCTCTGCCGCCGCCGCCTGCTGCAGCTTTGAGCATTACAGGATAACCGCAGTCCTCTGCGAATCTGAGAGCGACTTCTTCTGAAGGTATCGTCTCTGTCATTCCGGGTATAGTAGGTACACCTACCTTGTTTGCCACGATCTTTGACTTTACCTTGTCTCCGAGATTGTCCATCATAGTGTGGTCAGGTCCTATGAATACGATGCCCTCATCTTCACACGCCTTTGCAAATTCAACATTTTCAGCCAGGAATCCATATCCCGGGTGGATAGCGTCAACACCTTTAGCTTTCGCAAGCTCGATGATCTCGTCTATCGCCAGGTATGCATCTACCGGAGATTTTCCTCTTCCCACCTGATAAGCCTCGTCTGCCTTTGTTCTGAATAATGTATTCTTATCCTCTTCTGAATAGATAGCTACACTTCTTATTCCTAATTCTTTGCAGGCTCTGAATATTCTGATGGCTATTTCGCCTCGGTTGGCTACCAGTACACGCTTGAATTTTCTGCCTTGCTCCATATTCCGAGTCTCCTTTCTCTTCCTTTTATGATATTTATTATTTTTGACTACATTAAGATAAAATGATTATCAAACTATTTTATCATTCTTTTTGTTTATTTTCTACTATTATATTTGTTTTTTTGTGGTATTTTCTAAAAAGACGGCTATTCCGTAAATAACCATAAATCCCGATGCATCGATATTCACTGTAACTAGACGTCTGCCGCATTACAGAAATCTGAACTGGTCTTTTTCAAAATCTATGATCTTTTCGCGTTTCATTTTATTCAGCTCGTTCGACAGGGCACTCCTGTTCACGCACAGATACTGGGCCAGCTGTTCGCGGCTCATCTTGACGCTGACAGTATCTGTCCCTGATTTTCTGTGAAGTATCTCAAGATACATCAGTATCCTGTTTCTCAGTCCTCTTTCCGCAAGTATTTCGATCTTGTGCATTTTCCTGATATTGTCGCTTGCCATGTGCTGCATAAGCACATCATATATCTGTCTGCTGAATCTCGAATTGTTGATATTAGTCAGGGAAACGAACACTATCGTGCAGTCCTCATTGCATATGTAATCGATCGGCGCAGTCTTTTTTTTCGACACTGCAGTCTCGATCGCAAATATATTTCCTTCGTCATATACCTGTATTATATGCAGCTCGCCGTTGGGGTACGCTTTCTCACCTCTGACACTTCCCCTGTCTATTATGCATATCTTGCTCACCTTGTCGCCGACACGGAAAATAACGTCATCCTTTTTCATGTTCTGACCTATGACGTTGAGTTCTTCGAATGCATGCATGTAGTCGGTCCTGTTCAGATTATCAAATAATCCGCTCTCAATAATTGTACCAAGATATTTCATCATTTCCTTCTGCTTTACAGCCGGTGAGCTGTTTTCCCCCGCTAAAATAGCAGGCACTTCTAACTAATAAACACTTTTTCAATATGCCACACCTGATTTTAACACAAATCCGCCTTTAGAATGTTGTTCCGATAACATTTTATTTAGGATTCACCTAAAAAATTTGAAAAACACAAAAGGCCGCATGACTTGAACAGCCTGCAGCCTTTACTACTGTATACATTATTCCTGTTTAAGCTTCACATCCATGTGCGGATAAGGGATCTCTATCCCGTTTTCATCGAATACCCGCTTCACCTCTTCTTCGAGGAAATATTTCACGGTCCAGTAATCCTCGGTCCTGCACCATGCGAACATATCCATTATCACAGAGCTGTCATCATGTCTCGACACTCCGATCGTAGCCTTCGGTTCATTCAGTATCATGTCGCTGCTTTCACAGATCTCTCTCAGCAGCTGCTTGGCCAGCGTGATATCGCTTTCGTAGCTGATTCCGAACTTGCAGTCGACACGCCTTATATCCTCTTTGCTGTGGTTCACCAGTATCGATGTGTTCACCAGACCGTTCGGCACGGTGATCGTCTTATTGTCATATGTGCGCAGCGTGGTCAGAAAAAGATCTATATCCTTGACCTTGCCTGAAACCGTCCCGATATCTATATAGTCATCGCGGCTGAAGGGCTTCGTAACGATTATCATCACTCCGCCGGCGATATTGGCAAGGCTGTCTTTCAGCGCCAGTGCTATGGCAGCGCCTGCAGCGCCCAGCACCGCAACTATCGTGCTCATCTGCACACCCAGTATGCCGAGACACATCGTCACCAGTATTATCGCGCTGACAGCCTTTATCGCATTGATTATGAACGTGTAAAGCACAACATCGAGACTGCTTCGCTTCAGCGCACGTCTCGTGAAGCTCAGTATCAGCTTTATCACGATCAGTCCTATCAGGATCGTGATGATCAGATTCAGCGCCAGCATCCCCAGCTCCAGCGGCTTGTCGGATTCGAAAAACTTTTCGATGATCTTCTGCGTCCTTGACAGTTCATCCATACGCTATTCCTCCGTTTTGATCTTCCTGCCGAGTCTTCTTCTTTCAAGCTCCTTGAGATATTTCTTCCTGAGTCTGATATCGTCCGGAACGATCTCCACGAGTTCGTCGTCATCTATGAACTCCAGCGCCTCCTCGAGCGTGAACACCTTTGCTGGCGCCAGCTTGATGTTGTCATCGCTTCCGGCAGCACGCATATTGGTCGCTTTCTTCGCCTTGCACGGATTCACGACCATGTCTTCGCTCCTTGCGTTCATTCCGATTATCATGCCTTCATACACTTTTGTTCCCGGCTCGATGAACATCTGGACACGCTCGCTTATATTGAAGATCGCGTACGGTGTCGCCACGCCTTCTTCCTGCGCGATAGCGACTCCGTTTACCCTGCCCGGGATATCGCCCATGTACTTGTCGAATTTATCGAATCTCCTCACCATCGTGCCTTCGCCTCTGGTGTCGTTGATGAATTCGCTCCTGTATCCGAGAAGACCTCTTGTCGGCACCAGATACTCAAGTCGTGTGAATCCGTTCTCGCTCTTCATCTCCTGCATCATTCCCTTTCTCAGGTTCAGCTTGGATATCACGGATCCCGAGTACTCGTCCGGCACCGAAAGCACCACTTCCTCGATCGGCTCAAGGATGCCGTTGTTCTCATCGCGGTGCATTATTACCTCCGGTTTGGAAACAGCCAGCTCGTAGCCTTCACGCCTCATATTCTCTATCAGTATGGAAAGGTGCAGCTCACCTCTTCCCGAGACTTTGAAGCTGTCTGTGGAGTCGGTCTCCTCGACTTTGAGTCCAACGTTGACCTCCAGCTCCTTGTCGAGACGTTCTCTTATATGTCTGGACGTCACGAACTTGCCGACTTTTCCCGCAAACGGCGACTTGTTTACCATGAAATACATGGAAAGCGTAGGCTCTTCGATCTCTATCATATCGAGTGGATCCGGATTTTCCTTATCGCATATCGTCTCGCCTATCGAAATATCGGAGATGCCCGATACTACGACTATGTCACCTGACTCTGCCTGATCTACAGCCATCCTCTTGAGACCTCTGTACACGAATACCTGGTTTATCTTTCTCTGCTCGATCTGACCGTCGCCCTTGGCTACAGCCACGACGCTTCCGGCTTTCACTATCCCCTTCGTCACTCTGCCGATACCGAGTCTTCCGATATAATCGTCATATGCGAGCGCCGATATCTGCAGCTGCAGCGGCTCCTCGTTGCGATCAGGATACGGCTTCACGTGATTGATTATCGTATCGAACAGCGGCGTGATATCGAGACCGTTCATGCCCTTTGCACTCTTCTTTATCTTTGTGTGAGTGTCATCATTCTCGACATTTATATTTTTGATGTCTTCAGGATCGTATACGACTACACCCTGTCTGGCTATGCCGTAAAGT
This sequence comes from Eubacteriaceae bacterium, assembly GCA_902362435.1. Lineage (GTDB taxonomy): Bacteria > Bacillota > Clostridia > Peptostreptococcales > Anaerovoracaceae > Lentihominibacter > Lentihominibacter butyricus. Next base: position 57,782 of record CABIWW010000003.1, read on the forward strand.
ATCGGAAAGTCAAGCTGCTCGTCATTTGCATCAAGATCCATGAACAGCTCGTATACTTCATCGACTACTTCATCGATACGTGCGTCTTTCTTGTCGATCTTGTTTATCAGCAGTATCGGATTGATACCCTGCTCCAGAGATTTTTTCAGTACGAATCTCGTCTGCGGCATAGGCCCCTCGCTGGAATCGACAAGCAGTATCACTGTATCGACCGTCTTGATGATACGCTCGACTTCTGATGAAAAGTCTGCGTGTCCCGGCGTGTCGACGATATTTATCTTTACATCTCCATGCATGACGGAACAGTTTTTGGAATATATCGTGATGCCTCTCTCACGTTCTATATCGTCGCTGTCCATCACGCAGTCTACCACCTGCTCGTTGTCGCGAAAGACTCCGCTCTGGTTTAAAAAAGCATCTACGAGCGTCGATTTACCCGCGTCTACGTGCGCGATAACTGCGATATTGATTATTTTCTGTTTATCTGACATATTATTTGTCCCTGCTTTCTGAATTGCGTTTTGTACAATATTATATTGTAAATCAATTACGCTTCTGTGTCAAAAAATAATTGATACGCATATGATGGAGTAACTGCGGCTGCAGCCGCTGCGATACAGCAGCCTGACTGCGCGACCGCTGCAATACTTTACATGAAAAGGAGACACAAAATGCCTGATCTATTTCTGAGCCCGTCTGTCCAGCAGTACAACCCTTACATCAACGGACTGGGCAGCGAGGAATACTACATGAACCTCATCGCCGACGCCATGGAGCCTTACCTGGATGCATCCGGCATAACTTACACGCGCAACGACCCGGACGATACGCTTTCTCAGGCGATAGCGCTTTCAAATGCCGGCAGTTACGACTTTCACCTGGCTCTCCACTCGAACGCCTCTCCTGCAAATATCGCAGGTCAGCTGCGAGGGCCGGACATCTACTATTACGCGACAAGCAGCGAAGGCAAGCGTGCCGCCGGGATCTTCAGCGACAACCTGAAGGTGATATATCCCGATCCGGATCTCGTGAACATCGTTCCGAACACATCTCTTGCCGAACTGAGACTGACAAGAGCGCCTTCGAACCTGATCGAGCTGGCATATCACGACAATCTCGAGGATGCGCTGTGGATAGTGAACAACATCGATCTGATCGCACGCACGCTCGTCCTGTCGTTAACGGAATATTTTGAAATCCCGTTCAATTACCCTTATTAGCTTCCACCGGACCGTCTTCTGTGATAATATATAAGTTCAGGACAAAAGGAAGGCGGTTACCATGGAAAAGATACTTCAGGTGCTGTGCACAGCCATAGACAGCGGCCGTCTGGTAAAGATAATCTTTGCCGGAAAAAGAAAGAAATCGATCGAATACAAAAAAATAACACTCAGGCCTGTGACGATAAAAGGTGAATACATGTTCCAGGCCGAATTTCATTACGATAAAAAGGTCACACACGAAAACATACCGTACTACGAGGCTGTCAGCTTCGCAGAACGCACTGTCGCGGAAGATTTCAAACAGGTGAACATACTGACCGAGAGCGAAGACATACAGATCCTGGCATCAAAACCGGACAGACCCAAGATCACCAGACATGCTGCTTCGCGCAGTGCCGGAGAGCTTTCGCACGACCGCAGAAAACAGTACATCCTCGAGGACGGCGTACCGTGCGACTTTCTGATAGAGCTCGGCGTGATGTCGCCCGAGGGCAGAGTCTTCAAAAATCACTATTCTAAATTCAGACAGATCAACAGGTATCTCGAGATCGCAGACAGCTGTTTCGAATATCTGCCGGACAGCGGCAGACTTCGGATCATAGACTTCGGATGCGGCAAAAGCTATCTGACCTTCGCGCTCTACCACTACCTCAGGCTCGTAAAGCAGCGCGACGTCGAGATCATCGGACTCGACCTGAAAAAAGACGTTATCGACTTCTGCAGCAGGACAGCCCGGAAGCTCGGCTACGACGAGCTGAAATTCCTTACCGGCGATATCGCCGACTATGAAAGCGACGGCGCCGACATGGTCGTGACACTGCACGCATGCGATACAGCTACGGATTTTGCACTCATCAACGCTGTAAAGTGGCACAGCCGCGTGATCTTGTCGGTACCATGCTGCCAGCACGAGCTGTTCTCGCAGATAAAAAGCGAGGTCGACGAGCCGATGCTGAAACACGGAATCATAAAGGACAAGTTCACCGAACTGCTGACTGATGGGCTCAGAGGACTGAAGCTCGAAGCTGCCGGTTATGAAGTCGCTATGACAGAATTCACATCGCTGGAGCACACCGCAAAGAACATCATGATAAAGGCCGTGATGCCGGACAGGCCCGATCGCGCCGCAATGAAAAAAGCAGATGATGAATACCGCGCGCTCAAAGATTTTTACCATGTATCGCCGACGATAGACATGCTCGACACGGGCAGCACCGGACGATAGACAGAAAACGAAAGGACACTCAATGCATTTCAGAAAAGGTTTGGAAGACGGGATCCCTGTAGCTTTAGGCTACTTCTCCGTATCTATCGCATTCGGCCTGATGGCCGTGCAGAGCGGCTTTACATGGATAGAGGCCGTGCTCATATCATTCACGAATCTCACCTCTGCCGGTCAGTTCGCAGGAGTCACTGTGATGGCAGGCATGGGCACATACATAGAAATGGCGGTCACACAGGTCGTGATAAATTCCAGATACGCACTGATGGGGATCGCGCTTTCACAAAAAACGGACAGCAGATTCAAAGGGATATGGAGACTGATATTCGGTTTTGCGATCACCGATGAAATATTCGCAGTAGCGATCGGTCAGGACGGGAATGTCAGCAGACGATATTTTGCCGGTCTGGCATTTCTCCCTATAATCGGATGGTCCGCCGGCACTCTCTGCGGAGCCGTGCTCGGAAACATCATGCCTGAGATCGTCACAAACGCGCTTGGCGTGGCGCTGTACGGCATGTTCATCGCAGTAGTTGTACCAAAGGCAAGAGAAAATGTACACGTGCTCATCGTCGTACTTATCGCGGTCGCGATAAGCTCGATACTGTTTTATGTGCCTGTATTTTCGATCATATCATCGGGATTTGCTATCATAATCTGTGCCGTCGCCGCTTCTATCGCCGGCGCGCTGCTGTTCCCTGTAAATGAAGATGATGACGAAGAGGAGGTGCTGTAATGGATTTCATGAAATTCCTGCCATATCTGCTGGTGATGGCCGGCGTCACTTACCTCGTGAGAGTCGTGCCTTTCATACTGATAAACAAAAAAATAGAGAACCGGTTCATAAACTCGTTTCTCTATTATATACCTTATACTGTGCTCGCTGCGATGACATTCCCTGCGATCCTCTACGCCACCGGCAATATAGTATCGGCTGTCGCCGGACTGCTCGTTGCGATCGTGATATCGTTCAGGGGACGCAGCCTGATAATCGTCGCTGTCGGCGCATGCGCTGCAGTCTTCATCACAGAGGCCATACTCACACTGTGCCTGTAGACTTTGCAGCCTATTCAGGTATGCGCCAGTCTATCGGCCCCTGTCCGTTTTTCTCAAGGAACTCATTGGCTCTCGAAAAATACCTGCCCCCGAAAAATCCGTTGTATGCCGAGAATGGACTCGGATGCGCCCCTTTGAGGATGCAGTGTTTCGGATTCGTTATGAGAGCTTCTTTGTTCTTCGCGTTCCTTCCCCAGAGTATGAATACCATCGGCTCCTCTCTCTGATTGAGGAGCTCTATCACTCTGTCCGTAAAGATCTCCCAGCCTCTGCCTGCATGCGAATTCGCACTGCTGCGCCTTACGGTCAGCACTGTATTGAGCAGCATCACACCGTTTTTCGCCCAGCTTTCGAGGTTGCCGTGCGATGGCGGTTCTATCCCCAGATCTTCCTGAAGTTCCTTGAAAATATTTACGAGCGAAGGCGGTTTTGCAACTCCTTTCTTTACCGAAAAGCAAAGCCCGTGTGCCTGTCCCGGCTGGTGATACGGATCCTGTCCCAGAATCACTGCCTTGACTTTCTCGTATGGTGTGAACTTCAGCGCGTTGAAAATGTCGTACATATCAGGGTATATCACCCTGCTGCCGTACTCCGCTTTCAGAAATTCTCTGAGCTTCAAATAATAATCTTTTTCAAATTCTCCCTTTAGGACTTCGTCCCAGCTGTTTCCTATATTGACCATGATTTTATTATATTGATTTTTACAGGCTGCCGCAAGAGATAATGTGACATGATGCAAAAAACCGCACATATCAATGCAATGTATAAAAGCTTGCCAGTACACCATAATAGGTGTTAGCAAGCTTTATTATTTACACATTTCAAAGATATGAATATAATCCATGAAATAAATTAATTCTTCTGGAATGTAATGACTTGATCAATTTCATTATCTTCGTACTGCAAAGAACTATCCTCCATCAGATATAAAATTCTTTCTTCTCCATTTTCATTCGACATCGTAACGATCATCTGCTCATTATCAACAGCATACGTACCGTTTTCTATTCCATTTTCAGAAGAAATATCATTAACCACATACTGCATAATAAGGTCCACCAGATTTTCCGTACTGAATCCCACTATTGCACTTACATATGGTTCTACACATTTTCCTACCGCTGCTGCAAATTCACCTATATCAATTCTATAGATATATGTACCATTTTCGTAAAAAGAAACACTCACATCACAATACTCGGGTTCCGGAAATATATTTACCCCTAATTCAGATTCCAGTTCTTTGTACATTATATCTGCAACATCCACCTGTCCACTCCATTCTCCCAGCACATAATTGGACAAAGGCTCTTTTCCATTATCAATTCCAACACTATTACTACTGCAGCTGCCTAAACAGAATATGATCATTAACAACAATATTGCATAAACACAGCGTTTTATTTTATTCATAACTTTTTACATTTTCCTCATTCGCGATGGCTTACCTGCTTTTTTGCAATAAATCCTCCTGCTGCCGCCACTGCAAAAGCCAGCAGCATGATCCACCATCCTGAGCCAAACTGTAAAAATCCCATTACAATAGAACTTCCTACTGTTCCATTCAAATAATGCTTTATTACCATTTCCGGTAAAAATCGAGCCAGAAGCGTTAAAAGCAGCCCTGCTAAAGCAAAAGCTATTACATACTCCTCATTTAAAACTATGACAGCGATTGCCATAATCAGCGCAAATAAAAGCAATATAACATATGCCATGAGTTCCGGTGAACTTACATTCACATCATTCATTCCAAAAAATATATCTACTATAGATATCTGATAATAATCTTCAACAATAAATGGCAAAAACATTGCGATGATTGCCAACAATCCACAACCCTTTATACCAATTTCTCTGTAACTTAAATACTTCATTTTTCTTCTCCTGTCATTTATTTTCATGCTACCATTTGGTCTCTTTTCTGCATCATTATACCACCAAATGATAGCATTAGTCAATGAACAATCATCTGTTTATAGAGTATTTAACATAAAAGAATGGAGTGCCATGTACTTTAAAAGAATAGAAGATTTAAGAATCGATCACGATTATACACAAAAACAGGTAGCGCAGCGCTTGAATATAGCCCGAGAAGTCTATCGAAGATATGAAAAAGGCACTCGTTCAATTCCTGTAGACTGTCTCATCAAACTAGCCGAGCTTTATGATACCAGCGTCGATTATATTCTTGATCTGACAAACGTAAAAAAGCACTATCCTCGAACTCCTTCAAAATAATCCAGAGTATTTTCACTTACATTACATTCGATAAAAATTGCAGCATTTTTTATATTGCAAAAAATGGCAGCCGCAGAAATGATTTTCACCACATGCTGTCCTTTGTTATAATACTGTCTGAAAACCGCCCCCATCGAGCGAAAGGAGCAAGAACATGCCCGACAAAGAAAATATATCCGAAAAAAAAGTATATCTGTCATCTCTTGTCTGTGAGCCGCTTGTCAGCTATCTCAAGGCTCAGGGTTTTTCACCTGTGCTGCTGGACGGAACAGATTCCCCGGTATATGAGGAAGTCTCTACTCATGCCGACATACACATGTGTCAGCTCGGGCTATGGGACGGCGTGCGCCTTTTCCACGGAAATACGTCAAAGCTAGGGCATGATTACCCGGGAAATATCATCTACAATGCAGTCTGCACCGGGAAATATTTTATCCATAACCTTGAATATACCGATCCGGAGCTTCTTGATGCCACGGATAACCTCAGCAGAATAAACGTGCCGCAGGGCTACACGCGATGCTGCTGTCTGCCTGTCAATGATTCGTCATTCATAACTTCAGATGAAGGCATCGCAAAAGCACTCGAAAAAACGGATGCGGACGTTCTGCGCATAAGCAGGGCCAGCATCGCTCTGCCGGGGTTCGATTACGGCTTCATCGGCGGATGCGCAGGGCATATCACTGTGAATGGCCGGAAAACTATGATCTTCAACGGAGACCTTAGCGCACATCCCGACTATAAAAAAATCGCAGCCTTCATTGAAGACCGCGATATCGACATCTTATTTTTTGAAGATTTTCCGCTGACGGATATAGGCAGCATACTCACCGGCACACCTGTGCACATGTAAAACTGCTGCATACGGTGCGCTTTGCACTGCATCGCATCATTATTCACTGATGGGGGGGCTCCATCGTGCCTGAACCGTTCCTGACTTTCCCTGATCAGAATACCTTCTCTAAAAGCTTCTAAGGACTAACTCTGTCCTGAAATCCCGCGAGGCTCTGTCCCATGCTCATTCTCACTCTCGGAAGCAGCAGCGGATCATCGCCCGGTTCCGCCTTGCCGTACTCAGTAGTCACTGCGCACAGGAAGCCTGCCTTTTCCACCATGCTCCTGCTCCTCTCATTGTAATCTCCGAACGGATATGCAAATGCATCACTGCTGCCGCACACCTCTATAGAACGCTTAAGATCAGCAAGACCGTCTTCCTCTGAAATCGCAGTGAAAATACCGCCGTGTCCGATATTTCCGCCGCCTCTGTGCATATTGTCGGAATGCGACTCATAGATCACATAATCGCTCTGATACTGCGCGATCTTTTCCTCTCCATTGTATGAAGTTATCATGAAGCACGTAGCCGGGGTCTTGCACTTTTCCAGCACCGGTATCCCGTTTTCCAGGAAGCTCACGGCACCGTCGTCAAAGCAGAGTACTATGCTCTTGTCGGGAAGCAGCAGCTTGCCGTCGACGTAATCGCGCACTTCTTTCCACGTCGGATAGTAATACCCTTCTTCATTGAGCCAGTTAAGCTCCTCCTCAAGATCCTGCATCGATATATAGTTGCCGAATCGCTGATTCAGATCATCCGGTGGATCATTTTCATCATAAACGTAGTGATACATGCAGATAGGAAGTCCCGGTGCGCCGTAATCCGTATTGGCTGCGACCTCAACCTCTCTCGTCACTCTCGTGGTATTTCCATTGTCATCGCTCACCGTATAGCTCACGGTATTCGTGCCGGCTTTTCTGATATCGCTGCCTTCCACCTTCACCTTGTCCGTTATGTCTTTGCCGTTCTCATCGGTCGCCTTGTAGCCCGGCTCATCGAACTTGTCACCGAGTTTCAGACCGTCTATCTTCTCCGATCCCTTGAGGGCGATCTCCGGATTCATCTTATCCAGAACCGTTACCTTCCTCACAGCCTTCAGATCTTCGACGCTGTATTTCAGTTCGTACGTTCCCGGTTTTGAAGTGTCCACCTCTCCGGTCACCTTGACCTTGTCCGACACATCCCTGCCGTCAACGACCGCCTCAACTCCCTGATCCTCGTACACCGCATTGAGTCCTACCGTCATCTCCTCGTCGCCCTTGAGCTTCATCGAAAAATTCGACGAATAGAACGTCATCACTATCGCTGCGATGCCGACAACGATTATCGCCAGCACCAGCACTATCAGCAGTATTTTCCTGCTTCCTGATTTACTCATCTGATACACCCATTCTTCTCCATTTAATTTATGCTTTTATTTCAAACTAACATACCTATAATACCATGTTTGTGATAGAATGTTAACTATGAAAAAGCATGCAATAATACCCGTCTTTATACCGCACAAAGGCTGCCCGAACGACTGCGTTTTCTGCAATCAGAAGGCGATCACCGCTAGGACCGCGGATATAAAGCCGGAAGACGTGAAAAAACTGATAGACGATTACCTGCCGACTCTGCAGGGGCGCGACCTGGAAACGATAGAAGTGGCTTTTTTCGGAGGAAGCTTCACCGGGATCCCGCTCGAGGAGCAGTCGGCATTTCTCGAAGTCGCCGCAGATTACAAGGCGCGCGGGCTGATCGACAAGATACACATGTCCACGAGACCTGACTACATCGATGAGACGATACTCGACAATCTGAAAAAATACGATGCGGATATCATCGAGCTCGGCGTGCAGTCTTTCCACCCGGAAGTGCTGAAAGCATCCAACCGCGGCCACAGCGCAGAAGATGTGTACAAGGCCTGCGATCTCATCAAGTCATACGGCTTTGAGCTCGGCATACAGCTCATGATCGGACTGCCGGAGGACAGCCTGAAGCGCTGTCTCTATTCGGCAAGAGAGACCGTAAAGATCGCACCGTCTGTCGCAAGGCTGTACCCTACCATCGTCCTGAACGACACTGAACTTCTCAGGATGTACCAGCGTGGCGAGTATTCTCCGCTGACCACTGATGAAGCTGTCGCGATAACAAAGGAAATGTACCGCATCCTCGATGATGCCGGGATCAACATAATACGCGTGGGGCTCAAAAGCACCGACCTGATCACCGAAGGCGGCGAGATCCGCGGCCATACTTTCCATCCGGCATTCAGACAGCTCGTCGAGGGAGAGCTTGCAAAGGAGCAGCTTGAAGAGCAGCTCACAGAGCTGCTGCAGAGGTCTGCGGAAAGTCCGGAAGTCCATGAACGCTTTGAATTCCGCAGCAGCGGCAACTCGTTTTCCAATATGGTCGGAAACAGCAGACGCAACAAGAACTACTTTGCAGAAAAGTATCCGGATCTTCGTATAAAATATAAAGTTGATCATTCTCTTGCTGACGGCCGCTATATTGTGGTAAAATCGTAAATTAAGAATAAGCACCGGCGCCGCCGGTTTATAGATACAGGAGGTCAAAATGAAAGCAGTTATTACGGTAATAGGAAAAGATATGGTCGGCATACTGGCCAAAGTGAGCACGACATGCGCTGAAGCGAATGCAAACGTATCAGAAGTGACTCAGTCGATACTGGACGAATACTTCGCAATGATAATGCTCGTTGAAATAGATAAGATGAACTGTACGCTGGACGAACTCAAAAACAGAATCGAAAAGATCGTCCCTACAATGACAGTCCATGTGATGCATGAAGACATTTTCAATTCAATGCACAGGATCTAGCACATCATCACACAGGAGGTAAACAGACATGCTCAACACCAAGGATATCATGGAAACCATAACCATGATACAGGACGAACACCTTGACATAAGAACGATAACTATGGGTATATCGCTCATGGACTGCTGTGACAGCGATATCGACGTCTCATGCAGGAAGGTCTACGACAAGATATACAGACTCGCTAAGGATCTCGTAAAGACAGGCGAGGAAATAGAAAAGAAATACGGTATCCCTATCGTCAACAAAAGGATATCGGTGACGCCTATCTCTCTGCTCGTTGCCGTATCAGGCGGAGATCCTGTAAAATACGCGAAGACTCTCGACAAGGTCGCAAAGGCGATCGGCGTGAATTTCATAGGCGGATATTCGGCGCTTGTCCACAAAGGATTCGCTGCGGGAGACAGAGAACTCATCGAATCGATACCGAGAGCTCTCGCTGAAACCGATTTCGTATGCTCATCGGTGAATATCGGCTCGACAAAATCCGGTATCAACATGGATGCCGTGAAGATGATGGGCGGCATCGTGAAGGAAGCGTCGGAGCTTACGAGCGACAGACAGTGCATCGGCGCTGCAAAGCTCGTGGTATTCTGCAACGCGCCTGAGGACAACCCGTTCATGGCCGGAGCTTTCCACGGCATAGGCGAGCCTGACTGCGTTATCAACGTAGGCGTATCAGGACCCGGAGTTGTCAGAGCAGCTCTCGCAAAGATGCCGAAGGATGCGCCGCTCTCAGAAGTCGCTGACCTGATAAAGAAGACTGCATTCAAGATCACGAGAATGGGGCAGCTCGTCGGAAGCGAAGCTTCTGCAAAGCTCGGAGTTCCGTTCGGTATCATCGATCTGTCGCTCGCACCTACACCTGCTGTCGGTGACTCCGTGGCATACATACTCGAAGAGATCGGTCTCGAGCAGTGTGGCACACACGGCACTACAGCAGCTCTGGCTATGCTTAACGATGCTGTAAAGAAAGGCGGAGTCATGGCGTCTTCGAACGTCGGCGGACTTTCCGGAGCTTTCATTCCTGTATCCGAGGACGCAGGCATGATCAGCGCCGCAGAATCCGGCACGCTTTCGATCGAAAAGCTCGAAGCGATGACCGCCGTATGCTCAGTAGGACTCGATATGATCGTCCTGCCCGGCGATACTCCGCAGGAAACGATCTCAGCGATAATCGCTGATGAAGCTGCGATCGGTATGGTCAACTCCAAGACTACCGCTGTCAGAGTGATACCTGCCATCGGTCACAAGGAAGGAGAAATGCTCGACTTCGGAGGACTTCTCGGCAAGGGGCCTATCATGAAGATCAATAAAAAATCCTCTGCTGTGATGATCAACAGAGGAGGTCGCATCCCTGCACCGATGCAGAGCCTCAAAAACTAAGCTTTTCGTTGTATTTTAAAACCCGCCGCTCCGCTAGTGAGACGGCGGGCTTTTTATTATCGTTTTACAGCTGCTTCTCACCGCTTATCTGCCGCAGCCACAGCCTCCACCGCAGCCTCCGCATGTGTTCGAAGTGCCGCATGTGTCGGAAGTCCAGGCAGTACCTGAAGTTGTCGAAGTCATTCCTCCGCAGCCGCAGCCTCTGCCGCCTCTTCCTCCGTTGCCGGTTCCTGTTCCGCCGCCGCATCCGCAGGACGGAACTATGGATCCGCATCTTCCGCCGCGCTGCCACGGCCCTGTAAATTCGCAGTTTTCGCAAGTTATATTAAAACCGGTATTACCAGTGTTGCAGTTACAGTTTGCCATAAAAAAATCCCCTTTCATCTGTCCGCCGGTCAGAGCCCGGTATCAGGATGCACCGTTCCGGTACACGTCTGCCGGGCTGCTGCCGGTGCCGGACTGTACCATCAAAGTGTCTCGCAGGCATCTTTTGTATGCTTTATACTATGAAAAGAGATCGTTTTTGGTTCACTTCAGTTTTCTTTTTTATAGCTGTTTCCGCCGTCCGCTTATGAGCTGATCCCGCAGCCGTCGAAATCACAAAGCTCGATATCCTAGTCGTCAGTCTTATCCGTATCGTCTGCTGCGTCATCATCGTCGACCGCATCGTCCGCCGGTTTCGCATTTTTCGCCATCTCAATGAATCTGTCCGACTGGACTTTGTTGACCTTGAATATGGCAAAAGCAATTACAGCTACTATTATCCCGAGAAGTAAAAGTAATGGCATAGCGTTTTCCTCCCTATATATCCGGATCTTATATGTATTTTACAATATCGCACTCGGAATTAACAGCGGTTTTATAAATCTTTTACCGTTCCGAAGCTGTATCCCATCTCTTCCCATTCAGTCAGCAGCTCATCCAGTATCTCACTGTTAGTCTTCGAGGTGCTGTGCAGCAGCACGATCGCGCCGGGATGCACTCTGGGTATCAGTTTGGAAAAAGCCTCTTCCTTAGTCGGCTGATCCGACTCGTACCAGTCGACGTAAGCCAGACTCCAGAACACGGTCTTGTATCCCATGTCACTGGCCATTTTGAGATTGGACTCACTGTACTTGCCCTGAGGAGGTCTGTAGTACTTTTTCATTTTCTTTCCGATCACTTCCCTGTACTTGTCTTCAAGCTCCGTAAGCTCCTTTTCAAAAGCCTCCTTCGTCGATATCGCCGACATGTCAGGATGCGTGAACGTGTGATTGCCGACTGTATGACCTTCCTCTACCATGCGCTTTACAAGCTCCGGACTCGTCTCGATATAGTTGCCCACCAGAAAGAACGCCGCCTTTACATCATGCTTCTTGAGTACATCGAGGATCTTTGCCGTATACCCGTTCTCATATCCGGCATCAAATGTCAGATATATCACTTTCTTATCGGTTTTCTTCATGTAAAACGCGTCGTATTTCGCCAGGTATTCGACAGTCGCGTTCCCCACAGGCGGCTGCCCCTCCTGCTGGAAGCTCAGCCCCCAGTTCTCGTCAGCAGAGCCGCTGACTGCCTTTTCCTTTACGATATCCGCACCTGAAAAAACAGCCACAGCAAATACACATGCTGCGGCTATTATTCCTGCCTTTTTGATCAGACCGTTTTTTCTCACCATGATTATCATAATATCACCACCCGGGATATTATATTTTATCACCGGTGAAAAAATAACATCTGATGCGCTATTCGATGGATAATACTTTGAAGTCTTTGTCTTCAACAGCTTTCCTGAGAACATCGTCAGCCACATCGTCAGCGAGCTTGACTACTGCAGTGCCCTTTTCATGGCTGACCTTAGCGCCTTTTACACCATCGAGAGACTCGAGTGATCCTTTTACTGAAGCCTCACAGTGCCTGCACATCATACCTTCGATTTTGATAGTCTTTTTCATTCCTGGTTCCTCCTTGTCATCTTCTTCGATTTCATTTATTATCTGCGGAATATCTATACGTTTTCTTTTCCTGTCGTGTCTCGTATTCCTTATATCAAACAGATTCAGCGTGAGTGCGTTTGTCACTACGCAGAAACTGGACAGGCTCATTGCTGCCGCGCCGAACATCGGGTTGAGCTGCCATCCCAGAAGATGTATCCACACTCCTGCCGCGAGCGGTATCCCGATAACGTTGTATATGAACGCCCAGAACAGGTTCTGATGTATGTTCCTGAGCGTCAGTCTGCTGAGGCGCACCGCTGCAGGCACATCGCTCAGACTGCTGTTCATCAGCACCACGTCTGCCGCATCTATCGCGACATCCGTGCCTGCTCCTATCGCGATACCTGTATCGGCTCTTGTAAGCGCCGGTGCATCGTTGATGCCGTCTCCGACCATCGCCACCTTGCCGTACTTCTGAAGCTCTCGTATCGCAGCTTCCTTGCCGTCAGGCAGCACCTGTGCGATGACCTGATCGACTCCTGCCTGTTTTCCCACAGCCTCCGCAGTCCTGCGGTTGTCTCCGGTGATCATCACTACGCGGATGCCCATATCCTGCAGCTCTTTCACTGCCGCCGTGCTGTCTTCTCTGATGACGTCAGCAACTGCTATCATGCCGAGGATATTTTTGTCTTTTATGAAAAACAGCGGCGTTTTTCCTTCTTCTGCCAGGCTTTCTGCCTTTCGTCTGATCTCGTCGTCAAGTTCTGCAGTCTCTGATGCAAAGCTCAGGCTTCCACCGTAAAGCGCTTCTCCATCCAGCATCGCCGAAAGACCGCTTCCCGGCAGTATTCTGAAATCACTGATATCCATAGTCTCAAGCCCTCGCTCCTCTGCAGCTGCGACCACAGCTTTTGCAAGAGGATGCCCGCTCATCGCCTCGAGCGAATATGCATATGTCATCAGCTCATCTTCGGATACACCATGTACCGGTATGATATCCGTGACTTTCGGATCGCCCTCCGTGATCGTGCCGGTCTTGTCAAGCGCCGCGATCTGCACCTTTCCGGTCGCTTCAAGCGATACAGCCGTCTTGAAAAGTATGCCGCGCCTTGCTCCTATACCATTTCCCACCATTATAGCCACCGGTGTTGCAAGTCCGAGCGCACACGGACAGCTTATGACGAGCACCGATATGCCTCTCGCCAGCGCGAAGCCGACTGTCTGTCCGACCAGCAGCCACACCAGTATCGTCACCGCAGCTATCGCGATGACTGCAGGTACGAATATCCCCGATACCTTGTCTGCTACTTTTGCTATAGGCGCCTTTGTCGCTGCCGCATCGCTTACCATTTTTATTATCTGCGAAAGCGCAGTGTCCTCGCCTACTCGTGTAGCCTCGCACTGCAGGAATCCCGACTGGTTGATCGTCGCCGCGGATACCGCATCGTCAGGAGCTTTGTCCACAGGCATGCTCTCTCCGGTCAGAGCCGATTCATCGACCGCGCTCATCCCGCTTTTCACTATACCGTCTACCGGTATGCTCTCACCCGGGCGAACGACGAATATATCGCCTTTTTTTACCTGAGATGCAGGCACCGTCACTTCCTCACCGTCTCTTAATATCACTGCCGTCTTCGGCGCCAGCTTCATCAGCCCTTTCAGCGCATCCGTCGTCTTTCCCTTGGAACGCGCCTCAAGCATCTTGCCGACTGTTATCAGCGCCAGTATCATCGCCGCAGACTCGAAATAGAATTCATGCATGTATTTCATCACTGCGGACATATCTCCGTTCACCTGTGCGTCCGTCATCGCAAACAGCGCATATGTGCTGTAAACGAATGCAGCGCCCGAACCAAGTGCTACCAGCGTGTCCATGTTCGGCGCTCTGTGCCACAGGCTCTTGAAGCCGCTTATGAAGAATTTCTGGTTTATCACCATTATTATCGCGGAAAGGAGCAGCTGTATCAGCCCCATGGCTACATGGTTCCCCTCGAGTATCGAAGGGATCGGCCAGTTCCACATCATATGACCCATCGAAAAATACATCAGCACGATCAGAACTGCCACCGACGCGATCAGTCGCCTTTTCAGCACCGGCGTTTCCGTATCCTTTAGAAGCTCCTCATCTGCAGACATCTGTGCGCCTGCGCCGCTTTCACCGGCTTCAGCCGAGCCGCCCTTTTCCGAAGCGCCGTATCCCGCAGCCTCCACTGCCGATATTATCTCCGCCGGCGATGCCGTCCCTTCGACTCCCATCGAATTCGTCAGCAGGCTCACCGAGCAGCTTTCCACGCCCGGCACCTTGTTCACCGCCTTTTCCACTCTGCTGCTGCATGCAGCACAGCTCATTCCCGTAACCTTATACTGTTTCAACATCACGTTCCTCCAGTTCTATCTCATCAGCTTCTGCAATGTCGATACAAGCTCATCTATCGTTTCATCCTTGCCGTTTCTTATGTCTTCTGCCACGCATGTCTTGATATGACTCGCCAGCAGCTCCTTGTTGAAAGAGTTCAGCGCAGCGTTCACTGCCGCCACCTGTATCAGTATGTCTGTACAGTACGCATCTTCCTCTACCATTTTCTTTATGCCTCTTATCTGCCCTTCTATCCTGCTGAGTCTGTTCACCAGCTTCCTGTATTCCTGCGGTGAACGCTCCTTCGTCTTGTGACAGCAGTTCTGGCATTTCATGTTTCCTGTTTCCATAAAGATCCGTCTCCTTTTCGTATATCTTTATCACGCCTATATAGTATACCCCCGTATGGTATATGTCAATATATTTTTGCGGTCTTTACAAATCACGATATATACTTTAATATTTTCTGTAGCACAAAAGGAGAATATGACATGAAACAGAAATTTTTTGAATCAGAAACACTTATCGGCATAGTTTTCTGCCTTGCGGCAGCCATACCCGCGCGTATCCTTGGAGGTCTTTTCCCGATAGTAGGCGGACCGGTATTCGGCATACTGATCGGTATGATCATCGCGTTTTTTAAAAGACCTGCGAAACTCGAAAAGGGCATAAAATTCACTTCGAAATACATACTGCAGTATTCCATAATACTGCTCGGCTTTGAGATGAATCTTTTCAATGTTATCAAGGTCGGTGGACAGTCGCTGCTGGTGATGCTGTTCACGCTGTCGACATCGTTCATAACGGCATATGTGGTTGGAAAGGCACTGAAAGTCGACGGCAAGACGACTGTACTCATCGGGGTCGGCACTTCGATATGCGGCGGTTCTGCCATCGCGGCTACTGCACCCGTTATAAGGGCTGAGGACGAAGATGTCGCTCAGGCGATCTCGACGATATTCCTGTTCAATATCATCGCGGTATTCATTTTCCCTGCTCTCGGCCACATGATGGGCATGACCGACACGCAATTCGGCATGTGGGCAGGCACTGCGATAAACGATACTTCATCAGTAGTCGCTGCCGGTGCTTCGTGGAGCAGCGCCGCCGGAAACAATACAGCACTGGCGTTCGCAACGATCGTAAAGCTGACCAGGACCCTGATGATCGTCCCGATAACACTCGTGCTGGCGTTTTACACGACAAGAAAAATCGCACGTGAAAAGGCTATGGCCTCGGCTGACGGAGAGCTTTCCGCACAAGACGGCGGTTTCAGCTTCGTCAGGGTTTTCCCGTGGTTCGTCCTCGGCTTCGTAGCGACCGCGATCCTCAACACACTTCTGCCGATACCGGCAGCGTTTTCAGGCGCGCTCGTGAAGATCGGCAAATTCATGATAATCATGGCGATGACTGCGATAGGGATGAATACAAATCTGAAAAAACTGCTCACGAACGGCATCAGACCGATATGCCTGGGACTCTGCTGCTGGTTCATGGTAGCAGTCGTATCGCTGATAGTGCAGCATTTTACGCTGTAATGTCAGTATACTTTACAAAACAAACCGAAAAGCCTGCAGTGCGAATCAGAATGATCTGTGCTCGCCTGCAGGCTTTTTACTTATCCATATTCAACCGCACCATTCCCAGCACTCGCCATAAAAACTGTGCAAACCCTCAGCTGCAGTCTTTACATGTCGATCTCGAGTGTCACCGGGCAGTGGTCCGAGCCGTACACGTCAGTCAGGATCTCAGCCTTCTGCAGCCTGTCGTCCAGGGCTTTTGACGTGAGGAAATAGTCTATACGCCATCCGGCGTTGTTTTTCCTGGCGTTGAAGCGGTAGCTCCACCACGAATACGCGCCTTCGAGGTCGGGATAGAAGTATCTGAAGGTATCGGTGAACCCGGCGTCCTGGAGCTGTGTCATCTTCTGGCGCTCCTCGTCGGTGAATCCGGCGTTTTTCCTGTTGGTCTTCGGATTTTTAAGATCTATCTCGCGGTGAGCGACGTTGAAATCTCCACATGCGATCACCGGCTTTTTCTCCTCCAGCTTCTTGAGATATGCCAGGAAATCATCTTCCCAGCTCATCCTGTAGTCTAGTCTTTTCAGCTCGTTCTGCGAATTCGGCACGTATACGTTCACAAGGTAAAATCCGTCATACTCGGCGGTTATCACCCTGCCTTCGTGATCGTGCTCGTCTATCCCTATGCCGTATGTCACAGACAGCGGCTCTTTCTTTGAAAACACTGCAGTTCCGGAATAGCCCTTCTTTTCAGCGGAACACCAGTACTGATGGTATCCATCCAGCGGCACCTCAGCCTGCCCTTCCTGCATCTTCGTCTCCTGGATGCACAGGATGTCCGCATCCTGCTCCTTTGCAAAATCGAGAAAGCCTTTGCCCATAGCCGCTCTTATTCCGTTTACGTTCCATGAAATCAGTTTCATATCGTCCTGTCTCCTGTTCCTCCGCACTTCGCCGGTTCCGGATGTCAAATCCCCGATGTCAAAATCACCGGTCAGCTCACGCCTGTCAGTTGAGGAATGCCTCTATGATGATGTTCTCCGCTTCCTCTTCCTTCATGCCAAGCGTCCTGAGCTTGATCAGCTGCTCGTCGTTTATCCTTCCGATAGCCGCTTCATGTATTATCGCCGCATCGAGATGCTTCGCGTTGATCTCCGGTATCGATCGCACCTGTGCGCTGTCCATGATTATCGAATCGCACTGTATGTGCGCATTGCACTTGTTGTTGCCGACTGCTGCCGGATGGAAGACCTGGCTCGAATTCTCCTTAGCTACCGATCTCGAAACTATCTGCGCCGAGCTGCCTTCTCCATTGAGCCTTATCTCCATATTCGACTCCGCGTCCTGATCTCCGTGAGTCATCAGCTTTTCCACTACGAAAAGCTTCGTGTTTTTGCCCATGTCGACCTGCGTCTCTCGCTTAGTCGAGTCCACGCCTTTTATCTGGGATGTATCCAGCGTGAAAATGCTGCCCTCGTCCAGCGTGATCTTCGTCACCGGATTGAGGATCCTCGCCCCGCTGCCGTCGCCTTCACCGTAATGGTTCTCGCGGTAAGTGACATTTGCACCTTTTCCCACGAAAAACGAGTGCACACCATCGTGCTGGCTGTCGGCATGTCCGTCATTGTGGATCCCGCAGCCTGCGATTATCACGACGTTCGCTCCGTCTGCAACGTGGAAGTCATTGTATACCTTGTCTGTAAAGCCTGTCGCATCGAGGACTACAGGGATATGGACTTCTTCACCGTCCGTATCACCGTCGATGTAGATATCGATCCCCGGCTTGTCCTGCTTTTTCACGATCTTTATGTGTTCGCTGTCCCCATGACACAGCGCAGCTCCGTTATGTCTGAGATTGAACGCACCTTCCTGCTTAAAGCCTGCTTCATCTATATATTTGAGTATCGCCTGTGTTACTTTATCAAGTTCTGCCAATTTCGCACCCTCCTAAATCTCTTCCAGTCTCTTGAGATACGCACAGCATGACGGACCTTCCTGCATTAGCTGCGGGAGTATATCCTCACGCTTTCCTATGCCGGCAACTCTGCCGTCTTCGATCACCATGACTCTGTCTGCCATCTGCATTATCCTTTCCTGATGCGAGATCAGGATGAGGCTCTGGTTCTTGTCCTTCTTGATTTCTTCGAACTGCTGTATCAGCATGGAAAAGCTCCACAGGTCTATGCCTGCTTCTGGTTCGTCGAAAATGCAGAGTTTGTGCGGTTTTGCAAGCACTGTCGCTATCTCCAGACGCTTCATCTCGCCTCCGGAAAGTGTGTTGTCGACTTCTCTTTTCACGTATTCCTGGGCGCAAAGTC
Source organism: Eubacteriaceae bacterium (assembly GCA_902362435.1). Classification (GTDB taxonomy): domain Bacteria; phylum Bacillota; class Clostridia; order Peptostreptococcales; family Anaerovoracaceae; genus Lentihominibacter; species Lentihominibacter butyricus. The sequence continues at coordinate 76,679 of CABIWW010000003.1, forward strand.
CGACTTTGCTCAGAAGCGAGCAGCACTCGGATTCGCTCTTTTCCTCGCCTGCTGCCAGGGAAATCAGTCTGTCGACCGTCATTCCCTTGAATCTCGGCGGCTGCTGGAATGCAAATCCGATCCCGGCCTTAGCTCTTTCATCTATATCGTATCCTGTTATGTCGGTGCCATCCAGCGTGATCTTTCCCGCTGTCGCTTTCTCGATGCCCATGATGACCTTTGCCAGCGTGGACTTGCCTCCGCCGTTAGGTCCTGTGATGACGAGCATCTCACCGCTTTTTACATCAAAGCTGACATCCGACAGTATATTTCTCTCCATACCTTTTTCATTTACGGAGAATGACAGATTTTCTACTTTAAGCATTTACTGTTCCTTTCATTAGTTAAATCGCATACTTAATTATTATAATCCCTAAACAAAAAAATATCAATCAGAACTGTACGTATGTCGGAAACAGCGCGCAGGGTGCGCTTTGCATAGAACAAAAGTGGCTTCGCCACATATTTTGATATGAAACTTTTGCTGATATTCCGGAAATATCGAAAGCGATATTTCCTACATAATGAAAAACGGCAGTACTGGGATCCAGCCTGTCGCTCATTGCTGTCAATTCTTTTTATATCATAAACCCCTTTATCGTCTCACATCGCCTATATCTGTGACGATCTGATATCCCGCCGACAGCACACGGTTTTCAAGACATCCCCGGCACTGGGCAGTTTCGTCTCCCCTGAGGGTGCCGCTGCATCCCATCAGCAGTGCGAACTCATCATCGCTGAGGTTCCTGTTTTCTCTCAGTTTCTGCACTGTTTCCGCATATTTCTTTATATCCTTATCAGCCGATGGCTTCATAAGCTTCCTCACATTCTCTCATCGCCAGTATCGTTCTCTGTATCAGGTCGCTGAGCTCCCAGCCGAGCATGTCTGTGCCGCGCTGGATGACTTCCCTTGAGCAGCCTGCCGCAAAGTTGGCGTTCTTGTATTTTTTCTTAACTGATTTGACCTCCATGTCTGAAACGCTCTTGGACGGTCTCATCAGCGATGTGGCATATATCAGTCCTGTCAGTTCATCTGTGGCATACAGGACTTTTTCCATTTCGTGCTCCGGCTCTATATCCACTGTTATGCCGTAGCCGTGGCTTGCTGTGGCGTGTATCAGACGCTCGTCCAGGTCACGTTCTCTCATTATCTCCTGGCTTTTTATGCAGTGCTGGTCAGGGTACTGTTCAAAATCCAGGTCGTGCAGAAGTCCCACGATGCCCCAGAATTCCGCTTCGTCTTCGTAGCCCAGCTCCCTTGCAAAATATCTCATGACGCCTTCCACTGTGACTGCGTGTTTCAGATGAAAAGGATCGCTGTTGTATTCTTTAAGAAGTTCCCATGCTTCGTCTCTCGTAAGTTCCCTGCTCATTTTCATTCTCCTCTCAGTTTTGATATCATCCCGGGCAGCGCCGCCTTTGCCGCTTAACTCATCCTTGTTACAGCAGCGCTGTCAGCATCTATAATTTGTCTGTCATTTTTTATATCACACATACGCTGTCGCCCTTTCAGGCTTTGCGTAAATCATATCTGTTTTATAGGAATAAGATATCTGAAAAACCACCGGTTGTCAATACAGATCCCGGTGGTTTTATCTTTTCAACAGGAAAATTCCGGCTTACATCACTTCATCTGCCCGTATATCCTGCTCACCTCCTGCACGTACATTATGCCGTTGCCCGGCGCATCGAGGTCGATCTGCGCATTTACAGCATCGATAACCGCATCCGTGCGGTCTCTTTCCACAACGATCAGCAGCAGCTCCTTCTCAGGCTCGATATCCAGGCTGAAAAGTCTGCTGGTCTCACTCTGACCCGCACCTCGCGCATTTACGATAGTGCCGCTGTATGCTCCCGCACTCTGCGCCGCAGCGAGCATTTCCTCCGCCATACCTTTGTTGACTATGATATTTATCGCATCGTACATGAATGTCACCTTCTCTTTCTCTGTTATATGATGTTTGTCGCCACCGTCGCCTATGAACCTTGCCACCGGCACGCTGAACGTAATGCCGTCGCCCGTCATTCCGAACTGCAGCAGTTTGCTCACCATACGCATGAGCTGATATGCGAGCTTCTGCTCCGTAACTATCACGAGCACTTCCTTCTCAACGTGATCCAGCCTGAACAGATGCTTCCAGAACCCTTTTGCGGTCTGACGTCCGTAAAATATCGTTCCGCCGGAGACTCCGCGTTTTCTTGCAAAGTGCAGTATGCGGCTCGCCAGGCCTTTGTACACGACGAAGTACACGCATTCGTATCTGCTGACCGGCTTTTTTCGCTCTGCATGCTCTTCGCCTGCAGATTTTATCTTAAAAAGCAGGCCCAGCACCTGCAGTGCTATTATCGGCGTCAGCGCGACCATGGAGATCACACCGAACCCTTCGACGAGCACGTCTGCACCTTCTATCGACTCTGCCGCGCCTTGCGTGAATGTAAGTATGAAGGTCGCCGTCATCGGCCCCGAAGAAACTCCACCTGAGTCGAAGGCGATGCCGACGAACAGCTTCGGCACGAAATACATCAGTGCCAGAGCCACCGCATATCCGGGAAGCAGATAGTGCCAGAGCTGCAGTTCAGGTATCAGTATCCTGATGATCGAAAGAGCCACCGCGCAGCCGACCCCTATAGAAAGTGCGCCGAGCACGTACGAGCGCTTTACATATCCTGAAGTGACGCTTTCTATCTGATGCGTCAGCACGTGTACTGCAGGCTCCGCCAGTATCGTCACGAGACCTATCACGAAGCCTATGAGTATGAGCAGCCATCCGCCGTGATTTTCCGCAAGCGTATGACCTATGAATCGTCCGGCATCGAGGAATCCGGCATTCACTCCGGTCAGGAACAGCGTCAGCCCCGCCCAGTTGTAGACCAGTCCCGTGCATATGCGTCCGAGTTCACCGGCCTCTACCCTGATCGATATGAAATTGCATATCAGAAAGATCAGCATTATAGGCAATACTGCCATCGCAGATTCCAGCGCCAGCACGGTGATCTCGTTGAGGAAAGGAGCCAGCACGGATGACGAGCTGCCGTCGATGATCTCTACAGAGCCCTGTATCTCATCCATGTCGAATATGATGCTCATAGCCATTACAGAAATGACAGCTCCCGTGGAAGCTACAGCAACGAGGCCGAAGCTGTCTTTCTCTGATGACTTTGAGTCTCTTCTCATCGCGGAAACACCTATAGCCAGAGCCATTATGAACGGCACGGTCATCGCTCCCGTCGTCGCGCCCGATGCATCGAACGATATCGCCAGGAATTCCTCTGATGTAAAGATCGCCATCACGAATATCACCAGGTACAGCACTGTCAGCAGCTTGTAAAGCGGGAACGCTTTTACGATCCTTCCGAGTCCTATGCTCAGAAGCACTGCGATACCTATGGATACGACCACCACTATGCTGAATTTCGTGATAGTGCCGCCAGTTACCGATTCGACCTGAGATGCAAGTATGTGCAGATCAGGTTCTGCGACAGAAATAAAAAAACCCAATGCAAGACCGGCGATCATTACGATTGAAAATTTATTGCTCTTTGTGATCATCGATCCCATCAGGGTCCCTATAGGTGTGACTCCCAGATCTACGCCCAGCAGAAATACAGATAATCCTGCGATTATCAGAACTGCCCCCAGCAGAAAGCGCGCTATCATGCTTCCCGACATCGGGGTGAGTGTGAAGCTGAGGATCAGTACAATAACGGTTATCGGTACTACCGATACGAAAACTTCTCTTATTTTGTCCATCAATACAGTCAAGTGCATCCCGCCTTTCTGAAAATCATGTCAATGCTATCGTGTTAGTGCTACATGTTAGTATCAAGCATCTAATTTTTGTGTGGGTTTCATAATAACACAATTTTCAGATAATAGCAACTTAATTATTGTTTTGCGACCAAAAAATGTATTTTGAGTGACTTTTCTGATTATTGATTTTTATTAACATATATATAGTACTGTTAAATGCGATATGCTGCCGTTTCCTGTTTCTTTTTTCTGTTTTTTTTTTCTGGTTTCTTTTTTTCTGTTTTCTATCTTGACGGCATGCAAAGCCCGCCGCCCATGCGCATATACGTGCCTCCTTCTCTGCGGTATGAACAGAACAGCTCCGGTTCGCAGCAGGTGCAGTGCTCACTGACTTTTATCTGCTCTGCCGGGATTCCTGCGAGCTCCAGCTGCCTGCGGCTGATGCCTTTGATGTCTATATGGCATTTTTCGTTTTTGCGGTCTTCAGGTGCTCTGGAGATGAATTCGTGTGCGAAGTCCCAGTTTTCTGCAAAGGCCTCAGCTACTTCCATACCGGCTTCAAAGCAGCACAGGCTTATCCCCGGACCGATGTAAATCTGCAGATCTTTTGCATCGCAGCCGTATTCAGTCTGCATCTTCTCGATCATTTCCACGGCGATCCCTGCGCATGTCCCACGCCATCCCGCATGCGAAAGGCCGATGGCTTCTTTCACCGGATCATAGCAGAAGACCGCCAGACAGTCCGCATGGACAGTTGTCAGCAGAACATTTTTGATATCGGTGACAGCGCCATCGGTATCCGGGATGATGATCGATGTGTCAACTGCCGCTTCAACATCTTCCTGACGTATCACTGCAACGTGCTTCTTATGGATCTGTTTTGGAAAAACGCGCACTGCGTTTTCCATGCCAAGCTGCCTGAAGATTTCCTGATTATCGTAAGGCGAACCTTCGACTGCCCCGCTTTTCAATGAAAAAAAGCCGGTGACATCAGGGAATCCCTCAAACACCGGCAGATAATCCTTTTTAGTTCCCGCCTGTCCACTCATATCAGTTCCTCCATCAGAGCTTCGCAGCCCTGTATCACGTCATCGTACGTCTCGTCAAAGTTGCCCGTATACCATGGATCCGCAATGCTGCGATCCGCCCCGGCGTGCTCCAGCAGCCTGGTTATCTTGTGCTCCGGATCACCGCCGCATATCCTCTCGATGTTGCGGACATTGGCATCATCCATGCCTATTATATAGTCGAATTTTTCATAGTCCTTTTTCGTCATCTGGCGCGCATGCCTGCTCTCGAACGGTATCCCGTTCTCCCTCAGCTTCTCCTTCGTTCCCGGATGCGTATCATTGCCGATTTCCTCCCGGCTGGTCGCTGCCGATTCTATGTAAAACTCATTTTCATGCCCTGCCCGGCGCACCATGTCCCTGAACACGAACTCAGCCATGGTCGAACGGCAGATATTGCCGTGGCAAATAAAAAGTATTTTAATCATTGTTGCATAACCTCGCATTTCTTCGTTTTTCTTGGTATTTCAGACTTTGTGAGCCCTTGTAAAAAATTGCTTTCTGGCATAAATTGGTGTGTTATGGCATATGTTATACCGCAAAAGGTGTAAAATAAGGTGTAAATTTCAAGATTTTACACCTTGCCATTTTAAGCTATAAAATCGTAATTACACAACTCGAAGTCTGGCGACTTCTTCTCTGGCATCCTCAAGATTTACATGTGTATATGTATTCAATGTAACGCTGATATCTGAATGCCCCATCAAATACTGTAATGCTTTTGGATTCATTCCCGACTTTGCCATATTGGAACAATAGGTATGTCTGCATACATGTGGTGTAACATTCGGCATCTGAACCTTGTAAATTTTATTATACTTCTGAACGATATGTTTAAAGTAATGCTCCCAGTGTAAGGAATAGCAGATACTTCCATCTTTATCAAAATATAAAAATCCGCTCTTCCCATCTACCATAGGTTCTGCTTTTGGTGGGTTTCGTTTTTCTATAATCTTCCGAAAACATTCTTCCACATCCGCAGTCATAGGTATCTTTCTTGTTCCGCTGGTTGTCTTCGTTTCTTGAATATAATACCCGATTTTTGATTTCTTCTGCAACTGGTGGTCAATATTAATTGTATGTTCTTTAAAATCAATATCAGAAACAGTCAGTCCACAAAATTCTGAAATGCGAAGTCCCGTCTTAAACAGTATATAAATGCCTTCGTAGTATTTACTGAAATGTGGATCATCCTTCACAAATTGTAAAAACTTGCGTTCCTCTGCCCTGCTGATTGCCTCTCTTGTTACACTATCATTCACGATTACTTCCACCAGTTGAAACTGAAATGGATTTTTCCTGATCAAATCATCGTCAACTGCTAATTGAAATGCCGGTCGAAGAACTCCACGGATGGAATGAATGGAACTGTAACTTTTCTTCTCCACTTTTTGAAGATGTATCAGCCAACATTTCGCATCGGAAATCCGAACCATATCAATCCTTCTTTTTCCAAATGGATCTTTCTTCAGAAGATTGATAACCGTTCCGTATCCGGCAACCGTTGTCGGTCTAACACCAGTTCTAGTCGAAATATATTTTTCAACCAGTTCCAGCACTGTCATATTTCCACCATTTGTTACAATCTGGTCAAATCGGTCTGCCTGGATTTTCTTTTCCATTTCCCGAAGTGATGATGTACGACGTTTTCCTTTTGGAGCTGCATCATTGTGATCCAGTCTCCAGCTATATATACAGCGTTCTTTTCCCATTTCATCTACATACTTAAATCGATATCTGCCATCCGATAACTGCATTTCTCCATTGTGTAATATACGTCCTCTATGATCTCTCCTTTTTTCACTCATAATTTTTTAGTCTCCTTCATCAAATGTTCATTTAACTTGGAAGACCGTCTCGGTTTATTCATTATACCACAAGACCTTCCCTTCGCTAAGATAAAATGAACATTATTTTCATTACTATTTCTTCTATTCTGTCACTTAAACTGTGCTGGCTGTATCCAGATAATCTTCAAATAATTTTCTTTTGAACCGTATATGAGAACCTACTTCCAAAATGAAATCCGCTCCCTCATTTTCACCTGCAATCTGCCTTAATCTCTTTTCTCCAATTCCGTAATATTCTGCTGCTTCGGAAACATTTAAAGAATATTTCTTCCAAACAGGTACTGTTTTTTCTGTATGATTCATTCGCATTCCTCCTCCCCTCTGTTTGTATTCAACAACGTTTTTGCTTTCTCCATTTTCATACTTGCAATCGCTTCTCGTTTACTTACGCCTCCAACATACATTGGCGTACACATTTCTAAAATACGGTCATAGATACGCCTTTTATCTAACATGGTCTCGCTTTTTATTTCTTTCAGCGGAAGATTGGTCGTGATGATCAATGGTCGTCCTGAACGGATCCTGCGATCTATGACGCTAAAAATAATTCCTAACGCATATTCTGAATTTCGTTCTACTCCAAGATCATCAATAATTAGAAGCTGATAAGAAGCCAATGCATTGATATATTCCGTTTTGTCTGCTAGTGGAAATATATCATCGATAATGGTATTGAAATTTGTCATCTTTACCGTTACTTCTCGTTTAAGAAGCGCATTGGCAATACACCCGGCAATATAACTTTTCCCGGTACCAACCGGTCCCCAGAACAAACAACCAATATGATTTCTTTTCATTTCATTCCAGTTATCAACATAATTTTTTGCCTTATGCATTACAGCATCTGACATATCTGCATTTTCAAATGTCCACTCTTCCATTCTGCTCTCGTCAAAACAGATGCTCATATTTCTGCTGACTAATTCCCGGTGTTCTTTCTCTTTAAAATATTTTTGTTCTTCTTCATATGCTTTTCTGTCACAGGCACATTGCCTGGAATGTTTCTTCATCCCCATAAATCCACCCTTGGGGAAAAATGCTTCTTTCGCTTCCCCACAGACTTTGCAGTATCGCAAACCATCACTGCCTACACATACGGTATCTTCTTCCCTCATCACAAACTCTCTCCTTCCCCATAGCAATAATTTACTTCATGACATTTATTTCTTTTATATTTCTCAGTTACTTTACTAGGTGCCACATTTCCGGCTTCTGCACAGCCATTTTTACGACCAGATGATGGGTGCTTTTCCGGCTCTATTACAGCCATCTTTTCAACCGCCTTATCATCAACCGTCTGTAAACTTATCTCTTCAGATGGAATTTTCACATATAAATGATTGGGTTTTGAAAAACCACCGGATCTGCGAACCAATAGTCCCACATCATCTAATTCCTTCAACGCTGTCTTTACAGAAGATTTGCATTTATCGATTTGAACAGACAATTCTTCTATTGGAAATATCAGATAAACATTTCCATACTTATCTATCCAGCTATTCTTTCTCGATATCCGTGCCCGGTCATACAAAATCATATAAAGAAATTTTGCACTTTGAGAAATTCGAAGCTTTAGCAAAAACTTCGGAAACTGGAAGTACTGAATCATCTGCTCTGACTCCTTCATGTATTCATATTTCATTCTTTTTCTCGCCTCGTTTCTATGCGAATCGGACATTCGCAATCCGCTTCGCTACTTGCTCATGAGCGCAGTTGTTTCGTGAACTGCGTTCAAATTATTGTAAAAATCATTTTTCTGCCGGCTCAAAAATGTCCTTACACATATTCAAAAGATGAAGGGCATAAATACAGGCTCTTGAGGAAATTTTTTTATTTTTCCTGCAAAAAATACCCTTTCATTAATACGAAACGCTGAGAGGCATTTTTACAGTCCCCTGATGAAAATTTTTTTATTTTTTTGATCAAATGAATACTTAAAAACAAAAAACACCCACCTATTCAAGGTGAATGCTTTATCAAAATTTCATTGTTTTGTTGTCTGTGACTCTTATCCAGATACGCCTGTGTGTCTGCTAAAATGTAATTGTCAGCAATTATATTTTCACGTGGGTATGGGGAACGTAATCCCCATCAAGTCTGCTACTCGTAAGTAATACAAAATTGTCAAAATGACAATACTGTATTACACGGGTGGATCTTGCTCTGGTTGTAATACATGAATTCATATAATATATAGGCCCAAATGGGCACTTTCACCATTTGAGCCTATATATTATATGTCTTTTGGATAATGGCTTAAAAAGTAGCTGTCTAGACCGTATGTTTTTACTGTAGAATTGATTTTATAGAAGCTACAGATGTGTTTCCAAAAGCCACTGAAGACCACTCATGTTTTCTGCAATATCATTTTTCAGGAACACATTACCTGTGATAGTGACAAAGCGATTTGTAGCACCGGACACATAAACTTCAACATTTTCTTTTTTGATGTAATAGGTATCCTTGTCGTAGCTGTAGCCCTTTTCTACAAACAGAATGATTCTCAGGACGGTTCCACTGGGACTTACTTCGATATAGGTATCCTGGAAGTGAGATACGATTTCCGCTGCCCAAGGCTGTAGAGTCCCCCCCATCCTTACAGTGGTCAAGGTCGATAGCGATAATTTCAGCGCCAACACGGATGCCGATGCCGTCATAGCTATCTGCCACCTTCATTGCAGAATCGAAATCTGCAAATGTGTCCGGCTGATTCACCGAAGCATGAGTGCCGGTTAGCGGATTATAGGGAACCTTCGTAAGTCTGGGTTTTCGTTCCTCATACTTCCAACCACACCAGCCTCTATACTTCTTGAGATAGGCCGGTATATTTTCCAGATTAACCATTTTATTTTCCTCCTTCGTTTGTCTTCATCAGTAAAAGGACAGCTGCCGCCGGTTTAAGTACCGGTTTTTCAAATTACCTGCCTTCACTACTCAATGGAGGCGAGATTGGCTTTTGGCCGAAACAATTTGAAATAATTTGCGCTTCTATTTCCCACTGGAGAGAAATCCTTGATTTGAGCGGATATTTTTGAAGAAATATTCCTTACACCTACCAATGGAGGTCAGTTTGAGATTTGAGCCACATTTCCTAAAAAATTTTCTTTTACTATCCACTGGAGACACGGAAGACGTTTTGACGAAGGAAAATAAAAAATCCTCCAAGTCGTAATGACCCGGAGGAAATGGATGTTGCTATATTGTAATTTTTACCTAGTAGATATTTTCACGTATTCGTGATAAAATAGAAGGCAGTTATTGACGATAGTTTATGGAGGACGAACATGGCTATTACATATAAGAAGCTATTTCACATGTTGATAGATAGAGAAATGACACCGGCGCAGCTTCAGAAGGAGGCTGGCTACAGTGCCAATATATCCACAAGGCTCCGCCGTGACCATTATGTATCACTGGAGTCCATGGAAAAGATATGTCGTGTGCTGAATTGCAAGGTAGACGATATTATTGAATTTGTACCGGATAAGGAGGATGAAAACGATGGCTAATTTATCGCAGGAGAAACGTCAGCGCATGTTGGCATTCCTCGAAACCATCCGTGAAGAACATAAAGACGATGATGAGGTGCTCATTGCCCTCGAAGAAATTGAGAGTGAACTAAACGCAAAGAAATACGGTCTCGTATGGGAACGCCACGAAGAAGCCGTTGATGTGCAGATGAGGGATAACATTCCCGTATTTACTGAATGTGTAGACAAAGAAATCACCACTACATCAGGCGGTGTCAATTTTCTTCTTGAAGGTGATAACCTTCATAGCCTTCGATTATTGGAAAAGACTCATGCAGGCAAGATTGACGTTATCTACATTGACCCACCTTATAACACGGGAAACAAAGATTTCGTATACGATGATGCATTTGTAGATTCCGTTGATTCCTATAAGCACTCAAAGTGGCTCTCCTTTATGCAGGAACGATTGACTATTGCGAAGAAGCTACTTTCAAAACATGGTAGTATTTTTATTTCTATTGATGATGCTGAGTATGCAAATTTAAAATTACTTTGTGATGAAATTTTCGGCAACGCTAATTATGTCGGTACGATTTGTTGGAAGAAGAAAACAAATGGAAATAATATGGGATGGCTTCCTCCGGTACATGATTACATTCTATGCTATGCATGCTCTATAGAAACCATTTTCGATATGGGCTTTGAAGTATCTGAAGCAGATATTCTTAAAAATTACAGCAATCCTGATAATGACCCTCGTGGGCCATGGACAACTACAGATTTATCTGCAAATCACAAAGGCCCACATTTTGCTATTACCAACCCAGCTACAGGAGATGTTTTCTATCCGCCAGATGGTAGATATTGGGTCTTTAATGAACAGGAAGTCTTAAAGAGAATTGCAGATGGACGAATTATTTTCGGAAAAAGTGGAACTGCAAGACCTGTCCAGCGTGTATTTGCTAAAGACCGTGTATTTTCAAAGAGGAAAGCAGAATCTTGGTGGGATAGTCATGGAATGAATTCAGATGCAACACAAGAACTAAAAGAGGTTTTCGGCGTTGCAAAAGTTTTCACGCATCCAAAGCCAACCCAGCTAATAATGAATATTATTAAAATTTCCTGTGATAAATCTGCAACCATTCTCGACTTCTTCGCAGGCTCTGGCACCACCGGTCATGCTGTTTTGAAGCTCAATGCTGAAGACGGCGGCAATCGCAGATTCATCCTCTGTACCAATAACGAGAACAATATCTGTGAAGAGGTCACCTATGAACGTATCAAACGTGTCATTGAGGGATATGGCGATACGGAAGGCATCCCTGCCAATCTAAAATACTATCGCACTGACTTCGTATCCAAGGACTCCGATGCTCTCACAGATGAGCTGCTCGACCACATCAAGGAGATGATTCAGTTGGAACACGGCATCAAATTGGACGGTAGTAAGTATATCATGGTGCTCACCGATGAAGAAGCCGATGCACTGGAACAGCACTGGGATGAATATACGAATGTGAAGGCTCTGTATGTGTCCAGAAATGTACTTTTCACCACAGAGCAGAATATGCTCTTTAGTGATGTGGACATCCATATTATCCCGGATGACTACTTCAAATTTGAATTACAGGAGGTGGGTGAATCATGGTAACTTCAGGATTATCCATTAAGCTGTTTGATTTTCAGGAAAAAGCCGTTATAAAGCTGATAGATCTCACTTCCAAGAGTGACAGCAAACAGACCATTATTATGAAAGCACCGACCGGTTCCGGTAAGACCATCATTCTCATCGATTATGTGGATACCTATCTTACCAATGTCAGTGCTAATACTGCTTTTATCTGGCTCTGCCCCGGCAAGGGAAATCTTGAGGAACAGAGCCGTGAGAAAATGATGAAGTTCGTTCCGGGCAGAGCAACACAGAATCTGTTTGACGCACTGCTGAATGGATTTGCCCCCGGTAGCACCACTTTCATTAACTGGGAGCTTGTAACCAAGCGTGGCAACACGGCCATTCGTGACAGCGAGCGCAAGAATCTCTTTGACCGCATTGCAGATGCACATCGCGCCGGTGTGGAATTTATCGTCATTATTGATGAGGAGCACTCCAACAACACTGCCAAGGCAAAGACCATCATCGATGCATTTGCGTCCAAGAATATTGTCCGTGTCAGTGCTACTGCTATCGAAAATAAGAGATACGAATTCTTTGAAATTGACGAAGTGGACGTTATCGGTGCAGGCCTTATCACCAAGGCTCTCTATGTCAATGAAGGCGTAGCTGATAACACAGAAATCACCGATGATTACGATTATCTGCTTGACCTTGCAGATGCAAAGAGAAAAGCTATAGCAGGCCGATATAAGGAAATCGGTAAAAATATCCGTCCTCTCGTGCTGATTCAGTTCCCGAACGGTCAGCCGGAAACCATCGCTGCTGTAGAACAGAAATTAGAGTCTATGGGCTACACCTACGATAACGGCATGGTCAGCAAGTGGATGAGTGAAGATAAAAAAGACTTACCGGACAATCTAACCGAGAACGATGCTATTCCTGTGTTCCTTCTTATGAAACAGGCCATCAGTACAGGCTGGGATTGTCCACGTGCCAAAATTCTCGTCAAGCTGCGTGAAGGCATGAGTGAAAGCTTTGAGATTCAGACCATCGGCCGAATCCGCCGTATGCCTGAAGCAAAGCACTACGAAGATGACCTATTAGACTTCTGCTATGTTTATACTTTTGATGAGAAATACAAAGCAGGACTTCTCTCCAACATGGATAAGGCCTATGAGACTCGCAGATTGTTCCTAAAGGAAAAATGCAAGACCTTCACCTTGGAAAAAGAAATTCGTGACTTGGATGTTGGCAGCTTAGGTGAGCGTAATGTCCTGAACAAAATCTACGATGCTTTGGTGAAGAAATATAATCTGACCACAAGCACCGCAGACAACAAGTTCCGCTTTATGGCAGCAGGCTATCAATTCGGTGATGAGATTATTGGTCACGCCCTCTACGGCGAATACGTTCGTACCGATATGGTCGCTGAGAGCACCACCTACTACACCACTCGCAAGCGTGTGAATACCCACAAGCATGGTATTGAGCTACTCCACTCCGTAGATGCCATTAAGAGCACCATCGGCATGCAGACTGCCAAGTTAAAAACCATACTGGAGCGTCTGTTCCGTAGAGGTGGTTCTTCCTATAAGAAGCTGTTGTTACTGGATACCGCAGAATTTTACGCGTTTATCATCAATAATGAACACCGGCTCAAGGAAGAATTCCGTGAAGTGGCTGCAGATATGAATACGCAGATGACACTTCCTCTTAATCCGAAGAAGTCAATCTTCCATATTCCGGAGCAGGACTTCTATAAGTACGACCCGGGTGTAAAGAATGAAGTGGAATACCTGACCAATGCATACCATGATTATACTTCCGGATATGCCACAAGCCTTGTTCGTAGTACATCAGAAATGCTCTTTGAGCAATTCTGCGAAAGCCGTGATGATATTGAATGGGTCTACAAGAACGGAGACACCGGTCAGCAATATTTCTCGATTGTGTATATGGACGGTATTCAGAATCAGTGGCTCTTCTATGCCGACTATATCGTTATGAAGAAGGATGGCACCGTCTGGGTTATCGAGACTAAGGGCGGCGAGTCTAAAGGCAAGGACAAGAATATCGATATTCAGATTGAAAACAAATTCAACGCATTCAAGAAATATGCTGCTGAGCATTCCATCCATTGGGGATTCGTTCGAGACAAAGACAATCAACTTTATATTAACAATACAGAATTTGCCCGTGATATGGCTGATGACCATTGGATACCACTATCACAGGAATTTTAGAAAGAAGGTAAGTACATAGTGTCTATAGAAAAAATCCGAGCAGTATTTGCAAATACTGCAACCTGCAGAAATTGGTCTTTGCAATTATTGCAGGTAAAAACTTCAAAAAGAGATGGAACAACATATACCGGGAGAGAGGTTACTCTCTCCCCTGTGGGCACATTGGATTCTTTTGTTTCTGAAATATCCTCAAGATATAATGATGCAGAAAAGGGTGTCTTACAAAAATATCAAGATATCCGTGATTACGATGGATCTACAATTGACAAAACTATATACAGACTTGAGAAAGATAATGACTTAATCGCTACGGAGTACACAATTCTTATTGAGGCTATAGCTTCCCCTGATGCTGAAATAAATCCTTTAGATTTTAAGGCTCAGGCGTATTTAATTTCTGGATCGATCCAAATTGAAAATGAACCACATGTGGTAAAACTGATTTCTATGCAGAATCCAATAACTACACTAAAACACAAGTTTCTACATGCTAGCGGTACTTTTAAGGAGATTACTGATAAAGTGATTTCGCTTAGAACTTCTATTGATGTAGTCATTCTCGATGATGTGATTTACATGCTCACTCTTGCAGGCGAAAATCTATTTAATATGGAACGAGCATATAAGGCCACCTGTGAAAGTAAAATTCTAGATATTCAAGCATATGATATTGTCAATGATTTTGATTCTTTTTGTGCTGTAGCTGGGAGAGGACATAACCCTCGAAAATTTGTTTCTTTCAATGATAGTCACCTTCAAAAACTACGCAATGCTAACAGTCGTAAAAAAATGAGCAAAAAATTTGGCATTCCGATGATTGGTGATCAATTTGATACCACACAACCAGAGGCATCCGATAAACTTGTTAAGCTTTTATGTGACCGTGGTATGATCGATCCGTTTGATGATAATCCTATGGAAGTTGCTGGTTCAAAAAAATGGGAGTAAGCAAGAAGGGAGAACTGAATGTCGAAAATATTTTCTTTCAGCCTATATTTCACATCATTTTTGCCACTTTGGATATCAATCCTTTTTATCGACATAAAGAGTTGCATCGAGAATACAGATAATTTATGGACCGAGATAATTAGCATAAGCTGCATTCTGGGTTTCATGCTCATCTGCATTTTTGTTCTTTTTGTAACATTATGCGTAAATACCACTGAGGGGACTCAAAAGCAGCACCTATTATCAGCCGTAGAAGAGAAATCTATTACTGCAGAATATTTGCTCTCGTATATTCTGCCGTTATTTGCATTTGACTTTACTCAGTGGAGCCAAGTAATCCTATTTCTTATTTTCTTTTTGTCATTAGGCTTCTTGGCAATAAAACATAATTACCTCAGTGTAAATGTTTTATTAGAATTAACAAACTTCAGATTTTACACCTGTACTGTTGAAAATGAAGATGGCATCGTCAACGAGAAAACTATTCTTAGTCATCAGCGATTAAATGGGTGTATAGGCGATTACCTTAATATCAAATCAATCAATAACGAATACAAGCTAGATATTAAACAATAAGGATTCAAAAAGGGAGCCGGTCACCCGACTCCCTCAAGTATGCATCCTCGAATGCATACCCCAATTAGTATCTATAATATACCACTTGCCACAAAAAAATGCAAGCATTACACATAATTTTTCAGTGCCTGTATTCTGGAACTCAAATCTGGATGAATCACCATTGTAACAACAGCTGTATTTACAGAAACCCTATATTCATCCGTGATTTTCTCAAACTCTCTGATGAATGCCTTGATTTCTGTTTTAGACACCTTTAATAATTTCAGATAGTAGCACATTAGGATGATATAATCTCCTATGGTTTTGAAGTTTACATATGGCAGACCGATTTCATTTTTAAGGCAGGTCTTCATTGCTCTCGTCGGTTCATTATTATTGAATCTTGTATCAAAAACCACAGAATTATGTGCGATAGCATTGCGTAAGTCTTTTAAAGTATAAATGTATTTGTAAATGAGCTGTCTGTCTGTATCCGCCGAAACATTTAACCCAAGACGCTTTGAAATATCATCTCGAACATCATATGTCAAACATGATAAGAGATATCCGAAATCTCCTAGTGTCATTATTTCAAACAGTGCCCAAATAGGTACTCCTGCTTGGCTGGCATTATTATAAAAATGTGTAATCTTTGGATTATTCTTCCGATATGCGTTTGCAAGGCTAGCCTGTATTGAATTTTGAAGATTCAGCTTATTCTGCTGCAGTTTCTTCTTTTGCTCCAGTGATGCAGATGCCGGAGCATTTCTATAACTGCTGACTACCTTATCATACATCACCTGAATGCTCTCAGAATTTGCGTTGATCAGAATTTCTTCAAGCGCAATATTTTTAACAGCAGTCTCAATAAACATCATTTTACTGTACAAAAGACTCTTCAGCTTAGAATCATATTGAATCGTTGCATATACCTCATCATAGTTTTGAAAAGGTAATTGATTACTTGCATTCTTAAAAAAACGATATCCCTTATATCCATGAAAATATCCAGTATTAATAAGTTCTCTTTTATGTCTACTTCCCGAGATGGCTATGCCATTATCTCGGAGATGACGCATCAGTGCATCGGTAGTTTTATAACTCATAACCGCCTCCAAAATTATTATATGGATATAATATCATATTTCAGGCGATTATTCAATGTACACAGCGATCGTGAGTTATACTCAAATCATCCCAGTAAAGCCTCTAAGTAGTCCATTACTACTAAGAAATATCCCGCAAATCTTTGCAAATCACAGCATTATAGATATGTGCCTTAGTAGTAGAAAACGTAGTAATTTCAAAGCCTTCCGGCGAATATCGCCCCAATATGCCCCAGTACACGAAGGTCTAAATTATAGTAAAACTGGAGTGCCGTGGCAGATGAATAATATTTTTATCATTGTTGCATAACCTCGCATGTAATCTAATACATCATAACTATACTATATTTTTCATCATGGCTATATTTTTAATTTTAATATACTCTCGCGTTTTTTGATGGATTTTATCCTTAAAACAGCAAAACGGAAGCTGCCGCTTCACGAAAATTCATTCGCTAAAGCGACAGCCTCCTATAAAGGTTCGTCATCAAAATAAAAATGGCGAAGTGCTTATCGTAACACTCCGCCGAAAGCCTAACCGGTTTGAGCATGATGCTTGGTTAGGTCTGCTTTATTATTTTATGCAATTCCACAGCATTTATACACTTAAATGTTCTTTCCAATCTGCTGGAAGATTCATCTCTACGAGACTGATCACACCATGATTATTTTGAATCATCCTATCGAATGAATTTACAAATACTGTCCACTCCTCATCAGATGAACGCAGATACTTCATCGCCAGTAAGATTTAATACAAGCCATTATGCGCTGGTGGCGGCGTAATTTTATCTACATCCAGAATTTCCGGTGTCGTATGAATTGTACGATTATAAATTCTGGAATTATGAGCACACATATTACGCAATACTGAAACACCCTGTATCCATGAAGCAAGCATTTTCTGTGACGGAGTTACCCAATTTCCTTTTTTCGATTTATATTGGTAATTGGCCGCTAATATAGAATATGAACTTCCAGTGCCTGTTTTCAAATTCTTAATTATTTTCGATAATGTACCGAATGAAAGAACTTCAACGGCCGCCCATACAGGTACTTCTCCATCATGATTGTCAAAATTATGTTTGATAAACACATCATTAGAGCGAGCAATTTCTGACGCTACACTAGCCATATTCTGCCAATAACGTTTTTCCTCTTTAAAAATCGATGAATCTTGCAAAACAAGTGGTTCTCCGTGTATAAGCAATGCTTCCACCAATCGCACTCTCAAAGCAACCTCAATCTTAGAAATCATTGAAAAAACCAACGCTGATAATTCCTGATCAAATTGATACAATTTTATAATATCTTCAAACTTTGTTCCCGGAACATACTTCTTTGCATCATTATCATATAATTGAAACGAGTAGCCTCTCAAACGATAAAATCCAATTGACTTTAATGCCTTCTCTACATCTTCTTGAGATGTAATCTTCATTCCTGCATCTACATAAGATTGCACCTGTTGTTCTATTGTTAATATTTGCTTTGGATATTGTTACATAAAACACCCCATAAATAAGAAAGTCCCACCGGGTTGCGCATGAAAAATCAGAGGCGTGGTGGGTTCTGTTAATGTAATTATACAGCTTTCTATGTCACTGTCAAGCTTATTTTTGTAAAAGATTTTATATATTTCCAATATGCCAAAGCCGCTCTCTGTTAGTTTAATCTAGTTCTTCATTTTCTCTATTATTCCGATCCGATCTTCCAAAGGTGTAAATAAGGTATAAATTCTACGTTTCCATACAAGAAATCCAACAAAATCAAGGCTTTCACAGCCTGCATTAAACATTGCCGTGGCAGATGAAAAGCACTTTTATCATAATCTCTATATTCCTCCATAAGCCTCAAAAACACTGATATTACAGGGGTTTTCGGGTTTTCGGTTTTTCTTCATTTTTTCATAAGTCTCTATAAATCTATGTAACTACACCACCAAGTGGTGTAGTCAGGATATAGACAATCTCACCCTTCACTCGTTCCTTCGGCTGCGGATCGTTTTGCCATCCAACAATGAATAACTCTTTTCGCTTCTCTGTAAGTGTGTTATAAAGTTCTTTTGCTGCCAACTTCACACGTTTTTCTTCATCGACAGTAAGCTGCTCTTTTCTAAGAAGGTCAAACAACTCCAATTCAGCCTCCGACAATTCTTCCTTAATATGACGTTCTTCTTCGGCACGAAGTTCTTCCATCAATTTCAGAAGTTTCTCATAAAAATCATCGTTTTGAGATCCACCAGCGTTGTACTCGTCAATGATGTTTCTAAAACGCTCCGCAAATTTTGTACGGGTTATGTTGCGTCGCAGCATTTTCTGAAGCTTTTCTTCGATGTATTTACGAAGATTTGCAATTTCAAGATTCTTATTCTTCAGCCTTTTGAATTGAGATCGGAGTTCATCAATATCCAGTTTGGATAAATCAAGTTCTTTGCCTGCTCCTGTGATGGTATATTTTCTTGCATCCGCTGCGGTAATAACACTCTGATCTAACAGTTCGTTGATTCTGGCTTGTGCTGCTTCAATCTTTTCCGGACGGATTTTGCCATCAATGATTCCCTTCAGATAGAGGATGGCATCTTTGTATGCAGGCTCAAAATCCATCTTAAAAATATCCGGTCGTAGGGATTCGTACAGACCATCAACGGTATTTGCCATTACAGCAAACTCATTCTTCACATCATCATTGCCAACGATGGTATTTGCATAATCCTCAAACAGAGACAAATTCTTGAATGTATCGCCGTCTTCAACAACCTTATTTAGATCTACGTCATGACTCATGCAGAAAGTTTTGGTCAGGTCGATTGCTTCGTGCAGCTGCCCCAAAAGCTTGTCCACGTCTTTTACTGGCATTAAGCCACCGTCATCAGACGCATATTCAGCCAGAGCACGTTTCAGATACTTGAACACATCCAAATAGTCGATGATTAAACCACATTCCTTGCCGTTATATACACGGTTGGCACGGGCAATGGTCTGCATCAGCGTATGACCTTTCATCGGCTTATCCAAATACAAGGTAGAGACAGACGGTGCATCAAATCCTGTTAGCCACATAGCGCAGACAAAAACCAATTGTAACGGATTGTTCGGGTCTTTGAAGTTATCCTCGATGTCAAAACCATTTTCATCAACCTTGTTCATACGGTCCCGATGCGGTTTTATGGATAATCCTTCTGCTGCAAATTTAGCTTCTTCGTCGGCATCTTCACTGATGACAACAGCCATTTCCACTTTGCGCATATAATCTACCAGACCTTTCAGATGAAGCTTTTCAGTAGCATCCTTGGTTTTGGTGATCTGTGCATTTAACTTTTTAATTTCTTCTTTCCAGTAGTAGCTTACTTTATCGTACATCCTCACGGCAGTAAACTTGTCTACGGAAATAACCATACCCTTTCCTCGGAAACCACGGCGAGGGAAATGGTAAACAATATGCTGAGCAATAGCATCCAGTCGGTCATCACGCTTAATGACTTCCAATTCCCTTGCATAGTGATTTTCCAATCGACGCTGCTCTGCATCCGTCAGATTTTCTTCTTCCAAAATTTCCGCAAAATCAGAATCAAGGAAATCGTTCTGCAACTCTACTTCAGGTACACGCTTCACATAGTAGAGCGGTACGGTAGCGTTATCTTTGATAGATTCTGCAAAATTATATTCGCTGACATAATCACCAAACCACGCATTGGTCAGTCGCTTTGCTCCAAGCAGAGGTGTCCCTGTAAATGCCAGGAACTGTGCGTTCGGCAAGCCGGTGCGCATATTCTCCGCCAAATCCTTATACTGCGTACGATGGGCTTCATCAACGATAACAATGATGTCATCACGCTCAAACAAGACAGGATATTTCTTTCCCTTGTCATATCTAAACTTATGAATCAGCGTAAACAGAATAGACTTATTGGTTTTCAATTCTTCACGCAACTGCTTACTATTCGCAGGCTGCACCTTATCCTTATCCGTAATGAACTCTGTACGCAGGAAGTTTTTATAGATCTGCGTATCCAAATCTTCACGGTCTGTAACGATAAGAAAGGTAAAATTGCCGGTGCATTTATGCTTGATCTTACGTGCAAGCATAACCATGGAATAGCTCTTACCGCTACCTTGGGTATGCCAGAACACACCCAGCTTACCCTTCAATTCCTCACGACGCAGGAAAGCATTGTAGGCATTGTTCACGCCAAAGAACTGATGATTCTTTGCAATGATCTTTGTTCTGCGGCGATCGTAAAGAATGAAGTTTTCTATGTAATCCAGCAGATTTTTCGGTTCACAAAGACCAGCAATAAAATACTCCAAACTGGTGCAGCTCTCTCGGATGGCTTTTCTGTCCGGGTTTTCCTTTTCGTTCTCCACCTTCAGCCATTCAAAGAAAAACTCATACCCTGCGGCAAAGCTTCCCAGACGAGTTTCCATACCGTTAGACAGAACACAAATCTGGTTGTAGTTGAATAGATACGGTATATCCTTCAAATAATTCTTCAGATTGATGTCATAGGCATTCTTTACTGGGATATTGCTGTTTTTCAGTTCAATGAAAACCAGCGGAAATCCATTGATGAAGATAATCAGATCTGGTCTGCGCCAATGCGTTTCTCCTTTGATCCACATTTGAGAAGCTACCGTAAATGTATTGCTCAAAGCATCGTTATAGGATAACAGACAGAGAATATTAGAGGTTTTCTTGCCCTCCTTGTTGTATTCCACAGTGATACCGTTACGGATCTTCTGATAGTTCTGGCAATTGGTCAACATTAAATCTCCGGAAACAGGAGTATGACACAACTCGTCCACCACCGTACGAACGATTTGTTCCGGAATATCCGGATTGATCCGGCACAGGCTCTCCAACATCACATCCGGCAGAACAACTTGCTTCTTATCTTTACGTCCAGTTCCGTCAGGAAGTGTATCCGGCTCTTCTGTCATACAATTCAGAACAGTATAATTATGCCGCTCCTGCAAAGCCTTAATAGCAGCTTGCTCAATCATATCTTCCGTTATGATTTTCGGCATAGAATCACCTCCAGTTTTTTAGGGGAGCTCAGGCGTATATTTACCCAAAGCTTCCAAAATGGCTTCTTTTTCACTACGCTTACTGCGTAGCAGATTTAATACCCTTTGTGGATAGTCACGACCTTTGATGCCAAATTTTTCTCCAACCTTCTTTGACATATCCTTAAAATTGAACACAGCAAGAATCTTTTCGGTTGTATCTGCCCCATCAAAAATCGCCTGTTTCTCAGTAAGGAATGTCGAAATATTCTGTTCCGAATATTTCAGGTCAATCTTATCCTTAATTTCTTTAGGAGTCAGTTTCTGTTTTCCCAATTCAAACAATGACAGCTGATGTTTCATTTCTTGTGCCAAAGCGAGTGCAACTTGATTATCTTTATTTTGGGAGAACAGATTGCCAATAAAATCTTTTGCTTGTTGTGCTGCTCCAGGATTACACGCCAATGCGGTCTCCATAATATCAAGCAGTTCTGGCACTACGAATAAATTCTCCACTTCGGCAACATCAAGACAATAAATCCCATCACCACGTAATGCTGATATTTCATCTTCTGTTCTGAAATCTCGGTCTACAATTCCATATACATTTATTGCATTTAATTTTTCATATGTGCGTTTTGCTTTTACCAATCGAATTACCTCTTGGCAACCACCGCACGGAATAACATGATATCCTTTGTCTTTGTAAATTTCTTGATAAAGATAATGATCGTAACTGTTCTTAGTTCCCTCCACAAAAAGCACTTTTTGGCGAGTACCTATTATTTCATACAACAAATCTTCTGGAATGTCCTCGTAGTCAGCGCTATCCAGGAACTCATATTCCCAATCAGTCCCACTGTAACTCTTAACCCAAAGTATTTTAGCCTCGTTTCTGGACAAGGCAAAATTTAGGTCATGAGTGATGTACATAAATACACAGTCATTTCGCTCGGATTCCAACCGTGTCCATAATTTATCAACGATAGATTTATGGATATGAAGTTCAGGTTCATCAACAATAAGCAATGTGTTTGGGCGCTGTACCAAGACCTGACAAATCATGTACAGCATGACACGTTCTCCATCGCTCATTTCTTTACCGTGGTATCTTTGGCTCTCATAGTTTACATGAACACCATTTCCGGTCAAATCAATTTTTCTATGCGGAAGTAACTCATTCCAAATCTCCGTTGCTTTTTCAACTACCGTTGTAATTGGCTCAGGACGTGTTGAGTTTTCTTTTATTGCCTCTTTATCTCGTTGATGTGCTAACTGTAATTCTTTATTTTCCTCAGAAAACAGAAGCGATAATGCTTTGTTGAAATCATCTAACAGAAATGTAGCGGGATTTGAACCAAAACGATTTCCAGATTTAGTAGCATATTGATTGGCATCCCCTATAAAGAAACTGCGCACGGAACTTTCATGATCTAAAATTGAAATACTTTCTTGGATAGATAATGATTTTTGGGCAGAAATTCTATGTATCAGCACAGACTCTTGGGCATTCCAATTATTAAAAGTCGGATCGTTCAATTCTTCAATTTTGATGCTAAATCTTGTTTTACCAGCACCATTTGCGCCCAATAAAACAACAGGCTTTCCAAACTCGAGTTCTTGCTCCTCATTATGAGGAAATTTTATTCTTAAAGTTTTCATACTTACACCTCCAATTTGCCGTTCATCAAACGAGGTAACAACATATCACGCTGCTTGGCGAGAGTTTGATTTTTCATAATGAGCAGAGAAATCTGATTGTAAATATCAGCACTCATTTCTGTAAAACGCTCCATCGTCTTTGCATCGGGTTTGATAATCTTCATACGTTTCATATCCTTTATTGGTAGTTGTGGCTGAGCAGAACCAGACGCATACATAGTCATAAGTTTCTGTAGATACTCGTGATGAAGTGAAGTGTAGATGTACTCCGGAGAAACTACGCCCAGATTGCGCAGAATAACCATACCAGAATTGATGCGCATTTCAGAAAACGTCATAGTTTCGTTGTAAAAAGCAACATTACCAACTGTACCTCTGGTTGTAAGTACAACGTCCCCATGCTGCAATTTGCCCTTACGAAGAATAGAATCTTTTTCTTTGGTAATGTAGGAGCAAGCCGAAAAATTAAAGCCCTTTGACGTAACATTGCCTGCATTTAGGAACAAGCAATCTCCCTCAGGATAAAACTCTTCCTGTTTTGGGTAGTTCACACCTCGATCACCGTCGATAATATCGATTGCTTTTCCAAAACGTACATAGCTCCATCCCTCTGGTATTCCATCTTCAAACTGGACATTTTCATACCCGGGGAAGCGGAAACGGACAAACCATTCCTTGTACAGTTCCTGCGCTGTCTGCTCCAACAGCTCAATTCTACGGTTGTTTGCGTCAATTAGATCGTCATAAGCAGATAAAACATCTGCAATCTGGTTTTGAATTTCAATATGAGGACAAGGAACTTTAATCTTTTCCAAATCGCTACCACGAATACCCGCTTGTGCGCATTGCTGCACGATTGTTTTTACAGAATTATACGGCAATGAGAAATAATAATAAAAAAACACTGGATTGGCTATTTCGGGGTTTAATCTAACTCTTATAATGTGGGATTCAAAAGAAACAACATCCTCTAAATCTAACATAATTGAACATTTTCCAGCACCAGTAAAAACAAGAGATTGTCTTGCAAATAGAAGATCATTCTTCTGCAAAGTCATTTCTTCCTTTTCCTTTTCGTTCAGTTGAACCAATTCTGTTTCAATATTCCCAATGCGATTATAAGCAAAAATCTCGCCCATATTGATAAACTTATAACCTGCACCACGCACTGAACTCGGACGGGTCAGTCCATTTCGAGACGGGATGAGATATAAATCTCCAAATTTTTGTTCTTCCCATTTACTCATTTTTCTCCGCCTCCTTTCCATTATTTAACCAATCTGAGCAGGAACGAAAATCTCCAAAGCAACCGACTTTCTTCGGCGCAATGCTCTGCCCAGATAATCATATATTCAATGTTTTTTATTGCGTTCTCGTCTATACACTGTTTAAGAACACCATAGTTTTTGCGCACAAGCATATCATTGAAAACGCCACTATCTAACTGCTTATCAATCTGGTCTTTGGCAATATCTTTCCAAGCTTCATCGTTATATTCGCAGGCTTTCAACGCAATAGATGCAGTATTCTTCAGTGCAAGAAATTCGTCTGCTTTTATATCATTCAGGTT
Source organism: Eubacteriaceae bacterium (assembly GCA_902362435.1). GTDB lineage: Bacteria > Bacillota > Clostridia > Peptostreptococcales > Anaerovoracaceae > Lentihominibacter > Lentihominibacter butyricus. Next base: position 101,567 of record CABIWW010000003.1, read on the forward strand.
CGACAGAATGATATAGGTAAGAATCTGATAAAAACCGTAGAACAAGCCAACTCGTTCTAAAATATCCAGTCCCGATTCAAATTCCCATAACAGACTGCTTCCCAAAGTCAAACCACCAACTATAACAGCAATCTCAAGGAACATCATAAATATCTGCCAAATTGTTTTAGATCGAATGTGTTTCTTTTTTATTTGGCTCATTGAAACAACTCCTGTAAATTGGCGGCAATTTTACTCTCCAATCCATGCGCTTCTTCGTTCAACTTGGAAAGAGCCGTGTAATATGTCATCATCCGCTCCTTGAACTCGTCCTGTGTTAAGCCGTCATCCTCGATCACAACACCAACATAACGACCGGGATTCAGAGAAAAGTCCTGATCGCCGATGCTGTCATCTTCGTAGCCAACAAACTTTCCGTTTTCATCATAAACTTTGCCAATGGTTGCTGCCTTGCATAGGCCGACAACATCTCTGTATTTTCCTTCCGGGAAGCGTTCTGTCAGCCAATCAATATTAGCCTGCCAGTAACTTTTAGGCATAATATCTTCATCGTCAGATAGTTCCGGCGCAGCTGCTAATTTTGCACGATAATCAGCTAACAGAGCTTCAAAGTCCTCAGTCTTGCCCTCATACAGTTTGGTAATGATGCCGAGATTTCGAATCTGTTCGTCAGAGAACTTACGGTGCGCACGATCAATTTGAGTAAAAATATTTCTGGCATCAATAAACAGAATTTCGTCCTTCTTTACTTTCGCCTTATCAAAGAACCACAGGGTAGCAGGCAGCGTAACAGAGGTAAACATATTGGACGGCAGCGTTACCATCTGGCTGATAATGCCGCTTTCTATCAGCTTTACACGAATATCCTTTTCGCTGTTACCTGCATCAGATGCAGAGTTTGCCATAACCAGAGCAGCACGACCGGTATCATTCAGCGCCGTTGCAAATTGATTGATCCAAAGGTAGTTGCCGTTAGGAACGGTTTCCTTGGCATCTTTCTTTTTATTCTTGGTTTTGTTTTGAGGAACACCGTAGGTATTAAAACGAGGCTGATCCTTAACTTGATCCAGTTCTACGCCGTCTACATTGAAAGGCGGGTTTGCCATAACATAATCAAAATTACCGAAGCTACCATAAGGATCACGGTAATAGGAGTTTGCGTGGGCAATGGTGCCACGGACATTGTTAAGGACAAGGTTCATCTTTGCTAGGCGAACGGTTGCGCCCGTCTTTTCCACGCCATAAGCACGCAGATTCATCTGTTTGCCCTGAGCCTTGTGCTTTTCAATATAATGGGCAGTCTGAACGAACATACCGCCACTACCACAGGCTGGGTCGAGAATCCTACCCTCAGTAGGCGCAAGGACTTCAACCATATAACGGACAACAGACGCAGGGGTGAAGAATTCACCGCCGCCCTGACCTTCGGCCAGCGCAAATTCGCCCAGGAAGTATTCGTATATCTCGCCGAAGATGTCCAGTTCCACATCAGCAGGAATGTCCTTGAAGTTCTTCAAGAGCTTTGCCAATACGAGCGGATCATCTTCGCTGTTAACGCTGTAATAAATATCTTTTGGCAGAGTATCTTCCAATTCGGCGGTGTATTTCTCAACCGCTTCCATAGCTTCCTTAACCTTCTTGGCAAGATCTTCGCTTTCTGGCAAATTCAACAGCCAATCATATCTGGCTTCTTCCGGCAAATAGAAACCGCATTTTTCAATAGCAATTTCGTGGATAGGGCGTTCCATACGAGTACCCTTGATAGAATCAAACTCTGCCTTGATCTCGGGTTCGAACTTGCTATATTTTACATCTGCAAATCGCAGGAAAATCAGACCGAGAATAGGTTCGGCGTATTCGGTGGACTTCAAACCAGAATTAGCACGTAGCTGATCGGCGGTCGTCCATAATGTATCTTTCAAATTTTTCAACTGTTTGTTAGTCATATATTTTCTCCATATCGGCTATTTTTAAATCAGCACTTCCCATTTTCCATATCTTTTTCCGTCCACTCTACGGATATAATCCTTTTTCTGCAAGGACTCCATAATTCGTTTTACCGTGCTAAGAGATTTCCCTGTCTCTGCCACAAGCTCTTTTTGCTTAATGGAAGGATTTTTGTAGAGCAGTTTCAAGATCGCCAATTCTTCTAAAGTACATTCCAAAGTGTCAAATTGAGACTTTGGAACTTTAGGACTGATACTTTGGGAATTATCATCCACATAGTCCACGTGCATATATCTGTTTTTTAGCTCATATTCCGTCCCCAGAATCAAATTGCTGAAGAACAATTCCAAGAACTTTGTTGTGGCATGAACGCCGTTTTGCAGATCGTTATAATTTGCTCTTACCAAAGCATTGCGGAAATACCAAGAATTCTTTTCAAAGGCATCGTTATTTACTTTAAAACCGAATGTTTTCATGTACTTAATCATAAAAACAGCCGTAGCTCTGGTGTTGCCCTCGCAGAATGGATGGATCTGCCAAATATCTGAAGCAAACTTGGCAAGATGCTTCACACAGCGTTCTACAGACAATCCTTCATAAGAAAACTGTTTCTCCGTTGCGAAATCATAATCAAGGGTGTCTTTGATGCTGTTCCACGCTGCGTAGGTGACGGTATCGCCTTTTAATACCCATTCCTTTTTTGTAATATTATACTGGCGAATCTGACCGGCATTGGTAAACACACCCTCAAACAGTCTGCGGTGAATCGTCAGCCATTCAGCCGGTGAAAACTGAAACGCTTTCTCGCCTAATAGTTTCGCAATTCTTGCAGATACAATATCTGCCTCCCTGGTATCGTTCTCAACTTCCGTACGATCAGTACGTTGCTCGTAATAGCTCTGAATGCGTTTCTGCGCTTCATCAATACTGATTTTCCCTTCGATATGTTCCTTGGCAGTATCTAACAGATAAGCAGAGGTCTTCAAACCGTCTACCGCCTGCAAGCCGATTGCAGTCTGCCACGCTTCACTCTTTTCGATTTGACCAGGTTCGCCCTGTTTGATATATTCTTCAAGCTCAAATTGCCAGTTCTTTTCTGCTGACATAGCTGCACCTCACTTCTTGCTTAATACCCAATCCTAAAATAATCCAAATACGCTTTATACTTGTCCTGTGCGGTCAGGCAGGTATCGGTCAGATATCCTTTTTCATTGTCCCATTCCTTCAATCCACGGTAATAGAACATCTTCAGATTATCCTCAATGATGAACGGAACGATATTGTATTTCAGGCATTCCTTGAACATAATGAGTCTGCCTACACGACCGTTGCCGTCCTGGAACGGATGAATCCGCTCAAACTTCACATGGAAGTCCAGAATATCCTCAAATGTCTTTTCTTCCTTGGCGTTATATTCCGTCAGCAGGGCCTTCATTTTATCGGCAGCTTCTTCCAGAAGGGCGGTATCCATGCCGCCGACTTCATTCGGAAGTTTCTTATAATCGCCAACAGCAAACCAGTCTTTTCTGGAATCGCTGGTGCCGTTCTTCAAAACTAAGTGCAGCTCTTTGATGAACTTTTCCGTCAGAGCTGCTTTTGCGTGATCAATAATCATATCAATGCAGCGGAAGTGATTTGCTGTTTCAATCACGTCATCTACATTCAGCACTTCTTTTTCTATACCGATGGTGTTGGTTTCAAAGATATATCTGGTTTGATCGTGCGTCAGGCGGCTTCCTTCTATATGGTTGGAATTGTATGTCAAATCAATCTGTGTTTTGTGGTAAATCCCACCGGAGTATTTACTTGCCTTCTGCTCTTTCAGAATATCCAACAGAGTAATCGGTTCTTCTTTTCTTTTGTTGGTACGCTCCGGTTTTTTTGCGTTTTCCGGAATGTTCCATGTCTTTCCGGTAAGAAACGCACCATTTACACGCCCCTGGGCACAGTAATTTCTAACACTGCGCTCTGACACATCCCACTTTTTCGCTATTTCAGTAACTGAAAGATATCGCATCTATTATTCTCCGCCATAAATTGCATCAAAAAACTACGTTAATCTATTATATAGTATACCACATCATCGGCAAAAATATCATCATCATTTCCAACGCAACTATTATGTTTTTGCCGTCACAGAAAACTCTGTTTCTGCATACCGAAAGTCAGCAAAAATCATGATAATGCATTCAGACTGATGAAAACAGCCGCAACAGGCGGTTCGCTAGAGTCTGAAACGATTCAATCCTTTCTTATGCGACTCACCTGAACCGTATAAGAGTCCGTTCGCCGACATTTTACAGAAATAGCTGAGTAAGAATCAATGCCTTTTAAAATTCTTTCAGAGGCTCTGAAGGCACAGATTTTCACGTTTTCATATGACCCATCCCGAAAAAGACGAACATTGTCTGTTCTTTTTGCATGATATGGCATATAAATTGCTTTAAATACATGTGGGATGGAGCAGAGAGCAGCTCTGCAATCTTTAAGAAATCAGAGTGTTATTGAAAAAGTAAAAGGAGGAATTTATGAAATCATTCTTTACCGTCCTATTGAAATTTTCCCCGGTATTTCTTCTTGCCGGGCTGATGATTTCAAAGGTCGATGCATTGATCGCCGCACCTCTTGCAGCGATATATGCAGTTATAATTGCGAGGATCGTGTGCAAAATCAAGCTGCAGGATTCACTCGACAGCGCTATGAAAAGCGTGAGCAATATCCTCATAGCACTGTTCATACTTATGTTCGCATACGCTATGGCAAGTGCATTCATGAGCACAGGCGTAGGTGCAGCAGTTGTAAACCTGTCGCTTCTGCTTGGTGTCACAGGTAAAACTGTCGCTGTAGTAGGAATCATGTGTACTGCTATACTTTCGGTGGCAACAGGAACTTCATGGGGAACTTTTGCTGCATGTGCACCTATATTCATGTGGCTCAGCCATATCGTAGGCGGCGATCCGCTCCTTACTGTATGTGCTATAGCAGGCGGCGCATGCTTTGGAGACAACATAGGTCTTATCTCGGATGCGATGATAGTATCGTCCGGTATTCATAATGTAACTGTAGTACACAGAGTAAGGCATCAGGGGGTATGGTCTCTGATGTGCCTCTTCCTTGCAGCTGTATGTTTTACTGTGATGGGATTCGTACTGGATCTTCCGGGCACAGCTGCCGATGCTGCACAGGTAGTGCAGAATATCCCTGATAATGTCTGGACAGTACTCGAGGCAGAACGACCTGCCGCGATAGATCTGCTTCACCAGATCGAAGCAGGTGTTCCATACTATATGGTAATTCCTTTGCTGCTGGTAATAATCACTGCTGTTAAAGGATTCAATACGTTCATATGCATAGGTTCAGGTCTGGTATCATCATATATACTCGGTCTCTTCGCCGGAACGACAGGCTCCCTGATGGGATTCTTCGAAGCATGTATGGACGCTTTCTCGGATGCAGGTTCATGGGTAATCGTAATGATGATGTGGATAGCAGGCTTTGGTGGAATAATGCGTGAAATGGATGCTTTCGCACCGCTGGCAGCTTTTATCGTCAAATTTTCGAGAAAAGTCCGCCATATGCTTACATGGAACGCTCTGCTCTCTTTCCTCGGAAATGCTGTACTTGCAGATGAAATGGCTCAGATCGTTACTGTTGGGCCTATCATCAGAGATATCACAGCAGACAACGTTGAGGGCAGCGAGGAAGCAATGTACAAGCTGAGACTCAGAAATGCAACTTTCAGTGACGCATTCGGAGTTTTCGGATCACAGCTGGTGCCTTGGCATGTATACCTGGCATTCTATGTCGGTATCATTGCAGGCGTATATCCGCTGATGGAGATCGTAGCTTTAGACTTCCTCAAATACAACTTCATGGCGTACATCGCCGTTATATCATTGCCGATACTGACATTCACAGGACTTGACAGATTCATCCCGCTGTTCAGGATGCCGCAGGAACCAGAAGTGAGACTGGTCAAAAAAGACAAGAAAAAGACAGGCGAAAATGTAGAAGAACCGGCATAAGAAAAGCAACATTTCATAATAACATTCTGAAATTATCCTACAAACTCTTTAAAACAGGGCAGCTCCAAAGACAACGACCGGAGCTGTCCTGTTTATGTTGTAAGCGAAAGATATAAGAAGTAAGTGAAAGTAACAAAGCTGTGACTTATCCTTGTTACGGCGGGCAGAATAAGCAAAAAAGCAGCAGGATCATATATCGACTTCTGACCCTGCTGCTTCTGCAATACTAAATGTAAGTTATATTATGATTCAATAATAAATGACGTATATCTATAAGTTGTACTTCTTCTTTTTTCTCATGACCTGTGACTGGCTTATGCCAAGAGCTTTGGCAGCAGCCCTTGTACTGCCGCCTTCTTCCAGCGCAGCGGCCAGGATATCTCTTTCAAATTCGCCCACAGTTGATTTTAATCCGCTGTGCCGTGATGCTGTGTCTGTCTCTGAGGGCATATCAGGATTCTCTTTGTAAAGATTGCTGCTGACTGCGTTAGTCACGTCTTCGGATGTCAGCAGATCAGATTGGCAGTTCACCACAAGCCTGTGTACCACATTGTCCAGTTCTCTGACGTTGCCGGGCCAGTTGTATTTCTCAAGGGCCTCTATGCCGTCGGCAGAAAAGCTTTTGCTAGTGTTGTACTGAAAATTGTATTCGTTGATCAGATATCCCGCAATGCATGCGATATCTTCATTTCTTTCTCTGAGAGGCGGCACTTTTATTTCGCAGACGCTGAGCCTGTAGTAGAGATCCTCACGGAATTTACCCTCTTTGACAAGTGTTCTGAGGTCTACATTGTTCGCACATATGACTCTGACATCTACTTCCACCAGTTCCTGTCCGCCGACCCTGTAGAAATTCTTTTCCTGCAAAGCACGCAGAAGCTTGCTCTGCATGTTCAGGGACAGCTCTCCTATCTCATCGAGAAACAGGATGCCGCCATTGGCAAGTTCGAAATATCCCAGTTTCCTGTTGGCTCCCGCTCCGGTGAAAGCTCCGGGTTCATATCCGAAAAACTCGGATTCCGCGAGGTTCTCGTATATGGTGGCACAGTTGATCTTGATACACGGCTTTGTCTTGCGGATGCTGTTTTTGTAAATCAGATTCAGAATTTTCTCTTTTCCTGTTCCCGTCTCTCCCTGGATTATGACATTGCAGTCGTAGGCTGCTATGTTTATGACTTCCATGAGGATTTTCTTTGTCTTATTGCTTCCGAAAACAAATCCTTCAACTTTATCTATGTTATCTATGTCCTGTGTATTATTCAGTTCAGATACCCGCATCGGCAGCTGCTTAATGAGCCTGTGGGATTTGAAAATCTCATCGATCATGTCTATATCGGATTTGATCTCCCGCACAAAATCAAGATTGAATTCCAAGGAGCCAGACGAGAATTCCTCGATGGGAGTGAGTCTGAGCTCTTTGCCCAGTGACTCTGCAAAGAGAGCAACACTGTTGAAATTGCTTGTAAGGCTCGTGAATAATATATCCCCTCTGGTTTTGGTGAGCATGACACTTAAGGCTTCACCACCCAGCATATTGGCGCAGTTTATACTGAGATCGAAAAGCTCAGGCTCCTCCAGCCTGAAAGATTCATAACAGTCCAGTGGTTTAAGTATATCTGTAAAGTAAACATGATCTGCATATGGTTCGAGTATCCTTTTTATCTCATTCTTGCTGAGAGACTGCATGGCGCCTTTGTATACGGCAGCTACGATATACCCGTCTCTGCCGACTGCCTTGCGGGCAACAGCTGTGTAGAACAGCATATTAAGCAGCCCGTCACCCAGGATAAATATCTTTTTTTCCGGTCTGGAAAGCGTATATGCCTTTTTCATAGAGCCCATTTCATCCATGATGCAGAGAGCACGTGGTGTATCTATATCCTTCGGAAGAGGTACGATCATAGTGGATTCAAATGCTATGACATATCCCTTCACCATGATAAGTGAATAATTGAAATCCACGTCTTCCACGGACTCTATATACATCGGCAGAGATGTAAGGGATGTGGCGCATATTATCCTTGTTTCTTTATCCGGGATATCACTTCTGCTGTATGAGCTGCCCGCCCTGACGATCCTCCCGCTGCAGATACCACCGCTGTCAGTGACAGGGTTGTGCAACTTACCTCTCTTATTCACGATATATTGTATTTTTCTGCCTATCTTGGCTTTATTGTATTCGCACTCGTTACACATCTGACGAAAATTGCTTTCTTCAAGTTTTATTGTGTCCACTCTTATCAGCATTTCATTGTCTGATATCTCCAGACTGTTGTCCAGTTTCCAGGCGATGGTCGGAACGGTCCCCTTGCATTCGACGACACGATTGCTGCCAAAACTATTAAACATCTCTTGCTCCTTTCTACTCCCCTGTACGACCTGAAAATTGCCTCAGCAAATTAAGAAGGTCTTTAAGTATCTCGACAAGATGATAGCATCCTTCAGAACGTCCGAACATACAGACGATATGTCGGTCTGTGAGTTCAGAAAGTTTCGTGCCTTCAAGCTTCCTCCCGTGAGAAGCATTTCTGAAACACGATTCTCCAGGTGCCCGTACATAAGATATGTCGCATTTTCCCAGCAATCCGCTGTTAGAGTCAAACGTGATCTCGGCATAAAGCTCGTGATATGAATCGATAAAACGCCCGCGCCCCTTGCACAGGTCACCGTTCTGTTCGATCTCGAAATTCTTGAATCTGCTGAAAAGCAGACGCTTCCTCTCATACTGCGGTATATAATCCATCCACCGCAGATCGTTTTCGGACGGATAGCTGTACATCCTGCACCCGTTATTCTCCAGTATGTCCCAGTATTCGTCGTAATGTTCCCTGCTTTTGAATCCGCGCTCTTTGTAAAAATAGCTTTCTGCCTGGATCAGGCCATTGATGCACTGGATCATAAGATATCTGATTTCCGGGGCATATGAGTCCTTCAGGATACCTGATACCTTGCGTTTACCGTCTATATGACCATTCATTCCCTTCATGAAGTCAAGACTGACAATACCTGTCCTGCCGGTATCAGGGGATTTAACAGTTTCACACCATGCGTCCTGTATCAGACAGGACTCGGTGTCAGCCATTATGTATCCTCGTATCTCCTGGTTTCTGTCAAGATATACTGATGATGATATCACACTTTTACCATACTTATCAACAATGACTGCAACATTTACCTGTTCAAAAAATCTCATGCGCTTACCTCGTATTTCTCTGTATACAAGCACGATGAGATCTGCCATATGACAGACCTCATCGTCAGTATTATCTGAAAACTACACCTCGTATCCGTATTTCCTTTCAACTTCTGTGATCGCATCATCCAGGCGCATGATGATTTCATCGATCTGCTCTTTTGTGACAACGAATGCCGGTGATATCACTATGGCATCTCCCATGGCTCCTCGGTTGCATCCCTGGCTTGCTTCAATGATCATATTTCTTTCCAGACATGCATTCTGAATCTGGCCGGCAAACCCTTCTGAGATATCAAAGGATTCTTTTGTCCTGCTGTCTTTGACAAATTCAGCACCCACCATTAAGCCAAGACCTCTGACATCATCCATTGTAGGATGTTTCTTTGCGATTCTCTGCATCTGTGCTTTAAGATAATGTCCCATTATCTCACTTTTTCTGACACAGTCATGCTTGATCATATACTTGTCCACTGCAATATGAACAGCAGCTCCAAGCGGACTTCCGGACCATGTGTAGCCGGCAGGGAAATATACATCATGCTCCTTGAATACGTCGAAGATTTTTTTTGTCATTGATACTCCTGCAAGAGGGAAATATCCCCCTGACATGGATTTTCCTATTGTAATCATGTCAGGTACAATGTCAAAGTGCTTGTATGCAAAAGTTTCACCTGTTCTCCCAAAGCCTGTCATTACTTCGTCAAATACTAGAAGTACATCATATTTATCGCAGATTCTCCTTATTTCCTTAAAATAATCCGGGTGGGGAACTGCAGCACACAGCGACATTCCTGAAACAGGTTCTGCAAAGAATGCTGCAACGGAATCCGGACCTTGTGCCAGAATTTCGTTCTCCAGCGCCTTCGCGCACTGTAGGCTGCAAGTCTCAGGCTTATCACCAAACCAGCATCTGTAGCAGTAACATGGTGCAATATGACCATGATCAAAACCATAGTGCTCATAACCCTTTTTTCTTGATCCGAATCCACTTATGGAAAGTGCTGCCGACGTGATGCCATGGTAACTCTGCCATCTGCCCAAAATTTTGAACTTATCCTTCTTACCTCTGGCAATATTGTATTTTGTAATCATTTTTATCGCTATTTCCGTAGCTTCCGAACCGCTGCAGACCTGAAATGTCTTATAGAGATCTCCATCGGAAAACTCATATATTCTCCTGCAGGACTCTTCAAGAACAGGAGTGATACAGTCGTCTCTGTGAACGTAAGCAATTTTCTGAGCCTGCTCTGCAATAGCATCGCTGATTTCTTTGATACCGTGTCCCAGGCCTACCGCTACAGGCCCACCTGCGCCATCAATGATTTCAGTACCGTCAGTTTTGTACATGTAGATCCCTTTGCCGCTTTCTATTCTTGGATATTCACGGTTAAGCTCCATACTGTAAACATGATTTTCCATCTGATATTTTCTTCCTTTCTTAATTCTTATGGTCTTCTGAACAGTGCTGCCGCACCCTCGCCGCCTCCTACACACATAGACACGATGCAGTATTCTCTTTCGGCATTCTGCATTGCATATGCAGCTTTTGTGGTAAGTACTGCACCTGTAGCTCCCAGTGGATGTCCCAGAGCAATAGCTCCGCCATTAGGATTGACTCTTGCCGGATCTAGCCCCAGAGCTCTGATGCAGGCGATAGACTGTGATGCAAATGCCTCATTAAGTTCGATGAGTTCAACCTGATCAAGTGAAACACCTGTTTTATCCAGGAGTTTCTGTATAGCGAATATAGGACCTATTCCCATAACTGCCGGGTTAAGACCTGAAGATGCGAAGTCTACGATCTCGAGAAGCGGCTTTTTGCCCAATTCCTTCGCCTTTTCTTCTGAAACCACTACGACTGCAGCGCCGCCATCATTCTGAGGACAGCTGTTTCCGGCCGTTACACGTCCGTCCTTCCTGAATACAGCTCTCGCACTTGCCAGTTCTTCAAGTGTTGAATCTGCCGTAGGATCCTCATCTGTATCTATGATCACTTCTTTACCTTTGCTTTTGAATTTAACAGGGACGATCTGTTCTTTAAAAAGACCGCCTTCGATAGCTTTTTTTGCTTTGCGATGTGATTCGTAAGCGAACAGATCCATGTCTTCTCTTGTAATATCAGGATACAGATCAAGTACATTTTCTGCCGTTTCACCCATGTCATTGCCCTCGAAACCGGGAGGAACCATCATCACATATGAGAAACTAGGATAAGCGTAGCTGTATGCCTTTCTGGATTTGCTCATAAAGTACGGATTGTTGGTTTCGCTCTCTGCACCACCTGCAACATATACATCACCATGACCGCTTTCAATCATGGCAGCTGCCATATTTATAGTTTCAAGTCCGGATGCACACTGACGGTCAAATTGTATTCCCGGGACAGATTCCGGGAGCCCTGCTTCCAGCGCAACACATCTTCCCAGATTGCCCGGAGCCCCTTCTGCATTTCCCATATATACTTCAACGATCTCTGACGGATCAACGCCTGATCTTTTAACCGCTTCTCTAACAGCTATTGCACCAAGCTGGTAACCTTCGAACTTTTTGAGATTGCCGCCCATTCTTCCCACAGGTGTTCTTGCGGCCGAAATTATCACTGCTTTTCTCTTTTCCATTTTATATTCTCCTTAAGATATTAATTATAACGAATAATCCTTATATCATCGGCAACTTCCACATCAGCATCTGTTTTTTCGATAACTTCATCAACTGTGTGTCCGTCAAAAAGCTCCGTCAGCAAATAACCTCTTTCCGTTACTTTCATAACAGCTATATCAGTTATTATCAGAGATACGCAGTTATCAGCAGTCAGCGGCAGCTCGCATTCTCCTTTCAGCTTAGGGTTGCCGTTCTTGTCAGTATGTGTAGTTACTGCTATGACGCGCTTTGCTTTCTTTGCCAGATCCATAGCTCCGCCCATTCCCGGGATTTTACCTCCCGGTACCATCCAGTTTGCCAGATCACCGTTTGCTCCGATTTCAAGCGCTCCCAGTATCGTTATATCAAGGCAGCCTGATCTGATAAGCGCAAATGAATCCGCACTGTCAAAGAAACTTGCGCCCGGAACTGTCGTGATCGCCACACATCCGGAATCCACGACATCTGCATCTTCAAAGCCTTCGGCTGCTGCAGGACCTGCACCGAGGATGCCGTTTTCCGCATGAATGAATACTGTCATATCATCCGGTATATAGTTGACTACCTTCTGTGGTATGCCGAACCCAAGATTTACTACATTTCCATTAACTATTTCTTCTGCGGCTCTTTTTGCCATCATTTCTTTTATTGCCATGGCCATGTCCAGTCACTCCTTTCTTCTACTATCATATTCACATAAGCTCCCGGGGTAATAACGTGCTCCGGTTCGAGTTCTCCGAGAGGTACTATTTTTTTTGCGCCGACTATTGTTATGTCAGCCGCTCTTGCCATAAGAGGGTTCAAGCCTCTTGATGTTCCTCTGTAGATGAGATTCCCGTATTCATCTGCCACCTCTGCTTCTATTATTGCAACGTCAGCTTTGAGAGGAGTCTCCAGCAGATATTCCTGCCCATTTACTGATACCTTCGGCTTGTCGTATTCAATCATCGTACCTATGCCGACATCTGTGAGTATCCCTCCAAGACCTGTGCCGCCTGCTCGGATCCTTTCAGCAAGAGTGCCCTGTGAACAGAACTCCACTTCCAGCTCTCCCGCATTAAGGAGTTCTCCTGCGGCTTTTGTCGCTCCTATATGACTTGTGATGAGTTTTTTGCACTGACGATTTCCGATGATATGATCAGGCCCGAGATCCGGATCACCTGCATCAACTGATATGATCGTAAGATCCTTGACGTTTTTCCTGATTATTGCTTCACATAAATCATATGGAGAGCCATGCCCTCCGAAGCCACCGATCATGATAGTGCATCCGTCTTTGATGCACTCCATAGCTTCTTCGAGAGTTTTGATTTTTCCGAATTTGTTCTCCATTTTGCTGTTCCTTTCTGTTTTATTTTTTATTTCTTTCGTGACGGATGAGTCCTGCAGGTTCCATGGTCATCCTGTCACCCTGTCCGATACCTGCAACACCTTCGTAATGGTGATCTGTATTAAGGCAGTCTTCATAGCTGCACTGGAGCGGTTCCTGAGCGGGAGGCTCTGTATATGTAGTTATGACGCCTTCGTAATTCCTCAGTATCACCTTATTCGGCGTCTGGGAAATCACATACTGAGGCATAACAGGAGTCTTGCCGCCGCCTCCCGGAGCATCTACAACGAATGTAGGTACTGCGTAACCTGATGTATGGCCTCTCAGTGATTCGATGAGCTCGATACCCTTTGCTACCGGTGTTCTGAAGTGACCGATACCCAGGGAAAGGTCGCACTGATAGATGTAGTAAGGTCTTACTCTGCTCTTTACCAGCTTATGAACCAGATTTCTCATAACATGTACATCATCGTTGACTCCTCTCAAAAGTACAGTCTGATTGCCCAGAGGTATTCCTGCATCAGCAAGCTTGCGACATGCTTCTATCGCTTCCGGTGTCACCTCCTTAGGATGGTTGAAATGTGTGTTGAGCCATATCGGATGGTATTTCTTAAGCATGCTGCAAAGCTCATCGGTTATTCTCATCGGCATTACCACCGGCGTTCTTGAACCGATTCTTATGATTTCAACGTGTTCTATTTTGCGCAGTTCACTGATTATGTACTCGAGCATCTTGTCCGACACACAGAGGGCATCTCCGCCTGAAAGTACAACGTCTCTGACCTGCGGTGTCTTGCGGATATATTCGATACAAGCATCTATATCTTCTCTGCTTCTGGCTCTGTCATTTTCTCCTGCAACTCTTCTCCTTGTACAGTGTCTGCAGTACATAGAACACATATCAGTGATCAGGAAAAGCACCCTGTCAGGATATCTGTGAGTCAGTCCGGGTGCAGGTGAGTCTTCGTCTTCATGAAGAGGATCCAGCATGTCTTCAGCCCCTCTGAAAGTTTCACTGATTACCGGCACAGCCTGCATTCTTACAGGGCAGGTGTGGTCGTCGGGATCCATCAGGGATGCGTAGTAAGGCGTGATGCCTACGCGGAATCCATCCATTACTTTCGCGATATCCGCTTCTTCTTCAGGTGTAAGGTTGACAACCTGCTTTATTTCTTCAACTGATGTAAGTCTGTTTGAAATCTGCCACTGCCAGTCGTTCCACTGATCTTCCGTAACATTCTCCCATAATGGTATTTTTCTCCAATCTTGTCTTGCCATATAGTTTCCTCCTTTTGATCTCTTATGCTTTTATTGATTTGCACGATACTTTGATCCAGTATTATGATTAGCAAAGATAATGCCAACTTTTTAAAAAAGCTGACAGCGTTGAAAACACTGTGTTTTGCGATGAACCTAGATTTTGCGGTCTCTGTCATAAGCGGTTCAGAAAGGTAAAAATCGAGTCGGTTCTGATATCAGGCGAATCGATAAAAAAGAGGCTGATCTCCTTTTTTCTCAGACGTCAGTCGGAAAACCAGCATCAACCATGCCGAATATACGGATCAGATCGTCTGCCAGTTCTGCAGGTGTATGTGTTTCTGACAGCAAAAAACAGGTTCAAGCCGAACCGCTTGAACCTGTTTTTGCATCACTTCGCCTATGCTGCTTTGTGATTCTGAATGTTTGTCAATAACTGCACTACAGCTTGCCGCAGTCATGGACCTTACTGCAGCGCAGAACTGCCGGAACTATGGCAGGAACTTTTCTTTCACCATATTCAGGATGCCTTTCGGATTCGTTTCCATGATGAGCAGACCGAGAAGCATCATAGACGCACCGGCATATGCTCTCGGCAGCAGTATTTCGCCGGCAAGCAAAAATGCTACTATGCCTGCGAACACAGGCTCAAGTGTGAATATGACACCAACGTGAGCCGCTGTGGTGTATTGCTGCGCGACTGCCTGTACGATGAACGCTACGCCTGTACAGAAAACAGCAAGAAATATCGCAGCGCTCCACACCGGGAGTGAGTACGGCAGAGAAGGTTCTTCAAATATGAACGAAAACACCAGCATGAAAATGCCGGTAAAACCCAGCTGGAAGACCCCGAGCTGGAATGCATTGACATCTGCTCTGGAAACTGCCGCTTCTGTGATGAGCAGATCGATGGAGTATGCAAAAGCGCACATAAGACACAATATATCGCCGAATGCCATTTTGAAATGGCCGTCCAGCGTCATAAGCGCAATACCGATAATGCACAGCACTATTACGACCATCAGCTTTCTGCCGGGTTTTTGCTTCTTTACAAAAAAAGCAAGTACCGGAGTGAACACGACGGCAAGAGCACATAGAAACCCTGCGTTTGAAAGGCTCGTGTACTTGACGCCGAATGTCGCGCCGATGTACACGATCACGAGAGCTATGCCGATATAAAGAGAATATTTCAGCGTTACCATATTGACATGTTTGAGCCGGGGGAAAGCAAGCACGCCGGCCGCCAGAAAGGCACCGAGAAATCTGAACGCATTGAGCGTGAACGTACCCATCTCTTTCAGGCATATATCTATAAAATAATACGACATCCCCCAGCCAAGTGTAACAATAACCAGCATAAGATCGGCCTTTAACTGTGTTTTCATATTTATGATCCGCCTTTCTGCATCTTCTTAACATCGTACACTTATGCAGCATAAAATCAAAGACAACAATAGACTTCGCTGTCATAAATATCTTTAACGCAATAAACATGCCACCTTGCCGATGACTTTAAAAACCTTTAAAGCACAGACCTTTCAGCTTATACAGCCTGCTTGATCAACGTATGTCGTGATGACAGAATCGAATCGGACCGAATCGCCTGAACCGGTTCTGCAATCAGATTGCCGTCTGCATTCTGCTTTCTCTCATTGACTCAACTGAATACAATTCACTGACAAGCGGCCTATGCGGATAGAATCTCCGCCGCTCAGGTGCCTATTTATCGGCACGACCGTCTATGGAGATCTCGCTGTCACAACGGCATATCAATTCATCATCATGCGTAATAACAAGAACTACTTTCTTTTGATCTGCGGCTTCTCGCAGCACATCTGCAATTATCTTCATATTACCGCCATCCAGTCCGCTTGTAGGCTCATCAAAAATGAGTATCGTTCTGTCAGAAAGGATGCCGCAGGCAATCGCGAGCCGCTGCTTTTGACCGCCAGACAAAGAAGCCGGATGAACATCTTTATATCGATACAGACCTAAGCGCTTTAGAAGGCTTCTTGCTTTTTCCAGGTGTTCTTCTGAATGTTTCATATTTAGCAGTACTTCCTCCGAAACGCTGTTCGTAAAGAATTGCGTTCCCGTATCGTTGGAGCTAAACCAGGTTTGCTTCCGACGCTCACGAGCATTCAATTCTCTACCATCAACCAAGACTCGTCCGCTTTCTTCTTTCCATAAACCAGACAAAACCAAGGCAAGGCTCGTTTTGCCAATGCCGTTATGACCGGTGATCGCCGTGATTTGTCCTGCAGGAGCAGAAAAACTGATACCACGAAAAATTTTAGTTTTTTTCCTTCTGCAGGATAGGCTTTTTACACACAATGCCGGGAACTGATCTGTATGCCTTGTGGTAATCAGAATATTTCTGTCCCTTTTTTCGGTGATTTCTCTTAACCCATATCTCTCTCTTTCTTCTGGTGATAGCTGTTCCATCTCGGCAGTATTTCGTTCCCACAAAACTCTGCCATCCCGAACATAAATAAAGCGGTCTGCAATTCCATGAAGCCATGATAACCGATGTTCAGCAATAATAATGGTATTGCCTTCAGCTTTTAACTGCTTGAATGCTGCGGCTAATTGTTCAGATCCGGTTTTATCCAGATTTGATGTAGGCTCGTCACAAACATAAATATCGGGGCGAAGTGCATAAACCGAAGCAATCGCCACTCTCTGCTTTTCTCCACTGGAAAGCACATCAAGATTTCGTGAGCGGAATCCATTCAAGTCGAACGATACGATCGCATCATCCGTGCGGTCACGTATCTCCTCTGCTGAGAATCCATAGTTTTCACAGGCAAAAGCCGTTTCTCCGACCAGTTCCGAAGAGAAAAACTGGCTCTTTGGATCTTGAAATACACTGCCGATCTGCCTTGCCACTGTATATTGCGGCATTTGTGTCAATGATTTTCCCTTTAGAGATATCGTCCCTGTCAGTGTTCCTGCGTAATAAGAAGGAGCGAGAGCATTTAAAAGTCGTGTGAGAGTGGTTTTTCCGCCGCCGGATGGTCCGGTAAACACTACGCACTCCCCCTCATTAATCATAAGATCAATCCCGGATACTCCTTCCGTGCTGTTTAAATACCGGAAAGAAACATCTTTCATCCGTATCATGCACGCACACCTCCTATCCACAAAAACAGAAAAGTCACGACACTCCACAGGATCAGGCAGCTCCAATCCTTGATAGTCATATCTTTTTCATAATAGCTGCCCCGTTTGCCCGGAGCCTCTGCACCACGTGCCACAGCAGAAACGGAAAGCTGATCGGCAATTTGAAGACAGCGCAGCAGCAGAGGTACCAGTACATATTCGCAGGAAACCACAGGGTGTAACAGAAGTTGAGCCGGAGCTGCAAGTCCCCTGTTACGCATAGAAAGCCATACACTTTTCAGCTCTGCTTTCATCGTAGGGAAAAAACGGAACATAACCAGTAATCCCAAAACACCGGCAGTCGGCATATGGATACGAGACATAAATGCTGACAGTTCTCCAGGGGGTGTCGTGATCAAATCCCAGCCAACAATAAAAACGGCAAACAGGTTCCAGAACATCAGCACATAAAACTCTGAAAAAACAACCATATGAAGACCCTGATACCGGATCAAATACAGCAGTACCGCCATAGCAATATAAAACACGCCAAAAGACCTCAGTGCCCGCCAATTATGCTGAACCGAAAGATAAAGAAATCCGGACAGTGCCAGGATGCAGGTCAGCACTGTATTGGATGTCATAGAAATACCGACTATGGCACAGCTTGATGCCCACAACTTAACCGGTACCGCAAAGTTCTCCCTCTGCATCAGAGTGCCCCAGCTTTCTTAAAATGCTTGTCCATAAGCCGTCCACCTGTCAAACTCCCAATAAAACCGCAGATAGTTGTAAAAAGAATAATGAAGATCAGCCATCCTGGAGAAGAATAATACCGTACAAAAGAATCAATGTAGCTCTGTTCCATGCCACTGGAAACAGCAAATTCTTCATAAGTATCCCAGAAAAACCAGAGCGGCAACAGGTTGACGCCATTATACAGTAAGCTGGCTATCGTCCATGCAGCCGTCATTTTCTTTTTAGATTCCCATCCGTTTTTCCATAAAATAGCTTCGCAGATAGTACCAATCACCATATAATAGGGCAATAGATACCAGTTCCCCATAATGAGAAAAACGATCCCCAAAATGGTCATGTAAACGAAGGAAACACCCCGTTGACGTACACGGCTGACCATGAGGAAATAGATCGGCGCACACAACAGCATAGTGAAACCGACTGACAGCACCATGCTCACAAAATCGTTCACCATGCACACCATATTGACGACAAGTTGAATAAGGATCAACAACACCGAGAGTAATACCGTTGTAATTACATCTTTTACAGTCCACTTTTTTGTCTGACTCATAATAATCTTCCTTTCATAGATAACCCCTCTTAACAATTCGGTTAGAATTCACTAACTCTCACCCTTAAAATTAAGGCTCAGATGAGCCTCAACAGACCGTTCCAGCCATGGTTAAAAAATACAGCAAGCTCGTTTACATATTCAACAGCCCGTTCTCTGTCCATATCATGTGCTACCGTTTCAAAAACTGCGGTGAAATAAGCACTGGTGATCATATGGTGCAGATCATGACTTATGTTTCCTTCCAGCTTGCCAAGCTGGCGGAGCTGTTCATAATAGACTTCCGTTTGAGAGACTTCCGATTCCACTAAATCATGAATATAGTTTGCATATCCGGTTCCTTCAGAGCAACAGACCACCAGCTTGAATGCATCAAAATTATCATAAATATAATTGATAAAATGATTCAGATAATCTGTAGACAGCTCTATGCTTTCAGTCGTTTTTTCTTCCGGGATCAAATCGAAATGTGCATCTTGCGCTGCCTTGAACTGATTCATAAGAGTATCAGCTGCTTCTGATACAAGCGCATCAAAGAGCGCGGCCTTATCCGGGAAATAGCGAAATACTGCACCTGTTGTCAATCCTGCGGTTTTTGCAATATTGCGAACTGATGCTTCACTGTATCCCTTTTTCAAAAATTCTGCTTTTGCCAGTTCCAGCAGATGTTGTTTTGTCGCTTCACCTTTTTGCAATATCTTCCTCCGTCTCTCAAAAAATAGCGCCGCTATTTTTTATTATACATAAGAATTTCAATTTTTCAAGATAGAATTATTATTTTTTATGAGTTTCCTGCAATCCTGCAATTGCTGCTGTGGTTTTGCTGCCACTTTTTTCAAAGTACTCCAGCAGTTCTCTTATTCGCCGGATCCGCTCTCTGTCACGAAACTCGCTCCAGTAGTACTTCTCTTTCTTGGCGTTTTCATTAAATTCTGTTTTAAAGAATTTCAGATCTTCCGCCAGTTTCTTTTTGATTTCCTGCAAAAGAAGATCATTTTCTGAAACCGGCATGCAGTAACGTACATTACAATTTTTGAACAGCTCCATTTCAAAGGCAGCGACAATCTTCTCTGCTGCGCTGCCTCGATCTTTTGTACTGTGCCTGCATGCCTCGATATAATCCCTCAGCAAATCATCCCGGTTCAACGACAGTATCCTTTCATGCACTGCCATATCGAGATCCATATAGTCTTCTTCACAAACGTCATCTGTATCCGGATGGTCTTCTATGACAAATTCAAGCCTGATGATATCATCCAGTATTTCAAATGCATCCTTATATTCTTCCAGCACGATCAAATCATGACATCCTTTTATTGCTGATACGATAACCGGCATGGCATTTTCAGGATCATAAAAAACGTACTCCCAGTCATCATGGAAATGGCCATAATCATCAAATTCAACATAATGAGTCTCATACTCAACGGTGATTTCACCATTCCTGACTTTTTCACATAACTCAGTGATTTCTTTGCGCTCGGGCATATCTATGACCTTTTTGCTGCCGCAAACGCTTTTATAAAAGTCCTCCTGCTTCCATTCCGGAAGTATCTTAGCCTGCGAAAGGATCCACTCATCTTTTTCATTTTCTTTCATCCGCATCAATTGTTCCTTGATTTTATCTAAAAACCTGTCCATAGATCGCTGCCCCCCTACTATACCGCCGCATCAGCATCAATACTGTCAATAACTTTCCGGATCCTGAACCACGCGCTTTGACGCTTGTGTCAGATTGTTATTTCAAACAGTATCTAAGAAGATAATTTTATTTTAAATACAAAACTATCTTTATTCTGTAAAGCTTTATATTCTATTTTATAGTTATTCAAAAGATTACTGACAATATATAACCCTAAGCCATTACTATTTTCCTTATTAAGGTCAAACTCAACCTCAAATAATTTATCTATATCCAGAATTTTATCATTTTTATATGAATTTTCAATATATAACCATCCTTTATCTGCTCCAATATTGATAACTCCGCGCACATCAGTATATTTTACCGCATTACTGATCAAATTAGATAAAACAATCTTTAAGGCGGTTTTACCTATATAAATCTCTTCATCTGATATATAATTGTTGATCCTTATATCTTTCTGGCTTGCTAATACTTCATACTTTTCTAATACATCTTCTAATATATAATTTATATTTAATAATTCTTCATCATTCTTCAGGTTTTCTATAGAATAAACTGATATGATCTGAGAGATATTTTTTGTTAAGCTGTCAACTATATCAATGCAGTCATTGATATAAAGGTCTCTGTCTTTATACTTGCCTATATTATATTTCATGTTCTCCAGTATTATTTTAAGACTGGCAAGAGGAGTTTTAAGTTCATGAGATGCCCCTTTGAAAAAATCATATTTTAACTTTTCCAGTTTTAAGATCTCTTTATTTTTAAATTCCAGATCATCAATTGTTCTTAATAAAGCATCATACAAATCATTGATCTGTTGTTTTAATTCTCCTATTTCATCCTTCGAATCATATTCTAAACGAGCATTCTTATCAAGCTCCATCATTTTGTCAGTAACATTTTTTATTTCATCTATGTTATTCTTTACTGATTTCGCGTATATTAAAGAAACAATAGCAGAAAACAAAATTGATACCGATAATGAATACGGTAAAAATTTAAAACTTAAATCTTTTGCATCTTTTTGCATATCAGCTGTAGAAACGAATTGCAGATCTATTTTTTTACCATCATCAAGTGTTATTTCTCTTTCTTCAATTATCAGAGAATTATTATCACTTTCCAAGTCAATATCCACATTATTTCTGATCTGTATTTCATTATTCCTGTTCCCGGCCTTTACAAATACTTTTATCTCACTGATTTCAGAATAAAAATCCAAAGTTTGTTCTATATATTCTAATCCTTTTCCATTCATATTGCCGGAAATTTCATTTGCCTTACCGGAAATCTCTTCTTTTCTAGTCTCCAGATATGTTTTAGGAAAAATCAAGAAAACCAATAAATGGATCAATATGATTATTACTAAAATAACAGAAAATATTTGTATAAACATTTTGGGAAATATCTTTAGATTTTTCATTTTCTCTCCAATTTATAGCCTACATTTCTAATAGTGATGATACAATCCAATTCTAATTTTTTTCTCAATTCCTTGATGTATACGTCTATTACACGATCATAGGGAACTTCTTCTGTTTCCTTCCAGACATTATCAATTATTTGCATTCTCGTTAATACTTGCCCTTCGTTATCCAGCAAACACTTTAGTATTTCCAGCTCTTTTGCATTTATATCTATATCCTCATCATTTATTTTTGCAGTATAACTGGTAAAATTAACATCTATATTTTTATATTCGAATTTCTCTATCTCTCCAAAGTTCTTTTTGATCAGAGAATCGATCCTTGCCTTTAACACTGGTAATGAAAAAGGCTTTTCTACATAACCATCTGCCAGATTAGTGAATGCTTCGATCTTAAATTCTTCATCACTAAACGCTGTCAGCATCAAAACCGGCACCTTGCTTTTCTTCCTGATTTCTTTTAACACATCTAATCCGTTTATGAATGGTATCTGAATATCTAAAATGATCAAATTTATATCATTATTAAATTTGGATATAGCTTCGCTGCCGTCTTTTGCTTCCATAACAATATAACCGAATTCCGATAAGTATTCACTTATTCCTTCTCTTAGCGTTTTATCATCTTCAACAACCAATATCTTCATAGCCAGTCTCCTTTTTTTGATTTATATGATTATATTATATATCACATATTCCTACTATGTTTTTTTACGATTTAATTTATATATTATTTGATTTTTCAGACAGTCAATCGGGCAGGGGCTGACATGCAGCCCCTCTCACCCATAAAAAACTATAGGTGCCAAATGGCACCGACAGTTTTTATTTATTATCAATCAATAAATCTTTTGGATTTTTCTTTAAAATACCTGCTGAGGAAATGATCAGAGATATTATAAGCACCAGACTCATGAATAAAATCACATACAGCATAGACTTTGGCAATATGCTGATATCCAGACTTGTCAAAGTTTTGTTGAATCCATCAACTTCTGCCCCTCCGCCAAGCTGGCTCGATGATGATTGTTTTGCTATCTGTTTAGTGATATCACCAGTTACCTTATTTAATATATTATTTCCAAGGTTAGCACCTGTAAACCTAGCTAAGAAATAAGCTCCTGTAAATGCCGGAATTGATATGAACATCAATTCCATTAAGAATTGCCCGAAAATTGCTAACTTGGAAACTCCTAATGATAATAAAACTGCTATCTCTTTTTTCCTGGCATTCATCCACAGAAACAGCAGTAACGAAACTACAGCACCTGCAAATATCAGAGAGCCGGCAAACAACTTATTCGCTATTGAATATATACCTGATATGGACTGCTGCAATGCAGGATAATTCGATGAACTTTTGATCAAATTATAATCTCTCCAATTTATATCCAGTTTTCCGAGATCTTTTATCACCTTATCTAAATTCTTATCGCCTTTTACAAAAAAAGTCGCATCCTGATATACTGCTGTATCTTCTGTATTCCCGTAAACTTTAGCAGCTGTGTCGATATCCGTTATCAGAGTATTTTCGTAAAGCTCTTGTGCTGCACTTACACCACCATTATTATGTCCATCAAAAAGACCTTTTATCTCCGCTTCGACCGTTTCATCTGCACCTTTCTCATTATCAGCATCAAATAAATTAGACTTTACTTTTATCTTATCTCCAACTTTCAAATTATTCTTTTCTGCCAAATCTTTATGCATCAGAACTTTGTTTTTATCCTGATTTTCCAAATGTTCGCCTTCAATCAATTTATAGGCTCCTGACACGAATTTTGTTTCTTTTGACGAGTCATTAACTCCCGTCAGCATGACAGTTCTCTTAAAGTTTTTTGCTCTCTCCGGTGATTGATATGCAAGCGTTTCCTGAGTTTCTATAATGTCATGATCAACCAGATCAGCTACGCTGTTTATCCTTTTAACATAAGACTGTATATTTTCAGTTTCGGATATTTTTTTAATATCCTGTCCTTTTACATTGCCTCCTCCCCTGGGTGTGCCTGGATTTACCTGCCTGTTTATTTCCATAGAAAAGCTATTTGTAATACTGCCGAAAGTTTCTTCTGAAGCCCTGTTTGTAGCATCTTTAATAGACAAACTGATCAGACTAAGAGTTGACATTGATAAAATAACTAATAATATTATGACTGATTTCAAACTTTTTCTAGTTACGTATGCAAAAGCATTTTTTATCATTACTACACCTCCGTATTGATTTTACTTACTTCTTTTAGTTTTTTACCACTCAGCTCTAAAATGACGTCTGCGGCATCTGCGACCTCTTTACTGTGTGTTACAACTATCACACATTTATTTCTCTCTTTAGCCAGCTTCTTTAATATCGCTATTATTTCTCCGGCAGTAGCACTATCCAGATTACCTGTAGGTTCGTCTGCTAATATTACAGGTGCTTCCGACACTAAAGCTCTTGCTATAGCAACTCTTTGCTGTTGACCACCTGATAATTTCATTACATTTCTTTTTATCTGTTTTTCATCAAGACCTAATTCGATCAAAATACTTTCTGATGATTTTTTATTTACTAATCTGACATTTTCAATTGGAGACAAATAGTCTATCAGATTGTAGTTTTGAAATACTAAAGATATATTATTTTTTCTATGGTTACTATATCCCTTTTTCTCTATATTTTCATTTTTAAATAAGACTTGACCGGTCTGAGGTTTGTCCAGTCCAGCTAATAAAGAAAGCAGAGTAGACTTTCCTGCGCCTGATTTGCCTATTATCGCATAAAATTTTCCAAGTTGAAATTTTTGATTTACTGATGATAAAATTTTCTCCCTTGAGTTGGTGTAACTATATGTTACATTTTTCATTTCTAATACATCCATTTTGATCTCCTAACTTATTTTTGATAATATTTCTTTTGGTTTCTTTACTAATATCATGGTGGAAGCGACGATCACTGACAAAATAATAATACTTATCAATATGAAATAGCTTTGTATCAAATTTTCCAAACACAATATCCAATCGTTTTTATTAAACAAACTATTGATAATGGCCGCTGAGTTATCAGAACTGATAAACCCGTCAACAATCTGACTTAATAATAAGTTGCCTAGAAATAAAGATGATATTATGGATGGAAGAGATATAAATATCAATTCCAGAATAAATTGAGTCACGATCTTTATCTTACTGATACCAATTGATAATAATACTCCTATTTCATAAATTCTCTCCCTTAACCATAGGATCAATATCAGTGAAAGAACGACTATTCCACTCAACATGACAGAACAAGTCATTATTTTTATAATATATTTTATACCCCTTACAGAATCTAATGTTTCTTCAAACGCAGTGGTGTCTTTTTCAATGGTATACTCCGACCAATCGATTTTAAGCCTTTTTATTTTATTCAATGCTGAATCTGTGGCTTCCGGACTGCTTGAAAACATCAGAATTTTGCTGGCAACTTCAGAACCTTCTGTCCTGCCCAATGCCTCTTGACTTGTCTCATAATCGACAAAGACCATGTTCTCACTGAAATCAGAAGATAATCCCGTATATTTTTCCTGCTTTTTCCCGGAGAAGATACCTACGACTTCAAATTTACATTCTTTTTTTTGCCCATTGTTATCAATTTCAATCAATTCAAGGCTGATTACATCATTTAACTTTAAATTATTTTCTTTTGCAAAATCTTCATGTATAAGAATTTTTCTTCTGTCATTTTCTTCAATATTCCTGCCTTTTTTAATGGTAAAGACTCCACTGTTAAATAACGTATTTTTTTCAGTCTTATTTGCAGCTTCCAGAGAAAGAACATTTTTAAATTCATCAGGCAAATCATCTCTCTCTATTTTTTGTTCTCCATCGACCACTTTAGCTTTTATGGGTTTTGCCAATCCATTATACTGAAAAACTTTTTCTTCAACTTCTTTTATTTTTTCTATATCCTTAAACTGGTGAATATCAAAATAACCGCCGTCTTTTTTTGTTATTGATAACGAAGAATTAGAAATCTTATATAAAGACTCTTCCAGGCTGTTGCTTGATTTCATTATGCTTAAACACGAGTACAGGCAGGAAAGAAGTATTGTTAAGATAACAAATATGATAAAAGTTCTGTTTTTTTTCCTTGTAATATATGCTATGGCATTTTTTATCACTTTTTTACCAAGTCCCTTTCTGTTTTTTCACAATTAATCTACTTATCCTCATCTATATCTGAATATTGAAATAGAGTTAAAAACCGAGTAATACTTTTTTCATAAAATTTCCCTCCTTTATTTCTTATGCAGCAGCAGTTTATTATCGCTTCAAAAGATATATTACGGACCCTTTATGAAACGTTTATGAAACGATATTGTGAAGTTTTGAAAAGCCGGTAAAATCTGAAAAAAAGGATGGCGCATTAACGATTTATGATCTTAAATCGTTAATGCGCCATCCTCCGACGTCATATCCGTCATATGATCTATTTCACCTGACTCAGCTCTTCCAGCTGTCCGCAGAGCTTGTCCACGGCTGTCAGATCGTTATTTTTAAAAGCCTCAGTGATAGCCGCTTCCAGCTCCTGCTTTCTTCTGTCGGTCTCCAGGTATGCCGAATCGAAATACCTGTCATAGACCATCTTTCGGAACTTTCTGGCTCGCATCCGCCTTACAGTATTATCCTCGACAAGCAGTATAAAGTCCGCGCATCCGGCCGCCAGATAGAAGTCATGCGTCACCATCAGCACAGCTCCCTTGTAGTCTGCGATCGCCTTTTCCAGCGCGGTCTGAGCGTAAAGATCCAGATGGCTCGTCGGCTCATCCAGTATCAGCAGCTGCGCGTCTGAAGCCGCCAGCAGAGCGATCTGCAGCAGGTTCTTTTCGCCGCCGGAAAGCTGTCCCGCTTTCTGATCCATGCATTCCTCAGACAGGCAGTATTTCGCAAGGCACCTTCGCACCTCGTCGCGCGTCATGAATCCCGCATCCTGCATGATCTCATACACAGTCTTTTCCTCTTCCAGACTTTCTTCCTGCAGCTGGGAAAGGCACGCATAACTGATATTTTCATCTATATGGATCGCCGGATCGTCATTTCGCAGTATGTCGCGCACCAGCGTCGTCTTTCCTGTTCCGTTGGCGCCGATCAGCGCCGCCTTTTCACCGGGCATCAGCTGGAAGTCAACGTGCTCCAGCAGGTCCTCGTCAAAGCTCACCTGATAATCCGTGACGCTCAGCACCGGCTCTGAGCCTTCGCCCTCAGGTCTGACCTCAGGCAGCACGATCTCCGGTTCGCGTATCTCTATGAACGGCGCCTTTATCTGCCGCGCCACGAGACGATCCAGCTGCGACTGCTTTGCATTGACCGACCGGCCGATGACCGGATTGACCTTTTCCGACGCACGCTTCCTCAGTATATCTACCATCTCCTGAGTGCGCGCGATCTCATCCTGCTCCTCGATATTCTGCAGCTTCAGTGCCAGCTTTTCCCTGAGGATCGAGCACCTGTACTCGGTATAAGTGCCGTCGAACTCCTGCAGATCACCGTTTTCCAGATGAAGTATCTTGTTGAAGCAGTGATTCAGCAGATATCTGTTATGCGTGATCACCAGCATCGTCCCTTTGTATTCGTTTATCAGCTGACACAGACCCGCCAGATTCCCGAAATCCAGGAACGCATCCGGCTCATCGAGGATCAGCAGATCAGGCGCCAGCAGCATTTCCCGCATTATCTGCAACAGCTTGTACTCCCCGCCGCTTATCTCGTGCAGCTTCGTATCCGCAAGCCCGCTCATGCCGGCCGCAGCCAGCTGCTTCGATATATTGCTTTCATAATTATCGCCGTCCATAGCCTCGTTCCGGTCGAGAAGCTGCTGATACTTTGCATACGAAGCCTCAAGATCCTCCGCCTGCGCCATCTCCTCGCAGACCGCCGCGATCTGTTCCTGCAGCTCCGTGAACCGCTCGCTCAGATACTCGAACACCGTTCGGTCACTCAGCTTGTCGCGTACGCTGAACTGACTGGCATACCCGATGCGGCAGTTTTCATCCACGATGATCTTTCCGTCATACAGATACTCCTCCGGATCGGTCAGGATCTCCACCAGCGTGGATTTTCCCGTGCCGTTGCTGCCGATCAGCGCGCAGTGCTGCCCCGCTTCCAGCGTGAACGAAACATCTTTATATAAATCTTTTGCGCGAAAACCAAAAGAAAGGTTTTCCACTCGAATCAAATTTTCTCTTTCCTTTTCCATAACCTATAAAATTTCCTTGTTGAAATGTCCTCTCGTGTCCGTCTTCTGCCTGAACACCGATTTTTCCAGCGACCCTGCAAGCTTTTTCTGCGCCGTGCCGATGATGCGCTTCACTTCGTCGGCAGACTCTATCGTAAAGTTCAGCCTGAACGCTTCCACACCATTCACCGACGTCATCTCATCCAGCAGATTCAGGATCTTGCCGTTCAGTATCGTAGTAGTGCAGTCATCATGCGACAGCACCGGGAACTCCCCGTACTCGTCCTTCAGCTCATAGCTGTTCTTTTTGCAAAGGCCGCACTGCCCCATTTTCTTCAGCGGACAGTATTTCGTAAAGAGCAGCGGTGCGCGTCCGTACACGATCATCTCAAGCGCCGGATATCCGCCGTTTGCATCCCTGTAAGCCTCCACCAGATTGCTGATCTGGTTCCTGTTCAGCTCGTACGACAGCGTGATGCGCTTAGCACCGAGCTCGTGAAGCTGCCTGCAGCTTTCAGCATTGACGACGTTGAGCGAGTAGTCCGTCACAAACGGATTAGTATCCCTGTAGCGATAGATCCCGCCGTATCCGCCGATCAGCAGCTCGCCGTCCTTCTCTTCATATGTGTTCTGATTTCTTCGTATAATATTGTCAAAATATATGTCTTTTATGCCGCACGATCTGCACGCCTCGTACTGTTCCATGGTCGTGACAGTCGCCGTCAGGTACGGCTCCCGATGCGGGAAGGTCAGGCCTTCTTCAGGCTCCACGGTCTTCGTACGGTTTTTCCATTTTCCGAGCTTCGCCTCGCAGAGAGCCAGGGCGATCTGCCGTCTGGCACTGTTCAGCAGCTTTGCCGGTATGAACGCATCGTATTCCTCGAATTCCACGCTGCCGAGTTCGAACACGGTATCGTTCAGCTTCGAAAGCTGTTTAACCACCTGTTCTTTCGTCGTCGGGCTTTTCACCGCTTCACTGATGATCTCTTCGCTCTCGTAAAGGTACTGCAGGCCGAACGCCTCTGCATCTATGACGAGGGCGGATCCGGGATACGCGTAGACCTTCATGTCCAGCGGAAAACGCCTGAATTCCCCGTCGAGTGAGCTTTCCAGCTCCTTGTAAAAATGATAGTCCTTCGTCTTGTAGACCACGTCACCCGGCCATAGCTTTTCCTTGATCCGGATATAGCACACTTTGTCAGCATGATTTATCAGCCTGCCGTCTCTGTCATACAGCTTCACGACTGACAGATTGACGTCTTCCCCGTCGTGGTCGATCCTGATGATGTCGTTCTGGTTCAGCACGCGGTCGAGCGCTATTTCGTACATGCCTCGGTAGACCCTCGTGATCCTGCCGATCTCATAGCCGAAATTGTTCGGTCTGCTGATATTGGTGATATCGCCGGGGTCTTCCCCGAACAGATAGCCCTTCGTGTACGTCCTGTTGAAAGTCTTGCGGAGATCTTCCCTGTCCTCCTCGCTGATGTCGCCGTCGAGTGCTTTCCTGTAGCGCGCCACGACGTTCGCAACATATGCCGGTTCTTTCATACGGCCTTCTATTTTCAGCGAATCGATCACCTTCAGGTCATCCGTATAGTCGATGGTATTCAGGTCTTTCGTCGATAAGATGTAATTCCTGCCGAGAGACGCTCCCGTCGTCATGTCGATGATCTCGTACTGCTTGCGGCACGAGCCCACGCATCTTCCGCGGTTGCCGCTGCGGTATCCGATCAGCCCGGACATGAGGCAGTTTCCGGAGTACGATACGCAAAGCGCGCCGTGCACGAAGATCTCAAGCGGTATTTTTGCCGCCTTTCGTATAGCTTTCGCCTTGTCGATATCGACTTCACGCGCCAGCACGACTCTGTCGGCGCCAAGCTCTTTGAAAAGCAGCGTCCCTTCCAGATCGTCTATCCCCATCTGCGTCGAACAGTGGACCTCCATGTCGGCAAAATGCTTCTCGGCATAGTCAAACACGGCCAGATCCTGCACGATGATCCCGTCCACACATATCTCATTGAGCTGCCGCAGCTGCTCCTGCATATCGCTGATCTCGTCTTCGAACACGATGGTATTCATCGTCACATATATTTTCACATCTCTCAGATGCGCATAGTCGACAGCTTCCTTCAGCGTGTCTGCCGAGAAGTTGTCCGAATATGCTCGCGCGCCGAATTTCTGCAGTCCCAGATAGATCGCATCGCAGCCGTTTGCTATCGCTGCTTTCAGTGCCTCCATATTGCCTGCCGGCGCCAGTAATTCCGTCATCTGTTTCTCCTGTCTCATGATCGTCTCATTTATTTCTTTTCTGCAAAATGCAGATACTCATACAGAATATAATTTACCACATATGCGGCAGGATTTCAAATCCGCGCTGGCGGCTGACATATGCTGACATCTTGACAGCCCTGATCTTTGCTGATAGAATCTAGCTACAAAACCGCTCTGCGGAGCGGTGTGGATTTTTCTGAAGGCAGCACGCTGTCTTTACTTTTCGCCACACGAAGACATTGAAGCTATCGATGTACTCGTGTGTTTTCTGTTTTTTGGCAGCAGACACACGGTAACAGAAAGGATTTTAAATGGATCAGGATTTTATGAAAGAAAAAAAAGTGCTACCGCTCGTACTTACGATGTCATATCCCATGGCGATCTCGATGGCGGTCAACGCACTGTATAATATAGTGGATTCTTTTTTCGTGGCGCAGCTGGATGTGAAAGCCATGACGGCTCTGTCACTGCTGTTTCCGGTACAGAACCTATCGCATTCCGCAGCTGTGGGCTTTGCGATAGGGATCAACGCCACTGTCGCATTTTATCTCGGTCAGGAGAAAAGCGAGCCTGCGGACCGGGCGGTCTCAAGCGGTACGCTGCTGAGTATCATACATGGATTCATACTTACAGCCATATGCATTTCAGTGATGCCCTGGTTCCTGTCGATGTTCACTGATGACGCTGCGATCACGAACTACGGGATCGAATATTCGCGGTATGTTTTCCTCTTTGCTCCGATGGACTGCATGTTCCTGACATGTGAAAAGATATTCCAGGCAACAGGGCGTATGAAGACCACGATGTTCTGCCTCGCGGCAGGCTGCATCACGAACATCATACTGGATCCGCTGATGATATTCGGGATCGGCCCATTCCCGCAGCTGGGGATCAGGGGTGCGGCCATTGCAACGGGCATCGGACAAAGCCTGCCTGTGCTGATATATATAGCGCTCTACGTGCTGAGACCGCTGCCTGTGAGATTCCGCCTGAAATACTGCCGTCCTGAGCTTTACATGATAAAACGGCTGTACTCCATAGGCAATGCGGCCACTCTCAATCTGGCGCTGCCGTCCGTTCAGATATCCGTACTCAATGCGATACTGTCATCGTTTTCGTCCGGATATGTGTTCGTGCTCGGAGTCTACTACAAGCTGCAGACGTTCCTGTATCTTTCTGCGAACGGCGTGGTCCAGGGTATCAGACCGCTGGTCGGATACAATTACGGCGCCGGCAGGAACGACCGGGTACGTGAGATCGTAAAAATAGCGACCATAACGGTCGCCTGTATAATGCTGGCCGGCACTGCCGTATGCCTTCTGATGCCCGGCCGCCTGATAGGTATATTCACAAGTGATGCGGAGATCGTCAGCATCGGAGCTTCAGCCATCAGGATCATCAGTGCCGGATTCATCATTTCATCGGCGCCAGTGATACTGTCCGGTGCTCTCGAAGGTCTTGGAAAGGGTACAGCGTCTCTGATGATATCACTGATACGGTACATCATCGTGATACTGCCTCTGGCTTTCCTGCTCAGCCGGGTGTTCGGCGCCTGCGGCGTATGGCACGCATTCTGGCTGACCGAGATCGTCGCAGCAGTCGTATCGTATTTCATATATCGAAGAGCATGCAGCATATGACGTACATGTAGCGCACAGACCGCGGTCACGATCTGCCTGCACATGTTCCGTTCTGTATACCCCGGATCACATGACGGCACGGATGATATATGCACATCACGGCCTGATGACCGTGACTGCCTTTTCCATGACCTCAACGATCTCATACATATTCGTCACGGAGCCGACACCCAGCTCATCCTTGAGGCCGTAGTAGTCGAGACATGTGCCGCACGTCATGATGCTGACACCTTCTGCCTCAAGCGCCTTCAGATCCTCGAAAGATTCTGAGCCTTTGCATGAAAGATACGCGCCGCGGTTGTAGCACAGCACTGTTTCCGGAAGCACATCCTGCTTCGTCAGTGCGAACACGAACGACTTCATCAGTGTTTTTCCGAGCGCGTCGTCGCCTGTCCCCATCATATCGGCGGACAGCACGACCACCATTCCGGATCTTATCACATCAGGCGCGCACCCTGCAGCTCCCGTAACTGTCGCTGATCTGGCGTTTTCATCGTTTCTGGCTGCGGATATGACGCCGCTCTTATCCTGCGCAGCAGTCCCTGAGATCTCCGGAGCGCTGTCTGCACCTGAAACATCGATCACTACACGGTACTCCTTTTCCGCTTCTTTCTCGCCGGAAGCCGTATACCCCTTCTGCGCTGCAAATTTCTGCAGGTTCTGGACCGCTATCTCGTTATCGACGCGGACGGTCAGTATACCCTCCTGCCCCATTTCTTCAGCCGCTTTTTTCGCATTTATCACCGGCAGCGGGCATGTGAGCCCTCTTGCGTCTATCGTTTTTGTCTTCATTCTACATCATCTCCTCTCCTGATATTTTTCTCAGCGCTCTGATCGCTTCATCCACCTCATCTTCACTGTTGAAATATGAAAAACTGAATCTCACGGCGCCCCGGGCCTCTGTTCCGAACGTCTCATGCATCAGCGGAGCACAGTGCGCGCCCGGTCTCGTGGCTATCCCGAAATCTCGGTATAATACATCGCTTATATACGATGAGTCCGTATCGCCTATATTCAGCGATACGACAGGGAGTCTTCTTTTCATGCAAAGGTCGCCGTATACCTTTATCTGCGGTATTTCTTTCAAGCCCTCACAGAATCTGCCGGCAAGCGATCTTGTTTTACGTGATATCTCATCGATGCCTGTTTCAAGGATCCAGTCCAGCGCTGCGTCGAGTCCTGCGATCCCGTGGGAATTCAGCGTGCCCGCTTCAAGCGAGGTCGGCATTTCCGCCGGATGAGTCCTGCTGAAGCTCTGCACTCCGCTCCCTCCCGTCTTTAGAGGTCTCAGCTCTACGCCTTCCCTTACGTAAATACCGCCCGTCCCCTGCGGTCCGAACAGTCCCTTGTGCCCGGTGAAACACAGAACGTCTATCGACGATTTCCGGACATCTATCATGCATTCTCCGGCCGCCTGTGAGGCATCGGCAATAAGCGATATATCATATTGCGACGTTATCGCGCCGATCCTTTCCATATCAGGGATATTCCCGGTCACATTCGACCCGTGAGTGCATATCACTGCTTTCGTGTTCGCCCTTATATTCCTCTCTATATCCTGAGGATCGACTCTGCCGAGATCGTCGCACGACACCACCGTGAGCTCCGCTCCTGCCGCCTGCATTTCATATGACGGTCTCAGCACGGAATTGTGCTCCGCGGCTGTGGTTATCAGATGATCTCCCGGCCCGGCTATACCTTTTATAGCGATATTCAGACTCTCCGTACCTCCCGACGTGAACGCTATGCGTGTCGGATCCTCCGCGTTGAAAAGCCTGCACAGCTTTTCTCTGACGCCGTATATCATTCTGGCCGCATCAAGTGAGACTCCGTGGGCTCCTCTTCCGGCATTGCCGAGCGATACGACAGCCTCTGCGACAGCCTCTGCCACTCCGGGCGGCTTGCACAGCGTAGTCGCCGCATTGTCAAAATATATCATGCCTTATCTCCTGCCAGACTATCTTCTTTCTTTCCATCAGCCCCCTGACCGTGCTTTCATCCCCGGGGGCTGCACACCATGCCAAACCGCAGCCAGCTGATATGAATCCCGGAACAGGGATAAGCCTCCCTGGAGACCCTTCTTCCCTGCAGGCCTTTTCCATAGCCATAGCCATCGCCGTCGTCGCAAACGTCACGATCAGGCTTTCCTGCTTTTCTATAAGTACACTCTTCCTTACTGTTATCTCATGCTCGCCTTTCTCCGTGACTCTGCCGATCACTGAAGCCGAAAGTCCGGCATTCCTCATCTCGGCAGCCATCGCTTCCGCTTCGGCCGGATCCAGAGCCAGCAGCAGTCCTCCCGACGTCTGAGGGTCGAACAGCACTTCCTCCATTCCGAACGGTATGCCGTCAAATGCGACAGCCGTCCCGACATGATTTCTGTTCCTCTGCCCTGCCGCCGTGATATAAAACTCATCTGCATACTGCAGTGCGCTTTCCATTACCGGCACCCTTTCCGCATCTATGATGCACGAAAGCCTGCCGCCCATCATCTCGTGGAGATGCCCCAGCAGTCCGAAGCCTGTCACATCGGTGCATGCGTTTACTGCAAAGCTGCGTGATATCTCTGCGGCTTTACGGTTGAGAGTAGTCATCGAGTCGATGGCTTCCTGCATCGCAGATCCTGATGCCTGACCGATGCGTCCTGCCGTGCAGATCATACCCGTTCCCAGCTTCTTCGTCAGCACCAGCGCATCGCCGGCCGCTGCCGTGTCATTTCTGTATATGTGATCCGGATGGACCATACCTGTCACTGAAAGCCCGTACTTGACGTCGCTATCATTTATCGAATGACCTCCGGCCAGCATGCCGCCTGCTTCCGCCACTTTCTCAGCTCCGCCCTGCATTATGCGTCCGAGCACGTTCAGATCCATGTCTTCCGGAAAGCACACTATGTTCAGAGCAGTCACCACGCGTCCGCCCATCGCGAATACATCGCTGAGCGCATTTGCCGCCGCGATCTGCCCGAACGTATACGGGTCCTCCACCATCGGCGGGAAAAAATCCAGCGTGTGGATCATAGCGGTATCGGGTGATATCCTGTATACTGCGGCATCATCACTGCTGTCGTATCCGACTATCAGGCTCTCATCTGCATTGCGCTTCGGTATCATCCCAAGCACTCTGCTGAGCGCTCCGGCTCCAAGCTTCGCCGTACATCCGCCACCTTTGCAGAATTCTATATCGCATTTTCCGTATCTATCGTCTTTCGCATCATTCATATGATGATTTCCTTTCATCTGCCGGTCTGTTCATATGCCGGTCCGCTGCATGCATACGTATCATATGCCGCGATCTCTGCCGCGCATGTGCCTGCACACGAGTTCCAGCACGCTTCCTGATATGCACCGCGCTTTGTCCGAGATCGTGAAGCAGTTTTTGTAAGAGTCCTCTCTCGGGTCTATGTCTGCGACCTTTAGCCCCGGCTTCACTTCGTATCCGTCATGTATGATCCCTCTGATCACTCCGGTGATCGAGGCATTGAGAGCTTTCTCTCCTTCCGCCGTCTCTATTACCGCGATCACATCGCCCGCAGCCACATGGTCTCCGATCTTGTGTACCGATCTGAGGATCCCTTCGTGCTCCGCGTGCATCACGCGTTCCTTCGTATAACCGCCGATATTTCCCGGGACGCCCGTATCCGGCAGTGCGCTTCCCTCCGAGATCATCCTGCCGAGGTCGTGGCCTCTCATCGTCTCTATCACGTAGTCAGCATCCACTCCCGCTGTGAATCCTGGTCCGAGCGCGATCGTGAGCGGCGCCATATCTATCGTCGTCCCTGTGTTTCGCTTTGCGATGATGCCGTCGACTACGATCTCCGGTTCCATGATCCTGATGTACCTGCCACCCGGGTCTTTCACCACGGGCACATCTCCATATTCTATTATTTTCTCTGCTTCTGCGGCATCCGCAGCCAGTCTCGCCGTCATTCCCTCGACAGTCTGACTTCCCCTGTACACCGCTTCACTTGCCGCCACATGTCTGCGTATCGACGAAGGTTTATCTGTCTCCAGCGCCATCACTATGAAGCCCGCGCTCCACAGCCGGTGTATCACCGCCGTCGCCAGATCACCTCCGCCTCGAACTATTATCAGATCATCCATCCCGATTATTCCTTTCAGTACTCTGCCGGTCGACGACCGACATCAAGGTCACACCCTTGTGGTGTTTCATATATTTATCATCAAAGACTGACCTCAGGTCACACTCCTGCACCGCTCCGTACTTATGGCCTGAGCCACTCGCCGCCGGGCTTCATGCACGTCAGCACCGCACGCACACCGCGCGCTTCCGTCATCCTGCACAAGGTCCTGCCTGTCTCGAGCCTTTCCTCATCATCACATTTATTATACACGGCAAAGAACCTGCGACCGTCTGCATCCTTCCTCATGCAGTCCGCGCGGGTCATCAGATCAGCCATATCATCACACGTCAGCAGATGATCCTGCCCGCAGCCCAGCCTGCTGCACACTATCTCTGTCCTGAAACATACCTCCGAGACCGGTCTTCCTGCAGCATCGAGCCCCATCACGCCGACCACCACGTCACATTCCGGCAGTATCACAGGCTCATACGGAGCCGGCGCCTTGCACGGCCTCGTCCCTGCACCGTCAGCCTCGATCAGCACGACATCCGCCGAAGCCGTCAGGATATCGACGAGCTCCTTTTCCATAGATCTAAGTTTTATCCCATCAGCCGCTTCACCGCAGACCGCATACTTTCCCTCGTCCCACAGCTTTTCCCACTGCTCCGGTGCATTGCAGAACACCTCGGTCCGGCGTATCCTCGTAGTCGTCATCACTGCAGTTTTCAGTCCTCTGCGGCTGTACACCTCCGCCAGATAAAACATCGTGCTCGTCTTTCCGCCTCCTCCGACAAAAGATATCATCTTCCCCGGAGGCATCCCGTCAGCCGTGCCGAAAAAATCCTCCGGACCTCCGCACAGCCATCTTCCGTTTTCATTCCAGTAAGCCTTTGCCATTTTACGCCTCTCTTTCAACAATCATATTCTAATATAAAAGAGCGCTTTCTTCAATAAACTCTCTCGACTTATGCTATAATATATCCTGAAAAAGAATGCTCGGAGGTATATCGTGTTAAAAATCAGAGAATATGCAAGACCCCAGACTCTCGATGAAGCCTACAGGCTCTGCACCGGTAAGAAAAATGCAGTCCTGGGCGGCATGCTGTGGCTGAAAATGCAGGACAGAACAGTGAATACGGTCATAGACCTTCAGGATCTGGGGCTCGATAAGATAGAAAAAACAGAGAGCGGCTGGCGAATCGGCGCAATGGTGACGCTGCGCGATCTGGAACTCAGCGCGGAGCTCGATGATCTGACCGGCGGAGCCGTGAAGGAAAGCGTCCGCCATATCGTCGGAGTCCAGTTCAGGAATCTCGCAACGGTCGGCGGCAGCCTCTGGGGGCGATACGGTTTCTCAGACGTGCTGACGCTGTTCATGGCTCTCGATGCGAAAGCAGAGCTTTACAGCCGCGGCATCGTGGACATCGAAACCTTCGCTGAAATGCCGACATCGGAGAAAGACCTGCTGCTCAGCGTCACGATACCTTACAACTGCGGCAGCTGCGCATACCTTTCCCAGCGAAACATATCGACTGATTTCCCTGTGCTCACATGTGCCGTATGCAAAGATCCTGCAGACGGCTCTCTGCGCTGCGCTGTAGGAGCACGTCCGGGCAGAGCCGTACTGCTTCGCGGTCTGCCGGCTGACGCCGACGAGGCAGCAGGATACGCAGCCGGAAAGATTTCGTTTGGCGGCAATATCAGGGGCAGTGAGGAATACCGCAGACAGATCTGCAGGGTATTAGTGCGCCGCGCCATCAGACAGCTCGAGGAGGTACAGCCGTGCAGATAACAATGACACTTAACGGAAAGAAAATAAAAGACAACATCGATGCGGACATGCTCCTGATCGATTTTCTCAGAGATCACAGATGCTTCAGCGTGAAACGCGGATGCGAGACCTCGAACTGCGGCCTTTGCACAGTATTCATGGACGAAAAGCCCGT
This sequence comes from Eubacteriaceae bacterium, assembly GCA_902362435.1. Taxonomy (GTDB): domain Bacteria; phylum Bacillota; class Clostridia; order Peptostreptococcales; family Anaerovoracaceae; genus Lentihominibacter; species Lentihominibacter butyricus. Next base: position 139,593 of record CABIWW010000003.1, read on the forward strand.
GCTTTCCTGCTCTGTACTGGCAGTGCGCGCAGACGGACACGATATCAGAACGCTCGAAGGGCTTCAGGACGAGGCCGCCGGGTTCATCGGCTTCATCGCCGACCAGGGCGCCGATCAGTGCGGCTTCTGCAATCCAGGGTTCGTGATGAACACGATCGCGCTCCTTCGCGAGATCCCCGACCCGACTGACGATGAAATACGCGCTTTCCTCGCAGGCAACCTCTGCCGCTGCTCAGGCTATGAGGGACAGCTCCGGGGAATACGCGCATATCTGGACGCACGCAGCAGCGCCTCGCGACCGGACGATGGTACCTCCGTAAAACCAGAAAAATCATGGGAATACGGAAAGGAGGACGTTTAAATGAATGACAGCGGATTCAAGACGGTAGGCAAGGGCATCAGAAAAAAGGATGCCATGCAGCTGCTCACAGGCAAACCCGTATATCTCGATGACATCGTGCCGCGCGACTACCTCACGGTCAAGATCCTGAGGAGCCCGCACGCCCACGCCATCATAGAAGAAATAAACACCGACAACGCGATGAATGTTCCCGGTATCGAATGCATCTTCACATACAAGGACGTCCCTCAGACCAGATACACGCAGGCAGGCCAGACATTTCCCGAGCCGTCACCCTACGACAGGCTTATACTCGACAGACGCGTGCGCTTCGTCGGTGATGCGGTCGCTATAATCGCAGGAGAAAACGAGGCCTGCTGTGAACGCGCGATGAAACTGATAAAAGTAAAATACGACGTGCTCGAACCGATCCTCGACCCGCTCAAGGCAAAAGGCAACAGGATCCTCGTGCACCCCGAAGACAACTGGATCGCTCCATGCCCCGTCGGCGCAGACAACACCATGAACCTCTGCGCTTCAGAAACCACCTCCGACGGAGACGTTGACAGCGTCTTCGCAGACTGCGACCACGTGATAGAAAGGACATACCACACCAAAGCCTGCAATCAGGCGATGATGGAGACTTTCAGGACATACACGAGGATGGATCATTTCGGCAGGCTCCACGTGACAGCCTCGACTCAGATAATCTTCCACCTGCGCAGGATACTTTCTCATGCCCTCGGCATACCGAAAAACAGGATCAGAGTCGAAAAGCCGCGTATCGGCGGCGGTTTCGGCGCCAAGCAGTCGGCAGTGTCCGAGGTGTACCCTGCGTTCGTCACATATATGACGGGCAAACCGGCCATGATCGTCTACACGCGCAAAGAGTCGCAGATCGCGGCAAGCCCGCGTCACGAGATGTATGTCCGAGTCAGGCTCGGTGCGAACAGCGACGGAAAGATCCGCGCGATGGACGTTTACACGCTCTCAAATACGGGAGCATACAGCGAGCACGGTCCTACGACAGTCGGCCTCAGCGGACACAAGTCGATACCACTTTACACGGGTTCACTCGAAGCGTTCCGCTTTGCATACGACGTCGTTTATACAAACGTGCAGGCGGCCGGCGCCTACAGAGGTTACGGTGCGACCCAGGGCATATTCGCCGTCGAATCGGCGGTGAGCGAACTTGCAGACATTCTCGGGATAGATGCTGTAAAGATGCGCGAGATGAACATGCTGCGCGAAGGCATGGTCATGCCTGCATATTACGGAGAGAAAACCAACTCGTGCGCGCTCGACAGATGCATGGAAAGATGCAGTGAGCTTTTTGACTGGGATGCAAAGTCGCAGGTGCGCACTATGCCGGACGGCAAGATCAGAACGGCAGGAGTAGCGATGGCTATGCAGGGCAGCTCCATATCCAATGTTGATGTCGGCTCCGCGACAGTGACTCTCGGTGACGACGGATGCTACACGCTAGCCATAGGCGCCGCGGACATGGGCACAGGCTGCGATACGATCCTGTCCCAGATGGTAGCGGAATGCATGGACTGCGATATCGACGATGTCTTCGTTGCGCCAGTCGATACCGACTCCTCGCCTTATGACTCCGGATCATATGCATCATCAACTACATACGTTACAGGAAAAGCCGTGATGCTGGCATGCGACAAGCTAAAAAACCAGCTCTGCGAGATAGCAGGCGAGATGCTCTCATGCCCGCCTGACGAGATCGAGTTCTGCGGCAGCACTCTGAAATGTCTTTCTGACGGCAGCACTGCAACGTTGCGGGATCTGTCGTATAAAGCGCAGTGCAACAACGAAATCGCGGTCAGAGCCACGGCAACACATTCGAGCCCCGTATCACCTCCGCCTTTCATGGTGGGGATGGTAGAGATCGAGCTCGATCCCGAAACAGGCAGTGTCGAGATACTCGACTACACATCAGTCGTCGACTGCGGCACTCCGATAAATCCCAACCTTGCGCGGATCCAGACCGAAGGCGGCCTCGTCCAGGGCATAGGGATGGCGCTCTATGAAGACGTCACGTACGATGACACCGGCCGTATCATCGAGGATTCGTTCATGCAGTACAAGCTGCCTACAAGACTCGATATGGGAAAGCTCCGGGTGGAATTCGAAAGCAGCTATGAACCTACCGGTCCGTTCGGCGCCAAGAGCATCGGCGAGATAGTCATCAACACCCCATCGCCTGCGATCGCCCACGCGATATACCGTGCGACCGGAGTATGGCACCGCACACTGCCTATCACGCCTGAAAAGATCCTGTTCGGAAAGCAGTGATCAGGTGACCCGTTATGAAAATACACATCATTTATCTTGCGGCGGGCTCGTCCCGCCGTTTTGGCAGCAACAAGCTGCTGTGGGAATATGAAGGCCGGCCGCTGTACCGCCACGGGCTCGACCGGCTGATCGAAATGTCATCAGACCGCGATGACTGCACGCTGACCGTCGTTTCACGCTACGATGAGATACTGGAATATGCAGCTGCATATCCGAACGTACGCACTTTATACAGCCCTCTCAGCCACCTGGGAGCCAGCTTCAGCATACGTGCCGCTTTGCAGTCTCTGCACGATATCCTTTTTGATGACGATGACTATTTCATGTTCATGGTCGCCGACCAGCCGCATATCTCCCGCAAAACACTCGATGCGATCGCTGATACTGCGTACTCCGGATGCCTCACGGCTTCTGCATCATATGGAGACAGACGCGGGAATCCTGTATTATTCTCGGCTGTGCTCGCTGACGAGCTGCTCGCTCTCAGCGGTGACACAGGCGGCAGACAGGTGCTCCGCGCCCATCCTGAAGACCACATCGATATCAGCGCAGGTTCTCCGGAAGAGCTCGAGGATATAGACTACAGACCGTGACGCCGGTACTCAGCCGCCCTGCACTTTTCTCATTCCCAGGATCCCCGCAAGTATCAGGACGGCTCCGATGATACCGACGTACACTATCCCCACGCTAAGGGAGTCATGCTTTCTGCAGACTCTATCTGTTATTATCGTAGTCCATGCAAAGAGCACTGCTGCTATCATGCACAGGATCTCTCCCTTTCCAATGGAGCTTATCCCGCCTCTCAGAGCGATCATGCCTATCCCGGCAAAAGTGACCAATGTGCTTGCGCAATCACATACATCCGAATACGCGCTACAGCACTTCCGACAACTTTACCGCATACACCATGGTCGAAGCGGGCCTCGGAGTGGCCTGCACCAATGCGATCATCGCCGGATCGTTCGGAGATGTCGTACGCTATCTGCCGCTCGACCCGCCTCAAAGTGTAGAGAGAAGGATCGCTGCACTGCCGCCGGACTCGATGTCACCCGCCGCGCACCGTTTCATCGAACACGCGCTCAGATCTATCGAAAGCTCCGGAGAAGTATCCAGATCAGTTTCAGAGCGGTGACATGCAAACCCGCAGTTATCCGCGCTCCTTTACATGCAGAAAAGGCTCACACGCACGATGCGGTGAGCCTTCATGATTTTTTGTTCTGTTATGCATAAAGATGCGCGAAACACGACCGTTTCTGATCCATGAGCACGGCGCCTCCGGAAAATGTCGTTCCGTAAAAAACCACTTCCTTGCCGATATCGATAAAATTCACTATCGACCCGTTGCATGCAGTGCTGCCGGTGCAGAGCACCAGATCCGCATAATCCATCACGACCTCGTCATAATCCTTTATGCCGTCCTCGACCTTTACACCATATCGTACTTCTCCGACATTTTTCGGATTGAGATCGAGCACGCGGACATCGTATTCGCTGTGTGACAGCATATCGAGAAGCGCCGGCTGATACCCGATCAGCGCTATCCTTTTCACATCAGGATATTCTCTGCGCAGGAACTCCAGCATGTCCTGAGCGCAGTATTCAGGACCTTCTGTGCGGCAGTGCACATTTCCCCTGCACAGACCCAGATATCCCATGACCGCATTCATCACTGCTATGAACAGGCCTCTGCCATGTGCATCGTTCACTATGTCCATATCAAGCACTTCAGAAAGCGTGCCTTCAAATGCTGTCGGCGCATCTGTGAATGCCTGACCGAATGAGTCGCGGAACTGCGCCTGTATCATCACATCATCGCCTGTTATTATCGGAAAATCCTGACGCTTAGTCTTGCCTATAGCCTCTTCCGGTGTCAGCGAACGGCATGTGATCTGTACTGGTTCATCCCCTATGTCGTGTTCATCCAGAACAGCAATGAATCTTCTTCTCAGTTCTTCAAAAAATTTTTCTGCTGTCATCTTGTTTCACATCTCCTATACTTATTTCAGGCTTATGCTGCCTTTCTTCTCTTAACAGCGACTCCTGCTGCTGTTCCGCTTACTGCGAGCAGCGCCAGGATAGCAGCCAGCGGCGTCATGTCGCCTGTTGCTGCGGTTTTATCATTCTTTCCTGCAGCAGCTCCCTGATCTGTCTTGCCGTCAGTCTTGCTGTCATCAGTCTTTACAATGACATTCCTGCCTGCTTCATTGATCCTTGCAGTCATATCGTCGACATCAGTCTGCGCGTAGTATGTAGTATCCTTAGCTACGAGCTCTCCGAGAGTGATCATTTTCTGAAGCTTCCTGTAGTTTTCTTCAGTGTATTTGCTCTTGTCTGCTTTCTTAGCCTTTTCGATAACAGCTTTCAGCTCTGTTGAATCGATATCCTTGCTTCCGCTGTTCAGATATGATGACACATGGAATTCCAGAACATCTCCGGGCTGTGAGTTTTTAGCTGTGATAGTGAGCACGTCGCCATCAACTGTAAGCGTATAATCATCTTTGAGAGCTCCCATGTCCCACCATCCGGGTACCATCGACGAGAACTTTTCTGCATTGAGTGCCATGTAGTTATGGTAGTGAGCTACAACGTGTGCTCCGTGATTGTTGAGCACAGCCGCAGGCTGCCCGTTCTTGAGCAGGATCAGATGCACCATTCCTCTTGTAGTGCTCTTTGGAGTGATGATCCTGGTAGTTACTGATGCAGGTGTGTTTTCATCTGCGATCACCTGATCTACGATCTTAGTCTCAACACCTGTAGGAAGTGTGAGAGCCATATCGGATTTAGCAAGCTTGCTGCCGTCTTCCGTAGTCAGATTTTCCCATACGCCTTCTGATGTTATCTTACCGTTGAACGGTGCCACCCATCCGCTCAGTTCGAATCTGAGGGCCTTGCCTCCTTCAGCCAGTTCGACATTCTTGATGCTGCCCATTCTTCCGCCCAGCTTCTGCGATGCGAGTTTTACAGTATTCATCATTTCTGCCGTAAGTGCCTCTTTATCAACTATTTTCATAGCTTCAGGGAATCTTAACGTAACGTATGCAGTCTGTGTATCTGTCTGAGATTCTCCCATCGCTAATTCAGGGATAGGTACACCGTCATGATCTGTATATGCGTCAAAGTCTGCCACTTCAACGACATCCTTTACCTTTACAGTATAAGTCTTCGTAGTGCTTACCCAGTCGCAAAGTGAAGCTGTGACAGTTATCTTGGCTTCGCCTGTTGCTGCTGCAGTCAGAGTTATCTTGCCGTCTGTCTTGCTTCCTACAGCAGTTCCGACTTCAGCTGCAGCTTCAGGAGCTCCTGCCTTTACTACAGATTCATCAGTTGACCTTACAGTCACTGCTGCTGTTCGAGTTGCTGTATCCATTCCAAAACACGAACATCCCTGACCTTCTGTAAAGCAGCCCTGACCGCCACAAGAATCCGGACAGCCCGGCATCTGGCATCCCTGATACTGCACATGCACATACGGTGATACCGTTATCTCTGCAGAACCGCCCTTCACCATCGTGATAGTTCCGTTGCTGTCATCAGCTTTCACAGCTATAGTGCCGTGATTATACTGTGAACTAGTCTCTGTTTCATTGGCAAATGCGAGCGTTCCCGCAAGTCCGAAGACCATCACTGCGCTGAGCATCCATGCCAGCATTCTCTTTGGAAATTTCATTTAACCTCTCCTTTCATCTCCATCGATCGTTTCTATGGTGCTTTCGCACCACTGAATGAATTAATTGGTTGATTTATCATTTAAAACCCCTCGGGATCTCAAATCGTATTTATCGGCATTCCTGATCTGCCTGCCGATGCGCATCTGTGCAGCGCGAGGCGGTCAGTCTATATCTGCCGTTATATGCCTTATCTGTCTGCCGCTCCTGCCTGTATGCACATGTATCGACGCATCGACATCGTACATACGCCGCAGCAGATCCTCAGTCATCACTTCGTCGGCGGTGCCGTATGACCACGTGTCTCTGTCCTCCAGTGCCAGCACCGAAGCGTCCGCAATGAATGCGTGGTCGGGATAATGGGTCGTGAATGCGACACCTATCCCTTCCTTCGTCAGATTCCTTATCACGCCGAGCAGGCGCATCTGATTGCCGAAATCCAGGCTCGCCGCAGGCTCGTCCATCAGTATGTATTCGGTCTGCTGAGCCAGTGCCCTGGCTATCAGCACCAGCTGACGCTCGCCTCCACTTATCTCCGTATAGACATCGTCCCTGAGATGCGAGATCCCCATCCTTTCCAGCATTTCCAGAGCTATCAGCTCGTCCTTCCTGCCCGGTGAGGAGAATCTTGATATATGCGTCCCCCTGCCCATCAGCACGACGTCATATACCGAATATGCAAACGGCGGGGTGTGGTACTGAGGAACGTACGCTATGTGCTTCGCCAGCTGTTCTCTCGGGATCTGCCTTATGTCTCTGCCGTCCACGAGCAGTTCTCCCTCCAGCAGCGGCAGGAACCCCAGTATCGTCCTGTACATCGTCGTCTTGCCGACACCGTTCGCGCCGAGTATGCAAAGCAGCTCTCCCTTGTCCAGAGAAAACGACACGTTCTCGAGCACTGTCTTTCGTTTGTTTTTTCCTGTATAGCCGAATACGGCTTTATTTATTTCCAGCATATTATTCAGGACTCTCCCTGTTCAGTATCTGCTCGGCTTCCTCTCTCGTCAGGCTGTGATCGAAGAATTTCTCGTAAAACTCCATCACTTCCGCATCCATGTCAAGATCCCTGAACTCATCCGGATGCAGCGTCCTGGCCATATCCATCACGAGCAGTATCTTCTGTATGCCCATGTCCCAGTAGAACACACCCGACGGAGTCGCATAGACCTGATCGTTCTTCACAGCCTTGAGCGACTTGTACGACGCCTTGCTCTTCAATTCTTTTTTCAGCTGCTCGACTGTCTTGCCGTCGTTCATGCCGCCGTGATCTATGAATATCACATCCGGATCCCATGCCATGAGCTGTTCATAGTCTATCTGTATCCTGTTGCCGGCGTTCAGATCAGCCGACACAGCATTGCCGCCTGCGCTTTCTATCACTTCTATGATGTCCGAATGCTTACCGTAAGTCGTGAGTATGTCCACGCCGGCATAGTAGACATCCGGTCTGTCTTTTTCCTTTATCCCGTCTGTACGCGACTTCACCCACGCCAGCTTTTCATCAAAATATTCACAGTACTCCGAAGCCCGCTTTTTCGCATCCGCGCCGAGCGTCTGTGCGTAAGACTTCACCTGGTCCGTCACTCCTGCGAGAGTCTCCTCAGTCTCTCCCGGCAGTGCAGCCACTCCTGCTTTTTTGAGCTGAGTCAGCTCGTTTTCCCTGGGGAACGTGTACACGATGTCGGGTTCATATGTCATCAGCTCCTCGAAATTCACCGAAGTGTGCACATTTTCCAGCGCAGGCACCTCGCTGATGCGTGAAAACACCTTTTCAGCCCACGGGAAATCATCAGTCTGCACATCGGCTCTGACCACTATCTTATCCTCCGCTCCGAGCATCGTCAGAAGCTCATACGAAGGCCCGTAAACAGCCGCAAGCCTCTGAGGATCTTCCGGGAACGGCACACTGTCTATCTCGGCTTCTGTCCCCGAAATCACCGGCACATCTCTTCCCGAAATCGTGCCTTTCAGCGTTATGCCATCCGGAGCCGACAGCGGACCTATGCTCTCCACCGTGCCTGCCTCCTTTTCACGCAGCACGACAGTCGCACCATCGCATGAAACGACCTCCCAGAGATCATCTGCACGTTCGACGACATCCTTTATCGCTTCAGCCACATCCTCCGCATCTGCCCCGGCATAGAGATGCACCGGCTGTTTCTCACAGTCTCCGCAGCTGTTGCTCGCCTCGTCTTTATAAACATTTATGCTGTAGTCCAGGACTGTGATCACACCCTCCTGCACAGAATCGCCGCTGGCTGTGACCGTATATTCGGCCTTTCCCTGTCCGCAGCCTGCCAGGATCAGCAGCGCCGTCACCATGAGGCCTGCAAACCATATGAAATGTTTCCTGTGTATCATAAGAATCCTTTCCTTCCCTTTGCCAGCAGTGCTATGAACACCGGAGCGCCTACTATTGCCGTAAGTATACCTATAGGCAGTTCCTGTGGAAAAGCGCAGCGTGCCACATCGTCGACGAGCAGCAGGAAAGCCGCACCCATCACTGCGCTGCACGGCAGCATCCTCCTGTAGTCGGATCCTGCCATCAGTCTTGCAAAATGCGGTATTATCAGTCCGACCCATCCGATCATCCCTCCGACTGCCACACATGCGGCAGTCATGAACGTCGCACAGAGGATTATGACTGCCTGATACTTCTTTACAGGCACTCCCATCGCCTCCGCTTCATCAGTCCCGAATGAAAGCAGATTGATACGCCACCTCAGCAGCAGCATCACGACCGTGCCCGCTATCACAGGCACCGCCAGGATCAGCAGATCAGAGGCTGTCACATATGTCAGCCCGCCCATCAGCCAGAATGCGATAGACGGCATCGTGTCGAACGGATCCGCAACATACTTTATTATCGAAATGAATGCCTGGAACAGCGAACCTGTGACGATACCGCTCAGCACGAGCAGCAGCCTGTTGTTTTCCATATGACCGCCGACCATCCTGCTTATCAGACCGGTTATCAGCACCGCCGCTATACCCGAACAGAACGCCATGCACTGCACTGCCACTGTAGGCATTCCCCAGAGGAGTCCCAGCGCAGCTCCGAAGCCCGCTCCTGCAGATGCTCCGAGCAGATCAGGCGATACCATGGGATTCCTGAAGATCCCCTGATAGCCCGCTCCCGATACCGACAGTCCGCAGCCGATAAGTATCGCAGCGGCTATCCTCGGAAGCCTGGACTGGAGCAGCACCGTCTCTCTGCCGGATCCGTCACCGCTGCCCGAAAGCCTGTTTCTGAGTATTTCCACGATATCGTGCCACGACAGCGAGTATCTGCCTACCATCACGGATATGACCGTAAGCACCGCCAGCAGTACGATCAGCAGCAGAAGCACGTTTTTCTTTCTTCCCATATGCTCCTCCTACTGCCTAATGAATGACGGCACTTCCGACTGCGGCAGGAACATGTATCTGTACATATCATCACCTGAAAGCTTGACCGCCGCCAGGTATCCACCGCCGCTCATGTAGTATCCATCCCTGAGTCCTGCCGCGACCTCTGCTATGTCGTCACTGTCATCTATAACGTATTTATCCCCGAAGTCCTTCTGTATCATGAACTCGTCCGCACTGTCTGCGCAGTACGCCATGAAATACATCCCGATCGGATAGTCAGGCGCATTGATGCCGATATACGGATCCATGCGCTGGAGTATTATCGATTCTATCTGCTGCTCTTCCTTCACGTATTCCAGCAGCTCGTTGTCCTCGAGCCACCTGAGCGTGTTCTCGTATCGTGACGTCACGTAGATGAACGCATTGTTGAGATGATACGAGAAATACAGGCTGTCATCGTCTCCTGACTGCGTGAACATGATCACGGCTTCTGTCTTCTCTTCAGGAAAATACCGTTCTTTCACGCTCATCACGCTCATGTCCTGCCAGATCGCCGCCAGCAGCTGCGCCCTGCGGTCTTCTCCGAGCGTCACTTCATACGTATCAGTCATGGTGTCATCTGTCAGATATACCGTTCCGTTGTCATAAGCCTGCTTTGTCAGCGACTCGGGATTCCCCTCCTCGGCATATGCGAACAGCTCCGCCTGACCTGCCTTCACTTCATCGAGTTCTTCTATATCCAGCATCTTCTCGAGCTGACCGTATGAAGCTCTGTCGTAGTACCATGTATGCTCAGTGCCGTCGCTATCCACATATGAGAATGTGATATCGTACGGTATGACCGTGTCTTCAGCGTTTTTCGAACCTTTCATAGGCTCTCTGCCGGATTCTTCGAACATCATCTGAAGCTCACGCACAGTATCTATAGAATCATCCTCATGCAGGCTCAGCCGGCTCGACACGTAATATCCGTGACCCGTGCTGCTGCCCATCGCCTCTTCATACATGCCTGACGGAGCCCCTGCATAATTGACTTTCGCTTCCGTGATGTCCGCGTTCGCATCCTTCAGAAAACGTTCCGTGCCTCCGAAAAATCCTGTCGCAAACACTATGCATATCACACCCGTGACTGCCAGCTGTATCAGTGCGCCGGTCAGCTGAGTGCGGACCTTTATACGTCCGAATATGCCCGCTTTTTTCCAGAACAGATGCATCGCCGCAAATGCCAGTATACCCAGGATGACCGCCAGCACTGTGCTGTAGTCGAAGATATATGCAAACACCAGTGCGAACATCATGAAGCCGGTCAGCGCTGCGGTTATTTCTGCAAAGATCCTGCAGCTGCCTGTTATGCCTGCGTTTTCCGCCTTCCATTTCTTAAGGATCCACCATGCCAGCACCACCAGTGCCGCCAGCACTGCGGCCCACACTGCGGCGATCCACCAGGACACAGCCTCAGGCGTATCAGTGCTCAGCGGCCGCATGAACTGCGCATGAGTTTCCAGCTGCCCTTTGAAAAACAGCAGCGGATTCAGTATCGAAAAACGTTCCAGCAGAGATTCACCGATCTGCTCGGTCCCTGAATATGCCACTACTCCCCAGGCATTTCCCCAGTAGAGCTTTTTCATCAGTATGTTGACCCCGCAGCATATGACCGTCGGTATCGACATGCCGCACGCCCAGTAGATCACCATCTCCATCAGATTGCCCGACAGCAGGCTCATTATCACGGCCACTGTGCAGCTGACTGCCGCCATCAGGAACAGCCCGATACACAGGAACACCGCATTCCTCACCAGGCACTGATATCCGCCTACTGCGCTTATATTGAGCGCGACGGAAACTGCCACCGGTATCACTGTCATCAGCGCCAGCATCACGAATGCAGTGGCGAGTCTGTCTATGAAAAGCCTCGTTCTCGTGATACCCATCGAAAAGAAGATCGTGGTCTCCTTCTTGTCCTGCACGAAACGGAACATCGAGCTTCCGGCAACGAGTCCCATCACTACTGCCGCCACCATCACAGGAATGAACGCATCGTCATTTATCAGCCTGAACTTGAGCTGATCGTGAGTGACCTCGATATTGTAGATGGAGTCTCCCGGCAGCCCCGCCGTGAAAAACGGTATCAGTATCAGGAATATCACCGTTCCCGCCAGAAAGATCCATCCGTTCCGGCCAAGCACAAAAGCCGTGTCATGTTTCCATATATTCAGTTTTCCGGCCGCCCCGCGGCTTTTATCTGAAGATCTTTTCCCAGTCAGCGTCACGTTCTTTCCTTTCCATGCGGAAAAATTCCTCCAGCTGCACCGGTCTCACCTGTATATTCTCTGCGCCCGCAGCCTGCAGCTTGCGGCGCGCATGCTCTTCCGAGGCATGGATTATACAGTAGTACCGTGCACTGTCCGTCTTTTCATCCGAAATATCTATTCTTTCTATCAGCTCTATCTCACCGATATCGATCGAGTCGACATCGCCCGCATAAGTGACTTCGCATGCCTGATAGCTTTTTCTCATCTGTCCGGTCGAATCATCGAAGGTCAGCCTGCCTTCATGCAGCATCCCTATGTGATCCGCCAGGTCTTCCAGCTCCTTCAGATTGTGAGATGTCACAAGGATCGTTGCTCCCCTGTTTTTTACATAAAACCTGAACATGTCTCTGACCTGTATTCTCATGGAATAGTCGAGACCGTCGAACGCCTCATCCAGGAAAAGGTATGCAGGTCGTGTGGAAAACGCCAGTATCAGGCTCGCCTGTCGCTGCATGCCCTTCGAAAACCTGCTTATTTTCATGGACGGATCCACTCCGAACCATTCCACCAGTCCGTTGAAGGTTTCGTCGCTCCAGTCAGGGTAATAGCCCGAGTAGAACTTTCTCATCCTGTTCAGCGATGACTGCAGGAAAAACGACGCCTCCTCCGTCATGAAAAAACACTGCTGCTTTACAGCCGGATTTTCATAGACAGGCTGTCCGTTTATCAGAGCACGCCCTGAATCAGGCCTGTAGATCCCGCACATTATTTTGAGGAGCGTGGTCTTGCCGACTCCGTTATAGCCTATAAGACCGTATATCTCTCCTTTTTTCACAGTCAGGCTCACGTCCGAAAGGACCGTGAAATCACCGAAGCTTTTTGTGATATTTTCTGCCGATATCATGTTACTCTTCGACCTCTTCTGTTTCTTCCAAAGGTTCTGCCGGTGTTTTCTTTCTGTTCTTCACGATGTATGCTGCTGCAAGCACCGCTATCAGCACTGCTGCTGCGATGCCGATCCACACTCCCGTATGACTGCCTTTTTCTTCTTTTACCGTTTCCTTCGCCACATCCCATTTTTCTGTGGAAAGTATGTATTTATCGGCTTCTCCGTACATTGTGCTGCATGTCACGTATCCGTTCTCAACACTCAGTTCATCCTCTATTGCCCTGGCGCCGTTTTCCTTGTCGAACGAATACAGGTAAAGCTTGTCCGAATCCTTGAACCAGTCTGCCACTCTGATGTAAGTGCTCGCCTTGCCCGGCAGCGCCTCCTTGTCGCCTCTCTGTATATACAGTGAATCGGATTTTGAGCCGTATTTGCAGCCTTTGAATGCCTCCCGGCTGAATTCGAGGTTGAGATCCATATCTCTCGGTTCAGTCACATCTTTTCCTGCGAATTCCCAGGCGTAGAGGATCGTATCTGCGTCGTCCTTCTTCTGGAAGTCGACAAAGTCGCCTTTCCCCTTGATACTTTCAAGCGCGTCTTTTCCGGTCTTTCCGTCAGGTATCATCACGAAACTGATCTTGCCGCGGTCGCTGTCCACCGTCTTTGTCGTTCCTTCGGTTTCGTTTTCCTTTTCGTTTTTATCACTTTTCTTTGATTTGTTTTTCTTTGCCGGTTTTGCTGACACCTGTCCTGAGGAAGCTGTTGTCGCCTGTGTCGCAGCCTGCGTGCTGTCACTTACCGTCACGTATATGCTCGTCGATGTGCTCGTGAACTGCCTGAGCGATGCAGTGACCGTTATCGTAGCGCTGCCGGGCGAAATGCCGGTGATATACACAGTGCTGCCGCTGCACGACGCAGTCGCTACACTCGTATTGCTCGAATATGCGTTGGCATATGCATAGTATGTCATATATGTAGTTCCTGCGCATTTACATTCTCCATTCGCATCAAGGCAGTCTTTCTCACCGCAGATCTGCGGACATTCCGCCATGCCGCAGCCCGGAAGCTGAGAACTTGATGCCGGAGAAAATGAAAGGCTGACTGCTGCCGAGCCTCCCTGCGATACAGATACACTGCTCTGCCCCGCATACACTCCCACACTTCCTCTCTGGAAATATGCGAATGAGTCGGAACACGTCATCACTCCTGTTATCAGCAGAGCCAGTACGAATATCAGACTCCGCTTAGCTGTCTTTTTCATTTCAGTTACCTCCGATAGTTTTCATGATCGACTTGATTTTCCCGTTACTTTATCGATCTGCCGTTTATCTTCCTGTACGAATATATATCTATGTCAAGCTCTGCATCAGAGCCCTGTTTTTCTACTGTTATGATGTTTTTTGAACACGATACGGAGTATTCAGCTCCGTAATTGTTCTGCAGGGTCTCGACTATCCCTGCCGCTATATCTCTGTCGTTTTCTGCGAGGAATTCGTGACCGTGCACTGCTGCGTACCCATCCAGCATTTCCAGCGCTCTGGTCTCCGAAACCGGTACCTCTTCACCGTTTTCGGTTATGCCGACCCATGCGATGCTTCGTATGTTCCAGATCGAATCCACGGATTTCACGACTTTGCCGGGTTCTGACGATACCGTTGACAGACTTACTCCCGACGGTATCAGCGCTTCCAGTGTAAAGTCCTGCACTGCGTACTTTTCATCGGCACTTCTGATACACGAAATACCTTTTTCTTTTTCCGCGGGTCCGATCTTCAGGATGCCTTTCGTGACCGCATCCACCGGGATCTTTATCCTTGCCGTATTTTCATCGTCCCCGGCCGTAAACTCGCACTCGTCGTCTTTCACTCGTTCATCTGAGATTGTGATACGCAGATCGCTGCATTTTTCATCTGTGACCGCGATCTCCCTGTCGAATATCAGATCCGCCGTGACATACTGACTGTCCTCCGAACCCTCGCTGTATGACCCGACCGCCACATCCTCGAGCTGCGGCGAGTATTCAGCATCCGTTTTTACGCTGCCGCACGATGCCAGCATCGCTGCTGATACGACAGCTGTCGCCGCTGCCATGAACATCCTGCGGATCATCGTACATCTGTTTCCTGCTTTGTTTCTGTCCATTTTCACCTGAGTTTTCTATTGTATTAACGCTCTTTATAAAGGGAATATGGAGACCGAAACACTGTCCGATCTCCTGCTTTCCCCTGTTGCTTTATTTGACATAATGAAAGTAAGTGTATTGCATAGTTATATGTTTCTTATCTGCTTCTGCCTGCATTCTTTTTTCTGAATGCTATCACAGTACCGCCTGCAGCTGCTGCAAGGATCAGTGCTCCCGCCCACAGCATGATGCTGAAATCATCACCGGTAGCTGTGCCGCTGCTTGGATCTTTTTTCCCGTCAGTCTTTCCTGTATCTGCAGGTGTTTTCGGCTGTGTAAATTCCGCACTTACGATATCGCTTGGCATCATGCCGTTCTTTACAGCATATGCTTTTACTACTGCGGCCTTTTCAAGAGTAAAAGTTCCTTTATATTCTATTCTGGTATCGCTGCTCTTCGGATCGCTTCCGTCTGTCGTGTAGTAGATCACAGCATCCTCTGTTTCACAGCTTATCGAAACTTTCTGCTTGTCCTTGAATTCGCCTCCGTTAGGAGTGATAACAGGTGCTGCAGTCTTTTCACCTTCGATCACGTCCATGCCGAACACTGTATAAGTCGCCGACCACGTAGTCGTCTCCCCTGCGACCTTAGTGCTGTCCTCAGGATCCATCGCGATACCGAACAGGAATCTGAACGTGTTTTCCTTTGCAATGAGGCTGTCATATGCACCGGCAGGCTTTGTCTGATCGCTCCTGAAGATCACTTCATCATACTGATATGCGATCATCGGATCCACCTTGGTCTTGTCAGCTCCGCCAAGAGCCGTCTTCACACCATCATCGAATCTTCCACCGCTGAGCAGAGTGTTCCTGAGCGATTCGTCTGTATATACTCCCGGGAATGCATATCTGTCCTGCATCAGATGTTCATATGTGAATATACCTCTAGAGTAGTATGCATCCTCCGTAGTGCTGTCATTTGACTCCTTTGCGCTGTCATTAGTTCTCAGCTTCAGCGTCATCCCCTGTTCAAAAGTTATCCCGGCTGCCTTGAAGATGTCGTTTATATCAGCTCCCTGTGCTCTGAACACAGTCAGACCTCTCATACCGCAGATAGTGTTGTACCACTTGTCCTCACCGCTGCTCATCTGCTTTATCTCGTCTTTTGTAAAGGTCTTTGCAGTCTTCACATTGCCGTCTTTGTCGATCAGCCTTACCTGCAGTGTCTCCGCACCGTACATCGTAGCCGTGAAGTCTGCCTGTAATGAGCCTTTATCACCCGATGTATCGAGCTTTACAGTAAATGTCTTTGTACGTTCTGCTGTTGATACGTTGAGTATCGGATCTTCTGCTGTACGCTTGAGGCTCAGCACCATCCTGTATGACATTTCTCCTGTCTTCCTGTCTTTTACAGTATCTGCTTTTATCGACCACTGCTCTGCCGTCAGCTCCTTCGCTTTACCGTCAGCTATGATAGTCACTTTCTCCACCGCTTCGGCATAGCCTTCGAGCTCTGCCAGCTTCTCCTCATCTGTCTTGCCTGCCCACGTATCATCTCCGCTGTACGTGAGATTGATCTTCAGCGGATCACCCGTGTAGCGCAGCGTTACATTTTCCGCAGATATCGACGGCTGCGTCGTTTCTGCCGCCATCGCAGTCACCGGAGCCATCACACCGAGGATCATTATCGCACTCAGTACGAAGGCCAGCATTTTTTTCGAAAATTTCATCTTCCCTCTCCTCCTTTAACCATTCATTTTACCGGCTGAAACCGGTATCGCCTGCTTTTTACACTTCTTATACTTTCATAAATATGTCAGTTCAGATATATCCTTATCAGCGTACAGTCTCCTGCTGTCTCTACACGTTCACCGCCGTAATAGCCGTCAAGATTTCCAAAGCATGCAGTGAACGGGCCGCTGTGGTTCTTTACAACGCCCACTTCAGTATCTATCCCCTTCTTTTCAAGAGACTGATTCAGCTGATCGTATGCCACATAAGCCTTGCTCTCATGATCATGCTCTTTCAGGATCGGATACCCGTTCTTTACACACGATATCACCGGGATCGCGCCCGGGATCTTCACCCCGTCACGCGTCATGATGTAGTATGCACTGTCATTGTTCTTATGATCGAAATACTTCAGATCTTCCACAGTGTTGTACACCTCGCCGTCTCTTCCGACAAGTTCGGCCCTTCCGTCAAGAGTGCTCACTCCGGCTTTCTTTTTAAGGAGCCACAGAAAATCGACCCCTTCAAAGTAGTCGGTCCATCCGCCTGCGCCCGCATACGAAAATGTCTTCTCATCTCCGAGTGTTCCGTAATAACCGCCATGCACTTTTGACGGATTTTCCCTCATCAGGTCTTCGATCTCCGCAGTCGTAAGTTCCACGACTCTGTCCGGTCCGCGATATGCCGTATCTTTGTGGTATACTTCTATCGTAAATGTGCAGTCCAGTGAATCTTTATACAGCTTGCGATCATGAAAACCGTACTCCGGGTCTTCAGGCGTCCTGCCTTTTCCTGCAGTCATGGACTTTACAGGAAACTGTTCCTTGAGTTTTCCGTCTTTGAAAACCATCAGCATCACCGCCTGATCATCATCGCGGCCCTGCTCCTGCAGAGCAAATGGACCTTCACCGCTTCCCGTGGCCAGTATCGCCTTGTATTTGCTGCCGGAAAGCTTCTTATATGAAAATGTTTTTTTGTTTTCGTCTTTGTCTTCAAAAAGAATATTAAGCTTTTTCGTATTTTTATCTATACCGCAGAGATCGAGAAATTTTATAAGATCGACCCCGTAGTATCCAGCGTTTTCTGCGAGGAGCCCGAGCGCATTCATCTTGCTGTTTACAAATGATATCCTTATCAGCTCCTCGAGATCCCTGACCGAATAAATCGATTCCTCAGGCATAGCATTGCCTGTGAGCGTTATCGCATAGTAGATCTGATCTCCATACTGTGATCCGTATTTTCCCAGATCTGAAATGTACAGCTTGTCTATGATCTGCTGTTCATGATCTGATGGCGATCTGTCTTCTTCAGTTACTTTGACCTTAAGCGAGGTCTCATGCGATTCACCGTCCGCATCCTCTTTGTGTGATCCATGTGACTCAGAAGGTTCTGCGTTTTCAATGCTGCTACTGCCCGAATCGCTTTGCAAAGCACCCCTGCCTTCTGTATCTGTGTCGCTTTTTTCACAACCCGTCACTGCAAGAGTAAACAGCACCACAATAGCAATGAAAAGGATCCTCAACACATACTTGTAATGCTTTGCGCTTTTCTGGTAATACATTGCCTTGTCCTCTGATAAAATTCATTCAATTATTACATAATCTACACATAACTTTTATGCCGTTTGATAGTATCAACAAAACTCTCATCTGTCGTTTGTCGAAACAACCGACGCCTGCCAAAAATGTTTTTGCGACAACATCAATCCTCTCGGATATCGCATTGAGCAAAATCGTTACATATCAGCAGCAAAAAGATCGTGAGCAATTGATAAAATCGGAGAACACGATCAGACGGGATAAATCAACAATAGAAAAAACTGCCCTGTCAACAGCTTTTACACTATCGACAGGGCAGATTTTATTCATCCAGATTTGTTCATCGTATATCAGGATCAAGTTTAGCAGTTATTATTGTGCATATCGCAATCTACGCTTTTATCTTGCCAGATACCCTGCGTTTCTCAGATTTCCAAGCAGTTCGTTCACAGTGTTGATCACATCTGTAAGCGTTGCCGTCGCAGCAAGGTCGGTTACCTGTTCTGCAGCAGCCGGTGCGGGGCCGGTCGCTCCCGTCGGACCCTGTGCTCCTGCTTCACCTGCGGGACCCTGAGGCCCTGTAGGGCCGGTTGCTCCTGTTGGCCCTGTTGCTCCCTGTATGCCGTCAAGACCTGCCGGGCCTGTCGCTCCTGTCGGACCCGTTGAACCCTGCGCTCCTGCTTCGCCTGCGGGACCCTGAGGCCCTGTCGGGCCGGTTGCTCCTGTCGGACCTGTTGGTCCTGTTGCTCCCTGTATGCCGTCAAGACCTGCCGGGCCTTGAGGACCGGTCGCTCCCGTCGGACCCTGTGCTCCTGCTTCACCTGCGGGACCCTGAGGGCCGGTCGGGCCGGTTGCTCCTGTCGGACCTGTTGGTCCTGTTGCTCCCTGTATGCCGTCAAGACCTGCCGGGCCTATCTCTCCCGCCGGACCTGTCGGCCCTGTTACACCAGTCGCGCCGGTTGCTCCTGTCGTCCCCGGAAATCCCACCGGTCCCTCCGGGCCCATCGGGCCTTCCTGCCCGCGAGGCCCCCTTGGACCAGGACACCCCCTCGGCCCCATCGGACCTGTCGCTCCGGTCGGGCCTCGCTGCTGACAGCAGTCATTATTATAACCGCAGCAGCAATCATTGTTCGGATTATTAAAAAGCATGATATTCCTCCTTACAGATATACCATATCCCTGTTTTTCCCATCGACTCTTCCCTGCAGAGCCTGTGCTCTGCCCTTTGCATGATACCGAAAATACCGGTATCCTTATTTAACTTATGCCTCCTGATATCGCCCGGTTACAAACAGGCGCTCAAAATATTTCTGGTTTTCGATCACTTCCTTCGATGCCGGTCTGATCATTGCCGCTCTAAGATGATACTGCCACGCCCTGCCATGGTCACCGAGCCTGTCATAACATACACACAGCTGCATCAGCGGTATATAGCCACGGCAGTCGCTGTGATCAAATCCGCCGTACTTCGCGCAGTCAGGTGCTGCAAGCGCCCGTTCATACCAGTAAGCCGCCGTTTCATGATCATTACATTCCATAAAACATGCGCCTATCTCACAGCATATCTCCGCCCTCGGCAGATCGTATCTGAAACTGTAAAAAAGACTGTCCAGCCTCATCTGCGGTTTTGCGAGATACTTGAAGCACAAAGACCTCTGCAGGCATGCATCTATCAGATTTTCACGCCACGCGCCCTTTTCAGCGAGAAACCTGTCAAACACAGAGATCGCTTCTTCATACCGCCCGTGATCGTAAAGCTCCCTGCCGTAATAAAACACCTGCCGCGAATCGCCCAGCTCGCCACGCGCTATCATGGACTCGTATATCCTGAGGTTCCTATCAGAGCCATCTGCACTGTTCTTATGATGTTCGATCTCAATGTCAGAATACAGCACCTTGCCTGACGGCACGACTGCCTCGTGCACCCGGCCTTTCCATATGAACCCCTTCCCGTTTCTGAGCCAGCGTTCCCGATAATATGAAACAGCCGGATATCCGTCACGATCAAACCCCGTCAGATACTTCATCATCACTACATCTGTATCAGGATCGATCTCCGACTTCAGCGCTTTCATCTTCTTCAGCTCATTCTCTGTGACGATATCGTCTGCATCCAGCCACATCCAGTAATCCATCGACGCCTTCCTGCATGCAAAATTCCTGGCTGCTGCGAAATCATCCTCCCACTCAAAGTCGAACACTTTCTGCGTATAATGCCGCGCTATATCTTTCGTGCGATCCTCCGAGCCGGTGTCCACTATTATAATCTCATCTGCGAGCTCCTTTACAGAATCCAGAGCCCTCGCGAGCACATCCTCTTCATTCTTCACAATCATGCAAAGACTGATACTGACCATTACAAATTACCTCCTGTTTTCGCATCGTTGCCAACACACCGAAATGCTTCTTATTTTCGCCGTACATCGTATAACTACTATCTATATTATTCAACTGCTCTCGTTTCGTCCGCACCTTTTGATTCATAGTGTACCTGTTATCTCCAGTTATGCGCGGCAATTTCAGCCATAAAGCAGAAATATCCTATGTAAAATGGCGGAAATCTGGAAATCATGTGGACCTGTCTGTATGTACGTTCTAAGTCTTCAATAATCATTTGTAAAATTTCAGCCAAACGATCGCATCTGGAGCAAGAAATGGCGGAAATCTGGAAACAAATAAAAGTTCTGCCTGCTAGCTATGCCCCAGGAAAACTGCTCGGCCAGTTTTATATGGATATAATTTACATATTTCAGCTGCAACACCTGATATATCATATGTTTTTGGCTGAAACAGCAGTGCAAAACTATGCAAAACCCTGCAAAACAATCCTGCAATCATCACTTTACATTACCTTTGAGCGTATGGTATCATTACATGTTCGGAATATGCCAAACCATACCGGATACACATCAGTAATAATCACAGTATTCATTCAGAACAGGAGTATAAACAGATATATTATGAAAAAACACAAAAGAAAATTTCCCGCAAGACTGTTTACAGCAATGAAACGGGAACTCCGGGAACATCGCAGCTCATTTATAGCATACAATATTTTCAGAGCCCTCGTGATCGTGATAATGATCTTCACGATATTCAACAGGAATTTTGAAAGTTCGTTTCTGTGCCTGCTGACGCTCATCCTCCTCACAGTCCCGAGCCTCATGCAGGTAGCACTCAAGATAGAACTTCCGACAGTTCTCGAAATCACTCTGCTTGCGTTCATATTCGCCGCAGAGATACTCGGCGAGCTCTGCAACTTTTACACGATCTTCCCTTACTGGGATACTGTGCTGCACACACTGAACGGCTTCCTTATGGCTGCGATAGGACTCTCGCTGGTGCAGCTGCTCAACAGCAGTGACCGCATACTTTTCCAGCTTTCGCCGATATTTACATCTATAGTATCGTTCTGTTTCTCGATGACGATAGGCGTTCTGTGGGAGTTTTTCGAATTCAGCATGGACAGATTTTTTGAGCTCGATATGCAGAAAGATACTGTAGTCCACAAGATTTCTTCCGTCCTGCTGCATCCTGCAGGTGAAAATGTGCCGATAGTGATAAAGAACATCCGCGATGTTACCGTCTCCGGTACCGATCTGGGGCTTGGAGGCTACCTGGATATCGGTCTGATCGACACCATGGCTGACCTCTTCGTCAACTTCATAGGCGCGATAGTATTCGCGATACTGGGATATTTCTACGTAAAAAACAGGGAGCAGAATTCCGTTGTCGGAAAACTGATTCCCCGTAAAAAAGACACTGATAAAGATTATTTAGCTGCGCAGGATCGATGATCACAGCTTTTTCTCAAGACACAATAGTTTAACGCCGTTTATCCCGTTGAACGATGTGCACGGCACGACGCCCGCTTCCATGAATCCCAGTGATGCGTAAAGGCTGCGGGCTCTGCTGTTCTTTACATTAGTGTCCATGCGCAGGTATCTGCATCCGTTCTCAGCGGCGTATTTTTTATAATGATCGACAAAAGCCCTGCCGTAACCCTTTCCGCCTTTCGCAGGATCTACCACAAGTGTGTGCATGACCATGATCTCATCGTCAGCCGCATCGTATTCCCATTCGGCGCCTGCATATTCAGCTCCCTGTGTCTGATCTATCCTGGCAGCAGCTGCGATTTCTCCATCATGTTCGAGCACGAACAGTGTTCCTCGCTGCAATGCGTCCATAGCAGTCTGCCTCGTCGGATATATTCCTCTGACCCAGCCTATCAGCTTGTGCTCACGCGCTTCTTCCTGCGTTATTATCGCGTCATAGATCTTTTCGATCGCATCTATATCCGCTTCAACTGCTTTTCTGATCATTTACCTGCCTCCTGAAATCCTGTTTCCTGTTTTGCCTGCCCGAAATATATATATGCACCAATACGGCTGCAACCAGTATGATACTTATCCACTGCGATACCGAAAACATCAGCAATCCGCCTCGCGCCTCGTCGCCTCTGAGGAATTCCAGACAGAATCTTACCGGTGCATACAGAAGTATATATGTCCACAGTATACTGACCCTGTTCACTGTATGCCCTGCATAAAATGCGAGGACAGCAAATATCAATATCTCGACTGCTGCTTCTATCGCCTGGACAGGCAGCAGCGGCACATCGTTCGGCGCTATATGCGATGAATGGTATGTGATGCTGAACGGAATATCAGCTTCTATACCGTAACAGCACCCAACCAGCAGACACCCGATCCTGGCTATGCCGTGCGCGAGTGCGAATCCAGGTATCAGCACCGGAAAAAAGTCAGTTATCTCTTTCCCGTACCTGCCGGCTGCATAGCCGGCAAGAAGAAGAGCTCCGATCAATCCTCCGTAAAAAACCATCCCCCCGCTGATGTATTTGTTTACGACAAGCTCAAGACTCATTTCATCTGACTGTATATCACTGATGATGTCACCTGTCGAAACGAGCAGATAAAGTATCTTGGCTCCTGCAGCGGCTCCCAGCGCACCGAAAACGAATATGTATGCCGTATCATCTCTGTCCAGCCCGAATTTCCTGCAAGAAAATAAGGCATATGCCATTGCCAGACATATGCCCGAGACTCCGATAAGTCCATATACAGGAACAGCTCGACCTAAGATCATCAATGCTTCCACTGTCCCATTCTCCTAAACAGCAAGTCCTGCGATCCCTGCCATTCCTACACATGCCACGCATGCAACGAAGAATATCGCTCCGCCTATAATACCTATCACAGATAATATAAAGCCTGCAGTCCTGATGTTTTCATCATAACCCTCTTCTTTTGACTTGGAGGCCATTACCACACCTATAATACCAAGTACCACCGACAGTATGGATGAATATCCGAAAAACCACAGTACTACAGATATTATACCCAGTACAAGTGACGCGATAGCTTTGTTCTTTCCGGGGATCTCACCATTTGGCTGATAACCTCCCATGTTCTGATTGTTGTTTTGTGAATCCATATCTTCTTCTCCTCAATAAAATAAAACTTTGAATGTTGCACTATTTATCAGTATATCAAACAGTCGTACAAAAAGTAAAGAGCATACCCTTACGCTGGTAATGTCGGTAATGTCACTCCCCTTACGCTGTCGGCGCCAAATTTCTGTCAAGTTTCTGTAACAGACGTACCCGACTATACATCAGATTTCCATCGGAATTCAGCGCCGCACACTCTGCACTTTTCCGGTCTCATCGAATCGTTCGGCTTCGGCCCTCTGGGCACCGAGCCGTAATAATACCATTTTTTTATAAGCTCTCCGCACTCAGGACATGAATCGATCATCTTCGCCCCGCATACGCCGCATGTATCGCCCGGTCTCACTCGCTTGAAATCGGTTTTAAGATGGCCGTTTTCGCATATGTGCAAATAAAAATTAGTCATGTATCCTTATACCTGCTTTCCTGCAAAAGAACAGGCCACCACATATGCAGTGACCTGTCTGTAATTCTTTATTCAGTGATCAGCAACCTGCTGCTAGTCCCAGCTTAACGGATTAGCCTTGATCTTCTCGAGTTCTTCATACATATCTGAACCGAGGAAGTACTTTTCAGGTTTCTCAGGCTTCTCGCCTCTTGCGATCGCTTCGATTCCTGCCTTTACCTTATCCGGTGATGCAGGCAGTTCGTAGATTCTTACGCCGCAGGCATTGTTGATAGCATTGATAACCGCAACGTGGTCTGACGACTGGAATGCTTCTGATGCTCCGGATGATCCGAAAGGTCCTCTTTCGTCATATCCGTCGATGTGGATAGCAGTCATGTCATCCGGAATATCCTTGATGTAAGGTACTCCTGCCTTCAGCATGTTGGTATCTTTCGTCACATCTTCATAGTTTTCGGAAAGTGCGAATCCTATCGAGTGTGACATACCGCCGAATGCCTGGCCGTTTACTGACTGGATGTTACCAACCTTACCTACCCAGTCAACGCATGTCATCTTGTCTACAGTAGTCTTACCTGTCTTCATATCAACAGTTACTTCTGAGAGATACAGCGCATATGTGTAAGCATATGTAGGGTTACCCTGTCCGTCGTTAGGGTCGAGGAAGTCGAAGTAATCCCATTCATCTGCAGCAACCCAGTGTCCGTCGTATCTTGTAGGGATACCCTCTGCGATCATTTCATCGTAAGTTCTGTATGTTCCGTCTTCCTTACGCATTGCGTCAGCCAGCATCTTTGCAGCTACGATCGATGCTTTACCGTTAGCAAAGTGTGATCTTGAACCTGCAGACTCACCTGTGTTAGGGCAGTATTTACTGTCTGTCTGGATGACCTTTACATCATCAGGCGTAACTGTAGGGAAGTAAGGTCTCAGTGCTTCGAGTGTGCAGACGAGTGATCCTGCGTCTCCGCCCTGGCCCTGATCCTGCCATGTATCGTATTTTCTGAATTTGCCGTCGCCAACGAGTTCGATAGCTACTGTAGCTTCGTCAACGCCGCCGAGTCCTACGTTGTATCCGCCCCATGCGATACCTACACCCTTTCTCTTCGAGCCGTCTGAAGCAGCGTTGAATTCATCTGCTCTCTTAACAGCTTCATCATATATAGGCTTTAATGTATCCATCATCTCTTCCATAGGGTACTGGAGGAATTCTCTCTGGTTCAGGTTGAGATCGCCTTTTCTTGCGATATTCTTGTATCTGAACTCGAACGGATCCATTCCGATCTTCTCTGCCATCATATCGATAAGAGCTTCGCCGCATGTGTATGCCTGAGGAGCTCCGTAGCCTCTGTAAGGAACACCGAAGTTGTGGTTTGTTACAGCACTTCTTCCGAGACCTACTACGTTTGGTACATAGTAAGGGAAGAACATGAATCTCAGGATCTTTGTAACCTTGTCGTCTCCCATTTCAGGATATGCACCGTGGTCGATACCTGAATCGAATTCTCCTGCGAGGATCTTTCCGTCCTTGTCGCATGCGAGTCTTCCGTTGAAGAATGCCGGTGAACGCTTACCTGAGAATGCCATGAACTCATCGTAAGTCATAGATAATGCAACAGGCATTCCAGTAACCTTTGTAGCTACGCCTGCGAGTGCGTATGAAGCTGCGTTCATCGCCCATCCGAATGAACCGCCTGTAGGGTTTTCGATAACACGGAGATCTTCAACAGGGATACCGATAGCTTCTGCCATATCGTCTCTGTCAAAGTACAGAGTCATCGTCTTGCAGTGTACGCAGAGCTTGCCGTCTTCATCATAGTAAGCCTGAACTGTATCTCCCTCGATCGAAAGATGCGGCTCTCTTGATGAATAGAAGCTTCCGTCTACAGCATAAGGAGCGTTGTCTATCATCTCTGCCACGTGATCGTAGTCGCCCTTTAATACAGGCTGAGTACTGTATATATTGTCGAATGAATCGTGGATCCTCTCTGCTTCAGGTTTTACAGCTTCAAGGTAGCTCATGTATTCAGGCAGCGGTTCGAGATCTACAACGACCTTCTTAGCTGCTGCTCTTGCATGATCCTTAGTATCTGCAACTACCATTGCAACAGGGTCTCCCCATCTGAATATCTTTTCGTCTGCGAGCAGCTTGTGAGTCTGTTCGAATTCAACTGTTCTCGGTGAGAACTGGTATGCCATCAGCTTGTTTGCGCCAGGATTATCTTTTGCAGTGATGACCTTAACTACGCCAGGCATCTTCTCTGCTTCTGAGAAATCGATGTTCAGGATCTTGGCGTGGTTAGCCTTCATCGGCATTACGAGTACTGCATGAAGTGTTTCTGCAGGCATCTTGAGCTCGATATCATCGCCGTAGTCGCATACACCGCATGCCTTTGCCATAGCATTAGGACGAACGAGCGGCTTGCCGTAGAAACCTTCTTCTATATCTTTTGACCAGTCATATGTGATGTCTTCGAATGTCTTTTCACCACGCATGATAGCAGCTGCTTCCATAACAGCGTCTACGATCTGCTTGTATCCTGTACATCTGCAGACATTTCTTGTCTTCTGGAACCAGTCTCTTATTTCTTCTCTTGTCGGATCCGGGTTTTCAAGAAGCAGCTGATAAGCTGAAACGATGAATCCAGGTACGCAGAACCCGCACTGTACTGCTCCGAGGTTTACCCATGCATACTGAAGCGGATGAGGATGGAGCGGATTACCGATACCTTCGATAGTCATAACTGTGCTGTATTCTTCTATGCTCTTGATTTTTCTGACACATGAACGAACCACTTTTCCATTGAGGATAACGGAACATGCTCCGCATACACCTGTACCGCAGCCTACTTTAGTTCCTGTAAGTCCCAGACGACGAAGTACGGATGCCAGTGTGTCCTTCTCCGGATCACAGATGAACATACGGTCTGCACCGTTGATGTTCAGCGTAAGTTTCTTTAAATTCATAATAATTGCCTCCGATTTCACAACATTACTTTAACTACGAACTACGCACTAAGAATATAAAAACCCTTTTCACGCACAGTGAAAAGGGCTTCAGACGATGAAACATAAATACAGGCTCCAAGTGGTTTTCTCTGCAAAAAACACCTCTTTTTACACGGCATCATGCAAATACGCCGTACATTGGGATATTATGGCGTTTTTCGGCAAAGCCTGCACTTTTTATCCTTTCCAAATGCGGGAGGCCTGAGCGTTTCCACACAGACCCTAACGTTCCATACTCCATGCTTTTGCCAGAGCGAAGGGGTTATGGACTCGGATCTTTATAAGTCTATTACGTCATTACGTTGATAATATTTTATCAGTAAATTATGAATAAAGTCAACTACATATAACGACTTTTTTTAACCGTCTTGCTATCTTTATGTGATATGTTTGCAATCATTGATTTTAACATTTCTTCGGGTGGTACATCTGTTATCTGAACAACACAATATATGCTTTTGTGCGTTTTTCACCATTTATACACGAAACGAGCGACCCTCATCATGCAGGATCGCTCATTTTTATTGCTTTTGGTTTATTGCTTTCTGATTCTTTTTATTCTTCCCAGCGGCATTTCCTTATATCCACGTGGTGCTCGTCTTTCATAGGCACGCCTTCCATCATGAGCAGGCTCCTCTGCTCCGTCCAGCCCGGCACGAGCCTTCCCGCGTGATTCACGACGCGGTGGCACGGGTATTCACCGTACATGCCTGACACCGAGAGCGCCTTCCCGACAAGCCTGGCATTTTTCTCACGACCTATAAGCCGCGCTATCTGTCCGTATGTCGCAACGCATCCTTCCGGTATCTCCTCGACTACAGACAGTATCTCATACAGAAGATCTTCATCAAGCTGCTTTTTCATCACGCAAGCTCCCTGTTCTCCTTCACCTGTCCGTAAACGAATCCGAGCAGCTTGACTACGTTGTCGGTAAATGCACTTTCGCCTTCCTTGTACGTATCGTTTTCAAGCGATCCCACTATCATCTCTGCCTTTTCAGCTGCGCCTGACTGCGCCATGTCCAGAGCGAACGGATCCTGATCTCTTATCGCTGCTATCGCTATGATACCGCATGCTGCGATATCGACTTTCAGCGCATGCTCGTCTGCAGTATTTCCTGATGAAACAGCTTCATAACGGTCCTGCAGATCGTCGCAGAAAGCGATCCACTTGTCGCCGACCTCATCGAATGTCCTCGCTGCGATGCTGTCTCTGTATTCATCGCGGCACACCTTATGGTCGTGCTTAGGCAGCGATTTCCATGTAAAGTACTCGAGTATCGAATATACGCACACTTCGTGTATGCCGTACTCGATATTGTCAAGACCCTCGAACGGCGGCACCTGGAAAAACTCCTCTATATCATCGTAAAGTCTCTTGAATATGTCATCCGCCTTGTTGCTTTTCATGAACTTCTCGAACTCCGCTTTCACGGATTCGGTCTCCTCCATGAGCAGGTCGACGTCATACAGCTTTTTCTCGTCATTTTTTATCATTTCATCGAAATACGCTCTGCACTTTTCCACAGTCTCAGGCTTCAGCCCCTTCATCAGCTTGTCGAAATCGATGACTTCACCTGCTATCTGACCTCTGGTAAGCTCTCTTTTATCGCCCATGCAGATATTCCGCATTTCTATCGCAACTTCATAATCCATAAATCCGTCTGATCCTCCTGTTCCCGATATATAAAATCTCTACAGTTAATATATCAAAAATACAGGCTGTCAGCAAGCAGCAAAAGCATGCAGGCGCCGGTGCCCAGGACTATGCTCAGCAGCGCCACATAAAACATCGTCTGCTCTTTTTCCTTCTCAGGCATGTCCAGCGTACAGTTGACTGCATATGTCTCGTCCATCATCGTATGTATCATGTAAAGCTTCCTGCGCCCCATCCTCCTGAAGTCATCAAGGAACGTCAGGCTGTAGAAGCTCTGCCTGCTGTTCATCAGAAACGCTGTCACCGCTATCGTCAACATCGACGCTCCGCTGCTCAGGAATGTGATAAGTACGAACTGGAACGCGCCTGTGTATACGGTCGCACTTATAAGAAGCGAGTAGTACCACGCCAGCCCGTGCTCCTCCATCGTTATTCCGTACGCCATGCTCACGAAGATATAGCTGCACATTATCGGCAGCGATTTTATGAATGCAGTCTTTATCAGTTCACGCTTTCCGGTCATTGCCTTTTCTCTGTCCCTCCGTTTTGCGAAAATATCTCGAACACTTTTTTCGATACCGCATCAGCCAGATTCCTGTGTCCTTCAGCATCGAGATGCTCCTGGTCAACTGCGCTCGGTTTTGCGTAGTCGGATGCGGCCAGATACGATATGTCCCATTTGCCTGACAGTTCCCTGTAAGCCGAAGGAAGCGCTCTTGCCACCTTTACAGATTCTTTTCCGAATTCAGGGTCGAATTCTTCTCTCCATACTTCATCTCCAAGCTCGATCGGTGACAGCAGGAGCACCTCGCAGTCTCCCGAGAAATCTCTGATCTGACCGAGCAGGGAATCTATCCCCGCCGATATCGATGAAACCGTCGGATCATACACTGTTTTGCAGTCATTGGTGCCGAGCATCAGGATGACGAGATCCAGCGGTGCATGCGCCTCAAGCAGCACAGGCAGCAGTTCTGCGCCGGATCTGCCCGGACGGCTGACATCGTCAAAGACCGTCGTCCTGCCGCACAATCCTTCCTCCACCACCTGGAACCCGTCTCCTGAAAGTGCATCCTGGAGACGACCTGTCCACCTCGTTTCCCAGTCATATCTGTTATCAGTTCCCGCTACGAGTCCCCATGTATTCGAATCGCCAAAGCAAAGTATCCTTTTCATTATCATCCACCGCCCTTTTTACTGTCATCAATATATCTTTTAACGCTGTTCCTACGATTTATGATAATGATATATTTTAATTCCTATTTTGTCAATAGGTTTATAGGGTTATATTGCTATTTCAGCAGCCCCTTGTCTGTTTTTTTCACGTGTCTGAACACTTCTTCGAATCTGTCGAGAGCTTCGTCTATGATCTCAGGTGTGTCTGCAAGCGATGTGTAAAGTCTGCTGCCCGCGAGCGTCACGATGCCGTTTGCCATGTAGGCAGCGCCCATCCTTTCCATGGAATCCTTTCTCACATACATCATATCCTTGTGCTTCAGCAGTCCGATCGCGGATTTCAGGAAACACATCGACGAGAAGTCAAAGCTCATCGCACCCGTACATTCCAGGTGCACGATAGAACCCTGATTGTATGCGACGAAAGGCAGGCTGTACTGACTTATTAGGGACTTGAGTCCGTCGCAGAGCCTGTCTCCCATCTGTCCTGCGACCTCGCACGCATTGGTCCTCTCGATCTCTTTTATCGTCGTATATCCTGCAAGGCACGAGAGCGGATTTGCAGCGAGCGTACCGCCTACATACGCCCTGTGCTTTCCTGTAGCCAGACCTGCAGCCATCAGCTCGGCATACTCGCGCTTGCCGCCGACGCCGCCTGCCGACGGATAACCGCCTGCGACGATCTTTCCGAAAACAGTCAGATCAGGCACGACGTCAAAGTATCCCTGCGCACCCGAAAGCGCCAGCCTGAATCCCGTCACTACCTCATCGAATATCAGCAGTGCCCCGTACTTGTCGCACAGCTCACGAACGCCCTTGTTATAATCCTTTGCGACCGGTCTCGTGCCGCTTTCCGGACCTGCCGGCTCGACGATAACGGCTGCAGTACCGCCTTTCAGCCTGTTGCGTTTCATCATCTTCCCGAGCATATCGAGGTCGTTCGGACGCACTTCATCAGTTCTCCTGTAAGCTCCCGGCGTTATCCCGTGTGACTCCAGCAGCGCGCGGCTTCCCGGGATCTTCAGCCCGTATACCATCTGATCCGACCAGCCGTGATAAGCTCCGCCGATCTTGATTATCCTCTTCTTGCCCGTCGCGATCCTCGCGATACGGAGTGCCGCCATCACCGACTCCGTTCCGGAGCCCAGCATACGGAACATTTCCACATTAGGCATATGCTTCGTTATCTCTTTCGCGATCATCATCTCTGATTCGTGGAGCAGCCCGGTCACAGGTCCGCATGTATTGAGCAGCTCGATAACTTTCTCCCTTACCGCAGGGTAGTTGCTGCCCAGTATCGTAGGACCGCCTGCCTGCAGAAAATCTATGTACCTGTTGCCGTCCTGGTCGTAAAGGTATGCGCCTTCCGTCTTCGCCATGCACATAGGGAACGGCTTGTTGAATGCGAGATTGTGCTGCACGCCTCCCGGTATGTATTTCTGCGACTCCTCGTATACCGCCTTCGATGCTTTGCACTTTTCATCGAAATATTTCATCACGACATTGTCGTAATAATCATCGTCGACTTCCCATATCTCCTGACTCGTCAGTTCCTTTAGCTGTCTGTTTATCTCTGCAGGATCGTCCCATCTGCTCACTCCGCAATTTTTCATTTTATTTTCTCTCCTTATACGCTTTTTTCTTTGCTATATCGTTCGTATCTATCGTTTTTCCGAAGACGACGAATCTGTCGTACAGATATTCTGTCGTTATGTTCATCAGCATGTTCAGCCCCGTGACAAGATACTCGTTCCACCCGAGGTCTTCTGCCAGATAATTGCCTAGTATCGTGGTGACAGGTGTGAACACACAGTAGAATGCCAGTATCTTCATCATCGCCAGCGGAACGTTATTAGCCGATTTGAATGTGAATTTCCTGTTCAGCGTGAAGTTCCAGAGCACCGACAGCACGAGTGCTATCAGGTAGCGTGGCCAGTACTGCCAGTCTGTAAGCTGTGTCAGCAATGTGAACGACACGATCTCTATGATCCCCGCCGACACTGAAAACAGTACGAATTTTATAACTCTCAGTATTTCTTTTCTTTTTTCAGATATCATGATCTCTCCCGGTCTTTCTGCTTGGAATATTTATGCTTGTATACGAAGTTCATCAGCGCCACATCGACAACTCCGATCTTTTTGACTCTGCCTGACGCCAGTGTGTGCACCGCGCACAGGCACGACTTGTCGACCAGCAGCTTCAGTGCCTCCAGATCGTCCGCCGTTTCGGCTCTGACTGCTGCGCCAGTTCCTTTTATCAGCACGGCCGGATACTTATTCAGCAGATCTTCCGCTTCACTCGCAGTGCCTGCTGCAGGTATCTTCCTGCCTATCATCTGCGCCATATCGTCTACCTGCGCATATACGGGAGTTCCTGCGTCAGCGCAGATCCTTACAGCATCGGTGCTGAAAACGTCTGTATACCCGGACATCTTCTTAACCTGCACTGCCGCCCCGGCAGCCGCGCTCTGCGCCTTTCCATCAAAGCCTCTGATATTCCTCCTGCAGATATTTTCAAGAAGCACCGCGCGCTCCATAGCCTCATCACGGTCACGTCCGCATATCAGTACGCCGTGATGTATCATGAATACTGTCTGTATTCCCTGTTTCAGCACATCCGCTACCGCGTTCGTCAGCTTCTTCATTCCGGGCAGTCCGTATGCAGCGAGACCGATCCCGCCGAGCTTTTCGCGTTCTTCGTCTGTGATGTCCAGATCTTCCAGCCCTGTCAGCCCTATCGCGGTCGCATATTTCTGATGTGTGTGTATCACGAACTCCGTTTCCGGGAAACAGTTGTACGCTGCGATGTGCACGCCGCGCTCTCCCGAAGGCTTGTGCTTTCCTTCCCATTCCTCCGTCTCTGTATCGAGCACGACTATATCGTCTTCCCGAGTCTGCATGTAGTCGAGCCCGCTCGGTGTTATCAGGCAGTGGCTGCTGTCGAGCCTGCAGCTTATATTGCCCCACGTCCTCGCAACCAGTTCCTCCTGAAGAAGTTCTTTTCCGGTCGCCACAAGCAGCGCCCTTTTTTCTTTTTCATCCATTCCGTTGTTCTCCTTTATTCATGTACCGTATTCAGCATAGCGAAGTTCTTTTTGTTGTTCCTGTAAAGCTGCACGAATACGCTGTAATTGCGGTCATAGACTTTCCCGGCGTCAGGATCCGGCACGAACCTGTCCTTTACAGGGACCAGTCTGTCTATATCGTCAAAACCGCCGATCACACCGCTGCCCACAGCTACCAGCAGCGCCGCCCCCGTCGATCCCGTGTCTTTCGTGTTTTCCACGGTCTCGACGGTCCTGCCCGTTATATCCGCGAGCATCTGACATGTCACATCCGAAAGTGCACCGCCGCCGACGAATCTCAGCGTATCGGATGTCTGCACTTTTCTGCTCTCGCACTCGAGCATCCATCGCAGATGATAGCATATGCCCTCGAGCACTGCCCTTATCATCTCGGTCTTTCCAGTCTCGATCCTAATGTTGAAGAACATCCCCGCCGCATTCGGATCTTCGAACGGACATCTGTTGCCGTGCAGCCATGGTGTGAATATCACCCCGCCGGCTCCCGGCGGCACCTTTGCGACCGTATCCGACAGATAGTCATAAAGGCTCTCGTAAAGAGACTCCCGGCTTTCCGCGACATCGGTCTTCTGCATATACACGCCTATCTCGTCTAGCGCCAGATGCTCCTTGACCCACTGGAAACACTTGCCTGCGGTCTCCATCTCTGCGAAGTAGTTGTACTTCCCGCTCTGCGCGCCTACGATCCCTGCTATCATCGAGACGATGTCGACCTTCTGTCTGTCTATCACCGTGCCTACCCATCCGGACGTCCCGGAGTAGATATGTGTCGCGCCGGTCCTGGTACAGCCCGCACCTACGCCGATCAGCGTCGCATCGCCGCCTCCGCCGTAAACCGCCGTTCCCGGCGCAAGTCCCAGCTCCGACGCCGCTTTTTCCGTCAGACCGCCCGCCACATCCGTGCACTCTATGATCTCGGGAAGATGTTCCGGCTCCACGCCGTACATCCTGCAGAGGCTTTCATTCCAGCCTTCTCGCCCTTTTCTCGTATCGTACAGAAACGTCGCATACGCGGAATCTCTCGTCATCACGAACCTGTCCGTGCACCTGGCGATCAGATACTCT
This sequence comes from Eubacteriaceae bacterium, assembly GCA_902362435.1. Taxonomy (GTDB): domain Bacteria; phylum Bacillota; class Clostridia; order Peptostreptococcales; family Anaerovoracaceae; genus Lentihominibacter; species Lentihominibacter butyricus. Next base: position 173,652 of record CABIWW010000003.1, read on the forward strand.
TTGACATCAAGCCACTTGTGCGCTTTTGCAAAGATCTCCGGCTCGTTCTTCTGGACCCACTTGTATTTCCACACCGGATCTTTTACGCTCGTCGACGCCGCGTGCGTGATCTTCAGACTCTTCAGCAGCTTGAAGACGTTGACGCCTGCGATCCTGATGCCGTGGCTCTGACATTCCTTCATTTCCCTTACGGCTCGCTGATCCATGTAGCTCATCGGCCGTCTCAGCGCCCTGCCTTCCCGGTCGACCAGCACCATTCCCTGCATCTGCGAACAGAACGATATCCCGTCTATCATATCCGGGGTCACATCGGTTTCTGACATTATCTCCTTCGTGGTGCTGCACATGGCCTCCCACCACTGGTCCGCATCCTGTTCGGCACCGCCGTTTTCCAGTATGTAAAGATCATAGTCGCTGTATGTGCCTGCTATCATCTCTATCGTTTCACCTATGGAAAACAGGCAGGTCTTGAGCCCTGTCGTGCCTATATCATATGCGATAACATAAAGCATTTTCTCCTCCTTCTCCGTTATCTGCAGTTGTCTGTGATAGTACGTCTCTGTCTGTAATTATATGCCGGCCGGCTGTGTCTGTTATACCGGCTGTGTCTGCTATACCGACTGTCTCGGCTGCACCTGCTATGTTGTCTGCACCCGCAGCGCGCCCTCGATGAACTGGATCAGGCTCTCCGCCATCTCTTCGTCGTCCTCTGACGAGCTGCCGCAGAATATCTTCATGCGCTCCCTGTAGTAGTCGCAGCTGTATGAAAACTGCATCATCATGAGCATGTTGTCGAAAAAGAATGCAAGGATCCCGGGATCCGTGTCATTCCCTATCACACCGTTCTCCTGGGCGCTTTTTATGGCATTTCTGTAAATGTCCGCGGATCGCTTTTCTATCTTTTCCACGATGTCCTCTGCGTATTTCTTGCAGCCGCCCGACATTATCTCATGGTACATCGCATTGTAGTTCGCGTGCAGCTTCGAATTCCTTATCAGCGCGTATACGATCTTCCTTATGTATTCGCTGATGTCAGACGACCCTCCGGCCGCCTCCTCCAGCACCTTGTCCAGCAGCTCCAGACTGTGGTTGACGCAGTGCAGGAAAAAACTGTCCTTGTCGCTGAAATACTTGTATATGACGCCCACGCTCACGCCTGATCGTTTCGCGATCTCGTTCATACCGGCGCCCCTGAGGCCTTTCTCCACGAACACATCGATCCCGCTCTCAAGTATCGCCTCTATCGTTTTTTCATCAAGTTTCTTGTACATTTTGCTGTTCCTTCTTTTTCGTGACGTGAATATTCGTTCACAAGATAATTATATTATATCCCTCTGGCTGCATTTTGCAATACTGCCGCAGAAAAAAGCGTGCGCTTTTGCACGAAAAAACAGACGCCTCACTGCGAGAAACGTCTGTCTCATATATTCCCTGATGCGGTTTATCTTATTTTTTCTTCCAGCGCAGGAGCAGTGCCGAATTTATGATGACCATTATGGATCCGGCATTGTGCACGAGGGCTCCCACTACAGGGTTCAGTATACCCGTGATCGCAAGTATTATCGCTACGAAGTTGAGTGCCATGGAAAAGCTCAGTGTTTCTTAAGCAGGTTCATCACGATATATATTCCGATCAGGACTGCCGTCGAGCCAGCCAGGATCATATACATCGTGCCTGTTTCCACTTTACTGTCAAAAAAGTAAAGGTTGCAGTCCACGGAATCCTTTATCGCCTCTATGACCTCTGACGGGAATCCCGTGTCTGCCATTTCCTGATAAACGCCTGCAAGCGCATGGTTCCTCAGCAGACTCGTGCCATATGTACCCGGCAGGAACGAGATCACATGCTGCAGAGTTTCCCCGAACTGCGATATCGGCATGTATGCGCCGCATATGAAGCCGTACCCTGCGCTCACTATCGTCCCCACCGCCGACATCTGCCCCTGCGATGACAGGAAAAAGTTTATTATCGAAGACAATGCCGTGCCGAACAGCACAAGCAGGATCACATCGAGCACGAACAGCGCCGTATCCGCCGCGGACAGGTACCACCCGGCCTTTGCAAGATATATGAATCCCGCCCCGGTCGCTATCAGACATATGAGCATAGTCGAAAGCACCGTCGCGATATAATAGCTGACTGCCAGCGTCGAGCGCTTTACCGGTGTGACAGTGATGTCCCGGAGCGCGCCCGTGACTTTGTCCTGCACCATCAGCATGTTCGAGCAGAATGCCACCGTGATACAGCACACCGCCAGCAGTGATGAGATCAACTGCCCTCCCACAGTCGCGTCTATCAGCGACGAATCCAGCTCGAATCCCTGCGGCACGGCTGATGCAAAGCTGTCGCGGTATACCTTCGCCAGAAATGTCGCATAGAGCACAAGCAGGATCACGGGAGTTATCAGCGACGTGAAAAACATCCCTTTATCTTTAAAAAACAGCTTGCTGTTTCTTCTTGTCAGATTGCCCAGTCCAGTCATTTTTCATCATCTCCCGTAAGCGTCTTCCCTGTTGCAGCAAGGAAGACATCGTCCATTTTACCTTTTGTTATCTCATAATCTCTGAAAATCTCCGGATGGCGCAATATCAGTTCTGTCGCTTCCGCAGTGCTGCCGACTTCTATTCTAAATGCTCCCGGCAGCTTTTCAAAGCTGCGGCCCAGCAGCTGCGCTTCCGCTTCACTCGCCCCGTACAGTGTGATGAAATCGCCGGTGTACCGGTTCTTGAGCTGCAGCGGCGTCCCCTCTGCCACGATCCTGCCAGAATCGAGTATCACCACATGATCGGCGTCTGCCGCTTCTTCCATGTAATGCGTCGTAAGGAAAACCGTCATGCTTTCTTTACGTCGGAGTTCCTTGACAACGTCCCACAGCAGTTTCCTGGTCTGAGGATCGAGTCCTGTCGTAGGCTCGTCCAGTATCAGTATCTGCGGTCTGTGCAGCAGCGCTCTCGCGATATCTATCCTGCGGCGCTGCCCTCCCGACAGCCTGCCGACGATGCGCCTGTCCATATCTTCAAAATCAAGAAGCGCCGCCAGCTCGTCATAACGGTTCCTGAACGCGTTTCCGTTTATACCGTAAAGCGCCGCGCGGCTCCTCAGATTGTCTCTGACTGAAAGCGCCTGGTCGAGCACCGAGTTCTGGAACACCACTCCTATATTCCTCGTGATCTCGCCCATGCCGTGCTCTGTATTCTCTCCGCAGACTTTCACCGTGCCGCCGTCCTTCGCAAGGTGACCGCACATTATCGATATCGTAGTCGACTTGCCAGCGCCGTTGACGCCCAGAAAAGCGAACAGCTCGCCCTTTTCCACGGAAAACGACAGGTCATCCACCGCTTTCAGATCGCCGAAAGACTTGTTCAGATTATTTATTTCTATGATCTTTTCCATTGAGATATCCCTTTCATGGCCTGCCGCATGCAGTGCCGGCCGGCTCGCTCATGTCCGCCCGCAAAGCTGCAGCGTGCTTCCTTTTCACGGCATCAGCTCTTTATCAGGTTGAGATAGAATTTGTATTCATTGTCTGTAAAGCTGCACAGGTACACGTTCATCACTACGTCAGGATGCTCTTCGAACCACTCTACCACTGCTATCAGTGCTGTCGGCGCCGCCTTGTATATCGGAAAGCGCTGCGCTCCTGCTGATATGCATGGGAATGCCACGCTGTCGCAGCCGTTTTCGGCAGCGATGTCGAGTGCCCTGCGGTAGCATGACGCCAGCAGTTCTGTGTCACTTTCATCATCTTCATCGCCCTGATAGAACGGTCCCACTGCATGTATTATGTGATCTGCATTTTTGAAATCGTGTGCGCCGGTAATCTTCGCATCTCCCGGCATACATCCGCCCAGAGTCCTGCACTCGTTGAAAAGTCCTTCACCGGCAGCTTCATGTATCGCACCGTTGAGACCGCCTCCGCACAGGAACGCCTCGTCGACTTCTCCGTCGCTGAGCAGGATCTCATCGACTGCCGCTCCCCCGAGCAGCGTCTTATGCGCTGAATTCACGACAGCTGACACTTTGAGATCCATCACGCTGCCTCTGACGAACGCGACGTGCGACTTTGCTTTATAACCTCTTATCATCTCGCGTATATTGCGGTCTACCAGTATCTTTTCGGAGTACGGGTTTATCACATATCCCGCGCAGTCAGGCCACTGGTCCAGCTGATCCATCAGCTCTGCGAACTGCTGGTTTATCGCTGAAGTTTCATCTCCAAGCTGCATCTGTTCCTCGCTCGTGTAAAGCGGTATCAGGTAATGTCCTTCTTCATCTATCGGTATATGCTTGAAGCTTATCGGCATCTCCTCGTCTATGGAAAACGCAGTGCCTTCGCTGAGGTCGCCGGCATTCGCGAGCTGCTGCAGCAGTTCCTTCGGTATCTCTATCGGCACCAGCAGCTGCATCCCTTTCCTGCTGCCTTCGCTGAGCATGTTGAAGACCGGTTCCGTCGGCGCCCCGTCACCGCAGTAATACCAGTTGTATAACGCACGTTCAAGCGCCTTTGCGTATCTGTCACTCATTGTAAATTCTCCTTTGTGATTTTCATGTGTCCATTATATATTATTTTGATATCAAAGGCAATTTGAGTGCCGGTAAAACCTACAACTGCGGTAAAAGCCGCAGCGCTGAGGAAACCGCAGCAGAAGAGAAAGTCCATGTCTCCGGCGAAAACAGCGGCGTGAAACTTTACATCAAAAACTAAAGACTGCCGTATCGAACGAATATGACATCGCTGACACGACAGCCTTTCTAATATCTATACTGCATTATGCACAGCTGACATATCTGCAGTCAGTACTCATAAATGCATATGACTCATATTACATCAGCTTGCGGAACAGGGTCTTGAAATCTTCGATCCCTGCATCCTTTGGATTTCCCGGTGCGCATGCATCTGCCTGTGCCGATTCTGCCAGGAACTCGAGATCTTCTTCTTTGAGAGCTTCCAGCTTAGTCGGTATGCCTACATCTTCGGAAAGCTTGCGCACTGCATCTACTGCCGCTTTGCGATATTCCTCCACCGACATGTCATCCACGCCTTTTACACCCATTGCTCTGGCGATCTCTCTGTATTTTTCACCGGTCTGGTCCGCATTGTACTCCATGACTATCGGTAAAGTCATCGCGCATGCAACTCCGTGAGGCGTGTCATATACTGCTCCGAGCGTGTGTGCCATCGAGTGAGCTATTCCAAGACCCACATTCGAGAATCCCATACCTGCTATGTACTGTCCGAGAGCCATTCCTTCACGGCCTTCCTTTTCATTTGCAACAGCGCCTCTGAGCGATCTTGAAATGATCTCGATGGCCTTCAGATGGAACATATCAGTCATCTCCCACGCAGCTTTCGTAGTATATCCCTCTATCGCATGTGTCAGAGCGTCCATTCCCGTCGAAGCAGTCAGGCCCTTAGGCATGGACGACATCATATCAGGATCCACCACTGCCACTACCGGCATGTCATGGGGATCTACACATACGAATTTTCTCTTCTTCTCAACGTCTGTTATTACATAGTTTATCGTCACTTCTGCTGCCGTGCCTGCAGTCGTAGGCACAGCGATTATAGGAACACATGGCTTCTTTGTAGGTGCGACGCCTTCAAGACTTCTCACATCCTCGAATTCCGGATTGTTTATTATGATACCGATAGCCTTGCACGTATCCATCGCCGAGCCGCCGCCTATAGCGATCATGCAGTCGGCATCTGCATCCCTGAATGCTTTCACACCATCCTGTACATTTTCGATAGTCGGATTTGCCTTGATATCCGAAAAGATCTCATACGGTATCCCCGCTGCATCCAGCACATCTGTGACTTTCGCTGTAGTGCCGTATTTCAGCAGGTGCGGTCCTGTGCATACAAGCGCTTTCCTGAAGCCTCTTGCTTTTACTTCTGTTGCGATTTCATTTACTGCGCCTGCTCCATGATATGAAGTTTCATTTAACATAATTCTGTTAGCCATGATGATCCTCCTTCAGAAAAATCTGTATTCTTTTTATGTCTATATTTTAACAATATCCCGCTGTTTAAAAAAGTGACAAATCTTTACGACTGTCACTTTTAAGGATATTTATTTTGAAAATCACTGCACGGAAACACCGCACATCATGGTCACTGAACCAGACCCTGCACCCTGAAAACTTCGGCGAGCACTGCAGGCATTGCCTCGACGAGACATTTTGCCATTTCTTCCGGGGTATACTCGATTTCTCCCGACACCCACCGCGTAGTCATATACACCGATCCGCGGCAGTACATTTCAAGGATAAAATTCAGCTCGCTGCTCAACGGCTCCTTCGTCCTGCTCTCTATCATATTCGTGTAAAACGCATGTATCTCTCTGTAGTCATGATCTCTGAGACTGTTCTGATCATCATATCTGAAGGCCGCATCAAAGAAAAGCCGTTCATGTTCTATGAAGCGGAATTTCCTGACAAGGCTTTCGTATACAGTCTCTCCTGTTCCCATATGCTTGAAAGATTCGCTCAGGATCTTGTCAAAGTACCAGTTGATCAAATCATATTTATCAAGGAAGTGCCTGTAAAACGTCTGTCTGGTCGTCCCGCATTCCTCGACGATCTCTTTCACTGTGACCTTTTCTACAGGCATACGCTCCATGCACTTCTTCATTGCCGCCGCGAGCCTGTATTTCATTTTTTCCTGCCGGCGATCCGGCTTTTTCTCAGCACTGTCAACACATGTGTCTTCTGCAGTGAGATTTTTTTCAATTCTGTCATTTACCATATCTGGATTTTAACATCACCCCTGTATGGAGTCAATCACTAGCCGGTTTTATGACACAGGGGTGATGTTTTTCTCATTTCAGCCATAATTGATGTCATAACTGTGGTGTATAGCGGAAATCTGGAAATATATGAGAGTATGAAATCGCATTGAGCGGTTCTTAAGAGATTTCAGACATCTTCCCGGCCTGCGTTCAGCCATAAACAGCATTCTTTACAATAAATACGGCTGAAATTTTCCATAAATATACAGATGATGATCATGTCCTTTTCTTTTCATTTGATATTTCTGGAATATTTCAGCCATACACGAGACCTCAAAGTGGGATCATGGCTGAAATCAGTGCGACAAAGCTGCAAAGCTGAAAAAACAATGCGGCGTATCGAACGTTCAAAACCGTTTGAAAATATGCTATACTTGTCCGGTAGAAAAGATGCAGGAGGGGTATCATGCCTAGATTATCATCAAGAACAGAAACTTTTACAGAATCGGTAATACGTCACATGACAAGAGTCGCGAACGAACATGGCGCAATAAATCTTTCACAGGGATTTCCTGATTTCGATCCTCCGAAAGAACTGACAGAACGCCTTTCACAGGTCGCACTGGATGGGCCGCATCAGTATGCGCTCACATGGGGTGCGCAGAATTTTCGCGAGGCGATCGCCGAAAAGCATGAGCATTTCTCGGGGATGAAGATCGATCCGGACTCTGAGATCGTTGCCACATGCGGCAGTACGGAAGCGATGATGGCTGCGATGATGTCCGTATGCGACCCCGGTGACAAAGTAGTAGTATTCTCGCCGTTTTACGAAAACTACGGAGCTGACGCTATATTGAGCGGAGCGGAACCGATATTCGTTCCTTTGAAACCGCCTGCATTCACATTCGACGCCAACGAGCTTGAATCTGCTCTCAGTCAGCCCGGCGTAAAAGCGCTCATACTCTGCAACCCGTCGAATCCATGCGGCAAGGTCTTCTCTCGCGAAGAGCTGTCGATCATCGCCGGACTTGCGATAAAATACGATCTGTTCGTGATCACTGACGAGGTCTACGAACATATAATCTACAAACCGTACGAGCATGTTTATATATCTGCGCTACCGGGGATGCGCGAGCGAACGATCATCTGCAATTCGCTTTCCAAGACATATTCCATAACGGGCTGGCGTCTTGGCTACGTCATGGCGTCTCCCGATGTGATCGATCGTGTGAAAAAAGTCCACGATTTTCTGACAGTAGGCGCTGCTGCGCCGCTCATGGAATCTGCCGTGACTTGCCTGAGATTTGACGATCGCTACTATGAATGGCTGCAGAACAAATACACTCACATGAAAAATCTGTTCACTGACGGTCTCCGTGATCTGGGACTCACTTTCACTGAACCTCAGGGAGCATACTATGTTCTTGTCGACATATCTGAATTCGGATACGAAGACGACACGGAATTCTGCCTCGACCTGATCCGTAAAGTCGGAGTGGCTGCAGTGCCCGGATCGAGCTTCTTCCGCGAAAACATAAATCATCTGATACGCTTTCATTTTGCAAAACAGGATGAGACGCTGAACAATGTACTTGAAAGACTTGCCGGCATACGAATGCTGAAAAAATAGGTGAAATTTTCGCCAAAAAATACAGAGGCTGCAGAGCCTATATGAAGAACTCTGCAGCTTTTCTGTTTTCACACACCGGTTTCATTTTCTCGATAAGCCCGTATACAAATTCGTCAGGCAAATGTCGGCACCCGTTCTTGCAGATTGAAATGCACCTCATACAGTTGACGCATATTTCCATGTCAGTCTGGAAATCATCTGCTGAAATCGCATTTACAGGACATTCCGCCGCGCACAATCCGCAGCCTGCGCACCTGCTTTTTTCAAACAGAACGGGGGCTTTTAGCACGTGATACTCCTTATATGGATGATTCCCCGGCAACTCCGGCGAGTTGAAATCACCAGAGTAAACCTTTGTGCGAATACGCTCGGAAAAAGCTCTGATCTCCGCACGATCCGCTTCATCCGGCCTGCCTGCTCCGTAGACATGCATGATGTTGTGTTCAGCTACAACTGCTGCAGCGCCGATCACCCTGAACCCGCATCCGTCACACACATCTGCCAGCTCCAGCAGAGAATCCTCAAATGCGCGATTTCCATAGCTCACACATATGATCGCAGGAACGTCATGCGCCCGGATCTTCTTCATGCGTTCCACAGCCGTCTGCGGAACACGTCCGCCATAGCATGGCACTGAAACAACTGCGATACAGTCAGCAGACAGCGTAACGGTCTCAACTGCGGTATCACAGAGGTCGATTTCTTTAATCTCGCTGCACTGTTTATCACCACTCAGTACCTCAGCTATCTGATATGAAATTTTTCTGCTCTGCCCCGTTGGGCTGAATGTTATGCTGTAAATATTGTGCATAAAACCTCCTTTTCTGATTTTCACTTAATAGATCATAATCTTCAATTTCTCTCTTCACCATTGCCAATTACTATCATTTTGCCAACATCGGCAAAATGTTCTTCAACAAGATTATTGCTGTTTTTACAAGCTTCTTGTGCCTTAAGAATAACCTCTTTGAATCGCCTCCACTGTGAATATTCCAAGATGCTTTGCAATTCTCTGGCATACCAAAATTCCTGTCCGAATTCATTCACATGTTTTATGTTTTCAAATATAGCTTCGCTGTATTTTTCAATTTGATTAGTGGTCAAATCAATCACCCCTCTTCGTACTAAATTATATCATAAACACCATCGAACATTCGTTCTTCAGTCAATTCTCATTAGGTAATCGTCCATCTTTATTACGGGCAGTTTTTAATATCCTTTTCGCAAGGTCTCAAGTTACTTGTCATCGGAGAGCTTTTCTATCATTTCTGTAACAACAGACCCCATTAGCATAGATTCCGCATTCTCTGATGATATGACAGGTTTTCCCGTTTTCTCTTCTATCTCTTTTCTCGCATTTCCTGCGGCACGCCGTACTCCTCGACAGCCCCCTTGATCTTATCCTGCTCTTCATCTGTGCACAGCACATATAAAGCTGCGCAGGACTTTACACGATATGCATGATCTGTATCAGCAGCAGCCAGGCGAGACCGTAATATGTCACTACCGCAACCAGATCGTTCACAGTAGTGATCAGCGGGCCCGACGCTACCGCCGGATCGACTTTGATCTTATGGAAAAACAGCGGCACCAGAGTACCTACCAGACTCGAGATCACCATGGCGACCAGCAGAGACACACCGACACATCCCGCTATCAGGAACGCATGTCCTGCACCATAGCCTTTGAACAGATCTATATAGATCCCCAGAAATGCCACAGTCATGATGCCGAGCAGCAGACCGTTGCCGAAACCGACCCTGATCTCTTTCCATATCAGCCCGAGCTTTTCTCTTCTGCCCAGCTTTTCATCCATAAGCACTCTGATAGTTACTGCCAGCGACTGCGTGCCTACATTTCCGGCCATATCCAGTATCAGTGACTGGAAGCATATCACGACCGGAAGCACTGCGACTACACCCTCGAAAGCTCCGACCACCGAGGACACGACCATACCGAGAAAGAGCAGCACGACCAGCCACGGAAGCCTTTTCTTCATGCTTTCTTTCATCGTCTCTTTGAGATCCTCTTCCGCTGTCAGACCTGCAAGCTTTGCATAATCCTCTCCCATTTCATCGTCCACAGCTTCGATGATATCCTGAGCCGTCAGGATACCGATCAGCTTTTTCTGCTCATCCACCACCGGCAGCGAATCCTCCGCATAGTCCTTGATGAGCTCGATGCAGTCAGAGATCTTCTTCCCGGCAGACAGATACGGGTACGAAAAGCTTATGAGTGCATCCAGATCATCACCTGCTCTCGCTATTATCAGATCTTTCAGGTCGACAGCGCCGACAAAAATGCCGTTTTCATCAACGACATATATAGTAGAGATGTTGTCATGCTCGCCCGCCTGCTTCACCAGTTCGTGCATGGCCCGGCGGATATCCAGATTTTCGGATATGCATATATAGTTAGTCGTCATCAGACTGCCGATCTGATCTTCGGCATACGAATGTATCAGGCGTATGTCCGCCTTGATATCCTCCCTCAGGACAGGCGCCAGCTGCGCCTTTACATCATCATCTATATGCTCCAGAAGGTCTACCGCATCATCGGAATCCATCTCATTGATGACGGCCGCCAGCCTCTCGATGCCAAGCTCCTCCGCATAGCTCTCCGGATCATCCATATATGATATGATCTCCGCGATCCACTCTGCTCCCATGAGCTCGTACAGGCTGTCGCGTTCCTCTGCTGTCAGCAGCATCATACTCTGCGCTATATCATTCGCATGGTAGCTTCGCAGCTGCTCTTTTATCGCTTCACCGCTGCTGCCGCTTCTGATGATATCTACGATCTCTTCTATGAAGATCGGTTCCTTCAACACTTTCTTTTCCATTTCAAACCTCCGTTTCCTCCCTGAAAACTCTCAGTGCCCCTTCGATCCTGTCAGCATCTATGTTCGAATAGTTGAATATGAACTGATGCTCAATGCCGTCTTTTCCGAGCATCTCGTAATCGCTCACCGCAGAAATCTTCAGCCCTCTTTTCTTCAGACGTTCCTTGATGACGCCATCAGGAAGCCCTGTATTTATCTCAAATATAAAGTGCAGTCCCGAGTCGTTCTCGATTATCCTGTACATGCCGGCCGTGAATGTGTTCTTTATGATCTCCAGCACGCGTGCCCTTTTACGCCCGTAAAAAAGCCTCATCCTGTTGATGTGTTTCTCAAAATGCCCCTGCTTCATGAACTGCGCCAGGATGTACTGCTCAAAATTCGAGACCGTGCATGCATAAAACGACAGTGTCTCGTAGAACCGGTTCGCCAGATGCACCGGAAGCACCATGTAGCTTATTCGGATCGTCGGTGCCAGAGACTTTGAAAAAGTATTCATATAGATCACCTTCTCGCACCCGTCTATCGAAAACAACGTGGGGATCGGCCTCCCTCCGACTCTGAATTCACTGTCGTAATCGTCTTCTATGATATATCTGCCCTCGCTCTCGTTCGCCCATGACAGCAACTCGTATCTCCTGCTCGCCGGCATCGTGATCCCGGTCGGAAAATGGTGATTCGGGGATATATGCGCTACATCTGCTTCCGAAGCCCTGAGCCCCTGGACCGTCACTCCGCATCCATCGATCCACGCAAAACGGCAGGTAATGTCGTGTTTTCCATAAATATGCACGAGCTTGTTGTAGCCCGGATTTTCTATCGCGTATATGCGATCTTTTCCCAGCAGCTGGATGAGCACACCGTACAGATACTCGGTACCTGCCCCGATGACGATCTGATCCGGATCCACCAGCATGCCGCGAAAAGACTGCAGATGCTCTGCGATAGCTTCTCTGAGAAGCTTTACTCCTCCGGCCGGAGCGATCTGCATCAGCTCCCTCTCACGGTTCGCAATGACATCTCTTGACACCCTTGCCCACACGGAAAGCGGAAAGTTCGCCGGATTCATGCCATTGTCGGACAGGTCATATATGTAATCACCATCGTTCTCCGGTATGCGTATATCATATGATACATCCGCCTTCGCCGATACCGCCGCCATCCCCTCTATATCTGCCACATAGTAGCCTGTCTTGGGGATGGTATACACATACCCCTCGCTTATCAGCTGGTCATATGCATTCTGTATCGTAATGGTACTGATCCCGTTATTGCGTGCGAACGACCGCTTCGACGGAAGCTTCTCGCCCGGCGCCAGGACTCCTGAAATTATGTCCTTTTTTATACATCTGTAAACGTAATTGTAGAGTGGTCCCTCTACATTTTCAAAATCATATGTAAGCACGATCTTCCCCTGTCTCTGGCATGTTTTTTAATCTCTATTTGAGTGTTTTTTTATAACCAGATCCATTATATGATTTCATTACGCAAAACACAAGGAGGTATTAAGAAATGGATAAAACTCAGAAAACTCAGTACGAATTGAATAAAGGACTCGCACAGATGCTCAAAGGCGGAGTGATCATGGATGTCACTACTCCGGAGCAGGCAAAGATCGCAGAAGCAGCCGGTGCATGCGCTGTAATGGCACTCGAGCGTATCCCTGCGGATATCCGCGCCGCCGGCGGTGTATCCAGGATGAGCGATCCGAAAATGATAAAAGGTATACAGGAGGCAGTCAGCATCCCTGTAATGGCAAAATGCCGTATCGGACACTTCGTAGAGGCTCAGATACTCGAGGCCATCGAGATAGACTACATAGATGAATCCGAAGTGCTCTCTCCGGCCGATGACGTATATCATATCGACAAGACTCAGTTCAAAGTCCCGTTCGTCTGCGGTGCGAGAGATCTCGGCGAAGCGCTGAGAAGGATCAGTGAGGGCGCTGCGATGATAAGAACAAAAGGCGAACCTGGTACCGGTGATGTCGTTCAGGCTGTCCGCCACATCAGGAAAATGAATGCACAGATCAGAAGGATCACTTCTATGAGAAATGACGAGCTGTTTGAAGAAGCAAAGCAGCTGCAGGTCCCTTACGAGCTGGTACAGTATGTACACGACAACGGCAAGCTCCCGGTAGTTAATTTCGCTGCAGGCGGTGTCGCAACTCCTGCGGATGCGGCGCTCATGATGCAGCTCGGCGCAGAGGGTGTATTCGTAGGCTCCGGCATATTCAAGTCCGGCGATCCTGCAAAGCGCGCGGCAGCGATCGTCCAGGCTGTTACGAATTATCAGGACTCAAAGCTCATCGCTTCACTCTCCGAAGACCTGGGAGAAGCGATGGTCGGTATCAATGCCGATGAGATCCAGCTCATCATGGAAGAAAGAGGTAAATAGTCATGCAGATAGGCGTTCTCGCCGTTCAGGGCGCTTTTATAGAACATATACATATGCTGGAAAAGCTCGGCGTATCGTGCGTCGAACTGAGACAGCGATCCGATCTGTCCGGCATCGACGGACTGGTGCTGCCCGGTGGTGAAAGCACAGTGCAGGGCAAGCTGCTGAAAGAGCTTGATATGTTCGGACCGCTTCAGGAAATGATAAAATACGGTCTTCCCACTCTTGCGACATGTGCGGGACTCATACTTCTCGCCGGGCAGCTGGAAAACGATGACACTCGTCACCTGGCCACGCTTCCCGTCACAGTCAGGAGAAATGCGTACGGCAGACAGCTAGGAAGCTTCACCACTGTCGCAAATGCAGGCGATATCAAAGATTTTCCAATGGTATTCATCCGCGCGCCGTTCATCACCTCAGCAGGCGACAACGTGGACATCCTTTCCAGAGTCGACGGCAATATCGTCGCAGTCGAATACAAAAACCAGATCGGTCTGTCTTTCCATCCGGAAATGTCAGACGACACGAGGATCCACGAGTATTTCATAAAAAAGATCCGGGAAAAATAATAACATATAGTTAAGGAAAGTAATGCAGGGCTACCTCTGCATTACTTTTTTATAAAAATCTATAAATGCTTCCATCGCCGGAGATCTCCACTTGTTCCTGTGGATCAGAAGCTGTGTCCACACTTTTACGTAACAGTCATCGACATCCAGCGTTTTCAGGCTGCCGGAATCAACATGATCCTGAAAGATGAAATCGGGAAGGAAAGAAATGAGTCTGCTGTTCTGAACGATATCGCATATCTGAAGCGGGTTTCCGATCTCGAGGACCGGTCGTATCTCTATCGACTGAGCCGCAAGCTCCTGATTGAGCAGCTTGCAGTAGCTCATGTCGCTCTCAGTGAGAACGAATTCTTCTGAACGCAGCGTGTTCAGCAGTATGTTCTCCTGACGCAGTATCGGATGGTCTGCAGCTGTGATAAAATGCACGGACTCCTCACGTTCCGCACAGATGATGTATTCGGAATTGTATATATGGCTGTCCAGCGTGAAAACAAGATCGACTTCGTTTTTCTGCAGCATATCGAACATATTCCCCGGCACATTCTCCGAAACTATCAGGCATACATCAGGAAACTGCTCCCTGAACCGCAGAAAGTCATCCACGAAATATCTGCTGCACACAGAGCTGGACATGGCGAGCCGTATCGTCCCTTCGATCCTCTCCGGCTGCTTTATCTCTTCTATCATCTTTTTCTGTGATTCCAGGATATTTCTGGCATACTTCAATGCTGTAACTCCATCCTCGGTAAGCACTATCTTATGATAAAAACGGTCGAACAGTACGGTATCAAGTTCTCTCTCCAGCTGCCTTATCTGGGAAGAAACCGTCGACTGTGTGTAACCCAGCTTTTTGGCCGCTGCGGAAAAGCCGGAGTACTCGCATACCGAAATAAACGTTTTCAGCACATTCGTATCCATTGTTCCATCTCCTTTCTACAATATATGAACGATTTTTTCGTTAGTATATCACGAAATCATCAATTTTACAAATCGTGTGATTTCCATTATTCTGGTAATGTACTTATACGTTTTGAAAATGTTTCTAATACAGGAAACATTTTGGAGGAGGATTATTTATAATGAAACGTGAACAACTGGGAAGCCGTATGGGCTTCATTATGTTATCTGCAGGCTGTGCGATAGGCTGCGGAAATGTATGGAAATTCCCGTGGATGTGCGGACAGAACGGCGGCGGCAGCTTCATGCTCGTCTATCTTCTGTGCCTTATCATCCTTGGCATACCTGCACTGACAATGGAATTTTCTATCGGAAGAGCTGCTCAGACAAGCCCGCTATACATGTACCGCAAGCTGGAAAAGCCGGGACAGAAATGGGACATTTTCGGCTGGTTCTGCCTTGTCGGCAACATCGCTCTCATGGCGTTCTACACCGTGGTATGCGGATGGCTCATATACTATTTCTATAAATTCGTGATCGGACAGAATCAGTCTCTCGGGTTTGTATCCATGATATCAGATCCGACGGTCAACGTGACTTTTCTTTTTGTCACCGTCGCAGTAGCATTCGTGATCCTTTCATTTCACCTGCAGGGCGGCCTGGAGCGTATCACAAAGATCATGATGACTTCACTGCTGATCCTGATGATCATACTGGCAGTACACAGTCTCATTTTAGACGGAGCAGGAAAGGGCATGCTCTTCTACCTGAAGCCGGATTTTTCTAAAATCAACGGCTCTGTGGTGGTCGGCGCGATGAACCAGGCGTTCTTCACGCTTTCTGTAGGTATGGGCGGTATGGCTATCTTTGGAAGCTATATAGGAAAGGAACGTTCTCTGATGGGAGAAGCGCTCAATGTTATCGCACTGGACACTCTCGTTGCTGTACTGGCAGGGATCATCATCTTCCCTGCATGCTTTACTTACGATCTTGAAGTCACAGCAGGGCCAAGTCTCCTGTTCGATACGATGGCTACTGTATTCAACAATATGGCAGGCGGACGTCTGTGGGGCACACTGTTCTTCCTGTTCATGATATTCGCTGCAATGTCTACAGTACTCGGCGTCTGCGAGAATATACTTGCTATGATCCGTGAACTCACAGGATGGTCACGTCCAAAGGGGAGCCTGATCTGCGGTATCGGCGTCTTCCTGCTTGCACTGACGACGGCTCTCGGATTCAACCTGATCCACTTCCAGCCGTTTTCAGAAGGCACGACATGGCTGGATTTCTGGGACTTCGTAGTATCCACCAACATTCTCCCTCTCGGTACGCTTGTTCTCGCACTGTTCTGCTGCAGCAAGTTCGGATGGGGATGGGACGGTTTCATCAAAGAAGCAAATGCCGGTACAGGCCTGAAAGTCAAGTCATGGCAGAAGCCGGTCTTCAAATATGTCGTTCCTATCCTGATCGCTGTGATCTATATCTACGGCATCGTAACATTCAACTGGAGATAATATTCCGGGATCTGCATCGATCATAACAAACTTTAAAAGCTTGCGCTTTTCCAAAGGCTGCAGATAAGATACTGCTGGGCCGGCGTCTCAAGACGCCGGCTTTTCTGCAAATCCGGTACTTCGCTGGATGATGGATAACATCTATATCCGTACAGCCCCTGCTGATGAAACCGGACGTGAAGATTTTACGAATCAATTCTCCGGCATATGAAAGAAATATTTTTATACTGACGTCACACTTTCAAGATGAAGTGGCTTTTGTAAAAATCCAGCAGTCCGTCTTTTTTCATTTTTCCGAGTTCCAGTGACAAGCCGCTGCGCTCTACCCCAAGGTAATCTGCAAGCTGCTGCCTTGAAAAAGGAATGTCAAATTCATATTTCCCGATCCGCTGCGCTTCGGCGGAAAAATACGACATGAGTTTTGCACGCGTAGTGCGTTGTCCCACATGTATGAGCTTTTCACTGAAACGCAGGTTTTTCTCGGCAAGCTCTCCGAGCAGGTTGCGGATGATCCGGCTGTGGTGCGCACAGACGGACGAACACACATTCAGTATGCGCTTTACATTCAAAAACATAACCGTAACAGGTGTTTCGGCTACCACGCTCACATTCAGCACCGAACCGGGCGCACAGGCATAGGCGGCGGCAAAGCTCTGCCCCGGCCCCGCCTTTAAAAGGATATTGCGGTTGCCCCAGATATCCTCCTGTATGATCAGAACACTACCCGACAGCACAAGACCTATCGACTCTGCCGTGTCACCGACACGCAGCAAAAACGCATCTTTCGGGAAGCTCTCTTTTTTCGTATCAAGACAGGAAAGCATGATCGCAAGTTCATTTTCGGAAATGCCCGAAAAAAGCTGAGATGATCGTATAACATGTAAAAAATCTTTCATAAAAATCCTCTTTCGTTGAAAATTCAACCGAATCGTTGAATTTATCATACTATAATCAAAACAGCAAATCAAGAAGACACTGTTATACACAGAGCGGGAAATCTATTCTGCGACAGATCGTGAGCATTTGCATGAACGTAAAGCGCTTGATCAAAATCAAAGAAAGCGAGGATTTAAAATGGATAATAAAATGTTTTGTTTTCAGTGTGAACAAACGGCAGGATGCACCGGCTGTACAGGACGAGCGGGTGTTTGCGGCAAAACGTCTGATGTTGCGAAGCTGCAGGACCAGCTTACGGGAGCACTGGTCGGGCTGGCGCATGCGCTTGATAACGCCCCGGAAGTGAATGAAGGCACATGGCAGCTGATAATCGAGGGGTTGTTTACAACTGTCACAAATGTAAGCTTTAACGAAAAAACACTGTGCGGGCTTATCGAAAGGGTACATGAGGAAAAGGCAAGCCTTCTGCCCGGCTGTGCTGTATGTTCCTCCACATGCGGACGGACCGATGATTATGATATGGAAAAGGTCTGGAATGCACAGGAGGATATTCGCAGTCTCAAGTCACTCATCCTCTTCGGCATACGCGGTATGGCAGCTTATGCACATCATGCCATGGTACTGGGATATACCGATGAAGAAGTAAACCGCTTCTTTGCAAAAGCACTCTTTGCCATAGGTGAAGACTGGGGCATGGACGAGCTGCTGCCGATCGTTATGGAGGTCGGCGAGAAAAACCTCAAATGTATGGCTCTCCTTGACAAGGCAAATACCGAAAGCTACGGTACGCCTGCGCCTGTTACCGTTCCTCTGACCGTGGAAAAAGGACCATTCATCGTTATTTCAGGTCATGACCTGCATGATCTGAAGCTGCTTTTGGAGCAGACCAATGGCAAGGGTGTCAATATCTACACACACAGCGAGATGCTCCCTGCACATGGCTATCCTGAACTGAAGAAATATCCGCATCTCAAGGGTAACTTCGGCACCGCCTGGCAAAATCAGCAAAAAGAATTTACAGAACTTCCTGCACCGATCCTGTTCACCACCAACTGTCTTATGCCGCCTAAGGCAAGCTACGCAGACCGCGTGTTCACCACGGCACTGGTATCCTATCCCGAAATGACTCATATCGGCGAGGACAAGGATTTCACTCCGGTCATCGAGAAGGCTTTGGAGCTGGGCGGTTATTCCGAGGACAAAGCGTTTACAGGCATCAATGGCGGCAGCACGGTCATGACCGGCTTCGCACATGGTACGATACTTGGTGCGGCAGACAAGATCATCGAGGCAGTGAAGGCTGGAATGATCAGGCACTTCTTCCTGGTTGCCGGATGCGACGGGGCACGTCCCGGTCGCAACTACTACACGGAATTTGTTAAGCAGACGCCTTCCGACACAGTAGTACTGACCCTAGCCTGCGGCAAATACCGCTTCAATGACCTTGATCTCGGCGAGATCGGCGGGCTGCCTCGTCTGATGGATATAGGCCAGTGCAACGATGCTTACAGTGCTATTCAAATAGCCGCTGCACTTGCCGATGCATTCGGCTGCGGAGTGAACGACCTGCCGCTTTCCATGGTGCTTTCCTGGTATGAGCAGAAAGCTGTATGTATACTGCTGACACTGCTTCACCTTGGCATCAGGGATATCCGCCTCGGTCCTACACTGCCGGCGTTTATTTCACCTGATGTGCTGAACTATCTCGTGGAGAATTTCAGCATCGCTCCGATAACAACGCCTGAAGAAGACTTGAAGCAGCTTCTGAAATAGCAGTGCTTTACGAGTCATATAAAAACGGCTGCACCGCGCCGGAGCAGATCAAAGGATGCTAAGGGCGAAGTTCTTATCACTATCATGGCATCTCTGGCCCAGCAGGAATCACAATCCTTAAGTCAGAATGTAAAGCTTGGTCTCCAGTTCCGCTACCAGAATGGTCAGGTACAGGTAAACCACAACCGCTTCCTTGGCTACACCAAAGATGAAGAAGGCAATCTCGTCATTGACCCAGAACAGGCTGAAGTTGTAAAGAGAATATACCGAGAGTACCTTGAAGGCTACAGCATGGACAAGATTGCTGCAGGACTTGAAGCGGATGGTATTCTTACCGGCGCCGGAAAACCTCGATGGCATACCAGCACCATCAACAAGATTCTTCGCAACGAGAAATACATCGGCGATGATATGCTCCCCTTAAAGTAGACAGATAAAATAAAAAAACAGTAAGCTTTAAGGAGGGGGATTTTCGATGACGAGGAAATCAAAATACAGTAAAACAGAAAAAATCAAATTAGTAGAGGAATTCCTTGATGGATCACGCAGTATGAACTCTTTTGCAAAAGCAAAGGGCGTAAATCGTTCGACACTGGGAAACTGGATAATGAATTATCAAAGCATGGGTCCTTCAGGACTGCCCTGCTCCAGAAAACCTACACAACAGACTTTCTGAACAAAACCAGAGTCAAGAGCAACGGTCTCGTCCCTCAGTACTATGTAGAAGGTAACCACGAAGCTATTATCCCGAAAGACATTTACTTACAGGTTCAAGAAGAGTTGGTTCGCAGGCGAGTAGTCAAAACCAGTGCCAACGGCAAGAAACGAAGCTACAGCTGCAACCACTGCTTCTCACAAATTGTCATCTGCGGTGAATGCGGCGAAATGTTCCGAAGGCTCCACTGGAACAATCGTGGAGTTAAATCTATCGTCTGGCGCTGCATCAACAGGCTGGAATCCACTGGACTGGAATGCCACGCCAGAACCATCAACGAGCTGGTCCTTCAGGATTCTGTCGTCAAGGCAATCAACCAGATGCTTGGAGACAAAAGTAGCTATCAGGCACAGCTACAGCTCAACATTGCCTCGGTCATCCGAGCTTCGCAGGCAACTTCCGTTGAGAACATATGAATGTCAACTAGAAAGTGAGCCACGCGCTCGTTTGATTTTGAGCCACATGTGTTCATTTGAAAGTGAGCCACTTAAGCACCGTTCTTCGAGTGATCCAGGTTGTGGAAGATTTCTGGTTCTGCCGCCATTGGTCTTGGTAGGGGCGCAGGGAACACAGAAGTATTTGATGAGATTTTTTCCCTCGGTCAGTTTCTGCTTCTCCAGTCCCAAAACTGCCCCCACCCCTTCCAGGGACAATGGCAGACCGAGTGTCGCCGACCACACCATCGTGCAGTGCCAGCTGTCAGGAGAAAGCCAGGTATCAAGATAATTCGACAGGCATACACGCTCAAACTGTGCGTTGAATGCCCACTTGATAACCGATTCGTCCGACAAGGCATCCACAATCTCCGTAGGAATCTTCTCTCCGCAGGCAAGGTCTATGACCTGGACTGCTCCGCCATCCACACTGTAACCGAACAGAAGGATATCGAAGTCAGGACTCTCGGCATATTTATAAACTCCAGCTTTCTGCAGATTCACACTGGAGTAGGTTTCAATATCAATGCTTAAATGCTGCATAGCTGCTCCTTTCTACGACAAAAGCGGCGGAAGAATATCCTCCGCCGCCCGTCATGTTTACTCCGTCATATCATCCTTCTGTACAGCCTTTTTCTCTTTGTGTTTTGTAATAAAAGCTCTTGCCTTCTTGACCACAAAGCTGAAAATTTCGCACACTGCCCATACGATACCATTGATGGCAAGACCGTAGATCAGGCAGAAAAGGACTATCACATCGACTTGTTTCATAAATTCATATACTTCGTTCATTACGTTCACCTCGTTATTCAATGTGGGCAGACGGTGGCAGCACCACCGCCCGCCGGGTTTATATGTTTAGGAAAGGAAATCGTCATCAGCCACAGTGCTGAAATCGTCAGTTGCAGAGCTTCTGCCGCCAAGGCTTTCACCGTCACGGATCTTCTGGATGTTGCCCAAGCCGCATGCCACGCCCTTGTTGCCGTTACTGTTGAACGCATAGAAGTTCAGAGACACACGAGCATAACAGCCGGAGTATACTTCGTTGCGGTCAAGGATAGGCTTCACATACTTGTCCACAATCTGAGGCGGAGTCGTGCTGTTGGCATTGATGAAGGAGTGACCCTTATAGGCCTCATCATCACGCTCGGTATCTCCGTCACGCAAAGGAAGCTTGATTGCGGCCTTGTTAGGCTTCTTGCCGCCGAACTTGGCAACCCCCTCTTCGATTGCGGCATCGATAGCCTTCACCGTTTCAGTGTCAGACTTAGGGATAAGTACGGAAACGGAGTATCTCTCAGGTCCGTTGTTGATGCTGGTAGGCTCCCAGCCATGGAAATAAGAGAGATGAGTGTTTACACCTGTGATAACTTTTGTCTTAGAAATAGCCATGATATTAATCCTCCTGTTTAAATTCGTTATTGGCGTTTGTTACGTTCATTGCCGGACGCTTGTCCGTTACCGGAACTAAGGTCGGCTTACCCTGTGGTTTCACAATGAGGTCACCCAGGATCTGGTCAAATTGTTTCTTGCCCATCAGCTTCTGCATCTCCGTCATAGTGATAAGGCTCTGACGATAGATATCGGTATAGCCGTGGTCTTTGGCTGCCTGTGCGACCAGTTCTTCATCCTTGTACTTGCGGACGGATCTACCTTCGACAACCTTGAATCCGTTCCACTCCTTGCCGTGGTTGACTGCTGCATCGGTGGCATAAGCCAGGATACCGTCTGCCCACTTAGTAAGGTCAGGAAGGATGGTCAGCACTTCTTCAATTTCAGCATCCGTAAGAAGCGGCGGCATTTTGAACTCCTGCTGTGCAAGACGAAGTTTTTCTTCAGCCCTTGCTCTGCATCGGACTGCTGCCTTACAGAACTGACACCATTCGCCGGGGTGATATTCACCCTCGCCGTTTAATGCCATCTGTGCCTTCGGCTTCAGTTCGTTTTCTGCCCATGCTTTTAGTTCATCTACCGGGATAGTCCAACTCTGAACATTCTCCCTGCGAGGCTGAAAGATGTGCATCGTGACTCCCTTGATGTCATACAGGCTGTCAAAGAGGTTCAGCGCACCGATGGAATAACACATCAGCTGCGTATTCTGCTCGGCATTCACCAAAACTCCCAGCCCGTACTTAAAATCAATAATCTGCATGGTATCGTCCGATACGATGATGCAGTCTGCAGTGCCATAGCCATCCGGGACATATTCCGAAAAGTCTACTTTCTGCTCAATCAACACCATCGAATCTTTACAGGTCTGCTTTGCGACTTCAAGCTGCTCCAACACATAATCCACATAACTATCGGTGTACTCCTGCATCTCGTCACTATCGTAATCGGAGACAGGTCTTTTGCTTCTTCTGCGGAGTGCTTTCTTTAACTTGTGTTCGCAAAAGGCGTGGGCTGCGGTTCCTTCTTCGGCGGCTGAACTGCTGCCACCCGGAAACTCGGATTCGAGCATCGCACTTGGTGTACAGTTCAGCCAGCGGTGTGAACCGGAAGGAGAAAGGAAAGCGTGTTTACTCATTTCCAAGCACCTCCGCTTCTGCGAGAAGTGCCTTATACTGTTCCGGGTCAATATCTGACAGTCTGGTGCCACCGTATTTTCTGATGAGTTCTCTCACCTCGGCAGTCATACCCGCCTGACTCTTCTGACCCAGAACGGCACGGACATCTTCCAGGGTTACTTCCTTCTCAGCGGGGAGTTCCTTTACTTCCTGTGCATCAATGACCTTGGCATCGGCTTCTACTACAGTTGCATCTTTGTAGGTATCTGCGATTGCCTCGAACACATCAGCCAGAGAGCGGATGATTCTCACCGCATCAAGAAATAAATTGTACTTCTGATTGTTAGTCACGGTCCTTACCTCCTTCCTTAAGTTCTCGGATCCCGACAGTCTGCACCGAGTCGCCAGGGGACAGGACAAGGACATTGACCTGCTGCCCAAAGAGGAAGTCGAGCAGACGCTTTCGAATCTGCACCGTACCGCTTCTTACTACCGGGGTCGGTGTACCGCCGGGGTTTGCAACGTTGATACATACTTTGTGTTTCATTGCATTGGCTCCTTTCCGAGGGTCTTTTGTTGTATCCCTCTGTCCATATGCGAAAGAAGCGGGGGAATCGAACCCTCATCTCTTAGATTTTTTTCGCAAGGTTTGCGAAAATCTTTTTCAGGCGGTTACGGATAGCCGCCTCAGATACACCTTCTTCCGCTGCAATATCCACGTTGGACATGTTGCGGTAGAATTTCTTGTAAACGGTGTTCTTCTGAAGGTCGGTCAAAGTTGTGAGTGCTACCTTGAGCTTGTCCACCTTCTCCGAATGCTCCTGCTCATTGATAGAGGCAAGCATCTGCTCCAGTGGGTCTGCAGCTGTGTCGCATAAGTAAGGGTTGCGGTCATCCGCATCTTCACCTTCGCCATTGGAGTAAGCCTGATAATGAACCGGGCAGTGATACTCCTCACGGCGGTCAGCATCGACCTGTTCATCATCCATCGCATGAAGCTGTGCGATGATGGTAGTGTTTTCTCCGTCTTCTCCCGGAGTGATGACACACTTGCTGCCGTCATTGAAGTAATAGATGTAATTTGTACGGTTTTCTTCCGCTGTTTTGAATTTCCTCATTTGAAATCCCTGCCTTTCTTTTTCGCCCGAAAGGCTGGCGGCAGGGATACAAAAAGAGCCGACGAGGCGATGTACGCCGACTCTGATACCGAAAATGGGCATAACAAAGCACGGTGGGTACATCTTTGGTCAGTCCACGGCTATACCGTGAACAAACTCTTGATGTATCCGCCGCCTTAAGGTCGACCACTTCGGGCATTGGAATAATTGTTATTTATCGTGGCTATTGCCTTCCGACACTTTAATTTTATCTGTAAGACTCGGAAAACCCGAATCTCGGCGAGTTACAAGTAAAACACGCAAAAAATCCCTGTCTACCATACATTTCCATGTTTTACGAAATGCAGAAGACAGGGATTTAGGGACTTGTAGGTGTCAAATCGTAACTCGTCAAGTTACGAAAATTTTTGCAATTCTATAGATAATCTAAATTATACATATAAATGTTTACACAAATGTCATTGTAAATGTAATTACTTTATGCCATACTATAAAATAGTGATAAGTGTAAGGAGGGCAAACAATGTCTGAAACAAAGAAAAGCATTACTCCAATGGAGCATTACAATATGTCAGATTTCCTTCGTGGTCAGTCTTCACGAATTATTACCACCATATCAGAAGAGGACAAAGCAGGATTTGTCCTGAAAAACGGTAAGCCTATGGCGGTTATTATTTCAAACGAAAGATATAAACGACTGCTACAGGCTGGTATCGATATTAATGAATATTAATCCGGAGGAACCAGATATTATGGCTAAAGCTAAAATTACAGAAGTTATGATGGACGATAAGACTATTGATGCGTCCAAAGAAATAGCAATGGTATTTTCTATTGCAAATACATTAAGAGGACCTTACAAGCCTGACAAGTATAAGGATGTTATCATTCCGATGACTATCCTTCGTCGCCTTGAATGTGCCTTGGCAGCAACGAAAACCGCAGTTTTAGACACATATAAGAAAAACCCAAAAGCACCTGCACAGTTATTGTGCAAGAAATCGGGCTATCAGTTCTACAACACCTGCGAATATGATTTGAAAAAATTACTTACAGAAGCACCTGCTATTGTAGAGAATCTCACTTTCTATGTTGAATCATTCTCTCCTAACGTGCAGGCAATTTTTGAAGAGTTGAAATTTAAGGAGGAGATAAAAAACCTTGATAAGAACAACCGCTTACTTGGCGTTGTTAAGAAATTTTCTGAACTGGACTTAGACCCGGAAAAAGTTGATAATTTAAAGATGGGTTATATGTTTGAGGAAATCATCCGTAGATTCTCTGAAAACGCATCTGCTGGTGACCATTACACCCCTCGTGAAGTTATACGTCTTCTGACAAGCATTCTGCTTGCTGAAGGATGCAGTGATATTTTCAGCGAAGGTCGTGAAGTTACCGTATTAGACATGGCCTGTGGTACAGGTGGTATGCTTGCTACTGCTCACGATTTCATTGTTCGTATGAATCCGGATGCCAATGTCCGCCTGTTTGGACAGGAAAATAGTCCTGAATCCCACGCTATCTGTCTTGCAGATATGCTGATTAAGAACCAGTCTGCTGAAAATATCCGCTTTGCTGATACAATGAAAGAGGATTGTTTCGAAGACACCGATATGCGTTTTGTCATCGCTAATCCGCCTTTTGGCGAATCCTGGGGCGGCAAAGATGCCGGAGACGGTGTTGAAAAAGCTGTACGTAAAGAACATAAAAAAGGAAAAGATGGTAGATTCCCTGCAGGTCTTCCGGCAACCGGAGATATGCAGTTACTTTTCATGCAACACGCCGTTGCAAAAATGCAGAAAAAAGTTGGCCGTGCAGCTATCATTACAAATGGCTCTCCTCTTTTCTCTGGAAACACAACCAGTGGCGAAAGCCAGATCAGAAGATACCTTCTTGAAAATGACTTGGTAGAAGCTATCATCGGACTGCCTTCTCAGTTGTTTTACAACACTGACATTGCTATTTATGCCTTCATTCTCTCCAAAGGAAAAAGAGATGAACGCAACGGCAAGGTTCAGTTTATTGATGCTACCGATATGTGGACTCCTTTGAAACGCTCTCTCGGTAAAAAACGTAGAGAAATTTCCAAGAAGCAGATTACACTCATTACTGAAATGTATTCCGATTTTGCTCCTGGTAAGAAAACCATATGGGACGAAAAACGCAAGCATGATTGTGTGATTGAAAGCAAGATTTTTGACCGTGAAGAATTTCTTTACAAGGAATGGTCTGTGTACCAGCCACTTCAGCGTAGTGGTGCTATCAATGCAGATACCATAGAGGCACTTCGTAATAGTGCTTATTTTACGGCGAATACTAATATTTTCAATGAGGCAAAATTCGAGGAATTAGAACAGACCAATCCTCGTAGTGATGCCGATGAGAAAGCATATCAGAAGCAGATTAAGGGACGTGAGTTTACTGCCGCCGTTATCGAAGCATTGACCGATCATATCTCAGACACTGTATATACCGACTTTTCAAAATTTGAGATTGCTTTGAAAAAGGCACTTGCAGATGTAGATGGTTTGTCTCCTTCCCGTTTAGGTGGAATTGCTATGGAGATGTCGGTTATCGATAAAACAGCCGTTGTTCAAAAGGACAAAAAAGGTCATATCATTATTGACCCTACTACTAAGGATACAGAAATCATTCGCTTGAACCAAGATGTTAAGGCTTATATGGATGCTGAAGTATTCCCTCATATCCCGGACGCTATTTACTGCTACGAGTTTGACGAGAAGAAGGCTGTAAGTGTAACAAACAAGGAAAAATTAGGTGCTGAGTTTCCTTTTACTCGTTACTTTTACGAATATCAGGAGCCCGAAAAAGCAGATGATTTGTTAGCACAGTTTATGGAATTGGAATCTTCGCTTTCTACTAAAATCGCAGCCTTGCAAAAGGGGGCGGAATAATGGGAGGTTATAAACAAAGTGGAATTGAAGGAGTTGGATTGATTCCTTGTGGATGGGATGAGTCCAAACGAATTAAGGATGTATTTGGCCATTCAAAAGGATTATCAATCACCAAAGAGGACTTAGTTGATGAAGGCATAGCTGTAATAAGTTATGGTCAAATTCACTCTAAAGAGAATACCGGAACAACAATAATTCCTGAATTGATTCGTTTCGTTGAGGAACGGCATATTCGAGGATGTGCCAATAGTCGAGTGCATCGGGGCGATTTTATTTTTGCTGATACGTCTGAGGATTTAGATGGTTGTGGCAATTGTGTTTATGTTGATTCTGATGACATAATTTACGCTGGATATCACACTATCATTTTCTCGTCACCCAAAACTGATAACCGCTATTTAGCATATCTGTTTCAGACTGATGCATGGAGAACTCAGATTAGAAAAAATGTGTATGCAGTCAAAGTGTACACAGTATCCCAAAAAATATTGAAAGAATGTAAAATCATTCTACCTCCCGAATGGGAGCAGATAGCGATAGCTAATATTTTGGATACTTCCTGCGAGCAATTAAACAGTATTATCACTGACTTAGAGTCACAAATTGATAAGTTGATGGCATACCGTAAAGCAATAATCACAGAAATCGTGACAAAAGGGCTTGGCAAAAGTGTTCCTATGAAGGATAGCGGTATCATGACTATCGGACAAATTCCAGCACATTGGGATGCAAAAAAGCTTAAATATGCTCTTGCTTCGCCATTACAATATGGTGCCAATGAATCAGGGGATAATTTTGATGATGCAAATCCTCGCTATATCCGAATCACGGATATAGCAGAAGATAACACCTTGAAGGAAGAAGGAAAACTTTCACTTCGTGCTGATCTGGCCAAACCCTATATGCTGAAAGACGGAGATGTGTTGTTTGCAAGAAGCGGTGCAACGGTTGGTAAAACTTTTTACTATACATCCGATTGCGGTCCCGCAGCGTTTGCCGGCTATCTTATCAAGGCGAATACAGACAGAAATAAACTCAATCCTCGTTTCCTTTTTTACACAACCTTAGGTGTTGGATATGAAAACTGGAAGAATACCGTATTTACCCAAGCAACGATACAAAACATAGGGGCAGATAAGTACGCAACCCTTCCGGTCACCTTGCCTCCAATTAAAGAACAGACGGTTTTGATTGAATATCTTGATAGAGTATGTGCAGATATTGATGCGACTGTATCTATCAAATCTGCCCAGTTGTACGCAATGCGAAAACATAAAGAGGCTTTAATTTATGAATATGTTACTGGTAAAAAACGAGTAAAGGAGGTTCAATAATATGCCTATCAAAGCAGACCAACTTCGAGAAAAAGAAGACTATCAAAAACTGATTATGGAACGCTTGCATGAAGACAACGGTTTTCGTACCCGTCCAAATACAGTATATCAACCGGGACTGGCTATGGATACCGAGATGCTTCTTGAGTTCCTTGAGGACACACAGCACGATGAAATGGAACACCTCCGCCGTATGTATAAGGACCGCACAGAAGAAACGGTTATTAATTACATCAACTCTGAAATAAACAAAGAAAGCCGAGGTCTGATTGATGTAATCAAACACGGTGTCGAATTTGACAACGGCGTTACATTAAAACTGATGTATCGTAAACCAGACAGCACCATCAATACACAGGCTGTTGCAAATTACAAGAAGAATATCTTCTCTGTTATGGAAGAGGTATATCACAAAGCCGATGAGCGAGTAGACTTGGTTCTGTTCCTCAATGGTTTGCGATATTTGCCATCGAATTGAAGTGCAACACATCAGGTCAAACTTATAAAGATGCCATCAAACAGTATAAGGAAGAACGTGATGCCACTACCCGTCTTTTCAAGACCAAGGTCGGCGTTTTCGCTGCCTTTGCTATGGATTTAAATGAAGTATATTTTACAACCGAACTCAAAGGTACAGATACCTTCTTTAATCCATTTAACATTGGCGAGAACTTCGGCAAAGGAAATCCTCATAATGAAAATGGCTTGAATGTTTCCTATATGTGGGAAAATATCTGGACAAAAGATAAAATCCTGTTCTTGATTGAGCGTTTTATTTACATCAAGAAAAAAGAAACACGAAATGCTGACACTGGAAAAATCAAGAAGTCGAAGGTTCTGATTTTCCCACGTTTCCATCAGCTTCGTGCCGTTGAGCGTGTTATGAATGATGTCATTATCAATCATACATCTTGCAACTACCTCATCGAGCATTCTGCAGGAAGCGGAAAAACTGAAACCATTTCCTGGTTGGCTCATATACTGGCAACTGTCCATGATGCAAATAATGATAATGTATTTGATACGGTTCTGATTATCACCGACCGTATCATCGTTGACCGCCAACTTCAAGAGGCTATCCTCGGTATCGAGCATAAAAGCGGACAGGTAAAAGTTATGGACGACAAGTGCGATTCAGAAGATCTGGCTATCGCCCTTGGCGGAAACACAAAGATTGTTGTTACTACAATCCATAAGTTTTACTATATCCTCAATAACAATCTGCTCGGCGACCTTAAGAATAAGAAATTCGCAGTACTGATTGATGAAGCACACTCTTCCACCGAAGGCGTTTATATGCAATCAGTTACAAATGTGCTGACCAACGAAGAAGATGAGGAAGAAAAAACCGAAGAAGATAAAATGCTTGAGGAAATCCAGAAAAGCGGTAAACAGAAAAATGTTTCTATGATTGCTTTTACTGCTACTCCTAAACCGGATACCCTTCAGCTTTTCGGCACCCTTAACGCAGAGGGCAAGAAAGAATCCTTTGACCTGTACTCCATGAAGCAGGCTATTGAAGAGGGATATATACTGAATGTTCTGGATAACTATGTTACCTGGAAAACCTACTGCCACATTAATAAGGCTATCGAAGGTGACCCTGAACTTCAATCCATTGCAGCGAAACGTAAAATGGCTCGATTCATCGATTTGCATGATACCAACATTGCACAAAAGGTTGAAATTATCATCGAGCATTTTAGAGCAAATGTTGCAGGTTGCCTCGGTGGTAAAGCAAAGGCAATGGTAATTACCTCCTCCCGTCCTGCTGCCGTTAAATACAGACAAGAGTTTGAAAATTACATCCAGGCAAAGGGATATTCCGGAATCAAAGCACTTGTGGCCTTTTCCGGCAAAGTAAAGCTGAACGATATAGAATACACCGAACCTGTTATGAATGGCTTTAAGGAAGAAGAACTGCGATACGAATTTGACCGCAGTTGCTACCAGGTTCTTATCGTTGCCGATAAATATCAAACCGGGTTCGACCAGCCGAAATTGGTGGCAATGTATGTCGACAAGCGTTTGCGTGGTGTGCAGGCTGTACAGACGCTCTCTCGCTTGAATAGAATTTGCCCTCCTTATGATAAAACCACTTTTGTTTTGGACTTCAAAAACAGCTACGATGATATCAAGGCCGCTTTTGAACCTTACTACAAAGATACTGTTTTATTCGAGACTATTTCGCCGTCCGACATTCGTGACCTTGACCGCGAAATTGATGCCTACGAATTTTTGGATGCAGACGATATTGATGAATTTAACACTTATCTGTATAAGGAAAACCGTACTTCCAAAGATAAGCAACGTATGTGGGCATTGCTTGACAGTGCATTAAAGCTGATTACAAAGCACCCTGAACTGGAACAGATGGAAATCAAGATTACAATTCGCCGCTTCTTAAAGGGATATTGTTTCCTAATCCAAGCTACGGCTTATGAAAATCTCGAATTTCATAAGAGATATAACTTCCTCTCCTACTTGATTAAAGAACTCAATCCTGGCGGTGGCGGAAACAACTTCGATATAGCAGACAAAATTACAGTAAGTGATTTTAGGCAAAAGCAAATGGAAAAACACGAAGGAGATGAAATCGAAGCCAAGCCAGAAGTAAAAATCAAGAAACCAAAGCCTGCAAGCATTGAAGAAGAACAGAAAAAACTGCTTTCCCAGATCATCGACGAGGTAAACGCTCTGTATGATAAGGATTATGAACCGGATTTTACTACCAAAGCAGCAATGCAAATCCGCGACTTGCTTTTGAAAAATCCTGCTCTAAAAGACCGTCTTGAGAAGAGCGCCAAGAATAATACCTTAAGTGAATTCAAATTCACATACGATGACTGCGTGCAAGATGCATTAGTAGAAGGCTATGACCAAAATGTTGATTTCTATACTCTTCTTTTAAACAATGAAGAAATTAGAGCAAAATTCGCCAACGTATTTATAACTGAGGTGTATCGCATTTTGCGTGGTCCTGCAACTACTGTAAACTATACCGATATTATTAACAGCACGCCTCTTTCAAAGGTAGCTGAAGATACTGCCCCTTACGGCAACAACAAAAAAGACTAACAGGAGGAATTCATATGGCCAAAAATCCATTTATGCACTTTGTTCAAGATTTGGAAAAAGAGGCCGAAGACTTCCTGCGTAAGTACGAATGCGCCGATGCTATAGACACTCCGAGATGTATCCCTATTCGCGATATTGCAACAAGACTGATGTCCTTGGATATCGTGGATACGGAATACCTTTCTTATGACGGTAGCGTACAAGGTGCTATCGCCTTTACCAATGGCATAATAGATGTGTATGACTGGTCTACGGAGCAAAACATCGGATACGAAGTATCCCATCCTACACTATTTGTAGATGCAGATATTTTAAACACTGGAAGAGTCAATAACACAATAGCCCATGAATGTTTTCATTGGTGGCGACATCGTAATTATTTCAACTTTAAACGCACCCATGAAAATGGTACTGAATTTGCGTTCCGTTGTAATAATCGCACTTCGCACTTCGGAAGCCTTCTCGGTGGGCAATGGTCTGACGAGGATAAAATGGAATGGCAGGCAAAGACTATCGCCCCTAAAATTTTAATGCCTCGTAATGCCTTTAGAAAAAAAGTTGATGAAACCTATAAACTGCTCTGTAGCAACAATGGTCTGACTAAATTGTCAGTTACCTCAAATGTTATTGATGTCGTTTCTGATTTTTTTGCTGTATCAAAGCAATCTGCTGCAATAAGAATGCTTGAGTTAGGATATCAAGAAGCCGAAGAATATTGCAGTACCGATGCCACAAACAACGAAAGAACACCTCAGAGTAACAAAAAAGGTTCGACCGCAAAATATCATCTTAGACCTATTACTCGTATCCAGGCCTTTGAACTGTACTTCTCAAATGATTTACTTAAAGCCGCTTTAGATACAGGTGCATTTCATTTCGCTGATGGTTATTTTGTTTTAAATGATTCTAAGTACTTACAAACCAATTCCTTTGGCAAAAAAACACTAACGAAATATGCCAAAAACCATCTCACAGAATGCGCCCTTGATTTTTCAGTACGCTTGGTGCCAGACGGATTGATGCATGGACTTCCAAGCATTATGTATCGTTCCGACAGTGTTTTCCGTGAAGAATCAACCTTTGAGGCAAACACTCAAAACACCGAACTTTTCAATAAATCAAAGGAGTTTGAAAAGAAACTCAAACGCAGTCAAGCTACCGCCGTTACTCCGGCAATGTGGATGAAGCAACGCATGGACGATGAGCATTGGTATGAAACTACCTTTGAAACAAAAACCAAACTCGATAAAATGAATTTCTCTCGTGTCCAGGGTGGCACTCACAAATTTACAATGCGTCCTTTGGTTGCGATGGGTGTTGGATTATCTCTGGACTTATCTGAAATGGAAGAGGTTTTAAGCCTTGGCGGTATGACCTTTATTAAGGGAGACCGTGAACATGAAGCATACAAATATCTATTTACCGCTTTTTACGGCAAAGATATCGATGAATGCAACGAATTCCTACAGGAAGTAAATGTACCTCTTTTAGGGACACAGCAAAGATTATAGTAAGGAGGCACTTGCAATGGCACGTGGCAAAAGCATCAATCTCTTCCTTATGGACGGAGATGCAAACGGACGTATGAAATGCACACTGGCAAACTGGACTGGTGTTGCATATAAAATTCCAAGAACGGAATTAGATAAATGTAAGGAAAGAGATGACCTTAAACAAAGTGGCGTTTATTTCCTTTTCGGTAAAACCGAAGAAACCGGAGAAAGCGTTGTATATATCGGACAGGCAGGCGCAAGAAAAAATGGCGAAGGCATTTTACATCGCCTGCAAGAGCATAAACGCAACCCAGAAAAAGATTACTGGACAGAGGCTATTGTATTTACGACCTCAAACAACTCCTTTGGTCCAACTGAAATCAGCTATCTTGAAAATCGTTTCTGTGGCTTGGCGGTTCAAGCTAAACGCTATGTTGTAAAAAACGGCAATGACCCTACACCAGGTAATATCACAGAAGAAAAAGAAAGCGAACTTGAAGAATTTATCGACAACGCAAAAATCATCATGGGTACCCTCGGACACAAGGTGTTCATCCCGTTACTGGTAACCCTTTCTGCACCAGTTGAGGTGCACCCATAAAAGTAGAGTATCAAACCTCGTTTTTCCCCTGCCTGTAGAACTCGTCAGGAGTTAAATATCCGAATGTTTCATGTGGCCTTTCTTTCGGATAGAAATGCCACACGTATTCATATACATCCCGCTTCGCCTGCTGGATCGTATCATACTTATCTGAAAGCCATTCCGATTTCATTTTTCCCCAGAAGCTTTCCATCGGAGCATTATCCCAGCAGTCTCCTTTTCTGCTCATACTGCAAAGAAAATCATGTTTACTGATCAGCTGCCTGTATTCCGTTGCACAGTAGGTGGAGCCTCGGTCCGAGTGTATGATACAGCCGGGCTTTCCGCATCCTCTCATGATCATATCATCAAATGCATCCATTACAAGCTTTTTATCATTGCGAGTGCTCATCGCGATCCCTACGGGCATATCTCCATACAGATCCAGAATACCGGCTACGTAGAGTTTTCCCTGCCCGGTCGTGATCACTGTTGTATCGCTGAGCATCTTGGAATCAGGCTCTTCTGCTGTAAAGTCTCTGTCGATCAGGTTATCTGCTATCAGTTCATCGTGATCTGAATCCGTTGTGCAGATATATTTTTTACAGGACTTTGAAAACAGGCAGCATTCCTGCATGATGCGTTCTACACGCTTATGGTTTATTGGTTTTTTATGCATCTTGTTTAAAAT
>CABIWW010000004.1 GCA_902362435.1 Eubacteriaceae bacterium
GTTGTGATAGCTGCTGTAAGTGTTGTCTTACCGTGGTCTACGTGACCGATTGTTCCGATATTGATATGCGGTTTAGTTCTTTCAAACTTCTGTTTTGCCATTTTTATTCTCCTCTCTTTTCAAATCCGCTCATGCGGATCAAAAGACTTCCGCTGAAACAGTCATGCTGCTTCAGATATGGAAGCATTACTTATTGATAGAATCAAGTAAGCTGTCCGGTAATTTTTCAAAGTGGTCAAACTGCATAACGTATACACCTCTGCCCTGTGTCTTTGAACGCAGGTCTGTAGCGTATCCGAACATCTCTGACAATGGCACATAGCCTCTTACAGCTACAGCACCGTTGTTCATGTCTGATCCTTCTATTCTACCTCTTCTTGAGCTGATGTCTCCGATTACATCTCCCATATATTCTTCAGGAACAGTAACTTCGACCTTGAATATAGGCTCAAGCAGTACAGGTTTTGCTTTCTTTGCAGCTTCTCTGAATGCCATTGATGCAGCGATCTTGAATGCCATTTCGGAAGAGTCGACTTCGTGATATGAACCATCGTACAGCTCTACACCGACATCTACAACCTGGTATCCAGCTACTGGACCAGTCTGCATCGCTTCTTTGATTCCTTCTTCGATCTTTGGTATATATTCCTTAGGAATAGCACCGCCGACGATGGAGTTCTTGAACTCGAATCCTTCTCCCGGCTCTCTCGGATATACCTTGATCTTAACATGTCCGTACTGACCACGACCACCTGACTGCTTTGCATACTTGTGATCGATATCTGCTTCTGAAGTGATCGTTTCCTTGTATGAAACCTGTGGCTTACCAACATTGGCTTCTACCTTGAACTCTCTAAGGAGTCTGTCCACGATGATTTCAAGATGCAGTTCGCCCATTCCGGCGATGATCGTCTGACCTGTATCTTCGTTTGTATAAGTCTTGAATGTAGGGTCTTCTTCTGCAAGCTTTGCAAGAGCTATACCCATCTTTTCCTGTCCTGCCTTAGTCTTCGGCTCGATAGCGATCTCGATTACAGGATCAGGGAATTCCATTGACTCTAATATGATCTCATGTTTTTCGTCACAGAGAGTATCACCTGTTGTTGTGACCTTAAGACCTACTGCAGCTGCGATATCG
Source organism: Eubacteriaceae bacterium (assembly GCA_902362435.1). Taxonomy (GTDB): domain Bacteria; phylum Bacillota; class Clostridia; order Peptostreptococcales; family Anaerovoracaceae; genus Lentihominibacter; species Lentihominibacter butyricus. Next base: position 1,139 of record CABIWW010000004.1, read on the forward strand.
CCTGAATATACCATTTCGATATCTTCTCGCTTGTTGGCATGCATCTGAAGTATTCTTCCTACTCTCTCTTTCTTGCCTTTTGTTGAGTTGTATACATAAGAACCTGATTCCAGTGTTCCTGAGTAAACTCTGAAGAATGCGAGCTTGCCCACAAACGGGTCAGCCATGATCTTGAAGGCTAAAGCTGAGAATGGACCATTATCATCTGCAGGTCTTTCTTCTTCCTCTTCTGTACCCGGTACGATTCCCTTGATTGGCGGGATATCTAACGGTGACGGCATATAATCAAGTACTGCGTCAAGCATCATCTGTACGCCCTTGTTTCTATATGCCGAGCCACATGTCATAGGGATCATTTCCCCTGCGATAGTAGCCTTTCTGATAACCTTTTTGATTTCAGCTTCTGTGATCTCCTCACCTTCGAGGAATTTCATCATAAGCTCTTCATCCATTTCAGCAACAGACTCGAGTAAAGATTCCCTCCATTCATCTGCCAGATCCTGAAGATCTGCAGGGATATCAGTTTTCTCGAATTCCTTGCCCAGGTCATCCTTATATATCTCTGCTTTCATTTCTACCAAGTCGATGATTCCTATAAATGAGTCTTCTTTACCTATTGGTAACTGGATAGGTACAGCGTTAGCCTTTAATCTATCCTTTACCATGTTTACGACCCTGAAGAAATCAGCTCCCAGGATATCCATCTTGTTTACGAATATCATTCTTGGAACACCATACTTTTCTGCCTGTCTCCAAACAGTTTCGGACTGAGGTTCCACCCCACCTTTTGCACAAAGTACAGTAACGGCTCCATCTAATACTCGGAGTGAACGTTCTACTTCTACGGTAAAATCCACGTGTCCCGGTGTATCTATGATATTAATTCTGGTATCTTTCCATTGGGCTGTAGTAGCAGCAGAGGTAATTGTGATACCACGCTCCTGCTCCTGTTCCATCCAGTCCATAGTTGCCGCACCCTCGTGAGTCTCGCCAAGCTTATGAGTTCTTCCCGTATAGAACAGTATTCTCTCCGTGGTAGTCGTTTTTCCGGCATCTATATGTGCCATGATTCCTATATTTCTAGTCTTTGCTAACGGAAAACTTCGTTTTGACATATTATCCTCCTTTCTGCTCTGTATCTTTCTGTCAATCGAATCATAAGATTACCAGCGATAGTGTGCAAACGCCTTGTTCGCTTCTGCCATCTTATGAGTGTCTTCTTTCTTCTTAACTGATGCACCTGTATTGTTTGCTGCATCGATAAGTTCTTTTGCCAGTCTGTCTGACATAGTCTTTTCGCCTCTTGCTCTTGTGTACTTAGTAAGCCATCTGAGTCCCAGTGTCTGACGTCTGTCAGCTCTTACTTCGATAGGAACCTGGTAGTTTGCACCACCTACACGTCTTGCTTTTACTTCAAGAACAGGCATGATGTTGTTCATAGCTTTTTCAAATACTTCCAAAGGTTCTTCGCCTGTATCGTTCTTTACTTTTTCAAAAGCATCATAAACGATTTTCTGAGCGACTCCCTTCTTTCCATCCAGCATAACACTGTTGATAAGCTTTGTAACTACAACGCTTCCGTATACCGGATCTGGAAGAACTTCTCGCTTTGGTACGTTTCCTTTTCTTGGCACGTCTCTTCCCTCCTTGTTTGATTTTAAGTCGGTACTCGTCAGCAGTATGCGGTTTTACTTCGGACAGCTGATACCGCTGCCTTACTCCGTATACTGTTTCCGTGGTGCCCTTGTATTTATCTATATTCCGGATCATCGATCCGTTCAATTCATAAAAAGGGCACTTAAAATTTACCGATTACTACTTCTTAGGTCTCTTAGCTCCATACTTGGATCTAGCCTGCTTTCTGTCTGCTACACCTGCAGTGTCTAATGTTCCTCTTACGATGTGATATCTTACACCTGGCAGGTCCTTGACTCTTCCGCCTCTGATGAGTACAACACTGTGCTCCTGAAGGTTGTGTCCGATTCCAGGGATGTATGCTGTTACTTCGATACCGTTAGTAAGACGAACTCTCGCAACTTTTCTCAGAGCTGAGTTAGGCTTCTTAGGAGTAACTGTCTTTACAGAAGTGCAAACGCCTCTTTTCTGCGGCGAATTAACATCTGTAGCAACTCTTCTTATCGAGTTCATACCCTTGTTAAGAGCTGGTGCAGTTGACTTCTTCTCACTGCTTGTTCTGCCCTGACGTACTAATTGGTTAATTGTAGGCATCCTTTTTCTCCTTTCCTGTTAAAATAAAATATGTTAGCTTTGAACAATAAAGCCCAAAGCTAACATCTATTCTATCACGCTTATTATCAGTATGTCAACAATAATCCATTTCAGATCATTGAATACTTTTTCCTATTTTTCATAAGGGTGCAGTCTGTCTTTGAATGAAGACTCAGTAGCACCTCTCTGGTCTTTTCTTGCGATAAATAAGCTTCCTGTAGCCTTGCCGCACAGTACAGGCGGTTCACAAGCTGTTGCGGCAGTTTCAGGTGTCGCGATGCTTGTGAGATCAGCATCAGTTCTGTCTAACTGAGTAGCGACCTTCCATGCTTCAAACTGGCAAGTGTATGACTGGTTGCCTACTTTTTCGATCCAGCCATGATATTCCATGAAGTCTCCAACGTATACAGGAGCCAGGAATTCGATTTCCTTGTATCCTAAGAATAAGCTGATATCTCCATCAACATATACCATCAGTTCCGTACCAACGTCGCCCCACTGGTCAACTATTCTCGCGCCGTTTACTAATCCGCCTACATAATGTGCATCTTTTGCACTCATCATAAGATGATGAACTACTTTCTTACCAACCATGATTTTTTCCTTCTCTTTCCTCTGTAAAGAATATTATCAAATAAGTCCGTCAGCTGTCTTATTATATTAATAAAGCAGTTTCATCCCTTGATATTTGAGACAAAACTGCTTTACATTCTAAGTTTTTATAAAGCTAAAGTCTGCTTAAAGTTTCATATAAAACTAGTCAGCGAATACTTTTGCAGGATCGAGCGGTTCTACGTCCAGCTTCTTAACGATCTTTGAAACATTTACCATGTGTATGTAGTCAACGTTTCCAGCTAAGATGTTGTTACCCCAAGTTCCGCATCCTTCTGATACTGCAGGTGATAATGCGTTAGTTTCAGGACCCCAAGCATCAGGTGTAGGCTGGTTAACCAGTACACGTGCTACAGGAATCTTTTCTCCGAAGTAAAGGATGTGATCTTCATCGTTTGAGTAGATACCAGCTGTGTGACCTGTACCGCCATCTTCTTCCATGTTTCTGATAGCCATGTCAACAGCGTCTTCAAACTTGTCATAGCTCTTTAATACTACAACAGGTCCCATGATTTCCTTACCGAGGATATCATCTTTACCAACGCCTTCTATCTTAAGGCCGATAACCTTAGTTCCTTCTGGGAGGTTATATCCAGCAGCTTCTGCGATAACGTTTGTGTCTTTACCAACTAAGCCCGGTCTAACTTTTCCGTTTTCGAATAAAGCATCTCTGAACTTAGCAACATCGTCAGCGTTGTCAAATACTACAGCGCCAGCTTTTCTGAATTCTTCGAAGAATTCAGCTTCGAGATCCTGTGGGTAAAGTAATAAGTTGTCTCCGTCGCAAAGGATTCCGTTGTCACTTGCTACAGCGATGATTGAATTCTCAGCAGCGTCCTTAAGGTCATATCCTCTGTCGATGATTACAGGAGGGTTTCCTGGTCCTACGCCGTATGCAGGAGTTCCGCTTGAGTAAGCAGCCTTAGTGAGTCCGGATCCGCCAGTAGCGATAACCAGATCACAGTTAGCCATTAATTCCTGTGATTTTTCGATAGTAACGTCGTTAACGATCTGGATAAGGTCTTCAGGAGCACCGTTCTTAGCTAATGCTTCACGAATGAGATCAACAGTCTTTGTTGAAGTCTTTTCTGCACGTGGAGCAGGTGAGATGATGATAGCATTCTTACCCTTTAATGCGTGCATGAAGTTTCCTAAAGGTGTAACTGTAGGGTTAGTTGCTGGAGTGATAGCTCCGATAACACCGATTGGGTGAGCAGCTTCAATGAGACCGATTGAAGGATCTTCATTGATGATACCTACAGATTTCTTGTCTTTGAGATAATCCCAGAAAGCAGCAGCTGTTCCTGTGTTCTTGCCAATTTTGTCTTCATAGCTTCCAAGTCTTGTTTCTTCAACAGCCATTTTTGCTAAAGGCTCTGCGTTTTCATAAATGATTTTTGCACTCTCGTAAACAAGTTTATCTACCTGTTCCTGAGTGTAATCGCTGATCTGTTCGAACGCTGCGCGCGCTCTGTCAATTTTGTTTTGAATAGTCATACTTATCAATCTCCTTTTTCATTCTTACTATTCTCGAAACTACTAAAAACCAAATTAGCTGTATCTGGTCTTTGTATTATCTCAATATTGTCTTTATTTTAGCATTTAGCCATCTTACTGTCAAGGTGTATGGAATGTATACATGCAATTTTTCTAACAAATCAAAAACCTCTGGAAATTTCTTTTTGAATTCCCAGAGGCCTGATTTTTCAACGTTTATAGCGTTTTTTATAATTTGGTCTTATGGGCCTGCAGCCGGTGACTACTCCCAATCTATGCCGTCATCAGCACTCGCCATGCCGCCTTCGGCTTCTGCCGCAAATTCCTCTGCAGCTGCTGCATTTTCATCCGTCTCCATAGCCGGAACGATATCTTCCATATCCTCGTCTTCCTCTTCCTGAAGCTCCATCTCACGCTGCATAGCCTTGTATGCATCAATGAGCGCAGTATTTACACCGTAATCCAGATCGATGGATCTGTACTTCTTCATGCCGGTTCCTGCAGGTATCAGCTTACCGATGATAACGTTTTCCTTAAGGCCCTGCAGCTTATCGTTCTTGCCCTTGATGGCTGCGTCCGTGAGAACTCTCGTAGTCTCCTGGAATGATGCTGCCGACAGGAAGGAGTTCGTTGCCAGCGAAGCCTTTGTGATACCGAGAAGCAGCCTTTCTGCTTCAGCCGGTCTTCCGCCGTTCGCGATCGCAGCTTCATTCGCCTCATCGATCTCGATCTTGCTGTACTGCCCTCCCGGAAGAAGTCCCGTGTCTCCTGCATCGTTGACCTTGAGCTTCGAAAGCATCTGTCCGACGATGACTTCGATATGCTTGTCATTGATATCTACACCCTGCTGTTTGTATACGCGCTGTACTTCCTTGAGGAGGTACTGATATACACCTTCAACGCCGTTCAGCCTCAGGATATCCTTAGGGTCGAGAGGGCCCTTGGTGATGTTGTCACCAGCCAGGATATATTCTCCTTCTGTAACGCATATCCTTGCGCCGTAAGGGATCTCGTATATCCTTTCTTCCTCGCCTCGCACCTTGACCTGCGTCTTGTTATCCATCGTAGGATCTATCGAAACTACAGTTCCGTCAGCTTCACATATCACAGCAAGACCCTTAGGCTTCCTTGCCTCGAACAGCTCCTCTACTCTAGGCAGACCGTGAGTGATATCCGATCCGGCAACGCCGCCTGTGTGGAAGGTTCTCATCGTCAGCTGAGTACCAGGTTCACCGATCGACTGAGCTGCAGTTATACCTACAGCTTCACCGATATTAACACCTTCGCCTGTAGCAAGGTTTCGTCCATAGCACTTAGCACATACACCTGTTCTGCTGTGGCAAGTCATTACCGATCTTATAGCAACGGATTCTATTCCCGCAGCCTCTATGGCTCCTGCAGCATCCTCGCTGATCTCGCAGTCCTGCTCTACCAGAAGTTTGCCTGTCTCAGGATGATAGATGTCAAGCAGTGCTGTTCTTCCGATTATACGATCCTTCAGCTTTTCTATGACTTCCTTGCCGTCAGTGAATGCTTTTACTTCTATACCTTCATCCGTTCCGCAGTCATCTTCTCTTACGATAACGTTATGCGAAACGTCTACCAGTCTTCTCGTCAGGTAACCGGAATCGGCTGTTCGCAGAGCCGTATCGGCCAGACCTTTTCTGGCTCCGTTCGTCGAGATGAAGTATTCCAGTACGGAAAGCCCTTCTCTGAAGTTCGCCTTGATAGGGATCTCGATAGTCTTACCTGTAGCATTTGCCATCAGACCACGCATTCCGCCGATCTGTCTTATCTGATTCTTACTACCTCTCGCTCCGGAGTGTGCCATGATAAACAGATTGTTGAGCGAATCCAGTGAATCCATCAGCGCATCTGCCACATCATCAGTAGTCTTGTTCCAGATCTCTATTACTTTTTCATATCTTTCTTTATTGGATACGAGACCTCTTCTGTAAGCCATCTCGTATTTGTCTACCAGTTTTTCAGAAGCATCTATGATCTCTTTTTTCTTTTCAGGGATCTCCATGTCGGAAATACTGATCGTGATCGCTGCTATAGTCGAATAATGGAAGCCCATATCCTTTATATAGTCGAGCATGATCGCAGTCTCCGTATTACCGTGTATTCTGTAACATCTGTCGATGATCTGTCCGAGCTTTTTCTTGTCGCACAGGAAATCGATCTCAAGCGAATACGGATCAGCCTCTCTGTCTTCTACATAACCGAGATCCTGAGGTATCTTCTGGTTGAATATGAATCTTCCTACTGTCGATTCTACCAGTTTTCCTCTCGTGTCATTTTCGCCGGCATACATCCTTACCTTTACTCTTGCATGGAGTCCGACCATACCTGTCTGGTATGCCATCAGCATCTCCGCGATATCTGTAAACACCTTGCCGTCGCCTTTTTCAGCATCTGACGTTCTCTTGCCTTCTTCCTGTCCCGGATGCGTCAGATAGTAGCTTCCCAGGATCATATCCTGTGTAGGCGTCGTGATCGGAGATCCGTCCTTAGGCGCCAGGATGTTATTTACGGAAAGCATCAGGAATCTCGCTTCAGCCTGAGCTTCTACAGAAAGAGGTACGTGTACAGCCATCTGGTCGCCGTCAAAGTCGGCATTGAATGCCGTACAAGCCAGCGGATGCAGCTTTATAGCCTTACCCTCTACCAGAACAGGCTCGAACGCCTGTATACCGAGTCTGTGAAGAGTCGGGGCACGGTTGAGCATTACAGGATGTTCCTTGATGACTCCTTCGAGCACGTCCCATACCTCAGGTCTTACTTTCTCGACCATTCTCTTGGCACTCTTGATATTGTGAGCGTTGCCGTTTTCCACGAGCTTCTTCATGATGAACGGCTTGAACAGTTCGAGCGCCATCTTCTTAGGCAGACCGCACTGATAGAATTTCAGCTCCGGTCCTACTACGATTACCGAACGTCCCGAGTAGTCTACACGCTTTCCGAGAAGGTTCTGTCTGAATCTCCCCTGTTTTCCCTTGAGCATATCCGACAGAGACTTGAGCGGTCTCGATCCCGGACCTGTCACAGGTCTTCCTCTTCTGCCGTTATCTATGAGAGCGTCAACAGCTTCCTGGAGCATTCTCTTCTCGTTTCTTACGATGATGTCCGGAGCTCCCAGTTCAAGGAGTCTGTTGAGTCTGTTGTTTCTGTTTATAACACGTCTGTAAAGGTCATTCAGGTCTGAAGTGGCAAACCTTCCGCCGTCGAGCTGTACCATAGGTCTCAGATCAGGCGGGATAACAGGAATGACTTCAAGTATCATCCACTCAGGCCTGTTGCCTGACATCCTGAGAGCTTCGATGACTTCAAGTCTTCTCACGATCCTGACTTTCTTCTGACCTGTTGCATTCACAAGGTTTTTGCGGAGTTCTGCAGAAAGTTCGTCAAGGTCTATCTGCGTCAGCAGCTCTCTGACTGCTTCCGCACCCATTCCTGCCTTGAATTTGTTTTCAGGATTGTCCTTTGCCTCTCTGTACTGGTTCTCCGTCAGTACTTCCTTGTATGCGAAGTCCGTGTTTCCCGGGTCAGTTACTATAAAGTTTGCAAAATACAGTATCTTCTCCAGCGTTCTCGGTGAAATGTCGAGGACAAGTCCCATTCTCGACGGGATGCCCTTGAAATACCATATATGAGAAACGGGTGAGGCCAGTTTGATATGGCCCATCCTCTCTCTTCTGACTTTCGCTTTTGTTACTTCAACACCGCACTTGTCGCACACGATGCCTTTATATCTTATTCTCTTGTATTTTCCGCAGTGACATTCCCAGTCCTTTGTCGGTCCGAAGATCCTCTCGCAGAAAAGTCCGTCCTTCTCCGGCTTGAGGGTTCTGTAGTTTATAGTTTCGGGTTTCGTAACCTCTCCGTAGGACCAGTTCAATATCTTCTCTGTAGATGCCAGCCCGATCTGCAGAGACTCGAAATTATTCAACTCATAATTATTGTTATCACTCATCGGTCACTTCCCCTTTCCTATGCTTCTTCCGACGGTTCTGTTTCAGCCGTTTCATCTTCTTCGGCGTCTTCATAGTCGTCATCATCTTCTTCGACGATCATGATCTCCTCATCATCGTATGCTTCATCGTCTTCCGGTTCTGCCCCCTCTATGTCGACATCTACCATGTTCTCTATATCAGGGATATCTTCCATCTCACTCGTTTCCTTGATCTCGATCTCTTCATTGTCTTCTGTGAGGACTTTGACATCGAGGCATAGACTCTGCATTTCCTTGATGAGTACCTTGAACGACTCAGGAATACCAGGCTCAGGAATGTTCTCGCCCTTGACGATAGCTTCGTAAGTCTTTACACGACCCACTATGTCGTCGGATTTTACAGTGAGTATTTCCTGAAGAGTATAAGCTGCTCCGTATGCTTCCAGAGCCCATACTTCCATCTCTCCGAAACGCTGTCCGCCGAACTGCGCTTTTCCGCCCAGAGGCTGCTGCGTTACAAGTGAGTACGGACCCGTACTTCTCGCATGGATCTTGTCGTCAACGAGATGGTGGAGCTTGAGCATATACATGTAACCTACCGTTACAGGATTATCGAAATACTCTCCTGTTCGTCCATCTCTAAGACGCAGCTTACCGCTCTTGTCATATCCGTTTTCCTCAAGAAGCTGTATTATATCTTTCTCCGTCGCACCGTCGAATACAGGCGTTGCGATGTACCAGTCTTTTGTCTTTGCAGCGAGACCGAGATGCACTTCGAGTACCTGACCGACGTTCATTCGCGAAGGTACGCCGAGAGGATTCAGCATGACCTGAAGTGACTGGCCGTTTTCCAGGAACGGCATATCTTCCTCAGGAAGTATCCTCGAGATTACACCCTTGTTACCGTGTCTTCCCGCCATCTTGTCTCCGACGCTTATCTTTCTCTTTGTTGCGATGTAGCATCTTACGAGCTTGTTGACTCCAGGAGGCAGCTCATCGCCGTTTTCTCTGGAGAACACTTTTACATCCACTACTATACCTGTCTCGCCGTGAGGCACTCTGAGCGAAGTATCTCTTACTTCTCTTGCCTTTTCACCGAAAATAGCTCTGAGAAGTCTTTCTTCCGCCGTAAGCTCCGTCTCGCCCTTAGGTGTGACTTTACCTACCAGTATATCTGACGAATTTACTTCTGCACCCTTTCTGATGATACCTTCTTCGTCGAGATCCTTGAGTGCATCCTCGCCCACGTTAGGTATTTCTCTAGTTATTTCTTCAGGTCCGAGCTTCGTATCTCTCGCTTCTGCTTCATATTTCTCTATATGGATCGAAGTGAGCACGTCTTCCATAATAAGTCTTTCATTGAGTATGATAGCGTCCTCGTAGTTGTAGCCTTCCCATGTCATGAATCCGATGAGCAGGTTCTTTCCGAGAGCGATCTCTCCGTTTTCTGTAGACGGACCGTCAGCAATGACTTCTCCCTGCTCTACATGTTCGCCGTTGTATACGATAGGTCTCTGATTGATACATGTACCCTGGTTCGAACGTTTGAACTTGAGGAGTGTGTACTCGTCTTTCCCCTCTCCGTCGTCTCTGAGCACAACGATCTTGTCTGCATCGACAAAATCGATCGTTCCTGAATGCTTTGCTATTATAACTACGCCTGAGTCCTTTGCAGCTTTATGCTCCATACCTGTTCCTACTATAGGCGCTTCTGTCACGAGAAGAGGCACTGCCTGTCTCTGCATGTTGGCACCCATCAGGGCTCTGTTAGCGTCGTCGTTTTCGAGGAACGGTATCATCGCAGTCGCAACAGATACTACCTGTTTAGGCGATACGTCCATGTAGTCTACAGCTTCTCTAGGTACCAGGTCGATTTCTCCGCCTTTACCTCTGGCTGCAACCTTGAGGTTCACGAAATGCCCTTCTGAATCGAGCGGTTCGTTCGCCTGTGCCACGATCTTGTCCTCTTCATCATCCGCTGTGAGGTAATGGATCTCCTCTGTTACTCGGCCTGTCGCCTTGTCGACTACTCTGTACGGAGTTTCGATAAAGCCGTATTCATTGACGATACCATATGTCGTCAGCGAGCCGATCAGACCGATATTCGGACCTTCCGGCGTTTCTATAGGACACATTCTTCCATAATGTGAATGATGTACGTCTCTTACTTCGAATCCGGCTCTTTCTCTGGAGAGTCCTCCAGGTCCGAGTGCCGAAAGTCTTCTCTTGTGTGTCAGTTCAGCCAGCGGATTGTTCTGGTCCATGAACTGTGAAAGCTGTGAACTTCCGAAGAACTCCTTTACAGCTGCAGTTACCGGTCTTATGTTCATAAGTCCCTGCGGAGTGACCTCAGAGATATCCTGAGTCGTCATTCTCTCTTTGATAGTTCTTTCCATTCTGGAAAGGCCTATCCTTATCTGATTCTGCAGCAGTTCTCCTACAGTTCTCAGTCTTCTGTTGCCCAGGTGGTCTATATCATCTATGTTTCCTATGCCGTAGTTGAGGTTGAGCAGGTAGCTCACCGACGCTATCACGTCTGCAACCAGTATATGCTTAGGAGACAGCTCATTCTTCCTATATCTGATAGCCTCTTTTACAGACTCCTGATCTTCGTTCTCGCGAAGTATATCCATCAGTACAGGGTAATAGACCTGTTTAGGCATTTTGATATCTGAGATATCAAAATCTATATATGAATCGATATCAACGAATTGATTTCCTATTACTTTGGTCACTTTTCCGTCATCTGCAGGACTCTTGACCATTACAAATTCAACTCCGGCATTTTCTATCTGTCTTGCCAGTTCCTTGTCTACCGTCTGATCCTTCTCAGCCAGGATCTCTCCTGTATTCGGATCTATGACGTCTTCAGCCACTGCATTGCCGACAAGTCTGTTGAAAAGCCCCAGTTTTTTGTTGTATTTATATCTTCCGACCTTAGCCAGATCATAACGCTTAGGATCGAAGAACATCGAATTGAACAGCGACTGCGCACTTTCAAGCGTAGGCGGTTCGCCAGGTCTCAGTTTCTTATATATCTCCTTGAGACCTTCCTCATAATTCGTGGTCGTATCCTTTTCCAGCGTTTTCAGCAGTCTTGGCTCTTCACCGAAAGTATCCAGGATCTCCTGATTGCTTCCCATTCCCATCGCTCTGAGAAGGGTCGTCACAGGCTGCTTTCTCGTCCTGTCGACTCTGACAGAGATTATTTCATTGGAGTCGGTTTCATATTCGAGCCATGCCCCCCTGTTAGGGATGACTGTTGTGAAAAACAGGTTCTTACCTGATTTGTCTATTTCTTTATCATAATAAGGTCCCGGTGAACGCACGAGCTGAGTAACTACAACTCTCTCCGCACCATTGTAGATAAAAGTACCCTTTTCAGTCATCAGTGGGAAATCTCCCATGAAAACTTCCTGTTCCTTTACTTCTCCGGTTTCTTTATTTACCAGACGTACTCTTACTTTCAACGGAGCTGCATAGGTAACGTCTCTCTCCTTACACTCTTCCTGGCCGTATTTAGGCGGATCTGTAAGGGAGTAGTCAATGAATTCGAGAACAAGATTGTCCGCATAATCCTTGATCGGCGAAACATCCTCAAAAACTTCGCGAAAACCTTCTCTTACAAACCAATCATATGAATCCGTCTGAATCTGTATCAGATTTGGCATTTCTGCCACTTCATTGATTTTCGAAAAGGTCATTCGTTCTTTTCTACCTAATTTTATCGGATTTGGCATAGTCATCACTCCTTATATCTTTAACAAATTACATTTGCAGGGCAGTTTATTATGATACCACATTGTTGTCAAACCGTCAATAGTTTTTGGAATATTTTTCATTTTCTTCACATAAGTATACCGAAAACGGTTTTCTTAAAAAAACGGCAGATGACGCGAAGTCATCTGCCACAGTGCTTTTTCTTCTGAAAATGCGAGCTTATTTGAGTTCAACAACTGCTCCAACTTCTTCGAGCTGTGCTTTGTATCCTTCAGCTTCTGCCTTTTCGCATCCTTCTTTGAGGTTTGAAGGAGCTCCGTCAACCAGTTCCTTAGCTTCCTTAAGTCCTAAGCCTGTGATCTCTCTTACAGCCTTGATAACCTTGATCTTTTCTGCTCCAACTTCCTTAAGAACTACTGTGAATTCAGTCTGCTCTTCGCCTGCTGCTGCTGCGCCGTCTGCTGCTGCAACTACAACGCCTGCTGCTGCTGATACGCCGAATTCTTCTTCACAAGCCTTAACCAGCTCGTTTAACTCTAAAACTGACATTTCTTTTATAGCTTCAATTATCTGATCTTTGTTCATTTTATTTCTCCTTTATAATTATTTCAGTATATATGATCTATACCGATAACTTCTGTTGAGCCTGTACACAGAAAAGCTTCATACGCTTATGCGCTATGCTCTTTCTGCAAAGGTTCGCCCATCCATACGCCGCAAAGTAAGCGCTTACGCTTCTTTCTGCTCTGCGATCTGTGAAACCACTCTTGCAAAGTTTGCGATCGGTGACTGGATGCTTCCCATAAATTTTGAAATGAGAACATCTCTTGACGGAATCGATGCGAGCTGCTGAATACCTTCTTTGTCATAGTATTCACCTTCTACGATACCACCCTTGAATTCCATCTTCTTGTATTCTTTGATAGCTCCGTCCAGAACTCTTGCTGGTGCAGTAGCATCATCATAGCTGAATGCAAATCCGCTCGGTCCTGCGAGAGTGTCCTTCAGCACTTCGTATTCAGTGCCTTCGATAGCTCTGTTAACCAGTGTGTTCTTGTAAACAGTGTAGTCAACATCTGCTTCGCGGAGTTTCTTTCTCATAGCATCTGCTTCTGCAACTGTGATTCCGATGTAATCAACAACTACAACAGATGTCGCTCTTTCAAACTTGTCTTTTATTTCGTCAATTATTACTTGCTTCTGTTTGTAAGCTTCTTTCATTATCGCGCATTCTCCTTTCTAAATAATCTTTTTTCAGGTACGCTATAAAATAGCCTTGCTATCCGCGTGACAGCAAGGCAAATGTATTTACATTGTACCTCGGCGAGGTCTCCGTTTAAAGCCGGCATATACTGTGATATCAGTGCCAGCTCCTCGCTGTCTACGGTCTATAATATTCTGTTCCGTTTGAGATCTAACCCAGCTTTAAAGGGTTGATCTTCACTCCAGGTCCCATAGTAGATGTAACAACTACGCTCTTCAGATACTGACCTTTTGCTGCTGCAGGCTTAGCCTTTATGATAGCACCGATAAGTGCATTGAAGTTGTCAGTCAGCTTCTCAGGTCCGAATGAAGCTTTTCCTATAGGAGTATGGATGATGTTTGCCTTGTCCAGACGGTATTCAACTTTACCAGCCTTGACTTCTTCGATAGCCTTTGCAACATCCATAGTAACTGTGCCTGACTTAGGATTAGGCATGAGTCCCTTAGGTCCCAGAATCTTACCTAATCTACCAACAACACCCATCATATCAGGTGTCGCAACAACGACATCAAAGTCAAACCAGCCTTCACTCTGGATTTTCTGAGCCATTTCTTCAGCTCCTACGAAATCAGCACCGGCTTCTTCTGCTTCTGTAGCCTTAGGGCCCTTTGCAAATACCAGAACTTTCTTCGTTTTACCAACTCCGTGCGGAAGCACGATAGCTCCTCTTACCTGTTGATCGGCATGTCTGCCGTCAACACCTAATCTTGCGTGAAGCTCAACTGTTTCATCAAACTTGGCTTTTGCGCTTTTTACAACGATTTCCATAGCCTGATCAACGTCAAACAATTCAGCTTTGTCGAATTCTTTTACAGAATCCTGATACTTCTTTCCTCTTTTAGGCATTCTTTCCTCCTTGTGGTACTCACAACCGCATCCCTGACCGTCACTGTCCGCTTTCGAACATTTCATCGATCTCTGCGGTCTCCCACTCTGTTTTAGTCTTCAATAACGATTCCCATACTTCTTGCAGTACCCTTGATCATTTCTGTTGCTGCTTCAAGGCTTGCTGCATTAAGATCCGGCATCTTTGTCTTTGCAATCTCCTCAGCCTGTGCTCTTGTGAGAGTTGCAACCTTAGTTTTGTTAGGTTCACCTGAAGCTGATTCAAGACCTGCTGCCTTCTTGAGTAATACTGCTGCAGGCGGTGTTTTGCAAATGAATGAAAACGAGTGGTCTGCATATACAGTGATTACTACCGGAATTATCATTCCAGGCTGATCCTGTGTTTTAGCGTTGAACTGCTTACAGAAATCCATAATGTTAACGCCGTGCTGACCTAAAGCTGGTCCAACAGGAGGTGCAGGGTTTGCATTGCCGGCAGGAATCTGAAGTTTGATATAACCTTCGATCTTCTTAGCCATTACTGTTATTCTCCTTTCTTTATTATTCCCCTACGGGGTCATAGATTTAATATGAAAGCCGCTTTGATCAGATCTTGTCGACCTGAGCAAAATCGAGCTCTACTGGCGTGTCTCTTCCGAACATCGACACCTTGGCTTTGAGCGTCTGTTTTTCCATGTTGACTTCTTCGACAACTCCCATGAAGTTTTCAAAAGGTCCGTTGATAACTTTCACCGTATCGCCGACATCGATATCCAGATCGATATATATTTTCTCGATACCCATTCTTCTCACTTCCTCTGTAGTGAGCGGGATAGGATCCGAGCCGTGACCCACGAAGCCTGTAACGCCCTGTGTGTTTCGCACAAGATACCAGGATTCATTTGTCACTATCATCTTTACAAGAACATATCCCGGGAACATTTTTCTGGTCTTCACCTTACGCTGTCCGTTTTTGACCTCGACTCTGTCTTCGGTCGGTACGATCACGTCCAGAATAAGGTTCTGCATACCTCTGTTCTCAACGATTTTCTCGATGTTCACTTTGACCTTGTTTTCATGACCGGAATAAGTGTGAACCACATACCATTTGGCTTCGCCGTCACCCCTGAGACCTTCCAGTCCTTCAAGGTTTAATTTTTTACCTTCATTGTTTTCACACATTGTATCTTTAAGCTCCTATCTTGCACGCTTTAGAAACATACTGCCTTTATAGCTGCCAGTACGCCTGTGTCAACTGCCCAAAATACAACTGCAAAGGCCGCGCAGGTAACAAGCACTACGGCTGTGAAAGATCCGAGCTCTTTCTTTGTCGGCCATACTACTTTTTTCATCTCGAGCTTTACGCCCTTGAAATATTCCTTTACGCTTCCTTTCTTCCTTTTACGGGTAGATGCTGCTGCAGCCCTCTGTCTGACTGTTGTGGTATTGTTGCCTTTACCCTTTGACGTTTTTGCCATGGCAATTCTCCCTTACTTCGTTTCCTTGTGAAGTGTGTGTTTTCTGCAGAACTTGCAGTATTTGTTCATTTCTATACGGTCAGTAGTGTTCTTCTTGTTCTTTACCGTATTGTAATTTCTCTGCTTACATTCTGTGCATGCAAGTGTAACCTTTACTCTCATTTTATCTGTCCTCCGTTTAACTTAAAAGTAAGAGCAGCCTCTGCCCTTAATTGATTATTTACATAAAGTCGCTAAATAATTGTATATTACAGCGGTGTCAATGTCAAGATTTTTCCGCAAAAAAGCAGGCCGCAGGGCCGTCTTCTTCATCTGCATATATGTTTTTGCGTTTTTGCCCTCCAGGCTGTCATGTATAAAAATATGCAAACAGGACTCTGCCTGTCTGCATATTTCCGTATCACTTACATTTTTATATGCTTATATGGTGATAGTGTCTGCTCTGATACCGCTGTTCATGCGATCCCGCGACCTGTACGGTCACAGTTCTTACAGTGAGAGACACTTCTTAGGGCACTTGTCAACGCATGCTCCGCACTTAACGCACGCATCTTCATCGACTTTCCAGACTTTCTCTTTTCTGTCGACTGTTAAAGCATCGCAAGGGCAGTTCTTTGCACAAAGTCCGCAATATACACATACATCCAGATCACACGTGAGTTTGTCTTCACCTGATGCAGCATCTGCTTTCTTTTCACCGTCTGCCGGTTTGTCCGCTGCCTTTTTAGGTTCAGGCTTCTTGACCTCGACATCTACTGAATCGACAACTTTCTCTGTTTCCGGCTCAGTATACTTAGGATTCATGTCGAGACACTTCTTAGGACAAGCTTCGACGCATGCTCCGCACTGTATGCACTGCATTCTGTGGATCTCCCACTTTCCGCCTTTTCTGTCTACATTGATTGCATCTGCCGGACATTTTCTTCCGCAGATACCGCAAAGTATACACTTGTCAGCGTCGATGTCGATACTTCCTCTTGTTCTCTCCTGCCATTCTCTTTCCACTACAGGATACATGAGAGTTGCAGGCTTCTTGAATGTGCTTTTTAATACTGTTTTGGCAAATTTAAAAGCTCCCATTAACTCTCACCTACCTTTCTGTACAACTTATGCATGGGTCGATCGTGAGCACCATCATAGGCACGTCAGCCAGATCGCAGCCCTGCAGGATCTTAACTAATGCAGGAATATTCATGTTGGTCGGTGTTCTGACACGCATCCTCTGTAAGAATTTAGTGCCTGCACCCTTTGCATAGTAATATGCTTCGCCTCTAGGCTGTTCAAGTCTCACCATGTATTCACCTTCGACATTTCCCTTTACAGGAACATCTACAGGACCTTCAGGAATCTTGTCTACAGCTTTCTTTATCAGTTCGATCGACTGGAATATCTCGCCGATCCTGACTTTACATCTAGCATAGCAGTCACCGGCTTCTTCAAGTACAGGTTCAAAATCCAGTTCCTTGTATACGCCGTGATTGTTAGTCATTCTCATATCCTGATCGACACCGGATCCTCTCGCCACAGGACCAACTGCACATAATTCGATCGCATCTTCTTTTGAAAGTACGCCGACGCCGCACATTCTGTTCTTTACAGAATCATCTTCGATGAATACGTCTGTGATCTCTTTGATCTCAGCTTTTATTCCTTCCAATGTTTCTGCGATCTCTTTAAGTGTATCGTTGTCGATATCCTTTCTCATACCGCCGACTTTACAGATGGAGAATATAACTCTGCCGCCTGTAGTTTTTTCCAGGATGTCAAGAATAGTTTCTCTTATTCTCCAGCAGTGCATGAACAGGCTCTCGAAGCCGAATGCGTCTGCGAGGAGTCCCAGCCACAGAAGATGGCTGTGGAGTCTTGACAGCTCATGGAGTATGGTTCTGAGGTATTCTGCTCTCTCAGGGATTTTTATATCCATAGCTCCCTCGATCGATGCTGCAGCTCCCCATCCGTGACCGAAACTGCAGATACCGCAGATACGCTCTATAACATATACCATTTCGGTATATCCCCTTTTTTCCACCAGCTTTTCCAGTCCTCTATGGATAAATCCGATAGATGGAATGGCTTCCACTACTGTTTCATCCTCGACTACCAGGTCGATATGAACAGGCTCCGGAAGTACCGGATGCTGTGGTCCGAAAGGAATTATAGTTTTCTTACCCATATTAATTACCTTCCTTTCCTATTTCTTCGGATTCCATGGAGTAGGTTCTGCAACCTTGAAGAAGTTGCCCTCATAATCAAGCTCCATATGCATGAACTTGATACCAAACAGGTCATGCATCTCATTCTCATAGATAAATGCAGGCCAGTATGTTCCTGTTATACTTTCAACCTTTTCCTCCGGTGAAATAACCAGTTTTAAATTCGTCAGGCTGTAGTCCTTGTCAAATGAGTAAATGATTTCGATCTTATCATCCACTACAGTTGCACATGCCTGACCGAATCTGTATCCTTCAGCCTTTAAATCCTTAACTTTCGTCAAAAGCTGGGAAAGCTCTACAGGCGTGAAGTTCTGTGGTACATCTACTCTTTCGCGCATTAGTTTTCCCCTCCTTTTTCTTCCTCAGCAGTTTCTGTATCTTCTTTTTCTTCGGCAGTCTCTTCCTCAGCAGTTTCTGTCTCTTCTTTTTCTTCGACAGTCTCTTCTTCTGCAGCTTCCTCAGCCTTTTCAGCTTCTTTTTCTGCAGCTTCCTCTCCTGCTTCAGCGATCTCTTCGAGTTCTTCAGCCTCTTCTTCTGCGATCACTTCTATGTCTTCAGCATTCTTGAGCTTATCTCTCTTTTCCTGAAGAACTGCCAGGCCTTTTACAACACCGTCTATGATAGCTTCCGGTCTTGCTGCACAGCCCGGAACGTAAACATCTACCGGGATAACAGTATCAACGCCGCCTAAGATATTATAGCACTGCTTGAACACGCCTGCCGAGCACGCACATATACCTACAGCCACTACGACTTTCGGCTCGGGCATCTGCTCGTATATCTGTTTTACAACATCTTTATTCTGTTCGTTAACGGATCCTGTAACAAGAAACACATCTGCATGTTTAGGGTTTCCTGTATTTATGATACCGAATCTTTCCACGTCATACATAGGTGTAAGACATGCCAGGACTTCGATATCGCATCCGTTACAGCTGGATCCGTCATAATGGATGACCCATGGTGATTTTGCAATATATGACATTTCTACACCTCCTTTATACTATCAGATACAATACGAAAATATTTATCACGCCGCATACGAGCGCCACGATCCATGCCGATTTGAAAGCGAACTGCCATTTCATTCTTGCGAAGCAGTTGTCGATGAGCACTTCAAAGAAGTAAGTCAGCAGACAAACAACCACGCCGATAACAGTTCCCCATACAGTGCCGTTGGCAAAGAACAGGAATACGAAACCAAGCAGGAATACGTTTTCATACCAGTGTGATATCTCGATCCATCCCAGAGTTCTTCCTGAGAATTCCGTCGTAAGACCTCTTACCAGCTCCTGGTGAGCGTGATGTGACATACTCAGGTCAAACGGTGATTTTCTGAACTTTATAGTCAGGATGAATACGAATCCGATGAATATACCGATAAGCGGAAGGAACGGCATCGATACTCCGCCAAGGATATCTTTTACTGCGAAGCTTCCGCAGTACATGTAAAATCCTATCGCTGTCATCAGAACCATAGGCTCATATGCCATCATCTGCAGCAGTTCACGTTCAGCTCCCACCTGTGCATAAGGCGAGTTCGATGAAAATGCCGCAACAATCAGGAACGCACTTGCCACTGTGAGCGTAAAGATCACGAGCAGCAGATCTCCTCCTGCGAAGAAGATCGCACCTGACGCCATAACGAAGATGACGAAAATCAGAACATAGTAATCCTGCACTCTCGTTACAGTCTGTTTTTCCTTTTCGAAGAGCTTGAGCACGTCATAGAACGGCTGAAGAACAGGAGGACCTACTCTTCGCTGCATTCTTGCCGAAAGCTTTCTGTCCAGTCCTGCAAGGAAGCCTCCTACGAAAGGAGCCAGGATCAGGTATGCGATTACAGCTATTATCGTCTTAATAATCATTATGCAGCACCTCCTGTCAGCAGGCTTATAAGAGTTCCGACCATCATGCCTATACCGATAACCAGCATTGCAGTCGTCAGTATGCCGCCTACAAGGTTCATCTTCTTTTCACCGAAGTATTTCTCCATATGCCAGTTTCTAAGGGTGAACGATACATCTTTACCCATAGATCCGCGGTAAGTTCTGTTGTCCCCCTCGTTTACACCTGCAAGGTATATAGGAACGATCTTTTTCTTCGATTTTCCGAAACCGAATCCTGTTATCAGAATCAGTACTACCAGCATAACAACCATTACGATCATGTTGTTTGAAGAAAGCACTGTCGATGCGAGGCCTCCGAATACGCCTTCAAGATAAGGAACGAGCATGTACATCGAAATGACAGGGAATATGAGACATACCACGATAGTAAGTCCGACCAGCGTTCCCTGAACGAACCATTCTTCCTTATGTACATCCTGCTGTATGTTCTTTTCATTTGCAACGATAGCTGAAAGCTTACCCATCCACTTGATCCAGTAGAATGCTGTCACGGCACTTCCGAAACAGATTATCCCTACGAGGATGAAGTTTCCTGAATCTACAAATGATGTCATTGCCGCCCACTTTGAAATGAGCATACCGAAAGGAGCCAGGAACATTCCTGCGATACCGATCATCATGAATGCTGCCAGTCTAGGCATTCTCACGAAGAGACCATCCATGTCCTCGATATCTCTGCTTCCGATATTGTGTTCTGCAGTTCCCACGCATAAGAACAGCAGTGACTTTGTAACAGCATGGAATATGATCAGCATGACGCCTGCCCATACAGACTCAGCTGTGCCTATACCACCGCATGTTACGATAAGTCCGAGATTTGCTATAGTTGAATATGCCAGCACTCTCTTGGCGTTACTCTGCGAAATAGCCGCAAACGATGCCATCAGGAATGTGATACCTCCGACCATCATTGTCATGATTCCTGCGAAGTTGCTCATTCCGAGTACCGGAGCCAGCTTTATTATCATGAATACACCGGCTTTAACCATTGTCGACGAGTGAAGTAATGCCGATGTAGGTGTCGGTGCCACCATAGCGCCGAGCAGCCAGCTGTTGAACGGCATCTGAGCCGCCTTTGTGATGCCTGCGAATGCAAAGAATGCAGCAGGGATCGCAACCACTCCGCCATATACCGATCCGATCATGAGCATAGTGCTCAGTTCTATAGTTCCGAACACCTGACCGAGAATAACGATACCTACGGCAAATCCGAGACCGCCGAGAAGGTTCATGATCAGAGCTCTGAACGCATTGTTCGTAGCTTCCTTCGTCTTTGTGAAGCCGATGAGCCAGAATGATGAAAGGCTGGTGATTTCCCAGAAGAAATACATCCAGATCATGTTGTTTGAAGTTACCAGACCGACCATCGCGCCAAGGAATATAAACATTACGAAGAAGAACCAAGGTCTTCTGTCCTTTTCATCTGCGTGATGATGCTGGAAATCCTTCATGTAACCCAGCGCATAAACTGTTATCAACGAACCAATAATTCCTATGATCAAGATCATGATCATTGAAAGTCTGTCAACATACATGTTGTTCTGGACTTCAATGCTGTGACCCTTAGTAAGTTCAAACCACATGATCAATGGAGTCTGAATCACAGCAAAAAGTGATGCCAGGTATTTCTTATGCTTGATACCTATTATGATGATATACAGCGCAAGGAGCGCTTCTATAGCCATCATGACATAGTTTATAGCCTCGTAGTGGAGCTCGAATGTGTCTCCGCCCGATTTGAAATACTGGACAGCCACGAAGATAGCTGCGGCAGCGATTACAAGAGCTGCAAATTTTACCACAACATCTCTGACTTTATCCTCTTTGCTTACTAAAAGAATCACGGCAATAATTATTGGAAAACCAATAAGAAAAAGTATAGTGCCCATACAATCCTCCTAATAAAAATATAACTGGTGAGATAAATTAACACGTTTATTATACATATATGTATGTGTAATAATCAAGCTAAAACGAATATACAGAATAATCTAAAAAATTATTTTGCACATAATTCAGAAACTCAGCAAAATCGTTGAAAAATCAAGACAATCTAGTTTTCCGCCAGGATGGATTTTTGCCATAAACCGGCATCGTTTCCATCGCAGAAACACGCGCATACACATCTGAATCACGCTACTCCGTGTGCGATTTCTGACAAAACAGGAGACCGGCCACTGTACCGGTCTCCTTGCGTTTTTTGTATCTATTTGGTCTTTATTTGCGTTTTAAAAGCTGTTCCCGAAAGCCTATTTTTTCTTTGCAGGCTCTACCTTCTTTGAAACGAAGTACAGAACGATGCATGCTACTGCGCATACTGCAGTGAGTATATGCAGACCTGTTCCGATAACGCCTACGATAGAATCCACATCTACATTTGAAAGTATTCCGTCGAAGTAGTCACTCGACTCCCATGCATCTGCAGTTCCCCATCCTTCATACCAAGGCATGAATACGCATGCTATCACGTTCATGACAGTCATGAGGAAGAACAGGAATGCCATCTTTCTCGTATCTCCTACACCGAGACCAGTCTTAGGATTGAGCGGATAAGCAACAGGATCCTTCTTCGTAAGTCCGCCGTACATCCTTCTCCAGATGAAGTAGAGTATAGGACCTGAAATTATTCCTATCATTCCGCCCAGATAGTAGTCCGAACCGTTGATGAAGAATGCGAATATCGCTACGCAGATAGGCACGATGCATATGAGCGCCAGGAATCCGAATCCGCCGGGAACCTTGAACTTGTATTCGTCTGCAGGGATCTTCTTTCTGAGCACCATAGCTGAAAGATATACCATGATATACGAAGCAACCAGCAGGCATACGTCCAGTACGATGATGAATCCGAACGGAAGCATACACAGAATGAGGTTCACGATACCTACCGACAGTACAGCTACATAAGGTACGCCGTGCTTCTTGTCGCATTTTACAAGGATCGGCGGTGCGAGATAGTCATCAGCCAGAGAGAAGAATCCTCTCGAACCTGATGCTATGTATGTATTGTAGATCGAGCACTGTGCGAGGATAGCAACCAGTACGAAGAACACGCCCATCGCAGGGCCCCAGAATGTTTCGCATACATCTGCATATCCTACCATTCCGGCTTCTGTTCCCCAGTTTTCCCACTGTCCGAGTGAACCGAGCCCACCGATAGTAGGCAGGATATATACTGCCATGATGAGAGGTACAGTAAGCATAGTTCCCTTAGGTATTACCTGAGGATTTGCGACCTCTCCTGCGATAGTTGACATCGATTCATATCCTGAGTACATCCACATGCCGATCGAGATACCTCCTGCTATGTAGAAGAACCAGTCGCCGATTCCCTCTGCAGGCTCAGCCGTGATCTGGAACGATATATCCGTACCGCCGCCCCAGTTCATGAATCCGCATATGGCAACGAGACCGAAAGCGACCATTACCAGGATCGATAATATCGTACTTACGATACCTACGTCCTTTACTCCGCGTACATTGATATATGTAAACACGATTATCATCAGTGCCTTTATGGCAAATTCACCTACACTTCCGAGATCCCATCTCGATGCAGCGTAGCCGCCTGCCAGTATAACATAAAGTGTATTGTCGATGTATATGGAGATAGTTCTCCACCATCCTGCCTGGAAACCCCAGAACTCGCCAAAGGCTTCCTGCACCCATTTGTAATAACCACCTTCCTGAGGTCGTACTGAACCCAGCTCTGAAGCTACCAGACCAAAAGGCAGTCCCCATACGAAAGGCAGTACGCAGAGCATGATTATCGTCAGTCCCGGACCGCATTCAGGGATCATTTCCTCGATACCGTAGCAGCCTGCAGCTACCAGACAGAATATCATGAATACTACTGTCGAGACTTTGATGTCATGCTTTTTCAATCCGTGTTCGCCTGTATCAGCGACCTGATTGTTCTGCTGTTGACTCATTTTTTCCTCCTTAATAAACAATATATAGTAACAATTACAGGTATCATTTTAAACATTCAGAAAAAACATTTCAACAACTTTCAGTTTATTCAAACGAACACAGCAACTACGTGCATGTTTAGTGTCAAGTTAGTTGTTTTCGTGTTATTTTTCCTCCGCTCGACACTAAAACAGTATAAGAGATCGTTTTTTACAAAAAATAAAAGACGATTCTCATCGCCTTTCAATTCACTTTTATGCACTTTTCAGTATGTCTTCATATATCAGAGCGGCATCAGGCCAGACAAACATTAAAGCTCTCTCCTGCCTTCGACTGCCTTGAGCAGAGTCACCTCGTCGGCATATTCCAGATCCCCGCCAACAGGGATCCCGTGAGCTATCCTGGTCACCTTTATACCCGACGGCTTGATCAGCCTCGCTATGTACATGGCTGTCGCCTCTCCTTCAATGTTAGGGTTAGTCGCTATTATCAGCTCTTTCACCGCCTCATCCTGAAGTCTTACGATCAGCGACCTGAGATTGATATCATCCGGTCCGATCCCGTCCATCGGCGAAATAGCGCCGTGCAGTACATGGTAGTACCCCCGGTACTCCCTTATCTTTTCCATGGCTACCACATCCTTGGGACTCTCCACTACACATATCGTGCTCTTGTCGCGGCTGTCGTCAGAACATATCGCGCACGGATCCGTATCCGTGAGGTTGCCGCAGACCGAGCAGTACGTCATCGACTTTTTCGCATCGCTTATCGCATTCGCAAGCTCCATCGCAGATTTTTCATCCATCGACAGTATGTGAAAAGCGAGCCGCTGCGCGGTCTTGCCGCCTATGCCCGGCAGCCTGGAAAGTTCATTTATCAGCCTGTTCAGCGGTTTTGCATAATACTTCATTTTAGAGTCCCGGTATTCCAAGACCTGCAGTCAGCTTGTTCATCTCGTTGCTCGAGATCTCCTCCATCTGTCTCAGCGCTTCGTTAGCAGCTACCATTATGAGATCCTGCAGCATCTCGATATCGTCAGGATCCACTACTTCAGGCTTGATCTGGACATCTTTTATCTCTTTCTTGCCTGTCACAACGACAGTTACCGCTCCGCCGCCTGAAGACGCCGACGTCTCCATTTCGTTTATCTCATCCTGCAGCGCGTCGATCTTCCTCTGCATAGCCTGCATCTGCTGCATCTGTTTCTGCATGTTTCCCATGCCCTGCGCCTTAGGCTTCTTGCCCGCTCTCATTCCTTTTCCCATGATTTCTCCTCCAAATATCAGTTACTTTATTTCAACATTTATGCCAAGAACGCTCTCCGCCTCCCTGGCCATATCCTCTACCGACATCCCGCGCACCGATACCTCAGTTCCTGCAAGCGTGATGTTCATAGTACGGCGTTTCCCCGTATGCTTCTCCATCAGCGACTCCAGCAGCTCTCTGTTCTTCTCCGCATGCCGCTTGACCGGCTCCGAATCCGCAACGACAGTGAAGTCATATTCGCCGACCGATGCAAGGTGTCCGCCGCTTCCGATTATATAGAAACTGCCCTTTGCCGCTTCGCCATCCTCAAACACAGCCTTCCATAGCTCATCCAGATCGAATCCCTCCGCACCGTTTCCCGCCGCTTCATTTTCAGGCACTTCCCGCGCTGCCGCGTCCGGTGTTTCATCTGCATTCTTTTTTTTGTAAAGGTCTTCACCTGGTTCTGTTCTCGCATCAGGAGCACGTCCCGCTGTATCCGGTATGCCCGCTGGCGCAGCAGATGCTGCGCTGACTGCCGGCGCAGGCGCCGGCATCTGGACCTGTGGCGCCGCCGGCGCCGCAAACCCGCTTCCCGCCGCACTTCTCAGATTAGATGACAGATTAACAACTGCCAGCTCGAGAAGTATCCTCGGCTGCGTCGACCATTTAGCCTCGCGCATAGTCTGCGAAAGCTCCAGTATCCCGCGGTTTATATCAGCCAGCTCGATGCTGGCGCTCTGTTTCCTTATCCTGTCTATATTCTCCACAGACATGTTTATCACATCCTGCGGATCCCTGATGAACTTCGCCATCAGCAGATTCCTGTAGTGATTCACCCAGTCACGCATGAACTGCCTGACATCCTTGCCGTCCGACAGCACATGATCCGTCAGTATCAGCGCATCTGCAGTCTTTCCTTTTCTGACAAGATCCGTGAGCTCAGTAAAAGTCTCTTCGCCCGATGCACCGAGGAACTCCAGCACATCCTTTGCTCCCACAATACTTTCACCGCCCGCTATACACTGATCCAGTATGCTGAGGCCGTCCCTGACCGATCCGTCGGCATTTGCCGCTATGATACGCAGCGCGTCCTCTGACACGTCTATCGACCGCTTCGCGCATATGTCAGCCATGCCCTTTATCAGCACAGATTCCGGCACTCGCCTGAAATCAAGTCTCATACACCTTGACAGTATCGTTGCCGGCAGCTTCTGCGGCTCCGTAGTCGCCAGTATGAACACCACGTATTCCGGCGGCTCCTCCAGCGTCTTGAGCAGCGCATTGAACGCCCCCGAAGACAGCATGTGGACCTCGTCTATTATATAAACTTTTTTCCTGCCCGATGCCGGCGGATACTTTATGCTCTCCCGAAGCTCTCTGATATTGTCGACACCGTTGTTCGACGCGGCATCTATCTCTATCACATCGAGGTATGTGCCTTCCTTTATGCTGCGGCACACGCTGCACCTGCCGCATGGTCTTCCGCCCTCTTCGGCTATGCAGTTCAGCCCCTTTGCCAGTATCCTCGCCGTAGTCGTCTTGCCGGTACCTCTCGTCCCGCAGAACAGATACGCATGGCTTGTACTGTCGGTCGCTATCTGGTTTTTAAGTATCTTTACGATATGCTCCTGCCCGAGTATCTCATCGAACACCTCCGGGCGATAAGCTCTGTACAATGCTGTATACATACTGTCCCTCTCTCAAAACAACTTTGCTGACGACTGTTCAAATCATCACAAAAATAATAAATTGCCCTTTGAAAGCTCC
Source organism: Eubacteriaceae bacterium (assembly GCA_902362435.1). Lineage (GTDB taxonomy): Bacteria > Bacillota > Clostridia > Peptostreptococcales > Anaerovoracaceae > Lentihominibacter > Lentihominibacter butyricus. The sequence goes on from CABIWW010000004.1 coordinate 27,769, forward strand.
GCAGGCGTAGGAGAAGGCTTATCTGCGGCACATAAGAGCTTCCGCTTATTGCTGCTTCCTTCCGGACCTGACAAGGTTCACGGCGTCCTATTGCGCAGGACCCAAACCATGCAAGCGGAACCATCAAAAGGCAATTTATCTGTATTATTATATTATTTTTATCGATCTTCGTCAAGGCTTTTCGCGATCATAATCCGGCGCTATTTGCCGACCACCTTGTAAAGCTCGTCGGCATACGGCGGATCAACTTCGGAGATCTCACCTCCGCATGTCTTCATTATACCGAAGCTCTCGTCCTTTATCCTGCCTATGACAGTGCATCTGACTCCGGCCTTTCCCATCGCTGCGAGCATATCGTCCTTTTTGTCCTCAGGCGTCACTATGACCATGGATCCGCTGGATATCAGGCGCATAGGGTCGATATCGAAATTCCTGCAGATCTTTTCCGTCTCAGACTCCACAGGGATCTCATCCTCCCAGATCTCTGCACCTTTATGAGCGATCTGGCACATTTCCCACACAGCTCCCATGATGCCGCCTTCCGTGACGTCATGCATGCCGTGCGTTCCTACAGTTCCTGCAGCGACGCCCTCCGGCACCACGCTTACAAGATCAAGGAATGATTTCGCACGATCTATTTCTTCCTTTGTCAGCACATCCTCGAGCTGCTTCTCATAGTCGCACGCGATTATCCCGCTGCCTTCGAGACCGACCGACTTGCTCATCATGATGTAGTCGCCTTCGGACATGTCGTTGCCGCTCTGCGAATGGCCGGCGAGAGCTCTGCCTATCGCCGTCGACACTATGACCGGCTGCTTCACCGCCGGCGTTATCTCCGTATGTCCTCCGATTATCTCGACTCCGAGGCTTCCGGCTGTCTCCGCAGCCTGTCCCATGATATGCTCCACATCCTGCTCCTGCGTGCCTTCCGGCAGCATCACAGCCAGCATGATACCCAGAGGCTGCACTCCGTTTGAAGCTATATCGTTGCATGTTATGTGTATCGAAAGTCTGCCGATATCGCTCACCGCCGCAGTTATCGGATCAGTCGACATGATGCATTCATAATCTCCGTAGTCCACTACCGCGCAGTCCTCACCGATACCCGGCCTCACCTTCACATCGTCGCTTCTGTATGTTATCTTGTCAAATACGAGTTTCTTCAGCAGATCACTGTCTAATTTCCCTGTTTTAAGCATAGTATCATTCCTCTGTCATCTTCAAAAATTCTTCTTCAGTTATGATCGGGATGCCGAGCTCTTTGGCTTTTTTGTTCTTTGACGATCCCGACGTTATATCATTGTTTATGAGATAGTCCGTTTTGCTGCTGACCGCAGACGACGTCTTCCCTCCCGCAGCTTCCACTGCGGCCTTCACTGCATCGCGGTTTGCAAAATGCTTCACTTTCCCGGTTATCACGAAGGTGAGTCCTTTGAGCTTTTCGCTTCGTCCTTCGTCAGGCTCCCGCTCGAGCTGCAGCCTGTCCAGCAGGTCATCGATCAGTCGTTTCTTCTCTTCATCGTGGAAAAATTCAACGTACGCTTTCGCCATGACTTCGCCTATACCGTCTATGGACACGAGCTCCTCTTCGGTGAGGCTGCTGATCTTCTCCCAGTCGTCATCGCATTCACGCGCGATCATCTTCGCATTCGCGACGCCTATGTTCGGTATACCCAGGCTGAAGAGCAGACGCGCAGGCGTTGTCCGGCTCGCCTTTTCCGCTGACTTCAGCAGGTTTTCGAATGATTTCTCGCCGAAACCGTCCATCGTTATTATGCGATCTCTCCATTTTTCCATATCGAACAGATCAGCGAATTCTCTGACCATGCCTTCATCAACTAGCTTTTCAAGCGTAGCCTCCGACAATCCTTCGATGTTCATCGCATTCCTGCTCACAAAGTGTGTGAACGACTTGATCCGCTTGGCCGGACACGCACTGTTAGGACAGTGCAGAGTCTCCACGCCGCTGTCGTCCTTTATCACAGTGCCGGTCCCGCACACAGGACATTTCTCCGGCGGCTTCAGACTGCCGCTCTTCGTCAGATTCTCTGCGATCTGCGGTATTATCATATTAGCCTTATACACCTTTATCTCGTCACCGATACCGAGCTGCAGCTCCCTGACTATACTGAGATTGTGAACAGACGCTCTGCTGACTGTAGTGCCCTCCAGCTCCACCGGATCGAACACCGCGATCGGGTTGATGAGTCCGGTACGCGATGCATTCCACAGCACCTGCCGCAGATGAGTCTCCCTCATCTCATCCTTCCACTTGAAAGCTATGGAATCGCGCGGGAACTTTGCAGTAGATCCCAGTGATCTGCCGTACTCTATATCGTCGAATATCAGCACCAGTCCATCGGAAGGCAGCGGAAAATCCGCGATCTTTTCCTCGAATCCGTTCACCGCATCCTCTATATCTGCCGCAGTGACTCTGACATAATCGACCGTATCGAAGCCCTGCTCGTACATCCACTGCATCTGCTGATGTCTGTATTCAAGTCCGGCGCCGCCTTCCGCCAGTGAAAACGCATAGAACTTCACGTGGCGCTGAGCCGTTATCTCGTTGTTTAGCTGTCTTACAGATCCGCTGCAGAGATTTCTCGGATTCTTGTACTTCGCATCCGCGTCGCCTATCGTCCTGTTTATCTCTTCGAAGTCAGCATAGCTTATCACTGCCTCGCCTCTAACAGTGACTGTGCCCTTTTCAGGTATCTCCAGCGGTATGTTCTCGAACTTTCTGGCATTGCTGGTTATCACCTCGCCCGTGATGCCGTCGCCTCTCGTCACCGCTTTTTCGAGCCTGCCGTTTTCATATGTGAGCACCGTCGTGAGGCCGTCGAGCTTCCATGAAAGCAGTCCCTCATGATCGCCAAGCCATCCGCGCAGCGCGTCGATCTCCTTTGTCTTGTCCAGAGACAGCATCGGAGACGGATGACGTTCCTTCGGCAGTCCGCTGAGCACCTCATACCCGACATTTACCGTCGGACTCGAGGAAAGCACTATCCCGGTCTCTTTTTCCAGTTTCTCGAGCTCGTCATACAGGCTGTCGTATTCCTGATTAGTGATCAGCTCCCGGTTTTCCTGATAGTAGGCTTTCGCCGCTTTATTAAGGAATGCTACTTTCTCCTCGATGAGTTTTCGCTTGTCTTCCATATGTGATACACCTCTTCTTTTATCCTCTCACGGGACCCTGCATCAGAGCTTTTTCAGCGGTGCGAATCCCACGGCGAGCTTTTTCGTTCCATCGCCGAATTTCACTGTCACGATCTTGCCGTCGCATGAAACGACCTCGCCTTTACCGAATTTAGGATGAGATACGAGCTCTCCCGCACTGAAATCGTCAGAAGCCGCACCCACGTTTTTCTTCACCTGCTGCCTTGCATATTTCAGCTGATCGAACGGCCTGAACGGCTGGCTTTCGGTTATCCCGTCAGTGAACATGCCGTCTGCGTTGTGCTTCTTTTTCTCGAATACCGCATCGCCCTCTATCAGCTTCTTGTCGAGTTCGCGAAGGAACTGAGATTCTCGCGTATAATCAGTCTTGCCGTAAAGAGTCCTGCGCTCCGCACTCGTCAGCCACAGCCGCTCCTTTGCACGCGTCATTCCCACGTAGCACAGGCGTCTTTCCTCTTCGAGTCCGTCTTCCCTGTCGAATGCGCGCCATCCCGGGAAAAGTCCGTCTTCCATGCCCGGCAGGAACACGAACGGGAATTCCAGACCCTTGGCGCTGTGCATAGTCATCATCACGACCGCATTCTCATCCGCGTCGTGATTGTCCACCTCGGCAAGAAGCGCGATCCTTTCCATGAACTCCGCCAGTGTGATATTCGGATCCTCTTTCTCATAATCGTAAATAACCGATCTGAACTCCAGCAGGTTCTCTATGCGGCTCTCCGCCTCGAGCGTGTTCTGATCCTCCAGCGCCTTGAGATAGCCGGACTTCACAAGCACTCCGTCATAAAGATCAGAGATCTTCATATCGTCTTTTTCACCGCTGTACGCATCTATCAGCTCCCTGAAAGTTTCTATATTTCTCGAAACTTTCGACGAAAGCGAAGATATCACTTCCATGTCGCCGAGAACGTCAAAAATACTTTCGTTCCTGACTGATGCCAGCGTCCTGAGCTTTTCCACGGTCTTGCCGCCTATGCCTCGCTTCGGCTCGTTTATCACTCTCATGAGCGCCAGATCGTCGGCATGATTCTGTATCAGCCTCAGATAGCACATTATGTCTTTTATTTCTTTTCTGTCGTAATATCTCAGTCCGCCGAGCACTCTGTACGGTATCTCGCGCCTTGATAATGCTTCTTCGAACGTTCGTGACTGTGAATTCGTCCTGTACAGTATCGCGAAGTCGCTGTACGGATGCGATGATGACTTCATCCTGTTGATCTCGCTCGCCACGAAATACGCCTCGTCTCTCTCGTCTTCAGCGCGAAAATACACGATCTTATGGCCCTCCTCGTTGTCGGTCCACAGCTTCTTCGCTTTTCTTCCTCTGTTGTTTTCTATCACCGAATGAGCCGCATCGAGTATCGTCGATGTCGATCTGTAGTTCTGCTCGAGCTTCACGACTTTCGCATCTCTGAAATCCTTTTCGAACTCCAGTATGTTCCTTATATCTGCACCTCTCCACTGATATATGCACTGGTCGTCGTCGCCGACCACACATATGTTATTGTGCGCCTCTGCGAGCATCTTTATGAATGTGTACTGCAGTCTGTTCGTATCCTGGTACTCATCGACCATTATGTATCTGAACCTGTTCTGATATTTCAGCAGCACAGCTTCGTCCTTTTCGAAAAGGCGCACTGCATTGAGAAGCAGGTCGTCGAAATCCATCGCATTGTTTTTTTTGAGCGTATTTTCGTAGCTGCCGTACACTCTCGCTGTCATCTTGTCCTTGATATCATCGCCGAAGATATTCGTGTATTCCTCGCTCGATATGCGGTTCTCCTTGCATTTGCTGATTATTCCCAGAAAATATGACGGCGTGTAGCGTTTGCCGTCTATATTGAGTTCCTTTATTATGTTTTTAACGAGTGTCTTCTGGTCTGTCGGGTCATATACGGTAAAATCCCTGCCGTATCCCAGCACTTCGGCGTGCATCCTGAGTATCCTCAGGCATGCCGAGTGGAATGTCATGATCCAGGAGCTCAGTCCGCCTCCCAGCAGTTCCTCGACTCTCGTCTTCATCTCTTTCGCAGCCTTGTTTGTGAATGTCACCGCAAGTATATTGTACGGATCGACATGCTTCTCCAGTATCATATATGCGATCCTGTGAGTCATCGTGCTCGTCTTGCCGCTTCCGGCTCCCGCCAGAATAAGAAGCGGCCCTTCAGTATGCATAGCCGCTTCTCTCTGTTTTTTGTTGAGTTTATCCAAATAATCCATGTCAAATATCCCTGTCTAAATTATAAAGCTCCACAGCAGACTGTACATGAAATTCACACACGGTGTGATGATCATGCCTGTTATTCCGAATATTATCAGTGCGATCAGTATCCAGTTCCCGTATCTGTAAATAGTCCAGTAAAGCTCCGTATGTCTGATGTTGAACAGCTCCGTGACCACTGAAAATCCGTCAAGCGGCGGGCAGGGTATCAGATTGAACACCATCAGCACGAGATTTATCCTTATCACACATATTATGATCTGCCACAGGATGTACCCGACACTGCCCGACAGGAATCCCGGCACCGTCATGTAAAGTATCTTCGCTATCATCGAAAACACGATCGCTACGAGCAGATTCATCGTTACACCCGCCAGTGCAACGAACAGTTCGTCACGTCTCCTGTTTTTGAAATTGGCAGGATTTATCTGTACAGGCACGCCCCATCCGAAACCTGCGAACAGCAGTGCTGCAAGCCCTACCGGATCGATATGCGCCAGAGGGTTTATCGTCACCCTTCCCTGCATCTTAGGAGTCGGATCTCCCAGCTTGTATGCCACCTTCGCATGCGCATATTCATGAAAGGAAAGTCCTACTATGATCCCGGGCAGCAGTATCAGTTCGCTCATAAGCCACTGCAGCGGATGTGCGAACGCCCCGCTCCTTAGCGAGTTCATCAGCAGTATCGCTATCAGTATTATAAAAGAAATATCAAAGTTACGTCTCAATCGTATACCTCCGATCCTGTTAATACAAAAAAATTCCGTTTTTATAGTATATCATCTATCATGAAAAATTAACAGCAAAACACCGTGAAGACTTGATGAAAGATAGCGCTTTACATATGTAAAAAGCGCACATTACCAAGCTGTGCGCTTTTGCATCGTTCTGAATCCATTATACAGACCGTGCCGCTACGATATCACCTTGTGTATCAGCGCCACTCTGCTGTTTATGTCACATTTCCTGTAAATGTTTATCAGGTGCTTGTTGAGTGTATGATCGGCTATGCACAGTGATTCACATATCTCACTGTTAGTCATGCCTTCCTTTACCACCTTGAATACCACCTCAGTCTCCCTTTTCGTCAGGGAATACTGCTCTGCGATACCATGTATGCGATCCTCGAGCTTCGCGCCGGAATCACTGCCCGCGCCTCTCGATTTCCGGAATTCGTGATGAAGCCTCAGACTAAGATGCCTGTTGATGAGTTCCATCATGTACAGTTCCTTGTCGCTGAAATCGCCCTGCTCCGTACTTCTCCCCAGCACTATCGCACCGAGAAACTTCTTGTCGTAGGCACTTATCACCTGCATGCTGTACTTCACATCGAACGCCGCATACGTATCGTTGAAATAGCCTGTCGTACGGATCTCATCATCGTCTATGAGATCCATTTCTCTGTATACATCTCTTTTCCCGACCAGCATTATCCATTTGCCGAAATCCTCTTCCTCGTATTCGTCTATGTAGCGGTTTATCGCGTCGATCTGCTCATGGCTTGCCCCGTTTTCCTCACCCTGCACATAAACTACAGGATGTGCCAGCAGATGCTCTCCTGACATATCCGCAAGATGAAATACCGAAAAATTATTCGGTATCAGCTGGTATATATACGAGAGCAGCGTCTTTCTCTCGTTTAAAAAATCATCATCATTGTGGATGAAATAAACAATATCGTCGATGAATGCCCATTCTCTCTGTTCAAGTTTCTTCATAGCTGTCCTCCATACGATCTGTTCCCCGACTGCAGTCACTCCTGTTTTTTACGCATCCTTATTATTATACTTATTGACAGGGATAATGTAAATACAGTATCAGACAACTTTTACAACAGTATCGGACGACCTTTACAGAAGCATTCTGTCATTGTCTATTTCAAATTTTTCCACGAGCTTCTCGACTGTCATGCTGTCACGCTCCGCACCGCTTATATCCATCTTTATCTGCCCTCCCTGCATCAGGATCGTCCTGTTGCCGTGCTCGAGCGCAGCTTTCATATTGTGAGTTATCATCATGGTACACAGCCCGCTGTTCTTCGCAAAATAGTCAGTAAGCTCCAGGACTTTTCTGGCCGCTGACGGATCCAGCGCTGCTGTATGCTCATCGAGAAGAAGCAGCTTCGGTTCGGCAATCACTGCCATGAACAGCGTCAGAGCCTGCCTCTGCCCGCCGGACAGAAGTCTTACCTTCTCTTTCATCCTGTTTTCGAGCCCCATCCCGAGAAGCGTGAGCTTTTCCCTGAAAAGCTCTCTGTCCGCCTTGTTTATTCCTGCCTGGAATCCGCGTTTTCGCATCTTGTTATACGCGATCGACAGGTTTTCTTCTATAGTCATATCGAACGCAGTCCCCTTCATAGGATCCTGGAAAACGCGCCCTATCAGCTTTGCTCTCTTGTGTTCCGGCAGTCCCGAGATCTCTTTGCCGTCTATTTCTATGCGGCCGCTGTCCACAGGGAAAACGCCTGCGATAGAATTCATCAGTGTCGATTTACCGGCGCCGTTGCTTCCGATTATAGTTATGAAATCGCCGGGTTTTCCGTGGAAATTCACGTCATCCAGCGCTTTCATCTCGTTTATCGTGCCCTTTCCGAACACTTTGGTGAGATGTTCTATCTTAAGCATTCTTCTCACCTCCCTTTGCTTTTTTCTTTCTCAATGAGAAGTTCTCTCCCAGCATTCCCATTGCCAGTGCGATCGTTACGATGACAGCCGACACGAGCTTGAGATCTGTCGGAGGCATTCCCAGATAGAGCGCCACACCGATGACCATCCTGTACACTACAGCGCCGAGAGCCACAGCTATCAGTCTTCTCATCAGGCTGCCAGTTCCGAACAGCACTTCACCGATTATTACAGATGCCAGGCCTATGACTACCATACCGGTACCCATGCCTACATCTGAATACCCCTGGTACTGTGCGAGCATTCCGCCTGCAAGACCCACGAGTCCGTTCGATACGGAAAGTCCCAGGAGTTTCATATTGTCGCTGCTTATACCTGCAGCTCTTACCATATCTTCATTATCTCCGGTCGCTCTCAGCGCAAAGCCCTTTCTAGTCTTGAGGAATCCGAACATGAGCACTATCACAACGGCTGCGATCAGCGCACCCAGCACGATCGAGCTCCATTTGAAACCGGGCATGACTTCCGCCATCTTCTTGTAAATGGTTGGCGCACTGTTTAGGTTGATATTTGCTTTTCCCTGTATCCTGAGGTTTATCGAATATATTCCCAGCATCACGAGGATACCTGCCAGAAGAGGCTGTATCTTGAGCTTCGTATTGAGCAGAGCCGTTATCGCGCCTGCGCCCATGCCGAAAATGAATGCCAGCACCAGTCCGATGATGCATACCAGCGTCTGTACCGCGGGATCCATGCCTGCCGCGTGGCTGCACACTACAGCCGAAACAGCAGCACCTGTAACGATGCTGCCGTCGACTGTCAGATCCGGCGTGTTGAGCGTCCTGAATGACAGGAATACGCCTAGCGCCAGTATCGAATATATAAGACCCAGTTCTAATGCTTCAAGTAATGTGACTATTAACATTTTATAAATCTTCCTTTGCTAAGTCTGTTGCTTTATCAAGAATATCCTGCGGAATCTTTATTCCCATGTCGGCCGCAGTCTGGCTGTTGATGTACATAGCCATCTCATCCATCGTTCTTACAGGCATTTCTGCAGGATCAGCGCCCTTGATGATCTCTACTATCATCTTTGCAGTTTCCTGTCCGAGATATTCATAATCTACTCCGTATGTTGCGAATCCTCCGTCTTTTACCATGGAGTCAGCACCTACATAGAACGGAACTTTTGCATCGATGAATACCTTGTTTGCAGTTGCTATCGATGAAGCTACCGTATTGTCTGTCGGCGAGAACACGATGTCGCACTTTTTAGCGAGGTTCTGAGCTGCCGGCTGGATCTCGTTTGCACTTGTTATCGCTGATTCAACGAGTTCGAGTGAATTTTCAGCTGCATATTCTCTGAGTGCCTCGATTGCTGCTACCGAGTTGGTTTCGCTAGAGTTGTAAAGAGCTCCCACTGTCTTGAATCCCGGTGTGATCTCTTCTGCAAGACCCATTATCTTTTCAACTGATATAGCATCCGATGTTCCTGTAACGTTTCCGCCCGGCTTTTCCATATCTGAAACGACTTCTGCCGCAACCGGATCTGTAACTGCCGAGAACACGATAGGGATCTCATCTGTCTCACTCATAGCAACCTGTGCTGCAGGCGTCGTGATAGCCACGATGATATCTACCTTGTCTGCAACGAATCCCTGACAGATAGTCTTGAGATTCGACTGCTCATTCTGCGCATTCTGATAATTGATCTCGATGTTGTCTCCATCGACATAGCCTTCCTCTTCGAGCTGAGCTATGATCGATTCTCTTATCTGGTCGAGTGATGTATGCTCAACAAGCTGTACGATACCTATTTTTATCGTATCCCCATCGCTGCTGCCTGAATTCCCGCAGCCTGTCATAACTACTGACATCATCGATACCATCATCAGCAGTACCATTACGATCGCCAAACTTTTCTTTTTCATTTCCTCTCCTTCGCGCAGCCTCATACTGCGCTCTCCTTTCCTTTACGATTATCTTCCGGCTTTTACGCCGTTACTACATGTCACACTTCTGCAAATCTGCGGGTCGCGCATAAAAAGTCTGTTTCGCCGAATTCTGATCAGCAGCAGACTTCTCTGAAGCTTCGTCATTTCTCTATGAGAAATTTCCTTTGCTATAAAAAAACGCCTGTCCTAACTCAAGGACAAGCGTATGCCTGCGGTACCACCTTGTTTAATGCAAAATGCATTCTCTCTGCAGAGTGCTATCACACTCTTTGCCCGTTACGCCGGCATCGCGTCTCAGCTACTAAGCGCATCTGCAGTATTTACAGCTGCGTTACAAAGCACTTTTCACCTTGCCCTCGGAGGCCCATTTACTGAAACTGCATCTGCCCGGATCCCACCGCCCCGGACTCTCTGAGAAACCGTTTTTCAGTTTTACTTCCTCGTCTTCAGTTTAGTATTAATATGTTGATATACTACCACTTGTTTTTTTATGTGTCAAGATAAAATTTAACGGCACTGCGGCAGCAGAGCTGCAGCGCCTGCACTATCTGCCATCCATATTTCTAGGCTTCGTCCTTCGCCGCAGCTTTCCTGTGTCTGCGCCTTCTGACAAAAATGACTATGATCACGGTCAGGATCACCAGAGCCGATGCCACGCACGAAACCAGCGCAAAAACGTTGTTCGGCTGTTTTAACAGATCCGAAATGTCACGGCTGTCGATCTTAGTCTTGCGATCGTGAGTCGTGCTGTAATAATCAGGCACTATGTCTCCTTCGAATGAATCGATATACGATGCGAGTGCATACCATGCCTTCAGTTCGCCGTCTCCGTCGTTTATTATATGCTCCTCAAAATCGTCTATCAGTTCACCGTTCTCATCCTTCGGATCGATCTTCAGCAGCCCGAAAGACTTGCTCTTTACCGTTCCAAGCATCTGACACGAGTACAGATCTCCTACAACGCTGTATAGCCTGTCGTCCTGTATCTCTTCAGTCTTTTCTCCATCATTGAAGCTTACGTCGACCGCTCTGTTCAGTATAAGTCTGTGAGGGTTCCAGGAATATTCCAGTCCCGCACAGTAAAGTCTTGCGACGCCCATGAAATCCGAAATACTTGCATCCACTTCTGCCACAGCTTTGAGCTCCCTGCCCGTCAGATACACCTTGACCAGCGGATATCCGGCACTGCCGTCCTTTCCATAACCGAGCGAGCTCACGTTGAATGCATCTGTCACCGTGATATCACCCTTAAGGAAGCTGCCGCGCACCACTCCGTGAGGCACCACGGTCACGTCAGGTGTTTCCCCGGTCGCTTCATTTACCGCATACTTGTATGAGTCAGCGATCAGATCCCCGAGAGGCTCTTCACCCTGCTTAAGTCCGAACTGCTCTATCGATGGGAAGTCGATATCGTTGTATGCGAGCACCTGATCTGCGCTGTATCCGTATCCGCTGAAATACTTTTCATCTACCAGCGAACGGTAATAGCCGAGCTGCTCATCTACGGAGCTGTCTCCTGCGATACTCTCGTCCAGCGGTATCAGCTCGTATGACGCAAGCTCGTACCTGCCGTCATCGCCGCGCTTGAGAGTGATATGTCCTGCATTGCGGTTATAGCTGCCGCATGAAACTATGTATGAATTTCCCACCTTAACAGCCTCTCCAAGCACGGTATGAGTGTGACCGCTGATTATCAGATCGATGTCCGGAACCTCTTCCGCCAGCAGATAGTCCTCCGTCTTTTCCAGCGTGTCTTTCTCATTTTCCACTGTGCCGCTGTGCGACAGACATATTATGATATCAGCATCCTCGTCAGCTTTTATCTTTTCGACGACCTCTGCCGCCGTCTCTCTCGGATCCTTGAAGAGCAGTCCGCTCTCAGGCGCATAATCCACTGCAGATTCGCCTATTATCCCGAACACTGCCGCTTTTATCCCGTTATGCTCGATAATCATATAATCCTTCACACCGTAGCTGTCGAACGAATCTTTGAGCAGCTGCGCGTCGTCCCTGAGCTCCTCGTCGGCCAGCGTCGCCTCCCAGTCTATGTTCGCGATCAGCATAGCCGGTGTGCTGTCATCTGCCGCTGCGGCATTCATCATCGATGCCAGCCCTGCCGCTCTGTAGTCGAACTCGTGATTTCCGAGCGTAGTCGCCTCGAATCCGAGAAAACCCATCATTTTCATCTCCGAAGCTTCTTCGGAGAATATCGTCTGGTACGGCGTACCCATCGAAAAATCGCCTGCATCGAGCAGGAATGTATCCGGATACTGCGCCTTTACACTGTCTATCGCTGTCTTCAGCTTTGCAAAGCCGCCGATCTCGACTACCTGGCCTTTTTTCTGCACCCTGTCCTTATCCATATGCGAATGCATATCATGTGTAAAAACGACCGATACGGTATCCGTACCGGTCACTTTATCATCTGTTTTTCCATATGCTTCACTGCCCTGAAAACCAGCTGTAAAAACTGTGACAGCCGCCAAAATAACGGCTGTCATGAATGTAAATATCGCTCTCGATCTTTTTTTCATTTATCTGATCTCCCTGCACATATACTGCAGTCTGACTTCACTGTTATTTTCCATGATCTTCTCCAGCGCGCTTATGTCACTGCCTGAAGAAAACGCCTCGGCAAACCTGTCGAAGCTCTGCACCAGTCCGTCCAGCAGACTTGCCTGCGGCTGATATCTGAACTCATAGATATCGCAGTGCTCAAGCCCGAATTCCTCTATCATATCGTTCACGGCATCGTCGTATGTATCCACCACGCCGTCGATCAGCTTTACGGATTCCGCCTGTTTCGCAGTGTATATCCTGCCGTCAGCGATACTTTTGACATAGTCTGTGTCAAGCCCTCTGCCGTCGGCCACTATCGAGACAAACTGCTCGTACGATTCATCTATCATACTCTGGAATATCTGTTTCTGCTCATCGGTAAGCGGCGATGTCATGCTTCCCATCGCCTTGTTTTCTCCGGAAGTTATCGTCTCCGCCTTTATACCGTACTTCTCCAGCAGACCTGACACATCGTAAAGCGTGCCCATCGTCACTCCGATCGATCCCGTCCTGCAGTTTCTGTTTGCAGTGATCCTGTCGGCAGACGCCGATATGTAATACCCGCCGGAAGTCGCCTGTGATGCAAAATACGCATATACGGGGCGCCCGGTGGTCTCCTGATATTCCTTTATTTTCAGATACAGTTCATCGCTTTCATATACTCCTCCGCCCGGAGTATCCACATAAAGCATCAGCGCCTCATTGTCACTGTTGTCCATCATGCCCTGCACCGCGTCGAGCGCAAACTGATGGTTGTACGTATCGTCGCTCTCACTTATCGTTCCTTCGACATAGAGTACTCCGACATGAGATCCTCTCACTGATGCTGCGCCGCTGACATCTCCGGCACTGCCTATCATGGATGACATCGACGCCATAAATGCGATGATGCCTCCCAGAAGCAGCAGCCCGCCGATGATGCAGGCTATTATTATCAGCGCCTTGTTCCTGCTTTTTTTCGTATTTCCATGCCATGCATCCTGTGCTGCATGATACTCAGGATGCGGCTGTCCGGCGCCTCCGCCGTACGGAGGCATGCCGCTGTTAAAACTGTTGTTGTTCATATCGATGATCTCTTATCCTGTAAATCACGCCTATATGCTCTTGTCCGCGATCTCCCTGAGCAGCTTTGCCTGCAGTTCGTCAGGAGTCATCTCGCCGAGCTCGCCGGCCTTGCTGGATCTTACAGTCAGGTTTCCGGCTTCGACTTCTCTCTCGCCGATGATGCACATGTACGGAGTTCTCTCGTTTCTGGCTTCTCTGATCTTATATCCGATCTTTTCGTTTCTTATATCTGCCTCAACACGGAGACCTGCGTCCTCGAACTTCTTAGCCACTTCGAGAGCATAGTCTGTGAACTTCTCTGTCACTGTGAGCAGCTTCACCTGTACCGGTGCGAGCCAGAGCGGGAATTTACCGGCGAAGTGCTCAATGAGGATACCGATGAATCTCTCTATCGATCCGAATATTACTCTGTGTATCATTACAGGTCTGTGCTTTTCACCGTCAGGGCCTACATATGTGATATCGAATCTCTGCGGCATCTGCATGTCGAGCTGGATAGTACCGCACTGCCATGTCCTGCCGAGCGAGTCTTCCAGGTGGAAGTCGAGCTTAGGACCGTAGAATGCGCCGTCTCCTTCATTGATGACGAACGGCACTCCTATGCTTTCCATAGCCTCTCTGAGTGCTGTCTCTGCAGTTTCCCATTCCTCGTCGGTTCCCATCGAGTCTTCAGGTCTTGTGGAAAGCTCGATATGGTATGTGAATCCGAACATATTGTAAACGTCATCGATGAATTTCACCACGCCGATGACTTCGTCTCTGATCTGTTCAGGCAGCATGAAGATATGCGCATCGTCCTGAGTGAATGTCCTTACTCTCATCAGTCCGTGCAGCGCGCCTGAAAGCTCATGTCTGTGCACCTGTCCGAGTTCTCCCATCCTGATAGGGAAGTCTCTGTATGACCACATCTTTCTCTTGTACACGAGCAGTGAGCCCGGACAGTTCATCGGTTTTATCGCATAGTCTTCACCGTCTATCTTCGTGAAGTACATGTTGTCCTTGTAGTGATCCCAGTGTCCTGAAGTCCTCCAGAGCTGCTCGCTCATGATGAGAGGAGTCTTGATCTCCTCGTATCCTCTCTTTCTGTGCTCGCTCTTCCAGAAGCTTTCGAGCTCGTTTCTTATGATCATACCCTTAGGCATAAAGAACGGGAATCCCGGTGCTTCTTCGTAAAGCGCGAACAGATCCATTTCCTTTCCGATCTTTCTGTGGTCTCTCTTCTTTGCCTCCTCGAGCTTGGCGATATAGTCATCGAGCTCCTGCTGGCTAGGGAAGCATGTTCCGTATATCCTCTGCAGCATAGGTCTGTTCGAGTCACCTCTCCAGTATGCACCTGCCACGCTCTGCAGCTTTACAGCCTTTATCTGTCCTGTCTTTTCCATGTGAGGTCCGGCACAGAGATCGACGAAATCTCCCTGCTGATAAAATGAGATGGTCTCGTCCTCAGGCAGATCTTCGATCAGCTCTACCTTGTAGTCCTCGCCCTTGTCAGCCATGAACTTTATCGCTTCTTCTCTAGGCAGTTCGAATCTTTCCAGCGGATAATTCGCCTGTATGATCTTCTTCATTTCCTTCTGGATCTTGAGAAGATCCTGGTCATTGAGCTTGTGCTCCATATCGAAATCGTAGTAGAATCCGTTCTCTATCGCAGGTCCGATCGCCAGCTTCGCATCCGGCCACAGCTTCTTGACAGCCTGTGCCAGGATATGTGAAGTCGTATGTCTGTAACGCAGTCTTACCTGTTCGTCTTCAAAATTTATTTTTTCCTTTGCCATTTCTTCTTCTCCTCTTTATCTCTCGTATTTATCAAGTGCAAGCTTTATCAGCCTGTCAATAAGTTCATCGTACGGTATGCCTGACGCCTCCCAGAGCTTCGGGTACATGCTTATGCTCGTGAATCCCGGGAGCGTGTTTATCTCATTGAAAACGACTCTGCCGCCGTCCTCGAGGAAAAAGTCCACTCTCGACATCCCCGAGCAGCCCATCGTCTCGTAGACGCTTATCGCCTTGTCCTTTATCTCCTGTTCTTTTTCGGGCTCAAGATCCCTTACGATCGCCGTCTGCGACTTGCTGTTTTCATATTTCGCATTGTAATCGTAAAACTCATTTGCAGCAAAGATCTCACCTATGCACGATGCCTGCGGCTCTTCGTTTCCGAGCACTGCCACTTCGATTTCTCTGCCTGTTATCGCTTCTTCCACGAGCACCTTGCAGTCCTCTGCGAATGCCAGATCAAGAGCCTTTTCGAGATCCTCCGCACGCTTCACCTTGCTTATGCCTACCGACGATCCCGCATTTGCAGGCTTTACGAAAAGCGGATATGTATCTGCAAAGAAACTGTTCACCGCTTCAAGCTGAGCATTTCTGTCTCTGTCGTACGCTGTCTGATGCACTACATAGCATCTCGCCTGATCCACGTATCCGCGATGCTCTATCATCGCTTTCGTTATCGCTTTGTCCATCGACGCAGATGACGCTGCTGTATCAGAGCCTATGAAAGGTATACCGGCCAGCTGGAGCAGTCCCTGCATCGTACCGTCCTCACCGTTCTTGCCGTGAAGCACCGGGAACACCACATCTGTTCTGATGACTTCAAACGTGCCGTCTGCATTCTCCGCCATGATCCCGCCTGTGCCGCGGTCCGGCACGATGAATGCTCTCCTGTTGTTCTCATCCTGTTCCCATGAACCATCGCTGATATCAGAAGCAGGTGAATCTGTCAGAAACCAGTTCCCCTCCTTCGTGATGCCTATGGTCCTGATGTCATATTTCTCTCTGTCTATATGTTCGAGCACGGAAGCTGCCGATACACATGAAACCTCATGCTCAGACGATATCCCGCCGAACAGTATCACTATAGATTTTATAGTTTCCATAAAACTGCCTTTCTGCTCTCTAGTAGTAATAATAACCATAATAACCTGTCACTGCCGATATCCACTCGCTTATATCCAGCACGTCCTGCGTAGGCTCGTATCCATCCTGCGCGAAGAAGTCCTCATGAAGCTGCGTCACATTGCTGTCCAGTGTGACCGGTATGTTATAGTACACATCTGAATCCCAGTCATCGTGATCATACGGCCAGCCCACACTGTCCGTCATTTCGTATGACGTCAGCTTGAGCACCATTCCCATCATGTCCGCAGATGACATATTCGTCTTTATCTCAGGGAGTATCTCTTTTGAGATCTTTTTGAGAGAGCTTATCTTCATCGTCTTCGCCTTCTCGAAAGTAGCCTTGACGACGATCTTCATTCTCTCGTTTCTCCTGAAATCTCCTGTAGCGGCATCTTTTCTTATTCTGGCATATGTCACCGCCTGGTTTCCGTTGAGAGTCTGCATTCCCGGCGATGATATCTTTTCATTAGAGCCGCCTATCGTATTATAAGTATCCTCTATATACTTATTCATTTCGTCTATTTCTGATTCCTGTATCTCGATATCCAGTCCGCCGAGCGCGTCTACCGTGTCAGCAACTGACTTCCAGTTAACTACGACCACTTCCTTGATATTGAGATCGAGATTTTTATTAAGCACGTACAGCACCTGGCTCGGACCGCCGTAAGCATATGCATGCGTGATCTTGTCCAGTCCGATGTCGTCACCCATGTCGAGCATCGTGTCTCTGTAGACCGAGAACAGTTTGATCTCATTTGTCTCCTTGTTGATGCTGGCTATCACGATAGCATCGCTCCTGACATCCTCATCGCTTGACATATCTCTGGCATCAACGCCGAGTATCGCTATATTCCTGTAATTACTGAGCTCTGCATCAACCTGCGGATCGATGCCTATAGCATCCGGATCCAGTTCCACTCTGCCCACATTGTCGAGAGTGCTTTTTACCGCCGTAAGACCGGCAGCGATGACGCCGCCTATGCCGAGAACGAGGATAAGCACGACTATCAGTGCGATCTTGAGCCCGCGCCTTTTCTTTTTGCCGCCTCCGCCGTTTTTTCCGCCTTTTCTGCCGTTCGGCGCATTCGCAGCATCATTTTCTTCTCCGGGCCTGTCTCTGTCATCCCTGTTCGTTCTGCCCGGTCTTGCTATCGTCCCGCCGCTGTTTACACGTTCGCGTTCTGAAAGATACCGCTCCTGCAGTTCCTTTCTGCCCCTTTCCGACTCGGTTCTGCTTCTCTTCCTCATCTCGGAGCTTCCATACGGTGTATCATCTATAGAGCTCCCGCTCCTGTAAGGCTGTTCATTCATATACTCGTGCTTAGCCTGGCGCCTGATCGCCTCGTACTGTCTGCGCTGGTCCATCTCCGACTGTCCGGTATCCGCCTGCCTGTGCCTGCCGCTGCGCTCATAGTAATAAGTCCCGTCGACGTATTGCCCGCCGGAACTTCGCTTTTTCCTGCTGTTGCCCGCATAATATTCACCGTAAAGGCTGTCGTCTTTTATATGTCTGCTCCGATCACTGCTTCTGCTGCTGCGGTTCTCTCTGAGACGCAGGTACTCCTGATATGCCTGATCTTTTGAGCTTGTATTATCGTCCCTGTATTGTCCGTTTCCCGATGTGTTTCCGTAACTGTTCCATCTGTCATCGTTCATTCATTTACTCCTTTCACATCACAGACCATTATACCAACAGAGGCTGTTTAAATCAATAATCGCAATGCTTTTGCCGATGAAAGTTGTGTGAAATATAACGTCTTTCATCATGCCTGTTCCACTTCTTTTTCTATCCTGTTTTTCAGGAGACTGTGGAGCTTTTCAGCCTGCTCTCTGTCCCTGTCTTTTATGCAGCAGTAGAACTTGACCTTCGGTTCTGTCCCCGACGGTCTGGCTGCCGCCCACGATCCGTTGCTGAACATGAACTTGAGCACATTAGCTTCTGCGACGCCTTCTGCTCCTCTGCTGTAGTCTCTTAGCTCGGCCAGCTCACATATATCCGCAAATACGCTCTCGCCCTCGCTTCTGAATCTCTTCATGATCGAGGCTATCCTGTCCGCACCTGCCGCGCCTTCGAATACGAACGACAGCTGATCGTCTATATAATATCCGTGCTCTGCAAACAGATCTTCGAGCACATCGATAAGAGTCTTGCCCTGCTGTTTCCAGTATGCCGCCATCTGACACATCACGAGCGACGATGATATACCGTCCTTGTCTCTGATATGAGTCCCGGTAAGATATCCGTAGCTTTCCTCATACGCCATCAGTATCTCATCTTCACGGTGCCTGTTCATCTCGGCCGCGAGATCCTTGAAGCCTGTGAAGGTCCTTATAGTCTCCACGCCGTATGAAGCTGCGATATCCTGCCCCATATCACCTGTGACTATCGAGGTTATCAGCTTCTTTCCCGCAGACTGTCTCATCCTCGCCAGGAAATCCACGAACAGTGCACCCGTCTGATTTCCCGACAGATACACGATCTTTCCGTCATGCATCACACCGGCGCCGATCCTGTCGCTGTCAGGGTCTGTGCCTATTATGATGTCCGCGCTGATCTCCTTTGCCTTTTCTTCAGCTATATAAAACACTGCTGTCTCTTCGGGATTCGGCTTTCTCACGGTAGGAAAATCACCGTTGTAGTCAGCCTGCTCCTTTACGAGCGTGACATTGCTGAAGCCTGCGCGCCTCAACGTTTCCAGCACGTATTCGCGGCCCGATCCGTGAAGCGGCGTGTATACGACACTGAGGTCAGACGCCGCTTCAGGCGCAGTATCCACACCACACTTCTGTACGGCATCCATGAATCTGTCTATGACATCCTGACCGATATATTCTATATTAGGATCGTCCTCATCCGAAACCGGGATCCCCAGTTCGTCATCGAGATTCTCGATATTCTCCGATATCTTCGCCGCAGATTCCCTGCCGAGCTGACATCCGGTGTTGTCATACACCTTGAAGCCATTGTACGCAGGAAGATTGTGACTCGCCGTTATCACGATGCCGCCGTCGCATTTCAGATCTCTCACGGTGAATGAAAGCAACGGCACAGGCGAATACCTGTCGAACAGCAGCGCCTTTATGCCCGAAGCAGCCAGCACTCGCGCCGCTTCCTTTGCAAACTCATCCGAATGATTTCGCGTATCATACGCGATCGCCACCTTTGCGCCCTCTCCGAGGATACCTGCAAAACCCTTTGCAGCCATGCGTATAGTGTATCTGTTCATCCTGTTCATGCCGAGGCCCATCACGCCGCGCATTCCCGCAGTCCCGAAGCTGAGCTTCCTGTAAAATGCATCCGATATCTCTTCCTCGCTCATTTCTGCGAGCACATTTTTTTCACTTTCTTCAAGATGAGGGCTTTCTGCCCATTTTTCATATATTTTCCTGTAATCCATATTTTTCTTCTCCCCAAATACAAAAAATCGCTGACCAAGAAAATTCAGGCCTGTAAAGATGCACATGCCTGCCAGCATCGCCGCGTTTTCACGCAGCCTCACAGGACTGTCCGCCATGACTGCCATGACCAGAGGCTTTGCAGCCCCGTAAGCCGCCAGATAGCAGACCGCTATGTTCACTGCGAATCTGATACCGCTTTTCAGCACCTTTCCGCTGTACCCGAACGTTATCTTCCTGTTCAGGAAATAGCTCAGGACGCTGACCGCCGTATAATTCACCGCCGACGATACCCAGTACGAGCACCCGAATATATTGTAGAGTCCGAACATCACCGCCATTCCGGCCAGAGTGTTCACGACTCCTGTACAGGCAAACCTGAAGGCCTGTCCGTATATCGTCTTATCCATCTGTCTCTATTCCCGCATACGCCAGTATCCTGTCCGTCGCATGTCCGTCGCATGAAGACATGAATTTATCTGCAAACTGCTCTACCGCTGCACTGTCAAACCCTTCTTCGCACTTTTCTATGCATTCCGCTACCCGCCCGGTGGTATCCACTACAGGGCCGGGAGTAAGTTCTTCATAGTCGTAGTAAAATCCTCTCCAGTCATTGTAAAGCTCCAGGTCGTATGCAAAGAATATCATCGGTCTTCTGAACAGCGCATACTCGAATACAAGCGACGAGTAGTCGGATATGCATACGTCAGCCGCACACAGAAGATCGTCTATCTCCAGTTTTTCCGTTATATCATATGCAAAGCTGCTGCACTCCGCCGGTATCCCGGGTCTTTCCTTGATGAAAGGATGATGCTTTATCAGCAGCACATACCGGTCGCCGAGCCTGTCCATCATATACCTTATATCCAGTCTGTCCGGAGCCTTTGCATGTGTCACATCCCCACGAAAAGTCGGAGCATACAATATCACCTTCCTGCCGTATGCTGCCGGCACCGCTTTATGGACTTTTCTCACCGCCGCTGTGACAAATCCACTGTCAAAGAAGACATCCGTCCGGCTTATGCCTGTAGCTTTTATTATGCCGTCATCAACACCCATAGCTTCCTTATATGCCCATATCACCTCAGGACTGCTGACAGACACCAGGTCCAGATTCCTGTAGAGCGGATATTTCTGCTGCTGTGCTCTGCTGCTTCCAAATTTCAGGTCAGCCGTACTCAGACCGAATCTCTTGAATGCGCCGCAGCCGTGCCACAGCTGTATGACCGTCGTCTCCGGGCGTTTTTCAAAGCACGCGAAAGCATTGTTCGCCTCGCTCAGGAAGACATACTCCGCAGTCGCCATGTCTTTTAAAAATGCTTTGGTATTTTTAACGTTTTCACTTCTCGGCCCTGTGCCTTCCATCAGGAAGTGGCATCTCACGTCATATGAAGGATCTTCAGATATCCTCCGGTAAACTTCTCTCATGCTGTTTCCCAGAGTCTTCCCCCTGACTTCAAGGAAGATGACTTTCCTGCGCTGCAGAGGGAGCCCGCAGTATTTCCTGTACTGACGCGGATATATGAGTCTGAGTATGATAAACTTGCCGAGATTCGTTATCAGTTTTTTCATCATTTCTCCTCTGTTTCAGCAGCCCCTACTGTCTGCCTACCGATTTTTTTATCCTGTTTATGAGGGTCCTGAATTCTTCACGTTCCAGCACCGCGTTCACTGCCAGGAACATGATCATGGCAGCCAGCGCTACTATGACTGCACAAATGAACCAGTGCACGTAGCCCTCGACAGCAAGTCCCATCACGGGCCTGCCTGCAAGTGAAAGCAGTATAAGGACCGCGAGATTTCTTATTATACGCCTGAGCGTGCGTTTCCATGACCCCAGGACGATCCTGGTCGTGTTGTAGTACACTATGTCTATGCCTCTGTAAAGAAACGAACAGAAGCTTCCTATAAGAACGCCCAGCATCCCGTAAGGCTTCACCAGTAAAAGTGAAACCGATATTATTATGATCACTTCAAGGACCGCGCGCCATCTCGTCTGTTTGTAGTGGCCCGCAGCACATATAAGCGTTATCGACGGTATCCTGATATTCTGAGCTATGCCGACGAGCACGAACATGAATGCGATCTCGTCTCTCACATAGACAGCATCGGTGAACGATTTAGTGTAAAGCTGTATGAACGGCATTATCAGCACCGCCATACACGTATATGCCCAGAAAACGACCATGTATGTCAGATATTCGTAGTTCGAATATGCGTTATCGAGCGCTTTCCTGTCGCCCTTGGACAGCAGCTCTCCGAATCCGGACTGCAGTCCGCTGTTGAACGACCCTACCAGCAGCGATATGGCATTCGCGATCATGTTGTACACGCCGTACACGCTGACTTCGATCAGCGCTTTCGTTCCCATGAAAACTGTCATCACGACGACTGAAGTGTTGTTTACGATGACTCCGGTTATCTGATGCAGCAGCGCCGCCCATCTCTGGTTGATAGCATCGTAGTTCGGCTCCGCGTTGAAATCAAGGAATTTGTAGTGCTTTCTCACATATATCCAGATAAGGATGAATCTAAGTATATATATCACTGTGGCAACGAATTTTACCAGCAGCACATTGCAGCCTTCCATGATTAGCCATACTGTGATAACAGTATTCAGTACTGTACCCAGCGTCTGTACCAGCATCATAACGTAGCCCTTCTGGTTTGCCATCAGCAGCACTTTGTATTTGCCAAGGAACAGGTAATCCACGAGATTGCTCGTTGCCAGTATGATTATCATGAAGCGCGTTATTCCCGGCTGTATCTGGTTCTGCACCAGCATAGGATACAGCACGACAAGAAACACCAGCAGCAGCACGTATGCTATCCCTGACCTGTAGTAGAACCGCTTCGTCGCCGACAGTATCCGGTTTATCTCGTCAACATCGTTGTCAGCCAGCGGTTTGTAAAGCCCGACTATCGACGCGGCGCTGACTCCGGCTTCCACCAGTGCCAGATATGAGATGAACTGTGTCACGGATACGATCATCCCGTTCATCGCCGATCCGTAGGCTATGATAAAAAAGCGGGGTAGAATAAGCCCCGACAAAGCGACGGTGATCTGCAGTATTAAGTTTGCAAGTATGTTTTTTAATGCTTTTCTGCTTCTCATAATATATTTATCTGAAAGCGGCAGGCATGCTGCCGTCAGTCTTCAGACCATCAGTGAAGATACTCCTTCCATGTTAATATAAATACTCTTTATTATATCCCCATAACAGCACAGAATCAAGGTTTTGCGCTTTTTTACACACATTGCACACATTGATGCTCGCGCTGCAGCCTGCATTCCCGCAGCTGCCCTTTTGCACGATCAGGCGGAACGGCACGCATCGTTCTGCCGCGCTCATTCTTCCATCAGCTCCAGCCTTGATGCAGACACTTCATATGCGATTTTTGTCACAGCCTCGCCTTCATCTGTGAATTTCCTGTATTCACGGCTCTGTATGCGGCCTTCGAGTCCGACTTTGTCTCCCACCTCCAGGCTGCCGCCGTAGACTGCGTTCCTTCCCCATGATATCGTCGGGATATAATCGGACTTGTTGTACATCCTGTTCACTGCTATCATCAGGTCACAGATCTCTCGTCCCAGCGGTGATGTACGTCTCACAGGCGGCTTGCATATGTATCCTTCGAGCATGACGCGGTTCTCATACTCGCTGCTGCTTTCTTCCCCATACATCACATGCCTTGCAAATACCGTGACCTCCAGTCTGTTATGCCCCTCTGATTCACGGTTGTATGTCCTCACCTGCCCGCATAATTCCATGAACTCATCCGGCTGCGGTATGCGGTCTTCCATAAGCTTTTCCGGTATTATCACCCTTATCCTGTCCTCATATCCGCTCCGCCGCAGTATGCCCATCACCGTCAGATAAAAAGCTTCTCCACATGTTTTATGACTGAACACCGGCTCAGAAAGCACCTTTCCTGCCAGATGCACCATATTCTCTTCATTTAGATATCCCATTAAAAAATCCCCCTCCAGGCATATTCTGTTAAATCATATGCATCTGCAAGGGGATTTTATACATACATTCTAGTCGTATTTCCATGTAGCTTCGGAAACAAACACTTTGAGCCTCCTCTTGAGTACGCTGAACTCCAGCGGCAGCTTTTCACCGTGTTCTCCGTCTATGTCCGTGCTTATATCAACGTCCGACTCTATCGTGAGCTTTTCGGTCTGGAAACAGAGCACGTGCTTGTTGTTAGGGTGTCTTCCGTGCACTACTTCAAAAAGCAGCGGTCCGAATTCCACGATCGGCATTTTCTTGAAAGCTATCACGTCGAGCTTGCCGTCATTCATGTAGGAATCCGGTGAAAGCTTCCTGAACCCGCCTGCCGATTCGCCGTTCATCACTACCATGAAGTAGATGTTTTCCTCGTAAACAGTATCCGGTGTAGTCAGCTTTACAGGAAGCGCACGTATCTGCGGTATCTCTGTGACAGCCTTGAGATAATAAGCCAGAGTTCCTATCGCATTCTTGAGATTAGGATCAGTCTTCTGGCTGACGTCTATCAGCGCGCCCATCGCCGCGACGTTTATGAAGCACTTGTTGTTCACTACGCCCACGTCCACCTGTGTCGTCTTTTTTCCGAGCGCTATGTCGAGCTGATAATCTATATCAGACGGCAGTTCGAAATAGTATGCGAAGTCATTCGCCGTTCCCGCAGGAAGTATCGCCAGCGGCAGATGTATGTCATATTTCACCATGGCATTCACACACAGGTTGATGGTCCCGTCGCCTCCGGCCACAATGATCCTGCTGTACTGCTCCTGATCTATCTCCGACAGTACCCTGTCTATCATTATACCCTTCGCGGCTCTCACCGGAATGAGCTGGTATCCCTCCTGCTGGCATCTGTCAACTATATGATCGAGATTACTCTTGAATATACCGTTTCCTGCATGCGGATTGTAATAAAGCAGGATTTTGTTAGCTTTACCTGTATCTGTCATTTTTAAGCATCCTCCTGATCTCACTTATGAGGTACAGCGACCCCGCAAACAATACTGCGTCATAATCTTTCCATATCTTTTCGGCTTCAGCGATGCTCGCTGCGGCATCCCCCGATGCGATCACCTCCACACCCGCATCCGCAAGGTATCCGGCGAGCTCCTCTGCTTTGAATTTTCTCGGATTGTCCGGCTCAGTAGCTATGATATCCGTCGTTATATCCATGAAAGCGTCCAGTATCCTGTCCGTCTGTTTGTCAGCCAGCATCCCGGTCACGAGAAGGATCTTCTTTCCTTCGAAGTACTTTTTCATCGTATCGCGTAGAGCAGCTGCTCCTGCTTCATTGTGCGCTCCGTCAGCTATGATCACAGGTTCGTGTTCCTGTGAACAGCCTTCACGCAGTATCTCAAAACGCCCCGGCTGTACAGCATTTTTAAGACCTCTGTAAAGTTTTCCGCGTTCGACCTTTATGTCTCCTGACTTTCTCAGCACTTCTATCACCGCAAGCGCTGTCTTCAGGTTTTCTCCCTGATGCTTCCCTACCATTGAAAGCTCCACATCGCTGTAATCCGTACCCCAAAGTTCCATGCTGACCGTCTGCGAAAACGGCGTTTCGCCGTTTATCATGAACTTTACCTTCGAAACGTCATAAAGCCTGCCGGACTTCTCGTATGCGGTCCTGGCTATCACTGCTGCAGCCCCGTGATCCGTCACATTTGATATCACTGGCACGCCCGGCTTGATTATGCCGGCCTTGTCCGCAGCGATCTCCTCAAGCGTGTTTCCGAGCCTGTCCATGTGATCGTACGATATAGAGCATATCGCGCAGGCCATCGGCTTCTTCACGACATTAGTGGAGTCGCCCCTGCCTCCCAGTCCTACCTCCAGCACTACTATATCTGCGTTTTTTTTCGCAAAATACAGAAATGCGATCGCCGTTATCACTTCGAACTCTGTCGGTGAATCCATGCCTTCGGCTGTCATCTCTGCCGCAGCGGCAAGCACCCGGTCAGAGTACAGCGTCAGATCATCGTCGGAGATATTCTCCCCGTCGAGCCTTATCCGTTCATTGAAGCTCTCGATGAACGGCGACGTGTAAAGTCCGACGCAGTATCCGCACTCTGCGAGCCCGCACTCCAGGAATTTGCATACCGAACCTTTTCCGTTCGTCCCGGCGACATGTATCACCCTGAGACTGTCCTGCGGATCCCCGAGCTTTTTCATCAGCACGCTCATCCTTTCAAGTCCGAGCACGCTCCCGAATCTGCTGAATTCATGTATCTTGTTTATAGCTTCGATCATTTTACCTTTTTCTCTACCACTGCAAGCCTGTCGCAGACCTTTGCGAGCATTTCCTCGTACTTGACCTGCTTTGCCTTTTCTTCGTTGATGACTTTCTCAGGAGCCTTCTTTATGAAGCCTTCGTTGGAAAGCTTGCCGACTACTCTCTTCACTTCGCCCTCGAGCTTTTTCTTTTCCTTCCTGAGTCTGTCGAGCTCTGCCTCGTAGTCCATGATATCATCGAGCGGAATGAATATCTCTGCGCCTGCGACTACTGCTGACATTACTTCTTCAGGAACGTCCGCCTTGCTTGCCGCAAATGTGATATCAGTGATGTTGGCGATCTTTGTTATATATCTCTCGCCGGCCCTGACTACTGGCTCCTTGCCGTCTGCGCACAGGATGACTGCTGTCAGCTTTCTGCTCGGTGCAGCATCGGCCTCTGCTCTGATGTTTCTGATGCTCTTTATCACGGCCATCGCCATTTCAAGCTTCTCTGTCTCTTCAGGGAAAGCCAGTTCTTCACTGTAAATCGGCCAGCTTTCCTTGATCAGGAAGTTGTCAGGATTGTCTGCAGATGCTTCTTCCTTAGGCAAATATGCCCATATTTCCTCGGTAATATACGGCATGAACGGATGGAGCAGTCTGAGCATGTCCTTGAGCACTTTTACGAGAACTGCTCTTGCGACCATCTTGTCCTGCTCGTCATCGCCGTACAGTCTGCCCTTGACGATCTCGATGTACCAGTCGCAGAACTCGTTCCAGATGAGATCGTATGCTCTCTGTCCTGCAAGTGCCAGGTCGAATTTCTCCATCGTTTCCGTTATATATTTAACTGCGTCGTTGACTCTGGATATCATCCACTTGTCTTCGTCCTGCAGCGCAGCACTGTTCAGATCTGTCAGCTCTGCCATCTCTCTGAAGCTGCCGTCTTCATCCTGCAGGTTCATGATAACGAATCTCGATGCGTTCCAGAGTTTGTTCGCAAAGTTTCTCGCTGATTCGAGCTTATCCGTCTTGAATCTCATGTCATTGCCCGGCGTTATGCCCGTCGTGAGCATGAATCTCAGTGCATCGGCTCCGTACTGGTCGATTATCTCCAGCGGATCGATGCCGTTGCCGAGTGATTTGCTCATCTTCCTGCCCTGGGCGTCTCTTACGAGGCCGTGTACGTAAACATACTTGAACGGCACTTCTCCTGTCGTTTCCAGTGCCGAGAACACCATTCTCACTACCCAGAAGAAGATGATATCATATCCTGTCACGAGCACGTCTGTCGGATAGAAGTACTTGAGATCTTCCGTCTCTTCCGGCCAGCCGAGTGTCGAGAACGGCCAGAGTGCCGATGAGAACCATGTATCGAGTACGTCTTCATCCTGTTTGATGTTCGTGCTGCCGCACTTGCTGCACTGATGAGGCGCAGTTTCCGCAACCATCAGCTCGCCGCAGTCCTGACAGTAGTATGCAGGGATCCTGTGTCCCCACCAGAGCTGCCTCGAGATGCACCAGTCTCTGATCTCCTCGAGCCAGTGGAGATATGTCTTCTCGAATCTCTCAGGCACATGCTGAAGAGCTCCGCTCTTTGCCGCTTCGATAGCAGGCTTTGCCAGTTCTTCCATCTTTACGAACCACTGATCCGAAAGCATCGGCTCAACGACAGTCCTGCATCTGTAGCATTCGCCTACAGGGATGACTTTTTCCTCGGTCTTCACGAGATATCCTGCCTCTTCAAGGTCTTTTACCCACGCTTTACGGCATTCGTATCTGTCCATGCCTTCGTATTTGCCTGCAAGGCTGTTCATCGT
Organism: Eubacteriaceae bacterium; assembly: GCA_902362435.1. Classification (GTDB taxonomy): domain Bacteria; phylum Bacillota; class Clostridia; order Peptostreptococcales; family Anaerovoracaceae; genus Lentihominibacter; species Lentihominibacter butyricus. The sequence continues at coordinate 55,711 of CABIWW010000004.1, forward strand.
AGCATCAGGATTGATGCACGATATGTTCTCCAGATCGTTTCTCTGTCCTACCTCAAAGTCGTTAGGATCGTGTGCAGGCGTGATCTTTACAGCTCCCGTTCCTTTTTCAGGATCCGGATAAGGGTCGGCTATGATCGGGATCTCCTTGCCTACGAGCGGAAGGATGACATTCTTTCCGACCATGTCCTTGTATCTTTCATCGCTCGGATGCACTGCTATGGCAACGTCACCGAACATCGTCTCAGGTCTTGACGTCGCAACGATGATTCCCTCTCCGCCATCTGCAGCAGGGTATCTGAAGTACCAGTACATGCCGTTTTTGTCCTCATGCTCTACTTCAGCATCCGAAAGCGATGTGCCACACTCCGGACACCAGTTTATCAGTCTGTTCCCCTTGTAGATCAGACCTTTTTCGTAAAGTCTCACGAAGAAGTGGTTTACCGCCTTGTTGCAGCCCTCGTCCATCGTGAAGCGCTCTCTGCTCCAGTCGCATGAGTCTCCGAGCTTTCGGCACTGCTTTGTAATCTTGCCGCCGAATTCTTTTTTCCATGCCCATGCTCTCTTGAGGAATTCCTCTCTGCCCAGATCTTCCTTCTCCAGACCTTCTTCCTCTCTGATCCTGTTGACTACCTTTACTTCTGTAGCTATGCTGGCGTGATCGCTTCCCGGAAGCCACAGTGCACTGTAGCCCTGAAGTCTCTTGAATCTGGTCAGCACGTCCTGCAGGGTCTGGTCCAGCGCATGTCCCATGTGCAGCTGCCCCGTTATGTTAGGCGGCGGCATCACGATCGTGAACGGCTTCTTGTCAGGATCGCATTCTGCTCTGAACGCTCCGTTCTTTTCCCACATGTCGTAGATCCTGTCTTCGAATTTTTTAGGATCATATGTTTTATCAAGGTTTTTTTCCATATTCCGTATCTCCTTTACTGCCCCGGTATCATGAACTTACTGCCTGAGGCCTTTTCTTCTCTGTTCTTCGCGGCGCTTCTTCATCACCGCACCGTATATGCCTGCTGCTATGCTGAACGCCAGCATCACTGCAGCGATAACTGCGTATATCCTGTATATGCCGCCGAATCTCTCGTATCCCACCTGCTCCGCTCCATCTGCGGTGACCCGGTACTGATACAGATCCCAGCCTGTATCGAGATTCACATCGATATGCTCCTCTCCGTTCGACATCAGTCCTTCTTCGTAATTATAATTATCCGCAAAATGTGAAAATACTGCAACTCCGAAATCATCGCCTGCTCTGAATGCATACATCGATCGTATACCGTGCTCCTCCGCTGCAGTGATCTGTATATCGTCAGCTTCGGACTCCTTCTCGATTATCGCCGTGACTTCACTACCGGGATGCCCCGATATGTACGTGACCGCTGTCGGGAACAGGAAGAACGCTGCAAATACAAGCCATATGACTATTATAAAGTTTTTCACTACTCAGCCTCGCTCTCGTTCTCCATATCACGTTTCATCGAAGCTACCATTTCAGTTGTAAAGCACACATTGTCGCTCATCGGGTTTATCGTAAATCCCGCTATCCCGCTCTGCGGCATCAGCAGTATCGCCGCGAGATCATCAAAGTTCACGATCATGCTGTGCTGATCCTTTTCGATATCACATCTCAGCATTTCCTCTCCGTCAGTGAACACAGGGTAGTAGAGATCACCGTTCGTAGCCTTTATAAGCTCGAAGCTGATCCTCGTATCCTTCTCGAGCACGACTTCTTCAAGAGCCTTGTCATACTCGGGATCCTTGTCCATCGAGACCGGTATCAGCAGCTTTGCTCTGACCACCTCATTCAGAAGCCTTACCGAGTTTTCCATCCCCGGATCCTTCTTCGCGTTCTGTATAGCTTTTTTCAATTCCGGGTTTCTCACCGGCTTAGCCTGTTCCATCTTAGAAATCCTCCTATTTTTCCAGAATATATGCTTTAAGCCCCGGACGGCCTGTATCTCTGCCGCCCTTTGCCTCTGTCTCCTTTATCGTTTTCGCTTCTGCGAGCAGATCCTGTCCCGGTTCCACCGGCTCTGCTCCGATGCCCATAAGACCCGCAAGCCCCGACGGCGTGACCATCTCGGTATTCACATCCGCTGTACGGAAATCATAGCTGCAGTTTTCCCTCAGAGCCATCACTGCCGGCACCGGCACGCTGATTTCTCCGTGACTGCACACAACAGTACCCTTTCCATCGTATATCGCCGATGTGCGTATTTCGTCCGCATCTATGTACGATACTGCCATACCTGTAGCCAGAGCATTGATGACAGCCTCATCTCTGCCGACCTCATGAAAATGCACCGTTTCCGGCGCAGCACCGTGCACCTTTGCCTCGGCCCTTGCTATATTCGCATAGACAGCCGCAGCTGCAGCCTTTGCAGCTTCCGGGAAACGGCTTCCCGCTATGATCCTCTTCACTTCGTCATAGCTCCTGCCGTGTCCGTGATGCCCGTGATCATGATGACCATGCCCGTCAGCTCCGTGGCTTTCGTGACCGCAGCTGCAGCCTCCGTGTTCATGATGCGATTCCTCACATATGCCGTGCTCTGCGGCTTCATTTATTTTTTCGTATATCTCATCCGAGCGTCCGCTCAGATCAGCAGCAGCTTTTAGCAGCATATCCCCGCTGATACCGTTGCTGCAGTCAAAATACAATATTTTCATCTTCGTTCGAATACCTTCTTCCTGAAAATCTGCTACCTTTTAATATACATTGAATGACAGTAAAAGTAAAGTGACAAAAAGCCCTTAGTGCCCTGTACAAAAGACATGGCGCAGACCGATCCATGCAGTCTGCGCCACGTTTCTCATCGATATTTATTCTGATACCTGCGTCTCATCAGAAACGCCCATAATACGATCACCACTCCCAGTATGATCGGAACTGCACCCTTTGAAGCCGGTACACCGGAAACCAGACCCGCCTTTACCGCCAGTCCGAACAGAATGACTGCAGCTCCTGAAATGCCGCAGATCATATTCGATATTTTCATAAAGCCCATATCAACCCTTCTTTCAACGCTGTACCGAAAGATTACTCTTTATGTCTCTGACCTGTCCTTCGAAGATCGTGAATGCCACTTCCGTTTCAGAGATCTTCTCTGCCGGCATCTCGAATATGTCATTCTCCAGAACGACCATATTAGCCAGCTTGCCTTCCTCTATCGAGCCGATCAAATGATCCAGGCGCATCCTTATCGCATTAGTCATGGTGTAGCCGTGTATAAGCTGCTTCAGGTCCAGCTTCGCGCTTGCCGGCGGACGAACGCTTCCCGGATACCGGTCAGGATCCAGCGGGACAAGCGGGTCTACTCGAGTCATCGCCACCTGCATTCCGAAATAAGGATCAGCTCTCATCGCCTCCTGATAGCTGAATACATCGCTGGAAAATCCGACATGCTCACCTGCATTGATGATTTTCGTAAAATCATACATCGTATCCCATCGCTCACGTCCCAGATAATTCTGCGCTTCCTCTCCAAAGTATCCTCCTGACCAGTGAGTCGACCAGTCTATGTATATCCCGAGCTCATGCACCCTGTGCACGTCATCCGGATGAATGATCTCGCAGTGCGCCAGAGTCACCTTGATGCTCCAGTCATCCCCGCATATCTTCTGCGCCGCTTCAACAGCATTGCACATGCGCCTGAATGCGCCGTCGCATATCGTGTGCACATGCAGGTCTATCCTTTCTTCGTTCAGGCGAACGAGTATATCACGTACCTCTTCCTCTTCTGCAAAAGCACTGCCGTAGTTCGTTCCGGTCGGATCATTTGCAAAAGGCTGTGTGCTGAGACAGTCTCCCATTTCATTGGTACCGTCTATGAAAAACTTGATCGTATTGCAGTGTACATGCTCACTCGTATATTTTTCCTGCCACTCTCTTACCCTTGCGATAGAGGCCTCCAGATCCTCAGGCTGACCTAAAATAGACGTCGCCTCATAGAACATTCCCAGCCTGCCGGCCTTGTCAAGTTCATAGAAAAACTTCATGTTCTCATCGCCCTCTGTGAATCCATCCATCATGCACATGATCCCGTAATGCCTGAAAAAGTCCAGCAGCGGTTTTATCATCTCTTCATCGACGACTTCCGGCGGTTTCCATCCCAGTTTTTCATATATACCATAATCTCCATCAGCCCCCGCTTCATGGCACCAGCCCGTATACTCACCGTTTTCATCTTTTTTGAATTCCGCGCCGCCTACAGGGCTTGCCGAAAACGGCTTGCCGTCCTCTCCCGTGAGCATTTCAAGCGCCATGGAATTATACCAGCAGGCATGATCGGTGAAGTCCTGGATCCTTGCCGGTCTGTCGCTTACAAGCGCATCCAGTTCTTTTTTATCAGGCCCGTTCGGTCCGAAAACTTCAGCAAAATAGTTTTCACAGAAGAAATAAGGCCGTTCCTCTTTAGGATATTTTTTCAGAGCCTTCCTTATATTATCGAACAGCTCGTCCTTGTCATGAGTAAGCGGGATCCTCACTCTCCAGAAGGTTTTCGCCACTGTCGTCGGATGAGTATGCCCGTCGATCAGCCCCGGTATGACAGTCCTGCCGCCGAGATCTATCACCTCTGTGTTCTCCGAAGCAAGCTGCCTTGCTCCTTCATTGCTCCCTGTATATACGATTTTCTTTCCCTGTATCGCCACAGCTTCCACCCACGGTTTTCGCGGGTCTTCTGTATATATTTTTCCATTTAATATTATTTTTTCTACAGACATTCGTCTCCTCCTAAAACTCTATTCGATCGGTATCTGTATTTCTGCAAGATGGTCCGACAAGTTTTCACGATCCCATGGTCCATGTATCGCGCTTATCCTGCTGTCTCCACAGACAGTAAATCCTGCTTTTCCGATTTCTGAAAACGCACTTCTGATCGTCTTATCAATAGTTCGGAATGATCCCCTGTGCATCATGCACGCTGCCCTGATTTTCGGCACGACGACGAATCGATATTTTCCATCGGCATTATCTATACCTGCACGATCCACCATATCATAATAGTGGATATGCATCCTTCCTTTCGGAACAACACCCTGCGGATGTGTAAAATAATTATAATCGTTCGGCATCTCAGGCACATTCACGTCGGGATTTTCCCTATGCATCAGTTCTTCTAAATCAACCAGCGAATTACTATCAGTTTCAAAATCAAAAAAGTCATAGTAATCATCGATATCAAATTCAGCAGTATAAGCAATATGCTCAGGTATTTCCTTTATCTTTATATCAGTCATATAGTTCTTCCCTTTCTATATACATCGAAATCAGCTGCTTTTTTACCAGTCCGTCGATCTGAGACTGTGCATCCCTGATCTCAACTAACGTCTCAACATTATCCTTTTTCATCTCATTTCGATATTTCCGCCTGAATTCATTAGGTTTGCATTTATACCAGAATTCAAAGGCAGCATACATGTATTTAGGTGATGAAAAATGACATTCAGCTGAAATCTCTGCAATGCTCATATCCGTAGTCAGAAGCATCCTCTCTGCTTTCCATGATCTTATATATGTCAAAATATTATTGAAACCTATCGCATATCTGGAGAGCATACTGCTCATATATCCTTCTGTAACGCCTGCAAGATCTGCTACCTGTCTGAGCGTTACGGTTTCACTGCAATGCTGCAGCATATATTCGACGATTTTCTTCAAACGCAGAAGCGTTTTTTCCGTCATATCATTATCCCTGCTGCTCCACTGACATATATCGAATCTGTAATAGATAAGATCCATCAGCTTGTCTGTCGCTTTCCATATGTCTTCAATGAATCTCCGCTCCTCTCTGTCGTATTTCAGTAAATACTCCAGTATCGCCAGCAGTATGCCCCGCAGTTTCTTGTGATCTGCAGTGTTATACGGGACCTCACTGTCAGCGGTGCCTTCACATACGAACATCTGATCGATAAACTCTCTGTATATCCCTCTGTCCTGTTCCAGGTCTATGTAAAAAGATGCACATAAAGCTCCGTTTTCACTGTAGAGATAATGAGTATCTCTGTCTACCAGAATGAATTCACCAGCTCTCAGCTGAAATTCTTCAAAGCAGTAGGAAAATGTAACGCACCCTTCCAGGCACATCGTTATCTCGATCATTTTTTCATGAGCATGCGGCATAATAAAATTTATGTTCCGCATCGTTACGCCCAGCGCTGTTCCTTCGATCCACCTGATCGTTTCATTCTTACTCTCATACATGCTTCTGATATCCTGTTTACCTGTATATTACTGCAAAATATGACTATATTTCCATTTCCGGCGGCAACTCTTTGAATCCCTTTGTCTTGACTGCCAGATAAATAATCCCCAGCGCTGTCCAGATACATCCCAGGATCTTCGCACTTGTCCCGACAAATATGAATGCAACGACAAGTACGGCTACGCCGGCCCATGGTAAAATCAGATACATTACGATGTTCTTCAGGCCTTTACGCTGGCGTTTCTTTACAAAGAACAATACGAATACTGAGAAATTCACCATGATAAAACCTATTATAACACCAAATGATACCAGCTCCATTGCAGCCATTAAATTGTCAGCAAAGAAAATCCCCATACATGATATCAGCGTTATCAGTATGATATTCTTTACCGGCGTATTGAATTTCGGTGAAACCGAACCGAAAAATTTCTTCGGCAGCGCATTGTCACGACCCATACCAAGAAGTATTCTCGACGCAGCTCCTACGGCAGCTAACGAACAGATAAACGAGGCACAATTATCTACTACAAAGAAAATATCTCCGGCCCAGCCGCTTCCGATGCCATCATAGAATTCGTACACGCCTGTATCCGGATCCTGTATCAGCTGCACACCTTCCGGCCAGGCTATATTCATGCAGTATGATGTGATAAAGAACAATACGCCTGCGCCGACACAAGTCAGCATGATAGCCGGTGTCATGATTTTCTCCGGATTCTTTGTTTCCTCTGCCATCGTAGTGACTGCATCAAAACCTACAAAAGACAGACACAACACTGCTGAAGCATTTATAACTGCAGAGATGTTGAAGGTGTCCGGATCGTATATCGCTCTGGCAGATAAGATCGACCCCGCGCCTCCGCCTTTACATACATATATGATACAGAGAACGATCGTCAGTACCGTGAATGCGATCTGCGCAACAATGATTATCGTATCGACGATCGATGCGAGCTTTGCCCCTACTATGTTAAGGAAAGCTGCTATCGCTGCTACAATCAGCATTGCCAGCCATGTAGGTACTACCGGAAAATATAGATTCACATAAATTCCTATGAGCAGAAAGCCCGACATCGGCAGCAGAAGGTAATCCAGCAGCATTATCCATCCGGTAATAAAGCCTATATGCGGCTGTACAGATTTATGCACATAAACATATGCAGATCCTGCTACAGGGAATTCCTTTACCATCCTCGTGTAGCTGTATGCTGTGATAGTCATCAGTACCGTTGTTATCAGCAGTGCCAGTGGATAATGTCCCGCGGTCCCTGATTCCGCAGTCCATATCCCGTAATAATTGAATACTACAGTAGGCGCCAGATACGCAAGACCGAAGCCTACGAGCAGCGGCAGATTAAGCGTTCTTTTCAGTTCGCCCTGAGTTTGTGATTGACTCATGTCATTTTCTCCTTTTATTCTTATTTTTCTGATAACTGCATGTTATCACTTGAAAGACTTTTGCTCAATTTCAATTATTCCTTTTTTGTCAAAAAAAAATATAAAAATAAGCAACTGTTCTGTCTTTGCGGCAGCCATCAGACTACCCGATATCCTGCGTTTTGCATCAAAACACCGCAAAAAAGAACAAAAGTAGCTTCGCCACATATTTTCATATGAAACTTTTGTTGATATTCCGGAAATATCGAAATCGATATTTCCTACATAATAAAAAAGCACCTGTTTTATCAGATCATGATAAACAAGTGCTCTGCATCATCCTGTAAATATGTGCCGGCTTATTTCGCATCTATTGCGTTTTATGCCTTGTATGCCTTCTCTGCCGCCTCGATAACGTGCTTCATCAGCACCGCGGTCGTAACGCTGCCCACTCCTCCCGGAACAGGCGTTATCGCTGATGCGTTTTCCGATACCGCATCGAAATCCACATCTCCGCACAGCTTGCCTTCATCGTCTATATTAATACCCACATCTATTATTATCTTGCCGTCTCCGGTGATATCCGGTCCGACCATCTTCGCTTTACCCACAGCTGCAACGATAATATCGGCATCGTGCCCGACTGAACTCATGACATCGCTTCCCGTCCTGCTGTGACAGATCGTTACCGTGGCATTCCTTCGCAGCATCATCATAGCGACAGGCTTGCCTATCACGAGACTCCTGCCTATGACCGCCACGCGCTTTCCTGCCGGATCATATCCGTAATGATCCAGCATTTCCATGCATGCCTGTGCAGTGCACGGCGGAAATCCCGCGTCACTGTCCATGAACACTCCGGCCATCGACCCTGCAGTTATGCCGTCCACGTCTTTTTCCGGCGCGAGCGCGGCACACACTGCCTTTTCATCGATATGTCCGGGCATCGGTCTGAATATCAGCACGCCGTGTATGCTGTCATCTCGATTTATCTTATCCAGCTCAGCCAGCAGTTCGTCCTGCGTGATCGCTTCATCATAAATGAACTGTTTCACATCCACGCCCGTCTGCGCGGCGCGCTTCATCGCACCCCTCTCGTACGACAGGTCTCCCGGATTCTCACCGAGTCTCACTATCGCCAGAGTCGGACACATACCGCCCTTCCTGAGCTCATCTGCCTTTATCACATTTTTTTCAGTAAGTCTGTCAGCGACATCTTTCCCCCTGAGTATTTCAGTCATATATTACCCCCGCAGCCTGTCAGCGACCATCTCAAAAACTTCATCTGCCATCGTTGCGTAATTCATCAGATGCATAGCGCATATGGTGTTCAGCTCGTCAGCGCGCTTTCTGTTCGTCATCGATCCCGTGTTTATGTACACGTTTAGGCTTGCCGCCTGAAGCGCCGACTTGCAGATTATCGCGCTGGCTCCCGCATCGCTCACCGCCAGCCTGGAGCCTTTGGCAGCGAATTCCTTCGAAAGCTCTATAGCCCTGCCGCATTTTTCCATTATGCTGATCGGAACACTGCACGCATTCTCCAGAGCCTCTTCGAGAAGAGCCGCTTTATTTTCCTTTTCGATATCAGTCTCCGCTTTCATACCGTAAAGCTCGGACAGCGGCCTGAATATGTCTATGTCAGCCTGCACGAGCTCCAGAAGCTCAGCCTGCAGACTGTCCGCCTCGCGCGCGAGCTCGAGCATTTCCGCCTGGACGTCAGCATATTTTTTCTTTCCAAGCGTGAGCGAACCCACCATTCTCCCGAGTGCCGCTCCCAGCGCTCCTACAAGCGCAGAAACACTGCCGCCTCCGGGCACCGGCGTTTTTCCCGCCGTATTTTCAACGAATTCTCTGCATGTCTTATCGGTATAAAGCATGATACCTCCTGTTATCCTGCGGTCCCGGGATCAGAAGAGTCCCGAGATCTTTCCTGTACTGTCAACGTCTATTTTCTCTGCCGCCGGTCTCTTCGGCAGTCCCGGCATCGTCATAATATCTCCTGTGAGCGCCACTATAAAGCCTGCGCCTGCTGAAACCTTGAGGTTTCTTACCGTAAGTGTAAAGCCCTTCGGAGCGCCGAGCAGAGTCTGATCGTCCGAGAAGCTGTACTGTGTCTTGGCAACGCATATCGGCAGTTTTCCAAAGCCCAGAACTTCCAGCTGTCTGAGTTGCTTCATCGCTGCCGGCAGGATGCTGATATCGTCTGCGTGATATATCTTCTGAGCTATCGCTCTTATTTTCTCTTCAATAGAAAGCTCTGTATCGTATGCAAATCTGAAATCGCTGTCTGCCTCGCAGAGTCTCACGACTTCTTCCGCAAGTGCGATACCGCCTTCACCGCCCTTGCCCCATACTTCGCTGAGCGCAACGTTCACGCCGAGCTCTCTGCACTTGTCTTCGACGAGCTTCAGCTCTGCCTCGGTGTCGGTAGGGAATCTGTTGATCGCTACCACTGCCGGGAGGCCGTATACTCCGGTTATGTTCTCAACGTGCTGGAGCAGATTAGGAAGTCCTTTTTCCAGAGCTTCGAGGTTTTCCGTACCCAGCTCGCCCTTCGCTGCACCTCCGTGATGCTTGAGTGCTCTTACAGTAGCGACAACGACTACGGCTGAAGGTCTGATTCCTGACATCCTGCACTTTATATCGAGGAATTTCTCAGCGCCGAGGTCGGCTCCGAAGCCCGCCTCTGTCACTACATAATCAGCCATCTTCATCGCCATTCTTGTAGCCATCACTGAATTGCATCCGTGTGCGATGTTTGCAAAAGGTCCGCCGTGTATGAACGCAGGGGTATGCTCGAGCGTCTGTACGAGATTCGGCTTGAGCGCGTCTTTCAGGAGTGCTGTCATCGCGCCCTGTGCATTGAGCTGTCCCGCAGTTACCGGCTCGTCGTCATAGCTGTAGCCTACTATTATATTTGATATCCTCTGCTTCAGGTCATCTATCCCGGAAGACAGGCAGAGTATCGCCATGATCTCGCTCGCAACGGTGATATCGAATCCGTCTTCTCTCGGTGTTCCGTTTGCCTTGCCGCCGAGACCGTCTGTTATGAATCTGAGCTGTCTGTCGTTCATGTCGACGCATCTCTTCCATGTGATCCTTCTCGGGTCTATCCTGAGCTCGTTGCCCTGCTGTATGTGATTGTCGATCATCGCTGCCAGCAGATTGTTGGCTGCGCCTATCGCGTGCATGTCTCCTGTAAAGTGCAGGTTGATGTCTTCCATCGGCACCACCTGAGCATATCCGCCGCCGGCTGCTCCGCCCTTTACGCCGAACACCGGTCCGAGCGAAGGCTCTCTGAGAGCCACCAGCACGTTCTTGTCTATCTTTCTGAGAGCGTCGGCAAGTCCTACTGTAGTGGTCGTCTTGCCTTCGCCTGCAGGCGTCGGTGATATCGCCGTCACAAGTATCACCTTGCCGTCTTTTTCATCCTTCTTGTCATTCAGTAAATTGTAATCGACCTTCGCCTTATAGTTGCCGTACAGCTCTATGTATCTGCTGTCCAGGCCTGCAGAAGCGGCGATTTCCTGAATGTTCCTCATTTCCGTTTCCTGTGCGATCTGAATGTCGGTTTTGAATTCCATAATTTCATTCCTTTCATCTGTTTGTCGACGCATGCCGACATCAGGTTATCCTCTTGAGGGTTTCATTGGGATGTCGGCGCACGCCGACATCAGGTCATACCCTTGCGGTGTTTCATCTGTCTGTCAGCCGGAAGCCGGCATCATGCTGCACCCCTGCGTGATCCCTGATTTGAATGCGAAAAGAGCCAGACTGCCCGGGCTCTCTGCCCAGACGGTCGGCTCACTTTTTCATTATACTTCACGTGGTCGATTCCACTATTACCGTCAGTCGTATAACGGTTTTATATTACCATGAAAAGACCCTGCGGGCAAGCTTTTTTGATGCGCCCGGCGACGCTCACCGCATTCCGCAGCGCCTGTCATTCGAAATATTTTTTCAGAAACGTCTTCCTGTGTATCGGACATATGCCCCGGCTGTCGATACCCTCGTAATGCTGTCTGGTGCCGTAGCCCTTGTTCTTCTCGAATCCGTAGCCCGGGAACTCCTGCGCATACCCGACCATCATCCTGTCTCTCGTCACCTTCGCGACGATCGACGCCGCTGCGATGCAGAGTATCTTCGCATCGCCCTTTATCACCGACTCCTGGGGTATATCGATATCCTCTATCTCAACTGCATCGAACAGTACATAGTCGATCCCGCCTGCAATTCCAGCTGCATCTCCGCCGCTGCGCGCACTGCGGCTTTCCAGCATCGCATCCAGCCCCGAGATCGCCTGCCTCATGGCCTGCTTCGTCGCCTGCAGGATATTCATCTCATCTATCACATCGTGGTCTGCCATGCCTATGCCGTAGGCCACGGCTTTCTCCATTATCACATCGTAAAGCTCCTCGCGCTTCTTTTCGGAAAGCTTCTTTGAATCATCGACGCCGAGCGCATCGAAATCGTCCGGTAGCACCACGGCTGCTGCGACTACAGGGCCTGCAAGAGGTCCGCGTCCAACTTCATCGACTCCCGCGATATTGCGGTATCCCGCAGCATGCAGCTCCGCTTCACGTTCTTTCATCTCGGCCAGACGCGCTTTCTGCCTTTCCAGCCTTTCTGCTTTTGTCATTCCCATATCAGCTCTGCCTTTCTCTGCTCTCTGCCCGGCACGCCGATCAGCTGCCGCTTTCCGAAACACCATCAGAAGTGTCGGCATTCTGCGGCTTTTCCAGCGTTATACGTCCTATCTTCGCGCTTCTGAACTCGTCGAGCACCAGTCTGCCTATGCGCTCGTAGTCGATGCGCTTGCCCGGCAGTATGCAGCCTCTCTTCACAGCCATGTTCTCCATGTTTTCCAGCGGAGTTTCCGCGATCTCATCCAGCTTGTAGCGCTCCATCAGCATCTCCGGATACTGCGACGCCAGCACGCCGATCAGCTCCATCCCCAGCGTCGGCACATCGAGTATCTCGTCCTTTATCGAGCCGCAGAAGGCGAGATCCATACCTGCTTTAGGGTCTTCGAACTTAGGCCACAGTATGCCCGGCGTATCGAGCAGCTGCATGCCGTTTTTCAGCTTCAGCCACTGTTTTCCTCTGGTGACTCCCGGCCTGTCTCCCGTCTGCGCGCTCTTTTTTCCCGTCATCCTGTTTATCAGCGACGATTTGCCGACATTCGGGACTCCTACTATCATCAGCCTGAACGGCTTCTGCATGCTACGCTCTCTGTTTTTTTCTTCGGCCATTTTCTCCAGTATCCCGAACAGCTGCTTCACGCCTGTCCCGCTCATGCAGTTCATGGAAAGCGCACGGCTGCCTTCTTTTCTGAAGTGTTCCTCCCAGCTGCGGCTCATGCTGCCGTCAGCCAGATCGCTCTTGTTGAGCACGATTATCCGCGGCTTGCTCTTCACCAGCTCATCTATTATCGGATTCCTGCTCGAAACAGGTATCCTGGCGTCTATCACCTCGATTACCGCATCGACAAGCCTGAGGTTTTCCTGTATCAGCTCACGCGTTTTTTTCATATGCCCGGGGTACCAGTTGATATTTTCCATTGATTCCGCCTTTCTTCATTTTTTCTTCTGTATTTCAGTATTTTGTCTCTATATTGAAAAGGAGCCTTAAAGGCTCCTCTTTTTTATTTTTCTTCTTTTGTCTTGATCTTAGCTGATTTACCGGTTCTTTCACGCATGTAGTGAAGTCTTGCTCTTCTTACAGCACCCTTTCTTACAACTTCGATCTTCTCAACCAGCGGTGAGTGGATAGGGAATGTCTTTTCAACACCTACACCTGAAGCGATCCTTCTTACTGTGAATGTCTCGCCGATGCCGCCGTTCTGTCTCTTTAAAACAAAGCCTTCGAATATCTGGATTCTTTCTCTGTTTCCTTCCTTGATCTTAACGTGCACCTTTACCGTGTCACCAACTCCGAAAGCAGGGATATCAGATTTGATATATTCCTGTACAACTGAATCTAATACGTTCATTGATTCTTCCTCCTTAATTCCTAGACGTTCTTGGCTATGACCCGTTCATAAGACCAGAGGACCGCCCGTAATACCAAGATATTATACTACAGAACATGTACACGGTTCAAGCACTTTTTCCCGTACATCCCGAAAACTCCCGAAAAACATCAGCATACCGGAAAGCTGCAGCTTTACACCTCCATACCGTGCAGCCGTAGCGTCACTGCTGTAAGACCATTGAGCCGGGATCCCGCTGCGCACATCCGCCGGTAATGCAGCTACGCTCTCGGGTGCGACTTGTCGTATACGTCCTTGATCCTGTTTTTTGTTACCGACAGGTACACCTGAGTCGCCGTGATGTCTTCGTGCCCCATCAGCTCCTGCAGCGATTTGAGATCTGCACCGTTCTGAAGCATATGCACCGCGAAAGAAGTCCTGATGATATTCGGAGTCAGCTTCTTGTCTATGCCTGCCTTGACCCCGTATTCCTTGAGGATCTTCCACAGCCCCTGTCTCGTGATGCGCTTTCCGCTGTAATTTACAAAGAGTGCAGGTTCGTCAGTATTGTCTTTTATGAGTTTTGTCCTGCTGTCGTATATGTAGTTCTCGAGTGCGGCTCTCGAAGGTCTTCCCAGCGGCACGATCCTCGGGCGGCTCTGTTCGCCGTCGCAGGTGATGAAGCCCATCCTGAGGTTGATGTCGTCCACGTTCGCCTCTATCAGCTCGCTGACTCTGATGCCGGTCGCGTAGAGGACCTCGAGTATCGCCCTGTCTCTGATCCCCTTCACCGAATCGTCCGGTACAGCCAGAAGCCTGTCTATCTCTTCTATCTCCAGATAGTCGAGTTTTTTTCTTTCGATCTTCGGTGACTTGATGTTAGCCGTCGGATTGACTTTTATCAGCCCTGCTTCGATGAGATAATTGAAAAACGCCCTCACTGATGCCAGCTTCCTGTTCACCGTCGCCGCGGATTTCCCTGATATCTTGAGATTGTGCAAAAATGCAACTATCTCTGTGCTCGATGTATTCAGTATGTCTGTCATGCCTCTGGAGCCTTCGAATGCCATGAATTCCAGGACGTCGCGGTTGTACGCTTCAAGTGTGTTCTTCGACATTTTTCGCTCTTTCTGCAGATATTCCATAAAATCTTTAGTGTACATATGACATTCTCACCCTTTTTCTCTGACTGATGTATATAACATGTCATATTATACTCTCATGACTGATGGTTTACAATAATCTTTTCCAAACTTCAAAAAAGTGTTTTGTCTATGCCGGATTTTGCATAAATACAGAGGAGGCGCTCTTTACGCTCAAAAAAAGAAGGCAGCGGTTTTGTCATCTGCCTTCTTGTCTGCTCCTGTATGCAGGATATCATTCATCTGTTACAACATGATAATGTGTGCGATCTAGTTCTTCGCCTTTCTTCTGTAAAGTACTGCTGTGCCTGCACCGGCTGCCGCCAGCAGCAGGATACCTGCGTAAAGCATCGGATCTGCAGCATCGCCTGTCTTTGCAGCGGAATCGCTCTTATTTCCCTCAGGATCTGTCTTGCCGGCAGCGCTGCCGTCCTGACCGGGCTGCGGACCGGCTTCGTCGGTCGGAGCCATTGCCGCAACGTCGTAGAAGTATACATATCCGCTGCCTGCGGCCTTTGAAGAATACGTAACTTCTTTGCCATTCAGGATCAGCCTCGTGTTCTCATCAAATCTGCAGTTCTTCTGACCTGCCGCAGATGTCAGTTCTACAAAAACGGAATAATAATATTTCTTATCCTTTTCAAAGGATTTGAATGCATATCTGTCAGGTGTATCTGAAGCATGCACGATCTGCGTGCTGCTCACCCACGGACCTACGCTCCAGTCCTGACAGAAAAGGGTATAAAAATCTCCATATCCATCGGTCACGTTCGCGGTAAACTCCGGTGCAGCTCCTGTTTTAAAGGAAAGCTTCGCATTGTCGATACGAATAGTCTTTATGATGCCGCTTTCGATATCTGCGGTATTCAGATTCAGCTTACATTTAAAATTATATCTCGTATAGTAATCATCTCTTATTTCACCGATTACCTGCTCTTTTGTTTCCGGATCCGTGGTTGTTCCGGTATATGTCAGCATGGAACCTGTATACTGAGTGTAACTGAAACCCAGCTGGTAAGATGCTCCCGCACTGGCATCATTCACCAGAGTCATCACTGCCTTGTTTTCATCTTTATCCACGACGAATTTCAATAAAGCTTCCTCCTGTTTTTCCGTTTCAACAAGTGCTTTATTGTCCGAATTCTGGAATTTATAATACCTGGTTCCATTTCGACCTGCCAGAGCCTTCAGGGCATATGACAAATCATCTTCTTTAGTGAAATCGATGATATAACCTTCACCTGCCATCATGTCGATATCATCGGTTATACTTAAATCCGTATAATTATCTCTGACAGTTGTATCGACTCTGATGCCAGCTCCACCGGGAGTATCTTTAATACCTGACACCCCGTTCTCATCTTCTGCAAATGCAGCTGCCGGCATGAGCATTACAACCATGCACATCGCAAGCAAAACTGCGAGCAGACTTCTCTTTCTCATAGCCTTCTTCATGTGGCGCCCTTTCCTTTCCTGATCACTCGGAAAAATCATCTTATACATATACCCATACTTTAACACAACATCCCCTCCCTGTACAGATTACATATGTCTCAAATTCCTGTTTTCTGCAGTTTTTCCGTATGCATCGCGAATATCAATGTCACCGCCGGCATATCATTTTACCGGATGATTTATAACTGTGCCGCTGCGGCCGGTTTTCGGACCGCAGTGACGCTGCCGGAAAAAGAGAGGATATACATATGAAAAAACTTATACCGATATTTGTTTTCATTTTTACGACAGGCCTGTTCACAGGGCTTTTTTTCAGCATGAACCTTGCGGAGGAAAACAATTCGTATCTGTTTTCTCTGCTGATCTGCAGCTTTTCAGATCCGTCCGCAGGCTTTTTCAAAATGCTCGTGTCTGCACTTATATCAAATCTCATACCTGCCGCAGCCGCGCTGGCAGCTATACTCAGCAGATACCTCAGCCCGCTCCCACCTGTGATACTCTGGTTCAAGAGCTTTGCAGTCGGCTTCTGCAACGGTCTGATATATGTAAACGCCGACAACGCCGTATCGCTGTCGCTGTTCAACATACTGCCGCCGAACCTCTTTATCATACCTGCCTTCATAGCACTGACGGTCACCGCATTTTACGGTTCCTCGTCTGAAGTGCTCAAAAAAAACAGACCTCATCAGGAGATGAAAGGTCTGCTCATTATACTGTCTGCCGCCGCTTTCCTTATCTTCACAGGCTGTGTCACGGAAGCAGTATGTCACGCAGCTGCTCTTTAGCCATCAGCAGCCCGGCTACCGTCTTCGCATCGATCAGCTTTCCCTGCGCCGCCATTTCGTAGATCTCTCCGAACGGATACTCGACAACGTCGAGCGCCTCATCGTCGTCGAGGTCCTGTTCACCCGGCGTGAGATCCGTCATCGCGTAGATATATATCACTTCTTCCGAATACGCCACACTCGGATTTATCTTGCCAAGATACTTTATGTTCCCTGCTGTGTAGCCGGTCTCTTCCCTAAGTTCGCGAGCCGCCACCTGTGCAGGATCTGTCTCGCCTTTGTCGATCTTGCCCGCAGGGATCTCGAGCACCGCTCTGCCGCATGCATACCTGTACTGGCTCACCATGATGACATTGCCGTCATCCTTTATCGCGATCATCGCCACTGCGCCGTTATGCTCTATTATCTCCCTGTACGCGTGGCCTTTGACAGCGGTCACCTCGTCGCGTCTGACATTGAGGATAGCTCCCTCGTATATCCTTTCGCTGGCGATCTTCTTTTCTTCAAAAATCATTATTCTTCCTTCCCCATCTCTATGGATCTGTCCACAGCCGCCTGGAATCCTTCCTTGACGTCGTCCATGAACCCGTTTGCAAAGAGCCTGTCGACCGCTTCGATAGTGGTGCCGTTAGGCGAGCATACGTTTATCCTCAGCTGTTCGACTGACTCGCTGCTTTCCAGCACCATCCTGGCTGCTCCGAGCACCGACTGCGCCGCGAACACTCTCGCCTTCTGCTCGTCCATGCCGTTTGCTGCCGCCGCCTCGATCAGCGCCTGGATATACATGTACGTGTACGCAGGGCTGCTGCCGCTCACTCCGATCACGCAGTCTATCAGACTTTCATCGATGTGCTCGGCTCTTCCTATCCCCGCGAATATCTCTGTCGCCTCATCGAATATCTCATCGCTGACATTGTCATTGCGGCACATTGCGACCATTGCTTCTCCGACCTTTGCCGGAGTATTCGGCATTATCCTTATTATCTTCGCACCGTCTCCGAGATAACGCTGCACCTTTTCGATGCTGATACCTGCTGCCATGGAAATCACAGTCTTGCTGCTGTCATACGAGCCTGCGATCTCCTCGAGCACTCCGCCTATCACCTGCGGCTTCACGCCTATGATCACAGTGTCTGCTATTTTGCAAAGCTCGCTGCCGCTGCTGCAAAGCTCAAGCTGCGGGATCTTTTCCTTCGTGCTGCTGCAAAGCTCGCTGTTCATGTCGAATGCCAGAAGCTCCACATTCTTTGAGTTTTCCGACTGCGCATATCCTGCGAGGATAGCGCCGCCCATATTTCCTATGCCTATAAATCCTATTTTTTTCATGATATATACCTCTGATCCGCCTGTGGCTCTATTTGTTTATCGTTCCGAGGAACAGCGTTCCTCTGCCGTTCCCTTCGATGCTGTCTTTGATGATATTCTTTTCGGATCCATTCAGAAGTATCATCGGGATACCGAATTTGTTGACCTTTGACGCGGCTTCTATCTTGGTCTTGATGCCGCCGGTGCCGAACGAACTCTTTTCTCCGATGCTGATCGAAGACAGCAGCTTTTCTGCGCTTTCCACGGTCTCTATCAGCTTCGCGTCCTCGCAGGCCTTAGGATCCTTGTCGAACACGCCGTCTATATCGCTGAGTATTATCATCAGATCAGCGTTCCACAGTATCGCGGTGAGTGCCGCCAGTGTGTCATTGTCTCCGATCTTGATCTCTTCTACGCACACGCTGTCGTTTTCGTTGATGATCGGCACGACGCCCTCGTCTATCAGCGTGAACATCGTGTTCCTTATGTTCAGCGTCCTGTGATTGTCGTCGAAATCATCTCTCGTGAGCAGCATCTGTGCCACGTGTATATCGTAGTCGCCGAAATATTCCTTGTATGCCATCAGCAGCTCGACCTGTCCGATGGCGCACAGCGCCTGCTTGTAGTTGATATCGCCGCGCCTGCTCCATTTGTTGATCGCTCCGACTCCGCAGATGCCGGCTCCCGATGATACGAGTATCACCTGCTTGCCCATTTCCATGAGGAAATTGACCTGTTCGACTATGTTATGTATGACCGCTTTGTTGACGGCCCCGTCTTTATCTGAAAGGACGTTGCTTCCTATTTTTATAACTATTTTCCTGCTATCCAGGATATGATTTTTCAACTGTTCCATTTTTTCATCCGCCTCCTGCCGGCGTTAAGCTCTGCCGACTTGAAAATTATACAACAATAGCCGTAAAAGGTAAAGGGGTAGCGACATGCCGGATGCATGGTATCCGCCGTTTATGCCGGACGTAAAAATGATCCCCGCATCGAACGAGGATCATCTTTCATTTTTCTGTTAAAGCTGTGCAGATCAACTAACAATTACTGGATCTTTTTCCCATCGATCGTAACGGTGAGATGCGCTGCATCCATGCTGTTCTTGTTTGCCCACAGCTTGGAACCGGTGTTTTTGCCGTCAGCGAAGCCGTTGACAGTTGCGTTATTGATCGTCAGCGTATAAGTAGCGTTGTAATCGTTGCCGACTTCAACAGCAGCTTTACCGGCAGTACCGTTGCTGCGGTCATTGAAAGTGCAGTTGTTCACAACAAGATTTGTAGGCTTTGCTGCAGTAGCCTGTCCATAAAGCAGGATCGCCTTGCCATTTGTGTTGAATGTACAGCCCTTAAATGTCACATCCGTGCCGCCCCAGGTCCAGATGGAATACTGGTTGTCCATTGTGTTGTCAAATTTGCAGTTGATGAATGTAGCCTTGCCGTACAGAGTCAGCTTGCCCTTGATAGTGCAGTTTTTGTATGTCAGCTCATCGCAGACGATACCGTCGAAGCTGCCTTCGCCCGCCTGAATGTTGAGGTTCTCAAATGTAAATGATGAACCGCGCTGGTAGTTCAGCTGACCGCCTTCTGCGCTAATGGCATTTGTAATAACATCGACCGTCTGGGTACCATCACCAACGAATGTGATGTCACGCGATTTATCTCTTTCGTTTGCAATGCCGTTATCGAGAGTGATCGTCTTTTTTGCAGGAATCGTAATGGTAGCCTTCTTGTCTGTAGCATTCTTGATTATATCGTTTACTTCATTCTGATCTTTAGCTACAACAGGGTATGCAGCATTTGCATCATATGTATTACCAAAGCTGTCATTCTCAACAGTATCCTGTGTAGCGATAACTGTGATGCTCACTCCATCGATAGCCTTGTCCTGATATTCATTGCCGGCTTCTTCTCTCATGTGGCCCTGGATCGTTAAAGTATCAAATACATCATTATCGCCGATCTTCGCAGCCAGATGACGCTCGGTGTCCAGAGAAGCAACCGCTTCTCCGCTAACACTGTATGTCCAGTCAATTACTTTATTCAGTTCTTCATCGCCCTGGATCCCTGTTATCTGGATTTTGTACTTGAGTGCAAGGTTGCCGTTGTTCACAACACGGAGTGCCGGGAGTTCATATGTACATCCAGGCTCCCAGAGAATCTGTGTTCCTTCTGCCGGAATCGTTTTATTAACTTTGAACTGTAATGTCTTTCCTTCTGCATTGACCCATTTACCATCATTGTCCTTCATTTCCAGACCTACATCCAGTCTGCCTGACTGGATCTTGTTCACGCCTGTGCTCGCAGTGTCTGTGAACCATGCGAATGTCGTTCCGATCAGCAGCACGATGCATAAGAACAATGCAAAGAGACTGCCGCGAAGGGCTTTTTTAGTTTTCGTGCTTTCGTTCATTGCTTCTTCCTTTCTTTTTTGATCATGAAATAATTGCTTTGTCTCAATCCCTTATCCTTTTTCTTTCGTTCGAAAATCCTTCCATTTCCGTATTAGAACGAATTTTAAATACAGAAATATGATATACCCCCCGATAATTTGGCAAGCATTTTTTCGTACAAAAAAGCCCGCATCCATTCACGGAACGGGCCTTGCTATCAGTCTTCCTGCAGGAAAAAGCTCCCTGCGCTTTCTTCTGTTTTCTGATTTGTTTCTAAGTTCGAAATTCTGCCGTCTGTTATCTCGGCTCTACGATCAGTTTTATCGCAGTCCGCTCTTCTCCCTCGATCTCTATATCCGTAAATGCCGGCACTGAAACGAGATCGATACCTCCGGGGGCGACGAACCCTCTTGCGATAGCTATCGCTTTCACGGCCTGATTCAATGCTCCTGCACCTATCGCCTGTATCTCTGCTCCTCCTTTTTCCCTTAAAACTCCAGCTAATGCACCTGCTACTGAATTAGGATTTGACCTAGCTGATACTTTCAAAACTTCCATTTTCATTCCTCCATAATTTATTACAATAATCTGCTGCATGGGTTTCCCCTCTGACAGTTAAATTATATAGTCGTGGAAGCGCGTTTTATATCTGTTTCACTCGACATTTACAAACAAAAAACATCATGAAGCAGTATTCTTGAATTTTTTTCGACTTTTACTTGCATTTTTTCATTAAGTAACTTATAATTTAGCTGAGGTTATCCCCCTGATAGCCTCATTAATCTCTAATCCCAATACCCCTTTTAACAAAAGAGACTAAACCAGTCTCTTTTGTTTTTGTATATAAATAATCGATTCTGAAACATATATCGATCCGCCTCATATAGCTCCATCAGCCGATTTTGCTCCATTCAGGCAGAATCTGTATCATTGTTTTTTATACCGCCGCCTTCTATAAACAGCAGCCGCCACCAGACCTGCCGCAAGCACCGCTGCACTTACCGCAAGCCATATCCATGAAGCCGCTGACAGCGAGTTTTGCATTTCTGATCCTTCCGTTTTTTCTTGCTCATGTATCTCCTGCATATCGCTTTCCCCTGGAGGCTGATCCATATCGTTTGCGACCTGCATTTCCCCACTGCCGCCGGCAGGATCCGGCACCTGCCCGGTATCAGCATTTTCGTTTGCCTCAGTATTCGTATCCCATCCAGCATTTGCACCATCCTGCGGCTTTGCAGCATCAATATTCTGATCACTGCGTTCGGAAGCATTCATCGTTCCCATATCACTGATCTTGAGATCACCGGCATCCACCAGCGTGCTGCTTTCCTGCGTATCCGAAGTCGATCCGATCTCACCGTCAAGCTGCAGCCTCACACTCTGCGCACGCAGCAGACAGAACTCCTTCAGCGTTTCCACGCCCGTCTGAAACTCCTCATAGCTGCAGAATTTCGTAGGATCCTTTTCAACATACGGCGATATCATAGAAACAACATCATCGATCATCGTTTCGAAATATCCGCCATTAAAATATTCGTCGATAAACTGCGCCAGATACTCGTGATACAGCTCGGTATACTCTTCATTTTCAAATATCCATGCTATCATCGGTCTGTCTTCCATACTTCCGCCTGAAACCGGCGAATCTATCGGATAATTGACCAGCGACTCTGCGCTTTCCGCAGATACGAACCCGCCGAATGCCAGATTGTAATCCCACGGTATCATCTGCATCTGCCCGTCATTTTCATAAAGATAATAGTTGTGGATCATCGACCCTGTGTAGCTGTCAAAATTCAGTACGAAGTCATGCACTGCGAAATATTTTATAACTTCCTCTACATCTACCGCATCTTCAATATCTTCACCGCCTGAAAGCTTTTTCAGCGACTTTATCAGCCTGTTCATATCGCTGTCTGATGCATCTGTCTTCGCATTGTCGAATATATTCGGATAGCTGTCGATATCATCGTCTATATATTTCAGCAGCACATCATCACTGCTGCCCATGCCTCCACCGGCACCTCCTTCATCCGGGGCCTGCATAGCTCCCTGCTCGCCCGGGAATGTCCCGGCACCGCCATCGTCTGCGCTTTCCATATCCTGAGGAGGGCTGCCCATATCACCGGCATCATCCTTTGAAAATCCTGACGGAGCATCAGGTATGCCACCATCCGGAGGCTGCCCGTCGCCCGCATCGGGGTTATTCTCCTGCTCCACGTCTCCGGCTTCATCAGGCAAATCCCCCATATCGAATTCGCCGCCATTGCCGCGGCCGCCTCCCATACCGGAACTGTCGGGCTTGTAAAGCTCCCCGTAGCTGCTGCCGTAATTACGCTGCAAAAAAGCATCCTCCACGCCTTCCACTGCGAGATACAGCCCCCAGTACTCACCATTGTAACTGACCAGCACCGCACTGTTCACTCCCGTCATATCTGCTATGTCGCCGATAAAAGCAGTACTGTCATCCTTCATACGTATCTCAAGATTCAGCTCTATCATCCCTTTCTGGGCTGACTTGCTCTTCACGACGCACTTCTGCACGTTTTCCTCGAGGAAAGCCAGCGCGTTCCTTTCAGCCTCGGGATCGGTGCAGGAAAGTACCACGATGTACGGATTGCAGTGCGATTTTCTGTTCACCATCACGAGCAGCATGACCCCTATGATAACGCTGCCAATAACAGCAAGCGGTATCATTCCTGCAGCCAGCACTATGCCTGCCGCGATGGACCAGAACAGGAATGCGATATCAAGCGGCTCTTTTATCGCCGTACGGAAACGAACTATGGACAGCGCGCCGACCATGCCGAGAGAAAGCACCACATTTGAAGTCACAGCGATTATCACGACTGTCGTTATCATCGTGAGCGCGACCAGCGTCGTCCCGAAGCTCGACGAATACATCACTCCCTGGTATGTCTTCTTGTAGACCAGGAAAATGAACATGCCCAGCCCGAAAGCCAGCGCGAGCGCGAGCGCCATATCCAGTATGCTCACGCTTGTTATGTGCTCCAGAAAACTCGATTTGAAAATGTCATTGAACGTCATGATTTATTATCTCCTTTATTTTTCACTTGAATGTATCTGACCTGAGGCCCCATTGTCCTGTCAGCCGTATATCCTGCATGCGGCATATTTGGAAAACGCGCCTGACCGGCACCCCGGTATCTGCACTGCGTCGCATATCACATCCGGCAGATATTCATCCCATTTGACTTCCAGTATCGCCGGAGCATCTCCTGCCGGAACGGTTATGCATCCCGGATCGAGAAAATCCGTGCATCTGAGTCCCGTCCTGATGTTATAGTCGATAGTCACGCGTACATTCCCCGGGGCATATACGAACGGCTCCCTGGTGTAATCCACGATAGTTTTCGGCATCAGTCCCTGGCTCTTTATCTTGCTGTAAAGCTCTCCGACAAGCGGTATGCTGCTGCCCCGCATCCACTCGCAGTTTCCTTCGGAAAGAGCCTGCGCCTGGCTTTTTGTCAGCCTTGCACGTTCTTTCATGCACAGTCCGTTCACCTTGCTTTTCTTTTCAATATGTATGACTGAATCATCCAGATCGTAATACCTTATACGGAATTTCTCGCGGCGATCCACACCGTCTATCTTTTCCCTGAGCGCCTTGTCATACATATTGTCAAAATACAGGCTCCGTATCATATACCGTCCGCCTGTCGCATGCCCGTCGCGCTTCATCACCGCGGAAAGCCTCTGCCTGAGTATCAGCATGTCGATATGGCTTATCTCGTGTTTCCATTCGTGCCTGTATTTCATCTCGTATTCCTCCTCATGAAAAAACCTCCTGTATTCCGATATCATCATCATACAGAAGGAAGATTGAAGTTTTATTGAAATATGAAATTTTTTTATGCCGGTATGCCGGCCTTGTCTCGTATGCCTCACCGTTCATATCATTCTGCCGGCAGCTGCACGCGAAATTCCACGAGTCCGTCATGACAAAGCACTTTTATGCTGCCCCGGTGCGAATCAGCGATCGCCTTTGCTATCGCAAGCCCCAGTCCGTAATGGCCGCTCCCGCTGTTCCTCGATTCATCAGCGCGATAAAAGCGTTCGAATATCTGCTCCCGCTGTTCTTCAGGTATCTCGTCGCCTGCGTTTGTCACCGAAAGCACTGCATCACCGTGCTCTTTTGAAAGGCTTACAGACACATTCCCGCCTGCGCTGCCGTGACGTATGGCATTATCGACCAGTATCGATACAAGCTGTTTCAGCTCTGCGCTGCTGCCCTCTGTCAGTATCCCTTCCTGTATCCTGCTTTCTATCAGCAGACCGGCCTCGAACGCGACGCTTTCAAAAGGCAGCACCTCACCGCATACCAGGTGACTGAGATCCAGTCTTTCCATCTGCGGCTGCACGTTTTCCGCCCGCGCGAGCTCCAGAAGCTGTGTTACCAGCACTCCCATACGCTCGTTCTCATGCTGGATATTGCTGAGCCACTGATTTTCTCCAAGCTCTCTCGCCAGCAGTTCGGCGTTGGCATTCACGACAGATACCGGAGTCTTCAGCTCATGCCCGGCATCCGAGATGAACTGCTTCTGTTTCCTGTAGCTTTCCTCCAGCGGCCTCACTATATTCTTCGCCAGAAACAGTGAAATAAAGAAAAATACGATCAGCGCGGCTCCTCCGAAAATAAACGTATATCTGAGCAGCGTGGCTGCGCTTTCATTGATGACCGTATTGTCCATGAATGTCACCAGCGTATATCTGCCCTTGTCTGCAGCGTAAAAAGCAAGATTCCCCTCGCTTCCCTTCTGCGTTCCGCTGTCCGCTATGCTCTTCGCCAGAGCTTCCAGCTCGTCATCACTGTAGACCGTCGGAGACTCGTTGCTGATCGCAAGCACTTCTCCGCCATCTGACAGCGCTACCGTGTAGAAATTCGCCATCATGAATCTCGGAGAATCCGTGAATCCCGGCTCCCCGTCGCCCGGCGCACTGTCGCCCGGTTCAGGCCTTTCAGGCGGCATATCGGCCTCCTCATCCGGAAGCGTATACATATCAGAATGAGCCTCCAGCATACGTTCATTCTGCCTGGACATCTCAAAATAGCTTGACGCATATATCATTCCCAGCGTTCCTGCCCACAGCAGCACGAGTATGGACATTATAGATGCAACGATTTTCTTTCTCGATTTTTTAAACATCACCGTACCTCAGTTCATAGCCTACACCGCGGACAGCCTTTATCACCGTCTCCGATCCGACAAACGCCAGCTTCTTTCTCGTGAACGACATATATACCTCTACGTTGTTGTACTCCGCATCACTTTCGAATCCCCAGATCTTGACCGCGAACTGCTCTCGTGTAAGTATCTGTACTCTGTTCGATATCATATATTCCAGTATCCGGTACTCCTTTTCACTCAGTCTGGCGATCTCATAGCCGTTCATTCCCGGCAGCATGACATCCAGTATCATCATATCGTAAACGCCGCTCTCTGCGGCAGCCAGACCGCTTATACCGTCTTCATAATGATCAACATCGTAATTTCAAAGCGCAGTATCTCGCACAGGGCCTGCGCCATCCTTTTTTCATCTTCTACGAGCAAAAGTCTCATTTCGACACCTCCACAGCTGATATTATACCATCAAAGATTGAAAAATCATTGAAATCCGCTTTATGCATTTTTTCTTTATTTTAACACACGCTCTTGTTATAATAGGCATTATGAAACATTTGACTATGAAGTACGAGGGCCCCCTTTACACCAGCAGCCTGCTGGATTTTTACTTCAGCGGCATGCGTATCGGAGTCCTCGACATAGAAACGACAGGGCTGAATCCTGCGCGCAACAAGTTCATACTCGGCGGCCTGCTCGACCTGCAGACCATGACGATGCATCAGTATTTTGCAGAGAACCGCGGCGAGGAGCGCCAGGTGCTTGAAGACTTTGCAGAAAAAGTCTCGGGACTCGACATGGTGATAACGTACAACGGCAGACACTTCGACATGCCGTTCATCAACAGGAGACTGCAGCGGTTTTCCGCAGGAAGCTGCACGCCGTACGATCTGGATCTTTACCTCGTCGTCAACGGCCACTCGCCGATCAAAAAATTCGTTCCCAATCTCAAGCAGAAGACCGTGGAAAGCTACATGGGGCTGTGGTCGAACAGGGCCGATGAGATCTCCGGAGCCGAGAGCGTGGAGCTTTATGACCGCTATGAGAAGACCGGCGATCCTGAGCTTTGCAGGAAGATCCTGCTGCACAACAGCGATGACGTGCTGCAGCTTGCCAGGCTGCTC
The DNA here is from genome assembly GCA_902362435.1 of Eubacteriaceae bacterium. Lineage (GTDB taxonomy): Bacteria > Bacillota > Clostridia > Peptostreptococcales > Anaerovoracaceae > Lentihominibacter > Lentihominibacter butyricus. The sequence goes on from CABIWW010000004.1 coordinate 82,615, forward strand.
AAAGTCGTGAGCAAGACGGATTTTCACAAGGCGATGTTCCATCTGGGTTTCCCGGTATGCGGACTGAATGTGGAAAAGATCGGGATCTCGGGATCCATCATGACGGTGAGCGGCAGTCAGCGCGCTGAGCCGTTCGACTACACGGGTTTCAGCTTCGGTGATTATCCTGCGGAGATCAGGTTCAGCCGCAGGGATTCGGATTTTCATATAAAGTTTCCGGTCATCCGGGACTCGGGGCTCGTTATCGCGGATCTGGACGCCGCCGGGCTGCCTCGCGAAGATTTCGCGATCTATCCTTCATACAGCAGCGGATTCATCGTGCTGGAGGATCACGACAGGAAAAACCATATGGAAATAAATCAGTTTATCAGAGATTTTATCAAATCGTTTATCAGGAATTTATGAAAGGAAAAATCACATGGATTTTATCGACAGTATCAAACAAGTAAAAGGTGACAGTTTTACGATGGCGTCGCTCAGCGAAGATACGAGAAACAGTGCGCTGGAGGCGGTCGCAAAGGCGCTGACGGCAAACAAGGCCGAGATCTTCAAAGCAAATGAGAGAGACCTCGCAGCTGCAAAAGAAAGCTCCCTTGCCGACCCGATCGTAAACAGGCTGAAGTTCGACGACCACAAGCTTTCCACGTGCGTGACAGGCATATACGACCTCATCGACCTGGAAGATCCGCTTTTCAGAGAGCTGCTGAAGCGTGAACTCGACGATGATCTCGTGCTGACAAAGGTGACATGCCCTATCGGCGTGATCGGCGTCATCTTCGAATCGAGACCTGATGCGCTGGTGCAGATCGCGTCTCTCTGTATAAAGAGCGGCAACTGCATCATCCTCAAGGGCGGCAGCGAAGCGAAACACACGAACAGAGCACTCTTCGACGTGATCTATGACGCATGCATCAAGGCAGGACTTCCTGAGCATTTCGCAGTCCTCATCGAGGACAGAGCTGAGATCGGCGAGCTGCTCAAATGCCACGACTATGTCGACCTGCTCATACCGAGAGGTTCGAACCAGTTCGTTCAGTATATCATGGAAAATTCAAAGATCCCTGTGATGGGTCACGCTGACGGCATATGCCACGTGTATGTCGACGGCGCGGCCAGCATCGAAAAGGCGATCCCGATCATCATCGACTCCAAGACTCAGTATGTAGCTGCATGCAATGCGGCAGAAACACTGCTGGTGCACAAGGATATCGCGGACGTGCTGATACCGCTTCTCGCAGACGCATCCGGCAGCAGGATCAAGTACCGCTGCGACGCGGCCTCGATGGGCCTGATCCAGTGTGAGCCTGCGACTGACGAGGACTACGAGACGGAATACCTCGACTACATACTCACTGTCAAGATCGTGAATGATATAGACGAAGCGATCGAGCATATAAACAGATATGGCTCACATCACACCGACTGTATCATAACAGAAGACAAAGATTCAGCCGAAAAATTCATGTCGCTCGTCGACTCCGCAGGAGTATACCTCAACTGCTCCACCAGATTCGCCGATGGGTTCAGATACGGCTTCGGCGCTGAGGTCGGCATCAGCACCGGCAAGATACACGCCCGCGGTCCTGTAGGTCTGGACGGACTCGTGACATACAAGTACCGCCTCGCCGGCAACGGCCAGATCGTCGCTGATTATGCCAGCGGCAAGTCGACATTCAAATTCAGGGATCTGATATAAAACTGCGAAATTTTAACAGAACGCCGCCGTATGGCGCGCAAAAAACAGCGATGCCACTGTACGCCCCCCGATCGTTAGATTTCTGATCTAGCTTTTGAAAGTTTGTACATTAGCTATCGCTGTTTTTGATTTGACCTTTATATCGCTTTTATATTCTCATATCTATGCCCGCGCGCTATATGCGCGTCCGTACCTGATGGCTCACCGGCGTTCGGCCGGTGTTATGCCGGTATTTACATATCCTTAAACCCTAAAACGACTTTGTTTTCAGGAAATGGCCGAGCGCTTTCACGGCATTGTCGACATGACCGCTGACAGACAGCTCTTCTACGCTGACGATATGTATGTGGCAGCGGTTTATCGGAAGCAGTATCTTGTACGTATGGCTTCCGCCTATCGCTGACGCCATCGCCGGAGACATCTCTCCCATCATCGAATTGGCATTTATTATTCCTACTACGCCCATAACGATATCGACATGCTGCATATTATGTATTATGGCGTTTTCGCCCGTTGCACCGTCATCTGCGCCTGCCTTGAGCATCTGCCCTGTGGCCACTGAATTAGTGCCGAGCGCCACCACCTCGAGCTCCGGAAAAACTTTCTTGACCTTCTCAACGATGGCCCTGCCTATTCCTCCGCCCTGTCCGTCTACGACTGCTACTCTCATGATCTCCTCCATCTACAGATGTTTCCATCCTCTGTCATAACTGCTGAAGCATTCTATGCATACAGGCTTGCCGTCATGCACGCGCATCTTCGTCTCTGCCGCCGCTTCTCCGCATATACTGCACTTGACAGATCTGAGAGATCTGGCTTTTTCCGGAAGTGCGACCCTTGGCTTTCCTGTATCGAAGACTTCTTCCAGAGGCGCCGTCAGCACGTATTCTATGTATTCGCTGCCGTGCAGGCCTGCCTTCTTGTCCTTTGCCATGAGCCGGAAGCTGTCTCCTGTGCTCCTGTCAAAGAAATTGAATGCGAATTTGCCTGTGCCGTAATAGATGAGATTGCCTTTTCCCAGCGTACACCCGAGCACCGACTGTATGCCGTCTACTCCGCATGCATCGTTTTCCGTGATGCATACGATCTCTTCATCACCGCAGCGTTCCCTGCCGAATCGCTTCTGCGCCTCCATCGCGGCTCTCACTCCCAGAGCGAGTCCTCCGCACGTATGTCCGTGAAAATCAACTGCCTTTTCCCAGATTTGCCTGTTCATATCATAACTCCAGTTTGTAATCTCCGTCTTTGATCTTACCGGTCTTTCGCATGAACTTGTCTATGATGATCGTGAGTACCGCCGGCAGCACGATCTGGAGCAGCAGTACCTTCCACAGTGTGTCGAATGAGAATCCCATCGAATTGAATGTTCCGATCTGCCCTACGAGTCCGGATGTTCCCATTCCCGCGCCTACAGGAATGTTCGTCATCTTGAACACGCACGTCGAAATCGGCCCTATTATTGCTCCCGACAGCGTTGCCGGAAGCAGGATCCACGGATTCTTTATGATATTGGAAACCTGCAGCATGGACGTTCCAAGTCCCTGTGCCACCAGACCTCCCACACCGTTTTCCTTATAGCTGGCAACTGCAAAGCCTACCATCTGAGCACAGCATCCTACCGTCGCCGCACCTGCCGCCAGACCGCTGAGATCCAGCATGATACACAGTGCCGCACTTGAAATAGGTGCGGTCAGTACAAGTCCTACTATTACCGATATAACTATTCCGAAAACGAACGGCTGCCATTCCGTCGCTGTCATGATCAGATCTCCCAGTCTCAGCATGCACCAGCCTATAGCCGGTCCCACCAGTTTGGCAACTATCGCTCCCGATATCAATGTTACCGCAGGAGTCACCAGTATGTCAACTTTTGTTTCCTTTGAAACCATCTTTCCGAATTCGGCGCCTACCGCAACTGCCAGGAACGCTCCCGCAGGGCCTCCTGCCACTTCTATGCCGAAGCCTGTCATGCTGGCGCCCATCATTCCTGTCACGACACTCGTAAACAGTACTAGCGGCGGACTTTTGAGGCTCCATGCCACAGCCACGCCGATAGCCGCACCCATATAAGTCTTCGCCTGTGCTCCGACCTCTACGCAAAACGCGGATATCACGTTGTCTCCGAACAGATTTGCCGTCTGCACGCCTATAGTATCAAAGATAACACCTATCAGCAGCGATCCGAACAGACCCAGCGCCATAGCGGACAGCGCATCCTGCAGATAGCGTTTTACCGATATCTCGATATCCTTGCGTTTAAAAAAACTTTCCTTCTTGACTGTTGTTTCTTTCCCTTCCATGTCTTCTGCACCGTGCCGCAGCTGCATGCGATGCCGCATTCATGCGCGGATACGGTACACTCCTTTCTTCTTTTCATCAGATTTAGCCTGCCATATGATTTTAACAGGTGTATATACACTTATCAATATAATTGTATATATTTATTTCCTGTTTGCCTGTAAATCCATATTATGCTATTATGTTTTCATAGAAAATCGCACTTGTCTGCAGGTGTACCGATGACTGCTGAAAAGGAGGCGCATGGATGACTACAAAGAAAAACGGCAACAGTAAAGAAATATCAGCTGCAAAACGCAGAGATGTCATAAAGAAAGAGCTTGAGGGCGCTTCCGGACCGGTGACTGCGAACTATTTCGCAAACCGCCTGTCAGTCAGCCGTCAGATAATCGTCGGAGATGTCGCCATCCTCAGAGCTTCAGGCCTGGATATCCTGGCAACTCCGAAGGGATATATAATGAATATCCCCGAAAATGATACCGCCTTTCCTTTCACAGGGATCATCGCATGCAGACATACGACTGAAGAGATGCGCGACGAGCTTTACACGATCGTCGACTTCGGAGCAACAGTCATAGACGTAAGGATCGAACATGCAATATACGGCGAGCTCACGGCAAAGCTCGACCTTTCATCAAGATATGATGTGGATGTGTTTGTAGATAAAGTCGAACATGAAAACAATTCAGCGCCCATAAGCTCTCTTACCGGAGGTGTGCATCTGCACAGCATCGGCTGCCGTGACAGCCAGAGCTTCGAGCGTATCAAAGCCGCTCTCTCAGACAAGGGTTTCCTGATGAACTGATTTTTTTATCTTCAGGTAATATATCACTCCCGTCGTGTCTGCCAGTATCCATCCGATCGGAACTGCCCACCAGATACCGATCAGTCCGACTGCCGGAAGTGCAGAAAGCATGTATGCCAGGCAGACTCTGCTCCCGAGTGATATCACCGTCAGGACAAGCGACATTCCCGGTCTGTTGAGTGCACGGTAAAGGCCGTACAGCATGAACAGTCCGCCTATCCCGAAGTAAAACGCCCCTACCACATGCAGATATGTCACTCCGATCGATAAGATCTCCGTCTCGCTGCCTCTTATGAAGATCATCAGCAGCGGCTTTGCAAAAATAAGCACACACGTCGAGATCACCGCGGAAAAGATCAGCATACTGCAAAGTGCCGAGCGTATTCCTTTTCTTATCCTTTCCTCTTCACGCGCACCGTAGTTCTGTGCTGTGAATGTCGAAAATGCATTCCCGAAATCCTGCAGAGGCATGTATGCGAATGCATCTATCTTCACGGCTGCGGCAAAAGCGGCCATCACTGCCGTTCCAAAGCTGTTCACAAGTCCCTGGACCATCAGTATGCCCAGATTCATCATGGACTGCTGCAGGCATGTCAGTACTGAAGCACCTGTGATCTCGCCCAGGCCTGCTGCCGTGATCTTCATATCCTTTCGCTGAGGCCTCAGCTCCGGGCACTTTACAAGAGTATAGAGCATCATTCCCGCCCCTGCGATCCACTGTGAGATCACCGTTGCCAGTGCCGCTCCACCTACTCCCATATCAAAGCCAAGCACGAATACAAGATCCAGCGCGATGTTCAGGACTGCAGAAACCCCCAGAAAAACCAGCGGCATCATCGAATTTCCCACCGCTCTCAGCAGCGATGCGAAAAAATTATACAGAAAGCTCGCGAATATCCCGCAGAAGACCACCAGCAGATATTCACGCATGAGACTGTAGACTTCATCAGGTACAGAGATGAAACGCATTATCGCATCGATCATCACAAATGACAGGATATTGAGCACAGCAGAAAAAAAGGCGATCATCACGAATGAAGTGAATATGTTCGCCCTCAGATGAGCCCAGCGCTTTTCTCCGAATCTTATCGAAAATATCGCTCCGCTGCCCATGCACATTCCGAGCAGTATGGAGATGATGAATGTCATCAGCGTATATGCCGATCCCACTGCTGCCAGAGCTCCTGTCCCGATAAAACGGCCGACTATGAGCGTATCTACGATATTGTAAAGCTGCTGCAGCAGATTGCTGCATATCATAGGCAGTGCAAACATGAGCATGCCTTTTGTGACTGAACCTTTTGTCAGATCTAGCTGCATATCAAATTCTCTTTCTCTGAATATTACTATTACTTATGACCTGCGCGCAGTACAGAAAACACGCGCATATTTTGAAACAATACTTTGTTACCACTTTGGATCCGGATCCTCTTCGAAAAAAAGCAGCGATGCAATCTGCACCGCTGCTTTGAAATCACTGTTTAACAGTTTTCAGCTTTGCTTATTTTGAGCAAGTCTTGATAGCGTTTTCAAGGATTTCCAGACCTGCGTTCAGCTGTGCATCAGTTACGCACAGAGGGCAGAGGAATCTGATAACGTTTCCGTAAGTACCAGCTGCTTCGAGCATAAGTCCGTTGTTCATAGCTTCCTGAACGATAGCGCCTACGAGTGCTGCATCCGGTTCTTTTGAAGCCTTGTCTTTTACGAACTCGATACCGATCATTGCGCCGAGACCTCTTACATCGCCAACGCATTCATACTTTTCTTTCCATTCGTTGAATGCCTTTGTTGCAACGTCTGCGATGTGCATAGCCTTTGCAGGATAGTCATCTCTTTCCATAACTTCAACAACCTTCAGAGCTGATGCTGCTGATACAGCGTTAGCGCCGTAAGTTCCGCCGATAGTTCCGCCAGGAACTGCATCCATGATCTCAGCTCTTGCAGTTACTGCTGATAATGGAAGTCCGCCTGCGATCGACTTAGCTGTTGACATGATGTCAGGAGCTGCGCCTGCTTCTGCAAAGTACTGGGATGCGAACATCTTACCGCTTCTAGCCCATCCGCACTGTACTTCGTCACAGATCATCAGGATTCCGTGTTCGTCACAGATCTTTCTAACTGCTTTTACCCATTCGATAGGAGCCGGAACGAATCCGCCTTCGCCCTGTACAGGTTCGAATACGATAGCTGCGCATGCATCATATGGAGTAGCTTCGATGAATACTTCTTCGAGCTTCTTTACATAGTAAGCGATAGCTTCTTCTTCAGTCATGTGACCAGGAGCTCTGTAGAGGTTAGGGAACTCAGCTCTGTAAACGCCGTCAGGGAAAGGTCCCATGCCAACTGCGTAAGCTTTCTTAGCAGTCATTGTCATTGTAAGAGAAGTTCTTCCGTGGAATGCGCCTGTGAATACGATGATGTTAGGTCTTCCTGTATAGCTTCTTGCAATTTTAACTGCGTTTTCGTCTGCTTCTGAACCTGAGCATACGAACATAGTCTTTTTCTTGTCTCCCTTTACAGGAACCAGTCTGTTCATCTGTTCAGCAAGTGCAACATATCCTTCGTGTGTAGTGATGTTGAACATTGAGTGGAAGAACTTGTCTGCCTGTTCTTTTACAGCTGCGATACACTCAGGATTGCTGTATCCGATGTTTAATACGCCTACGCCGCCGATCCAGTCGAGGAAGATGTTTCCGTCAACGTCTTCGAACATAGCGCCTTCGCCTCTTTCGATAACTGCTTTGTAAGCTGTTCCGATACCATTAGGAACTGCTGCAGCTCTTCTGTCCATGAGTGCCTTAGCTTTAGGACCAGGTAATGTTCCTGTAACGATTTTAGGTAATGCTTCTCTTAACATAACAAACCTCCATAATTTATTATTTATAAAAATTAATTTATATCCAGTTCAGCGAGCTTCCTGTAAAGGGTAGCCCGGGAAAGACCAAGATCTCTGGCGACAGTTTCCTTCACCCCGTTGTACTGCCTGAGCTTTTTCATGATCACCTCTTTTTCAAAGAGCTTGACCTGCTCGGCGAGAGGCCTGTCGAGATTCCTGAACTTGACCGTTTCCTCTTCTTTCTTCAGGATACGTGCAGGAACCTCATCTATGCCTATCACGTTGCCGAACGCCATATTGGCGCCGTACTCAACGGCATTTTCGAGTTCTCTGACGTTTCCCGGCCAGTCATGGTTTGTATAGATTTCTTCCACTTCCGGTGAAAATCGTTCTATCTTTTTGTTCATGAAGCTGTTGTACTTTTTAAGAAAATGATACATCAGCTGTTTTATATCATCCTTTCGCTCCCTGAGAGGCGGGATCGAAAGGGGTATTACACTCAGTCTGTAGTAAAGATCCTCTCTGAAGCTTCCTTCCTCTATCAGTTTCTCCAGATCCTTGTTCGTCGCAGCAATGACTCTGACATCCACGATGATGCTCTTGCTGCCGCCGACACGATCGAATCTCATGTTCTGAAGCACGTGCAGTATCTTTACCTGAAGGTGCAGCGGCATATCTCCTATTTCATCCAGAAATATGGTGCCGCCGTCAGCGAGCTCGAATTTACCTTCCTTGCCCTTTTCACTGGCTCCTGTGAAAGCGCCCTTCTCGTATCCGAAAAGCTCACTCTCCAGCAGGTTCTCCGGTATCGCCCCGCAGTTCACTGTGATGAACGGTTTATCTTCTCTCGGGCTTGCGTAGTGTATCGCCTTGGCGAACATCTCCTTGCCCGTACCGCTCTCTCCCGTGATCAGGACCGTCGAATTGCTTCTCGCCGTGATCAGAGCCTGCTTCTTGGCTATCATTATCTTCTCGCTGGTTCCTATTATATCATCAACGGTGTTCTTTATCTTGCGTGTATTGAAATTATACACGAGTTTCTGAGCTTCTTCAATATCCCTGAAGGAAATAACTATTCCGTCTATTTCCTCGCCGGATAAAAAGGGCTGCACAGTTACGATAAAGTGATGCTGTCTGCCGTCCACCTTGAAGATCTCTTCGTTCTCGGTATATCCCCTGCCTGTGTCCAGGACCTTTATCGCGGGGCTTCCAGGCATTATCTTGCTTATATGCTTGCCGATCAGATCGCCCTTGTTCGTACCGAACAGTTCGGCGGCTCTGTTGTTGCAGTGCTTGACATAGCCTTTCTGATCGAGTGCAAATATGCCTTCGTGCGCTGTTTCAAGAACGATCGACATCTCGTCTCTGGAAACCTCGACATTCTCAAGCGTCTCCTGCTGGTCAGCCTTTGCAGAGAGGAGATCCGCCATTTTCTCGACGAATACGGTCATGCTCTCGCGCTTGTCCTTGATGATGTGTTTCTGATCTTCAGTAAAAGCGACGAGACCTATGATCCCTATTATCTCTCCTTTGAGCACTATCGGAGTGCATATCTCAGCGAGCTCTCCGAGTCTGGTGTTGCCGACCACCGGCTGATCGTATCCCTTGAAGTTCTGGGCGTCCTCCACGTACTGAGTCTTTCCCGTACGCAGCACTCTGGCATAGAGATAATTGCCCTCCAGGTTGCCATCCTCTTCCTTTTTGCCGATACGGCCGTGATAGTAACCTGTACCGCCGATTATCCTCAGCCTATTGTCCACGATCTCAACTTCCAGACCGACAGCAATACTGATCGCCTCCGCGACCTGCTGCACGCTTTCCTTAATGCCGCTCAAAACAGACATTCTATTCCACCTTTATCTAATATAATATTAACTAAATACCTGTCTACATTTTAACACATGCTCCGGATTTTTAAAGCAGTTTTTTCGTCCTAATTTTAGTTTCTGAGGGTATTTATATGTCTTTTTTTCACTGATTTCGCTCTGAATTCTCTGTCATTTTATCATCAGTGACGGCAGCTCCGAGATTGATCGTCGATTTCTCCAGTTCAAGCACCATATTGTTTATCTGACTCAGCTTTTCAGAAGACATATCTTCACCGACAGCAAGCTTCGCATTGTACAGTATATCCTCTATTCTTCTGTGTATATCGTAAAGGTTCGTTCTGACGTCGTTGAGCATCTCCACGTCGACATCATCCCTCATGGCATCTGCCATATCAACGACCTCGTCTTTTTCAAGCACATATTCTGAATTTCCTCTGACAACTACAGGCTGATATCCGAGCTCCTCTTCGACGGTCTTTGCAAAGTCCTCCTTTGCCTCCATCTCTCCGTGTACGAGGAATATGTGCTTAGGCTCCTTTTGAAAGCCTTTGAGCCATTCAAGCAGACCGTCTCTGTCCGCATGACCTGAAAATCCCTGGAGATTATAGATCTTGGCATTTACCTGCACTTTGTCGCCAAACAGCGTGACTTCCTGCGCGCCGTCTATGAGCATCCTTCCCAGTGTGCCTTCCGCCTGATAGCCTACGAATACTATGCTGGATTTTCTGTTCCACAGATTGTGCTTAAGGTGATGTCTGATCCTGCCGGCGTCGCACATGCCGCTCGCCGAGATTATCACCTTCGGCTCGGGATCAGTATTGAGCCATACGGATTCCTGGCTCGTTCTGGTGAACTTGAGATTTTCGAAATCCAGAGGGTTGTCGCCCTTTGCAATGTATTCTTTCGTCTCTTCATCGAAAACCTGCGCGTTTTTCTTGAAAACCTCAGTCGCTGTAGTCGCCATAGGACTGTCGACATATACGTTCAGATTTTTGAAAGCCTCGTGGTATTCGCTGTTCGATTCATATACTCTGTTCAGCTCATATATCAGTTCCTGTGTCCTGCCTACTGCAAATGACGGGATCACGGTCGTTCCGCCTTTTTCCGCTGTATCGCGTATTATATCCAGTAATTTCTTGACATCCAGCGGATTCTTCGGATGCAGCCTGTTGCCGTATGTCGTCTCCATGATGACGTAGTCCGCCTTCTTTATTATCGTCGGATCTCTCAGTATCGGCCTGTCCTTTACGCCAAGGTCGCCCGAAAATACTATCTTCGATACGCTGTCGCCCTCGGTGACCCACAGCTCTGTTATCGCAGATCCGAGTATGTGTCCGGCGTCATTGAAAACTATTTTCATTTCGTCGTTGAGTTCTATAAGCTGGTCGTAAAGCACAGGCTTCACGTATTTCAGCGAATCCACCGCGTCATTATATGTATAGAGCGGCTCCACCAGAGGTCTTCCCGCACGCTCGTTCTTCTTGTTTTTCCACTGTGCTTCTTTTTCGTGTATGTATCCGCTGTCCTTGAGCATAACGTCCAGAAGATCCGCAGTCGCGTCTGTGCAGTAAATGCTGCCCTTGAATCCTCTCTTTATCAGGAGCGGTATCCTGCCGCAGTGGTCTATATGGGCATGGCTAAGCACCATGTATTCGATTTCTGCCGGGTCGAACGGAAACTCCTCATAATTGAGAGCTTCCTGCGCCTTTCCGCCCTGAAACTGCCCGCAGTCCAGCAGGACCTTGTGCTTTTCCGTTGTTATGAGATGGCAGGATCCCGTCACACCTGACGACGCCCCGCAAAACTGTATTTTCATTGCGATTTCCTCCCTGTTGAAACGTTGTTACCATGTTACCGCTATTATACTACCTGCCGCCTGTGATTTCCATGTGCAAAATCCGCAGACTGCAAAAAACGGGCAGACACATGCCGTGCCTGCCCGAATGCATTTCACTATCTTATATACTTGTTACCTGCTCTATTCGTTAAAACGCTTTCTTCCAAAGATCGCAGCTGCCATACCGAGCAGCGAGATGCACGCCAGGACGATCCGCAGCGTCGTGCTGCTGTCATCACCTGTCTGAGGTGATGACGGTGTGGTCTTATCGGAAGAAGAGCCGCCGCCCGCAGTTCCGCCATCGCCTGATCCCTTTGTCCACTTGGCATAAACAGTCATGTTTTTATCCAGTGTCACAGAAGTGATCTTTTCGGTCAGAGCTTTATCTGCATACCATCCGTCAAAGGTATATCCGCTCCTCGACGTCGTGTAATCGGCTAATGAGATCACGCTTCCATCGAATTTTGAAACAGGTGAAATATCGCTGCCACCATTCGTTTCAAAGCTCAATGTGTACTTGACCGCAGACTCATCCTCTTCAGTAGGAATGATCAGATATATCTCATGATCTGTATCGTCCGGTCCCCAGACACCGCTCAGCCATTCGCTGCTCGGAGCCTTGATAGAAACAGCACTTGAAGAATTCGAGACGTTGTTACTCCCTGACTGGATGCCGCCGAATCTGAGGATGACGCAGTCCATCCACTGTCCTACCTTGTATCCCGGGTTCATAACGATGCTCACTTCGAGCAGTTCTGAAGGCGAAGCCGCTTTTTGTCACTTCTGACTGGCTTCTGCGATAATATCATAAATAGAGGCGGATCATAACCGGCAACCGTTTTCTTTGCTGAAAACCATGTATTTGATCGTGCAGTATCCGCACTTTACGCGTTCCAGCGCTTTACATTATCAAGCAGCCAGCTGCACCACGCGTCCATCCCCTCGCCTGTCTTCGCCGACACAGGGAATATCTCAAGACCGGGATTTCTCATATGCGCATATTCTCTGACCTTTTCCATGTCGAAATCGAAGTACGGCAGCACATCGATCTTGTTGATTATCAGTGCGTCGCACACGTTGTAGATCAGCGGATATTTCAGCGGCTTGTCATGCCCCTCCGGTACCGAAAGTATCGTGACATTTTTAACAGCTCCTGTGTCGAATTCAGCAGGACATACCAGATTCCCGACGTTTTCCAGCACGGCCAGATCCAGGCCGTCCGTGCCGAGCTCTGCAAGTCCCTGCCTCGTCATTTCCGCATCGAGATGGCACATCCCGCCCGTATGCAGCTGGATCGTCTTCACCCCTGTCTCCGAGACTTTGACTGCATCGACGTCCGAATCTATATCTGCCTCCATCACGCCTATTTCTATCTCGCTCTTCAGCCTCTCTATGGTCTTCAGCAGTACCGAGGTCTTGCCGCTCCCCGGCGAAGACATCACATTCAGCAGAAACGTGCCTTCCTCTTTGAGCTGTGTTCTCAGCTGCTCCGCATCTGCGTCATTGCTCGCGAACACGCTCTGCCTGACTTCTATTATCCTCATAATGTCACATCCTTTGCTTTTTCAGCATGCTTCTATCTCTTTTATATTGCATTCATTTCCTTTGAGAAGGTACGTCCTGCCGCTGCCGCACTGCGGACACTGTCTGCCGAAACGCACCGTCTCATACCGTGCTCCGCAGTCTTCGCAGAACGTGACGGCCGGCAACGTCTCGATCTCGAGCTCCGCGTCTTCAAGAAGAGTAGTCTTTTTCCTGTAAAATTTCCAGCAGTCTTCGAGAAGCTCCGGTACGATGCCGCTGACTTCTCCAAGCTCCAGCGTCACTCTGCTGATCCTGCTCACACCGTTGTCCGCTGCCACTTCCGCGAGCGTCTTATTTATATTGACGATTATACCGAGCTCATGCATAGCTATTTCTTCCTCTTGAATTTTATCTTTATCGCACGTTTTGCAGCATAAGGCAGTATCGCCTTCATCTTGTCTTCCGACTTGTACATGCGGCTGGCTTCAGGAAGCTCTCTGTTCAGATGTATCGCATCGAACTCGCACTTCGTCGTACAGACGCCGCAGCCTATACACTGGTTCGGATCGACCGTAGTCGCACCGCATCCCAGGCAGCGCGCAGCTTCTTTCTGCACCTGCTCCTCAGTGAACGTGCATCTCATATCGCGAAAGCTCTTCTGCGATCCGCCGCTTCTGACAGCCGGGACATTGCGCTTTCCATTATCGTACGAATCCGGTTCGATCTTCAGATCATCTTTGTCAAGCGCGATGAAGTGTCTGAGATTTCTCCCCAGCGTGAGACTGTGTCCCGGATGCACGAATCTGTGTATCGACACAGCTGCCTCCTTACCTGCCGCTATCGCATCTATCGCGAACTTCGGCCCTGTGTATACATCGCCTCCGACGAATATATCTGCCTCTGCAGTCTGGTAAGTCACCGGATCTGCCTTGACCGTGCCGTTGGCGTTGAACTGCACGTCAGTACCGCTGAAAAGTCCGCCCGGCACTACGCTCTGACCTACAGAGAACAGCACATTGTCACACTCGGCCAGCAGTATGTCTCTCTCATCGTATACCGGTGCGAAGCGGCCTTCATCGTTAAATACCGATACGCATTTTTTAAGGATCACGCCTGTGACTTTTCCGCCTTCGCGAACGATCTCTTTCACGCCCCACGAATTGCCGATACTGATGCCTTCCGCAGCTGCCTCTGCCAGCTCATCCCTGTCCGCAGGCATCATGTCAGCAGGCTCGAGCGCGAACATCGATACATCATCGGATCCGGCTCTCAGTGCTGCTCTCGCCACATCGACCGCCACATTTCCACCGCCTATCACGACAGTCCTTCCGTGCAGACGTGTGCCGTTTTCATCGAGATTGAGCTTTCTGAGAAAATCTATACCGGACATGACACCGTCGCCTTCTTCGCCCGGAACTCCCGCAAGACGTCCTCCCTGCGCTCCTATAGCTGCGTAAAATGCCTCGTAGCCCTCCTGCCTGAGTGCAGCGATCGTGACGTCTCTGCCGACCTCAATGCCGCATCTGAACTCCACGCCCATCTGCCTGAGCACATCTATCTCCGCTTCTATCACATTTTTCTCCAGGCGGAATGAAGGTATACCGTTCATCAGCATGCCGCCCGGCCTGTTTTCCTTCTCGAAAACAGTGACAGGATATCCCTTCTGCGCGAGATAGAATGCTGCGGACATTCCCGCCGGCCCGGCTCCGATCACTGCGATCTTCTGAGTGAACGGCACGTTGTCCTGGTTGAGCATCTGAGGTATGTACCTGCTGTCGCTGTCGATCTCCTGCCATGCGATGAATTTCTTGATCTCATCGATCGCCACCGCTTCATCTATGCTCCCTCTGGTGCATTCGTCCTCGCACCTGCGGTTGCATATCGCTCCACATACCGCTGGGAACGGGTTTTCTGTCTTTATCAGCTTCAGCGCATCCATATATCTTCCCTGCGCCGCCATTTTTATGTAGCCCTGCACCGGAAGATGTGCAGGACAGGCTGTCTTGCACGGTGAAGTTCCCGTGTCATAGCAGTTTATCTGATTGGCATCTCTGTAATCCGGGCTCCACTTGTCCGGTCCCCATTTCGCGGCATCAGGCAGCTCGCGCTTCGGATATTCGATCTCGCCATGCGCAGTGCAGAGCTTCTGGCCGAGCTTAGCAGCTCCCGACGGACAGAATTCCACACATCTGCCACAGGCCACGCAGTTCTGCTTGTCGACCGATGCGATATATGCGGAACGCGACATATTAGGTGTATTGAACAGCTGCGACGTCCTGAGTGCATTGCAGACTCCGGGCGCGCAGTTGCAGATCGCGAAAATCTTTTCCTCTCCGTCGATATTAGTTATCTGATGCACGTAGCCGTTATCCTCCGAACGCTGCAGTATCTCCATGACTTCGTCTATATCTATGTAGCGTCCCTTGCCTGTCTCCACGAGATAGTCCGCCATATCACCGACTCCTATGCAGAGATCCGCTTCTATGTCTCCCGTTCCTTCGCCTCTGATACGCTGCTGTCTGCGGCATGAACATGCACCCACCGCATATTTGTCCTTGTATTTGTTCAGCCAGTGCGAGATATGCTCAACGCTCGCTGACTTCTGATCTGTCGGGATGGCCTTTTCCACGGGGATGACGTGCATGCCTATCCCTGCACCTCCCGGAGGCACCATCGGAGTCACTTTTTCGAGCGGCATTCTAGACATCTTCTCAAAGAAGTCCGCGATCTCCGTATGCTCTTCCACCTGCTCCTTGTTCATCACCATGAACTCCGCGCATCCCGGCACGAACATCGGCAGCACGTACTGTTTGTGCCTGTCTTCGTTCTCCCAGTTGTATTCTATAAGTCCGATCACGCCCATTTCCTGCAGCAGTTCTTCTGTCCTGGCCAGATCCTTGCCGCACCTGCCGGCGATCTCTTCGGCAGTCACAGGCACTCTCACCTTCATGGAAAGCGCCACCTCTGCCATTTCATCTGTTACTACTCCTGCCAGACCCCAGTATTCGGGATCGTCGACCGTTACTTTAACTCCTATCCTGTCTGTTATCTTCTGTCCCAGCTTTATTATCAAATCACGCTGTTCTGACATAGCGACACTCCTCTCGTTTTTCTCAGTTCGCTCCGTTTATTCACAGTGTCCCGTGATGCTGCACATCTGCGCACCGGAATCACCGTTTCTTTCCCTTATTGTAGTTTTTTTGTCAATAAAAAGCAATGATTTTCAAAATGAATGTAAGTGTAAACTGGAGATATCATGGACAGTTTGACGCAGCGTTTTCAGCCAAAGATCATCATTTTGGCATACCTTACGGCTGAAATCTGGAAATCATATTCTCTGCTGCCATATGAAATACAAGTTTCCGATGACCTGCAGCATAAGCATCGCGACTGCTTCAGCCATACGACACTATATCCGCCTGCTTTACAGCTGAAATCTGGAAATATATATCCATTCCCACCGCCGGATGACCTAGATAAAATCCCCTGCTCTGATATGTAAAAGCTATAATTTACATATTTCAGCCATAACGGACAGTCAGACACACACTTATGGCTGAAACAGCTGCGACATACCACCCGTAAAACCACAAAAGCGGACCGGTATTACCGGTCCGCCAGTTCTGTTCCTGATCCATGAGCGCCGTCAGATCCAAAGCCGACTCTGCTCACATCTCACACTATTTGTTTTTCTCCATCCTGATCTCTGCGGCACGCGCATGTCCGATCAGCCCTTCGCCTCTCGCCAGATTCGACACCAGCGGAGCGATACCCATCATCGCATCTCTGCTCATACTCTGATATGTACAGATCTTGAGGAATGTCCCGACCCATACGCCGCCTGTATATCTCGCCGCTCCCAATGTAGGCAGAGTGTGGTTCGGACCCGATGCGTAATCGCCGAATACCTCCGCGGTATTTCCTCCGATGAACAGCGAGCCGTAGTTTTTAAGTCCGCTGACCACCCTGTCAGCATCAGCCTCTGCCACATTGACTTCAAGGTGTTCAGGCGCATATGCGTTCGCATATTCCACAGCTTCGTCCAGCGAATCTGCGATCAGTATCTCGCCGAAATCATTCCATGAGCTCCTCGCGATCGGCTCAGTTTCCAGAGTCGACAGCTGCACTTCGACAGCATCGATCACCGCCGCCCCGAGCTTTTCATCTGTGGTCACCAGTATACCCTTGGCTTCCTTATCGTGCTCTGACTGCGCCAGTATATCTGCAGCGAGCACCTCCGGATCCGCATTGCCGTCTGCGATTATCAGTACCTCGCTCGGTCCTGCGACAAAATCTATACCCACCTTGCCGTAGCACTGCCTCTTGGCCTCGGTCACGAAGCTGTTGCCAGGTCCCACGATCATATCCACCGGCTGTATCTGATCAGTCCCGTATGAAAAAGCAGCTATCGCCTGTGCGCCGCCGACAGCGTATATCTCGTCCACTCCCGCTACGTCCATCGCCACCAGAGTTTTCGGATGTATGCAGTCAGTGCCTTTTATCACCGGCGAACATGCCGTGACACGCTCCACGCCTGCGACCTTTGCAGGGATCCCCAGCATCAGTGCCGTCGAATACAGCGGATACCCGCCTCCCGGCACATAGCAGCAGCACGATCCCACCGGTATCACTCTGTGTCCGAGCACTATCCCCGGCGACGGTGAGAAATCCTCAAGCGCTCCGACTGTCGCTCTCTGCGCCTTTGCAAAATTCTCGATATTCACAGCCGCTTTCTTTATATCTTCTATCTCCTGAGCGGAGACTTTGTCGTATGCATCTCTGATCTCCTGCTCCGAGATCCTCAGCGCCGTTCTCTC
This sequence comes from Eubacteriaceae bacterium, assembly GCA_902362435.1. Taxonomy (GTDB): domain Bacteria; phylum Bacillota; class Clostridia; order Peptostreptococcales; family Anaerovoracaceae; genus Lentihominibacter; species Lentihominibacter butyricus. Next base: position 100,257 of record CABIWW010000004.1, read on the forward strand.
ACACCCGTCGAACCTGCGGTTGTACTCCATCAGCGCCGCGTCTCCGTTCATTCTGACATCTGCTATTATATCTCCGACTGTAGCCATCAGCCGGCTTCTGTCTTCTTCCGTTCTTTTCTTTGAAGGCTTCAATTCTTTTATCATGTCAGTACCTCCTGTGCTTTGTCTTTTATTTTATCGCTTTACTATATTAATATACAACAGTGCCTTTTCTTTGTCAATACTGCCTGTTTCTCATACGTCATTCCCATGTTCGATACGCAAAGGCGCACGCATGTCACATTCCGGCGCTATGCAAAAGTGCACACATGCCGCATCATGGCGCTATGCAAAGGCGCACGCATTCTGTAACCTGGCGTTTTGCAAAAGCCGCACACATCATTCCCGCTTCAGTGAAATGAAAACTCCGGCGATGCAGATCGCCGTAAAAACGATGAATGAAACTCGTATCACCTTTATCAGCACGTCGGCCGGCACATCTGCCAGTGCCATGTCAGAAGCAAGCACCGTCACCGTTATCGTGACGATCACCATGCTAAACGTGTGCCCTATCGACCTCATCGTCGCCAGTATAGACGAGGCCACGCCGTAATCCTCCTTTTCCACGCATGACATCACTGCATTGGTATTAGGCGATGAGAACATCGCGAACCCGAGACCGGTAACTACCAGAGCTGCTATTATGAACACTAGATGCGTCTGCAGCCCCGTAAATATGAACATGAACGTTCCCGCGGCACACAGCGCCATCCCCAGAGACGACATCCTGAACGGAGAGAACCTGTCCGAAAGCCGCCCTGCGACAGGTGAAAGCAGCGCCATTATCAGCGGCTGGAATATCATTATCAGCCCGGCCGTCTGCGACGAATATCCCATCACCACCTGCAGATATATCGAGATCAGATAGCTGATCGCAAATGTGGCCCCGTAGTTCAGCATCGCCGAAAGATTCGAGAACGCATATCCTTTGTTTTCCCGAAACAGCCTGATATCCACGACAGGGTCCGCGCTTTTCATCTCATGACTTACGAATATGATGCCCGCTGCCGCACCCGCCGCGGCGACTGCGATATACACCGCGCCGTTTCCCGCTTCTGACAGACCGTACATCAGCAGGAATATGGATATCATATATATCACGTTTCCCGCCGCATCAAAGCTTCTCCTGCCCGCACCCGGGGCATGCGGCTCCGTGCGCTTTTCCGCAGGCAGCTTCATCAGTGCCGCTGCGAGCGCCACCACACCGAGTATCCCTATGAACACGAATATCGACCGCCATCCAAAATTGTGATTGAGTGCTCCGCCTATCACAGGTCCCGCCGAAAGCCCCACATATGTCGACGCAAGGGAGTATCCCAGCGCCCTGCCGCGCTGCTCCCCTGGAAACGCACTGATCAGTACCGCCGTATTGGTGCTGAATATCATAGCCGCTCCGACGCCCTGCATCACTCTGGATATCAGGAGCATCGCCATCGATCCTGACAGCAGAGCCGCGATGCAGCACGCCACGAACAGCGCGATGCCCGCTATCAGCACATTCCGTCTCGACGTGATGTCAGCCAGCCTGCCGAAAGGCACCGAAAACGCCGCTACCGACAACGTGTATCCGCTCACGAGCCACCCCATGCGTCCCGCACTCGCACCGAACTGCGATCCTATATCAGGTATCGAAAGATTCAGTGCGCTTCCCGTAAATGTCGTTATGAACGCCGTTATCACGACTACTGTTATCACTGCCCTCCGCAGATCTTTTTCCACGCGTTCCTTATCCACATGGCACTTTTCAGTATGACTGTTTTTCGCATGATTCTTTTCCATACGGTTATTATATACGATATACGACAGATTAAATACAGTAAAAGGCGAGATACGTTTAAAAAATCAGCATGCCCGGCGCCCGGCAATGGCACTGCGTCCTGTATCCGGCACCGCATCCAATGTCATGTGCTTCACGATCGCACTCGCCAGTTCATACCGCATGCCGGATCACACCGCACTCCTCTGCCATCCGATCGACAAACGTCCGGCGCTATATCACGATGCAGATGAAATATTCCTTGCCTTCATCGCTGATCTTCTGCAGAGACTTCTGCATCTTGACTCTGATGTTGTCAGGCACGCCCGCGATCTTGTTTTCCATCTGCTCTGCCACCATCTCGTACAGCGACTTGCCGAATATATTAGTGTCCCAGATGCCATTCGGCGACTCCTTCATCTCCTCACGCAGACTGTTCACCAGATCCTCGGACTGCTTTTCGCTGCCGACCACCGGCGATATCTCTGTCGTTATGTCTGTCTTTATTATATGGAGCGTCGGCGCCTTTGCCGTTATCCTCACTCCGTACTTGTTTCCCTGCCTGAACACTTCCGGCTCTTCGATCGTCATTTCGCTAAGTCTAGGCTGCACTATGCCGTATCCGCCGTTTTCCACCTGACTGATCGCTCCTTTGAGCTTGTCGTATTCCTGCTTGGCTGCAGCAAACTCCCGAAGAAGACCAAAGAACTCACTGTCATCATTCACCTGTGTGCCCATCATCTCCGTCACGATCCTGTAATAAAGATCCGGCGCCATATCGAGCCGCAGAGCTGTTTCGCCCGTGCCCATATCGATGCCCGTTATGCCGGCATTCTCTATCAGCTCTCCGTCTGCGAGCTCCGCTGCCGCTTTTCTGAAACCCGCAACCGTATCGAAGCTGCCTGCCCATGCTTTTATCCGCCCTATCACCTGAGCTTTGAGCCAGTGATCCAGTCCCAGACCTTCCATATACCCCGGCATGTCGAATATCACTTCCCTTACAGGGAATCTGCCGAGCAGCTCCGCCATCACACCGTCTATCTCAGCTTCCCCTGCTCTGGCACAGTTCATCCTCATCACAGGCATGCCATATTTTTCCTCCATTTTCGCAGCGACAGCCGCAGCGTTGTCAGATGAAGGCTCTGTGGAATTCAGTATTATCACGAACGGCTTTCTCATCTCCGTGAGCTGCCTTATCACCTTCTCCTCCGCCGCCTCGTAGCTGCTCCTCTCCAGTGTGCCGATCGTGCCGTCAGTCGTAACGACGATCCCGACTGTCGAATGCTCGCGGATGACTTTCTCCGTACCGATCTCCGCCGCTTCCTCGAACGGTATCTTTTCATCGCTCCACGGAGTGTCCACCATGCGCATCACCCCGTCTTCCATCTGACCCAGCGCACCCGGTATCATATACCCCACGCAGTCCACCATCCTGACCTTCAGACTGAGGCTGCCCGAGATCTGCAGTTCGGCCGCATCCGCCGGTATGAACTTCGGCTCTGTCGTCATCACTGTCCTGCCCGTTCCGCTCTGAGGCATCTCGTCGATCAGCCTCTGCTTCTCATATGCGTTTTTTACATTGGGGATTACCATCAGATCCATGAAACGTTTTATGAACGTGGACTTTCCTGCTCTGACAGGGCCTACCACACCTATGTAAATATCGCCGCCGGTACGTTTTCCTATGTTTTCGTAAATATTTATGTTTTCCAAAATAAAACCCTCCCCATGCTCGACTGTAAATCAATACAGTATATTGGGAAGGGTCTGTTTTTATTCTTTATTTTAAGATTTATATATCACGAGGTCTTCTACGATCGTCATGCTGTAGTCGCTTATGCCTTTTCCCTCGTTCGGATGTCCGGACGAGTACATCTGATCGGCTGCAAATATGCAGATCAGCGCGAGGCATACAGGTATCAGCACCTTGAGCTTTATCTTCCTTATCATGTTGTCGAGCGAAGGCGCCAGCGCATATACTACCGCCATTCCGCCGAGCCCGAATGTGATCAGACCTTCCGCGCATATCCTGCCGTCGAGGTTGAGAAAGTACCCGCTGTAGTCCCACCATCTCAATCCTTTTGTCATCTCGAGATAAAGCGATGTGAAATACTCCACAAATCCGCTCAGTATCACTGCCGCAAAAAATTCTCCCAGCGGATTGCGCCTGAACTTGTTCAGCAGTATCAGTATCAGCACTCCGCCGGCTCCGTATATCGGCAGCCACGGACCGTACATCGTGCCGCGGTTTATGAATACCCCGTCCTTTACGAGATGGAGGCTCACCTCCCACGTCCATCCTATGAACGAAAAGATGAAGAACATCAGCACCAGCGACGGTATCGAATAATTTCTTATATAGTTCGGCGTCTCCAGACTTATCTTCTTTGCCCGGTGCTCCAGCGGCGAAAGTCTCGCCGGATAGATCTTCCCGTCGAAGACGTATTTCAGACGCCTGATATTGTCAGCTCTTGCCTGCTCCTTTTCATACTCGAGATCGCCGGGAGTTCCCAGCAGCATCACGCCGAGCCAGTTCTCCATGAACCCTCTTATGCCTTTTGCCTTTCTTGCTTCCGGCACCGGCTCATTGATGTAGTGCATCACATCGGCATAGCTTTTTTCCATCGCGGAAAGCTCAGGTCTCCTGAAAAGATATGTATCGTTGAGCTTTTCAGCGTAAGGGAGCCCTTTCTCCTTAGCAAGCTGGCGCAGCTTTACATAATATTCACAGTAGACTGCTGTCCTGTATGCGTTGCTGTAAAACACGGACACGAGTCCCAGCGATATATAATCCAGCAGGAACCAGGGTATGAAGCTCAGGAATATCCTGAAGCACTCCCACTTGTGACCTTTCATCATGTGCCTTGAAAGCGTTATCGCTTCATTTGCCCTGATATCCGGGTTTTCTGCAACTATGTACGGCACCATGAAATATGAGTAATGCTTTATCGGGATCGCGATCACTGTCATTCCCCAGAGCAGCTTGTACACGAAAGTAAGCATCATCGTGAAAGCCGATTTTATCCATTTTCTGGACTTTACGAGATATACGAATGTGTAAAGCGGCACTTTGTCGTATATCCGGCCTTCCAGGAAAAGCCGCCTTGTCGTCACGACATAGCATTCCTTCAGCATGAACAGCAGCGCCAGATGATACAGCGCCGCGATGATCACGAACATCAGCACCACGAAGCTCTTCGATTTGAACACGCGCGTCGCTCTGTCGAACACGTCCACATATATCTTTCCCGAGCTTATCGAATTCGCCAGATCCGCAAACACGCCCTTCTGCCGCTCCAGTATCCTGTTGCCGTCTGCGCTTTTCAGGTTTTTCTCCACCTTTTCCGAAATTCGCCGGCTCTCCTCTGCCTGCCCTTGTATAAGATTCGTTATCACTGCGTCTGCAACATTGGCATTAGTTATTCCCAAACCTTCTTTCGCCGAGTCGAGCGTCGAATATTCCTTCACATTTACCGGTGCGATATTGGCACGGATGCCGTCCAGCGATCCGCCGAACTCAGATCCCATGAATACCGCTATCAGGCAGATCGCAACGAAAAGCCAGTAATTTTTCTTTAATGATCTCCTGCCGTTCTGCTTCAGCTCTTTTCTGTCTATCATTGATATCTTTTGTCCCGTTTTTCCTTTTTATACTCTTGTCTGTTCTTCCGTTTTCTGTGCTGTTCTTACTGATCCCGACTGTTTATTCTGCTATCTTTCCTGTCAGGCTGAAGGTCTTTCCTTCTGTTATCTCGACATTGACCATCTGTCCTATGAGCTCTCTGCCGCCTTCAAAGTCGACGAGCTTGAACCCCTCTGTCCTGCCTGTCAGTGTGTTTTCATTTTTCTTGCTCACGCCTTCTACGAGGACGCGCTCGATACGACCCTTATAGGCTGCGTTTTTCTCGGCGCTGTCTGCATTGACCGCATCCACCAGCCTGTCAAAACGCTGATGCTTGACCTCTTCCGGTATCTGATCCTCGTACTCTGCCGCAGGTGTGCCTTGTCTCACCGAATACAGGAACGTGAATGCCGAATCGTATTTCACACTTCGCACGAGAGACAGCGTCTCCTCGAAGTCTTCTTCTGTCTCCCCCGGAAATCCCACTATGATATCCGTGCTTATCGCTATATCCGGAACTGCTTTCCTGAGCCTTTCCACTACCTCGAGATACTTCTCCCGCGTATACTTCCTGTTCATCCGTCTGAGCACTCTGTCGCTTCCCGCCTGCACCGGCAGATGTATGTAGTTGCACAGCTTGTTGCAGTCGACGAATGCCTGTATCAGCTTGTCCGACAGATCTTTAGGATGCGAGGTCATGAATCTGATACGCTCGAGTCCTTCTATATCGTTTATCATATATATAAGATCTGCAAAATCGCACTCGCTGCCGCTTTCCCCGGCGCCTCTGTATGAGTTGACGTTCTGGCCCAGCAGGGTGACTTCCTTTACTCCGTCTGCGACAAGTCCCGTTATCTCTCTTACGATATCTTCCGGCTTCCTGCTCTTCTCTCTGCCTCTCGTGTACGGCACGATGCAGTACGTGCAGAAATTGTTGCAGCCGTACATGATGTTCACGAATGATTTGTGCTTGTAAAGCCTCTTCGCAGGCAGTCCCTCGACGATCTGATCGCTGTTCTCAAAAGTCTCCGCGATCTTTTTCTTCTCTGAGTACACTTTTTCGAGCAGTTCCGGGAATCTGTGTATGTTGTGGGTCCCGAAAATAATATCCACCCACGGATATTTGCTCTTGATGGTGTCGATGATGTGCTGCTGCTGCATCATGCATCCACATACGCATGCGACGTATTCGGGATTTTTCTCCTTGAGCTTCTTGAGCTGCCCCAGTGTTCCGAAAAACCTCTTGTCTGCGTTTTCTCTGACACTGCATGTGTTGATGATCGTGATGTCCGAATCGTCTCTCGACATCGTCTCGACACAGCCCTTTTCCTGGAGCATACCTGCGATCGTCTCTGAATCGTGCTCGTTCATCTGGCACCCGAATGTTATGATATTGTACTTCTTACCGTTGAGTAAATCCATCTCTTTATCCTTGTTCATGTTTCTTGTCTCTGCCCATCAGGAGTTCTACAGCCTGAGCAGCTGTTATCTCTCCCTTTATAGCTCTGTAGATCGCCTCTGTTATAGGCATCTCCACGTTTTCTCTCTTTGCAAGCTCATAAGCGGCTTCGGTCGTGAACATTCCCTCAACGACCATGCCGACTTTTTTAGTCGCTTCATCAGGCGCCATGCCTTCGCCGATCATGATGCCGCATCTGCGGTTTCTTGAATGCATGCTGGTACACGTAACGATCAGATCGCCCGTGCCTGTCAGGCCTGCAAAAGTCTCAGGCTTTGCTCCGAGCTTCAGCCCCAGCCTCGTTATCTCTGCCAGGCCTCTGGTCATCAGTGCAGCCTTTGCATTGTCACCGAATCCCATGCCGTCGGATATCCCCGCGCCGAGCGCTATGATATTCTTCAGCGCTCCGCCGAGCTCGACGCCTACGACGTCTTCTGTCGTGTAGACTCTGAATCTGTCTGTCATGAAAAGATCCTGCACTTTTTCGGCAGCCTCGATATTATATGATGCAGCCGCTACAGTCGTCGGCAGTCTCCTGCCTACTTCCTCGGCATGAGAAGGTCCCGACAGCACGACGTATCTGTCCATGTCGATATGATCTGCCGCTATCTGAGACATCCTGAGCAGAGTTTTCTGTTCTATTCCTTTAGCTACATTTATGATCAGCGCATCGTCTTTGATATGTCCGAGAGCTGACGTCAGTGCGCTCCTGAAATGCTGCGCAGGTGCGGAAAACAGCACCACATCTGCATCAGCCAGTGCTTCCTCCACCGTATACGCTATCTTTATATTTTCATTGAGCGGTACTCCCGGAAGATAGTCGACGTTTTCCCGATTTTCTTCCATGGATCTCAGATGTTTTTCATCTATGTCCCAGATCTTTACGCTGCCGCCTTTTCCGGCCAGAACCGTAGCAAGTGCTGTTCCCCAGCTGCCTGCGCCTATCACTCCTGTGGTCTTCATTCAGTTTACCTCCTTTGCAGCCTCTTTCCTGTCTTTCTTTTTCTCAAATATGCTCATCACCGGCTCCTGTCCCTTGAAGAGTCTGACGATGTTTGCTCTGTGCTTTACGAGTATTATCACTGCCAGCACGACTCCGTACCATACGAACTCGGGCTGCATGAAATACGATATCACAGGGAAGCATGCCGCGCCCAGTATCGAGCCTACCGACATCCTCCTGGTCACGAGCACGCCTATCACAACTACTCCGAGCGTCACAAGACCCATCAGCGGGTTCAGGCCCATCAGTGCTCCGAATGCAGTCGCTACGCCTTTGCCGCCCCTGAATCCGAAAAACACCGGCCATACATGTCCGCAGAACACTGCGACCACGCACCACATCGCTCCGACATGGCCCGCCAGCAGCAGACCCAGCAGCACCGCAGCCGTTCCCTTGAGAACATCGACGATAAGAGTTATCGCACCCGCTTTCTTTCCCATGACTCTGAGCGCGTTCGTCGTGCCTGCATTCCCGCTGCCTTCTTTTCTTATGTCTATTCCTTTGGCCTTGGCAAGCAGTATCGACGGCGAAATATTACCGATCAGATATGCGATCACAACGGCCAGTATCCTGAGCCAGATCTCATTCATCTTCTTTCTCTCCCTTTTCTCTGAACACGAATTTTATCGAAGTCCCTTCGAACCCGAATGCCTCTCTGATCTTGTTCTCCATGTATCTCGCATACGAGAAATGCATGAGAGGTCTCGAATTGACCTTGAACGAGAACAGCGGCGGCTTTACACCTACCTGTGTCACATAGTATATCTTGAGCCTCCTGCCCTTGTCGGACGGCGGCTGTTTCATCATGATAGCATCAGAAATGAGATTGTTGAGTCTTCCTGTCGGAACTCGCATAGCTCTGTTTTCTGCAACGTACTTTGCCATCTTTATCACGTTGTTGACTCTCTGTCCGGTGAGAACGGAGATGAACACTACAGGGGCATATGACATGAACGTGAGCTCTCTGGCGATATGCTTCCTGAATTCGTTCATCGTGTTGGTCTCTTTTTCGATAAGGTCCCATTTGTTGACTACGACTACGATGCCCTTGCCCGCTTCATGCGCTATGCCTGCGATCTTCTTGTCCTGTTCGGTTATTCCCTCCTGCGCGTCGATCATCAGCAGGCACACGTCGCATCGCTCGATCGCCGCCACGGCTCTGATCACGCTGAACTTCTCTATGTTCTCGTTTACCTTGCTCTTTCGCCTTATACCTGCCGTATCGATAAGCAGATATTTTTCCCCGTCTTTTTCAAACGGTGTATCTATCGAGTCTCGCGTCGTTCCTGCTATCGGAGAAACTATCACGCGGTTCTCTCCGAGCAGCTTGTTTATCAGCGACGACTTGCCGACATTCGGCTTTCCGATCATCGCGAGCTTTATCGAATCTTCCTCCTCAGTCCCCGCGCCTTCCGGGAAGCTCTCGACTATACGGTCGAGCAGATCTCCGAGGTTCAGCATGTTCGCTGCCGAGATCGGTATAGGCTCGCCGAGCCCCAGCTCGTAAAAGTCATAAAAATCCTCGGGCAGTTTAGCCGTATCCACCTTGTTTACAGCGAGCACGACCTGTTTTCCTGTCCTCATCAGCATTGAAGCCACTTCACGATCCGATGCTGTCACGCCGTCTTTCCCGTCGGTCATGAACAGTATCACATCAGAGGTGTCCATCGCCACCTCTGCCTGCTCTCTCATCTGCGACAGTATTATATCCTTGCTGTCAGGCTCTATGCCGCCTGTATCGATCAATGCGAAATGTACGCCCGACCACTCCGCTTCAGCGTATATCCTGTCACGCGTAACTCCCGGGGTATCCTCTACGATCGACACTCTCTTTCCCACGACTTTATTGAAAAATGTTGACTTTCCAACATTCGGCCGTCCTACGACGGCTACTAACGGTTTACTCATACATTATCCCTTCCGCGAATTCTGCCGGATCGAACTCCTTCAGATCCTCGATGCCTTCTCCTACTCCTATGAACTTGACAGGCATGTCGAATTCATCCGCTATTGTTATAACGATGCCTCCCTTTGCGGTGCCATCGAGTTTTGTAAGTATTATTCCTGTGATATCTGCAACATCTCCGAATTCCTTGACCTGAGACACGGCGTTCTTTCCTGTCGTCGCGTCGAGCACCAGCAGATTTTCCCTCGCAGCCTCAGGAAATTCGCGTCCGATGACTTTGTTCATCTTGTTAAGCTCGTCCATCAGGTTCTTTTTGTTCTGGAGCCTTCCTGCAGTGTCGCAGATCAGCACGTCTATATTCTTGGCCTTCGCCGACTGGATCGCATCATAGATGACTGCCGACGGATCGGCGCCCTCAGCGTGCTTTACTATATTTATCCCTACTCTGTCAGCCCATATGGAAAGCTGCTCCGATGCCGCCGCTCTGAATGTATCTGCCGCTGCCAGCATCACTGTCTTTCCCTCGAACTTCAGCTTATATGCGAGCTTTCCTATCGAAGTCGTCTTGCCTCCTCCGTTTATGCCTATCATCAGTATCACGAGCGGAGTCTGGCTGCACAGCTCCTGCTTGTCGTTCTTGTTGATGAGTCTCGCTATTATATTGCTCAGTATCCTCTTCACGTCGTCCGGTGCTGCCGAGCTGTACGACTTGATCTCCTTGCGGAGAGTCTCTATTATCTTCATCGTAGTCTCCATGCCCACATCCGAAGTGATGAGTATTTCCTCAAGTTCCTCCAGGAGATCATCGTCTATCGAAGCTCTGCCCATCAGAGCGTCTCCGATCTTCTTCGAAAGTTTTCCCAGGAAGGAACGCTTTTTTCCTTCATTAAGCATCTGTCAATTCTCCTTCTGTATCATAATTCAAAATCATTGTCAAACGAAAGTGAAAGCACTTTCGACACACCCTTCTCCGGCATAGTTACTCCGTAGAGCGCGTCTGCATGTTCCATCGTAGCCTTCTGATGTGTCACCAGCGTGAACTGTATGCCGCTGAATTTCCTGAGACAGTTTATGAACCTGTCTATATTCGCATCATCCAGCGCAGCCTCTACCTCGTCCAGTATGCAGAACGGAGTCGGCTTTGCCTCGAGCACTGCAAACATCAGCGCTATGGCAGTCAGCGTCTTTTCTCCTCCCGACAGCAGATTTATGTTCTGCAGTCTCTTTCCCGGAGGCTGTGCCACTATATCGATATCAGAGCTCAGCGGATCCTTTTCATCCGAAAGCCTCAGCTCTGCATGGCCTCCGCCGAACAGCTCCTTGAATTTGTTCTCGAAATTCACCACTATCTGATCGAAGCTTTCCTTGAACTTGACTCTTATCGTCTTGTCCATATCTGCTATCATTCCCGTCAGGCTGTCGACCGCTTCCTGTATGTCGGCTCTCTGCGACGCCAGGAAATCGTAACGTTCCTTTACCGTCTCATATTCTTCTATCGCACCGACATTGACTTCACCAAGCTCGCGCATGCGGTTCCTGATCTGCCTGCTTTCCTTGACCGCCATCGACATCACGAACTCACTGCTCCTGAACTCCATCGCCTGTATGTACGATACTCCGAAGTCCTCCCACAGCCTGTTCTTGTAAGTGTCGAGCTGCGTCTCGTTTTTCGCGTTCTTTATCTCAAGCTCGTATTTCTGGTCCTGTACGCTGCCGAGCCTGCTGCTTATGCTTTCCTTTTCGGCATTCAGCTCTGCCGTGGTCTCACCGAGTCTGCTCTTCTCCGCCGCAAGTTCGGAAAGATACGTTTCAAGCCTGAGCTTTTCGCTTTCTTTCTCCCTGACCGCTGTATCGGTGTTGCCGCTTTCCGAAATTATGCGGACTTTTTCATTCTCCATATCTGCGAGCTCTGTCTGCCTTGCTGTGATATCAGCTTCGAGTTCATTCAGCGATGCAGTTATCCTGTCCGCCATCGAATCGACGTGCTCTTTTTCACGCTCACAGCTGTTCACCTCGATCCTCGCAGCTGTTATCTCCTCGCTTATATCGTCAAATGACGATTTCTGTTTTTCGTAAAGCTCACGCTGTTCTTCAGCCAGCTTTTCAGCATCCTGCGCGGCTTTTTCATCGGCTTCGATCCCGGCTTCGAGTTCCCGGATCATCTTTCTGGAATTCTGTTTTTCAGCCTCTATGTTCGCAAGCTCTCTCTCCAGTCTGTCGCTTCCTGATCTTATATCCCGCAGCATGGTCTCGATCATCCTGATCTCGCTTTCCATGGAAAAATCCTGCTGCTCCTTTTCGCGAAGCTCAGCTTCGAGTTCCGTGATCCTGTCTGCCGCACGGCTTACTGTTTCACGCACCTGCGTGAGCTCTGCCTCATGTCGCTGTATCGCTTCGCTTTTTTCTCTGATCTGATTTCGCAGCGATCCTATCTCTGCTTTCCGATCCAGTATATTCGCAGTCTTGTTTCTGTATTTTCCTCCGGTTATCGCTCCTCTGGCATTTATCACTTCGCCGTCCAGCGTAACGAAACGGAATTCAGCTCCGGATTTTGACATCCTGAGCGCATTGTCCATATTGTCCACTATGACTACTCTGCCAAGCAGATAATCTATGATCCCGCTGTACTGTCTGTCGTATTCGAGACAGTCCGGCCCGAATCCCACGAAACCCGGCTCTCTTTCGAGCCTGCCGTTTCTGAATGCTCTGCCGTTCACCGAGCTTACCGGAAGGAACGTCATTCTTCCTGCTCTGTTTTCCTTGAGTGATCTGATCGCGGCCTTTGCACTGCTGTCATCGTCGCAGACGACATTCTGCAGCGCCGCTCCCAGCGCCGTCTCCATCGCGGTCTCGTATCCTGCCGGCACCTTTATCAGATCCGCCACAACGCCTCTGATGCCGCGAAGCCCAGATTTCATCACGTGTTTTACAGCATAGTTGTAGCCCTCGTAGTTGCTCTCCATCTCCTCGATGGTTTTCATTCTCGAGGAAAGCTGTCCCTGTGACAGTCTCAGGTCTTCCACGATCTTCACGAGTTCTCTTTCCCGAAGTCCGGCCTGCACGGAAGCCGATTTCTGCCCGGCGACCTGCTCCTTTACAGCTGAAAGCTCCTGCTGCAGCTGTTCGCGCTGGCCTTTTATCCTGTTCAGTCTGTCTATCGTCTCCTTGCTGCTGTCATCTCCCGATGATTTCTCCCGGAGCAAAGATTCCTGACGCTTTTCAAGAGTCTCCTGCAGCCTTTCCAGACTGCTTATCTCGGCGCGCCCCGAGCTCACGGAAGCTGTCAGTTCGAAAATATCGCTCTTATATCGGTCTGCCTGTGCCGCTATCGCAGCCAGCTCTCCCGCCGCGGTATCATACAGCTCTGTCTTTTCATGCAGCGTGTCCGACGCTTCTGCGAACTTCCTGTCGATCTGCGCTTTCTTTTCTCTGAATTCACTCTGAGACAGCTTTTCCTTGTCATATTTCTGTTCCAGCTGTCTGATCTCTTCGGAAAGCCGCGCGGTGCTGACCTCTATTGACGCCAGCTTTTCTCTGTCGACCTGGCCCTTGTTCACAGCGGAATTCAGCTCATCTATCGCCGTCAGCAGCTTTTCCTGAGTCTCTGCTGCCAGTTCCTCCAGCGCCTGATTCCTGCTGCCGTTTTCAGCAAGTGCACGCTCCAGCTCGGTTTTCCTGTCGCTGCACTCATCTATCAGTAACTTCAACTCAGCGAGATCCTCTTTTATATAATTGTTTTTGCTCTCGAGATTTTCAATATTTTTGAGTGTTATATTGATCTCAAGCTCTTTGTATCTGTCTCTGAGTTCAAGATACTCCTTCGCCTTTCTGCTGTCTTCGGCAAGTCCGCCGATCCTGCCTTCAAGCTCGCCGATGATATCGTTCACACGCTCCATGTTCGAGCTGGTCGAAGCGAGCTTCCTTTCGGACTCGGCTTTTTTTGTCCTGTACATCACGATGCCGGCAGCTTCTTCGAAGATCTCTCTCCTGCTGTCGGTCTTGTTGCTGAGTATATCGGAGATCTTTCCCTGGCCTATGATGGAGTAGCCGTCCACCCCTATCCCTGTATCCATTATCAGATCTCTTATATCTCTGAGTCTGCACTGATTGCCGTTGATGCGGTATTCGCTTTCTCCGGATCTGAACATGCATCTCGTTATCGCTACTTCCTTGTAATCTATAGGAAGGCTTCCGTTCTCATTGTCTATCACGAGTGTTACTTCAGCCATTCCTCTCGATTTCCTGCTGTCGGTACCCGAGAAAATGACTTCTTCCATTTTCCCGCCGCGCAGCATCTTCGGACTCTGCTCTCCCAGCACCCATCTTATAGCGTCGCTTATGTTGCTCTTTCCGCTTCCGTTAGGTCCAACGATGCAGGTGATCCCCTTGTCGAATTCTATCACAACAGGCTCTGCGAAAGACTTGAATCCGTGCATTTCTATTTTTTTAAAATACATCTATCACTGCTCCTTTTCCAGCATCGCCTTCGCAGCATTCTGCTCAGCCTGTTTTTTACTCTTTCCTCTGCCTGTGCTCACAGGTCTGCCGTTGACTGCAAGCTGCACCACGAATGTCTTGTCGTGGTCCGGCCCCAGTTCCTCCAGCATATTGTAGCGTATGTTCGCAGCTCCATTTATCTGCAGCTTTTCCTGAAGCCTCGTCTTGTAATCCACGATGATATACTTCCCGCGTTTTACATCCTCTATCGCATCCCTGAACAGACAGAGCACCACGTCTTTTACAGCTTCAAATCCGCCGTCAATATAAACAGCTCCCATTATGGCTTCCATCGTATCCGCCAGGATCGACTCTCTGTTTCTTCCGCCATTATGCTCTTCGCCGTTGCCCAGCAGTATATATTCACCCAGCCCGAGCTGCTTCGCTTTTTCCGCCAGTGATTTCTCACAGACAAGCGTCGCTCTCGTCCTGGACAGGTACCCCTCTTCCTTCTGAGGGAACATCCTGAAAAGCTTCTCGCCTATGATCGCGTCAAAAAACGCATCTCCCAGGAACTCCAGCCGTTCATTGCTCTTCGTGCTCCTGTCGTGCTCCTTGATATATGAACTGTGGGTAACAGCGGTTTTAAGGATCGAAATATCATTGAACCGGTATCCGATCTTTTCTTCAAGCTGCCTTATATCCTCCATGTACCGATCTACTCCTCTTCATCCTTTTCTATGATCTCTTCCAGATCGAGCATAGACTGCCTTATGATCTCGACCACATTTTCCTCGCTGTACGGTATCCCCTTGATGATCGCATTCTTCACAGCATTCGCTCCGGAAGATCCGTGTATCTTTATTACGGGACCGTTGACTCCCAGTATCGGAGCTCCGCCGTATTCCTCATAGTCAAAATCCTGCTTCAGTGATGACAGATCGGATTTCAGCATCAGTGCCGCCATCTTTGTCTTTATGTTTCTCATCAGCTTGTTTTTTATCAGCTTCAGGATATTCCATGCGAGTCCCTCGGTCAGCTTGAGGATGACATTTCCGACGAAGCCGTCGCAGACTATGACTTCACATGCGCCCACTGGGACTTCACGAGCCTCGACATTTCCAATGAAATTTATCGACGCTGTTTTGAGCTTCTGGTATGCATCCTTGGTGACGCTCGTTCCCTTGCTTTCTTCAACTCCCAGGTTGACAAGCCCTACTCTTGGATTTTCTCTGCCCCATACCTTCTCCATGTAAATACTTCCCATGAGTCCGTATTCAAGCAGGTTCTGCGCCTTTGCTTCAGAGCTTGCACCGGCGTCCACGAGCAGTGACGGTTCACCGCCGAGGCACGGATATATGCTCGCCAGTACAGGTCTGTCTATACCTTCGATCCTGCCCAGTATCATTCTTGATCCCACGACGAGAGCGCCTGTGTTGCCTCCCGAGATGAATATGTCTCCGTGTCCGTCTCTGACCATGTTCAGACCCACTACCATCGAGGATTCTGTCTTCCTTCTTATCGCTTTCACCGGACTGTCGTCCATCGTGATCACTTCCGCCGCGTCTACGATTTTTATATTCTTACCTTTGAACTTGTTCTTCTGGAGTTCGGCTTCTATCGCATCTTTTTTTCCCACGATATATATATCGTGCTTTATCATGCCTGCCGCCATCACAGCTCCCTTTACGATCTCTGCAGGTGCGTGATCTCCTCCCATTCCATCGAGTACTATTTTCATTTTGTCCTCCTATTCAAATGCAGCAATAAACTCTCTGACACTTCCTGCGATATCGCTGCTTCCAAATACTGACGATCCGGCCACTACTATCTCGACGCCCGCATCAGTCACTTCTTTTACATTTTTCAGATTTATACCTCCGTCGATCTCAATCCTGAGCTCCGGATTGCGTTCCTGCTTCATCCTGTAAAGCTCCCGGACTTTTCTGAGTGCTGACGGTATGAATTTCTGTCCTCCGAATCCCGGATTCACAGACATCACAAGCACCATGTCCAGATCTTCGATGCAGTAGTCCAGCGTCTCCAGCGGTGTTGCCGGGTTGAGCGCAACGCCTGCCTTGACTCCCTGTGACTTTATGTGCTGTATCGTCCTGTTCAGGTGCGTGCATGCTTCCTGATGGACCGTTATATATTCAGTCTGGTCTGTAACGAAATCCTCCAGGTATCTGTCCGGATCTTCTATCATCAGATGCACATCGAACGGCATCGCTGTCTTTCCCAGCAGGCTTTTCATCACTGCTGCTCCGAAGCTGATGTTCGGCACGAAATGTCCATCCATCACATCCACATGTATGAGGTGCGCTCCGGCCGTTTCTATCGTCCCCACATTTTCGCCTAGTTTTGAAAAATCCGCCGATAATATTGACGGAGCCAGTTGTATCATTTTGATTCCTCCTGTATGTTCCTAATACTGTTTCGATCGTTTTATCTCATCCATCATGCTTATATACGAGTCATATCGGCTCCTGCTGATCTCGTTGTTTTCAAGTGCGGCCCGCACGCTGCATCCCGGCTCTGCCATATGCCTGCAGTCACTGTATCTGCATGTGCCGAGTCTTGCTGCTGTTTCCGGGAAAAAATGCTGCAGTTCGTCTTCATCTGCCTCCAGCACGTCAAAGGAAGTGAACCCCGGGGTATCGAATATCATCGTCCCGTCTTCCTCATCGATCGTAAAAAGCTCGGAGTGTCTCGTAGTATGCTTTCCGCGCTGGGATTTTTCGCTTATCTTGCCGGTCTCAGCCTCCGCATGCGGTATCAGTCTGTTCAGTATCGTCGACTTTCCCACTCCGGACGGACCTGCAAGCGCTGTCTTTTTTCCTTTTATCACGCGGCGCAGCTCGTCAAAGCCTGTCTCGTTCACGCTGTCTATGCATACGACAGGATAAAGCGGCCCGTATGTCTCTTTAAGGATCTCTATGTTTTCAGCAGCCTTCCTTCCGCTCTTGTTTTTTCTATCGTCTGCATTTTCCGCAAGATCGCATTTGTTTATGCATATGACTATATCAGTCTCCGCCTTCTCCGCCATCACGAGAAATCTGTCGATGACCGGAAGTACAGGCGCCGGCTTCAACGCTGCAGTTACTACTGCAAAACAGTCGACATTAGCAACGAACGGCCTTATGAAGCTGTTCTTTCTTTCCTTTATATCGGTTATCACGCTGTCATCGTTGTCCGGTATCACTTCTATCGTCACTTCATCGCCCACAGCCGGCTTTATATCGCGCTGCTTGAATATCCCGCGAGCTTTGCATCTGTAGACTGCAACGCCGGATTTTACATAATAAAACCCGGCGATACCTTTTACGATCGTGCCGTTCAGATGACCGGCACAAGTTGTTTCATTAATTATCATCATCTTCATCTGTCGGTTTGGTAGTCGGCTGATCTGCAGGCTTGTTGCCCTTGCTCACTCTGATCTTGACTGCAGTGCCCTTGTCGAGCTGTGCATTCGCATCGTACTGCTGCCACATTACCTCGCCTTCCGCATATGTGCTGCTGTAGTCATAACTTATGCTGCCTATCGTCAGTCCTGCGTTCAGCAGTGCCGCCTGCGCATCCTCAAGACTCTTGCCTACGAGATACGGCACGACTGCCTTTGCCTTTGAGCCATCGCTCACGACTACGTTTATCGTACTTCCCTTTTCTGCCTTTGAACCTGCTTTAGGATCCTGTCTGAGGACTGTTCCTGCTTCTTTTTCGCTGGCTTCCGTAGTGACTGTTCCCAGCTTGAAGCCTGCCGCCTCAAGATACGATTCTAGCTCATCCTGGCTCTTTCCTTCGAGATCAGGCACATCTCCGTCTCCCAGGCCTTTGCTTATGTTTACCTTTATCGTGCTTCCTGTCTTGATCTTGGTCCCGGCCTTAGGATCCTGCGAAACGATCTTGCCCTTTTCGACCTCGTCGCTCACAACCTCGTCACCTTTCTTGACCTTGAGATTATATGTATCTGCAGCCTGCTGTGCTTCTTCGAACGTCATGTTCTTGAAATCCGGCGCATCTATCTCTTCTCCGCCGAACACTCCCGCCGCGAATGCTATCACAAGTCCCAGCACCAGTGCTCCGACAACCGATGCGATGATTATTATCATCTTTTTCTTCTTGTCCATCGGTTTCCTGTTCTTCTTGTCTTTCTTCCCGCCGCGAGCGTCATCATCGCCATCACGATCCTCACCGTCATCGTAATCTGTTTCAGCGATCGGACCTCTGCCGTTTCTCACGCCGTTCATCGTGCCTGTAGCTCCGCCCATGAGCACTGAATCGCCGACAACGCTTCCCACGAATTCCAGATTGTTCAGCGCCTCTATCAGTTCCTCAGCTGAAGCATATCTGTTTACCGGATATTTGTCCGTACATTTGAGGATTATGTGTTCAAGAGCCGGCGGAACGCCCGGCACCAGCTTTGACGGCGGTATCATTTCACCGTTTATATGCATCAGCGCAATGTTCACAGGATTGTCCCCGTCAAACGGGACTCTGCCTGTAAGCATCTCGTACATCACTATTCCCAGTGAATATATGTCTGATTTTTCATCTACATAACCACCTCTTGCCTGTTCCGGTGAAAAATAATGAACTGAGCCTATGATTCCTTCCGTATTGTCAACTATCGTCGCTGCATTGACAGCTTTCGCTATACCGAAGTCTGTTATCTTCGCAGTTCCGTTAGGCGTTATCATGACATTGTGAGGTTTTACGTCCCTGTGTATGATATGGTTCTTATGCGCAAAGGCCAGCGCTGCAGCGATCTGCTTCGACAGTGCTATCACCTTCGGATAGGACATCGGCCCCTGCTCTTTTATATAATCGCTCAGAGTCCGCCCCTCTATAAGCTCCATCACTATGTAATGGATGTTGCCTTCTCTTCCGACATCGTAAATGTTTACTATATTGGGATGCGACATGCTCGCTGCCGCCTGTGATTCTCTTCTGAAGCTGTCAATGAATTTGCTGTCATTGATAAACTGCGGCTTCAGTATCTTTATCGCCACAAAACGATTGAGCAGCTTGTCTTTTGCCTTGTACACAACGGACATACCGCCCTCGCCTATTCGCTCAAACAGTTCATATCTCCCTGCCAGAACTTTATTGCTCATAACTTCCTCCTATATTCAATCCTCTATATCTTTAAACAAACAACCGTTATGTTATCTCTTCCACCGCATCTTATCGCTTCATCCACAAGCTGTGTGCATATATCGTTCATATTGCCTTCACCTGCGAGTATCTCCGCTATCTTTTCCGGAGCGACCTCACCGTAAAGGCCGTCCGAACACAGCATGAGTATGTCGTTTCTGGACACGTCAAGACGGTAAAAATCCGGTTCTACCGATTTTTCCGCCCCCAGCGCCCTGGTTATAACATTTTTCTGTTTGTGATTTTCCGCCTCTTCTTCCGTGATCACGCCTTTGTCTATAAGCTCGTTCACATATGTATGATCTTTCGTTATCCTGCTGAGCGTCCCCCCTCTGAACAGGTACGCCCTGCTGTCACCTAGGTTTGCTATGTATGCGACGCTTTTATATATGTAAGCGGTCACGACTGTCGTCGCCATGCCGCGATTGTCTTCGTTTTCAAGTCCCAGCCTGTAGATCTTCCCGTTCGCGCTGTCTATCGCAGATGCAAAAAACCCGAAAATATCATACGGCTCCCTGCATTCTCTGAGATCGTTGCTCGTGACATAGTTTGCGATCTCGCTCACAGCCGTCCTGCTCGCCACTTCACCGGAATTGTTTCCGCCAACTCCGTCGGCAACTATGTACACATCATGACTCGGTATGACAAAACACGCATCTTCGTTTTTTTCACGAACCAGGCCTTTGTTGCATTTGAATCCTATCTGAACCATCACCTATTGCCCTTTCCTGCATTTTTCAACGCTACAGCAGACTTGTGCTCTTTTCCATAACGCAGATGAAAAATCCGTCCGTGCCATTTATATTAGGCAGCAGCAGCGTTCTTTCGATTTTTGAGAATGACGGATTCCTCTTGAGGAAAAGCTCTGTCACTCTTTCGTTCTCGTTCGGGTTTACAGTGCAAGTACTGTAGACAAGTCTTCCGCCCGGTTTTACGTAGCTCGATGAAGCTGAAAGTATCGCCAGCTGCTTCTTAGGAAGCAGTTCCATTTCTTCTGTCATAGGTTTGTATTTGATTTCCGGTTTTCTGCGGACTACTCCAAGACCCGAACACGGTGCATCCACCAGCACTCTGTCCGCCTTGTGGAGCATCGAGGAATCCACTCTCGTGGCGTCCCATGATCTTGTTTCTATATTGGTTATCCCGAGTCTTTTCGCTTCTTTATCGATAAGATCGAGTTTTCTTCTGTAAATATCAGACGCTATTATCCTGCCGGTATTGTTCATTCTCTCTGCTATGGCTGTAGTCTTTCCTCCCGGAGCAGCACATACATCCATCACGAGCTCTCCGTGCTTGGGATCGAGCTTCTCTGCCACGAGCATCGAGCTCTCATCCTGAGGAGTGAACATCCCGAGCTTGTACATTTCTGTGTCCAGCAGCCTGCTGCCCCTGACATTGAGTGCATTCTGGCAGAGTCTGCCTTCCTCAACGCTGAAATGCTGTTCTTCAAGCTTTTTTATCAGATCCTGTTTCATGACCTTGAGCCAGTTCAGTCTGACAGTCATAGGCGGCGTCACATTGCCGGCCTTGAGAAGCGCTTCAACAAAATCCGCACTGTAATTCTCCAGCCAGAGCTGTACGATCCACGGCGCATATGAATATTTTATGGACAGATACTCCACTTCGCCGTCAGCTCTGTCAGGAAGCCTTAGCTGTATCTTCTTGCTCAGGTACTCACGCAGCACTCCGTTCACGAGTCCTGCCATGCCCTTGGTGTATCGCTTCGCGAGAACGACGCTTTCATTCACTGCAGCATACTCCGGAACGGAATCCATTCGGCTGAGCTGATATATGCCCATCCTTATGATATTCAGCTCCTGCTGCCTCAGACTTTCTATACCTTCATTGAGCAGCTGGTCTATATAGTAGTCAAGCGTCAGCTTGTTTTCCAGTACGCCGTAAACCAGTTCGCGGACAAATGCCGGCGAACCCGGCTTGTTCAGTGCGATCTGGTGATTTATCGCCAGATTGGAATACGCTTTACGTGATTCCACATCCATAAGTGCAAGATATGCGGTCTTTCTGTTTATATCCATCAATCGCGCCCCCTTATCATTAATATCCTTATCAGATTTGCGACTGCTGTAGCCAGTGCTGCCACATAAGTCATCGCTGCAGCCGACAGTACCTTCCTCGCACCCTTCACTTCGGACGCGTCTATTATATTCAGAGCCTGCAGCTGCTTCACAGCTCTGCTGCTCGCATTGAATTCAACCGGCAGTGTGATCGTATGGAACAGCACTACCACGGCAAAGAATATCACTCCAAGATCAAAGATGAGGTTGCCTGTTGTCCTGTTTCCTGCCCAGATTATCATCAGTCCTATCAGCAGGAGCGGCCACGATGCCGCCGACACGAGATTGACGACCGGCGCTATCGCATTCCTGAAACGCAAAAAGCCATAGGCAGTCCCGTCCTGTATCGCATGCCCCGATTCATGGGCCGCGATACTCACAGCTGCTATGGATGTTCCGTTGTGTACCTGCGCCGAAAGACGCATCACATCTTTTGATGGATCATAATGATCTGTAAGTGTCCCTGATACCATTTCTATAGGGACATGTCTGAGTCCGTTGCTGTCCAGTATCATCCGCGCCGCCTGACGTCCTGTCAGGCCTCTTCTGTTTGCTATACCCGAATATCTGCTGTATGCGCTTTTCACCTTAGCCTGAGCATACAGGGAAAAAATGATCGCCGGTATCAGCAAAATGACTGTTGGATCAAACATGCCAAAATACATATATTATTCCTCCAAATCTGATTTTATCCTAAAACCGTTCCAATTTCAATGGAATTGCCTTTTAAATATTCTCTGACAGCAACTCTTTTTTTGCCGGGCACCTGTATCTGCGTTATTCTCAGCACTTCTCCGGCCGCTGCGACATCGATCCCGTTTTCTCCCGTTCCGATCACTGTACCGTTCGCCGCTCCGGTTTTGATACCCGGTACCTCTGCCTGCCACAGCTTCATCATCTTGTCACCGCAGTATGCATATGAACCCGGCCACGGGTCGAAGGCTCTGATGATACGCTCGATCTCATCCGGAGTCCTGGAAAAGTCTATATGACCTTCACTCTTTGATATCATAGGCGCATATGTGGATTCTTCGTCATTCTGCTTTTCAGCAGTGATCGCATCAAGATGCGGTATCGTCTCCACCAGAAGCTCAGCACCCATCTGCGAAAGCTCGTCATGGAGCTGCTGGCCCGTCTTCCCTGCAGTGGACGTCGACCGCTTGGCGATCATATCACCCGTATCGAGTCCTTCCTCCATATACATGAGCGTGATACCGGTCTCTTCGTCCCCGGCTATGATAGCCCTCTGTACAGGTGCTGCACCTCTGAACCTCGGCAGCAGCGACCCGTGTATATTTACACAGCCCTTGGCCGGTATGTCCAGCACTTCCTTCGGAAGCAGCTGACCGTATGCAGCTACTACGATAAGATCCGGCGCCGCATCTCTGAGCGTTTTTATGAACCCTTCGTCTTTTCTCATCTTCTCCGGCTGCATCACCTGCAGTCCCAGCTCCAGCGCCTTTTCCTTCACCGGAGGGAATTTCACCTTTTTGCCGCGATCCCGCAGCGCATCAGGCTGAGTCACGACAAAAGGTATCTCGTAGCCTTCCTTGTGAAGGGCTTCAAGCGCAGGTACCGCAAAATCCGGAGTCCCCATATAAACGATCTTCATCTGAGCATCATTCCCCCTCTGCTGTTATCTGGTACACTTCTTTTGCCTTGTCGGTATAAAGTATCCCGTCGAGGTGATCGTATTCGTGACACATCACGATGGCTCTGAACCCTTCGAATTCATATTCCTGAGGTTCTCCGTCCCTTCCAAGGCCCTTTATCCTTATCTTCTCCGGACGGTCTACCAGACCCGAATATCCCGGAACTGAAAGGCATCCTTCCTCGCTTTCCTGAGTCCCTGTCATGCTTATTATCTCCGGATTCACGAAATAATATATCTCATCCGGCTCAGGCTCTGCCACGAACATCCTTCTCATCATGCCGATCTGAGGCGCCGCCAGCCCTACGCCGTTTGCGTCTTTCATCGTCTCTACCATGTCGTCTAGGATCGTCCTTATCCTGTCATCCACTTTATCGACTTCACGACATTTTTTTCTGAGGATAGGATCCCCTTCTGTGACTATGTTTCTGAGTGCCATCGAATCAAAACCTCCTATTCAAAGCTGTACGGATTTATGTCCGTGACCGCCGTATAATTCTTCTTTCTGTCCTTCTTGTCTTCTTCCCTTATGGAATTTATCATATCCGAATATCCTCTGCGCCTGCCCTTCGGGCACTTTATAAGCATCGAATATCTGTATTTTTCCTTTATTTTGCTCATGTACGCTTCCTGCGGTCTGAAAAGATTCCCCTTTTCTTCTTCAGGCAGTGCTTTCATCAGCCTGTCGTGCCAGCTCTGTGCGCCTCTCAGCGCCTCCTGCTGATCTGCAGATGTGAACAGTATCTGGAACATGTCGCTGAACGGCGGATACCCCATGTATTTCCTGAGCTGTATCTCCGTTTTGTAAAAGCCTTCGTAATCCTGTGCCGCCGCAAATGCTACGGCATAGTGTTCAGGGCTGTACGTCTGTATCACGACTTTTCCCTTTTCATCTCCTCTGCCGGCACGGCCCGCCGCCTGTATGATAAGCTGCAGCGCCCTTTCCGGCGATCTGAAATCCGGTATGTTCAATGCGACGTCAGCTGATACTATCCCTACGAGTCCGACATTTTTAAAGTCGAGTCCCTTTGCGATCAGCTGCGTCCCTATCAGTATGTCTGTCTTTCCTTTCTGAAACGCTCTGAGCCTGCGCTCGAGCTCCCCTTTTTTCCTGACTGAATCAAGGTCCAGTCTTTCCGTGCTGTACTCCGGAAACATAGCCGAAACTGTCTCTTCAACTTTTTCGGTACCGCTGCCGAAATATTTCACATATCGGCTCCCGCAATCAGGACAGCTGCTTATGGCCGCTGTCTGATACCCGCAGTAATGGCATACCGCGCTGCCGTTTTTTTTATGATAAGTCAGAGAAAGCCCGCAAGTCGGGCATTTTGCGACATAACCGCATTCTCTGCACGAAATGAATGTCGAATATCCTCTTCGGTTCAGGAAAAGCATCACCTGCTTACCCGCGCCGAGCTGCTCTTTCATCGACTGATACAGCCTGCCGCTTATCACCGACGTGTTCCCGGATCTGAGCTCATCACGCATATCAGTCACCGTCACTTCCGGCATGCTCACTTTATTGTATCTTTCCGTGAGCTTTATAAGTCTGTATATGCCTTCTTCGCTTCGCCTGTACGTCGCTACCGACGGTGTGGCGCTGCCGAGTATCAGCACACCCCTGCTGTCTTTATCCTGAAGGCGTTTTACTGCCACTTCTACAGTATCATACTTGGGAGTATGGTCGGATTTGTACGTGGATTCGTGCTCCTCGTCCACAACGATCAGCCCCAGATGCTCAAGCGGCGCGAACACCGCCGATCTTGCTCCGATGACGATATCCACGCCGCCGTCTCTTATCTTTTTCCACTGATCGTATCGCTCTCCCAGTGACAGCCTGCTGTGCAGCACCGCTATCCTGTCGCTGCCGAATCTCCCGATGAATCTGTCTATTATCTGCGCAGTGAGCGATATCTCAGGTACGAGAATGATCGCCTTCCGGCGCTTATCAAGCACCTTTTCAGTCGCTCTGATATAGATCTCAGTCTTGCCGCTTCCGGTGACGCCGTGTATCAGAAACCTCTCATGCTGTCCGCTTTCGACAGCTTCTCCGATCTCCGCAAGCGCATCGTTCTGCTGCTTCGTCAGCTGTGCGACTTCGGACTCCACTCCCTGCCTGCCGGCGAACGGATCTTTTCTCGTGCCCTTCTTCAGTTTGCTGCCTGCAGGTGTGAAGCACTTTATCGCGTCTATATATCTGCAAAGATATCTCTGCCTCATCCACAGTGCCGTACGCACCATTTCAGGCGTGAGCGAAACGTCCGGATCCACGCTGTCTACATATCTGAGCTTTGCGCCCAGACCTTCCGGCGCACGATCCGAAACCGCAGCCACATAGCCGTCTCTGAGATTCCGGCTTTGTGCAAAGGGCACGTATACCTTGCTTCCGACGCAGACGCTGTCGTCTTCACATCCGTATGTATAAAGGATGTCTGTGCTGTCGCTTTTGTTGTCTATGACCAGGTCTACGTATTTCATCAGCTACAGCAGGAAAATATCGTTTTCCCTGCACTCCCTGATCATTTCATCAGGCCATATCGACGCCTGCACTTCGCCTATGTGCGCTTTTCTGAGGAAATACATGCAGAGTCTGCTCTGACCTATACCTCCGCCTATAGTATACGGAAGTTCGCCGTTAAGGATCATCCTGTGGAATTCCATGCCGCGTCTGTCATCAGCTCCTGCAAGAGTCAGCTGTCTGTCCATCGCCTTCTCGTCGACTCTGATCCCCATCGAAGAGATCTCGAATGCGCGATCCAGCACGTCGTTCCAGAGGATTATATCGCCGTTCAGCTCCCAGTCATCATAATCCGGAGCTCTTCCGTCGTGCTTCTGGCCCGATTTCAGCTGTCCGCCTATTTTCCTGATGAAAACGGCACGTTTTTCTCTTGCTATGATATCCTCGCGTTCCTTCGGAGTCTTGTCAGGATACATATCCTCCAGCTCCTGCGAGGTTATAAAGAATATCTCGTTCGGAAGCTCTGTCTTCAGTTCATTGTAAAGTCTGTTGACATAGTCGTTGAGGTTCTTTATGGCATTGTAAAGCGTTACCACGGTCTCCTCCAGATATTCTTCCGTCCTGTCTTCCTTGTTTATGACTTTCTCCCAGTCCCACTGGTCCACATAGATGGAGTGAAGGTTGTCGAGCTCCTCATCGCGCCTTATCGCGTTCATGTCCGTGTAAAGCCCTGTACCCGGCTTGAACTTGTATCTTCCGAGCGCCATTCTCTTCCATTTTGCAAGAGACTGCACGATCTCTACCTTTTTTTCATCCATGTCCTTTATCGTAAAGCTTACAGTACGTTCAACTCCATTCAGGTTGTCGTTCAGTCCGGATTCCGGCGCCACGAACAGCGGTGCGGAAACTCTGCGCAGCCTGAGACCGTAAGCCAGCTCCTGCTGGAAAAAGTCCTTTATTTTTTTAATCGCTCTCTGACTTTCCATGTAGTCAATGAACGGCGTGTAGTTCTTAGGGATTATAAGTCCACTCATTATCACTCATCTCCTCTTCTGTTTGAATATTTACAACCGCAGTAGTTCTGGCGGTATAATCCGTATTTTTTTGACAGCTCAACAGATCGTCTGAAGCCGTCTTTTTTCTTGAAGTCTCTGTCCAGAAACGAAAGTCTGTATCGCAGCGCCAGCTCACTGCCTATCCTGGAAATAAGCTTGTAATTCTTGTGCGGGCTGACTGTCAGCGTAGTGCCGAAATAGTCATACCCCGAAAGGCTTGCTGTTTCAGCTGTTTTTTCCAGTCTCTGCTTAAAGCATACGCTGCATCTGGCCCCGCCTTCAGGCTCATCCTCGAGTCCTCTGACTGCCTCGAGAAAATCGCGCGGTCTGTAATCCAGCTCCATAAAGTAAACTCTGGTCACTCCTGCGTTTTCCTCGTTGAACTTTTCCAGATACTGCAGCTGAGCGCTTCTCCTGAGCTGGTATTCCTTTTCCTCCGTTATGCATGGATTGTAAAAGAACACCGTCACATCGAATTCATCGGTAAGCCGTTCTATCACCGCAGTGCTGCACGGTCCGCAGCAGCTGTGCAGAAGCAGCTTAGGCTTCTCAGTCGTTTCTCCGAAATCATCTCCGGGCATATATTTTTTTTCATTTTCCAACAAACACTTGTTACTCTCAATCATAATGGTTTATTATATCATATAATCAGACTATTGAAAATGTACTTATAATGAAATTTTAAAGGAGCACGATACTATGGCATGCAGCCGCAAACCGCTGATTTTCGACGACTCTGACGGTCAGGAGCTGAGGATCAACACTGTAAACACTTATCTGAAGAAAAAGTTCGGGATGAAGATGGTCAAACTGTCTATCGACGGCGGATTCACATGCCCGAACCGTGACGGCACCAAAGGTGTAGGCGGCTGTCTTTTCTGTTCAGCGAGCGGCTCAGGTGACACTGCTGCCGGTTCGGGAGATATCATAGCCGACCTCGACAGCCAGATAACGTTGCTTTCGGACAAATGGCCCAGCGCAGGCTACATAGCGTACTTCCAGAGCCACACGAATACATATGCACCCGTTACTGAGCTTCGCGAAAAGTTCTGTGCGGCTCTCGAACACCCGTCTGTAAAAGGCATCGCCATAGCTACACGGCCGGACTGTCTGCCGGATGACGTGGTCGATCTGCTCGCAGAGCTCAACAAAAAAACATTCATGTGGGTGGAACTCGGACTTCAGACCATACATGCAGAAACTGCCGCAAAAATGAATCTCTGCTACACGCTTGACGATTATGACCTCGCAGTCAAAAAACTGATAAGCCGCGGCATTCCTGTCGTGACTCATCTGATCCTGGGACTCCCCGGAGAGACCCGTGAAATGATGCTCGATTCCGTAAAACACGTATGCAGCCGGGGAATATTCGGAATAAAACTGCATATGTTCAATCTGGTAAAGGGTTCTCCCATGGAAAAGCTCTATCCTGACTATGTTTCCTTTGACAGTATCGAAGAATACACCGATCTGGTCATATCAGCTCTGGAGCTGATCCCGCCTCAGGTCACAGTACACAGGATCTCAGGCGACGCACCGCGCTCAACGCTCATTTCGCCCGCCTGGAGCTACAAAAAACGTACGATCCTGAACGGCATACACAGCACTATGCGCGAAAGAAATACCTGGCAGGGCAGGAAAGCGCAGTCGAAAGCGCAGGAGCAGACGCAACTGCACTTAAACTTCGCCGGCTCCTCTGTGACGAGTTCAGATACCGCCCCTTTTTTAACGTGAGCGAAGATGCGGATACTTCACAACAATAATCAACGATCACAGACATACGAGTATTTTAAAACGGATCCTGAAAAACAGGATCCGTTTCGTCATTTTTATCGTTGATTCCACCGTAGTCCAGCATGTCGCTGCAGCATCATATCTGAATAGCAGCAGACTTCCGCGCAACATTTCACACTCCGTAAGAATCACTCTTTAGGGCCTATACGGCCTTCATTGTAGTGTTTCCTGCATAGAGAAACATACATATCGTTGCCGCCGACCATGATCTGCTCTCCGCTTTTCACGAATTTGCCATCGATCACTCTCGCCACCATCGTGGCTTTTCTGCCGCACCAGCAGATAGTTTTGATTTCTTCGATCTTATCCGCATATATCAGCATATAATACGAGCCCTCGAACAGTTCATTTTTAAAATCATTCTTCAGACCGTACGCGAGCACCGGTATATTGAAGCTGTCGACTATCTCCACAAGTTCTTCGACATGATGCTGCTTCAGGAACTGACACTCATCCACGACCACACAATCGATCGTCTCTATGTCGTTTTCCCTCATGAAGATCTCCAGTATATTAGTATCTTCATTGACTATAGTAGCTTCACGGCTGAGCCCGACTCTCGAAGTTATCTTCCCTTTTCCATACCGGTCATCTATGCCCGGCACCAGAGCAAGCACCTTTTTTCCGCGTTCCTCGTAATTATATGCCACTTTTATAACTTCTATGGACTTTCCGGCATTCATCGTGCTGTATCTGTAATATAACTGTGCCATTTTCCGTCTTACCTCCTCGCATTGCGTCCAGGTGAATCCGTCAATTTCTCTATGAGAAATTTTCCTATGCTATAAAAAAATAATCCCTCGGACATAGTCAGCAAGAGATTATCTTTATAAATAAGTGGTGCCCAGACTCGGAATCGAACCAAGGACACGGGGATTTTCAGTCCCCTGCTCTACCAACTGAGCTATCTGGGCATACTACTTATAAACAATATTATGGTGGGCCATCAGGGACTTGAACCCCGGACCTGCCGGTTATGAGCCGGACGCTCTGACCAACTGAGCTAATGGCCCATCTGTTGTCAAATAATGGTCGGGGTGGCAGGATTTGAACCCGCGGCCCACTGGTCCCAAACCAGTTGCGCTACCAAACTGCGCTACACCCCGATTATGTTTAGTTATTGGCAGGGGCAGTAGGATTCGAACCCACGGCACGTGGTTTTGGAGACCACTGCTCTACCAACTGAGCTATACCCCTGCATGACTGTGAATCAAGTCCGGCTAAAACCGCTCCACAGAAATGGCGGAGAAGATGGGATTCGAACCCATGCGGCCCTTGCGAACCCTAACGATTTAGCAAACCGTCCTCTTCAGCCTCTTGAGTACTTCTCCAGGCTAAACTAAACTTCTATTCAATTATATGTGGTATAAACCAATCGACTTCCGACAAAGTCTCCGCATATATGGCGGAGAGGGTGGGATTCGAACCCACGGCCCCTTTCGGAGTCACTGGTTTTCAAGACCAGCTCCTTAAACCACTCGGACACCTCTCCTCATGCTTCTGCGACAAGTCCATGCCTGTTATTTCAGATGACCCCAAGCCTTTTCGATGGTGACCCATCGGAGATTCGAACTCCGGACACCTTGATTAAAAGTCAAGTGCTCTGCCGACTGAGCTAATGGGTCATATTGGCTGGGGTAGCAGGACTCGAACCTACGCATGACGGAGTCAAAGTCCGTTGCCTTACCGACTTGGCTATACCCCATCTTTTTTTAAAATGGCGAGCCCACAGGGATTCGAACCCCGGACACACGGCTTAGAAGGCCGTTGCTCTATCCAGCTGAGCTATGAGCCCTTAAAAAATTGGAGCGGATGATGAGAATCGAACTCACGCCATCAGCTTGGAAGGCTGAGGTTCTACCATTGAACTACATCCGCAAATTGGAGCGGAAGACGAGATTCGAACTCGCGACCCTCGCCTTGGCAAGGCGATGCTCTACCCCTGAGCCACTTCCGCTTATTATTGGTCGAGGGAGGTGGATTCGAACCACCGAAAGCTCAGCTAACGGATTTACAGTCCGCCCCCTTTGGCCACTCGGGAATCCCTCGAAAAAGTCTGCTTTGCTATCTTATCATACTTCACGAATTTGTCAAGCACTTTTTTAACAGCATTTCCAATATTTTTTTAATTGGAGCTGGTGGAGGGAATCGAACCCCCAACCTGCTGATTACAAATCAGCTGCTCTACCGTTGAGCCACACCAGCATATTAATATGTATGTTTTAAAATTGGCGATCCGGAACGGGCTCGAACCGTCGACCTCCAGCGTGACAGGCTGGCATTCTAACCAACTGAACTACCGGACCGCATCGTCTGTACCTTTTAAAGTTTGGTGGGCGCTATAGGGCTCGAACCTATGACCCCCTGCTTGTAAGGCAGGTGCTCTCCCAGCTGAGCTAAGCGCCCTCACTTTTTATCTGTTTGCTCGGCACATTTACTAACTATACAGCATGACCTCTAATCTGTCAACACCTTTTTTATATTTTTTTCAACAAAGTTTTTTCCTCGAGGATCTCAACAGCTCCAGACGTAGTATTTGTAAGCAAAGCAAGCACATTATCCTTTCTGTCGAAAGTTGTGAGAATATCCATTATGACCTTGTCCATATACTGTATTTCATCGATAATAAATGCTGTTTCAGGTGCATTTTCTTCAAAAACACCCGAAGCCATATTCTGCAGTTTTGCCAAAAAAGTATAGTCTATTTTGATTTTAAGCAAACAAATCTCGCAAACAGCGCAAACTTGTGCTGCATCTATTCCGAGTTTCGCACTGCTGGTATATGCACGCACAAGACCACCTGTCCCGAGCTTTATTCCTCCGAAATATCGAGTGACCACGACCGCAACATTTGTTATGCCTTCCTTTACCAGCATCTGCACTATCGGCGCACCTGAAGTCCCCTGCGGTTCTCCGTCATCGCTGGCCCACTGGATCTGAAACTTGTCGCCCAGAACCATTGCCGGCACATTATGGGTCGCATCTTTATATCTGCTCTTTACAGAGGCGATGAATTCATCTGCCTCCTCCTTTGTCTCGACCGGTTTTACATGAGCCGTAAACCTCGATTTTTCTATGATCTGTTCCGCTTCCGCTTCTTTTTTCACGGTTTTATATAATTCCATCTGTTTTCCTCTGTCATAACTGCAAATTTATTTCGACGGCATCAGGCTACTGTAAAGCTTTTGTATTTTTCATAATCTGCCACTTCAAAATTGCCTTCGAGCACGGTTCCTTCCGCTTCATACTGCATCGAGGTTATTTCTCCGTTTTCACACAGATATGACGTCACACCGCCTTTATCATACGGTATGACGAATCTCGCATGTATGCGTTTTCCAAAAAGACTGTTCTTTACAGCAGCAAGCAGCTCGTTCATATTCCGGCCGGTTCTGGCCGAAACATATACCGCGTCATTTCCACTGACATCGATCGGCATCTCATCCGCGAGATCGATCTTATTGTACGCCATGAGTTTTTCCTTGCTGCCTGCGCCTATCTGTCCCAGAACACGATCCGTGACTTCGATCTGAAAATCACGTTCTGCATATGAACTATCTACAACGTGTATCAGCAGATCTGCATATTTTACTTCCTCCAGTGTGGATTTAAAGGCCTCCACCAGTCCGTGAGGCAGCTTGCTGACAAAACCTACGGTATCTATAAGTATGAACTCGTTTCCCTGCTCCAGCGTTATCCGTCTGTGCTGCGTGTCAAGCGTGGCGAAGAGCATGTCTTTAGATGCGACAGTCTTTTCCTCGTTGTCAGCCATTGAAAGCAGCCTGTTCATTATCGCAGACTTTCCTGAATTCGTATATCCTACGAGTGCCACGACAGGAAGCCGTGACTTCTCTCTGCCTGCTCTCTGCAGCTGGCGGCTCTTCTCCGCTTTTCTGAGTTCTTCTCTGATATCGTCTATCCTTCTGGTGATATGCCGTCTGTCAGTCTCAAGCTTCTTTTCGCCCGGGCCTCTTGTGCCGATACCTCCGCCGAGACGCGACAGCGATTTTCCGAAGCCTGTGAGACGCGGCATCCTGTACTGCAGCTGCGCAAGCTCCACCTGCAGTTTTCCTTCCTTTGATGCTGCTCTGTCTGCGAATATGTCGAGGATCAGTATCGTCCTGTCGATGACTCTTACACCGGTCGCTTCTTCGAGGTTTCTCAGCTGCACGCCGGAAAGCTCTTCGTTGAATATAACGGTATCGACATCCATCGCCTCGCACATCTCTGCCAGCTCCGCCACCTTTCCCTTACCTATCAGCGTCGCTGTATCCGGCTTTTCACGAGCCTGCACCATCATGCCGGCGACTTCGATACCGTCAGCCTCGGCCAGTCCGGCGAGCTCTTCCATCGAATACGATATATCTTTGTCAAGCTGTATCCCGACGAGAACAGCCCTGTATTCTTCTGTGATTATTTCATTTTTATCGTTAAATCTAAGCATGTTCTTATATTACCACATTTTTATCATTCTGTTACATCTAAAATATCATCTTTAGGCACCTGCACGAAGCTGTCCGGTACATCTCCGAGTATCACGGTTTCTGCAAGCAGTATCTTGCTCGACGTATCGAAAGTCCTGGATGAAAAAGGCGCCATGACCTTTACACGGCATTTGAGGACTATGTATATCTTGTATTTAGTCTGATTTATGGCCTTAGAGTCAAACTCTGTCCTGAAATCCGTGGAAATCACGCTTACGGGCTTTATGACCACATCTGCACACGGTCCTGTCTGCGAAAGCATCTTGCTGCCCATCAATGCGCCCAGCGGTACCTGCAGAGGTTCTTCATCCATCGTCCTGAATGCCTCTTGCAGATTCAGCGCAAGCTGTGTGAGCAGTATGTTGATGGCTATAGAATTTGCCTGTACAAGCTCTGTTTTTCCGTTTTCATCCTTTTTAAGCAGAAAAAGGTCTTCTTCTACAGTCTGCTCCTGAAAAAGCTCTGAAAGCGCTCTGTTTATAGTTCTTGTCACGAGAACTTCCGCCCTCATTCTGGATATATCCTCAAGATTCGGATCTATGACCGCCTGCAGATATACGAATATCGCAGAAAAGAGCACGACTGCCGTAACGAGCGGCACCAGCACAAGCCTTCGCACTTTTCTCTTTCCGCCGCAGCTTCCGCGCTTTCCCAGTCTTCTTTTTCTTTTTCCGCATGACTTACCCGACATATCTCCACAGCTCCTCAAAAACGAAAAACTCCTGCTTTACATATTATGCAAAGCAGGAGACTTCTGTCATTATTTCAGATCGCATTCAGAATATAAGCATCTGTCTTATATAGCCATCTTGTTGAGTTCTTCCTTGAATTTGGAATTAGTGATCTTGATCCTCGTTCCTTTCATACCGAGCGATCTGGATTCTACGACGCCTGCACTCTCAAGCTTCCTGAGCGCATTGACGATAACAGACCTGGTGATCCCTGATCTGTCCGCGATCTTGCTGGCAACGAGAAGTCCTTCATCTCCATCAAGCTCGGCAAATATCTGCTGTACAGCTTCTATTTCCGAATACGAAAGAGTGCCTATCGCCATCTGCACCATTGCGATCTCTCTCTCTTCTTCTTCTCTTTCGAGAGACTTTCTTCTCTGTATCTCCATTCCGACTATCGTTGCTCCATATTCACCGAGAACGAGATCTTCCTCTGTGAACTCAGGAGTGTATCTCGTAAGTATCAGTGTTCCCCATCTCTTTCCTCCGCCTAATATCGGAATTATAGTATGGAGCTTGTCCGATGTGTCATAATCGTACTTGAATATCTTGAGCGCCTCTTCGCCTGAAACATTCGCAACAGTTTCTCTGACACGCATCAGTTCTTCATTATATTCCTCCGGGAATACCTGCGAACCCGTCTCCGCATCTGAAATAGCCATGCTGTCTGACTTTATTTTATATCCTACACCGATCACTTTTCCGGTCCTGTTCGCGATATAAACGTTCGCATCCATAAGTTCGCTCATAAGCTCACACATCTCATCAAACGAGAATGCCCCTGTCGGGCTCTCCTGAAGCATCCAGTTCAGCTTTCTTACCTTTGATAACATATTCATCTCCTACCTCATCTGATTTAAACTGTTATATTTTATTTATCATATTTGAATTTTTACATATTATCTATATTATATACATTTATATTCAACAAAGCAACGATATTTTTTGATTTTTCCAAAAAGTATCATTTTTCACACAATTGACACAAAAGTGCTGTTTTCATCGTATTTAGCCTGTTTAATTTGTTCTTTTGCAAACAATCGACAGAACTCCACCAACATCTGTTGTTTACAGATACCAATGGAGTTCCTGTCAGGCCGCCTGATCACAATATATACTTGTCTATATCTTCCGGATGTATTTTCTCAGCAAATTTTTCTTTCACATACTGCTGATCGATCGTAATTTTCTCATCATCCATATCCGGGATGTTAAAGGAAATGTCCTCCAGAAGCTTTTCCAGTATCGTATGCAGTCTTCTTGCACCTATATTTTCGGTCTGTTCGTTCATCAGAAACGCCATAGTGGCTATCTCGTCAATAGCTTCATCTGTAAACTCGATCTCTATGCCTTCAGTTTCAAGCAGCGCCTTGTGCTGCTTCAGCAGAGCATTCTCCGGCACCGTAAGGATCTTTACGAATGTATCCTTGTCGAGTTTTTCCAGCTCCACTCTTATCGGGAAACGCCCCTGAAGCTCCGGTATGAGATCGGTCGGCTTCGCCGTGTGGAACGCACCCGCGCCTATGAAGAGTATATGATCAGTCTTCACCGGACCATGCTTTGTATTTATCACACTGCCTTCAACGATAGGAAGGATATCTCTCTGCACACCTTCCCTTGATACATCAGCGCCGCTTCTGTAGCTCGAGCCAGATGCGATCTTATCGATTTCATCGATGAATATTATACCGTTCTGCTCAGCATTCTGCAGTGCATCATCTGTGACCTGATCCATGTCTATCAGATTCTGCGCTTCTTCTTCGCGCAGGATCCTTCTGGCGTCTTTTACCTTTACTTTCTTATTCTTCATCCTTTTCGGCGCCATATCACCGAAAATATTTCCTATCGCTATGCTCATGCCCTCATTGCCCATATCCAGAGCGTTCGTTTTAGGGGCATCCGTCACCTGTATCTCTATATACTGTTCTTCCAGGAGTCCTTCACGAAGCTGCTGTCTGACCTGCTCTCTGGCAAGCATATCAGGTTCAGTCTTCTGTTCCTCTGCCTGCTGCTGTTCGTACTGCTCCTTCTGACTGAGATATCCGCTGTTCCCCAGGATGAAATCAAAAGGTCCTCTGTTCTGATTTCCTGATGCGTTCTTCTTGTTTCCCGGGATTATCGCTTCGATTATCTTTTCTTCCACGATCTCATCCGCAACGGAATACTTTTCTTCGAGCATCGCCTGCTTCGTTATCCTCACTGAAGCCTCGACAAGGTCTCTCACCATGGAATCCACATCACGTCCCACGTATCCGACTTCCGTGAACTTCGTCGCCTCTACCTTTACGAACGGAGCGTCCATCAGTTTCGCAAGCCTTCTTGCGATCTCTGTCTTACCACATCCTGTAGGTCCCATCATAAGTATATTTTTAGGAGTTATCTCCTCTCTCATCTCTTCTGAGAGAAGACTTCTTCTGTATCTGTTTCTCAAAGCGATCGCTACAGATTTTTTTGCTTCATCCTGTCCTATTATATATTTATCCAGTTCGCCCACTATTTCTTTAGGCGTCATCTGGTAAAGCTTGTTGGCCATCCATCTACCTCCTATAATTTTTCTACAGAAATATGATCATTGGTGTAAACGCAGATCGACGCCGCGATTTCCAGTGATTTTCTTACTATTTCCTCTGCTCCGAGATCTGTATTATTATAAAGGGCATTAGCCGCGGAATACGCATAGTTGCCCCCTGAGCCTATCGCAACAAAAGGCTGGTCAGGTTCGATCACTTCACCGGTTCCCGAAAGAACCAGCATATCAGATTTATCAGCAACGATCATAAGCGCTTCAAGGTTTCTCATAGCCTTGTCCGAACGCCACAGCTGCGCCAGTGCGACCGCAGCACGTTTCAGATTGCCGCCGTGTTCATCGAGTTTGCTTTCGAATTTCTCTGTCAGCGAAAAAGCATCGGCTACAGATCCCGCAAAGCCTGTTATCACTGTATTCTTATAGATCTTCTTCACTTTTTTAGCGCCGTTTTTCATTATAGCGGTCTCTCCCATCGTGACCTGACCGTCTCCGCCGATGCAGATATCGTCCGGTCCTCTTCTGACTGCTACGATAGTTGTTGCATGAAATTGTACCATGTTCCCCTCCTTCTGTCACTGACACGAGTCAGCATATCTTTATATCTCTATTCTTTGTAATCACACTCGCTGTTGGAGCATGCATATTTTGCATCTTTGCTTTTTTTCTCGACCAGCAGCTCGCCGCATTTAGGACATTTTCTGTCTATCGGCTTGTTCCAGTATGACTGCGTGCATTCCGGATAGCCGCTGCATCCGTAAAACACTCTGCCTTTTTTGCTTTTTCTTGCCACTATATCTTTGCCGCACTTCGGGCACTTGACATTTATGGACTGTACGAGAGGCTTCGTGTTTTTACATTCCGGATAACCTGTGCATGCTGCAAAAACGCCGAACCGACCGTGCTTTACAGCCATAGGCTTGCCGCATTTCTCACACATCTCACCCGTGAGCTCTTCTTCGAACTCCACCTTTTCGATCTGCTTGTCCGCGATATCCAGTTCTTCCTTGAGCGTACCGTAAAAGTCCTCTATGACGCTCTTCCACCGTACTCCCTTGGATTCTATATCATCAAGATTATCCTCCATCTGAGCTGTAAATCCTGCATCTACTATCTCCTTGAAGTACTGTTCCAT
This sequence comes from Eubacteriaceae bacterium, assembly GCA_902362435.1. Classification (GTDB taxonomy): domain Bacteria; phylum Bacillota; class Clostridia; order Peptostreptococcales; family Anaerovoracaceae; genus Lentihominibacter; species Lentihominibacter butyricus. The sequence goes on from CABIWW010000004.1 coordinate 137,540, forward strand.
CATATCAGTTACTATAAACCCTAGTTCTGTTGGAATCAATGATTTTTTTTCTTTCGAAATATACTTTCTGTCTATGAGAGTAGCAACGATAGGGGCATAGGTGCTCGGACGCCCGATATCCTTTTCTTCCAGGTCCTTCACCAGGCTGGCTTCTGTGAATCTTGCAGGAGGCTGCGTAAAATTCTGCACTCCTTCGACCTTTACAGCCTTGAGCACTTCGCCTTCATCCATATCAGGAAGCCATCTGTCCTCCTCATCATCCCTGGCATGAGAATAAACTTTAAGAAAACCGTCAAAAACAAGCTTCGATCCCACAGCCTTCAGGTCGTAATCACCATTCTCCACGATGACATTCAGAGCCTTGAACTTTGCAGGAGCCATCTGGCTGGCCACGAATCTGTTCCATATCAGACGATACAGGTTGTACTGATCCTTGCTCAGCGAATCTTTGATGCTTTCAGGATCGAGTTCTATATAACTCGGTCTTATCGCTTCGTGCGCATCCTGTACATCTTTTTTCTTGTTTTTATATACATTCCCGCCATAATACTGTTCGCCCATATTGCTGATGATATACTCTTTCGATGCAGCCCTGGCTTCATCGGATATCCTGACGGAATCTGTTCTTATATATGATACCAGACCGATGGTACCGCGTCCTTTTACTTCTACGCCTTCGTAAAGCTGCTGCGCGATCATCATAGTCTTTTTTGTCGTGAAATTTATCTTGTTTGCAGCATCCTGCTGCATGCTGCTCGTAGTGAAAGGCGCTGCCGCCCTTCTCGATCTGTCTTTTTCTTCTATACTCTTTACGATATATCTGCCCTGTTCAAGCTGCGCCAGTATCTCATCGTTCTGCTCCCTGTTTTCTATCAGAAGCTTTTCACCTTTGTACTCGATTAGCTTCGCGATAAAGTTTTTATCCTTTTCGAATTCTGCAGTAATGTTCCAGAATTCCTGCGGCTTGAATTTTTTTATCTCGTTTTCTCTGTCGCAGATTATCTTTAATGCAGCTGACTGTACTCTTCCGGCACTCAGCCCTCTGCGTATCTTTCTCCAGAGAAGCGGACTTATCTGATATCCCACAAGTCTGTCCAGCACTCTTCTGGCCTGCTGCGCATCGACGAGCTTGAGATCGATAGGCCTGGGACTTTTTATAGCTGTTTTTATGGCCTTTTCCGTTATCTCATTGAAAACTATCCTGCACGGCGAATCTATATCTATACCGAGCAGAAACGCCAGATGCCATGATATCGCTTCTCCCTCACGGTCCGGGTCGGTCGCGAGGTAGACTTTTGAAGCATTCTTCGCTTCTTTTTTAAGTTCTTTTATTATATCACCCTTGCCCCTTATCGATATATATCGGGGCTCGAAATCGTTGTCTATATCTATTCCAAGTTTACTCTTAGGAAGATCGCGCACATGTCCGACCGAAGCGATCACTTTATAGCGGCTTCCTAAAAACTTTCCTATGGTTTTAGCCTTCGATGGTGATTCGACAATTACCAGTATTTTCTTTGCGGCAGCCATGAAGACTCCTCCTTTTTTTGTTAAATTTAGCTTCTAGTATTTGATTATATGTATATTTTTATGCTTTTGCAATAAAAACTTTACCCATATCTGAAAAAACAGCACCTTTCATCTCCATTACAGTCACTATACCTGCAACATACGACGGCGGTTTTTCCATGATCCTGCACAGCTCATCAGTGCTCAGCTCGCCGTGCTCACACAGAAGTCTGTATATCCTCAGCTCTGTTTCACTGAGTATCCGCTCAGCCTCTTCCCGTCCAAACGCACCTGCACCCAGCATCTCAAGCAGATCACCTGTGCTCAGCACCGGCGTGGCACCTTCCCTGATGAGCTTATTGCTTCCTATATTATACTGGCTGTCTATATTTCCCGGCAAAGCGCACACCTCTCTGCCCTGCTCTGCTGCAAGCTCTGCAGTTATCAGGGCTCCGCTGTCATTTCTCGCCTGAACGATCAGCGTGAGTTCTGAAAGTCCGCTTATTATCCTGTTTCGCTGCGGGAAAAAATAACGCTGCGGTTCAGCATCAGGCGGATATTCAGAAATCACAAGCCCCTTTTGCTCGATTTCCTTTTTCAGTTTTCCGTTTTCCTTCGGATAACACACATTGACTCCGCATCCGAGCACCGCTATCGTATCTCCCCCGGCATCAAGAGCTCCACGGTGCGCGCACGTGTCTATCCCCCGTGCCATGCCGCTCACTACAGTAAAACCTGCGCGGGCGATATCTCCTGCAAATCTCACCGCCATATTCCTGCCATACACGGTAGTGTTCCGCGATCCCGCAACAGCTACACAACGCCGTTTGAGCAGAGATATATCACCGATACAGAACAGCTCTTTCGGACAGTTTTTTATCCCCCTGAGCATATCCGGATACTGTGCCATACTCGAAGTGATACGTTCTGCATTTATTTTTGTTTCCATTATATAACCCTTTTCCTGACCCTTTATGATAAAATTTCTCTTTTATTTCACATCGCGCCGCGCGCTTCATTTTTATCCGAGATCCGGTACATCAGCGCTTCAGCTATATGACTCTCCCCGATATCATTTTCGCCATCTATATCAGCTATCGTTCTCGCCACTTTCAGCACTCTGCCATAAGCACGCATGGATATCCCCATTCTGCCGTATGCCTCAGTCATAAGTTTCCGGGCCTTTTCATCCGGTGTACAGAATCGTGATATTCCCGCTTCATCAAGAGAGCCGTTGCTCTCATACATCGTTCCCTTATACCTGCATTTCTGTATCTCATAAGCCTGTGCGACTTTTTCTCTCATTTCTTCAGACGAGATACAGCTGCCGTCAGGCTGGCAGCTTTCCTGATCTGCACTTTTTCTAAGTTCTTCTTCCGGCACGGGCCGCATCTTTACATGCATATCTATACGATCCGAAAACGGCCCCGAAAGCTTGCGCATATAATTCTGTATCTGCCTCGGCGTGCACGTGCATATTTTCTTTTCATTCCACAGATTGCCGCATTTGCACGGATTCGCCGCTGCAACAAGCATGATCTCCGCCGGAAAGATGACTTCATCGAGGTTCCTGTGTATCCTCACCATACCATCCTCGATCGGCTGACGCATGGCGTCGATCGCTCTGCTGTCAAACTCTCCAAGCTCGTCCAGAAACAGCACTCCTCTGTGTGCGAGAGAAAGCTCTCCCGGCCTCGGTCTTCTCCCTCCGCCTATCAGCGCTGCCGGCGATATCGTGTGATGCGGACTTCTGAACGGCCGCTGTTGTATTATCGGCATTCTTTCGCCCAGAAGGCCTGCAACACTGTATATCCCTGTGATCTCAAGCTTTTCTTCATATGTCAGCTCCGGCAGTATCGTAGGTATGCGCTTTGCAAGCATCGTCTTCCCGCAGCCCGGATCGCCAATCAGCAATACACCATGTCTGCCGGCCGCCCCGATCATGACAGCTCTTTTAGCAAGCTCCTGTCCTATCACCTGAGAAAAATCACCGTTCCATGTTCCTCCTGTCACCGTATGAACCGGTTCATATGCATGGATAGGCCTGTCCCCTGTTATGTGCTCGATCACCTGCCTGAGATCATCCGCAGGCAGTATGGTGACATCTTGCAGTATCGCGACCTCTTCAGCATTTTTTCGCGGCACCACTATATCCTTCACGCCAGCAGCTCTAAGGCTCATCGCCAGCGGGAGCGCACCGTTTACCCTGTTTATCCTGCCGTCCAGCGACAGTTCTCCCAGAAATGCTGTATCATTGATATCTGTTCCGGCCGGCACGATCCCTGACGCTATTATCCCCACAGCTATCGGCAGGTCGAAATGACTGCCTTCCTTGGGTTTTCCCGCAGGCGCCAGATTCACAGTGACTCTTTCATTCGGAAAATCATAGCCTGAATTCATTATCGCAGGCCTGATGCGCCGGCACGCTTCTTTTATCGTCGTGTCTGCCAGTCCGACCACCATGAAAACAGGCAGTCCCCGCCTTATATCTGTCTCGACCGACACCACGCTGCCGGCAACACCCGCAAGCGTTGCTGTTTTTATTTTCGTAAGCATCTCTCATCCCTCCATATATTCCTGCTCTCCACTGTCAGAAGCTGTCTATGATGTGTTCCATCACTATCTCTATCACGTCAAAATGCATCCGTCTGAATACGCACTGCCTCTTACAGACATCCCTCAGATAGCAGATCGCCGCATCCCTTATATGCCGCTGCTTTCGGTGATCTACAGCTTCACACGGTCTGCCGTAGATACTGTTTTTCCGTGTCTTGACTTCGACGAAGCTTATCTCCGCATCCTTTACAGCTATTATATCTATCTCGCCGCAGCTGCATTTATAGTTGCGGTCCAGTATCTCATACCCCTGCGCTTCCAGCAGCATTACCGCGGCATCCTCTCCGACCCTGCCGAATCGTATATTGTTCAACGCATCGCCTTCTTTCTGTTTCGTTTTACATTATTTTACATTTTAATATTAATATGTAAAATAATTCATGTCAAGTAATTTTTTGCCATATTCTGCGAATCTGCATTTCTTTTACATATCCTGTTATCATCCTGCTGCTCTTTCCTGCGTATCAAAAAAGCCCCCTGACTTCTACAAGCCAGAGAGCATTTCTAAAAAATCCTATATCGTATTTTCATTCAGCACAAAATGCCTTACAGCATCTGCGACACCGTGACGATAATTTTCCGGCGCTATATAGCATGCGACTGCCTTTACCTCGTCCTTTGCATTACCGACTGCCACAGGAGTGCCCGAAGCTTTGAGCATAGCTATATCGTTGGGACTGTCACCGACTGCCATCATTTCCGCGGTGCTTATCCCGAGGATCCCGCACATGCAGCGCAGCGCCTCCGCCTTGCTGGTCGTCGCTCCGCCGATCTCGAGATTATGATCAAAGGAGCTAGTTATCGTCGCTTCCGGTATCTCCAGCATTTTCTCACGCATCGCGGGCTTTTCGGAAATATCCTCGAAGTTCACATTGATGTTCTCGATGTGATCTCTGTGATCCAGAATGAACTGATAGATATCATCGACCGGATTTCTCGTTTCCAGTATATATTTGACGCTCCTGTAACTGCGTCCCGAAGCCTTGACCATCTCAAAATATGCTCTGTCTATATAAGCGATGCCGTCGACGAAGCATTCTATCACATAATCGTGCTGCCTGAGAAGCTCGACTGACTTTTCTGCCGTCACTCTCGCCATGCAGTTCTCATAGATGTTTCTGCCAGTTTTCAGATCAGTTATCCTGGCGCCGTTTGACGTGAGAACATACCTTATCGAATCTATATCAAAAACATCCTTCGGAAGCGCCGAGTAAGGTCTTCCTGTCGCGATAACGACGTTCACCCCACGCTCTGCAGCCTGTTCCAGAGCCGTTCTGTTTTCCTCGCTTATGACCCCCTCTTTATTGAGAGTAGTTCCATCGAGATCAAGTGCTATAAGCTTTACCATATCTTTGTCACCCCATTTCACTGTTTCCTGTAATATTCTAATCTATTTGAGCTCTTCTTGCAATTAGATGTTGAAATTACAGCGATTAGTGGTAGAATTATTATGTATGTAAATAATATATCCATAGGCAGCTCTGCTTTTACAGATGTACCTAAGCACCGGAATCAAAACAGTATGTGTGGTGCAGGACCACTGTATACAGTATGTTCCTAAATATGGATACAAATAAGGAGATTTTATGAAAATAGTTATAGTCGGCGCCGGCAAACTTGGAGTCAATGTTGCAAAGGCTCTGCTGGGCGGCGACCATTCAGTTACGATCATAGACTCTGAGGATTCAGTTCTTCAGAAGATCAGTTCACAGATGGACGTCATGACCATCAACGGAAACGCCAAAGAAATCAAATTACTGAAACAGCTCCATATCGATTCGTATGACTTCCTCATCGCGGTAACAGGCGACGATGAAGCCAATCTTGTGATTGCCTCGTTTGCCAAAAAACTCGGATGCAGCAAGGTAGTTGCCAGAATACGCGATCCGGAGCATATGCAGCAGATCAATTTTATAAAAGAAGCACTCGATATAGATCATCTGGTAAACCCTGACCAGGGTATCACTGTTGAGATCTACAAATATCTTGCAGAGAAATATACACTCAGCAACGGTATCTTTTCATCCGGAAAAGTGTCGCTTGTGGAATTTTCAGTGCACCGCATGCCTAAACTGATCGGCAAGTCCATGAAAGATATCACCAAGATACTCCCTGACATGCTGGTCGTTGCGATTTCAAAAAATGGAAAAGTCATAATCCCTCACGGAAAAGAAGTCATCGAACCCGAGGATTTCGTATATGTCATCGGTGAAAAAGGCCCTATCCTGGCTCTCAATTCGAAAGTCCACGAGCGCGGCAAATATACAGACCTGCAGAAGGTCATGATAATAGGCGGCGGTAAAACAGGATTCTACCTCGCGGAGATGCTCTCCGAATTCGGTGCTGCAGTAAAAATAATCGAAGCTAAGAAAGAAAGGTGCCACTATCTGTCTGCTCACCTCGAAGACGTCATGATACTTCACGGTGACGCGACCGATCTGACACTTTTAGAAGAAGAAAATCTCGACATGATGGACGCAGTCGTGACCGCTACCGGATTCGACGAGGATAACCTGCTGCTCGCGCTCACAGCTAAGCAGCACGGTGTGGATGACGTTATCGCAAAGGTCAGCAGGACAAGCTATGCGGAAATAATATCACGCATGGGCATAGATATGGCTCTCAACCCGCTGGACATAACGACAAGCAATATCCTGCATTTCGTACAGGGTTCAAAGAAGATACTGTCCTCACAGCTTATCGAAGGACAGGCTGAGCTTATGGAGATCATCGCCACTCCGCACATGAACATACTGGATACTCCTATATCGGAGCTGGATCTTCATGACGGCATCATCATCGCCGCTATACACAGAGGCAGTGAAGTGATCATACCTAACGGCGATACGGAAATTCACGAAGATGACAGGATAATCCTCCTAAGCCTTCTGAGAGACAGAGTCATAACTGAAAGTCTGCTCAAAGACACAGGCAAGCTGGGATTCTTCAGACGATAAGAGACGGGTGGTTTTATGAATTTAAATTTAAGTTCAGTATTCAGGATAATAGGCATAGCGATGGCTGTTATCAGTCTTTCTATGCTTCCGTCGGTCATCGTCTCATTTATATACGACGATTCATCGATATATATACCGTTTCTTATGACTATGCTCATCGCCGGCGCCATCGGTATCCTGCTGATGAAACTCTGTCAGTACAGGATGCAGCATCTCAAAGTAAGAGACGGTTTTCTGATAGTCACATTATGCTGGCTGATATCAGCGATACTCGGCGCAGTGCCGTTCGTCATCACAGACAGCATCCCGCACTTTGCAGATGCATTCTTCGAGTCGTGTTCAGGTTTTTCTACAACAGGCTCCACAGTGCTGGCTGAACCGGAACTGCTGCCGAAAGGTATACTTTTCTGGCGTTCTTTCACGCACTGGATCGGTGGCATGGGTATCCTGATCTTCGCGATCGCACTGATGCCTTCGCTCGGTATCAGTGGTCAGAATATCGCAGTATCTGAGGCTCCGGGTCCTTCGCTCGACAAGGTGACACCCAAGATGTCTGACACTGCAAAAACGCTCTACATCATCTATCTTTTATTTACGATAATAGAAACGATCATGCTCATGCTCGGCGGCATGAGTCTTTATGATTCGCTTATAACATCGTTCGGCTCAGTAGGTACCGGCGGACTTTCGAACTACTCCGACAGCATAGGACACTTTGACAGCACCTATATCAGGATGGTGATCACCGCATTCATGTTCCTGTGCGGAGTCAACTTCAATCTCTATTTTCTGTCGCTGAAGCACGGTCTTAAGACCTTTACGCGCGATTCTGAGTTCAAGCTGTATGTATTCGTATTCGCAGCTGCGTCATTATTTATCTTCGCCGCACTGCTCATCAGCGGGCAGTATGATGAAGTGCTGCCGGCCTTCAGCGATTCGGTGTTCCAGGTATCTTCGATACTGACGACTACCGGGTTCATCACTGCAGATTACGAGACCTGGCCGATAGTATGTCAGATGGTGCTGCTGATGCTGATGTTCATAGGCGGCTGTTCATCGTCCACCGGCGGCGGTATCAAAGTCGTGAGGATACTCGTGCTGCTAAAACTCATACGCCGCGGCATATCGACGAGACTGCATCCGAACATCGTAGAATCTGTCAAGCTCAACGGGAAAAACATGCCGGGCGACGCCGTTTCTGCGATCGTAAATCATTTTTTCCTTTGTCTTGCGATGGTGTTTGCAGGTGCGTTCATAGTTTCATTTGAAAACGCAGACATGATGACGTGTTTTTCCTCAGTCATCACATGCATGGGGAATATCGGCCCGGGATTCGGTGCTGTAGGTCCGGTCGACAACTTCGGCGGACTTTCCGTACTTTCAAAATACCTTCTGTCGATATACATGCTTGCCGGAAGACTTGAGCTTTACACAATGTTCATCATACTGACTCCTAGATTCTGGAATCCTGATCGCTGATAACGACTGACTGGAGAACTCAAATGTCAAAATTAACACTTAACTACAAAGCAATAGTAAAAATAATGGGGATCATAATCCTGATCCTGGGCATCTCCATGATCATACCATGGATCTACTCTGAAAAAACCGGAGACATAGATGCTGTTCACGCTTTCAGGATATGCTGCCCCGCGTCTGTGATCTTCGGACTTCTGATCACACTGCTCATAAAATCGCATAAGACAAAATTCAGAACCCGAGAAGGATATATAGTAGTCGCATCCTGCTGGATAGTTGCTTCTGTCATCGGTGCTTTCCCGTACTACCTCGCAGGTTTCGCGGAGCATTATATCGACGCGCTCTTCGAATCCACATCAGGATTCACTACGACAGGCTGTTCTGTAGTTGCCGGAAAATTCCTTTCAGGTGGTCTGCTGCTGTGGAAAGCGATATCGAACTGGCTGGGCGGCATGGGAATACTTCTTTTCGTCATTTCCATCCTTCCTGCACTGGGAATAAACGGTCAGATAATCGCGAAGGCTGAGACCCCGGGACCCGTGCTCAAGAAGATGACCGTAAGGATGAGCGATTCTGCGAAAATACTGTATATAACCTATATATCATTCACGATACTGGAAATAATCCTTCTGATGCTTTCAGGCAAAGTTCCGCTCTTTGATGCGGTCATCAACACCCTCGGAAGTATCAGTACAGGCGGAGTCCTCGTACATCCCACAGGCATCGCATACTATGACAGCGTATACGTCGAAGTGGTTATCGCCGTGTTCTGCATCCTTTCATCGCTAAACTTCGTGCTTTACCACTATCTGATAACGGGGAAATTCGCGGAGGTCTTCAAGGATATCGAGCTCAGAGCCTTCCTCATCATCATGGCTGTCTCCATAGCAGTGTGCACCATCGCACTGATGGCCGCCACTGACACCGGCTTCGGAACAGCTCTTCGTGATTCGTTCTTCCAGGTAGTCAGCATGAGCACGACTTCCGGATACACCAGATCACCTTATATGACATGGCCTTCGACCTGCCAGATAATCCTGGTAGCACTGATGTTCGTAGGAGGATGTGCATCTTCTACATCCGGTTCACTCAAAGTCGTACGTGTGCTGGTAATGTTCAAGCTGATATGGAGAGGCTGCATCAAGAGGATACATCCGCGTTCAGTCGTCGCGGTGAAGCTCGGAAAAACTGCAATCCCCGCTCCTGTAGTATCAGGAATATCAGCATTCGTAGTAACATATATGGGCATATTCCTGTTTTCATCATTCGTGCTGTCGTTTCAGGGCCTCGGTCTGGATGATACGCTGACATCAGCTCTTGCAATGCTTTCCAACACAGGCAGCGCTTTTGGAGAAACTGCTTCGCTCGGCAATTTCTCCGCATTTCATCCTGTACTCAAACTTTACATGAGCTGCCTGATGATAATAGGACGTCTCGAGCTTTTCACGATAATAATCCTTTTCAGCAGAAACTTCTGGGGACGCGACAGATAGACATAAAACACTGTAGAATAAAACCGCAGTGTGCCGGTAAATAATAAGTGTGGATAAAAACTTCAAAAACCAGTAGAAGGAGCATTCACATGAAAGTAAAAGAACTGATGAGCACCGGCATCACCTGCATAATGGAAAACACTCCGGTAGCACTGGCTGCGCTTTACATGAAAAAAGACAACGTAGGCTCCATGCCTGTATGCGACAGCGCCGGACACCTCAAGGGCATAGTGACCGACCGCGATATCGTGCTGCGCGCGCTGGCATGCGAAAACAGCGACAGCAGCGAGTCTGCGCTTTCCATACCTGTATCGGACATCATGACCTGCGATCCGGTGACCGTATCTTCCGATATGAGCGTACATGACGCCGCACTGCTTTTTTCTTCCTATCAGATAAGAAGGCTCCCTGTTACGGAAACCTCTAAACTCGTCGGTATGCTGTCTCTCGGGGACGTCGCCGCAAAACCGGTATGCATCGATGAAGCCGGTGATGCGCTGTCTTCGATAAGCGCTGCAGCCTCTACAGATGTCCCGCGATCAGAAAATCGATCTCATGTTTTTCAAGGTCGACGTGATCCACGATGACGCGCACTTCATCCCCCAGCCTGTATACGTTCCCGGTACGCCTTCCCTCGAGGGCGTATTTTTCTTTGTGATAATCGTAGTAATCATCCCGCAGCTCATCTATCCTGACAAGCCCCTCCACGGTGTTCTCAAGCTGCACATATATCCCGAATCCCGTCACTCCGCTGATCACGCCGTCGAAGATCTCTCCGACATGATAGCTGATGTACTCGGCTTTCTTGAGCTTTTCGACCTCGCGTTCGGCTTCGACTGCTTTTCTCTCGGCGATCGATGACTGATCAGCCGCATATTCTGCTTTTTTGCGGAAATGCTTCAGCGCCTTGTCACTCAGGCCTTCATGTATGCTCTGCTTTATTATCCGGTGGATCATTAGATCAGGGTATCTTCTTATCGGAGATGTAAAGTGGCAGTAATACTTGAGTGCCAGGCCGAAATGGCCTTCGCACGACGTGCTGTAAAACGCTTTCTGCATCGATCTTAGCGTCACAGAATTTACCACGTCTTCACCCGGTTTGCCTTTGGCGCTGTCGAGCACTGAGCATATAGCCTTCGGGTGTATGCCGTCGGCATTTCCCCTGAGCGTGATCCCGAAGCCTTTGAGGAAGATCCTGAGCTGCTCTATCTTATCGGCTGCCGGCTTTTCATGTACTCTGTACACGAATGGTGTCTCCATCCAGTAAAAATGCTCTGCAACCGTCTCGTTGGCAAGAAGCATGAACTCCTCTATCAGCTTGTTCGCACTTCGCCTCTGAGCTATACCGATGCCGGACGGTATACCGTTCTCATCCAGTGTGATATATGCTTCATCGAGGTCAAAATCGAGGCTTCCCCTGTCATGCCTCAGTTTTGAAAGTCTGACTGCCAGATTGTGCATCATGAATAGCTCATCTCTGATATGTGCATATTTTTCAGCGATACGTTTCTCGTTCCTTTCAATCAGATCCGATACATCATCGTATACGAGCCTTTCGACGGAATTGATCACGCTCTCATATATCTCATGTCTGACCATGGTGCCATCCGCTGTTATCTCCATATCTACGGACAGTGTCAGCCTGTCCTCATGCGGATTGAGGCTGCAGATACCGTTTGACAGAGACTTCGGCAGCATCGGGATCACCTGATCCAGCAGATACACGCTCGTTCCCCTCTCAAGCGCCTCCTGATCCAGAGGGCCGTCTTCTTTCACGTAATGAGCCACATCAGCGATATGGACGCCCAGCAGATAGTTGCCGTTATCAAGCAGCTCTATCGATACCGCATCGTCAAAATCCTTTGAATCAGCTCCATCTATAGTGAATATCTTCTTTCCGCGAAGATCACGCCTGTTTTTCAGATCTTCGTCGCTTATCTTTCTCCTGCTTACAGCCTTTGCCTCTGCATTCACCTTTGACGGGAAAGTCTCGCGCATATTGTAGTTTCTTGCTATCGCTTTGATATCGCCGCCTGCCTGCCCGGCACGGCTTATTATCTCAATGATCCTGCCCTCGGCACTGTTGTGCCTGTCCGGGTATTTGATGATCTGCGCAACTACCTTGTCGCCCTTTTTCGCTCCGGAAAAATGCTTTTTCCGGATAAAGATATCCTCATTGAACTTTTTGCCGTCAGGCACAACGAATCCGAATTTCTTGCTTTTCTCGAATGTTCCTGCGACCTCTGTGATCTCTCTGTTCAGGACTTTTGTGATTATCCCTTCCGGGGAATCTCTCCAGAAATATTCCGGGATCAGATCCACTTCGACTTCGTCTCCGTTCATCGCTCCGCCCATCGAATCTGCCGAAATGAATACATCCTTTTCAAGGCCTTCGCATTTTACGAATCCAAAACCGCGCCTGTGCTTGCTGAGTATACCTGTAAGATTTTTTCTCTTTTTCTTTTTAGCCATTTGTCATATATCATGCGCGCCTGATGTCGCGCGCATTATCCTCCGATCCTTAAGATCTGCATCCCGCTCCACAGCCTTGCCGGGCGAAAACTGCAGATCTTTAGGTATTATTTTCATTTTACAGCATAAAAGGTGGCTGTGCCACCCTTTACACTAAAATTTACCTGTTGTTTCTGTCGCCGGCAGAATCGTTTCTGTCATTGCCGTCCATAGCATCTTTGACATCATCGACAGCATCTTCAGCACCGTCCTTCATGTCCTCGGCGCCGTCTTTCATATCCTGTGTCACAGAATCATCTTTGTTCCTGTTGCCGTTGTCTCTGTCTACGCTCTCTTCAGTCACACTTTTGTTGCTGTCATCATTCATACCATTATCATTATTGCTGCCGCATCCGGCAAACATCATGAGTGACAGACAGAGAACCGCAGACAGTAAAATCCTGTTTTTCTTCATGGCTTTTCTCCTCTCATGTTTTCTTTTATATTATTTGCCGCTTCTATGCCAAATATATATCACAGTCTATTCCAAATTATGTATTTTTTATATCGCCGACTTACAATTCGATGATTATAGCAAACAAAGGTATCACTGCGAGAGAAGAAAGCGTGGAAAGCAGTACTACTTTCGTTGCAAAATCCGTTTCCCCATGGTACTGTCTGCTGAACAGAACGCTCGCTGACGCTGCAGGCATCGCAAAGCACAATACTATGACTTTCTCCATCAGAGAAAACTCTTCTGCCAGGATTTTTACAAATACAAGCGCCAGTACAGGAATTACTACCAGTTTGAAGAAAATAACAACGTATACCTGCCATTCTCCTAAAAGGGTTCTCACTTTCATGCTCCCCAGCTGGTATCCTATAACAAACATGGCCAGCGGAGTAGTTGCATTTCCTATCATTTCCACTGAACCACCAAGCATTTCCGGCAGTCTGAAATCAGCAAGAAACAATATCAGTCCGATCAGCACTCCTATCATCCCCGGGCTCAGCAGCTCCTTTGGTTCCAGCTTTGATTTCTTACCGGCAGACAGCTGTATCAGCGTTATGCCGACAGTAAACATAAATATATCATTCACCAGCTCTATTATCGCTGTAAAAAACAATGCTTCTGAACCATACAATGCTTTCATCACCGGTATCCCTATAAATCCTGTATTGCCAAATATCAATGCGAATACCATGAGATAGCGCTTGCCAGAAGATAGTCTCATCAATTTCGCCACAGAGAAGCCTATAAGCGCTATAACTGCAAACAGCACCATACTTACTGCCATTATATACCCACTCTGTTTAAGTATATCAATGCTGAAATTCACCTGCATGGCATCTATTACCAGGCATGGCCATGTGAGATTCACTGTTACCGAAGTCACTGCATCTACTTGATGTTCATCCAGTATATCTTTTTTTCTAAAAATAAAACCGGGCACCATCATTATAAAAATCATTGCCAGAGAACTGAGTATTTCACTTATCAGCATCAACTACCTCCTGCTTTCTACTTCCGCACAAATGATCACATAAGAGTGATAAAGCGCATTATTATCGTACAACCTATCATTTTTTCACAAGCTTATCAACAAAAAAACAGTATCAGAAACCAAGACTCACTCTCTTTATATACATCGAGACTATAAAAATAGAACAGCCTGCTGGATATATCAGCGACAGACCGTCCCATTTTATTTAATATGCTGTTTCTGTTTTTTCTTTATTTTTTCTGCTGAATGAACTCTGAATAAGCTTTTGCCGATGCCGCTTCCACAAGCTTGTCTGCATGTTTCAGCGAATATTCAACAGTCACGTCATCAGGTTTTATACAGTATATATCACTCACGCCATTCTGATAAAGAGCTTCTGCGCCTTTCCCTACTATGCCCGCAAGCATTACCACCGGTACATCGTACTTCTGCGCTATCCTGGCCACTCCATAAGGAGTCTTGCCGTTAAGCGTCTGTCCGTCGCATTTGCCCTCTCCAGTAAGCACGAGGTCTGCTGTTTTTATTTTCTGATCCAGCTCTGAAAGCTCCGTCATTATCGTTATTCCCTCAGCGAGTCTACCGTTAAGGAAAGCTATCGCTCCTCCTCCAAGTCCACCGGCTGCACCTGAGCCCGGGACCTCTGCGATATCCTTGCCGAGACAGTCTCTGATAACTCCTGCAAAGTTCTTAAGGTTGTCGTCCAGCACTTTTACAGTTGCTTCATCCGCGCCTTTCTGCGGTCCGAAGATCCGGCTTGCACCGTTCTCACCGCAAAGAGGATTCTTTACGTCACATGCGATCATGAACTCAGATTCTGCTATACGCGTGTCTGCGTTCTTCGCATCTATCCTGACCAGCTCGCTGAGCGCACCGCCGCCGTATGCGATATCATTTCCGTCTTTGTCAAGCAGCCTGTAGCCCAAAGCTGCAGCCATGCCTGCTCCGCCGTCATTCGTCGCACTTCCGCCCAGACCTATTATAAATGATCTGTAGCCTTTATCCAGCGCCGCCTTTATCAGCTCTCCAAGACCGAATGTCGTCGTTTTGAGCGGATTCAGCTCATCCTCGGTCAAAAGTGTTATCCCGGACGTCTCTGCTACTTCTATGACGCAGATATTCTCGCGAAACACTCCGTACTTTGCCTTCGTCGGCTTCCCTGCAGGTCCGGTCACTTCCAGATATTCAGTCCGCCCGTTGAAAAGCTGGACTATATTATCCGTTATACCTTCTCCGCCGTCCGCCATTGGCGCTTCACAGATGACTGCTGCCGGGTCGATAGATGTTATGCCCTTTTTCATGGCCTCTACAACTTCGATCGCAGACAAACTTCCCTTGAATGAATCTGGCGCCAATACTACTTTCATGCTTTCACTCCTTCAGCTTCAAAACTTTCTCTCTTCCCAATCCTTTTAAATGCACATGTCCGGCTGTGCCGGCGCTCAGCATCGACTAATGAACTGCCTCACTCTCTTCTTCCTCGTCTTCATCATCATCATTCTTGAATACGCCTTTTGCAACTTCTATAAGATAGAGTATAAAGCAGAGCGGTCCGTATATAAGCGCACCTATGCCCAGTATAAGAGGCAGTGCCTGATCTGACTGCTTGTATATCAGCACTCCGAAAAACAGGGTGAGCAGTATAGTGCAGACAGCAGTTATATTCGCCATTTTATGTTTTGCTTCAAGACTAAGTCCTTTTTTCTCCATAATTACACCTCCTGATCTATACGCCTGCGTCCAGTTTAGCTTTGCTCTTGGAATACCTGCCGTAAGTTGCGTTGCATACTATAAGATAAACTACTGTATTGAATGCAAAGCATATCAGGCTGGATGGTATATCGTAAGGGCATTCCAGTACGAATTCCCATACCATGTACATAACTATAGTAAGCGTCATGCTCCAGAAACCTCCGGCAGGTGTTCTTCTCTTGTAGTAAAGTCCGAACAGCATAGGTACTATGAATGCTGCTACAGAGAATCCGCCTACATAATACCATGCTTTCTGGATCCCGCCTTCCCAGAAGTATGTACAGAATATCATCGCGACACCGATAGCCCATACAGCTATTCGTGTACCCATGAGGTCGCCTTTGTCCGTCATGTTCTTATTTATGAAGCCCTTGACGATATCATGCGATATTGCAGCGCCTCCAACGAGATAATCGGCACTTACCGTAGACATTACCGCAGCAAGCAGTGATGCTACGAACAGACCCCGGAGACCTATAGGAAGTGTCGTGAATACTACTGCCCAGAATGCTTCTGCAGGTGATTCAGCTGCAAGTTCCGGGAACATCGTCAGTGCAGCCATTCCTGCGAAAACATTTATCGACATGAAAAACTGACCGAACAGTATGATGAATGAATATGCGACCTTGAGATCTGCAGCGGATCTTGCGGATTCGAACCGCTGATAAGACTGTGCGTTCGCATATATCGCCACCGCACTTACCAGCCATGCCGCTATTTCCATCGCATTGTTGCCTCCGCTTATCGTTACGAAATCAGGGTTTACTGCCGCCGCCTGACTGAACAGAGGTCCGAAGCCTCCATAGTAATTGTATATCCCCAGACACAGTGTTCCTGCTGCAACAGTCATGATAACGAACTGTATCATGTCTGTGAGTGCAAGTCCCCATAAACCTGAAAGCGAAGTGTAAACGATACATATAAGTCCGAGAAGTGCGAACGACAGCCACATGTTTATGCCTGTAACATACGCGATTACCTGTCCGCCAGCTACTAACAGAGCTGAGTCATAGAACATCTGCGGGAGTATTCCCAGTGCAACTACGAGCTTTGTCTTGTTGTCATACAGATATGACATCAGGTCTGGCATCGTAACGACCCAGTCAGGGAATTTCTCTCTAACACGAGGACCGATCCACAGTGCAAGAGGAAGCTTCATGATAGTCGTCGGAATCAGATAGAAGAACAGGATACATACACCCATTGTCGTTCCGCATTCTGCCGCACCTACTATCGACCATGAATCCTCCCAGCTGGCAGCTCCCACGCCGATCAGAATAGGTATCGTGAGACGTCTTGAGGCAACGAAGAAGCTCTTCATGCTCTTTCCTGCCTTTCCTCTCATGAGGATACCTACAGCAATGATACCGGCAAAATACAGCAGTATCAGTGCCGTGTCCAGTCCGGACCATAAACTTTGAATATCAACCATTACCTTTTTCCCTCCATTCATAATTAATTAAATAATTCAGTAATGTAAATAAATGTATAGTGTGAATATAAATTTATTGTCTCTGTAAAAATCAGACTCTTTCCGTCATCAGTGAGTCAGTCTGTATTTAAGTCCCAGGATATGCTCACTCTTGACTCCGTACGAATCAAGATATGCATACCTGATGTTTCTGTTCACTCCTCTGAAAAAGATCTCCATTTCGACTGCAGGTCTGAGGAATATTATACTTTTCACAGGCTTTATCGTCCCTCTGCGCCCGAAAGTCCTGTACATGACCTTCATCTGAATGAACTCCTCAACAAATTCAGTAGCCTTTCTTTCAGACATCTCGCTTTTTATTATCGTCCAGTCGTCTTCTGCAAAGTCTTTTCGCTCGAGAGGAAGATCTCCGCTCTCCTTCTCATCGTACTGCATGCAGTGTTTTTCATTGAGGTCACATATTATGTGCACTTGCCCGCTGCGTTTAGCCTTCAGCAGTCCCTTGCCGCCGACTTCATAATCATATACGAAGTATCCATACGGCACCCACACATCTCTTAAAGTGCCTACATCGACTTTATTCACAGGCTTTCCGAAGAAGCTGCCCTGAAGCTTTTTAAGCTTGGCATCGATGCTTTCCTGGCGATCCGCAACGACCGGCATATAATATGCCATGCTGCTTTTACCCGACTTTTTCTTAGGAGCCGCTGCCTGTTTCTCTTCAGTTTTCTGTTTATTTATAGTTTCTTTAAGTTTTTTCATCATCCATCACCATTTAATATCAGCTTTGCTGCTGATTCAATTAGTTACAATTTGAATATATCACACCGTATTTTATAAGTATATGTTACAGGTACTAATTAATTAATGAATATTATGTGCTTGTTAATTTTCAGTGATCAGTGCGTGAAGTCTCTGCATGCTGCAAACTGGCGCAAACCAGGGTTCTTGCAGTATTGCACCACACCGTATCATCACACTCCTATATATTTCCATGGGCCGTGAAACAAAAACAGCTGTCTGCATATGCAGACAGCTGTGATGCTTGTCCTTATTTGATCCACCAGCTCTGACTAGAACAGTGAAGTAAGAAGTCCGCCGATCTGTACGAACAGTGGTGCGAATACCAGTGATACGATAGTCATCAGCTTGATAAGGATATTGATCGAAGGACCGGAAGTATCCTTGAACGGATCTCCTACAGTGTCTCCAACAACTGCAGCCTTGTGAGGATCTGATCCCTTGCCGCCGAAGTGACCTTCTTCGATGTACTTCTTAGCATTGTCCCATGCTCCGCCGGCATTTGCCATCATGAGAGCCATGAGAACACCTGATGATAAAGCGCCGCCCAGCATTCCGCCGAGTGATGCAGGTCCTAATACGATACCTACAACCAGTGGTGCAAGTACAGCCATGAGACCAGGAACGATCATTTCCTTCAGAGCAGCCTGAGTTGAGATATCAACGCAGTGTGCATAGTCAGGCTTTGAAGTTCCTTCGAGTATTCCCTTGTCTGATCTGAACTGTCTTCTAACTTCTTCGATCATCTGGTTAGCAGCTTTTCCTACAGAATTCATAGTGAACGCTGAGAACAGGAACGGAAGCATTGCTCCGATGAACAGTCCGATAACTACTAACGGATCGAGCAGGTCTACTGCTGAAAGCTGTGTAACCTGTGCATATGATGCGAACAGAGCCAGAGCTGTAAGTGCTGCAGAACCGATAGCGAATCCCTTACCGATAGCTGCTGTAGTGTTACCTACTGAGTCGAGCTTGTCAGTGATCTCTCTTACGCTGTCAGGAAGCTCTGACATCTCAGCGATACCGCCGGCATTGTCAGATACAGGACCGTAAGCGTCTACTGCTACAGTCATTCCTGTAGTTGAAAGCATACCTACTGCTGCGAGTGCGATTCCGTACATTCCAGCTGTGTAGTAAGCAACGAATATACCTACTGCGATGCAGATGATCGGCCATAATGTCGACATCATACCAACGCCGAGACCGCTTATTATAGTAGTTGCGGAACCAGTCTGTGACTGTTCTGCGATCTTCTTAACTGATTTGTAGTCTCCTGAAGTGTAGATCTCAGTGATCTTACCGATAGCAACGCCGACTACCAGACCTGCGATGATCGCGATCGAATAATTGAACGATCCGAGCATTACCTTTGACAGGATGATAGTTGCGATAATAACGATTATACTTGCTACATATGTACCCATGTTAAGAGCGTTTGCAGGGTTTTTGCCTTCCTTGCCTCTTACCATGAATATACCGATAACTGATGAAAGGATGCCTATACCTGAAAGGATAAGCGGGAATATTGCAGCAGTAGTCTCGTCGAATAAACCGCCTGAATTAGCTGCAGCAACAGCAGCAAGTGTAACTGCTGAAATGATCGATCCAACATATGATTCGAACAGGTCTGAACCCATACCTGCAACGTCACCTACGTTGTCGCCTACGTTGTCAGCGATAACTGCAGGGTTTCTAGGATCGTCTTCAGGGATACCTGCTTCTACCTTACCTACAAGGTCCGCACCAACGTCAGCAGCCTTAGTGTATATACCGCCGCCTACACGTCCGAACAGAGCCATCGATGATGCACCGAAACCGAATCCGGTGATGCATTCAGTTACTGTAGCGAGATCGAGTACACAGATAACAACGCCAAGTCCTAAAAGTCCGAGACCTGATACAGCCAGTCCCATTACAGCTCCTGATCTGAATGCGATCTTGAGCGCTTTGTTCATGCCTGATTCCTGAGCTGCATTTGCAGTTCTTACGTTACCGAGTGTAGCGACCTTCATTCCGAAGAATCCTGCCAGTACTGACAGCAGCGCTCCTACTACATACAGAATAGCTGTAGTAACGCTCTGCAGGCCGAATCCTATGAGCAGTGCCAGAACGACGATTACGATCGCCATGATCTTGTACTCTCTCGTAAGGAATGCCATAGCGCCTTCTCTTATGTATCCGGCGATTTCCTTCATTCTGTCATTTCCTTCATCAGCCTTAGCTATCCATGAAGCCAGACCGATCGCAACAACAAGTCCGATTGCCGCTGCAATTACGGAAACAATTGCAATAACGTTCATTTTGATGATACCTCCCCCTCGTACTCCGGCATCCACAATTATAAGAGGCGTCAGTGACACCTCTTATTATCAGACATGCAAAAGCACGAATTATTAAATTAATAATTAAAGACAATAATTATATATTCTCAAGCCATCTACTTTTCGACAGCTACAAGAATCAGCGAAAGCACGATAAACAACACTGCTGTGACTGCCGATATCTTGCTTAAAATAGCATCGTAACCCTGGCTCTTTCTCTTGCCGAAAAGCTGTTCAGCCCCTCCGCCTATCGAACCTGACAGACCGTCACTGTTGCTCGACTGCAGCAGAATCGTTATTATTAAAATCACACTTGCTATTGCAAGCACTATTTTCAGAGCTATTCCCATTTTTGATCCTCCTCATATATTAACCATTTGAGTGTATCACAGTGCCTGCAAAAAATCAATGATTTTGATGTCGGCGCATGCTATTTTTTGCTGATATTGTAAAATGCGCTCTTTCCGGCATACTGTGCGGAAGTGTCAAGCAGCTCTTCTATTCTCAGCAGCTGGTTGTACTTCGCAATCCTGTCTGTTCTCGATAACGAACCGGTTTTTATCTGACCTGCGTTCAGACCCACAACGATATCTGCGATAGTAGTGTCTTCCGTCTCTCCGCTTCTGTGCGAAACTACTGCAGTGTATCCTGCCTTCTTCGCCATTTCGATAGCATCGAATGTCTCTGTAAGAGTTCCGATCTGGTTCACCTTGATCAGGATCGAGTTTGCGATGCCTTTTTCGATACCCTGTGCAAGTCTTTCAGTGTTTGTTACAAAAAGGTCGTCTCCAACGAGCTGGATCTTGTCTCCGAGCTTTTCAGTGAGATATGCCCAGCCTTTCCAGTCGTCTTCTGCCAGACCGTCTTCGATCGAGATGACAGGATACTTGCTGCAGAGCATTTCATAATATGCGACCATTTCTTCCGCAGTCCTGCTCACGCCTTCTCCAGTCAGGTTGTATATGTCTTTCTCAGCATCGTAGAATTCGCTTGCTGCAACGTCGAGCGCGATCTTTACATCATCTCCCGGCTTGTAGCCTGCTTTTTCGATAGCTTCGATTATCACCTGTATAGCTTCTTCATTGGTAGCAAGGTTCGGTGCAAATCCGCCTTCATCGCCTACTGCAGTATTGAGGCCCTTGCCCTTGAGCACGCTCTTGAGGTTATGGAAAACTTCAGCACCCATTCTCAGAGCTTCTCTGAAAGATACCGCACCTACAGGCATGATCATGAATTCCTGGATGTCCACTGTATTGTCTGCATGTGAACCGCCGTTGAGGATATTCATCATAGGTGTAGGGAGCACCTTGCCGTTCACTCCTCCGAGGTACTGGAAAAGCGGCAGTCCCAGTGATTCTGCTGCTGCTCTTGCAACTGCCATCGATACTCCGAGAATAGCGTTTGCTCCGAGCTTTCCTTTATTAGGAGTTCCGTCGAGAGCTATGAGCATATTGTCGAGACCTACCTGGTCAAACGCATCCCATCCGAGGATCTCGTCTGCGATGATGCCGTTCACATTGTCCACTGCCTTGAGCGTACCTTTGCCGAGATATCTCGCCTTGTCTCCGTCTCTGAGTTCCACTGCCTCGTGAACGCCTGTCGATGCTCCCGAAGGAACGATCGCTCTGCCCACGCTGCCGTCTCCGAGCATAACTTCAACTTCTACTGTAGGATTTCCTCTTGAATCCAGGACTTCTCTTGCTATCACGTCTTCGATATAAGCCATGTTTATTACCTCCCTGTTATCTTTCCGATACTCTAAAAATCTATTATCTCCATGAAATCTTTAGCTTTCAGGCTTGCTCCGCCTACGAGAGCTCCGTCGATCTCATCCATATTCATGATTTCCGTTGCATTTGCAGGCTTTACACTTCCGCCGTACTGTATGATCACCTGATCAGCAGTCTCCTCATCATAAAGTTCGATAAGCGTGCTTCTTATAAAGGCGCACATTTCCTCTGCCTGCTCCGGCGTCGCTGTTCTGCCTGTGCCTATAGCCCATATAGGCTCATATGCGATGACGATCTTTGCGGCATCTGCAGCTGCTATATCTGCCAGACCGAGCTCGAGCTGCGACTTTACTCTGTCGAAAGCCTTTCCGGCATCACGTTCTTCAAGGCTCTCGCCCACGCACATGATAGGCCTGATACTTCCTGTGAGCAGCTTCTTCAGCTTGAGGTTCACAGTCTCGTCGGTCTCTCCGAAATACTGTCTTCTTTCCGAATGACCTATTATGCAGAAATCCACGCCGATCTCTTCCAGCATAGCCATCGAGATTTCTCCGGTATATGCTCCCTCATCGGCAAAATGCATATTCTGCGCACCTACCTTTATATCTGTGCCTTTAAACGCCTCGACCAGCGCCTCCAGGTCTGTAAAAGGTGCACAGATCGCAGTCTGGACGTCAGTGTCCTTATACAGCTCTCTGAACTCTTCTGCAAATTCAAGCGCTTCTTTCTTCGTCTTGAACATTTTCCAGTTTCCTGCAATGAACGGTAGTCTCATTTACTTTTCCTCCAAACATGATATCCCCGGCAGATCCTTACCCTCGAGGAACTCGAGTGAAGCTCCGCCTCCTGTTGAAATATGTGTCATTTTATCTGCAAGACCGAACTGCTCTACAGCTGCCGCCGAATCACCGCCTCCGATTATCGTGACAGCGCCGCTTGATGCGAGGGCTTCTGCTATGGCTTTCGTTCCTGCTGCAAAATTCGGCATTTCGAACACTCCTGCGGGTCCGTTCCATACCACAGTCTTCGCTTCTGCAATCGCAGTCTTGTAAAGTTCTACTGTCTTAGGACCGATATCCATGCCCATCATGTCGGCAGGGATACTGTCTCTGTCGAATACTCCGCTCTCACTGTCGTTGTCGAACTCTTTCGCGCATACGGTATCCACAGGGAGCAGCAGCTTGACTCCTGCGTCCTCGGCCTTTTTCATGAGCTCCTTCGCCAGATCGATGCTTTCCTCGTCAAGGATCGACTTGCCGATCTCATATCCCATAGCCTTGAAGAATGTGTAGCTCATTCCTCCTCCGATTATAAGGGAATCTACTTTCTTGAGCAGATTTTCTATCACAGGTATCTTGTCTCCGACCTTTGCGCCTCCCATGATGGCAAGGAAAGGCCTCTGCGGATCTTCCAGAGCGTCGCCGAGGAACTTGACTTCCTTTTCGATCAGGAATCCCGATACGCTAGGCATATATTTTGCGAGCCCTGCAGTCGAGCAGTGAGCTCTGTGCGCCGTACCGAAAGCATCGTTCACGAATATATCTCCCAGCGATGCGAGCTCTCCGGTGAACGGTTCCTCATTCTTCGTTTCCTCTTTCCTGTATCTTACGTTTTCAAGCAGCATCACCTGCCCCGGCTTGAGTTCATCAGCCTTTGCGCGGACACTGTCGTCAACCACGACATCAGACGCTGCGAAAACAACATCCATACCGAGAAGCTGTGCCAGTCTGTCAGCTACTGGTTTAAGAGAAAACTCAGGCTTCGGTTCTCCTTTCGGTCTGCCCATATGAGACATCAGTATGACTTTCGCATCATTTTCTATCAGGTATTTTATGGTCGGCAGTGCAGATGTTATCCTTATATCATCTGTTATCACGCCATCCTTCATCGGTACATTGAAATCGCATCTCACAAGTACGCGTTTACCTGAAACATCAATATCTTTAACAGTTTTTTTCATTTGAAAACCTTCCTTTTCCACTCCGGCAGCTTCAACTTCAACGACCGACAGCCGGCACAAAATGTCGGCTGTCGATTTGATATCATATTATTTATTATGCGTTATCCACGCTGTACATATGCTTGATCAGTTCAAGAACCTTTGTGGAGTAACCGTATTCGTTGTCATAGAATGCGATCAGCTTGAAGAACTTGTCGTTAAGCTGTATACCTTCTCTCGCATCGAATATCGAAGTGTGCGGATCTCCGATGAAATCGCTCGAAACGACCTCATCATCGACATACTCGATAACGCCCTTCATAGCGCCTTCAGATGCTTCCTTCACCTTTCTGCAGATCTCTTCGTAGCTTGCTGATTTCTTCAGCTGTATGTTAAGGTCGATGACCGAAACATCATTAGTAGGAACACGGTAAGCGATACCTGTCATCTTTCCTACCATCGACGGGATAACCAGACCTACAGCCTTTGCAGCACCTGTGCTTGTAGGAATGATGTTGCCGAATGCCGATCTTCCCGTTCTCCAGTCTTTCTGTGAACGCGCGTCAACGACCTTCTGCTTTGCTGTAGCAGCATGTATAGTCGACATAAGACCCTGCTCGATGCCCCAGTTGTCTTCGATTACTTTTGCCAGAGGTGCCAGGCAGTTAGTAGTGCATGAAGCATTTGAAACGATCGTCATATCTTTTGTATATTCTTCATGGTTTACACCCATAACGAAAGTAGGCGTAGTCTTGTCCTTTGCAGGAGCTGTGATGATAACCTTCTTTGCGCCCTGGTTGATATGTACCATTGCCTTTTCCGTAGTGTTATATGCACCTGTTCCTTCAACGATGTACTCTGCACCGCATGCATCCCAAGGGATATTCGAAGCATCGCTTTCGCTGTAAACAGGGATCTTCTTTCCGTCAATGATCAGTCCGTCATCGTATACCCCAAGCTCTTTCGGAAAACGTCCAAATACTGTATCGTACTTCAGCATGTATACCATGTATTCTTTGTCAGCGTTACGAACATTGATACCTGCGATCTCGATCTCAGGCATGTCCATTGCTGCGCGAATAACCACACGCGAAATACGACCAAAGCCGCTTATTCCGATTTTAATTGCCATTTTTAAATTCCTCCTAAAAATACCACTAAGTTTAATTCATTTATATCAATCTTTAAAAGATCAATAACGTCTTCGTTTGGATGAGGAGAGTATGTTCAGCTCATCCCTGTATTTTGCCACGGTCCTTCTGGAAATACTGATGCCTTTGTCCTCAAGCATCTTTACCATGGCCTGGTCGCTGTACGGCGATTTCGGATCCTCGCTGTCAACGATCTCTTTTATGAATTCCTTTATGCTGTTCGACGAGATGCCTTCTCCATCGCTTCCTGACACGCCTGCCGAGAAGAAATACTTTATTTCGAATACGCCCTTCGGACACTGCAGATATTTACCGTTTATCGAACGCGACACCGTGGATTCATGTATCCCCAGCTCTTCCGCTATATCCTTGAGGGTCAGTGTCTTCAGATACTTGCTTCCTTTATCCAGGAACTCCTTCTGATGCCGGACTACTGCAGTCACTACATTATATATGGTCTGTTTTCTCTGCTCTATGCTCTTGATCAGCCACATTGCAGAATTCACTCTGTCTGAAAGATATTCCGACAGCTTTTCATCCTTCTCCGCCTGGTGCATCAGTTTGCTGTAATACGAACTCACCATGAGACGAGGCGCACTGTTTTCATTGACAGTCACCACATATTCATCGTCAACTCTTTCGACTATGACATCCGGCACGATATACTTCGTATCGCCCTGTGATGCGAAAAGCCTGCCGGGTTTCGGCTCGAGAGTGCGGATAATGTCGCTCATCTCCTGCACATTCTGCGGAGATATACCCATGTCCTTTGCAATGACTCCGAATCTGCTGTTTGCCAGCTCTTCCAGATGCTCGTTGATCACTTTTTCAAAGATATCCGTAAGCTGACCGGTCTGTCTGAGCTGTATGATCAGACATTCCGCCAGATTCCTGGCACCCACGCCGATCGGATCGAATCCGTGTATCACTTCCAGGACTTCCTCGACCTTATCCTCCGGAGCATCTGTCGCCTTTGCTATCTCCTGTATGGTCGAAGTCATATAACCGTTTTCATCAAGAGACTCTATTATGTATTTGCCGACTTTAAGACATGCCTTCTTGCTGTACGCGAGCTGAAGCTGGAACAGCAGATGTTCCGGCAGAGTAAGATCCGAAGACGTGTACTGCTCGTACGCATTCTCCTTTTCTTCCCCGTTGCGGTCTTCCCACTGTCTGTAGCTTATATCGTCATACTGTCTGTCTTTTATGTATTCTTTCCAGTCAAAATCATCGTCCTTGCGGCTGGATGCACTTTCCCTCTTATCCATCATCGGTTCTTCCTGACGCTCGGCAGTGCTGTTTTCGCTGCTGTCACGCCCCGGATTCTCTGGTGCATCTCCATGTGCCTGTTCAAGGACAGGATTCGCCAAAAGTTGCTCCTGCACATACGAATCGAGTTCCTGCGTATTGAACTGCAGGATCTGGATCGCCTGTATAAGCTCAGGAGTCATTACCAACTTTTGAGACTGCTCAATTTTTAAATCATAACCAAGTCTCATACTCATCTTTTAAATACCTCGATTTACATTATAGCATATCGCTGTTTTTTTGTCAGTGCCTACCATATAAATTTTGGTTCCAATTATTTCAGATCCGGGAAACCAAGCTGCCTCAGAGCCTCAAAAAGAATGATGTTCACCGAATTCGCAAGGTTCAGCGACCTGAGTCTCGTATCCCTGCTCATCGGTATCCTGATCGCGTTCTCGCTGTGTTCCGCTATAAAAGGCCGCGGCAGCCCTGCCGTCTCTCTTCCGAACAGGATCATGTCTTCATCCCGGAATTCTACATCTGTATATATATGTCCGCCTTTCGTCGTCGCCAGGAACATCCTTCTGTCTCCGCCCCCGTACTCTGCCATGAATTCGTCCAGGCTTTCGTGGACCTGCAGCTTTACGAACGGCCAGTAATCGAGTCCCGCTCTCTTGAGGCTCTTGTCATCTATGGAAAATCCCAGCGGTTTCACAAGGTGCAGGACCGTGCCCGTCGCTGCACAGCTTCTAGCTATGTTGCCTGTGTTAGGCGGGATCTCCGGTTCAACAAGTACTACGTGTATAGCCATTTCTTTCCTTCTTTCTAACATTTTTCTAACATCGGATATGATCACCGCGGACACATGTCGCGCCCGGCATTCTGTATATCGTATCTGCGGATCGACAAAAATCGACCACATTTTATTATTTTACTTGCTTGCCGTAAAAAGTTCAATATGTTAAATCCAGTAGCGCATTCGTATGTTTTCCGGCAGGCACACACTGCGATTTTGCAAAAACACGATTTCTCCCCGCCCGAAGGCAAAAAAATTGCAGACAAACGTCGAAATTTATTATATAATCAGTGTTGATCGTTGAATTCAGTGGAGGATAATATAATGAAAACAATCAAAATCGGATTACTCGGTATGGGAAACATAGGTACCGGAACATACAAGACTCTGGAAATGAACAGACCGGAAATAGAATCTACAGTTGATGCAAAAGTAGAGATCGTAAAGATCCTCGAAAGAGATACTGAACGCGACAGAGGCATCGCTGTACCAAAGGAGAAGTTCACATCGGATCCCGACGAAATATTCAAGGATCCTGAAATAGATATCGTTATCGAGCTTTTAGGCGGTATCGAACCTGCAACGACATTCATGCTCACAGCAATGGAAAACGGCAAGCATGTCGTTACAGCAAACAAGGCTGCTATCGCAGCAAACTATCACAAGCTCATGGACACTGCAAAGGCAAACAACGTGGCATTCAGATTCGAAGCCAGCGTAGGCGGCGGCATCCCTATCCTGGGAACGCTCACAGGTCCGCTCAGAGCTAACAAATTCGAAGAAGTTCTCGGAATCCTCAACGGGACCACGAACTACATACTCACTATGATGACTCAGGAAGGCCTCGACTACGACACAGCCCTCAGGGACGCACAGGCGCAGGGCTTTGCAGAAGCAGATCCTACAGCTGACGTCGAAGGTATCGATGCTGCAAACAAGCTAACGATACTCATGGCTCTGATGTTCGATAAATACGTCGCTCCTCAGGACATCCCTACTACAGGCATAACTCAGATCACCAAGGAAAAGATCGAGGAAGCGCGAGCAAACAACTGCACGATCAAGCTGATCGCACATGCCAAAAAGCTTGAAAACGGCGAAGTGGAATACGAAGTAAAGCCTATGAACATGGATAACAGCCACCCGCTCGCAAGCATCAACAAGGAATTCAACGCTGTGTTCGTAAAGGGCAATGCAGTTGACGATGTGATGTTCTACGGAAAAGGCGCAGGTCCTCTTCCTACGGGAAGCGCAGTTCTCGGTGACGTCATCGATATCGCAAAGAACGTAATGAAATAAACTCGCTATAAAATACGAATACGATATGGGGCATTACTGTCCCATATTTAATGTTTAGATGTGCAGAGCACAAAACCTAACTACAGGAGGTCAAAATGACTTTATTTGAAGAATGGAAGAATCTGATCGAAAATCAGACCGAAGACTCATTTCCGGAATTCTGGAAAGAGTACAGCGAAGCCGAAACAAAGCTTTACAGCGACATCCTCGACAATCCTGAGGAAAAGATCAGCGGCACATTAGGCGAGCTGGCAGCAAAACACGAAGTGAGACCTGTCATCTACATGGGATTTCTGGACGGCATCGACAGCAGTCTGAAGAACAGCAATGATTTTGAGAACTTTGACGAAAACTCGGAAGTCGAGATCGAGATCGAACCCGAAACACTGTTCTACAACATGCTCGCAGCCGGAGCAGACTACCTCTACGGACTTCCGCAGTGGACCGACATCCTCGGCGAAGAAAAAATGACTGAGATAGCTAAAAAATACAAGAAATCCAAGACAGTCGTAAAAGGCAAGAAAATCGGAAGAAACGAGCCTTGTCCATGCGGCAGCGGCAAGAAATACAAGCACTGCTGCGGCAGATAGGACGACCTTCAGGAGATATCATCATATCAAAAATAAACAGCAGATCGATGCACAGTACATACTACATTTCGTGTCTGCTGTTTTTATTTTCCATATGACAATGCCGTGCCGGATGTGAATGCCTGGTTCACTTCACGCCTGCCTTTTTGCATAAATCTGCTATCACGCAGCTCTCACACTTCGGATTTCTCGCACTGCAGCAGTTCCTGCCGTGAAAAATGAAGCTGTGATGCGCTTCCGTCCAGCGATCTTCCGGCAGTACCTTCATGAGCGCCAGTTCAGTCTTTAGCACGTCCTTTTCCTTTACTATACCGATCCTGTTCGTGACTCTGAAGACATGAGTATCCACAGCTATCCTCTGATGGCCGAATCCCACCGACTGGACGACATTCGCAGTCTTTCTGCCTACTCCGGGAAGAGATATAAGACTGTCATAATCATCCGGCACCTCGCCGCCGAACTCGTCGACCAGCTTTTTCGCCAGCGCTATTATGTTCTTTGACTTCGTCTTGTACATGCCTATCGTCTTTATTATATCTATCACATCATCCTGGTCAGCCTCAGCCAGCTCAAAGGGCGTCGGATACGCTTCGAACAGTCTTCCGCTTATCCTGTTGACACTTTTGTCAGTAGCCTGCGCCGACAGGACTACTGCTATCAGCAACTGATATGTATCTATATGCTCGAGTGCACATCCCGCTTCGGGATATTCCGCTCTGAGAGCATCGAGTATCTGGTTTATCTGTTTCTTCGTAAAAGCCATATCCGTTCCTCCATAAATGCGAACTTCCTGAAAAAAACTGTCCGCTGGTCACTATGATCGATTACAGTATACCATTTTCTCACGCATCTGAAAATCGGCTTATTTTTCACGTAAAGAGCAGGCCGTCTCGAGCGCATATTGTACACCAGCCGTCATTTGTATACAAACTTTATCAATGCAGGGGCATATACAGTACAATCTTGCTTTATTTTAATACTTTCCGGTCTGAGCTGTGAGAATTTTGCAATAAAAGTATCAAAAGGTCATTGACGAAATGCATCCGAAATAGTATCCTATAAACAGGCTGGAGAATTGATAAGGATTCTTCATAGTAAGAATTAAAATTTGGAGGAGTAAAAAAATGAAAACACCATTAGATTGTATTATGGAAAGAGAAAACAACCCGCAGATCATCGGACAGTATGTAAATCTTAAGACTAGAATGTCAGCTGGCGATGCTCACTATGCTGGTGAACTGGTAGAAGGCGCTCACATCGTAACTGCATGGGGAGACGTTGGTACTGAACTGGCTATCAGACTGTTCGGAGACGAATCACTGTTCGTTGGATATTCAGAAATCAGATACACTGCTCCTGTATACGCTGGAGACTGGATGGAATACGGCGGATACATCGAAAAGGTTGGTAACACTTCACTTACTTGCAAATTCTTCGCTTACAAGTGGATGAGAGATTCAAAGGACGAAAACGGCAACGTAATCAACGGATCAGGTGCTGAAATGATCAACCCACCTGAACTTTGCGCATACGGAACTGGTACTCTGATGGTTGCTAAGCACCTGCAGAGACTTGAATGCGCTGATCCTAAGTTCGCAGCAGACGCTAAAGCAGCTGGAGCAAAGGCTTTTGCATAAATCCAACAGGATTATAAAAGTACATCAATCAAAAGGATCGTGCCGGACGGCATGGTCCTTTTTTATTATGTAGCTATTTGCGCTCCGTTATTGTATAATTAGCTATTATGACGATCAACAAAATACATCACGGAGGTTTTTATGTCGACATATACACAAGTTGAAACGAATGGTCTGTACGAACTGACTGATGCAGCGCGTTCTGAACTGATATCTTCAAAATACTACAACGAAGATCTTGCGCCTACATCTGTATCCCAGAGAACATGGACCACATACAATATTTCCATGCTGTGGATAGGCATGGCAATATGCGTCCCTTCCCTTACACTGGCTACCGGGCTCGTAACCGCAGGGATCTCACCCTGGCTCGCCATACTCAACGTAGCCCTCGGAAACTTCATAATCCTGATCCCTATACAGCTCAACGCCAATATCGGATGCCGGTACGGCATTTCGTTCCCCGGCTTTGCCAGGATCACATTCGGCAGCAGAGGCGCCCAACTCCCGATACTGACAAGAGCATTCACCGCATGCGGCTGGGTCTCCGTACTCGCATGGGTGGGCGGCGGCGCTATTGCTGCAGCGCTTGGCTGTTTCATTCCAAAATTCGCTGACCCCGACTGGACAGTGACCCTTCCATCATGGGGCGGTATGCAGACACATTCTGCCGGCATCTTCATCGGCTATATCATCTTCATACTGCTGATGGCGTGGGTGGCATACAAGGGAGTCGGAAGGATCCGCGTGCTCCAGAACATAGGCGGACCGATACTTCTTGCGCTTCTGATCGGTCTTCTGGCATGGTCTGTAAAGATCGGCAGTGATGCAGGTTTCAGCTTCGGCGATATCATGAACCAGCACAGCACACTGCACGGCAGAGCGTTCTGGGGAGTTTATCTGACAGGACTTATGGGAAATATCGCTTTCTGGGCGATGATGGCTTTCAATATACCGGATTTCTCACGATATGCGCGTTCGCAAAAGGCATATTTCAGAGGACAGCTTTACGGCCTGCCCGTGCCTATGGTATTCTGTGCATTCGTCGGCGCATTTTACGCTCAGGCAGCGACGCTTTTCAATGCTGCAAACGGACTGTCTGAAGGCAAAAGCGGATGGTATGACCCGTTCGATGCGATACACGTGCTTTACAACATAGACAGCAAAGCAACAGTTCTCATAACCGCCCTGGGCGTCGTGATCGCAACACTCACGACCTGCATAGCAGCAAACCTGGTAAGTGCGGCAAACGGCTTTGCCAATCTCTCACCTGCAAAGATTTCCTACAAAAAAGGAGTGTTTATTTCTATCCTCATCGCATTCTTCGTGCTGCAGGCATGGTGGATATACGGATCCGGCAACCAGTCATACGTGACATGGCTCAACGCATACGGTACTGTACTCGCTCCGCTGGCAGCGATATTCATTTCAGACTATTTCTTCTGCAAAAACAAGAGGATCGACCTTGCCAGCATTTTCAAGGGTGCAAACGGCAGGTACTGGTATTCCGGCGGATTCAACACTGCTGCGATAATCGCATGGGTAGTCGCTTTCATCTGCCCTCTCCTGACGTATTTCGGCCTTGATGGTATGTTCTGGAAATTAATCAATTCGATCAGCTATATATGGTCGTTCACGATAGGATTCATCGTGTACACCGTCCTGATGAAAACAAGGATGACAAAAGGCTCATACGTTTCGGAAGAAGAACACGAAAACTTTACAAAGAGAGTATCTGAAGAAAACTGACATAGAAAAACAGCATCGTGACCTCATACGCAGGCTGCGATGCTGTTTTGTATTCATTCTATATCATTTTATATTCGATCTACACCCACTCTATGTCTGCACGTTTGAAGCGCTGAGGTATATGTAAAAATTCTTCATTTTCCGGGTAGCCCAGCATGAACGCTCCGTAAAAGCTGTGATGCTCCGGCAGTTTTGGAAGAAGCGCCTTTATTTCCGGTATCGTGTTCGCCATCCTTTTAAGATATCCGGCCCAGCAGGTCCCGACGCCTTTCGCCTGCAGATAAAGCTCCGCCGTCGTCATTGCTATCGCCGTATCGGTTTCCGGCGATATGGAGTTGTCATCAGCATATGCAAGCAGCAGCGACGTCGCTGTTCCCATCACTACATTGTTGCCGATTTCCATCTCCGTTGCGATCTCCGGAGACACCCCGGTCTTCTTTACATGATCAAGAATAAGATCCATGATCCTGTTCATCACATCCTGCGACTCGATTATCATCCATTTCGTAGTATGCTGATTCTTAGCGCTCGGCGCCCACGAAGCTAGTTCCAGCGCATCTTTTATCACCTCGCGAGGCACCTGCTCTTCAGTAAAATGCCTGTGCGATCGTCTCATCATAACATGATTTTTCAGATCTTTGATGAATCCGTCCCCGATCACCGGCAGCTCATCGCTGTATATAGCCGATTGACCTTTATATGATATCGCATCAGTAGGACAGACCGCCCCACAATGCATACAGTCTATACATATTTTACCCTTTATCGGCCTTATCCCTTTCTCCGACTCTTCCAGTACAGTGAACGGACATATCGTAACACATGTCATACATTCTATACAAACATCTCTGTTGACCTTGATCATCGTCTGCTTCTCCTCCAAAATCCAACATCCTTCGTATATGTTAATTAATTAACTTGCGCTTATACTATCACAGCCATCGCATTCCGTCAAATTTTTTTGCCAGATAATGCGATTTTTCATTGACAGTTGCATATGCATTCAACTATAATACAGTCATGGAGAACAGTTGAATGTTTATGCAATCGTTTTTAAGCATTTCAGAGCATTCATCAGCAGATATATAAATGACAACAAGGAGGGAGCATATGGGAAAAAGTGAAGTCGGCTGTGACTGTGCCGCGATACACGGCGATGTCCTCGAACATGTACAGAGCGAGATCGTTCCCGATGAAAGCCTCAACAGCATGGCTAAGCTGTTTAAGGTTTTTGGAGACAATACCCGGATACGAATCATGTCGGCGCTCAACTGCCATGAAATGTGCGTATGCGATCTGGCAGTCCTGCTGGACATGACGAAATCGGCAATATCACATCAGTTAAAGGTTCTCAGGGACAACAACCTGGTCAAATTTCAGAAGAAAGGAAAGCACGCCTATTATTCTCTGGCAGATGATCATGTAAAAGAGATACTGGACGTTGCACTGGAACATATCAATGAGTAAAGGATTATACAGATATCACCACGAAGAACATGACCACCTCGAGCATGAACACTATCACCATGATGATGGATGCGGCTGCGAATGCGGACACGACCATGAGCATGATCATGATGAACACGATCATCATCACCACCACGATGACGACGACTGTGACTGCGGCTGCGGACACGACCACCATCATCATGAGCACGAACATGAACACGAGCATCATCACCACGACGATGACGACTGTGACTGCGGTTGCGGGCACGACCACCATCATCATGACCATGACGACGACTGCGGCTGTGGATGCGGGCACGATCATGATCACGAAGAACACGATCACAGCCACGACCACGACTTCGACAATATTTCAAAGGCTGACCAGCGCGTTTACATCATAGAAGGACTCGACTGTGCAAACTGCGCAGCCAAGATGGAACGCAGGATCCAGGCTCTGCCCGAAGTCAAGGCAGCATCCATCATCTTTGCAACAAAACAGCTCAGAGTCGCTGCAGACGATCCCGACGCACTCATGGCACAGCTCGAAAAAGAATGCCAGACCATCGAGGACAACGTAAAACTCGTTAAAAAAGAAAATACCGCTGCAAAACCTAAAGCAGAGAAAAAAGGCTTCTTCAGGGAAAATGCATCTGACCTGATATCGATATCCATCGGCATCGTCCTTTTCGCAATAGGAGTCATATTCGAACACACCGGACTGTTCGAACCTGCCCTGCTGCCGATATTTATCGTGGCATATCTCGTCCTCGGCTGGGAAGTCCTGCTCACATCAGGAAAGAACATCCTCAAGGGACAGATCTTCGATGAAAACTTCCTCATGTCGATAGCAACGATCGCAGCGTTCTGCATCGGAGACTTTGCCGAAGGCGCAGGCGTGATGCTGTTTTACCGCATAGGTGAGCTTTTCGAGCACATAGCTGTAGAAAAGAGCCGTTCACAGATCATGGACGCTGTCGATATGCGACCTGAAACGGTTACCATCGTCGATGGAGACGAAACAAGAACGATACCGGCAGGTGAAGCGAAGACCGGCGATATACTCATCGTACGTCCCGGAGACAGGATCCCTCTCGATTCAGTCGTTACAGAAGGCGAAAGCCGCATAGACACATCCCCTATCACGGGCGAGCCAGTACCTGTGAAAGCCGTTCCGGGCAGCGAAGTCATCTCCGGCTGCGTGAACGAACAGGGACTGCTGAAGATAAGAGTGACGAAGCCGTTATCAGAATCCATGGTAACAAGGATCCTCGATTCAGTCGAAAATGCTGCTGCAGGCAAACCTAAGATGGACAGATTCATCACCAGATTCGCAAAAGTCTACACACCTATAGTCGTAGGCCTCGCAGTCCTCACGGCTATAATCCCTTCGATCGTTACAGGCAGCTGGAGCGAATGGATCACGACAGCGATCACGTTCCTCGTTATAAGCTGCCCTTGCGCACTCGTTATCAGCGTGCCGCTCGCATTCTTCTCCGGCATCGGAGCTGCATCCAAGCTCGGCATACTGTTCAAAGGCGGACTTTCGATCGAAGCACTCAAAAATGTAAAAGCCGTAGTCATGGATAAAACAGGCACGATAACAAAGGGCAACTTCACCGTACAGCAGATACTCCCTGCCGGCGACATCAGCGAAGAACAGCTGCTTTCCATTGCCGCTGCATGCGAATACAACTCGACACACCCTATCGCTGTAAGCATCGTTGAAAAAGCCCAGCAGTCAGGTATTTCCATAGAAAAAGCCGCATCGCTGAACGAACTCTCCGGCAAAGGTATCAAAGCTCAGCTTTCATGCGGAGAGGTCCTCTGCGGAAACAAGGCGCTGATGAAGGATCACGGTATTTCTACTGCAAATATGCAGAGTACCGGCGGTACAGAGGTATTCCTCGCAGTAAACGGAGTATTCGCAGGTTCGATAAGCATCGCAGATACTCTCAAAGCCGACGCTGTAGCAGCTATTTCAAGGCTCAAGTCGGCAGGACTCGTACCGGCTATGCTGACAGGCGACAATGCCGAAAGCGCAGCTGATATCGCAGCCAAGGTAGGCATAAGCGAAGTACACGCACAGCTCATGCCCGACGGTAAGCTCGCAGCACTCAAGGATATCCGTGAAAAGATTGGATCCGTGATGTTCGTAGGCGACGGTATAAACGACGCACCTGTTCTGGCAGGAGCTGACGTCGGAGCTGCAATGGGAAGCGGAGCCGACGCTGCTATCGAGGCCGCCGATGTCGTATTCATGAATTCATCGGTAGAATCGATACCTCAGTCGATCGGCATCGCCAAGAGCACCAACAGCATCGCAGTGCAGAACATCATCATAGCACTTTTCGTAAAGCTGCTCGTGATCGTTCTCGGCCTTATAGGTCTCGCAAACATATGGGCTGCGATCTTCGCAGACACAGGCGTTGCAATGATCTGCATACTCAACTCACTGCGCATACTCTGGAAGAAATTCAGATAACCGGATAAACGAAAACCGGCCGTTCACGGCCACATCAGGTGGCACGCTCAGCAGCGTGCCGCTTTTTCTTTGCAGCTCCATCCTGCTGCTTTTCTTGCAGCTCCATCCTGCCGCTTGCTAGTGTAAAATATTTGTAGGTCAAAAAAAGATCAATAGAAAAGAGAACTTCCTTTTGTGTTAGAATTTAAATAACCCAAAACAAAATACT
>CABIWW010000005.1 GCA_902362435.1 Eubacteriaceae bacterium
AAAAAAAAACAACAGAGCATACCTTTTTGAGATATACTCTGTCTTGTTGTTTTAAGAAACGCCCGGTCCAATGTCGCTTAACTTAATGACATTGGGGGACATAGTGAGTTTTTTATTTGAAGAGCTTACGAGAGAAGAATGCGAGCAGATCCGTGAAGAGGATGGCTATTATCGCGGTGAAGCGGATACACAGCGTGCGATCGCGAGAAATATGATTTCGATGAAACTTGCTCCGGATGTGGTGGCAGCAGCAACCGGTCTTTCGATCGATGAACTGGAAAAAATACAGCAGGACGGTCAGTGAAGCTGACGTCCCGCTGCATTTCGGTCTATAATTTTTTCATTGCCTTCCCTGCATCGCGTGATGCGATGTAAACTATATTCGTGCGGATATCGCCGGGAACGTGGTATTCGAAGAATCGGCCGGGGTCGTAGCCCTCGCTGATTTTTTTTGACTTTTTCATCAGGAAGCCGTTGCTTCTGAGCGCGGCATTCAGGAATTCCAGTGTGA
This sequence comes from Eubacteriaceae bacterium, assembly GCA_902362435.1. Taxonomy (GTDB): domain Bacteria; phylum Bacillota; class Clostridia; order Peptostreptococcales; family Anaerovoracaceae; genus Lentihominibacter; species Lentihominibacter butyricus. Next base: position 512 of record CABIWW010000005.1, read on the forward strand.
AAACGTCCGGAGCAGCATCAGGATACAGCTCATGGATACGGCGCAGAGAAACTGTTCCTTTCCTGTAATATTCCGTGGTGCCCGCGATGATCGCTTCATCAGCGACATAAGGCGAGATCATGTCAAAGTAATGCTTCTGTTCAAAAAATCCCAGATTGCAGGAACCCATATAATCTATGACAGCATCGATACATCCGGTCCTGAGCGGCAGCTTGCCGTCCTGGTTGATGATATACGCTATCTTCAGATCCGGCGCAGCGTTCGCGATATGCTGCCGCATCGTCTGTATAGTTCTTTCGCTCGGCGACGTGACGATAAAAATACTGTTGTATGCAAGGTTGTCGTGACAGTGGCTGTAGAGGTACTGCATCGACATTTCAGGGAAAAGTATCACCTTGCTGTTCAGATCGATGCTTTCAAGCTCCTTGTGGATCCAGAGACTGCTCCTGTGCAGGTTTGTCATGTATTCGTTGCTGTGCTCGTCTATCGCCATCAGGAGCAGGCCGTCCTCATTGATCGAGACATTCTCCTCGCCAAAATAGCTGTACAGGAATTTATCGTCATTGTCCAGATCTTTAAGCATATCCGTGAAGATTATACCGTTGCGCAGACCGGCCTGGTATCCGCAGCTGCATGTGAGTTTTCCCTCGGTTATCGAATCGCCGGTGATCTCGACGCCGGACAGGTGAAGCCGGCTCTGGCAGTGAGGGCAGCGCAGCAGATCGACGGCAGACAGCGGGAATCCCGGGAGCTGGCTGAAAGCGCTTTTGTCATCACTGCCTGCATTTTTCCCTGCCGCATAAATGCTGCTGGCTTCGATCTCTTTGATCTTTTTATTGATGTGCCGTATGTAGGTGTTGATCCGGTGCCGCTCGGCATAAAGATCAGCTTTCTTGATGCGCAGGTATTCCAGGAGCTTTTCGTAAAGCAGGTAGTCGTCTTTGTTGTAAAAGCGGAAAATGCTCAGGTACTTGTTCAGCTCGCTTAGCTTGAAGCCCGCGTTTTTCATCGTGGTGATGATCTCCATCTCACGGCAGTCGTCGTCCTCGAAGCAGTACTGGAAGCCGTCCTTTTCCGGGACGAGCAGCCCCAGGTTTATGTAGTGCCTCACTGTTGAGACCGACGTATCGAATTTTTTTGCGAATTCCCCTATTTTCATATCTGCCCCTTTCTTCATATTGAAAATGCACGTGTATTATAACACGAAACCTAAAGTGGCGGTTCATGTTTTGGTGTAAAAAACGAAAAAACTGTGTTGACTTTACCTTAAGGACACGTATTATACTTTGTGCAAAAGCTGAGAATTTTATAAATTCACACAATTCAAAAAGCGCAGTCCGCGGTCTGCAGACCACGCCGGATATCGCGCAGCCTTTACGATATAAAGGAGGAGAAACGATGAGTGCTGACAAGCTTTATGTAAATGGAGATATCTATACTGTGAACAAGGCTCAGGAATGGGTCGAAGCTGTTGCAGTAGAAGGGAAGAAGATCATTTTCGCAGGCGATAGAGCCGATGCCGAAAAGTATTGCGGCGACAGTACCGAGATATGCGATCTTGACGGGAAGATGATGCTGCCGGGATTCATAGACGGGCACTGCCATCCTGTGCTGGCGGCGCATGTGCTGTCAGGGATAGTGTTCGATATAGAGTGGACGCTCGAGGAATGTCTGGCTGAGATCAGGAGATACGTGGACGAGCATCCCGACAATAAGACATATTTCGGACTCGGATATGCTGAATGGATGTTTGACGAGCATGGTCCGAGGAAAGAACTGCTGGATGACATCTGCAGCGACAAGCCGATGTTCATGATGGGAAGCGGCGGGCACGAAGGATGGGGCAACAGCTGCTGCTTCAGAGAAGCCGGGATAACAAAGGACACACCGGATCCGCTGCCGGGACTTCACTATTTCTCCAGAGATGAAGAAGGTGAACCTGCGGGGCATATAGTGGAAGGCAGGAGTGAAGCGCTCATATTGTCAAAGATAAACTTTTTCCATGAGGAGACAGTCACGAACCTGATGCTGGAAAATTCTGCGGAATATGCTGCGATGGGCGTTACGGGCACGGCTGATATGGGGATGTACAGTTACCTTGAAGACCAGTATTACGCTGCGATAGATAAAGTCAGAGCAAGCGGGAAATATCTGCAGCGGTTCGCGGGATGCACGTGCCATGTGGAAGACCCGGGAGCTGTCGACGGCAGGATAGCGGCGCTGCTGAAAGCACGCGAGAAGTATGATGACGATCTGTTCCGTATGAATTTCCTCAAGATCATAAATGACGGGACTATGGAAAGCCGTACTGCTGCTCTCAGCGAGCCGTATCCTGAGGACGGTTCTGTGGTGGAGCCGCTGATGGATGAGGCGGTCGCTGCGGAGGCAGGGTTAAAGGCAGCGAAGGCCGGGCTTGATATCAATATGCATGCCATAGGCGATGTTGCCGTGAAGTCCGTGGTCGCAATGGCAAAAGCTGTGCGAGAGGCGGGATACGATGACTGCCGCATCACTTGCTCACATTCACAGTACATAGCGCCTGACGACATACCGCTGTTCGGCAGATATGATATCGTCGCGAATGCCACCGGAGTGTGGTTTTACGGAAACCCGCTGATGGACAAGGTGCTCGGACATATCAACAACGAGACTTTCCGAATGAGGAGCCTGATCGACGGCGGTGCTAAAATGGCGCTCGGCAGCGATTTTCCTGTCGACGAATACGGCAGAGAACCGCTGAAGAGCATAGAGATGTGTGCGACCAGAAGGATGTACGGGCAGCATGATGCGCCGGTGCTCGAGCCGGCCGACGAAGTGACGACAGTAAAAGAAGCCATCGAGGGCTTTACGATAAATAACGCATATCAGATGCATATGGATGATGTGACCGGATCTATCGAAGCCGGCAAGTACGCCGATTTTGTGATCCTGGAGGAAAACATACTTGAGATCCCGCTGGAAAGGATCCACGAGGTGAAGGTATGCGAGACTGTAATGGACGGAAAAACGACGTACAGGGCATGATGTCGCATCGCGATCCGGAAAATCACAGGAATAGTCCACGGTGGACTATTGAATCCGGTCAGGTGAGGGTGTACATTTTATTCATAATATTTCATAAGTTCACAAACCGTAAGGGGTGTGTATAAAAAGGTCGTCTTTTAGTTGTTTGGGGACGATCAGGAATTATTTACTATTTATTGCTGGAAAGGAGACTGACTATGTCAAAAGCAAACTATACGGGCGGTCAGATACTGACTGACGTAACGCCGGGCTTGAAAAAGACACATTTCACGCTGCCGGCGATGATCTTTTTCCTTTACTGCGCATGCGCAGGAGGTGCATTCGGAGTAGAGTCGATGATCTCTTCATCGGGTCCGGGACTCACTCTTATTTTACTCGTACTTATCCCTATCCTCTGGGCTCTTCCTATCGGACTTTACTGCTCGGAACTCACTAACCTGATACCTGTAGATGCGGGTCCGTATGTATGGACGAGAATGGCTTTCGGAGAATTCTGGGGATTCGCATTCGGTTTCTGGATGGCGCTGGCTATGTACCTGACAGGGGCAGCATACGTGGTGCTTGCCGTTGATTACATAGGAAACATAATCGCGCTGTCACCGGCAGTGGCATTTATGATCAAGGCTGCATTCATAATCATATTCACGATAGTGAACCTGAGAGGTCTTGAAGAAGTAAGTACACTCAGTACGATATTCTGTGTGATCATCCTGGTCGCATTCGCTGCAGTAGCTGTAGTAGGTCTGGCTCACTGGACCAACAATCCGTTCGATCCTGTGATGGTACAGGGCGAAAACGCATTCTCCAGCTGGGGTACAGGCATCGCGATCGGCGTATGGATGTACTGCGGATATGTAGTTATCGCATATATCGGCGGTGAGGTGGAGAATCCTCAGATCATCCCTAAGGGCATGAAGATCTGTATCGTTCTCATAACACTGAGTTATCTGCTGCCTACACTCGGCGGGATCGTATCCACAGGTCCGTGGGAAGAATGGGGCATCAATATCGACTATGCTACGGTACTTTCAAGGAATCTGGCGCCATGGGCAGGCGTTGCATTCATGATCTGTGCAGTTATCGCACAGTGCTCTATCTTCAATGCATCGATCACGTCAGCAACGAGATCGTTCATACCTATGGCTCAGGACAACCTTTGCCCTAAATTCCTGGCGAAGCTGTCACCTAAGAGAGGCGTGCCTGTGATCCCTATCCTGATCCTGGCAGTTGTGAATCTGATCCTGGTAAATATCAACTTCGAAGTGCTTGTAACTATACTTTCACCGGTACTCTTCGTACTGTACGTAGGACTGGCATTCGCATATGCAAAACTGAGAAAAGACTATCCTGTTGAGAAGAGAGGTCTGTATGCTGTAAAGGGCGGCAAGCTTGCGGTAGTATACATCTGTGGCGGTCCTTTACTTGTGGGAATCATCAGCTTTCTGGTAAACGGAACCAACTACTTCCTGCTCGGATTCGTCGCTATCCTGGCGGCAGTCATATTCTATCCTATATGTAAATGGATATACGGCGGACTTTACAAGAAGGATCCGGAAGCATATCCTATCAACCCTAAGACAAGGCTCGCCAAGGGCGACCTGGGGAGATTCGGTATATTCTTCCTGCTGTTCGGATTCGTGGCATTCGCAGGCTCATTCTTCCTGCAGTGGTATGAAGGCGGCTGGGGTCCTGCATATTATCTCGAAACGTATGGTTCGGGAATAATGAGCAACTTTGACCTGATGCTGAGCATCGCTCGCTGGGGCGGAGTGGTACTGCTTGTTCTCGGCGTGATATTCTACTTCATAGGAAAGAAAGTAGATCCGGCTGACAAATAGGGCGTCATAGTAACTATAGAAATCCCTAAAAAACATATATAGGAAACAGGCCTGCCGGTGCTGTGCTGATATTAGTCGGTACAGTACCATGCGGGTCTGTTTTGCTGTAAAAACAATACGAAAACCAGTCATATGAAAAGCAGAGAACTCGAATGAAAAGGTCTCTGGTTTACAGGTGCCATCTTTGGTAAAATCATTGAAAATCTCGCCCTTTCAGGAAAGGTGATTACCAAGAGTGACAAATCATCCGGGATTCTTTGGTAAATTTTTTCATAAAATATGGCATTTTATGCGTTTAAAATACCAAGAATCAGTACTCGATTTTTGGTTATTGGTATTCTTCATCAAAAAAAGAGACGAAAAACGGCTGTTTTTACCAATAACAGACATTCGGCAAATGAGTTTTGGTTTTTCTATAAGCAGACGGCAGGCGGGCATGATATACAAAACAAATTGCACTTACAGGGTGGGTGTGTTAAAATTTATTCAGAAAATTCGACACGATTTTATTTCGGAAGAGAGGAAGGAGTTAAGATGAAAAAGAGAGTAGTATATATGCTGTTATGCTTCATGCTGTGCATGGTGTCAATACCGGCTGCGGCATTTGCAGACAGTGAGACACCGGCAGTGCCGGCTACGTGGAGCGACTATGCTGCGACAGCATTTGCGGGCGGCAGCGGAACGGAGGCTGATCCATATCAGATCGAGACAGCAGAGCAGCTGGCAAAACTGGCAGCAGATATCAATACAGGAATTGTAGACCTGGATCACAGCAAAGAATATTTCAAGCTGACAAAAGATATCGACTTGTCGGCACACAGGTGGATACCGATCGGATCGGGATCGGCAAATAGATCTTTTCATGCATTTTCCGGATATTTTGACGGAAATGACAAAACGATTACAGGGCTTCGCGTAGACGAAAGCGACGATCATTTCAGCGCAGGTCTATTCGGAAACTTTAGTGGATATGAGATCAAAAATCTGAAAATCAAAGACGCATATGTCAAAACAGAGTCAGGCGATGAGACTGAAAATGCAGGCATACTTATCGGATCAGCAGCTCAAGGATATGGCATGACGACCAGTGTAAAGGATTGCTCCGTGAGCGGTATCGTGGAAAGTAACAGTGCGCGTACCGGCGGCTTTGCTGGAGATAACAGTTACGGTACTTATGAGAACTGTACAGCTGATGTAAAAGTAATAGGTGCAGGTTGTGCAGGAGGCTTTGTCGGTGAAGATTTTAAAGGAACATATAAAAACTGTACAGCTGAAGGCAATGTCAGCGGATCCTGGTCAGTCGGCGGCTTTGCAGGAGTTCTGTTCTCTGAGAGCAAAGCAGACCATTGTGCTGCCCAGGGAAAAGTCACTGCAAGCGACTGGAACGCTGGCGGCTTTGCAGGATATGTCGAAGAGGGTGTAACGATCAGCAACTGCGTTGCAGCCGGAGATGTTGAAAGCACAGTCGACGGATGGGAACCAAAAGTCGGCGGCTTTGCAGGAACGGTCGATGGGAATAGTAAAGCAAATACTGTTTCAAACAGCCATGCGGCAGGAAAAGTGACGAGTGCAAGTAAAGATTTCAAAGCAGGCGGCTTTGCAGGCGCTCTGATAGAGACTAATAACTTTGCTTCATGCTCTTTCGATGTGGAAAAGAATGCAGTTCTCAAGGCAAAAGGCGGCACTGAAGCGGCAGAGATCGAAGGTGTTGAAGCGGCTTCAACTCAGAAAGTTAAAGCAAACGTCTGCAGAGACTACTACGGAAAACATGAGCTGAAGGAAGTCCCGGGAAAAGCTGCAAACTGTCTTGAAGACGGTGTTGAAACATACTGGATGTGCGATAACTGTGGCAGCATGTACTCGGATAAGGAACAGATGACGATGATCACGGAACCGGTGGTTATCAAGGCGACCGGCCATAAGTTCGGCGAGTGGAAAGTGATTAAGGAAGCGACTGCCTCAGAGAAAGGCGAAAAGCAGCGCACTTGCCAGGTATGCCAGTTCGTAGAAAAAGCTGAGATACCGGCGACAGGCGCACCTGTAAATGACAAGTCAGCTGCAACAGGCGACAGCAGCATGCCGATCCTTTACGGGATCCTGGCGTTGGCAGCTCTCGCAGGAGCAGGCGCAGTCATTGTGACTAGAAAGAAAAGGATGAACTAGATCATAGAGCATGCACGGACGCCGGATCTGTGATCCTTTGGAACCATAGATACAGAGCTGTGATAGGCGAAGAGGTTCTGTCAGTCCGGTGTCGACTGATGTGCAGGCGCATATGAATGAAAGGGAGGTTTTATGAAGAAACGATTTACAGCAGTAGTGATGGGCCTGTTGCTTCTCATACTGCTGATACCTTCGACAGTATTTGCAGACAGCATACCTGCGATAGTGGGGGATCTCGATCTTACGAAAGGAAATCATGCGGACAAGACGCTGGCAAAAGACGGTTATGAATGGGATTTAGCCACGAATACTCTTACGATACAGGATCTGGCAGTTACAGGAGATATAATTCTTCCGAAACGAGACTGTACGATTAATGTAAAGGGAGAATGCAGTGCGCAGAATGTAACAAGGAATGACAGCGGAGCAAACCAGGCAACTTTGGCGAAAGGTGTACAGGGCGCTTCTTTTAAAGGGCATTTTGATGTTGCCGGCAATCTGACATTTACAGATCTGACGGTGATCGAGTCTGCGATCTCCAACGGCAATGTTGGAGCTGAAAATGCAGTGTTGAAGCTTGAAAACAGTAATGTCACACTGACGCATTTATCGTGGATGACAAATGGCGGTATCGATCTTGTTAACAGTAGTCTGACGGTTGCAGACAACGGTACATTTGGCCAGTTCTGGACAGAAAAGATAACGATGGATGATGATTCTGTCATTGAGTCCTTCAGCGCATTATCGAATTACGGCAATGTGGGAATGGAAGGATTTCACTCCGTTCAGGATTATATTGCAGTGCCTAAGGGCGGAAGTTTTGTAAACGTAGGTGACAGACCTGTAACAATTGCCGATAAAAGTGGAATGGCAGTGAGCCACTTCATCCTCAAAGCACCTGCCGAAAAGTGTCAGATCGACCTCAAGGCTTCGCCGGCTGAAGGCGGAACGGTGAGCGGTGCAGGCGAATATGACTGCGACGCTCGCGTTACCGTGAAGGCTGAAGCGAACAAGGGCTATCATTTCGTACGCTGGGAAGACTGGCAGGGAAATATCGTAAGCAAGGACGCAGCATACAGCTTCACTGTGAAAGAAACAACGACACTGACTGCAGTCTTTGCAAAGGACGGCGCGACACCTGCGCAGCCGGGTGGAACGGACCAGAACACAGACAAGGGCACAGCGCCTAAAACAGGCGACAATGCTCATCCGGTGATCTGGATCGCACTGCTTGCAGTGAGCGTACTGGGTATCGCAGCTGTGGCGGTATTTGGCAGAAAACACGCGTCACAGAAAAAATAAACGCAGGCAAAGTAAATACATGATATGAATATAAGCGGATCGCAAGCGCCGAGAACGATGCACCGGCGATGACACGATCGGATACAGCTTTGCAAAAGAACCGGCGGCACCGTGCGGATCGTAAAGATCGAGCAGGAGCCGCCGTTATTTATACGATGAAAACCCTGTTTGCCGACTTCATCATGCGACCCGCCAGAATCCCAATATATACTTGCATAATCTGTCGATATTTAGTATACTTACAACAACAATAGTTGATAGAGGTGCGGAAAAGAAGAAAGGATAAGTAGCCGGCGGGCAGAGACTTACCCGGAGGCGATTCCGCCGAATCGGAGCCGCAGGCGTGAGACTCCGGTGGGCATGCGGTCAACAGCCGTATGACTGTCTGACGGATGACCGGCAGTTGAGCTATCCTTATATGACCTTGATTTTATTTGATTAGTCAGTAAGGTGTAGCCTTGCTGATTTTTTTCTGGCATGCGGGCACAGGGGCACATCAGTATCAGCCGTTAGTCGGCCGTGAACAGGCTGTATCAGGCCGGAGCGGCCGGATGTACCTCACAGAACGCAGGAGACAGCAGCATAATATGCAAATCATAATATATAGCAGTAGAAAGGCAGAACAATGGAAGTTTTACAGATCGGAGGAGTGAGCTGCCGTGAGCTGGCAGACAGATTCGGCACACCACTTTACGCATACGATGAATCAAAGATAATACAGCAGGCAAAGGACGCCGTGGCAAATTTTGCATCGGACAGATTCGACACAGACGTCGTTTACGCATCGAAGGCGTTTTCGTCGAAGGCTCTGTTCAGACTGCTTGCCGCAGAGGGTACGGGATTCGACGTTGTCAGCGGCGGAGAGCTGTACGGCGCGCTGAAAGCCGGAGTGGACAAAGAAAAGATATATTTCCACGGAAATAACAAGAGCGACGAGGAGATCTGCATGGCTCTGGACGCAGGCATCGGCTACTTCGTAGTAGACAACATCATGGAATGTGACAGGCTCGTGAAGCTTTCAGAGGAAAAGCAGAGGCCTGTGAAGGCGTTGCTGCGGATAAATCCGGGCATCTCGGCTCACACTCATGAATATATCATGACGTCGAAGCCGGACTCCAAGTTCGGAATATATATCGAGAATCGCGAGCATATAGATTATGTGATAGACAAAATGGCAGCCGGCAGATATGCAAAGCTTGCGGGTTTCCACAGCCATATAGGTTCACAGATCGTCGAGGCAGAGTCATTTGAAAAGGCGCTCGGCACGATGATCGGCTTCCTCGCTGATGTAAAGGCTGCAAGAGGGCTTGACGGCCTGGAGCTGAGTATTGGCGGAGGATTCGGCATAAAATACGTTGATTCCGATCATCCGGTGCCTCTCGGGGAAATGTGCGCAAATCTCGTGCATTATGCGGAAAAGGCGCTCGATGAAAAAGGCGTGACGATCTCGAAGCTGATAACTGAGCCGGGCAGAGCGATGGTCGGCGAAGCGGGATACACGATCTACACCATCGGAGACATGAAGAAAAGCGGAGACAAGAACTACATCTTCGTCGACGGCGGCATGAGCGACAACATCAGGCATGCGCTTTACGATGCGGAATATACGGCAGTCCTGCCGGAGAAGCTTTCGCAGAAGCCGGAGAAAACATACTGCGTGGCGGGAAAGAACTGTGAATCCGGCGACATACTGATCGCACAGATCGATCTTCCGGAAGCAGAGCCGGGCGATCTGCTGACAGTTTACTCGACAGGTGCCTACGGATATTCCATGGCAAGCAACTACAACAGGCTCGGAAGACCGCCTGTAGTCTTTGCAAAAGACGGCGAAGCGAGACTGATTATCAGACGCGAGACGTACGAGGATCAGTTCAGGCTTGAAGTAGAAGACTAGGAACAGGCACAGTGCGGTTTTGCATAGACATGCACAGAACTGATGAGAAAAGGCAGGTAAAAATATGATCACATTTTCAAAATATCACGGCTGTGGCAACAATTTCGTGATAATAAAGGAAAGCGAACTGCAGGCGAAGGTCCAGCCTGGCGGTTATCCGGGGCTGGCGCAGAAAGTCTGCGACGTCAACACCGGGGTGGGCGCTGACGGTATGATAGTAGTAAGGACGGAGCCGGCACTGGAAATGGTGTTTTTCAACTGTGACGGCAGCAGGGCGCCGATGTGCGGCAACGGGATCAGATGCTTTGCGCATTTCTGCCGCGAGGAAGGGATCGCGTCGGGCAGCAGCTATCCGGTAAAGACGCTTGCGGGCGATATGATCGTTGACGTTACTTGCGATGAGCCGTTCAGAGTGAGGATAAACATGGGTAAACCGGTGTTTTCCAGAAAGGCTATCAATGCGGACATCGAGTGCGAGGATTACATGGACCTGGATCTTGCGCTGCAGGATGGAAGCGATATCAGCGTGAGCAGCTTTTTCATGGGGACGATACACACTGTTGTTTTTGTGGAAAATTTCGAAGATATCGATGTGCCGAAGGTCGGCGAGGAGATATGCAATCACCGGTTTTTCCGCGAGAAAACGAATGTGAATTTTGTAAAGGTAATAGACGATATGACCATGGAGGTGCAGACTTACGAGCGAGGCGTCGGAATGACTCTTGCGTGTGGCACGGGTGCCTGTGCGTCGGTCGTGGCAGCGGGGATCAAAGGCCTGTGCGGCAGCAGAGCAGATGTCATCCTCAAGCTGGGAACGCTGAATATCGAGGTGGCAGAAGACGGGAATGTATATATGGAAGGACCGTCGGAAAAGATACTTGACGGGCAGTTCTGTCTGCGCTAGGCGCGCGGAGCGAGCAGCGGTCCGGCATATGGCGGACCGGTCACGGACAGTAAACTGCAGCTTTGCAGATGGCAAACTTGCGGCTGACCGCAGGCTGCGATTTTGCAGATCGGCAGTCCGTGACGACATGAAAACGAAACGATACAGGTATAAAATATATATGAGGGAGTAACAAGTATGAGAACAGCAATTTTAGGCGGCGGCGCTATGGGAAAAGTGCTCGCCGGAATGGTAGAGGAGAAGGAAGGTTATGAGCTGGCAGGTGTGATCGAGCCGATGGAAGGGCAGAGACCGGAGGATCTTGGAGGATTCGACGTGATCATCGATTTCAGCAATCCGGCAAATCTGCAGATGCTCGCAGATTACTGCAGAGCCAGCGGCTGCCCAGCGGTCATCGCAACGACCGGATTCGAGGCGGAGCAGCTCAAAGAGATCGAAAAGCTGGCGGAAACAGTGCCGGTGGTATTTTCCGCAAACTATTCGCTCGGTATCAATGTGATGAAAAGAGTCATCGCAGAGATAACGCCGATCCTGGAGGATACATTCGATATAGAAATAATAGAAAAGCACCACAACAAGAAGCTTGATGCGCCGAGCGGCACTGCTAAGATGCTGCTTGAGGCCGCAGATGCGGACGGCAGCTATGAGCATGTTTTCGGCAGAGACGGCAACAGGAAGCGCGGCAGGGAGATCGGCGTGCACGCGATCAGAGGCGGCACTATCGCCGGTGAGCACACAGTGATATACGCAGGGACTGACGAGATACTCGAAGTAAAGCACACGGCGGGATCGAAGAAGATCTTCGCGGCAGGCGCACTCAAGGCGGCAGCGTTCGCGGCACAGGCGCAGCCGGGGCTTTACAGCATGGAAGATGTACTGTTCGGAACAGATAAATAGCATACAAGCCCATAGCAGCCGGCGGACCGTACGCCGAGGATTTGCATAACAGAAACACCAAGGAGGATCACACGAAAGATGGAAGCAAGAGAAATAATCGAATTTATAGGAAATGCGGAGAAAAAAACTCCGGTCAAGGTATATGTCAAGGAAAAAGCGCCTGTTGACTTTGAAGGCTGCCAGGTGTTCGGCAGCGGCGACAAGATCGTTTTCGGCGACTGGAGCCGGATCAGCGGCATCCTCGAAAAAAATGCGGACAGTATCGAGGATTACGTGATCGAGAACGACTGCAGGAATTCGGCGATACCGCTTCTCGACATGAAAAATATCAAAGCCAGGATAGAGCCGGGTGCGGTGATAAGAGACAAGGTCGACATCGGTGACAATGCGGTCATCATGATGGGCGCGATCATCAATATCGGAGCAGTGATCGGCGAAGGCAGCATGATCGATATGGGTGCGGTCCTCGGTGGAAGAGCGACGGTCGGGAAAAACTGTCATATCGGTGCGGGCACGGTGCTCGCGGGCGTTATCGAGCCGCCTAGTGCACAGCCGGTAATCGTTGAGGACGATGTCGTTATCGGTGCAAACGCTGTCGTGCTGGAAGGATGTCGCATCGGAAAGGGCGCGGTAGTCGCTGCCGGTGCAGTGGTCGTTGATGATGTGCCTGCCGGCGTCGTGGTCGCAGGAGTTCCTGCGAGAGTGATCAAAGACGCTTCGGATACTGCTGCGGAAAAGCTTGAGATAGTCGATCTGCTGAGGAAGCTGTAGATCCGCGGGCAATGCGGCCGGCTGCAGCTCTGTTGAAAGAGTTGCGGGCGAGAGTTCTGTAAGTGTGCAGAGGTCTGGCCTGCTGAGAGGATCGCAGGCTGTGCAGCCTCTCAGTCTTATTATGTAGATTTTAAGACCGGGTTCGGGAAATCCAGAAGATGGGTTTCCGGGCTCGGTTTTTAATGTAAAATATTGACATTTGCGATTGTAAATGGTAAAATATTACAAAATGTTGATGAGCATTTACGAAATCAGGCTGATAAATCGACAAACCGCAGAAGAGATAAAAGGGGTATATGGTTATAATGGAAGACAAAATAAAGCAGAATTTTGAACGCAGGCAATTTACGAAGCTGCGGGCTTTGCATGATATGGAAAATAACAGGCTGCTACAAATGAAGCATGAATACAGCAGACTGCCGGAGGGCGAGATACTGATCCCGTACAAGAATGCACATGCGACTTATTACATATATGAAAACGGTATCCAGAAATCTGTAAAGCGCAGTGAGCCGGTGGTGGATAAGCTGATGCGCAAACGCGTGCTGAAACGTGCGATCACCATGCAGGAAGCATGGTGCAGATCGCTGGAGGATGCGGAAAAAAGTTTTAGGCACAGGATGAAAAGCATGGAAAAAAGCGGCATGGGAAAGACTCTGATCAGGATACTTGAAATGCCTGAAAGCGATATGTTCGTTATGGAGCCGCGCGAGTATGAATGGAAAAACGAGAACCATCATCGGAACGGTTACAGACCGGAACTGCTGAAATACAAGACGTCGAAGGGCGTGATGGTCAGATCGAAGTCGGAGAAGATCATTGCTGACAAGCTCGAGCAGCACGGGATCCCGTACAGATATGAAGCGGAACTGATCATAAACGGAAATCGTTATTATCCGGATTTCATGATACTGCTGCCGGATGGAAGGATACTGATATGGGAACATTTCGGAATTATGGATGATATCGACTACGCGAGCAGAGCCTGGCGCAAGATCGAGAATTACAGGCGGGCGGGATATGTTCAGCACACCAATCTGATATGCACGTATGAAAGCGATATAGAGAACGATAAAGTCATCGATGAGATAATAAGGCGATTCATTTTGTGACTCGGTCGCGTTGATGGTAGTGATACGGACTTTTGTAAAAAACCAAAAATCATTTGTCGGATAGCTGTTGTTGGTAAAAACAGCAGTTATCCGGCGATTTTTTTGATGGCGAATACCAAAAATAAAAAATCGATGGCGGGTTCTTGGTATTTTTCATGCAAAAATGCCGGGATTTTCATGAAAAAGTTACCAAGAAATCATAGGCGAAAGCAGTTTCTTGGTAAACATGAGCTTTGAAAGAGGCAATATTGCAGCGATTTTGCCAAATATGATGATGCTATGGCCTGATCTTGGTAATCGTCTGTGGCTCCGGGATTCTGCAAGCGCGGTGATGCTTTCATGTGCGCCATGCCTGGCACACATAAAAAAGTCGGAACATCGGGAATATCCCCGGTGTTCCGGCTGCATATTTCTATATTATTTTTACTTGACTTCTACTGTCCATCCCATTTCATCAGGAAGCTTGCCTGTCTGGATACCGTAGATAGTATCGTAAAGCTCCTGTGCCATCGGGCCGATCTCACCGTTGTTGATGATCATGTCTTCGTCCTTGTAGCAGAGTTCGCCGACAGGTGAGATGACTGCAGCAGTTCCGGATGCGAACATCTCTTTGAAGTTGCCGTCTTTGTAAGCCTGAACGACTTCGTCGATAGCCATTTTTCTCTCTGATACCCTGATGCCCTTTTTCTTCAGGATCTGGATAACAGTGTCTCTGGTGATACCGGGCAGGATAGTGCCGTCCAGCGGAGCTGTGATGACTTCATCGCCGATAACGAAGAACGCATTCGAAGTTCCGACTTCTTCAACATATTTTCTGTGAACGCCGTCGAGCCATAAGATCTGCTCGAAGCCCTTTGCATGAGCTTCCTCCTGAGCTTTCAGACTGGCTGCATAGTTTCCGCCGCACTTGGCTTCGCCTGTACCGCCTTCAGTAGCTCTTACATAAGTGTCTTCAACGTAGAGTTTCGTAGGTGTCAGACCGCCTTCATAGTAAGGACCTACCGGGCTGAGGATGATGATGAATTTATAGTGCTTAGAACGGCGCACTCCCAGGAATGCCTCGTCAGCGATTATGAACGGTCTTATGTAAAGCGCAGTGCCTTCCTTCTGAGGGATCCAGTCAGCGTCGATCTTTACGAGAGCCTTGATCGCTTCAACGTAGAGATCTTCGTCGATCTGCGGGATGCAGAGACGTTCATTGGTCCTGTTAGTTCTCTTTGCGTTCATGTCAGGTCTGAAAAGCTGCACTTTTCCTTCCGGAGTCTTGTAAGCCTTGAGCCCCTCGAACATAGTCTGAGCATAGTGGAAAACGACAGCCGCAGGGTCGAGAGAAAGCGGGCCGTAAGGAACGATCCTTCCGTCATGCCAGCCTTTGCCGTCTTCGTAATCCATTATGAACATGTGATCGGTGAATTCAGTACCGAATCTCAGCGTATCAGGATCAGGTTTTGCTTTTGGATTAGGGTTTTTTGTGATCGAAAAATTATATTTCATGGCGCTCTCCTTTATATTATTTTTTTGTCAATTACTGTATAATATATTTTACAACATAGAATTGGCAAAGTCTATTATTACCACAATAAATATACCACTGGAATTGTTCATAATCAACAATAAAAAGTAAAAAATATTATTTTTGAAAACAAAAAAACCAAAAACAGCGCGAAATCGCATATTTTCTCCAAACATACATAAAAACACTATATAATAAACGGATATGAAAAAGAAAGATAAAAAACGGAGCATGCCGGTGAGGATGTTCTCCGCACTGATAAAAATAGCAGTAGCAGCTGCAGTCATAGTGATAGGTCTGAATTTTTACGTGATAAAAAGCACGGAGTCACAGATAAATGCAAACTACGAGATGCCGGAAGACACAGCCACCCGGGAGGAGGTGGAAGATCTCAGCAGCATATCCCCGGATTGCATACTCGTGCTCGGAGCATCGGTGACTTCGGACGGGGTCCCGAGCCCTATCCTTCAGGACAGGCTCGATACCGCGATAGATCTTTACAATAAGGGAGTCGCACCTAAGCTCCTGCTGTCGGGAGACAACGGGCAGATGGTATACAAT
The DNA here is from genome assembly GCA_902362435.1 of Eubacteriaceae bacterium. Lineage (GTDB taxonomy): Bacteria > Bacillota > Clostridia > Peptostreptococcales > Anaerovoracaceae > Lentihominibacter > Lentihominibacter butyricus. The sequence goes on from CABIWW010000005.1 coordinate 16,491, forward strand.
GAAGTGAAGGCGATGCAGAACTATGCGCTGGAGGCGGGAGTCGACGAGAACGACATTTATCTCGACCACGCAGGATTTTCGACGTATGAATCGATTTACAGAGCGAAATATATCTTCAAGGTCGACAGCATGATCGTTGTGACGCAGACGTATCATCTGTACAGGTCGCTGTACGGGTGCAGGCGCATGGGGATAACGGCGATGGGCGCCGCAGCCGATCAGTACACTTATGCAGGTCAGGAAAAGCGCGAGATCAGGGAAGTGCTGGCGCGAGACAAGGATTTCGTGAAGTGGATATTCAAGCCGCAGCCGACATTCCTGGGCGATGCGGTGCCGATCTCGGCAGAGTAGCATTATTAGCGTTCCGGCGACCGGAGGCACGATGTGTGCCGGCATACATATGGCAGGGAAACACACACTGTGCGGGCAGCAGATGTGGCGCGGACGCGCAGTGTGAATATACGATGGAGAATAATATGGAAGATAAGAATAAAAAGCCGGCTCATGCTGCGAAACCGGCAGCATTTCCAGGCAGGGGCCGTGTGGCAATAGTAAAGTGCGGCACATACGACGGGCAGGAAGTGCAGATCGCAGTGCAGCGCGCAGTGGAGCTTCTCGGAGGTCTTGAGCGCGTACTTTCCGCAGGCGAGAAACCGCTTGTACACGACAGCCGGATCATCCTGAAGCCGAATCTGCTGGCGAAGACAGAGCCTGAAAAAGCCTGTACGACACACCCCGCGGTTTTCAAAGCGGTCGGTGCGCTTTTGCAGGAAAACGGATACAAAAATCTGAGATATGGGGATTCCCCGGGAAATCCGATGATCAGCGTAGAAAGAGTCGCACAGGAATGCGGGATCAAAGCAGCTGCTGACAGCCTCGGCATACCGCTCGGCGAGTTTGAAAGCGGCACGCAGGTCGCTTTCCCGCAGGGCAGAGCGGCAGACAGCTTCGTACTCTGCGATGAAGTGATAAAGGCGGACGGGATCATAAACATCTGCAAGATGAAGACGCACCAGCTCGAGCGAATAACAGGCGCCGTGAAAAATACGTTCGGATGCGTTTACGGCATCAACAAGGGGGCGTCGCATGCGAAGTTCGCGACGGCGGAGGTCTTCGCGAAAATGCTTGCGGATCTCAACGCTCTCGTGCGGCCGAAACTTCACATAATGGACGGCATCATGGCGATGGAGGGCAACGGACCGCAGTCCGGAACGCCGACGCCGATGGGACTCATACTCGCATCGACTGACCCGGTCGCACTCGACGCGGTATTCTGTCATCTCGTCGATCTGAAGCCTGAACTGGTGCCGACCAATGTCAGCGGCATGGAGCAGGGGATCGGCACGTGGACGGATCTTGAGATCATCGATGAAAGCGGCACGCTTACCGTTCAGGAGGCTTTTGAAAAATACGGCAGCAGTACTTTCAATGTGCAGCGAGGCGCAGAGTACCGCGGGATGCTGAGACCGGTAAGGTTCCTGGCGCCACTGCTGGAGAAGAAGCCGATCGTCAGAAAAAATATATGTATCGGATGCGGTATATGCGTGAATGCATGCCCGGTCGAAGGCAAGGCGATACACGTAGAGCCTGTCGAGCAGTCAGGCCCGGACTGTGGCGCGCGGAGTGCCGCAGGCAAACAGCGCAGAGGTGTGGCGGTCTACGACTACAGCAAGTGCATCAAGTGCTACTGCTGTCAGGAGATGTGTCCGGAGCAGGCCATCACGGTAAAGAAATCGCTGCTGGCGAGGATCGCAGACAGGAACTGGCGTATCTGAGGACCGGACTTTTCGTTATGCATGCAGGCGTTTCGGGCGATGGGCGCCGCAGCCGACCAGTGCACTTATGCAGGGCAGGAAAGGCGCCGGCTCAGGCGCCAGATCATGCAATCAGGCACGCGGTACACATGGCGCAGAAGATGGCGGATTCGGGTCACACGCAGCATCAGGTAACATTCGGACAGAAAACAGCATATTATACACAGGTCATGGAAACAGTTTTCGCAGACAGTATCCATGGTCTGTGTTTTTTCATGCGCCGGAAACGCCGGCCGCCGTCGTGTGCTGCGCGCTGTGTGCATCGAACGGCATTTCCGGCATACCATCACTGCCTGCCGGCAGAAACGCCGGCGGAACAGACACTGATGTTTTGAAGGAGAGGTAGGAGTATGATTTATCTTGATAATGGTGCGACATCGTATCCGAAGCCGCCTGAGGTCATAGAAGCGGTGACGGAAGTAATGTCGGATTACTGTGCCAATCCCGGCAGAGCGGGTCATTTTATGGCGGCGAGGACCGCACAGGAGATATACAGGAGCAGGCTTTTCCTGGCAAGGCTTTTCAATACAGGTTCGCCCGGACGGATCGTATTCACCGGCAGCTGCACGGAATCGCTGAACCTGGCGCTTAAAGGACTGCTGAACCCGGGCGATCACGTGGTGACCACATCGATGGAACACAACTCAGTGATGCGGCCGCTGCACAGCCTGGAGAAAAAAGGCGTCGAGGTCAGCATCGTGCGCGGTGACAGACAGGGGCGCATATCACCGGCCGCGATAAGACAGGCGATACGGCCCGATACGAAACTCATCGTCGTGACGGCAGCTTCGAACGTGACCGGGACAAAGGCGCCGCTCGAAGAGATCGGCCGCATCGCGCTGAGGAACGGCATCATTTTCATGGTCGATGCAGCCCAGGGCGCGGGGCATATGCAGATAGATGCAAAGGCGCAGCATATCGACATCCTGGCAGCCCCGGGACACAAGGGACTGCTCGGCCCACAGGGGACGGGACTGCTTTACATAAGAGAAGGGGTTAAACTGAGGCCGTTCAAGGAAGGAGGCACAGGCACGAGGTCAAAAGAGCTCGATCAGCCGTCCGACATGCCGGAGGGCTTTGAAGCCGGAACGCTGAACAGCCCGGGGATCATTGCGCTTGGCGCGGCGGCGAGAGTCATCACACGCATAGGCATAGATGTGATAGAAGAGCACGAGCGCAGACTTTGCGAAAAACTGGAACGAGGCTTGAGAAATATAGACGGCGTTACGCTGTACGGCCCTGAGGACACCCGTGAAAAGACTGCGGTGACTGCACTGAACATCGACGGACTGGACTGTGAAGACGCTGCCGAGATCCTGAGCAGCAGATACGGCATCGCGGTGAGGGCCGGGTTTCACTGCAGCGGCACGGCGCACGAAACGATCGGTACGGCAGACAGAGGGTGCGTGCGTATCACTCCGGGGATATACACCTCGGAAAAAGAGATCGCAGAGACTGTTGAGGCGATAGGAGAAATCGCAAAACAGTCACAACAGATGCGGCATTCATGATACATTCGTGATATAATGAAGCATCAGGAGGTATCGTTATGTCTGATGAAAAAGGATTGTATGAAGGCCGCAAAGGCCAGAGACGGCTCAAGTTGATAGAAAAGAATATACAGAGAACGAACGAGGAATTCAATCACAACTGTGAAGAAAGTCCGGAGATGATCTACCTTGACAGGCAGATCAAATGGGAGGGCATGGCCAGGCTGATATTCACGCTGGCGCAGAGAGATGTGAATTTCCGCTGGAACGGGCTCAGAGACTACGGGTACATAAGACTGTGCTGCAAGTGGATAGACGGCAACGGACTGACAACAGTCACGGCAGATGCGGCAGATGCTATGATGAGAGACATACTGCCGGCAGATATGTGTTCGGCGCTCGACGATGAACTGGCGGCGCTGGAGATCCTGTAACAGACAGGACAGAGTATCGGGAGGAAGAAATGAAATTCAATTTAACTGTAGATAAAAGAGCCGAAGCAGTGATAGACGGCAGGCTTTGCGTGAACTGCGGAAAGTGCGGGCAGGTCTGTCCTGCGGAGGCTGTAGATGAATACCGCCGTACGGTTTACTGCATGTTCCCGGACTGCAGGGATGAAAACGTCGCAGACGGAGGAGCGGGCGGAGCCGGGCGCGGTGCAGAGGATTTCTGTACGTTCGGCTATGCGCGTATCAGAGCGATGGAAAGCGGATGCACGGCATCATGTCCTCTGGGGATAGTGCCGCAGACAGTCGCTGCGCTGGTGCAGCGAGGAGATATTGACGGTGCGTACAGCTATATAGCTGAGAAAAATCCGCTTCTGCGGGTCTGTGCGGAGATCTGCGAAGAGGTCTGCAGCGGAAGCTGTATGCGCGGCAGAGTGATCGATGAGCCGCTGAATATCAGGGCGCTCGAGAGGTATGTGGCCGGCAGGGCCGGAAAAGCGAAGCGCAGGTACAGCAGGCGTTTCGATGAAAAAGTGGCAGTGGCAGGAAGCGGGCCGGCAGGGCTTGCCGCAGCGTCAAGGCTGGCGCAGGCTGGCTACGGCGTGACGATCTTTGAAAGAGACAGCAGAGCGGGCGGCTCGCTCCGCTGGGCCGTGCCGGATCTCAGGGCAGACCGGGCGCAGCTGGAGGAAGATATATCGGAGCTGATCGAGGCCGGGATAGAGATAAGGTATCACTGCAATGTGGGTGGTACAGAAGCAGGCTATCCGCTCGGCGAGATCATGCGTGAAGGTTTCAGTGCATGCGTGATCGCGACGGGTGCGTCAGAGGGTCTGATACCGGCGATCCCGGGTGCGGATGCAGGGATGGTATTCGATGGAGCGACATTCATGCACGGCATAAATGGAGAAGACGGCGGGCTCGTGCCGGGAGACAGTGTGATCGTAGAGGGCGGCAGTGAGCTGGCAGCTGATATCTGCAGGCTGCTCAGGAGAATGGGCAGAAATGTACTCTGCATTTTTGCAGCAGACCAGAGTGAACTGGAGATGTCCGCTGAGAGCCTTGATGCGATGCTCGATGAAGGCGTAGAGTTCAGAGACAAGACAGAGATCAGCCGGATAATGGCCGAGGACGGAAACGTGGAAGCTGTCGAAGCCATCAGGACGGGGTATGCTCCCGATGAAAGCGGCAGGTTTATGCTTTTAGGCATAAAAGGCAGCGAGGCCGTAATAACCTGCGACACGGTAGTGTTTGCAGACGATCAGCGCTGCGCGGCAGGAGATGTCTGCGGTGCTGAGACATATCCGGACGGACGTGTAAAGACAGATGCAGATTTTCGCACGAGCAGGCCGATGGTCTTTGCGTGCGGCGATGCTGCCGGGATGGGGCGTTCTCTCCCCGAAGCTATGGCGTCCGGTATTGCGGCGGCAGATGCAGTCGGCAGAGCACTGCACGGCACGTATATACCGGGAATAAAAGGCGGACTGTTCAATGCTCCGGATATCTCCGCGATATACAGTGAAAACGTACAGAAGATACACAGACAGACAGAGCAGGTGATAAGAGAACAGGGCGCAGAGGGTACCGGAAACAGCCTTTTCACAGAGGATGTTCTGGCGCTCGTTCGTGAGGCAGGCATAAAGGAGCAGATGCCGGCGTTTCTGCCGTATGATGATGAGGGAAGAACGAAACAGAAAGTCGCTGTCGTAGGCGGCGGTCTGTCGGGGATAACGGCGGCGATCGATCTCGCAGAGTCCGGGTACATGCCGACGATATTTGAAAAAGAGCCGGCGCTGGGCGGCAGCCTCAGATGGCTGGCTTCGGAAAAGCGTGTGGACAAGGCTCTGCTGGTCAGCGAACTGGAAAAGATAGAGAGGTCGGGCATATCGGTGATATGCAATGTGCAGGCAGGTGCGACGCCTGATATAAAGGCGCTGTTTGCTGCGGGCTACGAGTCGGTGCTGTTCGCGATAGGCGAGACACGCGGAAGGAAGCCCGATCTGGAAAATGCAGGCTGCAGGGGCGTGTTTGAAGCGGTTTCTCTTATGGGAAAACTCGTCGGACATGAAAAGGTGTGCGGTCTGGGACGTCAGGTGGTAGTGACCGGCGGAGACGAGCTTGCTTTTGATACGGCGAGGATGCTGAAAGCGGCTGGAGCTCAGGTGATCGTGCTGTCTCCTTGCAGCAGGGGAATGCTCAAAGCCGGAGCGGCGACTGTGGCTGCTGCGCTTGACGAGGGCATCGATCTGGTGACGGGTACTGAAGTGATCGCGGTGAAAGCGACCGACGGGCATCTGATCGGTGTAGTCTGCAGAGTGCCTGAAAGAAAAGTCGATATAGAGATATCGTGCGATACTCTCGTTTTCGGCGAGACAGGAGTGCCTGACACTCGTGCGATAAGGGCAAGAAACAGCAGTCTGGATATAGATGAAAACGGATATATACAGGTGAATGAAAAGCTGATAACCAGCATGTACGGGGTGTTTGCATCGGGCGGTCTCGATATGAGCCCGCAGGATGCAGGCCATGCCGGAGCAGAGGCAGTAAAGTGTTTCCTGGAGTCGCGTGAGTTCCCGAATGTTCCGGGGGCTCCGGATCCCGGTGCGGAAAAGGCAGAGCTGACCGGCGCGGCTGTAAAGCATGAGATGATCGAGGGCAGCAGGGATGCGCTCAAGGGTTTCGTGTCAGGCAGCTGTGTACTGGAGCCGTATCGTGCTGCAGCCGAGGCGTCGAGATGTCTTGGCTGCGGTTACCGTGTCGTGGAGCCTGAGAGATGCATGGGATGCGGAGTGTGTGTGACAGTATGTCCTTCCGGCGCGGTGACGATGAGGTCGATCGAGCCTGGGATGATACCTGCAGATGAACTGCGACCGGAGAACGGCATCCCGTACGAAGAACAGGAAGACTTTGCAAGTCCGTCAGCCCCGGAAGACCCGCAGGTGCAGCCTTTGCATGAGGATGCACAGAGCACAGAGACCAGCAGAGAGATGCGGACTCCGGAACGCTGTGGAGAAACCAGCCGGGAGGCAGCAGAGGCTGAGGAGCTTGTGCCGGAGACTGTTGGACCGATCCCGGAAGCCAGCGGCGAGGCAGGTGCTGGAGAGATTGCGGAAGGTGAAGAAAAGGAGGCAGACATATGATAATTGCAGAGCGTGATGTGATAATCGTCGGTGCAGGGCCGGCGGGGTCGATATGTGCAGCGTATCTTGCGAAAGCAGGTGTCGATGTGCTGCTTCTTGAAAAAGATATCTTCCCGAGAGACAAGGCGTGCGGTGATATGGAGTGCGAAGGCATCGTGTCGCATATGGGCGCGCTGGGCGCGGTGGAGGAACTGGATGCGCTGAGCACGTGCATCAGGAACCTTAAGCTCATCAGCAACCGCGGCAACGAGACACTGATCCCGTTCGAGTGCTACTGCGCACCGCGATACGAGCTTGACAGGATACTTTCCGAAACAGCTGTGAAGCATGGCGCAGAACTCAGGCAGAGCTGCACGGTGACAGGGCTCATCACGGAAAACGGTACGGTCACGGGCGTCAGAGCGAAATATAAGGGCGAAGATGTCACGCTGAAAAGCCGCATCGTGATGATCGCAGACGGCGCTTTTTCGAGCCTCGGAAAATCTCTGGGGATCGCGCATGAAAAGCCGTACAGCATGTGGATCGGGGAAAGAGCGTATTTCAAAAACGTCAATCTGGACAGGTCCCTTGCGAAGGATCAGTACAATGCTTACGGCGTGTTCGGGTTCTCTGAGCTGACAGGTCCGGGATATTTCTGGGTGATGCCGGTCGGCAGGGATGGCGTCAGAGATGGCATCTGCAATGTCGGGGTAATGGTCAATGATCTCGACGCATACAGGCAGGCCGATCTGCAGGAACGCTTTTACAAGTGGAGCGGCAGTATCCCGAAGATCGGGGAGATGTTCGAAAGGGCAGTCCGAATAAGTCCGTGGGAAGGCGGCAGGATGAACGATATCAGTCAGGGCGTGCAGAAAGCCGGCGACGGTTACATGGTGATAGGCGATGCGGCGGCACTGACGATGCCGCTCGTGCATGACGGCCTTTCAGCGGCGGCTGATTCTGCAAAGGCTGCAGCTCTCGCGGCGCTCGGGGCATTCATGGCCGGGGACGTATCGGGAGAGAATCTGATGAATGAATATATGCGCGCATATAAGATGAAGAGTGAAAGGGTCACCACGGAGCAGCTCAAGCTCAAGCGTCTGCTGATGGAATCGATGCACGATCCGTCGGTGATGGACAAGACGATCGAGCTGCTGGAGACGGATCCGATATACAGGAAGTCGCATCTGAAGCGGTAAGGCACGGTACGATCGTTGCAGCGCGGGGTGGCAGTGTGGCTCGATGGTGTGATGGTGCGGCAGCGGCCGCGGCTGCCGACAGTTGACGTGTGCAGCCCGCGGGAATACCGGATGCCGGCGCTTTACATAGAAACGACAAAAAATGAGACCTATTTATGGTAGGCCTCATTTTTTATGATCTTAAAACTTCTGTATATCTGCTCGAGAAGGATGACTCGCATCATCTGATGCGGGAATGTCATCGCGGAAAATGAAAGTTTGAAGTCTGCCCGTCTGCTGACTTCGTCCGACAGTCCCAGCGAACCGCCGATGACGAACACGATGCTGCTTTTGCCGCGCACCGTCATGTCCTCGATATGCTGCGCCAGCTGTGGAGAGGAAAGTGGTCTGCCTTTTATCTCCAGCGTGACGACATGGTCAGCAGGCTTGATTTTACTGAGGATATCGCGCCCTTCGGCGATCTTTACGGCCGCCTCGTCAGCCTTCGACGGATTGGCCCGCAGCAGGCTTTCCTTTACTTCTACGATCTGGAAACGGCAGTATTTCCCGAGCCGCTTCGAATATTCCCTGATGGCGTCCTGCCAGTATTTTTCCTTGAGTTTTCCGACTGCAAGAACTGTTATGTTCATCGTTACACCTCATATATATAGCTGAGCGCATCGCGCATCGCGATGCCCAGCTTGAGCTCGTTGCCCGGGATGATGTTTTTTTCCATAAGCGTGTTGCGCACTGTCAGCAGTGCGACCGCAGGGTCGTTGTTTTCATGGCTGAGATGCCCCAGCAGCACCTGTCTCGGTTTCGGATCGGCAGCTGCCAGCCTGCACAGGCATTCGCCGGCAGATATATTTGAAAGATGCCCGGTGTCGCCGAGTATGCGCTGTTTCAGATTATACGGGTACCGGCCGACGAGCAGGATCTCTTTTTCGTGGTTCGCTTCGAGCAGCAGCAGATCGGCACACGTGATCTCCTCGAATATCTCATTCGTGATGTGTCCGACATCCGTGACGATGCTGATCTGGCGGTTTTCATAATATATGGAAAAGCCGACCGGATCCGCCGCGTCGTGAGGGATCGCGAACGGCCGTATCATGAACCCTTCTATGTAAAAATCCTCGCCTGTATTGAAAATGCGCTGCTGCGACGGGGCGACAGGTTTTTTGATCCCTCCCCACGTGCCTTCGTTGGCGTAAACGGAAAGATTCGGTATCTTTTTGCTGAGCACGGACACGCTTTTCACGTGATCGATATGCTCGTGCGTGATGAGCAGCCCTTTGACCTGATCGAGTGACGTCTGCGTGCTCTCCAGACCTTCGAGTATTTTTTTTCCGGATATCCCCGCATCTATGAGTAAAGCTGTAGTTTCGTTTTTTACAAGATAACTGTTGCCGCTGCTTCCGCTGGCAAAAGAACAAAATTTGAGTGACATATATTCCCGGTCTCCTTTACTGTATTAAGATACCGCAAAGCGGCGCGAAAGTCAATTTGTACTATATGCTGTTGAACAATGTCAAGTAAAAACTCCGAAGCAGCTTAGTCACCAGGCTGACCGGCAACTTGACACTGTCCGCCGGATATCACGGGAGCACGGATTTGGCAAGTGCAGCGTGGTTTGGTATAATGACTGCGATAGTATAGTGACATTTGAAAGGAGCATTAGTATGGAGCAGGAAAAACTGAGCTGCATGTTTTGCCACAGGAAGGCATGCGAAACGGGAAAGCCGGAAGAATATCCGGGATTTTGTCTTACGACGAATGCGCCGGGGAAGCTGCTGGCGGAAACTCTGGAAATATACAGGACATCGGGGATCGACCGGGATATAGCGATAGCGGCGGCAGAAATAGAAGGCGAATTTTACGGCAGAGCCTGTCGTGCAGAAGAAATAATCCGCTTTGCGAAAAAAATAGGAGCGAAGAAGATAGGTATAGCATCATGCGTGGGACTTCTCAGCGAAGCGCAGACTTTCTGCAAAATACTCGAGGTGAACGGGCTGCAGTATTTCGGTGCGGCGTGCAAGATGGGGGCTGTAGACAAGACTGAAATAGGGCTGTGTGAGGAACAGAAGATACATGAAGGCGAGTACGAACCGATCTGCAATCCGATACTGCAGGCGAAGATGCTCAATGAAGAGGGTACGGATCTGAATGTGGTGGTCGGCCTGTGCGTCGGTCACGACAGCCTGTTTTACAAGTATTCGGAAGCCCCTGTAACGACATTCATAACCAAAGACCGCGTGATGGGTCACAATCCGGCCGCCGCAGTGTATCAGGCGAACACGTATTACAAACGACTTGTCAGCGAGAAGCTGGAAGACTGAAATTGGAACTAAGTTAAAGCTATTATGTGTAGATATGCATTTGTGGACTCGCTTTTATAGAGGATATTCTAGAGAATACCTATAATACTAGTTGATTTAGAATACCGGCTTAGCATTGATTTAAGTTAGTATGTTTTTAATAGACATATACTAACTTTATTTGTAAAAATACCAGCTATATAGTAGTAGAGATACTATGCACAAGTGTAGTTTATTATTTCTAAAAATTGCATAACTGTAATTAATATATTATAATAAATTAAACTGGTAGAGTTTATATAATTATACATTTAGCATAACTAAAAGAGTATTGTTTGTCATGAAAAAAATATTCAAATTTAAAAAATCTATATATTCAAAAGAGGCATTACTAAAAGCTGCATATGAATTCGTTCAATGCTTTTATGTTCATTTGGATGAAGATGAGGAAAGTTTTATAGTTACTGTTGAATCGAAACATCCGGATAATATAGTGACAGCTGATGAATTTAAAAATCAATTATTGATACAAGAAACGCGTAAATTAGTGGCTGAAAAAACTGGAAATTTGCGCGAAATAATATATGCTCGAGCTATGGCTTCTACAATTATTGCAGAACCACTTCCTGAAAAAGGAAGCAATGAGTATTGCGAGAAGGATATTTTAATTGATTGGTTTGAAAAATATGAGTAATAGATTAGCATTAAATAAAAACATATATGAATTGTCGTATATTATGAAAACAATTTCAGCATTTTCAAGCATATGTCGTGTGTCTGTGCAAGAAAATGATTCTGACTTTGTTTGTTCATTTTTTTGTGAATCAGAATATCTGGAACAAATACATAAAGAATTTGAAAATTATCTCATTGGATTGAGTGGAAAATATGGCTTCTAGGATAATTATTGAGGCATGCATAATAACAATATGTATTATATGTGGGTACTCAGACCTAAAATCAGGAATAATAGAAAACAAAGTATTATGGAAATTAGGATTAGTAGTTATATTAGTGAACCAATTAAGAAACTGTTTTTTTGTAGATGTTTTTAATTTAAGAAATTACTATTTTAACTGCATCATAGCTTGTATTATTGCTCTTATATTATATGCGTTGAAAATATGGGCGGGGGGAGATTGCAAATTATATATTGTTTTTGTATTTTCATTACCGTATGAATTTGTTGATTTTGAATTTTTAAGTGGATTTATATTAATACTGATCTTGCTTATAGCTATAAGTATAGGTTTTATTAGTATAGTTATAGCATCTATTTATGAGAGCGTTAAGAAAAAAGAATTCCCTAACTTACGAGATGTATTGAGTAATACAAAGAAACGATTTTATAGGTATTTAAATTATTTTTTTATACTGATATTACTTCAAAATATGATTCTATTCATACCAATAAGTCCAGTTTATAGGCAGTATATTTTTGTAATCAGTGCTCTAATTATATTGATAATAATCAATATAAAGTATTCACCGAATGTAAAAATGCTGATGTGTATAATAATGGCAGATTTGATATTAGGTATCATAAATGAAAATTCTTTAATAAGTTTACGCAGCGTTTTAGTTTGTTGTATTGTAATATTTGTTGCTTTGATACAAAATTATGTTAACTTCTATAGTTATAAAAGTGTTTCTATCGATGAAATCATGCCACTTATGATTTTATCAACTGAAACATCTATTATGCTTAAGGAATTATTTAAGGCTGATTTTATTTCTATATCTAAGGAAAGTTTAGGAGATAGATTAAATCAAACCCAAGTAAATAGAATAAAAGAAATTCCAGAAATATATGAAAGGATTTCTGAAATTGTTATTGTTAGAAAAATACCATTGGGATTTTTCATCTGTGTTGTAGTTGCATTTTGCATTATAGGAATAGAACTTCTATGGTTATTAAAATAAAAAATTGTAATGAACGAAATTATATAGCTTCATTTTATAAAACAGAAAAAGATGCTTTAATTCAAACAAATAATAAAAATAAAGTCTATTTAAGAAATAACGAATTGTATTTTTTACCACAGCATTCTTCTATTTCACTTAGTACAAATGAAGTGGAAGCGCTTTCTACGATAGGGAATCAAAGTGTCTTACAATTTTTTGGAGAAAATGTGATAGTTTGTTTTGATAGTTCTTCGAAAGATAATGCTTTGTTCATTACAAATAAATGTAATTCTAGTTGTATTATGTGTCCTACATCAAATCATGTTCGAAAAACATCAAAAGTAGAGAATATTAATGATTTATTAGAAATATGTAATCTGATCCCCAATTATGACCACCATATTACAATAACAGGAGGAGAGCCTTTCCTTATAAGAAAAGATATTTTTAAACTATTTGAATATCTTAAAGAAAACTTATATAATGTAGACTATTTGTTATTAACGAATGGTAGAAGCTTTGCTATTGAGGATTATTATAAAGCACTAGTTCGTACAGCACCTCCTAAATTATTGATAGGAATTCCAATTCATGGATATGATGCGCGTACGCATGACTATATAACACGAACACCGGGAAGCTTCACACAGACGTTTAATGGTATAAAAAACATATTATCAGAAGGTTGTGTAGTTGAATTAAGAATTGTTGTGAGCAAATTGAATATTGATTTTATTGATCAGATTGCAAGGCTTATTATAAAAGAATTTTCTGCTGTAGATAGTGTGAAATTTATAGGTTTGGAAATGCTTGGTGAAGCGCGGATTCATATAGATGATGTTTGGATTGATTATAAAGATTCTTTTATGTCTATAGAGTCAGCAGTGCAGATGATCGTCCATAATAATATTGATGTAGCTATTTATAACTACCCTTTGTGTTGCGTACCTTCTAAATATTGGGGCTTGTGCAAAAAAAGTATTACCGAAAATAAAATAAAGTATTTATCAGAATGTGAAAAATGTGAGAAAAAAGACGCTTGTGGAGGAATGTTTGCAGGGACATATAAATTGATGGAGGGAGTTATAAAAGCGATACAATGATAGGGCATTTTTATTTTAAACAAATAGATGATAGGATTCTTGTTACAAATGAACTTGGGAAATATGTATTTCTATCATTAAATGAGTTCAATGATTTAATTAATGATAAAATTGAATCAAACAGTAATATATATGCAACGTTGAAAGAAAATATGTTTTTATATGACAGTTCTACAGAAAAATATATCGAAGACATATCGTATCAGTTACGTGAAAGTAAAAGTTATTTGTTTTCGGCACCATCCTTACATATTTTTGTTGTAACGAATTACTGCAATGCAAAATGTATCTATTGTCAGGCTCAAAGCAGTCATTTAAAGTATCGAAAAGTTATGTCGAAAAAGGTTGCTACAAAGGCGGTGGAATTAGCATTGCAAACTCCACAAAAGACTGTAAGCTTTGAATTTCAAGGCGGAGAGCCGTTAAGCAACTTTGAAATTATAAAGTATATAGTTGAATATTCTCAGAAGATAAAAAGAGATAAAACTATTTATTATAGCATTGTTACCAATTTAACATTTCTTACTGATGACATGTTACATTTTTTTAGAAAGTATAATATGTCCATTTCGACATCATTAGATGGGTTTGAAGCGATTCATAATTATAATCGCCCGTTGTTATCAAGCGGTAATTCATTTAAAGTAGTCAGTGAGTCATTAATTAAGATAAGGAAAACTGGAATCAATTGTGGAGCTATTCAAACGACAACACGAGCAGGGCTGAATTACCCAGAAGAATTAATTGATGAATACTTACGTCAAGGTATAAATAATATTTTTATTCGCCCCTTGACGCCACTAGGAATTGCAGCTGAGAAATGGTCAGAGATAGGATATTTCGCAGAGGAATTCGTGGAATTTTACGAAAAATGTTTGAACTATATAATTGCAAAAAATAAAGCAGGGGTTAAAATCAAGGAAGGACATGCATCTATTTTCCTTTCAAAAATTTTACATGGATATGGCATTAATTATATGGAACTTAGATCTCCTTGTGGTGCTGGAATTGGACAGATAGCATATTATTACGATGGTGATATTTATACGTGTGACGAAGGTAGAATGCGAGGAGAGGCAGGGGATACAACTTTTTTACTGGGAAATGTCTTTAACAATACGTATAACGATTTAATGGAGTCGAATGTATGCAAAGTAGTTTGTAAATATAGCATTTTGGAAAGTCTTCCCAAATGTTGTGATTGCGTTTATTCTCCGTACTGCGGAGTGTGTCCTGTTATTAATTATGCACTTGAAAATGATATTATTTCACAAAAACCGCAAAACTATAAATGTAAATTATATGCAGGTATGTTAGATACTATTTTCAATTTGTTAAAAGATGAAGAAAATAAACGAATTATGGAGGAATGGGTATGAGGTTTCAAGAGAAGCTAGTTTCCAATAAAAAAGCAAAAAAAATAATAATGGTCGCCTTGCTTGGAATTCTTTGTTTAGTAGGCATCTCGTTATTTATAAAATATGATTTTGCTGAAAATGGCGGGCTTTATTTGGAGAGTTGGAAAAATGGCTCTATAAAAACCGAAAGTGGTATCTATTATGGCAATCCATTGAAATTAGTAGAGAATAATCATGAAGGGGAATTTGTTTTTGATTGTGGGGACTCGTATAAAGGAAATTGGAATAAAAAAACAATAGCAGGGGAAGGCGTATATATTTATGAGGGCATTGGTTCATATTCGGGCGAGTTTAAGAACGGCCTTCGCAATGGTTATGGGAAATTCGAATGGGATAATGGAGTTGTTTATAAAGGGCACTGGAAAAATGACAAAATGTCAGATAAAGGAACCCTTATAATAGAAAATGAATATGGCAAATATGAGTTCTCTATGCAAAATGGGCAACTTTCTAAAAGTGTAAAAATTAAATTTAATAATGATATTAGTTATAAGGGAAGTTTTTCCGATGATAGCTTATCTGGAGAATGTGAAATAGAGTATAGCAATGGGGACTGTTATAAAGGAACGATTGTAAATGGACAAAAGGATGGTAAAGGGGAATATACTTGGTATAATGGAGACATCTATAAAGGAAGTTGGAAAGCAGATAAAATGAATGGTGAGGGTGTTTATTACTATAAACAAGGTGGACAATTGCAAGGAACATATCAAGATAATTTTCCTCATGGAGAATGTACCTATACAAATGATTCTAAGGAAAAGTATATTACAGTATGGAGTGATGGAAAATGTGTAGAAGTAAAAGGAGTTGAATAAATGGATATTAAATTCCCAGAAATTAAAAAATCAATTACAGATTTAATTGCGGATGAAGAAGGGAGTATTCCTAGAACGCGTCTGGTGACTATTGGTTCAACAATCATGTTACTAGGTATGTTATTAAGTGCAGACGCTTATGCAGCGCATCGCTCGCATACGTCTCACACATCACATTCCTCAACCTCTTATCATAGGTCACATGTTTCTCATACTTCGGCACGTGATAATTCTGTTCATTCTTCACATGCATCGCATGAATCGCATGCGAATGTCCACTCATCACAGCCGGTACATACTAATAACAATACAGGTGCGACTCATCTTAATAATGCAGGTGGTAGCATTCCAGGGACAACTGAGATTCCGGTTCCGCAAATACCTGAAAATAATGATTTTTATAGTGAAATATCAGAAGTGGGTTCTGGGACTGTATCAAACTTAGATTTAGGGAAAACAAAAGCCCCTAAATTAGGTGAAAAGTAAATTGATATTTTACTATGAGTAAGGAATGATTAAGTGAGAGAAAGGGATCGGTGAAATGAGGAACGACAGGATCTTAAGGATATATACCGACGGCGGCTGCGCCGGCAACCAGAGCGACGAGAACCTCGGAGGCTGGGGTGCGATAATGGAGTTCGGCGGCGCACAGAAGGAGCTTTACGGCAGTGAGCGCAACACGACCAACAACAGGATGGAGATGACTGCGCTGCTGGAGGCGTTCAAAGCCATAAAAAAGGACGGGCAGATGATCCAGGTATTTTCGGACAGCAGCTATCTGATGGACTGTTTCCGCAAGGGCTGGTACAAAAGCTGGCAGAAAAACGGATGGAAGACGGCGGCGAAGAAGCCGGTGGAAAATCAGGATCTGTGGAAGCAGCTGATACCGTTCACGGAAAAGCACCGCATATCGTTTTACCGTGTAAAAGGGCATGTCAGCATGAACAGCAAGTCGGCAGATCTCGACAAGCTTTATGCAAAGTTCAGGGAGTGGAACGGCGCAGAGTTTTCATACGAGGACTTCATGTATGTGACAGAAAAAAACAACAGGGCCGATGAGCTTGCGAACATCGGTATCGATGAGATAAGACCGTAGGCGCAGGATCAGCAGCCGGCGCGTCATGCCGTATCGATGTGAAGCAGATCACCGGTGCGGCATAGATCGCAATTTTCCTTTGTTATAAAAAAACTGCAGATGTGTAGTATATATAACGGAGGATTTTTTTATGAAAAGATTTATGGGATTTTGCAAAAACGGCGGTGTGCGTCATGCAATGTGCACGGGAGCGGTAATAGCACTTTGCTTTTCGGTGCTTTGCGTGTCGGGCGAGAAAGCGTATTCGTGGAGCTTTCAGGAAAGCTGCACTTCATCTGACATTGCCGCTGGCGCGAGTTGTGAGCAGATCATATCGGCAGCAGCCGACAGCACACAGATCGTCGTTTCTCCGGATCCGCTGCCGGACGACGACCTGCAGATAGTGCTTTCCATGGGTGAGCTTCCCGAGAGTATATGTATCAGCTGGAAAGGCGAGGCTGACGGTCCCGGCTATATAAAGATCGCATGCAGCAGGAAAGGGCTGAAGACAGTGAAAGCTGTCAAAGCGTCATCGGAAAAAACACTGAAAGGCAGCTATTATCGTTACCGGGTCCGGTTTGACGGACTGGAGCCCGGTGAAAAATATCATTATGTGATCGGCAGCTTTGAGGGCGGTGACGGCAGTCAGAGCGGCAGCAGCGGCGGGCAGGGGCACTGGGTGAAAGCCGGCAGGGTAAGAAGCTTCAGGATGCCGAAGGTTTCGGAACCGACGCAGTTCCTTTATCTTGGCGATGTGCAGTTTGATGTGTCACCGGAGGAATACGAGCAGTGGGGCGAAATGACAGCATGGATCTTCAATGAAAATCCGGGACTGCAGTTCGCGGTGCTTGGAGGCGATATGGTGAATATCCCGGGCGAATATGAGCAGTGGAACGGATTTCTGAGAAACTGCAGTGTTTTCAGCAGGTTTCCGCTCATGACGGTGTCGGGCAATCATGAAGGCGTCAGTTCAAACAGGACATACAAGAAGATGTTTGCGGTTCCGGATAACGGGCCGCTCTCGGGGCACGCCGCCGGCTCCGGGGACGGCAGCGCTTATATCGATTCCAGCCGGTCTGACAGCGAGCGCAGTGCCCCTGCTCAGAATAATGCCGCTTTGGATGTGCGCAGCGCGGCTGTTTCTGTGAAGTCCGATCAGCAGCTCGCGGAGGAGGTGCGCGGCGACTTTTATTATTTCGATCAGGGGAGCTGCAGATTCATCATGACTGACAGCTCTTTTTTGACTGACGAGCGGAAAGAACGCCTGGGAACACGCAGCTGGCAGCTTTGCGAGAAAAAAATAGAGGACTGGATCGCACGGACTCTGGAAGAAAGTCCGAAACCATGGAACATAGTGGTCACACATCATCCGCCGTACGGCATGCACGATCGGGACACTGTTTCGCCTCAGCTGCGAGAGATGTGGGTGCCGGTGATGGAGGCGCACGGGGCGGACCTCGTGCTATGCGGGCATCAGCATATGTACATGCGCACGGAGGCGATCGGCGGGATCGTTTATGTGATGGGCAATTCCGGAAATATGAAAAGTGCGGTTTACGAAAAGATGGACACGCTGCCTGATTACTGTATGGTGCTGAGCGGTAACGGGCCGAATTATCAGATCATAGACGCGGGACGCAGAAAGCTGCAGCTGACTTCTTACGATGCGGACGGGCTTATCATCGACCGGTTCACGATCAGGAAAAGCCTTTGGGAGGTGATCGCGGGGATATTCCGGTGAAGGCGGAGCGTGTCAGTCTCAGCGATAAGGCATACGACAGATCATACAGTGCATAAAGTTCATAAGACACATGATATGACAGCACTTCACAAACGAGTGAATTTTTGGTATATTAATAAGACATGTTAAACACAGGATCTAAAAGAATTTATTAGGAGAAAGGAGCTTATGATGCTGTCCGTACGGGGCATCATACGGAAAACAAATGAAAAAAGAATCAAATGCGGCGGCACTGCTGCCGATAGTCGTGTTTTTGATATTCTACCTGGGGAGCGGTATATATTTTGAGTATATCCATCCGGTAGAAGGCGGAATGGGATTTTACATAATGTCGGCGGTAGTCGCATTCATGTTCGGCCTGGTGGTGGCTTTCATACAGAACAGGGATCTTGATTTTGATGAAAAAATAAAAATCTGTGCGACCAGCATAGGTGATGAGAACATCACAACGATGCTGTTCATCTTCCTGATGGCAGGTGCGTTCAGCGGCGTCGCACAGGGAGCAGGCGGTGCGACGAGTGCTGCAAATCTGCTGCTTTCGATCATCCCGGCGGATTTTGCGATCGTCGGACTGTTCGTGATCGCATGTATAGTCTCGATGGCGATGGGCACGTCGTGCGGAACGATTTCAGTTATCGTACCGGTGGCGATGAATGTTGCTCTGGGTGCCGACCTCAATCTCCCGCTTTGCGTGGGAGCAGTGATCGGCGGCTCGATGTTCGGCGACAATCTTTCCTTCATCTCGGATACTACGATCGCAGCTACAAAGACGCAGGGCTGCAAGATGAAGGACAAGTTCAGGGAAAATTTCCCGATAGCGTTTCCTGCGGCTATCATTACTATCATCATACTGATCGTTATTTCTATAAAGAACGGCGGTGCGGATGTCGGTCAGTTTGACTATAACATCTGGCAGGCTCTTCCGTATTTCGGCATACTGGTGATCGCACTCTGCGGCATTAACGTATTCATCGTTCTGGGAGCCGGTATCGTGTCGTACTTCATAGTAGGTATCGCTACAGGCGCCGCAACTGTTGCAGAGACATTCTCGTCGATGGGCGGCGGAGTTTCAGGAATGTATGAGACGATGATCGTCACCATACTCGTTGCTTCGATGAGCGGGCTTATCAAAGAAAACGGCGGATTCGAGTCGATCCTGCAGTTCATAAAACGCAATTTCAAGGGCAGCAGAGGCGGACAGGCAGGCGTTGCGCTGCTGACTTCGCTGATGGACGTGGCGACTGCGAACAATACAGTGGCGATCGTTGCTGCAGGCCCTATCGCAAAGGATATCAGCAAGGAATTCGATATCACACCGCAGAGAACGGCTTCGATCATGGATATCTTCAGCTGCGTATGGCAGGGGATCATCCCTTACGGAGCACAGCTGCTGATCGCATCAGGGCTTGCGGGGATCTCATCGCTGAGTATAATCCCGTTCCTGTTCTATCAGTTCCTGCTTTTCATAAGTGCGATACTGTTCATTATTTTCAAGAAATAGGCTGATACAAAATGATAAAAAGAAAGGCTGCTGCCCTGACCGGTCGAATGTGACCATCAGGGCGCAGCCTTTTTCATTCAGAAAATAAGTGCAAAACGCGAAGCGGCATGCCGGGACTCGGGCAGATACCGGCCGGGCAGCTGTCATGCTTCCATGTTTTCGAATTTTTTCGTAGCCACCAGATAATCGTTGAGCGTCCCCAGGTGGACATAGTAATAAGAGTAGCGGTCTTCCTTCCTGACCTCGACAAGTCCGGCATCCCTGAGTTTTTTCACATGCTGGGATATCGTAGCCTGCGAGTAGTCAAAATAATTGACGAGATCCTTGTTGCAGACGCGCTCTCTTTTTTTGTTTGATGTCATGATGTACCTGAATATTTTTATTCTTGCGGGATGTGCCAGTGCGTCGGAAATCTTTGCGATAAGCAGTATGTCACGCTCCTGCATTTCATCGAGTTCTTTTCTTAATCTCATATTTTAATGCTCCTGTCTGACGGATACCTGCGGGTCAGGGCCGTCCGATAATGCGAATACTACTAGTATACTTATATGCAAAAAATATGTCAACTTTTGTTTTTTTTGAGCGAAACTGTTTTTTTTACGAACTGACGCCGGGGCTGTATATCCCGCTGATCTGGGGAGACGGGTAAAGAAAAAGACCCAAAAGCGCTTGGTAAAGGCCCTTGGGTCTGACTTCACATGGCTGCAGTGATCTTGAAACAAGATCGACTTAGTAATTATACTGGATCGATTCCAGTGCTTTTGTCACCGCTTTGTTATCCTGCATGCTTTCGCCGATCACCTGGATAAGAACAGGGTAATTGTTGGTTACAGTGTAATAGTAGCGATCGTCCGTCTCATCAAGGAGAACGTATTCCTGATCGCCGATCTTGGTCCTGGTGTAAGTCTTGTAGCTGTTTTTGCTCTCAAAATCTGATTGAAGCATGTCTAGCGTATACTCCTGTCCCTTTACATAAGAAGGATAGCTGAGGCTTGTTTCTTCATCTTTGGAAATCCCGACGATAAGTACATATTCACCGACGCCATACCCTTCTCCTTCCTTTGCCATAAGGATCTCTTCATCATCGTCATCTGCTTCTGTGATATAATCAGGCATATCCAGAGCTTCTACAGAGATAGCGCCGCTTTTTGTTGTGACGCGTTCTACTTTCTTGTCTTTGCCGCTGTCTCCGTCTTTGTCGCCGCCATCGCTGCCGCCGCTGCCACAGGCTGCAAGTGAAAATGCAAATACCATTGCCAGCAAAACAATAAATACTTTTTTCATATTTCCTCTCCTTTCGGAATAAACTGAAAATTCCTTTTTATTATTATACAGCCTTTCGAGAGAGGGGTCTATTACTCAAACGAGTACCAATGGGGCTGTTTTGCTGCGTTGATGCCCGCTGCATGAGATATTCACGTTATGAAAAAGATCGCTCATCTCTGAGCGATCTCCTTTCAGTCATCACTTTTATTGCCACTCTGTTCAGGAGGTGTATTTCCTGATTTTTTGTGTCAGCAAGGAGATATCGTTTCGATATTCCCTGACTGAGAATAAGGAGGGGCTGCCGTGTTTTAGGGATTGAGAAGAAGAAGTGTTTTTTCGAAGCAGCCCTTTTACCTACTGTTTCAGCAATCATTCTTTTCTTTTGCTGTGCCTATATATTAGCAGTGGAATATGCTGTTTTTAGGGTGGAATTGTGAAGACTTGTTGAAAAAATATCATCGGCATCGTGAATATCACAGGTCTTACCGGAGGAGCCCCGCAGGGGAGACCGGCTACTCTGTTCGGATCAGTTCCAGGTCCATTTTCCATTTAAGGATCCTTCTGACAGAGTTGTCGAGCCGTTTTTCAGTGATCGTTCCGTTTCTTACCGCTTCGGTCACCGACTTGCACTGTTCTGCAAAATCCCCTGTGCAGAGCATGTCGTTTCCGGCGAGTATCGCGGCAACGGCGCAGTCTCTGTCAGGTGAAAACTCTGCGATCGCGCCCATCGAAAGATCGTCGGTTATTATCACGCCGTCGAAGTCAAGTTCATCACGAAGTATTTCATGTATCGCAGGTGAAAGTGATGCAGGCAGCTCCGGGTCGAAAGCAGAGACGATACTGTGCGATACGAGCACTGCAGGCGCTCCGGCCTTTACGCCGGCCTCAAAAGGCAGCATATCGACATTTCTGATCTGCTCGGCCGACCTGCTGTCGACAGCGATGCCGTTGTGTGTGTCCGCAGAGTTTCCATAACCGGGGAAATGCTTCAGACAGCATCCCTCATTATCATCGAGGCATGCGGCAACTGCAGCCTTTGCATATTCAGACGTCACTTCAGCATCCTGCCCCAGACTCCGCGGATACATGAAGTCGTTTGGATCGGTTGAAATGTCAAGCACGGGTGCGAGATTGAGATTTATGCCGAGCCCGGTCAGCAGTGCGTTTTTTTCATGGATATCAGAGATCACGGCCTTCATGCCGCCGGAAGCGTAAAGCTCACGCGGTGATTTGAAAGGCTCGCTCCTGAATGCCGGAGAGCTGCTGACCCTGTTGACAGTTCCTCCCTCCTCGTCGACCGCAACGAGCGGAGGGATATCGGAAGCCTCGTTCAGCTCGCGGATCGCAGATGTAACATCTTCCTTGTCAGAGCCGTCAAACGCCGTGCCGAACAGCAGCACGCAGCCGAGTTCATACCCGCCGGACGATGCAGACGAGGGGATATCGCTGTAAAAGCAGCCCATGAACAGCTGTCCGACTTTTTCTTCGACAGACATTCCGGCGAGCATTTTTTCGATCGCCTTATCCTTCCGGGTACTGTCGTCGTCAGAGGTCGCCGGGCTGCCGGTCGCATCCCGGCTGCCGTTAAAGGCTGTAAAAGGCAGTATGCATGCGGCGAGAACGACCGCAGCCGCGAGTATGATGACTAAAGTTTTCTTTTTCATATATTATCTTTCCTTGCCCCGGACCAGCGTGCGGTCTGACGTGATATGCGATCCGCACTTTGCAGCGGAGCACGATGAGAGCATGCCATGAGCATGCATCATGCAGGGCGCACAGAGATCGTGCGGCGAGGTTTTTCATGCATAGCCTGCAGCGTTTTGCAGAATCTCCGGGGTACGGATAAGCGTCAGTTGAGCAGTGGTCTCAGTTTTTTTACGAGAATCGCAGCAACGATTATTTTGAGGGCGTCTCCGGGTAAAAACGGGATGACGCACAAAAGCATCGCAGACCACAGGCCGGTGCCTGTGCTTATCATGAACCATGCTGTGCCGAATGCGTAGCAGATCAGAAGTCCGATGACCATCGCGAGCGCATAGAGAAGTGTTTCTTTGACCGCACGACCGCCTGAGGCTGTCTGCTCGCCCGCTGTGCTGCGTTTTACCAGCACGTCGGCGAGAACTCCGATGATGAATACTGCGACTATATATCCTATTATATATCCTCCGGTCGGTCCTGCCAATACCGAGATGCCGGCTCTGAATCCCGCGAACACCGGAACGCCTGCGGCTCCGAGCAGGACGTATACTGTCATGCTGATAGTGCCGTATTTTTTACCTAATATGCCGCCGGTGAGGAAAACCGCAAGTGTCCCGAGGTTTATCGGGACGGGCGTGAAGCCGAGCGGTATGGTGATGAACGAGCAGACCGCAGTTATCGCAGCAAATAGCCCGCACAGGATCATATAAGTCGTTTTTGAGTATCGTTTTGATGTTACTGATGTCATAATTTCCAGTTCCTTTCATATAAATGTAAACCCCTTAGCGAAGATTGTAAACCATGTCTGGGGAATTGTCAACACAAAACAACGATCGTCAACTGAACAAAAATAATCGATAACGATCGTCAGCTGCGCAGCGGCATGCATACTGATATGCTGCAGCACTTTACCGCGCCGCTTCGCTGCTTCGGCGCCGGCCAGCCTGATTTTCGTCCGCACCGCCGACAAATCGTTAACTTCTGCGATATACCATGCATATTATATGAGCAGAGGCAGTAAACATATAAGGTCGCAGATTTTCAGGAGGGGAGTCCTGCATGAAGCAGCCGGCATGCCATGAACGGCAGCTTTGCATGAAACCGGCCCCCAACTGACATATGATTAGGAGGTAGCAATGATAAGAGGATCGATCGCAGCTCTCGTAACACCTTTTGATGAAGAAGGGAAAGTCGATCATAAACGGCTGAGAGAGCTGATAGACTGGCACATAGAGCAGAAGACTGATGCGGTGCTGGTGCTTGGAACAACAGGAGAAACGCCCGCGCTCACAGATGAGGAGCAGGAAGAGATCGTAAAGACCGCAGTCGATGAGAGTGCAGGCAGGATACCCGTGATCGTCAGCAGCGGCAGCAACAATACAGAAGAGTCGCTCGCAAAAAGCATGATATATCAGGAGCTGGGCGCAGATGCACTTCTTGTTATCACGCCATACTACAATAAACCGAACCGCAGCGGTATGATGGAGCATTTCTGCACGATAGCCGATAACGTCGATATACCGGTCTACATCTATAATGTTCCGGCGAGGACCGGCATCTGCATAGACCCGGAGACCGTCGAGGCACTGTCGAAACACCGCAACATAGCCGGCATGAAAGAGGCGAGCGGCGATATGTCATATTTTGCGAAAATCTCAGCGCTCACAGGAGACGATTTTGCACTTTATTCAGGCAACGATGATATCACGGTGGCGCTGATGTCGATGGGAGCCGTCGGAGTCGTGTCCGTGTGGGCGAACCTCATGCCTGACAAGGTAAGGGAAATGACTCACGCTTTCCTCGACGGTGATACGGAAAAAGCCCGGAAGATGCAGCTCAGGTATCTCAACCTGATAAATGCGCTTTTCTGTGAGACGAATCCGGTGCCGATCAAGACCATCATGAATATGAAGGGAATGGACGTCGGCAGCTGCAGGCTCCCTCTGGGACCGGTAAGCAGTGCCAGCAGGAGGGTCCTGCGACGTCTGGCAGATGAGATGTAAAGACTGCAGGTCCATGTATGCCGGTGCTCATGAGCACGTCAGGAGCCTGCGTCTGCGGCGCATCTCCGTGCAGCTGCTGTCGAGCCGTACGGCTCGCATCACCCTACTGTGACGAAGATGTATAGTTTGTGAAGATTTTGTTAAAATACAAATAGTTGCAT
Organism: Eubacteriaceae bacterium; assembly: GCA_902362435.1. Taxonomy (GTDB): domain Bacteria; phylum Bacillota; class Clostridia; order Peptostreptococcales; family Anaerovoracaceae; genus Lentihominibacter; species Lentihominibacter butyricus. The sequence goes on from CABIWW010000005.1 coordinate 41,542, forward strand.
TGACAACCAAAATATATGCCGCTAAAATAGCAAAGGCAATATGGTTGCAGTGACAACTATTTGTTTTTTGCTGCTGCAGGAGCAGCTGGAAGATATGATGATATGACAAGAGGTGGCTGGTAATGATCAATGAAAAAGATACTGTGGCAGGAAGCCGCTGCATGTGCGGATGCGGAGAACCCGGTATGGAGCCGCTGCAGATGTATTTCTCGGTGATATACAGACACGGCAGAGTGATGCATGACAAGGCCATGAAGCAGTTCGGACTTACAGGACAGCAGATGGGATATCTCAAGAATATAAATGCAGCACCGGGGCTTTCACAGGAAGAACTTGCAAAGCAGATGCACATAGACAAGGGTGCAGTTGCAAAATCCCTGAAAGTACTCGTCAAAAAAGGGTACGTGATCAGAAAACGCAATCCGGACGACAAACGCGCATACTGTCTGTTTCCGACAGAAAAGGCAGAGGGGATAAAGCGCCGTGGAGAAAAGCACTTTAACGAATTTGAGCGCGAGATAACAAAAGGGCTGACCGAAGAGGAACGCGAGACTCTGGGAAGGCTGCTGGGAATAGTTACGGATAATATAGCAAAAATGCTGGAGAGGGGAGACTTATGAAAACGACACTAAAATACTACAGGCCGTATATCCTGCCGATAGTGCTGATAATCGCATTCCTGTTCGGACAGGCTATGTGCGAGCTGGCACTGCCGGGATATATGTCCGACATAATCAACAACGGTATAGTCAAGCAGGATATGGGCTATATCAGACATACGGGACTGATAATGATCGCAGTTGCGGCAGCAACGGTCGTCTGCGCGATCATGGGCAGTCTGCTGGCATCGAGAACAGCGGCGAGATCATCAAGAGATATAAGGCGTGCGCTTTTCAGAAAAGTGACGGCCTTCTCGGCAGCCGAGCTCAACGATTTTTCGACGGCTTCACTGATAACGAGGTCTACAAACGACGTACAGATGGTGCAGCAGGCGACAGTAATGATATTAAGACTTGCATGCTTTGCGCCGATCATGGGTATCGGAGCGGTGATAAAGGCGCTGAATACGAGCGTGTCGCTTTCGTGGACGATAGGGATAGCGCTGCTGGTGATACTGGGTATAATGATGGTGTCGTTTTTCCTGGTGCTGCCTAAGTTCCAGGTGCTGCAGACTAAGCTCGACAAGCTGAACCTGCTGATGAAAGAAAGACTGTCAGGGGTCCTGGTCATCAGAGCTTTCAACACTGAAAAAAGCGAAGAAAAGAGGTTCGATATCGCGAACAGGGATCTGACGAAGATCAATATGTTCACGAACAAGGCGATGTCGTTCATGATGCCGATGCTGATGTTCGTGATGAACGGCGTCAGTATACTTATCGTGTGGGCCGGCGCTCATCTTGTGAATGACGGCAGTCTGATGATCGGAGATATGCTGGCATATCTCCAGTACGCGATGCATGTCATAATGTCGTTTCTTTTCATAACGATGATGTTCATCATGATACCGAGAGCTATCGTTTCGGCAAAGCGAATAGGAGAAGTGCTCGATGTCGAGCCTTCGATCGAAGATCCGGAAATGCCTGAGACGGTCGAAGATCACAGGGGCGTCGTGGAATTCGATCATGTGTCATTTTCGTATCCTGATGCGGAAAAGGAAGTCCTTGAGGACATCAGCTTCACTGCCGGACCCGGCAGGACTACCGCGATAATCGGAGGTACGGGAAGCGGCAAATCCACGCTGATAAGTCTTATCCCGAGATTTTACGACGCTACAGAAGGAAGCGTGCGCGTCGACGGGAAGGATGTAAGGGATATCACACAGCATGAGCTGCGTGATCAGATCGGGTATGTTCCGCAGAAGGGACTGCTGTTTTCAGGCACGATAGCATCGAACCTGCAGTACGGTAAGGAAGACGCGACTGAAGCGGAGATGCTCGAGGCGGCGGAAACGGCGCAGGCGATGGATTTCATCAGGGAAAAGGAGCACGGACTGGACGAAGAAGTCGCTCAGGGCGGCACGAACGTGTCAGGAGGCCAGAAACAGCGCCTTTCCATAGCACGTGCACTCGTAAAAAAACCGAAGATATACATTTTTGACGACAGCTTCTCGGCGCTCGACTTCAAGACAGACAAGGCGCTGCGTGAAGCCCTGAAGGAAAAGGTAGGGGACAGTACTATAATAATAGTTGCGCAGAGGATAAACACGATAATAGATGCGGATCAGATCCTGGTGCTGGACGAAGGCCGTCTGGCAGGAAAAGGCACGCATGACGAGCTGATGCAGACATGCGATGTATACAGAGAGATCGCGCTGTCACAGCTCAGTGAGGAAGAACTTGAAAGGGGGCGTAAATAATGGCTGAGAGAAGAAAAGGCCCGGGCCGTCCGGGCGGTCCCGGTGGCAGGATGATGCCGGGGGAAAAGGCAAAAGATTTCGGCAAGACGATGAAGACCCTGATCGGGTACCTCAAACCTTACAAGTTCAGACTGGCGATAGTGTTCATATTCGCGATCGCCAGCACGGTATTCACGATAATCTCTCCGACGATACTCGGCGACGCGACCGACAAGGTGGTCGAAGGGCTGATGAGCGGCATGGGGATAGATTTCAGCGGACTCGCATCGATACTGTTCCTGCTGCTGGCGCTTTACGGCTGCAGCCTGCTGTTCGGAGTCGTGCAGGGCTGGATAATGGCCGACGTTTCGCAGAAGGTCATCTACAACCTCAGAGACAAGATGTCGACGAAGCTCGACAGACTGCCCCTCAGATATTTTGACAGCAGGACACATGGAGAGATCCAGAGCAGGATGATAAACGACATAGAAACCGTAAACCAGACACTTTCCGTCAGCCTGACACAGATGATCACGAGTTTCACCACGATCGTGGGAATACTGATCATGATGCTGAGAATAAGTGTAGTGATGACACTGATGGCACTCGTCGTACTGCCGCTTTCCATGGGAGTGATACGCCTTGTGGTCTCAAAATCGCAGGGCCACTTCAAGAACCAGCAGAAGTATCTCGGTTATGTAAACGGGCACGTCGAGGAAATGTATGCAGGTCACGACATCGTCAAGGCTTTCAACAGAGAAGAAGAGTCGCAGCAGGTATTCGAGGAGTACAACGACAAGCTCTGTGAATCCGCATGGAAATCGCAGTTCCTGTCCGGCATGATGATGCCGATCACGAACTTCATAGGAAACCTGGCATATGTTGCGGTGTGCCTCCTAGGCGGATATCTTGCGATAAACGGAAAGATCTCGATAGGCGACATCCAGGCGTTCATTCAGTATGTGAGAAGTTTCAACCAGCCTATCGCTCAGGTCGCAAACGTTGCGAATCAGCTGCAGTCTACGGCTGCGGCAGCTGAGAGGATCTTCGAGATAATAGACGAAGAGGAAGAGGTCGACATAGACACAGCGCCGGAAGAAGTCATAGATGTCGATCATGTAAAGGGGCAGGTCGCTTTCGAGCATGTACATTTCGGGTATACGCCGGAGGAAACTGTCATAAGCGACTTCTCGTTCACTGCACAGCCGGGACAGCGCGTTGCGATAGTCGGGCCTACGGGAGCCGGCAAGACTACTATCGTCAAGCTGCTCATGAGATTCTATGAGCTGGACGGCGGCAGGATAATGATCGACGGATGCGACATAACGAAGCTTTCCAGGGCGAACCTCAGAGAGATGTTCGGAATGGTGCTGCAGGATACATGGCTCAACAACGGTACGATACGCGACAATATAAGATACGGCAGACCTGATGCTACTGATGAAGAAGTCGAGGCGGCTGCAAAGGCTGCACATGTCGATCATTTCATAAAGACTCAGGGCAAGGGATATGACATGGAGGTCAACGAAGAAGCGACGAACATTTCTCAGGGGCAGAAACAGCTGCTGACGATAGCCAGAGCGTTCCTGGCAGACGCGCCGATACTGATCCTGGATGAAGCGACAAGCTCGGTAGATACCAGAACGGAATCGCTGATCCAGAAGGCGATGACGAGCCTGATGCAGGGAAGGACCAGCTTCATAATCGCCCACAGGCTTTCCACGATCAGAGATGCAGATCACATACTCGTGCTGGATCACGGCGATATAATAGAACAGGGAACACATGAGGAACTGCTCGCAGCAAACGGATTCTATACGAACCTTTACAACAGTCAGTTTGCAAAATAGTTGAACGATTGTCACACACTCGACATAAAAGCGTGGTATAACATTAAACATCAGAAACGTTACAGCAGAGATGTTTGAAAAGCGAGGGTGATGTGCAATGAATAGATTATTTGACAACAAGATAGCTTTAAGACTGGTTCTGGCGGCGCTGATACTGGTAGTCATGGGAGCGGCAGGAGTGCTTCTTTCCGTGAGCGGTCTGCACAGCGGCAGCGAGGCTGCAGCCGCAAAGAGCAGCAGTGCTACGAGCACGCAGAATATTAAGGCAGATGCTTCTGAAGAAAATGCAAAGCTTCTTTACAGCTGCAGAGTGGAAGATGTAAATGATACGGCTGCGGTGGCTGCACTGCTCGAAACGATGGGCATAGAAGATGTCGCAGGAAAGTATGCAGCGACTATAAGAGCTGACGGTGATACTCAGGCAATGACGATAGAGCTGCAGGAGCCCGTGCAGAAGGCCGGCAAGAAGTCGCTTGACAAGAATATGGAAAACTGCGCGCAGCAGATCATGGCGCTGATGCCGTCTGTAGGAAGAGTGGAGTGGACATATTCGCTGGCGTCGACGTCAAAGGAAGAGGATGAGACGGCCACGGTATCCCTTGATGAAGCAGCGGCAACGAAGCAGCTTTCAAAAGACGTAAAGAAATACGGCAAATCAGAGAAAGCGTTCAAAAAGCTTCTGATAAAGCAGGCGGACAATGCTCCCGCGAAGAGCAAGTAGCAGCAGACGTATAACCGGATATGCATACATCCGCATCGAACAATGATAGAAGGGGCTGCAGCATCAACGATTTACGATCATAAATCATTAATGCTGCAGCCCCTTTCAATGTTTGTGATTTCTCTATGAGCGTATGTTATTTCATCTTCCTGCGATAAAGCGTCGTTGTTCCCATCGCTGCCAGTGCAGTCAGCATGAGGGCTGCCCACAGGAGTGGAGTGGAAGCATCGCCGGTCTGGCTGATGCCGGTATTCTGATTCGAGTTGTTTCCGTTGCCGGCAGTTCCGCCGGAGCTGTTGGAAGTGTTATTTCCACCGGAGCCGCCGGAGCCTGTATTTCCATTGGAGCCGTTGTCCCCGGAGCCACCCGGTTTTCCTGATCGCCGCCCGGTTTCTCCTGATCAGTCGATCCTTCTCCCGGCGCATTTTTCTCCACCGGATACAAAGAAAGATCCGGCGATGTCAGGATGTCTCTCCAGTAAGTGTCGTGGTCGTAGTCGATCGCGCTTCCCGTTTCTCCATCGATCAGATTCCGATTAGTATTGCCCGAAAGCTTCACCTTATCACCAAGAGCCTTGCCGGCAGTTCCGGACTTGGAAACCGATGCACCGCCTTCCAGATAAGCATCTGCCACTGAAATCGTACCGTTTCCTGATACGGCATCGCCGCCTTCTCCGAAATGACCGTCTCCGCCGACAGCGATCAGCTTGCCTTCGCCTGTGATCGAGCCGCCGTTAAGACGGATCGCCGTGCCGCCGTTGGATGTAGTCGCATCCTTGCCGCCTCCGAAGACCGCAAGCACAGCATCTTTTTCAAGTGTCAAAGTGCCGTTGACCTGAAGTCCGACCTGGCCTGTGTAGCGCTTTCCTGTCGCGGGATCTGTCCCCGTCGGAGCCTCATCTCCTCTCAGGAACACTTTGCCTTTCAGCTTCACACTGCCGTTGATCACAACGACAGGATCCGTGTTGCGACGTGCTTCCGACCCGTTGGCGATATTGTTGGTGTTGGAATAGATCTTTGCATTCTCCAGCGTTGACCCGTCCTTTAAAACCAGCTTGCCGTTGATAGACGCACCGTTGAGGAATTCGCCGCCGCCGTAATCATTGTAGTTCATGGAGAACGTTCCGCCGTTTTCTACTTCAACAGCCCCCTGGATCACCGAATCCCGAAGGGTCAGCTTTGCACCATCCTGTACAACGATTTTCACGCTGCTTAATATGTCCATATTGACCAGTGTCAGATCGCATCCTTTTGGCAGGATCAGTGTTTGAGGCTGCAAAGTGCTCTCCGGCACAGCATAGCCCAGTTTGCCGTAAGTTCCGCTGGTGTGCGAGCCGTACCATGCTTTTACATCCGCAGGAACTACTACCGTCTGATCCCCGGAAGCCAGAGTGAAGTTTTTGATGGCCCATGGCTCCATATCGTACATATATTTTCCGTCTGCTGTTTTCGTGCAGTTGGCAAGCGTCAGCTGATCCTGCAGCGTTTCCTCCCCGCTGTAAATGCGGAACGGCAGAGCATTGCTCGTTGCTGTCCGGCCCAGCTCGTCGGTTATCGTTACGCTGATATCGTAGATGCCGGGCTTTGCAGGAGTGCCTGCTAATGTGACCGACCCGTCGTGGACGGAGTACACGCCAGCCATCCCTGAATCATTGCCATTTGCAGGAACTGTGCGGTTCTCGATATTGACCGATGAACCTTTAGAAACCACGCGGATATCGCTTTCGTTCAAAAGTTTCCAGTCGCTGTCCTGTGGAACCTGTCCTTTCTTTACCAGGGCAACTTCCACGCTGGCATTGCTGTTTTTATTCTGCGTAACATTGGTGGATGCGCCGCTGATGGCGTCATAGCCTTTCTGGTTCACCAGCGCCGATTCAAAAGTTCCTACCAGGCGAACGTGGAGCTGCTGGTCGTCGCCAGGAGTTGAGTCGGAAGAAACGGTGAGTTTGTTATCTTTGATGGAGACCTTAAAGGTCAGCGTTTTGTATCCGTTAGCCGTGATGGTGATCACATCTCCGCTTTTTAATGCGGCAGTCTGACTGTAACTTTTCTGTGCAAATTCAAGGGCACTGTCTTTGATGCGATATTTTCCGCCAGCGGACGGTGTGAAGCTGAAAGCCTCCCAGGCAGTATCATTGACAGAGACCTGCTTGACAGATTTTAAATAGCTGGGATCCTTAAAGCTGAACTGCCATAAACTGTTGAAAGAGTCTTCCTTGATTGAGATATCACCGATCGAGATCTCTTTTTCTGCATCGGCAGCCTTTTTTTCAAATACAGCATTTATCGTCACGTCGGAAGCCGGCATCTGAAACTTGGAATCCTTGATGGAAATATTTTTTCCGCTGCTGTCCGTAGCTGTGAGCGACTTCAGCATGTAGCCGGTATCCGGTACTGCCGTGATCGTGACGGTATCACCTTTTTTTGCGGATGTCTGGTCGACAGTCACGGTGCCGTGTGTTGTGGCTGCCGTCGTGATTTTATATGTCTGTGCAGTTTCGCCGGTTGAAATCGCAGCTGTATGATTTGATTTGTCCAGCGTCAGCATCAGATCACTGTAGCCGTCTGCAGAGATGACGCAGGTAGCTGTAGTATCACTGAAGCCTTCACCGATACGGATCTGCTTGTCAGTCGGCAGTAAACGGTAGCTGGAACCGGTGTCCTCAAAATCCCAAAAACCGCCTGCTTTTTTATATGGGGTGCCGGCGACCTGAACGGAAGAAATCGCCTGAAACCAGTCTTCGTCACTCGTGTTGAATGTGATCGCAAATCCTTTGCTGATGCCTGCTGTTGTGCAGCTGTCGATCTTGTCCGGCGGTGATTTTTCCGCTGCGGCAGCAGGAACTGTCCCCATTGCGGCTCCTGTGATCAGCATCATGGCTGACAACAGAAATGCCATAAATTTGTGTTTGAATTTTTTCAATATTAATCTCCTCTCTGTTAAATGGTCCCGCAAAAGTTAATGAGAGCTAACTGGGTTAGCTTTAAATAACATCAGCATAACATGTCCGAGAGTTAGCGTCAACTAATATCTAAAATATGTTCATCTTTGTTCTCTTCTGTTAATTTAGCGGAAAACAATCTCAACAACAAAACATTTGCTGACTATCACTTGCTTTTCTGCTATAATGATGGTGAAATGGAGACAACATATTTTTATGATAGATAATTATGGCAGAGTGATAGATTATATGCGGATATCTGTCACGGAACTTTGCAATCTCAGATGCAGATACTGTATGCCTGAGGACGGGATCGTCAAGCGAGCGCATGATGAAATGATGACGGCGGAAGAGACGATCGACGCGGTAAAGGCGGCAGTTTCGCTCGGGATCAAAAAAATCAGGATAACAGGCGGCGAACCTCTCGTAAAGAGGGGGATCGTCAGGCTTTGCAGTGCGATCTCAGCGATAGAAGGCGTCGAGGAACTCTGCATCACCACTAACGGCACGCTGCTTCCGAAGTTCGGGAGGGAGCTGCGCGAGGCGGGGGTCAGCAGGGTCAACATAAGTCTCGACACGCTGGATCCGGACAGGTACAGAGAGATAACCAGGGTGGGAGAGCTCAGTGAGGCTCTGGCCGGGATCGATGCGGCATTCGAAGCCGGGTTCGACAATATAAAGATAAACAACGTGCTGATGGGCGGTTTTAATGATGATGAGATCGAAGATTTCGTAAAGCTCACCGTCGACAGACCGATAGAGGTCAGATTCATAGAGCTGATGCCTATAGGCGGCGGCATGGATTTTGACAGGAGCGGATTTATCAGCTGTCAGCAGGTGCTTTCAAAGGTGCCGGAGCTTGAGCCGCTCGAGCACAGCGAAGGAGTGGCAGTGCTTTACAGGCTGCCCGGTGCAAAGGGCAGGGTAGGACTGATACGACCGATAAGCTGCGAGTTCTGCGGGGACTGCAACAAGATAAGACTTACTTCCGACGGCATGCTGAAGCCATGTCTGCACTCAGATGCAGAGCTTTGCATAAAAGGGCTGCAGCTGGATGAGATGACGGAAGTGATGAAAAGAGCAGTGCTGCAGAAACCTGAGATGAGAGATGCGCTCGATGCGGACAATCCGAGCCACGCGGGCCGGAATATGAACAGTATAGGAGGTTGACGATGGCGGCGGATTTTACACATTTCAATGAAGAAGGCAGAGCCAGGATGGTCGACGTGGGCAGCAAGTCGGAAACAGAGCGTGCTGCTGTGGCGGCAGGAAGAGTCCTGGTGAACGAGGAGACTTTCAGGCTGATAGAGTGCGGCGGCATGAAAAAGGGCGATGTGCTCGGCACGGCGCAGATAGCCGGGATAATGGCGGCAAAGAAAACGTCGGATATCGTTCCGATGTGTCATCCGCTGATGCTGACAGGCATAGACATAAAGTTCAGCCTGAACAGGGAAAAGCTCGCTGTGGAAATAAGAGCAGAAGTCAGATGCAAAGGCGTCACGGGCGTCGAGATGGAGGCGCTGACGGCGGTCTCGGCAGCGGCGCTGACGGTTTACGATATGTGCAAGGCAGTCCAGAAGGACATGGTGATAGACAGGATATGTCTGCTTTCCAAAAAAGGCGGAAAGAGCGGAGATATCAAACAGGAGGAATTATGGAATACAGAGCAGCGGTGATAACCATGAGCGACAAGGGATCTCAGGGTCTTAGAGAAGATACTGCAGGAGATGCGGTCGTTAAGATACTCGAGGAGAACGGATGGAAGACAGTGTACAGGACGATGATCCCGGACGATATGGAACAGATAAAGAGCGAGCTGATAAAATGCGCTGACGAGCTGGCGGTGACGCTGGTGGCAACGACCGGAGGCACGGGATTCTCCATGAGAGACGTCACGCCGGAAGCGACACTTGCGGTCGTGGACAGAGAGGTGCGCGGCATACCTGAGGCGATGAGAGCCGAGAGCATGAAGATCACACCGATGGGGATGCTTTCGAGAGCAGCGGCAGGTCTGAGAAAACAGACGCTGATAATAAACCTGCCGGGAAGCCGCAAGGCGGCGTCGGAGTGTCTTGAAGCGGTGATAAAGCCGATAAAGCACGGCGTTGAAGTCCTGCTCGGAGAGTCACAGGACTGCGCGACATTACATCTGCCGCACGGCGTCGTAAAAGCCGTGTGCATCAGTGAAAAGAAGGGCGAGCAGAAGCACGACATAGGCGAAGCTTTCCTGAGAGCAGACCACGGTATAGAAGGCGATGCCCATGCCGGCAACTGGCACAGACAGGTGAGCCTGCTGGCTGCAGAGAGCGTGGCGAAGGTGCAGAAAGCCCTGGATTTCCAGCTCAAGAGCGGCGATTTTGCAGAGAACATACTGACGGAAGGGATCGAGCTGTTCACACTGCCTGTAGGCACTAAGATGCGGATCGGCGAAGCGGAAGGCGAGGTCACTCAGATAGGCAAGGAATGTCACCACGGGTGCGCGATAAGAGAGCTCGCGGGCGACTGCGTGATGCCGAGAGAAGGCATCTTTGTAAAGATAACGAAAAGCGGCCGTGTGAAAACAGGCGACAGGATACAGGTGATGCAGTAAAAGGCAGGACTGACTGTGCACTGCATTTACAGCTAATAAACAGCAAGGGGGAAAACAACATGATAAACAAAGTAACAGAAACAGTTTTTTATGTAGGTGCGAACGACCACGACGTGGATCTGTTCGAGGGCCAGTATGTCGTGCCCGACGGGATGGCGTACAATTCATATGTTATAAAGGATGAAAAAACGGCAGTCATCGATACGATAGACAAGAGCAAGACAGCCGAATGGCTGGCAAACGTAGAGGAGGCTCTCGGCGGAGCAGCACCTGACTATCTGGTGGTGCAGCACATGGAGCCTGACCATTCGGCGTCGATCCAGGCATTTGCGGAGAAGTATCCGGAGACAGTGATCGTGGGCAACAAGAAGACCTTCAACATGATCGGGCAGTTTTTCCCGACGCTTGAGATAAAGAACAGACTCGATGTGAAGGACGGCGACAGCCTGAAGCTCGGAGCTCATGAGCTGATCTTCGTATTCGCACCGATGGTGCACTGGCCTGAGGTAATGATGACTTACGAGCCGAACGATAAGATACTCTTCTCAGCAGACGGATTCGGAAAGTTCGGGGCGCTGGATGCCGAGGATGACGACTGGGCATGCGAGGCAAGACGTTACTATATCGGTATCGTAGGAAAATACGGCGCACAGGTGCAGAACGTGCTGAAGAAGGCAGCAGCTCTCGATATCGCTGTGATCTGTCCGCTGCACGGACCTGTACTCACGGAAAATCTCGGATACTACATCGATCTGTACGACACATGGTCAAGCTACAGACCTGAGACTGAAGGCGTATGCATCTGCTACACTTCGGTATACGGCAATACAAAGGCTGCAGCTGAGCTGCTGGCAGAGGAGCTCAAGGCGCAGGGCGAGGAGACTGTCGTAGTGAACGATCTGGCAAGATGCGACATGGCTGAGGCTGTAGAAGATGCGTTCAGATATGACAGGCTGGTACTGGCGACTACTACTTACAATTCAGATATATTCCCGTTCATGAAGGAGTTCATCAACCACCTGACAGAGAGGAACTATCAGAACAGGACAGTTGCTTTCATAGAGAACGGATCGTGGGCGCCTATGGCGATCAAGACTATGAGCAAGGCCTTCGAGAATTCGAAGGATCTGACTATAGCAGAGAACAATGTTACTATCCTGTCGGCACTGAACGACAAGAGCCGCGCTCAGATAAAGGCACTGGTAGCAGAACTCGCTGCGCAGAAGGCTGACGCGGAAGCTGAGATCGCATCAGGCGGAGCAGCAGATGATGATGCAGGAAATGCCGGCGGAAAGAAAAAAGGTTTTGTCTGCACTATCTGCGGATACATTTACGAGGGAGATACTCTTCCGGAAGATTTTGTATGCCCGCTCTGCGGACAGGGACCTGAGGTTTTCGAGCCGATCGAGATCGAAGAGTAAGCTCGGGTCTGCAGGCATACAGACATATGATGAGCATTCAAAGGTGAAAATATGACCATGAACGATAAAAAGGAGCCGGCACTCGATGCAGATGCCGGCTTTGCATTAGAAAACGAAAAACTGCATATAGGCTGCCACCTATCTTCTGTCAAAGGCTTCGTGCACATGGCGGAGGAAGCCGTGAAGATCGGTGCAGACACGTTTCAGTTCTTTACGCGAAATCCCAGAGGCGGGCGTGCAAAGGACATAGATCCCGAGGACGTGCGAAGGTTCCGCGAGATCATCGCAGAGCGCGGCTTTGCAAAACTGGTGGCGCATGCCCCGTACACTCTGAACCCGTGCTCCGCGACGGAGAAGGTCAGGAATTTCGCGCATATGGCGATGGAAGATGATCTGAAACGCATGGAGTACATCCCGGGGAACTATTATAATTTTCATCCCGGCAGTCACGTCGGACAGGGCGTGGAAAAGGGCACGGAGCTGATCGTGCAGCTTCTGAATGAAGTGATGAAGCCGGATCAGAGCACGGTGGTGCTGCTGGAAACGATGGCAGGCAAGGGCACCGAGATCGGCGGCAGATTCGAAGAGCTGGCAGCGATAATCGACGGTGTCGAGCTCAAGGACAAGATAGGCGTATGTCTCGACACGTGTCACGTGAGCGATGCGGGCTACGATATAGCCGGGGATCCGGACGGCGTGCTCAGGGAGTTCGATGAGATCATCGGCCTGGAAAGGCTGCACGCACTCCATATAAATGACAGCATGAATCCTGTTGGGGCGCACAAGGATCGCCATGCCAGGATCGGCGAAGGCTGCATCGGTTATGAGGCGCTGCAGCGGTTCGTGAATCACCCGCTGCTGAAAGGGCTGCCGTGCATACTGGAGACGCCGAACGAGCTGGATGGATATGCAAAAGAAATAAGCCTGCTGAGAGCAGGCTACAGATAGCGTTTTGGATTTTGGATCCTTGAGCAGGATCTTGTGATCCGTATAACTTGTTATTTGTATAGGGCATTCGACTTCAGCTGGCAGCGAGAAATGGCCTGGTCGGAATGCCGGATCGGTTTCCGGTGCCGGCATGCTTTTGCGGGCGGATCAGCTGAGTTCGGTATACGCTTTATCGAACGTTATCACAACATAATATTTTTCGTCCACGGCTCTGACAGCCTGTGATGCGATCCTGCGAAGCTGAGCTTCCGGGTATCGGCAGTCAGGTGCGAGCACGACGTCGAAGATTATATTCGTGTGCGTCGGACCGGGAACGATCCTGAAATCATGGATGCTTTCTACGCCCTCGAGCGGCGAGAAGGCATCTTCTATTATGCTGCGCATCTTGTTTATCAGCGGGTCGTTGACCTTGACCGGGTCCATGTGGACGACGAATTCGATGTGGAGCGATTCCTTTACGAGACGCTCGATGTTGTCGATCATGTCGTGGCTTTTCATCAGGTCGCCGTCAGCATCCACCTCGATGTGTATCGATGCGAATATCTTGCCGGGTCCGTAGTTGTGGACCATCAGGTCATGCATACCGAGTACTCCCGGCTCGCGTTTTACAGTTTCAGTGATAGCCCTGACGAGCGATTCATCGGGTGCCTCGCCGAGCAGAGGGCTGGACGTTTCCTTTACGAGCTGTATCCCTGACCATACGATGAAGAGCGCGACCAGGCAGCCCATCCAGCCGTCGGTCTGAAGACCGGTGAATTTGCCGATCAGAACGCTTGCCAGCACCGCGCTTGTCGCGATGACGTCGTTGCGGCTGTCAGCACCTGTGGCCATCAGAGTGACGGAATCGATCCTTTTGCCGATATTGACATTGAACATGGCCTGCCACAGCTTTATCAGTATGGCAGCGACGAGTATCGCCACAGTAAGATAGCTGAATTCAACGGGATCCGGATGGATTATCTTGTCCACGGATGTTTTCAGCAGCTGCAGGCCGAGCACGATTATCAGCACCGAGACGAACAGCCCCGTCAGATATTCTATGCGGGCATGCCCGTACGGGTGGTCCTTGTCTTCCGGTATGGAAGCCAGCCTGAATCCGACCAGCGTCATCACTGACGACGATGCATCAGCGAGGTTGTTGATACCGTCGGCTATTATCGCGATACTGGCGGAGAAAACTCCTGCGAGTATCTTGATCATGCAAAGGAGCAGGTTGGATACGATGCCGACTACACCGGCAAATTTGCCGTATCGCTCACGGACCTTGGGGTCAGAGGTGTTCCTGTAGTCCTTTACAAAAAGTTTTATAAAAAAATTTCCCATTATGTCGATCTCCTGACTGGTCTCTGCTTAAGCGCCAGCCTGACTGTCGCGTTCTGCGGCTTTTTTCTTTTCGATTTCCTGAGCTTTTGCAAGAGCCTGTACGAGCTGATCTGAGCACGATGTTTTTTTCAGCCCACATGTTATGCCCTGGAGTTTCTCGCGGACCTGATCGACGGTCATTCCCTCGGTCAGTGCGGCCAGGGCCTTGAGATTGCCGTTGCATCCGCCCATGAACTGGACGTTTTTAACGATGTCTCCGTCGAGCTCGAATTCGAGTCTGCGTGCACATACGCCTTTAGGCGAAAAATCGTATTTCATTATTGTGAGTCCTCCTGTGTATTGCTTTCAGTACAGTATAGCAAATCTGCAGCAAAAGGGAAAGCATGAGTATGCGCTATCTGTTTACTACAGCCTGCATCACGGTATTTGCAACAGCACCTGCTACATCAGCACCGTATCCGCTGTTTTCGACCAGTACGATAAAAGCGTAAGGATTGCTGTCGTCGTTGAGGAATCCGGCGAACCATGCGTGTGGCTCTTTATAGTCGCCGACTTCTGCTGTACCCGACTTGGCGCAGAGGCTGAGGCCTGGGAAGTTCTCGGATCCGTAGTGACTTACCACGTTGTTAGCCATCATTTCTGTGAGTGACGCAGCCGTCGTCGAGTCTATCATATTCGTCGTTTTCGTCGTGATCTTGTCTATCTGTTTTCCCATGAATGTCGTCGGTTTGACGATGTTAGGGTGGGTCGCTTCGCCGCCGTTGGCGATAGCTCCCATGTAGACCATCATGGAGCACGGGTTGATCATGTCTTCCCACTGGCCTATACCGGTCCATGCCAGATTCATCCCGCTGTCAGGGAAGTCGAATGTACCTTCGGTGGTCTTGATACCGTCTATATCGTACGAGGTCATGAGACCTGCTTTTTCCGTATATTTTTCGAGAAGGTCGGGTCCCAGCTTTTCGGCCAGCTGGCCGAAGTAGCAGTTGCACGATACTTCCAGCGCCTTTTCCAGATCGACGGTGCCGTGTGCGGAAACGTCAGTGACCGCATATTCTCCACCATAGCTGACGGAGCCGGTGCAGTTGATCTCCCAGGTGTATGCATCGTCAAGATTCTCGATCGCAGCAGCTGCGGTGACGAGCTTGAATATCGATCCCGGAACGAATGTCGCGGATGTGAATCGGTTGATATATACGCCGTCCTCAGGTTCGGAAGGCGGGTCGACCGGATCGTATGTAGGCGAGCTGACCATGCAGAGTATCTCGCCGGTCTTGTAGTTGTATACTCCGACAGTTCCGCTTCTTCCGGCGAGCGCTTCATATGCGGTGGCGCAGATGTTCGCGTCGAGTGTCAGCGATACGTCTTTTCCGGCATTGTTCAGGGAGTAGACTCCGTTTATCAGGTTGTAACCGATGAGCTCGTCTGTAAAAGCGCGGTTCGCACCGGTCGAAATGTTGTTGTCTTTGTCTCCGGTTATGTGCATCAGTGCAGTCCTTACGGATGCATCGTCATTGAATATCATGCCATCAGGTGTGTTCTGCATGAGGAGCGTGCCGTTAGTATCATAGAGTTTTCCCTTGGAAAGGTCGCCTTCGTTGTACACGTCGCGGTTGCCTTCATATGAAGCCCAGTCGTCGCCGTGCGCGACGTATCTGTATGAAAAAATCCCGACTCCGGTGAGGAGCACGAATGCCAGAAGCAGGCACATTATAGCGCGTTTTTCTATTTTTTTCATTTGTCATCGTCTCCAAATAGATCTTCCAGTGTCAGCGGTCTTGAGTCTGTATCACGTCCGGTGTTTCCGGAGTTTCTGTTAAAGTAAGGTGCGTACGGGTCTGTATACGGATCGTTCCGATCCTGCCTGCCCGATCCGGCGGGTCTTGCAGGGGATACGGGTCTTGAGGCCCCCGCAGGTCTCGAAGAGGCGGATCTCGACGTCCCGGCGGGTGCCGAAGAACGAGGCTGTCGCGCCTGATCATGCGAAGCGGCCGGTCCTGCCGGACGCTGCGCAGGTCGTGATGCAGGATGCTCGAAGCTTTCGAAGAAATCCTCGTCGGAAAAGTCCGTGTAGCGGATCGGCTTGTCTTTGCTGTTCCGCGACTTGCTGACTATCGTAGTCTCTTCGAATCTGCGGTCAGGCGCAGGTCTGCGGTTCCTGCGCTTTTTAGGCGCGGGAGCGGCCTTCGGAACGGCGCGGAATATCTCTTCCGGATCCTCCATTCCTCCGCCTTCGAGTTCCTGTTCGAATTCGCCCTTCTTGTCGAGCCGTATCGCAAAGCTGGCGTTCTGCCGTGTATCCGCGGCTTTAAGGAATGCCAGCAGTCCCCACGAGGCGATCATACTTGTTCCTCCCGACGATACGAAAGGGAAGGTGACGCCGGTCAGCGGGAGCAGGTCTACAGATCCGAACACGTTGAGTATTGCCTGGAAGATGAACATCGAGGTAGCAGCACAGGCTGCGATGCTGTAATACGTGGATCTTCCGGCGATTATCGCTCTTACTGCAAAGACGCCGAGCGTTATTATGCAGAGTACTGTGAGTATCGCTATTATCAGTCCCCATTCTTCACTGAGCAGGCCGAATACCAGGTCAGTGCTGGCGGCAGCCACATCGCTGAGGTTGCCTTCGCCTGCGCCCAGTCCCGGCAGTCCGCCGCTGGCGGCAGCCGTCATCGTCTGCACCTGCTGGAAACCGCCGCCTGTAGGATCGTCCCACACGTGGCCCCACGTTGCAAAACGCGCGCCGATATAAGGTTTGAATCGGAGCACCATGAGCCCCATCAGACCGGCAGCTCCGACGATCAGTATCAGCTTTGAGAAGTCGCCGCTTCGCAGGAACGAGATCACGAGGAAGGTCACGAAGAATATTATCGCGGTACCGAAGTCGCCCATGATCGCGAGACATCCCAGACAGAAGACGGAAAACGCCATGAATATTGTCAGGTTTTTCTTCTGCTGCAGTTCGTCAAGCGTTGCAGCACCTACATATACGAAGACTATCTTTACGAGCTCCGAAGGCTGGAACGAGAACCCTCCGATCTGCACCCAGTTCTGAGCTCCGTATTTTATAGTTCCGAGGGCGAGGTTGATTATCAGCAGGAACACGCTGACGCCCATGAGTATGTACGTTATTTTCTTTGCTCTGTTAAGATCGCGCAGATACCAGCAGAGCCCGAAGAACAGGGCAAGTCCCAGTACAACGCAGACTGCCTGCTTGAACACCGATCCCGGATATGAGGAGGCGGTGACCGCAAGACTCAGCGTAGAGAGGAAAAATGCGATGATCTCCATCTCGAAACCGACTCTCCTGAGCATGCGCATGAAGATCACATAGAACCACATCAGTCCGCATAGCAGGAAAAATGCCATCGGCAGGTTCGCAGGGAAGTCTTCTCCGAGCGAGACCTTGAACTGCATGATCGTCAGCATCTGGAATATCGTCAGTGCGATGAGCGACGGCCACGGTGATACCGGGCGGCTTTTTCGCTTTCTCTTCTCGATGTTGGCCATGCGCTCCTGCAGACTTACAGGGTAGAGCGTGAAGTCCGAGCCTCCGATGCTCAGTATGTCGCCTGCCTTGAGGACGGTAGGCTCCGAGACGGGTCTGCCGTTGATCCTTGAGCCGTTTTTCGAATCGAGATCGTTATACTTCCAGACGCCCTCGGAGTCTCTTATCAATGTGGCGTGGCTCCTGGAAACGCTGTTGAGATTCAGGATGATATCGCATCCGCGGCCTCGTCCGATCAGGTTTTCCCAGTGAGTCAGCGGCACGCTGGAGCCGTCGGGGCAGCCCAGATAGGCCCAGATCTCAGACGGGTTGCGTGCCTGTAGCAGCGATCGTATCTGCCGCATCAGTATGAATGCCGCGAGGATCAGGAAGATCCAGCGGGCAGCTGTTGTAAAGTATATCCCGGCCATGCCGGCCGCTGTATTTAGGAGTCCCATATGCATTCTCCTTACTTTTCTCTAAAACACATTATATATCAGTAATTATAATAAAGATTTTTGTCGGTGCTGTGATGATACAGAAAAGTACGGACTTGCGAAGGGGAGGACAAAATGTTAATATATGTTAAAAGGTCTGGGAGTGGCAGATATCGGAAATGATCACAGGTTATATTCAGAGAGGTGTTTATGTTCAAGTTTGCGTTTTTTATAAATGTGCCGGGTGTTTCACCGGAGACGTATTCGAAGGTGTTTGAGAATGAGGAATGTTATGGTCTGGTGGCCGGTGTGGATGGCGTCGATGCTGCGAAGCAGTATGCTTCAAGGCTGGCCGGAGACGGATTCATGGCGCTCGATCTGAGCGGGAATTTCAGCAGTAAGGCAGTTGAGGAGATAAGCGAGGCAGCGGGAGAGAGCATCAGAGTCTGCAAAGCGCAGTACACGATAAACGGGCTCACGAGACTGAGTCATATCACTTCGGCAAAGGAGTACGGTGTGATCGTGAAGGTGGACGGCCTGGAAAAGCCGCGCGGTGTCATGATGAAATCCGATAAGAAATGCACGACGGTGATCTTTGTGAACGATATGGCTCAGGCGAAAAAGGCTGCCGTAAAGCTTGTGGCGATGCGTGTGTCATATATAGAGCTATGCAGCTGGTTCGACCAGCTCAGGATGGAAGCGCTGGACAGGATCATAGGATCCGCGGTGCCGATCGGAACGTGTGGGGAAGTGTATCTCAGCCGCAAGGCAGAAAGAGACTGAGTGGCCTGCATTTGCAGCACGGAACTGCAGATGCAGCACCGCATACGGCATCATGCAGAGTGATACTGATGATAGGTCACGGATAATGAAACAACGAAAAAAGCTCCTGCCGGAGCGGTCAGCACAGTGTGCCGACCTTTGCCGGGGGAGCTTTTTCCTATGATTAAAGCTTTCGTATATATGCTGTGTCAGGACTACTTGTAGTGGAGGAGTCTGTGAGCGTTGTGGCCCGACAGGATAGCGCCGTCTTTGTAAAGCGCTTCTACTACAGGGTTTGCCTGTGATGTACGAACATTCGACATCTTATCCGCATTGTATATTCCTTCTGATCTCTCAGGTCTTGCTCTGCCGATAACGAACGGCTGGCCTGCGCCTGCGATACATCCGCCCTGGCATGCCATTACTTCGACGAAATCATAGTAAGCTTCGCCTGCCTGTATCGACTGGATCAGATTTTCTGTGTTTTTCAGACCGTTTACGATAGCGATCGAGAGAGTAGGCTGATCGCCGTCTTCAGCAGGTTCGCCGAACGGCAGTTTGACTTCCTTGACTCCTTCGAGACCTCTCACGCCTGTGAATGCGATCTCGTCGAGTTCAGTTCTGTTCTGAGGATCGACTACATTTCTGATAACGGCTTCAGTTACACCGCCTGTAACACCGAAGATGACGCCGGCGCCGCTTCCGATACCGAACGGCATGTCCACAGCTTCAGGCTCGATATCTTCGAAGTTGAGTCCTGCCTCGATGATCAGTGAAGCGAGTTCCTGAGTAGTGATAGTCAGATCCACCGCACGTTCGCCGTCAAGCAGGAGATTTTCTCTGCCGACTTCGTATTTCTTTGCAGTACAAGGCATGATAGCTATATTCTTTACGACCTTTGCCTTTTTCTTGTCAGTGTTGTTCGCAGCGTCGAGCTTAGCTCTTTCCTTGAGCAGTGAACCGAACATCTCCATAGGCGATTTGCAGCTCGAAATGTTGTCGAGGAGCTCAGGGTGCTTGTTTTCTGCGTATTTCACCCATGCAGGACAGCATGATGTAAAGAGTGGCAGCTTGCCGCCTTTCTGCAGTCTTTCCACGAACTCCTTAGCCTCTTCGATAACTGTGAGGTCGGCACTTGTAGTAGTGTCGTAAACTTCATCGAATCCGAGCTTTCTGAGTGCCGCAACGATCTTGCCCATCACGTTTGTTCCGTGAGGGAAGTTGAATTCGTCGCCGAGAGCTACTCTTACCGCAGGAGCCACCTGTGCCTGAACGATAGTGTTTTCGTCGTTCAGCATTTCCCATACTTCCTGGACGTTGCTCTTGATAGTGATGGCAGCTGTAGGACATACGGCTGCACACTGTCCGCAGTTCACGCAGTCTGTTTCAGCGAGAGGCATGTCGAATGCAGGACCTACGCCCATTCTTGAACCTCTGTCCGTGAAATCTATAGCGCCGACATTCTGGATCTCGTCGCATATACGGATACAGTCACCGCATAAGATGCACTTGTCAGGGTGTCTGATGATGGCAGGGGACGACATGTCTTTTGTTCCGTCCATGCTGTAGGTTTCGAATCTTACAGTATCCACTCCGAAACGTTTTGCGAGATTGAGAAGTTCGCAGTCACGTCTCTTTTCACAAGTGACGCAGTCTCTGTTGTGGTCTGCGAGCATGAGCTCGAGGATCATCTTCCTGTATTCTCTGATCTTAGGTGTGTTTGTCTTTATTTCCATTCCTGCTTTTGGAGGAGTGGAGCATGAAGCGATGATGCTTCCTCTTTTATCTTCAACTATGCACATTCTGCATGCGCCGAATGTCGAAAGATGTGAATGGTAGCACAGTGTTGGTACTTCGAAACCGGCCTTGCGGATAAGATCCAGAAGGTTTTTCTCGCCCTCGATAGGAACGGGCCTTCCGTTTACGGTCATAGTTTTTTTATTATTAATCGTACTCATCTTTAGCCCTCCTTAATGGCGTTGAACTTACATTTTTCCATACATGCACCGCACTTGATACATTTAGCCGGATCGATCTCGAACGGTTCCTTGACCTTTCCGGAGATAGCGTCCACAGGACATACTCTTGAGCAGAGTGAGCAGCCCTTGCACAGATCTTTTTCGATGTAGATAGTCTTCAGTGCCTGGCAGTTCTTAGTTCTGCACTTCTTCTCGACGATGTGTTCGATGTATTCGTCTCTGAAGAACTGGATCGTTGATTTTACAGGGTTTGCAGCGGTTTTTCCGAGTCCGCAGAGAGCTGTCGCAGTAACTGTGTCAGCCAGCTGCTCCAGTGTTTCGAGATCGGAAAGCTCGCCGTTTCCTGCAACGATCTTTTCGAGGATGTCGAGCATTCTTCTTGTACCTTCACGGCAAGGCACGCATTTACCGCATGACTCGTTCTGAGTGAAGTTCATGAAGAATCTTGCAACTTCTACCATGCATGTGTCTTCGTCCATAACTACCAGACCGCCTGAACCGATCATAGCGCCTGCCTTTTTGAGGCTGTCGAAGTCGAGCGGGAGATCGAGGTGTTCTTCTGTCAGACATCCGCCGGAAGGTCCGCCGATCTGTACGGCCTTGAATTTCTTGCCGCCTCTGATGCCGCCGCCGATATCGTAGATTACCTGTCTTAAAGTAGTTCCCATAGGTACTTCGATAAGACCTGTGTTCACGATGTTACCGGTCAGTGCGAACGCCTTTGTTCCGGGGCTCTTTTCAGGTCCGATCGACTTGTACCAGTCTGCACCCTTCTGGATGATGATAGGTACGTTTGCAAATGTTTCAACGTTGTTGAGGAGTGTAGGCTTGCCGAAAAGTCCGTGTTCAACAGTACGCGGAGGCTTTACACGAGGCATACCTCTGTTTCCTTCTATAGATGTAGTCAGGGCACTTCCTTCACCGCAAACGAATGCGCCTGCGCCCTTTACGATATGTAAATCAAAGCAGAAGTCGGTTCCCAGGATATTGTCTCCGAGAAGCCCGATCTCTCTTGCCTGCTTGATGGCATTGTCGAGTCTCTCTACTGCGAGAGGATATTCAGCTCTTACATAGATGTAGCCTTCTTTTGCTCCTGAAACGTAGCCGGCGATCATCATACCTTCGAGCATCTTGTGAGGGTCGCCTTCCATGATACTTCTGTCCATGAATGCGCCGGGGTCTCCCTCGTCTCCGTTACATACGACGTATTTCTCA
The DNA here is from genome assembly GCA_902362435.1 of Eubacteriaceae bacterium. Taxonomy (GTDB): domain Bacteria; phylum Bacillota; class Clostridia; order Peptostreptococcales; family Anaerovoracaceae; genus Lentihominibacter; species Lentihominibacter butyricus. The sequence continues at coordinate 63,554 of CABIWW010000005.1, forward strand.
GCTGATTTCTGGTTCTTCACCTGCGACCATTTTCTGCCTGCAGGGAAGCCTGCGCCGCCTCTTCCTCTCAGGTTCGAATCAGTGATGATCTTGATAGTTTCATCAGGTGTCTGCTCGAACATTACTTTTTCGAGGGAAGTGTATCCGCCGTAAGCTATGTATTCCTTGATGGACTCAGCGTCGATCTGTCCGCAGTCCTCGAGGACGATCCTCGTCTGGTGCTTGTAGAACGGGATCTCTTCCTGTTCTGGATATTGTATACCGTCTCTGTGATAGATGAGTCTCTCTACTACGTCATCCCCTACGATGGATTTTTCAACGATCTCTTTACAGTCGTCTACTGTGACCTTGAGGTAGAAGAGCTTTGAAGGTTCTATCCTGAGTACAGGTCCCATTTCGCAGAAGCCGTGGCATCCGCTCTTCTTGAGGCCTATACTGCTCTGACAGGCGTCTGAATCGAGAGATACTTCGCAGTTGAGGCCTGCTTCTTCAACGAGTTTTTTTATTTCCTCATAGATATCCATCGATCCGCCGGCAACGCATCCTGTTCCGCCGCAGACATAGATCTTCTTTTTCTGTGTGTCTATGTGGCTCAGAAATTCTTTTCTGTATTTGTCTAAATGACTTCTATCTGTTATTTTCATGCGTTCCTCCTATTCCAGTTCTTCCAGTAAGGCTGTAGCCGATTCGGGGGTCATTGCAGGATATACCTTATCGTTTACGGTCATTACAGGAGCAAGTCCGCATGCTCCGAGACATGAAACCGTTTCAACGGTAAAGAGTCCGTCGTCCGTAGTCTTCTTGTCATTTGAAAGATTGAGACTGTTTCTGAGCGCGTTTAAAATAGGAATGGATTTTCTGACATGACATGCAGTTCCATCGCATATTTTGATAACGTATTTTCCTTTTGGTTCTAATGAGAAGTTTTCATAGAATGTTGCAACGCTGTAGATCTTGGCAAGACTTACATTGATTTTCGCTGCAAGATACACAAGCGCTTCTTTCGGAAGGTATCTGTACTCTTCCTGGATGTCCTGTAAAATAGCGACAATTGGTTTTCGGTCGCTGTGACGAGCAACTATTTCGTCGATCGTCGCGGTCATTTTTTCGTGATCCATGTTGGTTTGCCCTTTCTGCATTGAAGTTTGTTAACGGTGTTCTGAGTTTTCAATAAACTTTGATAAATGATAATACAAAAATATTTTACAGTATAGTTAAAAAATTGTCTATAGTTTTACTCGGAAATGTTAATTTTCTTGCGCAAAAATTGCAATTAAAGGTATTGAGTTGCGGTGCGGAAACTACTTTTCTGGGTTAGCGAAGGCTTAAAGTCGCACAGAAATCTCTCCTGAGGTCAGAGTTTCACGTTTTCCGTCGGTATAGATCACTTCAAGACCACCGTCGTCATCGATGCCGAGCACTTTAGCAGGCATGCCTTCGAGCTCTTTTTCCGGCGCGACGCTGTAGACTCCTTTGTACACTGTGACGTTTTTTCCGATCACCATGCTTCGCTTTCGATAATCCTGAATGAATTCACGGGATTCTATATTTTCTGCAAAATTGAGCATCCTTGATATTATTTCGGCGGTGAGAGCAGATCTTGAGTAGTCCCCGTCGACAGCTCCGACAGTATCGCGGAGCTCGTCAGGGAAATCTTTGACAGAAGTGTTAACGCCGATCCCGATGACGAGCGATTCGATGTGACCGGTCTCAAAATCTGAGATGCCTTCGGTAAGTGTGCCGCAGATCTTTTTTCCATCAAGATAAACGTCGTTCACCCATTTTATCTGGGCATGTCTGCCGCATACGCTTTCGATGGCCTGTGCGACTGCGACTGCTGCTGCTGCTGTGACGAGCACGGATTTACTGAGGTCGAATGTCGGTTTGATGATGATACTGAGATATATGCCTTCGCGCGGTGAGAAGAAGCTCCTGCCGAGACGACCCTTGCCGGCAGTCTGCTGCATGGCAATGACTGTGGTGCCGTGAGGTGCGTTTTCCAGCGCGAGCTGCTTGGCGCGGTTGTTTGTTGAATCCAGTGTATCGTAAATATACAGTCTGTTATTTTTATATCTTGTGAAAAGGTGCTCTCGGAGGCTTTTTTCGGTTATTACGTCTTCTTCATGGATCAGATGGTATCCGCGGTTCGTCACAGCCTTTATGGTGTAGCCTTCATCGCGGAGTATGCGGATGGCTTTCCATACGGCGGTGCGCGATATGCCGAGCTCTTCGGAAAGCGCTTCTCCTGACAGATAATTTTCGCCGCTGCGCTGCAGGGCTTCTAATACGAGGTCTTTAGTTGCCATGTTTTTCTCCTTGAAAAATTGATTTCGTTCATGTGAGCTGCGTATGGTCACAGACGGTATGTTATACCGGCGCCCGGCAGCCTGCCGTCAGGCGATCGGGCAGCCGGACGATCGGACGATTGAACAGCCTGCGGCCTGCGGCACACAGCCTGCACTCGCGAACGGGTGCGCTTTGCATATGATCAGTCGAGCTCCTGCTGGAGCATCTCCAGGAATTTCCCTGCTGCCGCGGAAAAGAACTGGTATTTTTTCCACGCGATGAACAGCTCTGCGTCTATAGCCGGCTCGAAAGGGCGGAAGCAGACCGCGCTTTCGCCTGACGTGTCCAGCAGCTTGTCGATGCATACCGCGCAGCCGAGACCTTCCTCGACCATGATCGCGGCGTTGTATATCAGGTTGTATGTCCCGGCCGGATTGAGTTCTTCGAACGGCCGGCCGAGCCATCCGGAGAGCTCGTTCTGGATCAGCGCCTGCCGCGAGCACAGGATCGGGACGTTCATCAGCATTTCGGGCGTTACAGCTTCGTGAGCTGCGAGAGGATCGTCCTTGCGGAGTATCAGTCCCCAGCGGTGATGATAGGGAAGTTTGAGATAGTCGTACTTTTTCAGATCGGTCATGCCGACGAACAGCGCGAAGTCGATGAGCCCCTTGTCGAGGCGATCGGACACATCCTCGCCGTTGCCGCTGAACAGGTGGAAGCGTATGCCGGGATAGCGGCTGCGCATTTTGTAAAGCGTCCTGCCGAGGTAGCGCACGGCTCCGGTCTCTCCGCTGCCTATGAATATGTCGCCTGAAATGGAGCCTACTCCCGCGGCGAAATCGGCTTCTGTCTTGTCCGCGAGCTCTACGATCTCCTGGGCGCGCTTCCTGAGGAACATGCCTTCCTCGGTGAGCGTGATCTTCCGGTTGCCTCTGGTGAAAAGCTTCTTGCCGAGCTCTTCTTCTAGCTCCCGTAGCTGTTTGGACAGGGTAGGCTGTGTGATATGGAGTGTTTCGGCGGCGGCGGTGATGCTCTGCTCCCGTGCCACTGCGAGAAAATATCTCAAAACGCGAAGTTCCATGGGCGGTCTCCTCTCTGAAAATTTTTCTATACATTATTATAAGTATTCATATCAGCTATGACAAGCCATACTTTATAAGTATTTGTTATTGCGCGGCGGCGGGGTTAAAATACCGGTGTAGGAGGCAGAAGATGAGATCGATGGAAGGAAAAACTGACAAGATCAGGCAGATCCTGGCGGATGCAGGATGTGACGCTGACGAAATAGAAGCTTTTATCGACTGTCACCGCAGCTGCAGCGCAGACGAGCAGATGAGGATGCTCTGCAGGTACAGGAAGGATCTGCTGTGCAGGACGCACGAGGCTCAGCGGCAGCTTGAGTGTATGGATCATTTCATATACCAGATGGAAAACGGCGGCCCGGGCGTCTGCGAGACTGTGTGCGGCACGTCGTGTGACGGCAGAGAAGGCAGAAAGAAAAGCCGCGATAAAAAGAAGAAAAACGATAATAATGAAAATGATAAAGAGGAAGATGAGGAGGGAGCGGAATGAAACCGTATGAAGAGAGCAGCATTTTCCCGGTTGGTGGGGAGAACACAGCGTTTGCACAGTATTTTGACGGCACGAGCTATCTCAACATGCTGTCGCTGGAGCAGGTGGTCGTAGGAAATGTGACGTTCGAGCCGGGCTGCCGCAATCACTGGCATATACACAAGGCGTCGGAAGGCGGCGGTCAGATACTGCTGGTGACGGCAGGTCGAGGATATTACCAGGAATGGGGCGAGGAGCCTCAGGAGCTTCACCCGGGAGATGTAGTGAATATCTCGCCGAATGTAAAGCACTGGCACGGAGCAGCGCCGGACAGCGCATTCCAGCATCTGGCGATAGAAGTGCCGGGCAAAGACACAGCGAGCGAGTGGTGTGAACCGGTAGATGAGGCTTTTTACAAAAGCCTGAAATAATATCGGAAGGCGGCGCAGCAGGCTCCGCCAGTGTAATGTGCTGAATTCAGAACAGCGGCGCAGGCACATTGTGCTGAAGTCGAAGCAGCGCATGCAGCGGCACGGCAGGTGCCGCAGGCATTCCGGCTCCCGTCAGGGAGGCGGTACCGAAGTGAGGAGGTAATGACATGGTAAAACAGACAGCAGGAAGAGACGCGCTTGGCGAATTTGCACCTAAATTCGCAGAGCTTAACGATGACGTATTATTTGGAGAGGTGTGGAGCCGCGAAAGCGAATTATCACTGCGCGACCGCAGCATCGTGACTGTGGTTTCGCTGATGGCGCAGGGGCTGGTGGATTCATCATTTGAATATCATCTGCAGTCCGCAAAGAAAAACGGCGTGACTAAGACTGAGATCGCGGAGATAATCACACACGCAGCGTTTTACGCCGGCTGGCCGAAAGCATGGGCAGCATTCAACATGGCGAAAAAAGTGTGGACTGACGAGGAATAATAAAACAGGCGGCATGGCCGTGGCGGCCGCAGCTTCAGCAGTCGCGGCGGCCGGGAAGAATGATCGCAAATAGTAAAAACGGAGGAAACTATGATATATAAGGATTTTCAGGGGAAAAAGCTTTCGACGCTCGGAATGGGCGCGATGAGACTGCCGGTGATCGACGGTGACGACACTAAAGTCGACAATGACAAGGTAAAAGAGATGGTGGCGTATGCCATGGAAAAGGGCGTAAATTACTACGACACCGCGTGGGGCTATCACGGCGGCAATTCGGAGCTGGCGATGGGCGAGGCGCTGAGCGCATATCCGAGGGAGAGCTTCTATCTTGCGGATAAATTCCCCGGATACGATCTTTCCAATATGGACAAGGTGGAGGAGATATTCGAGAAACAGCTGGAGAAGTGCCAGGTGGAGTATTTTGATTTTTATCTCTTCCATAATGTATGCGAGATGAATATCGAGCAGTATCTCGACGAAAGCCACGGTATAATGGATTATCTGTGGAAGCAGAAGCAGAACGGCAGGATAAAGCACCTGGGATTTTCCGTACACGGCAGCTTTGATGTAGCTCAGAAATTTCTCGAAAAGTACGGCGACAGGATGGAGTTCTGCCAGGTGCAGCTGAATTATCTGGATCTGACGTTCCAGAAGGCTGATGCAAAGCTTGAGCTGCTCAAGGAGCGCGGCATTCCTGTATGGGTCATGGAACCGCTCCGCGGAGGTCGTCTGGCAGAGCTTTCCGAAGAGCATACTGCAAAGCTCAAGGCTCTCAGACCTGACGAGACCGTTCCTGCATGGGCGTTCAGATTCCTGCAGTCGTTCCCGGAAGTAGTAGTGACGCTGTCAGGTATGTCGAATTTCGATCAGCTCAAGGCCAACATCGATACGTTCGAAACGGACGCACCGCTTGATGAAAAGGAAATGGAAACTATCTCGAAGATCGCTGAGGAGATGCTGAGCGTGGAGACTCTGCCTTGCACTGCATGTCACTACTGTACGAGCCACTGTCCGAAGGGCCTCGATATCCCTGAACTTCTCAAGCTGTACAATGAGCACAGCTTCACGGGCGGCGGGTTCCTGGCCCCGATGGCTGTAAGTGCTCTGCCGAAAGACAAGCAGCCGGGCGCATGCATCGGATGCAGGAGATGCGAGAAGGTCTGTCCTCAGCAGATCAAGATCTCAGAAGCGCTGGCTGATTTCGCGGAAAAGCTCGGGAAGAAATAAGAAGACAGGAGACTGCAAGTCGCGGGCTGCGAGATGGCAAAGCGGGCGCGGGAGTCGCTGGATCTCTGAGGCGTTGCTTTGCGGATCATGAAGCCGGGCTCGTGTGGATATGCGAGCATGCAGTATCGCCGGGTGCCACAGGATTTATGTGAAAACCAAAAATCATTTGCCGGATGGCTGTTGTTGGTAAAAACAGCAGTTATCCGGTTGTTTTTTTGATTGTGAATACCAAGAATGAAAAATTGATGAGCTGTTCTTGGTATTTTTCATGCAAAAATGCCGAGATTTTCATGAGAAAGTTACCAAAAAATCGCAGGTCAAATCAGCATCTTGGTAAACGGCTTTTGCATAAAATTCAAAACGGTCCTTGACTATACGGTAACCGTACAGTTTAAAATTTACGCAGGAGTTTTAAAAAAGGAATTTTTTCACAAAAAATCTTGCAGAAAGGATGATATTGTTTGTTAGAGAAATTAGCGGGAAAGCACGGATCTTCGATAGGAGTGACGTGTCTTATAGTGTCTGCTCTTTTATGGGGCGGAGAGTATGTGGTAGCAAAGGACGTGCTGGACGTGATCCCGCCGAACTGGAGTAACGCGATCAGAGCGTTTTTTACGACTGTGTTTGCAGTCATAATATGGCGGAAGCATTTTAAAGAGGCTAAACTTCAGGACTGGATAAGAGGACTCGTATGCGGCCTGTTTTTCGGTATGGGCTCGGCGCTGCAGTTCATGGGCCTCGAGATGATAAATGCCGGCGTCAATGCGTTCATCGCTTCGGCGTATGTCGTGATGGTGCCGTTCATGGTATGGGCGGTGGACAGGAAAAGGCCTGCGGGCAAGGTGTTCATCAGTGCGCTGGTCGGGATCAGCGGAGTGACGATAATGTCCGTGACGGGATTTTCGACGGGCAGTCTGCACATAGGTCTGGGCGAGATACTGACGCTGCTGAGCGCGATCGGATACGGAGGTGCGATGGTGACTGCGGATTATTTCACGGAAAAGACGAGCGTGGAGTTCATCACGGCGTGCCAGTTCATCATGACGTGCGTGATCGGACTGGTTTTCGGACTGGCGATGGAAGAATTCCCGCATGTGGCGCTGACTACGCCGATAGCGCTGGAATTCATATACCTCGTGCTGTTCGGGACGTTCGCGACGCAGCTGCTGTTCACGTTTGGCGTGAAATACGCTTCTGCAAATCAGGCGGGCGTGATCTTCCCGCTGGAGTCGGTGTCGGCGACGGTATTCGGGTGTCTGTGCCTGCATGAGCAGCTCAAAGCAGTGCAGGTGATAGGCGGCCTGCTGATCATCGCTGCTGTAGTAATCAGCAATGTTTCATTCGGAAAGTCGCAGGAGCCGAAGCTGCCGGCGGAGCAGTAGAGGCCGCGGGGACTGATGGCTACGCGGACTGAGGCGATGTGAGGGCAGCCCGGAAAGCTGATGATCGAAAATACGGCAGCGCGAAGAGCTGGCGGGCCCGAAACTGAAGACTTTGATAAAATAATAAAAAGTGCCGGGCTCCGGGAAATGAGGTAATCCTCAAGTTCCCGGGGCACCGGCACTTCTCAGTTTCCGTCTGACGTCAGGCGCTGTGCTGCTGACACAGCGCGTGCGCATTATTGCCTGCAGCTGTCGTCTGTCAGGCGGTTGTTCGATGTATGCATCTGCCAGTGCATCATCGCCTGCCGCTTTGCCTGGCAGAGCGCTGTCTCCAGCCTTTGCAGGACCTACAGCATGCCTTTCTTGCCTGTCATATGATCGATAGTGAGCTCGTAAGCAACAGAACCGCAGCCCTTGCTGATCAGCTCTTTGCCGCTTTCCATGAACTCAGCCGAATACTTGCCGACCATGGCCTCGAGCACAGGGATCTTTTCTTCCATAGTATCAATGACTCTGATGGTTCCGAAAGCTATCACGCTTGAGAACAGCGTCGTGAAGTTTTCCTTCGCGATGTCATCCTTGCCGATAACGCTGAATGAAACGTGCGGATCCTTTTTCATGCAGTCGAGCTTGTAGCCCTCAGCTGCGCCGTGGAAATAGATCTTGCCGTCTGAATATACGAAATTCACCGGTACGGAGTAAGGGTAGCCGTTTTCGCCGTAAAGCGCCAGCGTTCCGTTTGGTGAAGTCTTCAGGATGTTTTCGACTTCTTCATTTGTCAGCATGTTTGCTTTTGATCTCATTTCTCTGAACATAGTTTTTCTCCTTTTTAATAAATTCTATAAATGATCGGAAATGCAGGCGGTCGAGTGTGAGCTGCGGTTTTACATGAGCTCGTCGCCGTCTCCCCATGCATCACCGACTTTTTCGCCTATCCTGTAGTAGCCGCTGCCGAACGGATCGAATGCGAATGCATTGAGCTTTGAGATGTCTACGATACCGTCTTCATCGAGGACTTTTTCATCTGCGAGCACGTCTACGATCTCGCCGACGACTCTGAATCCGGAGATACCGTGCTGGAGCTCTGCGACCCTGCACTCGAGCGTCAGCGGGAATTCTTCCACGACAGGAGCATCGACTTTTTCGCTCTTCACTGCGTGAAGTCCGCTTCTCTCGAACTTGTCATCCATGTCGTTGCCGCTGGCGATGCCGAAGAAATCAGCTTCTTTCAGGTGATCGACGTCAGCGATGCTGAGCGTGAATGCCATTCTTTCCTTTATGTTCTGCGAAGTTTTGTGCGTTTCCGTGATGTTGAGCGCTACCATGTTGTTCGCGCACACGCCGCCCCATGCCATGTTCATTACATCGACCTTTTCGTCAGCGCCGTAAGTCGCGATCATCAGCACCGGCATCGGGAATGTGTAAGGGTTTGCACCAAGACTCTTTTTCATTGAGATCCCTCCTTGAATATTACTGTTATCTATACTACCATCATAATTTAAAAAAATATCAAAAGCAAGTGAAATGATACATCACATTTCCCACGCATCGTGCAGCTTAGCCATGATCCCGGGGAAGGCCGCTCCCGGCTCTGGCGGTGATGTAACCCTCGCCTGCAGGCTGTCGCTCTCGCAACCGGCTCCTGCGAAATATTTGCAACTGGCTCTTTCGATGGGTACGATTTTATTGTACTATAAAACAGAGAAGAGAGGAAGAATGTGGAGGTGGATGCTTGAATTTTTACGGCGTTGTGATCGCAGTGATCACATTTATGATAATAGGAGTGTTTCATCCGATAGTGATAAAAGCTGAATATCATCTGACCGAAAGGTGCTGGCCGCTTTTTCTGGCGGCGGGGATCGTGCTGATCGGGGGCAGCGTGCTGGCGTCGAACACGATGCTTTCGTGCGTGCTCGGCGTGACGGGATGCAGCTGTATGTGGAGCATAAAGGAGCTGCGGGAACAGAAGGAAAGAGTCAGAAAAGGCTGGTTCCCGGCAAACCCGGCGAGAAATGGAGATGCAAAACGGCAGGACGCCGGCAGATCCGGATGTGACGGCACATCGTCATGTAGCGAAGGAATGGCAGAGGAGTACGCGGATAACGCGGTGAACTGCCGTAATGATAACGAAAAGAAAGGAAGTAAGGTCATGGAAATGAGAAGAAAAGAAAAAATGATATCGCAGGAAGAGATCATGGAAGTGCTTGAAAAGGCCGAATACGGCGTGCTTTCCACGGTGAGCGGAGACGGTATCCCGTACGGGACTCCGGTAAACTTCGTATTCATGGACGGAGCGATATATTTTCACTGCGCGACTGAGGGCCACAGGCTCGATAACATCGCGGCAAACGACAATGTATGTTTCACAGTCGTGGATTCGGTCGAACTCATGCCGGAGCAGTTCAACACGAGATACTGTTCGGTGATCGCGTTCGGCAAAGCCGAGGTGCTGGAAAACGAAGAAGAGAAAAAGGCTGCACTGCTCGGCATCGTGAAAAAGCTGAGCCCGGGATTCATCGAGAGCGGCATGAAATACATAGATTCCAGCGTGAACGAGGCGCATGTGATCAGGATCTGCGTTTCAGAGATGACAGGCAAAGCGACGCGATAGAGCGGCACCACAACGGAGGTATATCACCGCGGCAACACATATTATCCTTGATTACAACAGATCCAGGTGCTAAAATTCAAGAGTGAAAAACAGCGGCACGCAGCTTTACATTTGTCTGCATGCCGCTTACTACAGGAAATGGAGAATTTGAAATGAAAGAAGAAATAATGGAAATACTGACCGGCGTAAGAAGCGATGTGGATTTTGAAAACAGCACAAAGCTGATAGACGATGGGATCCTTGAATCCCTTGATATCGTAGCTATCGTCGGCGAATTCAATGAGACTTTCGACGTGGAAATATCGGTGGAGGACCTCGTTCCGGAAAACTTCAATTCCGTGGATGCGATGGTCGAGCTGATAACCAGAGCGCAGGAATAGACGGGTGATGCAGGAAAGGGAGAACTGTTAAATGGCATTTACTTCGTTGTATTTTCTGATTTTTGTCGCAGCGGTCACCGGCTGCTACTATGCTGTGCCGCAGAAGAACAGATGGGTCGTGCTGCTGGCAGCCAGCTACGTGTTCTATCTTATATCGAGCCCGAAAACTTTTGTTTTCATACTATTCACGACGGTCGTGACCTTCTTCGGAGGCAGGTACATAGGCAGGCTCAATACGGAGCACAAAGAATATCTTGCAGCCCACAAAAGTGAGCTTTCCAGAGATGATAAAAAAGAACTAAAAGCCGCAGTGAAAAAAAGGAAGAGAAAAATGGTCCTTCTCGTACTGCTGGCTGATTTTGGCGTACTCGCGGCGCTGAAATATTTCAGATACTACATAGAGATACTGGCACAGGCGTACGGTGGCGTGCAGCTCGATCTGGGAATACTGATCCCGCTGGGGATCTCGTTCTACACGTTCCAGTCGGCGGCATACATAATAGATCTGTACAGGAGCAAGATCGAGGCGGACAGCAGTCTGCCGCGATTTGCGCTGTTCCTTTCGTTTTTCCCGCAGATCGTACAGGGGCCTATCGCGCGCTATGACCAGCTCGCCGGGCAGCTTTACGAAGGGCACAGCTTCTCGTATACGAATTTCACGCACGGAATGCAGCTGATACTGTGGGGGTTTTTCAAGAAACTCGTGATCGCTGACCGGGTAGCGGTGCTGGTGAACCAGGTATTCGACAACTATGGAGACTATCACGGAGCGATAGTGTTCGTAGCGCTGCTCGGATACAGCGTGCAGATATATGCGGATTTTTCGGGCGGGATCGATATCGCCAGGGGAGTCGCAGGCATGATGGGCATAGAGATGTCACACAATTTCATGCGGCCGTATTTTTCGGACAGCATTTCGGAATTCTGGCGCAGATGGCACATGTCGCTGAGCTTCTGGTGCAGAGACTATATATTCTATCCGATATCGCTTTCGAAGTTTTTCGGAAAGGCCGGCAAGAGCCTGAGAAAGGTTTTCGGCGATCGCATAGGCAAGCTGTTCCCGGTGCTCGTCGCGCAGATGGCGACGTTCATCACGATCGGGATATGGCACGGCGCCGAGTTCAAATACATAGCGTACGGCCTTTACAACGGCGGGATCATAATCCTCGGACTGCTTCTCGAGCCTCAGCTGAAAAAACTCGTGCAGTTCTTTCATATAAATGTGCAGAGCGAGGGCTGGAAAGTGTTCTGCGTACTCAGGACGTTTTTCCTGATCGTCGTCGGAAGGATGTTCCCTAAAGCCGCGTCGTTCGGGGTGGCGATGTCGATGTATGCGTCGATATTCAGTTCCGGAGGAGGCAGTGACGCCGGGTTCTGGACAACGCTGATGTCGCTGGGCCTGAACTGGGGCGATCTCATTATCATCATCCTCGCATGCGCAGTCTGGTTCAGGATAAGCTGGCTGCAGGAAAAGGGCGTGAAGATACGCGAGTCGCTGGGAGAAATGGCATTAAAAAAGCGCTGGGCAATCCTGCTGCTGGGATTCGCAGCAGTGCTCGTACTGGGCGTATACGGCCCGGGGTACGATGCCAGCGCGTTCATATACCGTGGATTCTGATCGGGATCGGCGGAGTGCCGCTTAGGCACGGCAGACCGGTCACTGATCCTTATCGCGGTCTGTAAGCAGATTCCGTCTGATCTTCCCGTTGAAGGTCCGCGGGATCTCTTTTATTGTCTCTATATATTTCGGCTGTTTGTTTGCGTCCAGATGGGATGCGAGGAACGACTTGAATCCCTTCTTGTCATAGGAGGTCTCTCCGGCTTCGCTGAGTGCTATGTAAAGCTTCGGAGCCTGACCGGTAAGGGCATCCCTGACAGGCACGCAGGCGCAGTCCTTTATCAAAGGGTTCTGCATGACGATGCTCTCGATCTCTTCAGGCGAGATCTTGATGCCACCGTAGTTGATCACGTCGTCTTTCCTGCCGAGCATGTATATGTAGCCGTCTTTGTCGATGTAGCCCAGGTCTTTTGTGTAAATGTAGCCGTTCTGCATAGTCTCGGCGGTGAGCTCCGGTTCCCGGAAATACTCTTTCATGTTTATCGCGCCGGAGCTTGCGAGGAATCCCGGATTCTCCGGTGATGAAGCGATCTCTCTGCGGTCCTCATCGACGACGATGAACTGTGCGTTGACTGCAGGTTTTCCGATGCATCCCGGTCTTCCGGCCATCGAGTTGAAGTCGAGAAGGCATGAGCAGCCGGCTTCCGTGCTTCCGTAAAAATTGTAAAGTCTCGTATCGGGCAGTATCCTGCTCAGATGCAGCTTGTCCTCTTCGGGGAGCGGCGCCGAGCCGAGCTGGATGTAATCGAGCCTGTCCGCATATTCGCCCAGCCTGTCTTTTGAAAGCTTGAATATGATGGAAAGCATGCTCGGGGACAGATCCATCGCGGTCACGTGGTATTCGTCCATCAGCGTGAAGACTTTCTTGAGCAGTGTTACGCCGTCTGAGAATACTGCGGCGCTGCCGTTCACCATGTTGGCGTAAGTCCTTCGAAGTCCGTGCGAGTGGCTGAGCGGCATGGGGATCAGTTCGATGTTGTTCTTTTTCATGCCGACGCCGCACATCACGTTTTCGGCGATAGCCATGTCGTTTCCGTGCGTCAGGACGATACCCTTGGATTTGCCGGTGGTTCCGGTGGAAAACAGTATTTCCGCAGTCTGCTGTGCTTCGGGGAAGCTTATCTCTCCGAGAGGCGGGAGGTCTTCAGGTGTACATGCAAAGTCTGCAGCCCGGCTGATGTCCATGAATCCGGGAGTCGCGCTGTGCTGTGACGGTCCGCATGATGTCTGTATGGTATCGAGCGCGGCACTGAGCTTTGCAGCATCCTTCCCTATATAAAGGACAGCCTGTGTATCGCCCAGGATCTCTGCGAGCCTGCCGGCTGCAGCATTTTTCTCGATGGGCACGAATATACCGCCGAGAAGCTGTATGGCGAACTCGCATATCATGTATCCTGCGTTCTGGCTGCATTCGACTGCGACGCATCGTTCGCGCGTGACGCCCAGCTCCTGCAGCCTTTGCGAAAGTCCGTAGATCCTGCTCCAGACTTCGCCGTATGAAAAGGCGCTGCGGCTGTCTGCCATACAGAGCCGTTCGGGATCGGCATATGAATTGTGAGCTATGTGTTGTACGACTGACGGGTACAGTTTCATTCGGTTCCTCCTTGTGGCAGCTGCCTCAGAGACAGCTCTCCGTTTTCTTGCAGGACCATGATATCACATGGAGCCGTACATGACGTGGTTTTTTTGTGAAACTTCGATGTTATCCTACAAATTTTAAAATTGCTGTGATATTATATTCCGGTGATTACAGAACGATACACGAAGGGTTGCGGGATTGGATGATTTTTGGACTGTGCATGCTGTGCGGAGACGGCTGACAGAGCCGGTGCCTGAGATGGCTGAAAGGGCCGAGGCGGCAGAGCCGGCGGCAGGCGCAGAATATTTATCGGTAAAAGGTGGATAGTATGAAAAAAATCAGAAAAGCATTGGCGCTGCTGCTGGCGGCAGTGATGATAGCAGGACTTTCATCATGCGGCGGCAGCGGTGACGAGTCGGGTACGAAGCTCAAGATCGTCCAGCAGTATGGTATGGCATATGCTCCGTTCAAGATCATGCAGGAGAAGCAGCTGATAGAAAAGTATTATGACGGCGTCGAGGTGGAATGGAGTGTGCTCAACTCTGGACAGGCGATAAATGAAGGTTTTGCATCGGGGGACATCGATATCGGAGCCATGGGTCTGGCGCCGGTCATAACGGGAGTGACGAGCGGAGTTCCGTATAAGATATGTTCCGGTGTCTCTGCGCAGCCGAACCGGCTGATGACGAGCAGCAAAAAAGTAAAATCTCTGAAGGATATAGGTAAAAAGAAGATCGCCCTTGTGAATATAGGCAGTATCCAGCATATAATACTGGCGATGGCAGCTGAGAAGGAGCTCGGAGATGCGCATGCTCTGGATCACAACATCGTCGCAATGTCGCATCCTGACGGTATGTCGGCGCTGCTTTCGGGAAGCGTCGAGTGCCAGCTGACAACAGCGCCTTATGTATACAAGGAGGCGACTGATGACAGCATACATGAAGTTGAAGGCGTAGCTGACGCGTGGCCTGACGGTAATTCATTCATAGTGGCGGTCGCATCGACAAGTCTCAAAGAGAAGGATCCGGAGCTTTACGACGCATTCATAAAAGCCCTGGAAGAGGCGATAGACTATATAAACAACAACAAAGAGGAAGTCGCGCAGATGCTTTGCGCAGAAGAAGGCGTAGAAGCCGAAACGATGCTCGGATGGCTGAACGACCCTGCGTGCGTGTACTCGACGAAGACGAAGGGCGTGCTTTATATGGCGGATTTCATGAAGAAAAACGGATTTCTGGAAAATGAAGGCGTGGAGTCGCTGAGCGACCTGGCTTTTGATAATGTTGAAGGGGACTGATCGATGAAAGAAATAAGGACACAGATAATTTTTATCATTTGTTTTCTGGCGGTATGGCAGATTGTGTATCAGATGCAGGCGTTCCCGGAGCTGCTGTTCCCGTCTCTGAAGGAGATCGGCAGCAGTTTTGTCACGGGCTTTAAGGACAACAGTCTGCTGGAGTACACGCTTTATTCGATGTCGCTTATCGTAAAAGGCATGGGTATAGCCGTGGTGCTGGCATTCGTGTTTTCTGGACTTGCCGTAGTGAACGGGATATTCCATTCGATCTACAATCTGATAGTGTCTATCTGCGACCTGCTGCCCGGTGTGGCGCTGCTGCCGCTGGCTATCCTGTGGTTCGGTATCGGCGAGGGCACGATAATCTTCATAGTAGTGCATTCCATCCTGTGGCCCATGTCGCGCAGTATAATGGACGGCTTCAGCTCGGTGCCGGATATATATGTGGAAAGCGGCAGGAATATAGGTCTGCACGGGCTCTCGCTCGTAACGGGCGTTTATCTGCCTGCGGCATTCAGCAGTGTGCTTTCGGGTCTGAGAGTCGGCTGGGCGAGAGCCTGGAGAGGACTGCTCAGCGTAGAGATGATATTCGGCACGACCGGTGCGGGTGCGGGGATCGGATACTATATTTTTATGCGAAGGACGAATTTTGACATCGCCGGCGTATTCGCTTCGCTGATAGTGATCGTGATAATAGGCGTGATAATCGAATATGGCGTTTTCAGGATAATCGAGAAAAACACAGTGAGGAAATGGGGGATGGTGCGATGAGCAAACTGCTTGAAGTCAAAGGGATCACGAAGAATTACCATGATGCGCCGGGCTCGCGCAACATAATCAGCGACCTCGATCTTACCGTGGAAAAGGGCGATTTCATATGCATACTGGGACCGTCGGGCTGCGGCAAGACGACGCTGATACGCTGTATCGCAGGTTTTGAATCGTGTGAAGGCGAGATCCTTGTCGACGGGAAAAGGGTGGATGGACCGGGAACGGATCGTATAATGGTGTTCCAGGATTTCAACCAGCTGTTCCCGTGGAAGACGGTGAAGAAAAACATTCAGTATCCGCTGAAGATAAGCGGTATCAGGGATAAGGAAAAGCTCGAGCAGATCGCGCAGGAGCATCTTGAGCTGGTAGGCCTGGGTGACAAGGGGGATCTCTACCCGCATCAGCTTTCCGGCGGCATGAAGCAGCGCGTGGCGATCGCAAAGGGGCTGGCGCTCAATCCTAAGATGATCCTGATGGACGAACCGTTCGCAAGTCTCGATGCGATGACGAGGAACAAGCTGCAGGCGGAGCTCTGGAGGATAAAGGAAAAGGAAAACGCAACTGTCATTTTCATAACTCACAATATACAGGAGGCACTCGTACTCGGTACGAGAGTCATACTGATGTCGCGAAAGGGCGAGATCAAGATCGATATGAAAAACGACATACCGAAGCCGGTAACGCCTGCGTCGGAGGGTTACGGGCAGATGTGGAAAAAGTTCAATGATGCGTTATGGGAGGAAAGTGAGACAGATGTGTGATGCAAATGTGCAGAAACCGCTTTCGAAGAAGAAAATGCTACTGCGCGCAGTGATTTTTGCCGTGGCTGTGGTGCTGGTGTTTTTATATCTCAATGCGGTCTTCACGATACCTAACTCGGATCCGAACAGGCGCATATTCAATGCGTTTTATGCGGAAAAAAAGGATACGATCGATGCAGTGTATCTTGGGACGAGTGCGACCAACAGGTATTTCATAGGTCCGCTGGCATACGAGGAAACGGGACTTGCGGAGTTCGATCTGGCTGCTATGGGAATGCCTCTGATCTTCATGCAGAACCTGATGAAGGAAGTGGAAAAGACCCAGGATCCCGCGCTTTACATAATAGAACTGCGAGGAGTGCTGAAGGGCAGGGAAGATGTGGCGGATGCTCATATACGCAGGATAACGGACAGCATGCATATATCGTCGAACAAGTATGATACGATAAAGCTGGCGCTGGAGTATGCCGGTGGTGGCACTGATGCCGGCGATTCTGGTGATGACTCGGGGCAGACTATGTTCCTGTCAGGCGGCAGTGTGGATGACGGCCCGCTCGATTACTACGTGCCGATTTTGAAATATCACAATCGTATCACGGCCGGGAACCTTACTCCGAAGGATATTTTTCTGTGGAGGAGCAAAAATAAAGTAAAGGGCTATGTTATCGGTCCGAAGACGCTGACGAGCAAAGCTCAGAAAAAGCCTGTGTACTCTGATGAAAGGGCGGCGCTGGAGCCTGAGACGGAGCAGACGCTGAACGAGCTGCTGAATTACTGTGACAGCCTTGGTGATGACAAGCAGGTGCTGTTCGTGCTGTCTCCGTATTCTATGAAGAGTGGTGAAGCGGAGAAGTTCAACACAGCGGCGGACATAGTGCAGGCGAGAGGATATGATGTCCTCAACTGCAACCAGCCGGATATCGCTAAGGAAATCGGTCTGGACTGGAAAAAGGATTTTTACAACAGCAAGCATGTGAATTATATGGGTGCGGAGAAATACACGAAATATCTCGCAGAGTATATCAGCGAGCATTATGATATGCCTGACCGACGCGGTGATGAGAAATATGAGAGCTGGAGCGAGGCATACGAGCATTACAGGGAATTCGTTGCGCCGGGCATACAGCCGGAGGGTTCTGAGCTGCTGAAGTGATGTACTGCGGTTGCAGTCTGTGGAATGACTGTAAGATCGCGTGGTATGCGGTGAGCCGTAGTACGAATGTGAGGATGCCGGATCTGTTTCGGGGTTCAAAGCGTATGAGAAAGAATGCGTGAGGTGGAGCGCAGGATACAGAAATATGTAAAAGCAGTACCGACGCTTTGCCGGGCCCGTGCGAGCCGGTCGATGTTCGATGCGGATCGATAAAGATGATCGAATGATCGAAGTATAGAGTCTACGGGCCTCGGCTAAGCGGCGGTCAGCTCAGGCTTGCAACGGCTGCAGATGTCAGAGTGTTATCTGTAGTCGCTCCTGTGGTACTGCTCAGCTTTGCTGCGCTGATCCTTTTCGTTTCTTTCGCTCTTTTCGATTTTTTCATTGCGTTCGTTTTTTTCGTTACGCTCGCTTCTCTCGCTCTTCTCGTTGCGATACTTATTGTTCATTTTGTTGTTTTTCATGATCTATCCCTCCCGAATTTTATTGTGCTCTCAAATATTTTTAATATGTCAGGTAAATAATTGATTTTTTTGTTGACAAAGCATTCCCGAAGTGATAAAATTTATCTTGTTCGACGGCAAACGCTGAAGATAAAAACTTAAAACGGTGAGCACCATTAGCTCAGCTGGCAGAGCACCTGACTCTTAATCAGGGTGTCCAGGGTTCGAACCCCTGATGGTGTACCAAAACGTTCCTATTCGAACTACTACTTCTACAGACGTGGGTTTGCGACGATAGTATGGTTTGAGTAGGAGAGACAGAAGCGACAATAGAGTCGCTTTTTTCTTTTTTGAAATAGCAACGGGAGCCATATGACTCCCGTTAAATTTTAACAAAAATACTTTGTTAAAATCATTGTCAACTTCATTAAATCGCTTTCTTTAAGTCGTGATAGTTGAATCTCTTTTGCGATACATTCTCTTACCTTATTCTTTACAGTCTCATTTTCTGAAAGTGTTCGAATTATTTCTTCTTGCCAATTCAACAACCATACTACATCAAAATTGGTAAAATCGAACTTCTCAAATTCAATAAATAAGTCAAACATCGGACTACAATTTAAAAAGCTCGAGAAATCTTTTTTCTTTAAAGATCCGGTTCTACAAAAATAACCTACAAGGTTTAGTGCTGCAAAATAATCATGTTTAGGATATGTTTGTATAGGAGAATCTTTTGTAGAAAGTTCAATTTCTTTTTCTAAATACGTCGTTAGTGCTCCCAATGTTTTGGTATCAATTTTTGCATTATGGTTTACAAGAAACAAAAAATCGTCAAAGTTAAATTCCTTTGTCAAGTTCTCGCGAATCCATTTTATTACATTTCTCTTTTGCGCTACTGAAAGATGAGAATAATAATGCCATAAAATTTCTTTCTTGAACTGCATATATGAGTTTTGGATGATTTTCGTAATGCGGTATGCCAATTTTCTCGATTTGTAACCATCATTGGTATTAATGTAATGTATTAAATTCGGGTAGTTTAAACTTGAGTGTTTTGAATATAATTCGAATTTTTCGTTCCTGTTTATTGCTTCAATATGTTTGTCGATATAATAAGTCAGTTTATTTTCGATGATAGTGGCCGTTGATACACTACATCTCTTTCTTACCCATATTTGTGAGTCTAAAAAAAGTATTTTATCGCCAATGCAAATTTCGCGAAACTCATATTTGAAAATAAAATCACATATGAAGTCAACAAGTTCCTGAGAAATATCTATGTATCGCAATAAATTCAAACATCTTCCAATTTTATTTTCAACTGATAGAATCTCAAATTTATCATTTGTTTTTAGTGCTTCGGAATAGTAAGAAAAAAGATTTTTAACCGATTTCTCTATAATCTCGTTTCCTTCAAAATCTAATTTCTCTATTGAATGTTTCCGTAACAATCTATTGAATTGTTTAACATCAAAATATTCAACAAAACAATAAAAATCGATGTTATCAAACCAAATCTTATTAGAAGCTACTCCTAAGAAATCATCATCTGTGGATTTCTTCGTTTGGACTGAATATTTGTATATTAATGTTGACATCAAGTTTCGTATGGTTGTTTTGAATTCTTTAAACTCCTCCATATATAACCCGTTACCCAAGAAAAAATGAAGATTTTGATTTATTCTTGATATCACTTTATCTGTGCTAGTTAATCCCCACTCTTGAGTATTAGAGTCAATAGCATCTTGCAATTTCATCGCATCTAAAAATGAATAATACGAATTCTCATATAGCATATTGAAAGAAGCAATGTCTTTAAAACATCGAAACTCGTTTTTAAATTCAATTGGCAAATTTTCAAATATGCGCGCAACTTGTTCATCACTAAGGATGCCTCCTTTTAATCCTTCAAAATCAAAAGAGTCGTGATACATCAAATTGTTTTTTGCACTTTCCATAGCTTTATATACTACATAACGGTTTGCTTGTGCTAAAAAGTGTAATAAGTAATCATTTGCAATATATGCTTCCGTTGCCACACATACAAATAACTCATATGATTCTTTATAGCGATTAAGTTTTGCTAAATAGTATGCTTTTTTATAATTGTGATGATAATCTACATATTCTTCAGCAACATACTTTTGTAATTTTAAATAGTCAAATTGCATGCAATATGGATTGGCAAAAATTAAATCATCATTAGTAAATGTTCGCTGCTTATGATCGGGGCAAAAAATACTTTTAATTTGAGCTTTTGAAAGCACGGATATAATAATCTTATATTTTTGAATTGCATTGTTGCTAAGTTTTTCTCTTTCAAATTCATTCATATCAAATATCGATACAAAGCGTTTAAATAATAGATTTTCACCAAAAGGTATATTAATTTCTCCATGACTATCAATAACAACCTTATTATGCAGCTTCGCTTTTATATCTTGTATGCGAAGAGCTTCCATATTATCTAAAGGCGACAACCACTCATACAGCAATTCAAATGCTTGCATTTCGTCTTTCCCTTTTAATGAAATTGTTGAGCAATCATTTATACGATTCAAAACACATCTGTATCTATCAATGAAACTGACAGATGCATCTTCACCCTCAAGACAATGCCTATAGTCAATGACATACAATCCCTTAGATTCATGGTATCTCAATTCATCTTTTGACAGTTCTGATTCATCTGTATATATAAATATTGGCTTGTTAAACTTTTCCTTAAGGAGCGTCTTCGTCCAATTCAAGATGAGTTTAATATTGTAATCATTAAGCCCATAACCTATAAATACCACGGTATTTTGAGCAAAGATTGATTTTAAAAGAGTTTCTACTAATTTGAAATTATCACTATAATTAAGATAGTCCTCTTCTTTTAAAACAATATTTCTATGCTCCAAATCTCCATGCAACTTCAATATGAAGCGATTTCCACCAATTTGTGATATTTCATCATCACAAGCAACAACTTTAAAGGTTTGACAGTTTTCTGACGCTGCTTTTTCAATCAAATTATCAAAATTGGTTGTTATAAAAGCGCAGGGATTTAAGTCCAGTAACATTTTATGAATAGAGTTAGGAACAAGTTGTTTACCATCAAAACAATCATTTATAAAATCATAATACCGATTTTCATCTTGATTTATTGAATAATAGTACATTTGAGGTATGCTTAAATAGTCCTCATTGCTATAATTTTGTTTTTTTGTACGTCCAAGACTAACGCAAAACGCATCTATCAATTCGGACCATTTGGGTGCATCTGAAAGTTTTGATACGCCAGCACCAACAAAAAATACCAAAGATTCTGTTTGCGAAGCAACTATAATTCTTTTAAACAACTCTTGATACATATCGGTCTCCTTTATTCAGTTAGTTTTCGATACATCTTCATAAGTTCGGCCACACATCTATTCTCTGTCATTTTTTTTACATCAAAACCGTAAGCCTGCATAACAGCTCGGTCATTTGCTTGGTGAGCACGACGAAGCTCAAGCGGCATAGTAATTTCATCATAAAGATCAGCAAGAGAAGAACCTGGATAGAGTGCTCGCACATCAAGTATCGCTTGAGCAGTTTGTTTAATTTTTATTATTTGCTCTTCGGTAGGAGCAGGCCATGGAAAGTTGTTGTAAACAACATCTTTAGAGTAACGATAATCGCTCTTAATACGTCCACAAACAGCACGAGTCCAAGCCATGTGAACATTGGACATCATAACTCCGAAATGGTACAGATTCGCATTGGGTACTATTTGCACTGCATCGTTAACTATTATTTCAGGACTTACAAATCCAAACGGAATGTACCTTCTGTTTTCAGATGAGTGTCGCGGGATAATAATATACGAAGTGTCAGGCTGTCTAATTTCTTGAAATAATGTCGGAGTATCGGCGCTTCTACGAGTAGCCTCTTTATTGCTATTCAACCGAAAATCTCTTACTCTTTCAACTCTGTCTCGTATAAAAGCTGAGTTTCTCATTTCTACAGGTGAAATCCCAACAAGCCATAGACAGTAACGAATTTTATTGTTAATGTATTCGCTTGCACCATATATTTGACGCACATATTTAAACGCTACAGGATCATTAATCGCTAATTCATCTCGTTCTTTCGCAGTTAATAACAGATGTCCACCATCAGTTGGTTTATTTCCGTAAATCATTTGTGGAACATCGCACAAAGCCTTAGTTCTGCTTTCTATAAACACATTTGGAGCTTCTATTAAATATGCATTGATATTATCAACTAATTGCACTTTATCTGTCGAATATAATTGCTTTTGTTTCATGCTATATACTGTGCTAAAGTACAGTTTACAAGGGGCTACACAGGGTAGGTATCTGACGGGAGGGGTTCCGCCCGTCAGATTTTCCATGTGATATTCAAGCTGTCGCTTGTGGCGGCTACGGTGGTAATCATCAAATCCACCACACGCCGCTTGTCGTCAAAAGATACATTCTCCCAAGTGTCGAGGTAGCCGGAAATCTGATTGACCTGTTCCGGGCTGATGGCTTCCACCGTTAGTTCCGCTATCCTCGCCAGAAGTTCCTGTTTGCGCCCGTCCAGTTCTGCTATCTTCACATTCACATAGGAGAGCAGCACATTGTTTGCGCCCGTCAGACTGTCCACCAGCTTTTCAATCTCGCTGTCCACATGGAGAAGTTCCACTTGCAGGGCGGCAATTTTCGGGTTTGCCTTTGCCGCTTTCTTCCTGCCCGTCAGCGTCTTGTGCTTTTCCAGCTTTTTCACCATCTGCTGGTAAACCACCGCTTCCAGTTCCGAAGTGATGATTTTCCCGCACCCGGCACAGCTTTTATTGTCCAGCCGCTTTGTGCAGCGGAGATATTGCTTTCCCACAGGATTGTTAATGCTCATAAGGGCATACCCGCAGTTTCCGCACTTGATTTTTCCCGCCAGCCATGTATGGGTAGCTTTTCGGGCAGACTGGATTTTCATGTTGTTCATCAGCTTCTGCCAGATGTCGGAGGGAACAATGCCCTCATGGGGAGCCAGTACCAGCATTTGGTCTTTCAAGTCGTTCTTTTTGCTGGGCTTCACATCCCGCCCTTGATACAGATAGCAGCCATTCATGCCGGTAAAATCGGCAGCGTCATTGGCAATGACTGTCCCTTGACTTTTGAAAAATTCGTACACATCAAGGTCTGCCTGCACATAGACAGGATTGCGTAACATCTGCGCCAGCGTGGGGCGTATTAGTTCCTTGCCGTTGAATAAAATTCCCTGTTCGGCAAAGTACCGGGTAATGTCCCCGTAGGAGGTTGTGGGCTGGGCGTACATCTCGAACATCAGCCGGATATTTGCCGCTTCGTCTGGGCTTACCACCAGCTTCTTTGTGTTGATACCGTCCATCTTGATTGGCTCTGTATGGAAGCCGTAAGGGGCTTTTCCGCCCATCTTAAACCCTCGCTGGCTGCGGGAATAATAAGCGTCCGTCACCCGCTTCTGTATCGTTTCCCGTTCAAGCTGGGCGAACACGATACAGATATTCAGCATCGCCCGCCCCATCGGCGTGGAGGTGTCAAACTTCTCCGTAGAGGACACAAACTCTACATTGTACTGTTGGAACAGCTCCATCATATTGGCAAAGTCCAGAATGGAACGGCTGATACGGTCGAGCTTGTAAACCACGACTTTTGCAATCAAGCCCCGCTTGATGTCCCGCACCAGTTCTTGAAACTTCGGACGGTCTGTGTTCTTGCCGCTGTACCCCTTGTCTGTGTATTCCTTGCAGTTACCGCCTTTCAACTCGTATTTGCAAAATTCAATCTGGCTTTCAATGGAAATGCTGTCCTTTTTGTCCACCGATTGTCTTGCATAGATTGCGTCTATTCGATTATTCATATTGTCGCTCCTTTTCTTAAAAAAGAAACGGAGCTGCTGACAGCTTTATTATACCGCCAGCAGCCCCGCAAATCAACGATGGCTTTGGAAAACCTTATGCCCCGGCTTCCTCACTCTGCCGTTTGTCGGCATACTTGCGGAACACCTCATAAAGCTGCTGTTCCAGCTCTCGGCGTTTTGCCGCTTCCTGCTCCGGCGTGAACACCGGGGAGAGGTTTTCCAGCGTGATTTCCCTGCCTTGAAAAGTCACGACTTCCGTTTCCTTTTTGTATCTGATAGTGGTACTTATAAAATCACCTTTCCTTTCCATGCTGCCGCTGCTGCCGTTTCAGTTCCGCCAGTATATCCGGCGGGATACGGTCAACCAGCCGCTGTAAATTGTCCAGTTCGCTTTTCAGCTTTGCCCGTTCCATCGTATCTTTCATCTTGCCTTTTTCACTGGCTTTTGCCCTTGCTTCCAGCTTTTCATTTTCCGCTAACAGGTCATTGATTGTGACCTTGTATTTTTTCAACTGCCCGGAGAAATTCCCCATCTGTGGGAACCACTTTTTCAGCATGGAGAGGGCTTCCTCTTTTTTCTTTCCGGCATTCAGCGGGTTAATGCCGTCCAGCGTGGCTTCAATGGCTCTTGCCTGTTTGGATAGATTGACCGCCTGCTTGAACAGACGGGTGGGGATATGCTTGCTGGCGCTCTCCCCACGCTCCAAGTCGAGATATTTCTCCACCATATAGGCGTGAAAATCGTCCTGCCACTTTGTTAAATTCGCCCGGTTGCCTATGATTTCTTTAGCGCACAGGCGGTTGTCCTTAGTAAGCGGGACAAAGCTCAAATGCAGGTGGGGCGTTTTCTCGTCCATGTGTACCACAGCAGACACGATATTGTCCTGCCCTACTCTGTCAATGAGGAAATCAGCCGCCCTATGGAAAAATTCCTGTATCTCCTTTGGGGGCTTGCCCTTGAAAAACTCCGGGCTGGCGGTGACCAGCGTGTCCACAAACCGGGTGCTGTCCTTACGGGTGCGGCAGCCAGCCTGTTCAATGCGGTTTTGGATAAAGTGGTAATAGCGTCCCTCTGGCTTGACAATGTGGAAGTTGTACTTGCTCCGGCTGGTGTCAATATCCGGGTTGCTGGCATACTGCTCTTTCTGCCTTTCGTGATGGGCTTCCAGCGGTCTTGCCGGATTGCCCTTGTGTTTTTCAAATCGCAAAATTGCGTGTTGTGCCATAAACTCCTTTCCCCGTTCCTTTCCCTTCCGGGATTTTTTTCACAGGAAAATCCCGCAGAAAATATCTCGGATAGGAAGGGAATGGATAGAATATAAATCAATCTTTTTATCTTTGTATTTCTATATACCGTCCGATTTTCGTACTTCAAGAGGATTGATTATCGTACTCTATGAGTGCGGTTTTCAGTCCTCCGGCGTTCCATAACCGGATTTCTTGAAGTCGGTGTTTGAAACCGCTTCATAGGATTTTGGATAAATGCGGTTGGGTTTTCCACAGCCCTGCTTCTGAATCTCCACCAGTCCGGCGTATTGCAGCTCCCGCAGGGTGTTCACCGCCTTTTGCCGTCCGCAGTGAAGCAGCTCCACTACCTCGTTGATGGGATAGTAGAGGTAAATACGCCCGTATTCGTCCGCCCAGCCGTTTTTCCGGGACAGGTCTGTCCGGCTGATGAATATAAATCGTGTTTGTCATGGTGTGTTTTGTGGACGGTTAGAAGCCCGTTTTCCGGGGTAGTTAATACTTTATACTACCCGCCCCGGTTTGGGGCTTGCAAAGCCTTGTAAAACAAGGCTTTTTTCCTGCCTAACTGTCCACAGCAGACCTCCTTTTCCGTTCACTTTCTGTTTTCTGCCGCCTGTGAACTCTGGCGGCGCAGTCGGGGCAGTATTTCACCCGGTTGGACTTCGGGACGAACACTCTGCCGCAGACCGCACAGCGTTTTAGCTCCCTATCCCGGAAAATCTCCGCTTCCAGCGTCCCGTCCAGCGGCAAGACCGACCAGCGGAACCACTTACAGCAGACCGAGAAAGAAATGGTCTGGGGGCAGGTGTGGGTGTCCCCATCGTCAAGAACGATGCAGTTGCCGTCCTCACAGCAGCACTTCCGGCGTATCAGGCTGGCCGCCTGTTTCCTCTGTGCCGGTGTCATGCGGTAAAGGGAACCGTCCGGCCTGCGTTCCAGCGGGGGCAAGTCTTTATAGGGGTTATCTCTCATGTGTTCCCTCCATTTTTCGCTTTTGCCGTTCGCCCCGAAAAGGCTTCCTGCCCCATTCCTGCGGCGTGTTCCGGCGTTGGCACGCTCCCCGCAGCTTCTGGACACTTGTCCCGAAGTGACCTCTGGACAAAGTGTCCAGAAGTCCGGCTCCTTGCGATGCTTCCCCGGCCGGGGTATTCCTTTTCGGACGGTCATTCGGTTTTCAAGGTGCGGCTCACCGATGAACTACCCTAAGTCTACACCTAAAAGACAGCCCGTCCCGTATATCCGAAAGGTAGGAAATCCGCCAAAAAACTGCCTATTTCCACGCTCTCGGAATTGTGGTAGAATGAAAAAAAGATATGTAGCAGGAGGTGGAAATGAAATATATAACCTAAATTGGTCAAGAAGTGACCTCACCCGGCAAAAGCTGGGGACGTTCTGTGAATACTACGCAAAAATGTCATTAGCCTCTTATGGAGTGAGCATTTATACTTCCGAGGTTGATGACCATGGAATAGATTTTATTGCAGAAAGCAAGAGAGGATTTTTGAAGTTTCAAGTTAAAGCCATTCGCAAAGGAACAGGCTATGTTTTTATGCGGGAGGAATATTTTGATATTTCAGACCAATCACTTTACTTGTTCTTGCTTTTGCTAAATGATGGCGAACACCCCATAGAATATTTAATTCCTGCGACCACATGGGATAACGACAGTAGTAATACTTTTGTTTACCATTCATATGAGGGTAAAAAGTCGAAACCAGAATATGGCCTAAATATTTCTGCCAAGAACATTCCGCAGCTCGAAAGATTTAAGTTAGAAAATATGATAACGGCAATATAATGAGGAACAAAATATGGCTTTAACCATTCAAGAGCGCCTAAAAGACCTGCGTGTAGAGCGTGGGCTGACGCTGGAACAGCTTGCGGAGCAGACCCACCTCTCCAAGTCTGCGCTGGGCAGTTATGAAGCGGAGGATTTTAAGGACATCAGCCACTATGCCCTTATCAAGCTGGCGAAGTTTTACGGCGTGACCGCCGATTATCTGCTGGGGCTGTCTGAAACAAAAAATCACCCAAACGCCGATCTTGCAGACCTGTGTTTGAGTGACGATATGATTGAACTGCTGAAAAGCGGGCGAATTGATACCGCCCTATTGTGTGAACTGGCGGCGCACCCGGATTTTGTGAAGCTACTGGCCGATATACAGATTTATGTGGAGGGTATCTCCGCCACACAGATACAGAACCTAAACGCTTGGGTAGACGTGGCGAGGGCTGAAATCATGGAGAAGTACCAGCCGGGAGAGCATGACAAAACTGCCGGTGTGCTGCAAGCCGCCCATGTGCGGGAGGGCGACTATTTCAGCAGCCGGGTACATCACGATATTGACGCTATCATGGAGGACATACGGCAAGCCCACAGGGGCAGGAGCGACGGCGCCCCGGAGAATACCATTGTGGACGAACTCAAGCGGGATTTGGAGGAAGTGGCGAGTTTCAAAGGCAGCCGGGCGGAACAACTGCTGATAGTGTTCTGCAAGCAGACAAAGCTGCGCTATACCAAGCTGACAGAGGAAGAAAAACAATGGCTGACCCGGATTGTTCAAAAATCTGAACTGGCGAAAAGCTATGTGACACAGAGAGGTAAGAGAAAATAACAAGTACGCCTTAGGCGGATAAGGCGTACATAGATTATTTGACGAAGGAGGGGGCATCATGTCGGAAAAATATATTGTTGAGCTTATTCAAAGAATTAATACAGAAGAAACGTTTACAGACTCATCAACAACAACGACCAGCTGGAAGGCTCTTCGTGAGGCGGAAACTCTTTCTAATCCTGCTTTTTACCCAATTTTAAAAAAAATAATTTTAATAAACCCAAAACCGAAGGACAAAAAGATTCGTGATGCCGCATATTTCATTTTAGGAAAACTGCTGAAAAACGAGCCCTTAGATGAGCAAATTTGCTTCTACTTGCAACAGCTGGAAGTAGAAACCGATAAGTACATCCTCTCTGGCATGCTGGACAGAATAGCTGACATTAAAATTCCGTCGGATATTTCCGTTAAACCAATCGTCCGACTGGCGATGAATGAAAAATGGCTGATTCGCCACAGTGCAATTCGTGCGCTCGGCGCATCTGCAACACTGGAAAGTAAGCAAGCCCTTGCGTATTACATCAATCAAGAGGATGTAAAGCGCTACAAGTATGAAATAACCTATGCAAATGCTGCGCTCGGCGAAATTGGTTCTGTAGAAGATATTCCTCTTTTGGAGCAACATATAAATAACAGAATTAGCGATGTCCGTGGCAGTGCCGTTTTTGCGATTGAGCGAATTCAAGCACGAATAAAATGAGCATTTAACGTAGTGCGCCTTATTGGCAAAAGGCGTACTTGCATAGATGGGGAAATAGCAAAGCCAGCCGAGCCAGTCAACGGTCAAGATGAACGGCACATTTCATGCGCCGCCGTTGACAGTCCCGCCCATTTCAAAATTTAGAAAAATTTGGTTATGGAGGGAGTTGCAATGTGTGACTACTGTCATAATATTCAGAAATGGAAGAGATTTAACGCACCGAAAGATTATCTGGCGTGTATCAAATACATCCAACAGCTTGTGACAAATGGCGGTTTTGAACTGCTTGAGGAAGAATCCACTTGCCCGTTGAATCAGGTAAAGACCGAAGATGGATGGGCGGATGAAATTATGGTTCACATGGTACGGTGCAAACACTGTGGACAAGTCTTTACCTGTGTTGTCAACACTTATCGTGGTAGTGGTTCTTTCAAAAAGGGTAAAGGTTGACAAGTACGCTTGCTTATCAAAATGGTTCGGGACATTTTGTCCCGTAGTCCGGCGTGGGACGAGGGACGGGGGCTTTCATATCCGCCCTGTCTGCTGATGAAACCAGTCCTGCGCTTGCGGCTCCACGCCACGCAATCACAGCCCTGTTTTCCTGCCGTTTCAAATGCCCTTGCCCTCCCCGGCGGCAACGGCATTTTCGCAGCAACGCCGACAGAGCGTATAACACACTACACTTTGCAAGCAAAGTCGTGTGCCAAAGGGAAAGCCCCTTTGGAAACCCCGGACAACAAAACAGGCTGAATATCCCGCGCTTTCCCGGTGCTTGATATTCAGCCTTTATTTGTTGTCAGCAGCCCCCGTTTCGTGGTCTGCGTGTAGTTCCTTGTAAACTGACCTAAGTGGAATTGTAAGTATCATATAGTGTTTGCCCCAAAGTATCGTAGGAAAGTGATTTATTGAAAAATACGGGCTGACATTGGGAAGATATTAAGATTATTATGTGATCGAAAAGGAGTAGAGATCATTGAAGCCGAATGCTGTCCTGATCATATCCATATGTTGGTAAGAATACCGCCAAAGTATAGTGTTTCCTATATTGTTGGATATCTCAAAGGGAAAAGCTCACTGATGATTTTTGATAGACATGCAAATTTAAAATACAAGTATGGGAACAGACATTTCTGGTGTCGGGGTTACTATGTAGATACAGTTGGAAAAAACACAAAGAAAATAGAAGAATACATACGTACACAATTGCAGGAAGATATTGCTGAAGATCAAATATCCATGAAAGAGTATATAGATCCATTCGTGCAAAATAAGGAATAACCCTTTAGGGTTTGTAGAGAAGTTAGTGCAATTGGCGAACCAATTCAGTGCATCTTGAGATGCTGCTGGCAACAGACCCTTCCAGGGTCTAAACATACCGCCGACTCAGCCGGCGGTTATGATTCTATACCTTCTTCGGGTGTTGAATCGCTTTGACGATCACTCCTGCTGCATCATCTGCTGCTCCATGATATCATCCCATTCGAAACCGCAGTTTCTGCATCTGGTCATATGCGATGAAAGAAATCCTGCACACCCGCAGCTGACTACAGCAGTCCCGTCCTCGACCTCCTGTTTTATCTCTGGTATTACAAGTGCTTTTGCCGGCACTACTTTAACGAGTTTTTCCGAACCACATCTGAAACATTTTTTAGCCATATCTTCACCTCCCCTTCTGACCTTTTATTTTTCCCGGTATCCGCCGCATCATGATCTGGCGTACCATCCTGAAGAATATATCTAGATTATACACGAAAACAGCATGCCGCGCTCTGATTTTTCTGAATTTTCCTGACATAATAATAGAATTTTCTTCAGAAAAAGAGCTGAGAGATCTTCTGGGTCGTTAAGGCTTGTTATATGGAACAGAGATATGTATAATAAAACTCAAAAGTGAATTTTTATACATCATTTTATGAGCACGGCCACTTGCGTAACCTCGACTGTCGGCGCATCGTTATGCATTCCGGTGATGAAGTGCAGGGATACTTTTTTCGTGCCTTTTTTCGACAAATCCGACAATACGCATTTTTGTATACACTTTATGCACTTTTTTGCATATGTGTTTGAAATTATTCCCTGTCTATAGTATAATACAAGCGACTGTAATTATTGTGTAACTGTAGAGTTTGAACACATTTTACGATATTTTGATATAAGACATACTAAATAGGAGAATATTACATGACGACAATCATAGTTGTAGTTGTTGTGGCCTTGGTTTTTTTTGTTGCAGTATGTGTTGTGGCTTTTATGATCTGGAAACGAGAAGCAGAGATGCGAACGGACAGTATCAGGGCCATAGAGGAAAATCTGGAAAGGTTGACGCAGGAAATGTCTCCGGGGCAGGAGGCGCAGGACCGGCAGGGTTTTGCGGAAAAGGAAGCGGATATTTCGTATATGGAATCGCTTGTCGCGCAAAGTGCCGCAGGCAGGTCATCCGGCAGAAGGGCAAGGAGCCGCGTACAGGATCCTTTCGAATGGGTCAGAGCGAACGGCGAGACTGTCCGGAGCAGCAGCGGATCAGTGCAGGAAGAACCTTTTAGAATACATCCGGTATCGGCTTCTGAAGAAGAATGGCAGAAAACGCCGGATCGCGATGAAGAGTTCTACGTAACCACAGAACCTGTTGTGCATGAAATGGATAATGGTGACGGCATGGCAGGGATGCCGGCGGGCGATACAGATGTTTCTGAGACAGCAGATGGACAGCAGCCGTCAGAGGGACATGACAGATATGAAGATTCAGGCACTGGTGAGGATACATGCAGTGATGAAGGTGATCTTACAGAAAAAACGGAAACAGAGGTATGCAGGAAAAAGTCAGCTCTCACGGAAATGCATAAAATGCTGAAAGAGCTGGATGTGCCGGAGATGAGAAAGATGCCGGGAACGCCGGCAGATGAAGATGCGGCAGAACCTCCGGAAGCAGCAGGCGCCGAAGGAGAAGAAATGCAGGAAACCGCAGATGGAGATCATGATGATCGCGAAGAACAGCACGATGAAAAAGAAAGCTATGAGATCAGTCTGGATCTCATAGATGAAATGGATATAGACAGCGAGCAGGAACAGATGCCGGCAGCCCGGATGGGATACGACGTGGGGAGAAGCGGTCGTAAATACACGGCGTCAGAGCTGGAAAAACTGATCAAGGAATGATATCCAGAAGGAGGAATATATGTATTGTAAGAATTGCGGAAACGAGATCGCAGACAGCTCAAAGTTTTGCAGTCACTGCGGACAGCTTGTAGAACCGGAAACGTCCGTGCCGGATAATGCCCCGGCTGCTGCACAGAGACATAAAGCTGTGCAGACAGGAGCTGACAAGAACGAAGAAAACATCGGCAGCGCTTCTAAAAAGCCGATGTTTGAAGAGTTTCAGTGGAACGTGGATGACTATCCGGGAAGAAGAAAATACGAAAAGACCGAAGATGTGGATTTTGACTGGAATGCAAAGCCTCAGGATATACCTGATACAGTAACGGGACAGCCGGCCGTGCAGCAGAACGATGCAGCGATAGAAAGAAAAACGGCGGAACAGATAAGAACTGTGCAGAATTATGCATCAGCGGGCAAGACAGATGCAGCATCCGGGATCGGTAAAGCAGAAGAAGAACAGAAGCCGCTGAGCGCAGCAGACAGAATAGATAAATTCTATACTTTCAACAGGAAGAACGAAGAATTCCAGCAGCTCCTCAACAGAGAGTATGAAAAGGTCAAATCAGGGAACCCTATCAGGCAGGAACTGTCAGAGGCGGAGAAGCTCGCAGACAGGAGATTCGAAGCAAAACCTGAAGATCCGTCGATGGACGCTTTCCTTGAGAAGGAAGGGATAGTGAAACCTTATCAGCCTAAGGCATTCGAATCTGACGTGCTGCAGAGGATCGAAGCCCAGGAGGCAGAAAAAGAAGCGAAGAGACTTGAGGAAGAAGCAAGACTTGCCGCTATAGAAGCTGCGAAAAAAGAGGCTGAAGCCGAAGCAAAGAGAAAGGCGGAGGAAGAGGCAAGACTCGCAGCAGAAGAAGCAGAAAGACAGAGAGCGGCAGAAGAAGCACGCCGCGCCGAGGAAGCTAAAATCGCAGCTGCCGAGGAAGCCAGAAGAAAAGCGGAAGAAGAAGCTGCAAGGCTGGCCGAGATCGCAAGGCGCAATGCTGAAGAGGAAGCCCGCCGTGCAGAAGAAGCACGCGTGAAGGCGGCAGAGGAAGCAAGACTCCGTGAAGAGGAGGCTGCAAGACTTGCAGCTGAGGAGGAAGCAAGGAGAAAAGCTGAGGCTGAAGCTAAAGTAAAGGCTGCAGAAGAGGCCAGACTCAAGGCTGAAGCGGATCTCAGGGCTGCACAGGAAGCTGCAAAGATCAGAGCTCAGCAGGAAGCCAGAATGGCGGCTGAAGCTGAAGCAAGATTCAAGGCTCAGCAGGAAAAGAGACAGCTTGAGGCGATAGAGGCACAGAAACGTCTTGAAGCACAGAGAAAGAAACTTGAAGAAGAGGCTAACCAGGCGGTAGCAGAGGAAGAAGTTCGTCGTGTCATCGAGCAGACTACGAGAATGCGTGATGAGGAAGCGGCTAAGATAAGAGCTACAGTCGCTGCGATGAGAGAAGGCATAGATCAGATCAGAGAAGATGCTGTGAGCCGCGAAGTGACAGAAGCTCATCAGGCTACTAAGAACCAGATCGACGAGATGACGAAGGCAAGAAGCTCATTCTTTGCAGAGCTTGAAGAAGCTGACGGTCAGAACGCACCTATAGAAGCAGAAGCTGTAAATACACCTGAGGTGACTTTCGCAGAGGCGCCTGCAGCAGAAATTCCTGCAGTGGATATCCCGGCAGAACAGCCGGCGGCAGATTTCGTCCAGACAGATATATTTGCAGAAAAAGAAAGAACAGAAGACAATGTTACAGGAAGAGACACTCTCTTTTCGGAAAGCGAGTTCTTCCATACGAGAACAGTAGATAAAGCAGCTATCATGGCGGGCCTTAACGAGGACACCATAATAGCAAACAAGAGAACGACAGCTGCTCCGGCAAGCGATGAAGAGTTTTTCAACAGCCTCGATGAGGCAGCGGCACAGCCGACAGCACCGGAGGGATCGATTTTCGACAATGCAGCGCCGGCAGCAGGAATGGCAGCATTCGGAGCAGGTGCAGCTGATATGGCAGCACAGCAGGAGGCTCAGCCTATAGATTTCAGGACTGATATGGAAAGTGCGCCGGCAGCGGACAGTGCAGACGATCTGCTCACGCAGTTCGAAAACATCAGCATAGATGATCTGTCACAGTTCGAGCAGCCTCAGGAAGGACAGCCGGAAGCGCAGCAGGCAGTCGTTGAAGAATTCAGGATGAGCGACACTATCCAGGCAGGAAGCCTCGGCGACCAGTTCAGAACAGAACAGGGCGCAGCGCTGAATGACACAGTTGTGATGCCGCACAATGACAGCTTCAGCCAGATGCCGGCAGCCAACGATTTTGACAATTATGGAAATGAAGAGGCGGCAAATTACATAAGGCAGCAGCAGGAGCAGCAGAGCAGCGCAGCAGGCATGAATGAATTCTACGGCGACGGATTCTATGATGAAGAAGACGAGTCGCAGCTTTCCAAGAAGGAACTCAAGCGCAGAGCAAAAGAGCAGAAGAGACTCGAGCGCGAAAGAGCAAAAGAAGAAAAAATACTGGCAAAGAGAGACGCTGAATTTGACAACGAAACTTCAGATGAAGTTGAAGAATACGAGAAAAAAGGCGCAAAGGGCAGACTGGTGCTGAAGATAATCCTCGTTATACTGATCGTTATACTTGCAGTAGAAGTCATAGGCATGGCTATAAGGTTCATCGCACCGCAGAGTGGCGCAGCGACATTTATAGACAATCAGCTCAACAAGGTCATCCGCCTCATAACCGGGGATGCAGCAGACGGCAGCCAGGCAGACGGAACTGTATACAGCGCCGGAACGATGCAGATAACTGTAACGGATCCGGACAGCGGAACAGATATCACCATCGTTTAACACAGGCCGGGAGGTTTGTGAAACTTTAGAGGGAGGTACAGCGTACTGTGACAAAGGAGAAAAAGAAACGGACGGGCCTGCGTGTGATAATCGCGATCGTCATAATATTAGGATTGTTTCTGAGCCTTATAGGGTTCATCACAGATTTCATGTGGTTCAGAGAACTGGGCTATGTATCGGTGTTTTTTACGAAACTTTTTACCCAGATCAAAATAGGGGTGCCGACCTTTGTCGTAGTCACATTCCTTGCATACATTTATCTGAAATTCCTCAAACGGGGGTATTTCATAAAAGTATCTTCGGATGAGCCTGTGAACCACGGCAGGCTGAATCTCATATCGTGGGGACTTGCGGCAGCCTATGGTGCGATAACGACGTTCTTTACTGTTACAAAACTGTGGTTTGATTTTCTGCAGTTCATAAACAGTACGTCGTTCGGTAAAAAAGACCCCCTTTTCGATATGGATATTTCTTTCTATGCATTCAAGCTTGATTTCATAGAAGAAGTGAACCAGATCGTGCTGGTACTGCTGATCGCATTTGCAGTGCTGACAGTGATCTACTATTCGATACTGCTGACGGTGAGAACGCCTAAGATCTTTGAAGAAAAGGCGCAGACTGTCGATGAAGAAGAGGAACAGTCTCAGGCACAGGGCGGTGCCGGAAACGGATTCGACAACCTGAACGGCATGTTCGGCAAATTCACGGAAGCGTTTACAGGAAAGGCCGGAGGCGGCTTCAAGAGACCGTCGAGACCGCGCAAGTCGTTCGATAATCAGAACCTGAAAATGCTGGTGTCGATAGCGGAGAAACAGCTGATAATAGTCGGAGTGCTGTTTTTCCTGATGGTCGGAGTGAACTTTTTCCTCAAGCAGTACGACCTGCTGTTCGGCAGCACTGGAGCGGTACATGGTGCGGGATTCACTGATGTGAACATCACGCTGTGGATGTACAGGATAATAATGGTGCTTGCAGTATTTGCGGCAGTGGGATTCGCGGTCGGAATAAGCAGGAGACATATAAAGCCTGCAGTTGTGGCGCCGATCATAATGATAATCATTGGAGTGGCAGGAACAGGCGCAGCCCTTGTAGTGCAGAATCTGGTGGTCACTCCGGACGAGATCAACAAAGAAAGCAGGTATCTGGAAAGAAACATAGAATATACTCAGACTGCATACGGACTAAACGATGTAAATAAAAAGGAGTTCGCAGCGAGCAATGATCTGACCGGAGAAGATATAAGCAACAACGATGAGACGATATCGAACATACGAATAAATGATTATGAACCTGCGAAGACGTTCTACAATCAGACACAGAGCATCAAGCAGTATTATTCGTTCAACGATGTCAATGTCGACAGATATAATATAAACGGCGAATATACGCAGACGTTCCTGTCGGCCAGGGAGATCGATGAGAACTCGATAAATGACACATGGCTGAACAAGCATCTGAAATATACTCACGGCTACGGCATAACTCTTTCGCGTGTAGACAAGATAACAGCCAGCGGACAGCCGGATATGCTGATAGGCGGCATTCCACCGGTATCTGACGTCGACGAGATCAAGATCACCAGACCGGAGATCTACTACGGCGAGCTGACAAACAACTATGTTCTGACAAATACGTCGGAGGAAGAGTTCGACTACCCTGACGGCAACGAGAACAAATACACGACTTACGAAGGAGATGCAGGCATCAAGCTGAACCCGCTCAACAGATTCATGTTCGCGGTAAAGGAAAGAAGCCTCAAGCTTCTCGTATCAGGGAATGTGAAGAGCTCCTCTAAGATCCTGATCAACAGGAACATCAAAGAGAGAGTGAAGCAGATAATGCCGTATCTGGAATATGACAAGTCGCCTTACATGGTAACTGTCGACGGCAAGCTGTACTGGATCATAGATGCATACACATACACGAACAGATATCCTTATTCGGAACCTTTCAGCGATACTTCCGATACGAACTATATAAGGAACTCTGTAAAAGTGGTGATCGATGCATACAACGGCACGACAGACTACTACATCGTGGATGATACGGATCCGATAGCGCAGAACTTCAAGAAGATATATCCTGATCTTTTCAAAGACATAAAGGATATGCCGGAAGGTATAAAGGCGCACATAAGATATCCGAGCACGCTGCTCAACATACAGGCGCAGGTATATCAGAGATATCACATGAACGACGTGAAAGTCTTCTATCAGAATGAGGACCTGTGGCAGATATCCAGCGAGATATACGGCACAGAGGAGCAGACGATGTCTCCGAACTACTACATCATGAAGCTTCCTGGTGAAGACAGTGCGGAATTCGTGAATTCCATACCGTTAACACCGAAAGACAAAAAGAATCTGATGGGACTGTTCGTAGCGAGAAATGATGGCGGAAACTACGGCGAACTGATACTTTACCAGATGCCTAAGAGCCAGACGGTATACGGCCCGATGCAGATAGAAGCTCAGATAGACCAGAACACTGAGATCTCGAAGGAATTCTCACTGTGGAATTCGTCCGGTTCGAAATACAGCAGAGGAAACATGTTCGTGGTTCCGATCGAAGATTCGCTGCTCTATATAGAGCCTGTATATCTGGAAGCGACGAATTCGAGCATACCGGAAGTAAAGAGAGTCATCGTTGTATACGGTGACAATATCGCATATGAAGCGACGCTTGCGGAGGCTCTCAATTCCATGTTCGGAGAGGGCAGCGCATACGAGCGCGAGGACAGCGGCAATACAGATACTACATCAGGTGGAAATGGTGACGAACTTAGTCAAACTGAAATAATAAAGAGGGCTCAGGATGCATTCGACAATGCACAGAATGCGCAGAAGAACGGCGACTGGGCGAAGTACGGCGAATATCTTAATGAACTGGATAAGTATTTAAATATGTTAAGTAAATAGGATTATTGTTCAGGACATTCCCTTTGCTCCGAGTAGGTTTGACGGGAATGTTCTGTCGTATTCTGACTGTAAAATAAACTAAACTAGGGAGGAGACAGCTATATGTTAAAGTATGATTTGGATAAGATGCTCTATGTCATACCTGCGGACAGGCACAGTCCGGAAGAGGTAAGCGGCATACTGAAAGAGCATCCCGAAGTGAAATTCGTATCACTTGTCGGAATTGATATAGGAGGACATGACACTGACGAGAAGATCCCGGTGGAGGAATTCCTCGGAAATATAGAAAAATTCATGAAACATGGTGTTCAGACAGACGGATCCAGTGTAGTGCTTCCGAAGATAGCTGAGCTGAACAACGCGAAGGTAGATATCATACCTGACGCAAAGGTGAACTGGTTCGTAGACCACAATTTCAACTATCCCGATCAGAAGACAGGGCTGCCTGTCGGCACGCTGAGGATCCCTTCGTCACTGGTGCATAACGATTCAGCAAGAGTGGGATCCAGAGTCATCCTCAGAGATGCGATACACAACTTCAAGAAAGATCTGATGCAGCTGCTGAGAGCTAATCCGTATGTTTTCGAATATCTCGATGCGGACAGCGTGGATGACATAGACCAGCTTGTGATAACTGCTGCGACAGAGCTCGAATTCTGGGTAAAGACTCCGGATGACGATGCGGACAGAGAGCAGCTTTCCACGGCACAGATGTTAAAAGAACAGTACTGGAAGAGAACTACAGGAACTGTCAGAACGGCGCTGGAAGAAGTGATGCTGGTACTGCAGAAGTATGGATTCGACATGGAAATGGGCCACAAGGAAGTTGGTGGCGTAAAAGCAAATCTCAGCAATTCAGGAAGCTATGACCATGTAATGGAGCAGCTCGAGATCGACTGGAAATACTCGACGGCTGTCCAGGCGGCAGATAATGAGAATCAGATAAAATACGTCGTAAGAGATATATTCAGGACATACGGACTCGACGTGACGTTTATGGCGAAACCTGTGGAGGGTGTTGCAGGAAACGGCGAGCACACTCATATGGGTGTAGCTGCAAAGCTCAAGGACGGCAGGATGATAAACCTGTTTGCACCTTCAGACCCGGAAAATGAATTCATGAGCCCGGTAGGATTCGGAGCACTTATGGGAATACTCAAAAACTATGATGTGATAAATCCGTTCGTAAGTGCTACAAACGATTCGCTGAACAGACTCAAGCCCGGATATGAAGCACCGGTCTGCACGGTAACATCGCTCGGACACAGCGCGAAGCTCCCTTCCAGAAACAGAACGGTACTCGTCGGACTCGTAAGAGAAGTGGGCAACCAGATGGCAACGAGATTCGAGCTCAGAGCGCCGAACCCTAAGAGCAATACATACCTCGTACTGGCAGCGTCGTACATGGCGATGCTCGACGGTATAAAGGAAGCCCTGGAGAACGGTAAAACGCCTGCAGATCTTGAAAAGTCGATCTCAAAGGATTACGGAGAAGATGACTTCTACCTGGATACAGACAGGATCTACAGAAGCGAAAAGAACGTGTTCGATGAATATACAGAAGAAGAGAGAAGCAGATATTTCGGCAGAGCGCCGAGAACCGTATGGGAAAATATACAGGCGTTCGAAGATTATCCTGAAAAGCTCGATATATTCAGGAGAGACGACGTTATGAGCGATATCGCTCTCGCATCATACAAGGAAGCGATCAGAGCTCAGTGGGCGACAGAGCTCCATGACAGGATAATACCTGACACGATGGACTTCGTGAGAGAATGCTGCAAGGCGCATGACGACCTCGACTGCGTGGATTATGACAGATATTACTGGGGCAAGATACAGCGTCTCAGAAACGAGCTGGGAAGAGATACGCTCGACGAGTTCTGTCTGCTGACGAGGATCAAGCGAGCTCTCGACAGAGGAGAATACGATCAGGCATCCGCTATGCAGATAGAGATGCAGCAGAAGGTCATCGAGCTGACAGACCTTTACATTACATATAAAAAGAATTTATTTTAATTTTTGAAAAAGGAGAAGAATATGCTGGATATCAAGAGAATAAGAGAGGATTTTGATAACGTAAAGAAAGCTGTTGAGTCGAGAGGACAGGGAGACTTCGGAATAGATAATGTTATAACGCTTGACAAAAAAAGAAGAGAACTGCTTGCTGAAGTAGAGCAGATGAAGAACAGGCAGAGCGTTTCTTCGAAACAGATCCCTGTGATGAAAAAAGAAGGAAAAGACACGACTGAACTCATGGCAGAGATGAAGAATCTTTCGGATGAGATAAAAGTCCTCGATGCAGAAGTGGGGCAGGTTGAGGCGGATCTGCGCGACGCACTGCTCAACATCCCTAACACACCGTACAAAGACGTTCAGGTGGGAGCAGACGACAGCGCAAATGTCGAGCTGAGAAAATGGGGAGAGCCGAAGGAGTTCGATTTTGAAGAAAAAGCACACTGGGACATCGGTACAGATCTTGATATCCTGGACTTTGAAAGAGCTGCAAAGATCGCAGGTACGAGATTCACGGTCTACAAGGGACTCGGTGCGAGACTGGAAAGATCGGTTATCAACTTCATGCTCAACCTTCACACTGAAGAACACGGATTCACAGAAATACTGCCGCCTTTCATGGTAAACAGAGATGCTATGACAGGAACGGGACAGCTTCCTAAATTCGAAGACGACATGTTCCACGTGCCGGCAAAGGATTTCTTCCTGATCCCTACAGCAGAAGTTCCTGTAACGAATCTGAGAGACAACGAGATAATAGACGAGGCAGAACTGCCTATTTACTACACTGCATACACACCATGCTTCAGAAAAGAGGCTGGATCGGCAGGAAGAGACACCAGAGGCCTCATCAGACAGCATCAGTTCAACAAGGTGGAGCTGGTAAAATTCGTAAAGCCTGAGACTTCATACGATGAGCTCGAATCTCTGACAAAGGCTGCAGAGACAGTTCTCCAGAAGCTAGAGATCCCTTACAGAGTCGTTAGACTGTCGACAGGAGACCTGGGATTCTCATCAGCGATGACATACGACATCGAAGTATGGATGCCTAGCTACGGCAGATACGTTGAGATATCATCGTGCAGCAACTTTGAGAATTTCCAGGCAAGAAGAGGAAACATCAGATTCAGACCTGCAGAAAAAGGCAAGCCTGAATTCGTTCACACTCTCAACGGCTCAGGACTCGCAGTAGGCAGAACAGTAGCAGCTATACTGGAAAACTACCAGCAGGCAGACGGATCAGTAGTGATCCCTGAAGCACTGAGACCTTACATGGGCGTTGACAAGATCGAGAAAAAATAAGACAGACAGGAACGGATACACAATATGACATTTAAACTAGGTGAATATATCGAACCGGATTTTTCGCAGAAGCTTTTCAGGAAAGCTCCGGAAGCAAGGCTCGCCGAAGCTCCCAAGGACATGACTGCGCCTGAGGGCTTCCATGCGACGTCCATATATCCTGAATATTTCAAGCTCGACGGCAGATGGATACTTCCGAAGGATTCGCGCATGGACTGCGTTGCGGTCTACGAGGACGGGGATATCCATATCCGCGAGTTCAGGAATATAAAGAAAGGCGATCTCGTTGTCCTAGGCAGGACGGAGAAATGTGAGGATGGTATTTATGTAAATGAGAACAGCTTCAGGTTTCCCGATCAGGATACGGACGAACAGACGACCTTTTCATTCAGGCAGGGACGAAGCCGTGAAACTGCTTTCTCATACGACTACAGCAGCCTTTATGAACTGCTCAGATACGAGCGCGACCATGGACATATCACATGGGTGCTGGGGCCGGCATGCGCTTTCGATGCGGAGGCGAGGAATGCGTTTGCGAAACTCGTAGAGGGCGGGTATGTACACTCGCTGCTGGCAGGCAATGCACTTGCCACACACGACCTGGAAGCAGGATATCTCGGAACTGCGCTCGGTCAGAACGTCAGGACGCAGAAGCCGCATTTCAACGGTCACTACAATCATATCGACACGATAAACAAAGTGAACCTTTACGGATCGATACCTAAATTCATAGAAGAAGAGCACATAACCGACGGTATAATATACAGCTGTGTGAAAAACAACGTGCCTTTTGTGCTGAACGGTTCGATAAGAGACGACGGCCCTCTGCCTGAAGTGTATGAGCATACATACGTAGGGCAGGATGCGATCAGGAGCCACGTCAGAAGATCGACGACCGTTATCGGTATGGCGACAGTGCTGCACACTATCGCGACCGGCAACATGACGCCGAGCTACAGAGTACTCGAGGATGGAACAGTACGTCCCGTGTATTTCTACGTGGTTGACACGTCCGAGTTTGCGGTAAACAAGCTGTCCGACCGCGGCAGTCTTTCTGCAAAGGGCATCGTGACGAACGTGCAGGATTTCGTGTGCAACCTGGCAAAGAATCTGTAGCAGGACATATAAGCAAGATTGAAAGGAAAGATATTTAATGATAGCAGAAAAGATGAAACCTCTTATGGCTAACAACTCGGCTATAAGAACGATGTTTGAGGAAGGCGACAAGATGAGAGCCAGGTACGGCGCTGAAAACGTATTCGACTTCAGTCTCGGCAATCCTGATGCACCGGTCCCTGCAGAGATAAAGCAGGCGATAATAGATGTGCTCAATGAAGAAGAGCCGAGCGTGCTCCACGGATACATGAGCAATGCGGGGTTTGAAGACGTCAGAGCTGCGATCGCTGATTCAC
Source organism: Eubacteriaceae bacterium (assembly GCA_902362435.1). Classification (GTDB taxonomy): domain Bacteria; phylum Bacillota; class Clostridia; order Peptostreptococcales; family Anaerovoracaceae; genus Lentihominibacter; species Lentihominibacter butyricus. The sequence continues at coordinate 105,612 of CABIWW010000005.1, forward strand.
TGAACAGAAGATTCGGCACATCGTTCGGAAGCGGCAATATCCTGATGACTGTAGGAGCGGCGAGCGGCCTGAACGTAGCGCTCAAGACGATCCTCAATCCGGGCGAGGAAGTCATCATATTCGCACCTTACTTCCTCGAGTACAACTGGTACGTGAACAACTACGACGGCAAAGTCGTGCAGGCGCCTACGGACAAAGAGACGTTCTATCCTGATCTCGAGAGCTTCGAGAAGCTGATCACGGACAAGACGAGAGTCGTTCTGATCAATACGCCGAACAATCCGACAGGCGTGATATACAGCGAGGACACTATAAAGAAGATCGCAGAGATCATGGACAGAAAGCAGAAAGAACTCGGAAGGACGATATTCCTGATCTCCGACGAGCCTTACCGTGAGCTGGCGTTCGGCGGAGCCGAGGTCCCTTACGTTACAAAGTATTACGATAACACGATCGTTGCATATTCATACAGCAAATCGCTGTCACTGCCGGGCGAGAGGATAGGATATCTCGTTATACCATCGGAGCTTGAGGAAAGCGAGCTGGTGTTCGACACGGCATCGAATGCGAACAGGATAATCGGATGTGTAAATGCGCCGTCACTCCAGCAGAAAGTCATCGGCAGATGTGTGGACGTCCAGGTGGATCTCGACTACTATGACAGAAACAGGACAGCGCTTTACGAAGGACTTAAAGAATGCGGATTCGACTGCGTCAAGCCGGAGGGGGCATTCTACATGTTCCTCAAGTCGCCGGTCGAGGACGAAAACGAATTCTGCGCGGCAGCCAAGAAGTACAACATCCTGATGGTTCCGGGAACGGCATTTGCATGCCCGGGATATGTGCGTCTGGCATACTGCGTATCTCACGAAAGCATCGTGAACTCGATGCCGGGATTCAGAAAGCTCGCTGAAGAATACGGCCTGAGATAGGTCTGCGCATGCATGCAGATACTGTGCGCGTTTGCAGTACACACAGATAAACAAATATTCTGAATAAGAACGCAACTTGAAGTTTATGTGAAAATGGCACCCCATCGGTTCAACCAGGGGTGCCATTGCTGTATAATGTACAGGTATTGTTTTATGATACAGCAGACGCAGAAGGAATTTCAATGGAGAGGAAACTATGATTTCAAGTTTGAAGAATTACAGAAAATTGCTTATCGCGGCACTCGTGGTAATTCTGGCGATTGCATCAGTGGTTGTCCTGGATTTCACAAAGCCGTATGCAGTATATGCGAAAAGCGGGAAAAAAGTAGAAGATCCGTATGCAGTAAAGGCCGGAGGCGAGGAACTTTTCCTCGTGAAGGATGAGAAGACTGCAGAAAAAGTAATAGAAGAAGTACTTAATGAATATACGCCGGAAGGAGCCCAGGTGGTATCGGTTTCTGTAGACAAGAAGCTGAGCACCGAGGACAAGAGCCTCAAGCGCAGCGGGGAACCGCCGGCAGTGCTCACGGAAAAAGAAGCCGTGAACTATATACTGGAGCAGAACAGCACGGAGGATCCGCTGTTTTCTGTGACTATCGATGCAGAGATCGGCTCGGTAGAGAAGATCGAAGCAGGTACTTCGTATGAAGACAATGCAGAGCTTTACGAGGGTGAGAGCGAGGTAAAGAGCGAAGGAACTGACGGCGATCAGATCGTTACTAATCAGGTGACATGCGTCAACGGCAAGATACTTTCTTCGCAGGTCGTGGATACGACAGTGATAAACGAGTCGGTAGACAAGATAGTGTACAAGGGCACCAAGGCAAAGAGCAAGGATACTGACAGCAGCAGCTCCGGCGGGGCTGTGATGGGCAGCGGCAGCGGGACTGACGTTGTGAACTTTGCGCTTCAGTTCGTCGGCAACCCGTACGTTTACGGCGGCACAAGCCTTACGGACGGCGCAGACTGTTCGGGATTCGTGCAGAGCGTCTATGCGCATTTCGGGATATCGCTTCCGAGAACAGTGCCGTATCAGGCGCAGTGCGGCAAAGCTGTTTCGTACAGTGACGCTCAGCCGGGAGATCTGATCTGCTTTTCGGGTCATATCGGCATCTATGTCGGCGGCGGCAAGATGGTCCACGCATCGGATTATGATACAGGCATCATCGTGACGAGCACGAGCTACTCAGGAACGGTAGTGTCAGTCAGAAGGATCATAGAATAAAACGCACAGCAGGAGCTCGCGGCACGGCGCGAGATACGTGGCCGGCATGGCTGCAAAAACAAAAAAGAAAACATACAGGCTGTCTTCTGATCGTCTAAAAGATCAGCAAGGCAGCTTTTTGCATGAAAATCTTCCCGCGGATATAGAGTCTCGCGGGAAGTGGTGGTATGATATATAGAAGAAATCACACGAGGATCGGAGGCAGGAGATGAACAGCTTATTTTGCAGGATATACCAGGGGGCGATGAAGGTCGGGATGTACATGCTTCCGTGGCATACGCCTGAAGTGATAGAAGACAGGGCTGACAGCGACAGACTGCTGGAAGATATAAAACGCAGGGAAGTGGAAAGGCTGCTCGTGGTCATGGGGCCGAACATGATGAAGCGCGGGCTTCCTGTGCCGATGCTGGAAAAGCTGCGGGCGAACGGGATCGAATGTGAGGTGTTCGATCGACTCACGTCGGATCCGACGGATGCGCAGGTCGAGGAAGGCGTCAGGCTCTATAATGAGAAAAACGCACAGGGGATAATACTGTTTGGCGGGGGCTCGCCGATGGACTGCGGCAAAGCCATCGCAGCGCGTATAGCGAGACCGGACAGGACGATCGCGGAGCTTCAGGGCGTGCTCAAGGTGCGTTCGAGGAGAAAAGTGCCTGTGATGTGGGCGATACCAACGACTTCGGGAACAGGCTCAGAGGCGACGATGGCAGCAGTGATAACGGATCATGAAACACATCGAAAAAAGTCGATAAACGATATGGCGATAATCCCGCACGTGTGTGTGCTGGATGCCGGGCTGACAGCGGGACTGCCGCCGGATATAACCGCATATACCGGAATGGATGCACTGTGTCATGCAGTCGAAGCTTATACCAACAACGCTTATAATACGGCTCTGGAGAAGAAGATGGCAAAGGATGCCGTAAAGCTCATATATGAAAATCTTGAGGGCGCTTACGAGAACGGCAGCGATATGGAAAAGCGCCAGAATATGCAGAGAGCGGCGTTTTATGCCGGCAGGGCGTTCACGAGAGGGTGCGTCGGATATGTGCACGCGATAGGACATGCCGTGGGAGGTCTGTATGGCGTTCCTCACGGAAAGGCTATGGCGATACTGCTGCCGCATGTGCTGAAGGCATTCGGAAGCAGCGCAGAGGCGAAGCTTGCGGAGCTGGCGGATCACTGCGGACTTTCCGCAGAATACGGAGTAGATCATGACGACCGGACAGGCGGATGCGCCTGCCCGGCATATGGCGCGATGAAAGGGAAGACTACGAATAACGGAAAAGCGCGCCTTTTCATAGAATGGATAGAAAATACGAAACGCAGCATGGATATTCCGGACAGATTCGACTGTATAAAGGAAGAAGATGTCGAAACTATCGCGAAATGGGCCGATGCTGAAGCGAATCCGCTGTATCCCGTTCCGAAGATATTCGACAGGAAACAGCTCGAAGATCTCGTGAGATCTGTCATGTGATCCGATGAGGATCTCCTGGACGCGCCAGGGCAGGGCCTGCCGAGCGTCGGATGTGCATTTCGCTGTGTTATGCCCTGATGCGCCGGCATGCAGATAGTGTGAAGTGTCATGGCGCATCGCCTGAGTGGCCGTAAGCTGCGGACAGCAGTCATATCTGCAGCTGGCATATCGACTGTATGTCGTTGTTTATGCAAAAAAGCAGAGCGAGGATGTCGTATGACAGGATGAACAGTCGCTCTGCTATGTGCTGTCTGAGCAGATCTTCCAGCGATATCACATGCGAATAAAGAGATGTGAATCCCAGCATGCCGGCGAGGCCTTTTATGGAATGACAAAGGACGGCGGCATCGCTGTACTGGTCTGTATCTATCATTTCACGCAGACGCAGAGAAAGGTCGGCGTTGTTGTGTTTGAAATTATTGAAGTGCTTCAGAAAGAGCCTGGGACTGTTGCCCATGTTTTCTATAGCGGTATGTATGTCGCATACGTCGGGATCCAGGCCCGGGAAGCTGCTGTCCCGGTGTGCGCAGGAGCCGGAGCATGACGCCGTGAGCAGTGCGGATCTGACATATGGCGAGATCGCTGTGTAAAATGACGTGGAATTGAACGGTTTGAAAAGTATCATGTCAAATATACTTTCCGTTTCAGCCTGCCGTATCCTGTCTTCGTTTTTGCTCGATGCCGTCACGGCGATCACCGGGGTATCGATACCCAGACTGCGGATCCTGCGGACGGTCTCTATACCGTTCATGCACGGCAGGTTTATATCCATCAGTATCAGTGAATAATAATTTTTGTCGACAGAATTGCACATAGTGACAGCTTCGAGACCATCGAATGCGCTTTCACATTTTACGCCTATATCGTTCAGGAATGTCTGTATTACTTCGTGGTTTGCTGATGTGTCGTCGACTATCAGCACAGTATCTCTGTCCCTTGTTGAAACATTTTTCATATTCAATACCTCCTTTGGTGTGCAACTGTACCACTGTTTTGATTCTATACCAAAAAGGACTCTTTTTTTATATCTAATGTACGACGGCATTCTCCACAATACGACAAAAAAATCAAAATAATATTGTGGTTAAAAAAGGAAATTGATAGAATAAGAGCAATAAAGGAGGAATATTGAGATGCTGGTGATTATCATAAAAGTGGCTGCAAGCATAGTGCTAGGCGTCCTGGCGGGGTTTGCGGCAGTATATATATTCAATAAAATGCCTGCGGGCTGGCTGTGCGATTACGGGGAAAAGCCTGGACCGGAGCTGACGGATCCGCACATACAGAGAGTGAAGGGTTATCCGTGGCGATGGATATATGCGGCAGGCTTTGCATGTCTTCTCGTCAGGCTTTCCTTCTGTGATATACAGTTTGCCGCGGCAGGGGTATTCGCGTGCTGGGCGATGCTGATCATCGGCCTGGCAGACCTGAAATACATGGTGATACCCGATCAGTTCGTGATAATGCTGGCTCTGAGCGCGTTCGGCTTCATACCTTTTCACAGTTCAGTCTGGCAGCCTCTGCTGGGGGCGATTGTCGGCGGAGGCGCGATGCTGGCGGTCGCAGGCATAGGAAGCCTGATATTCCATAGAGAAGTGATGGGCTTCGGAGATGTGAAGCTGTTCGCGTCGCTTGGTCTGGTGCTCGGACTGAAGGGGACCGTGGCGGTGCTCCTGGGAGCTTCCCTGGCGAGCGGGATAGCAGCTGCGGCGGGTCTGGCATCGGGGCGGTACCGCAGGAACGATGAGCGGCCGCTGGGACCGTATATATGCGGCTGCGGGTGTCTCTATATTTTCGCTGCCTGGCCGCTGATGATGTGACGAGCATCTGAATTATGACTAATAAATGTGGCACGCGGCTTTGAAATAATATATAATTAGAAAAGGTGTACGATGAAAAAGAATATACTTCTTACAATAGAATACGATGGATCGGTGTTTCACGGCTGGCAGCGACAGCCGGACAAGCCCACGGTGCAGGGACATCTGGAGCAGACGCTGTCATCGCTTCTGGGCAGCAGTATCACGCTGAACGGCACGAGCCGGACGGACGCGGGGGTGCATGCATACGCTCAGCGCGCATCGTTTGCAGCCGATGTGAAGATCCCTGTGGAAAAGCTGGCTATGGTCGTGAATAACAGCCTCGCGAGCAGAGAGAAGGGATCGTTCGCGGCGTCACCTGTGAGGATCGTAAAGGCTGAGGAAAAGCCTGCGGATTTTCACGCCAGATTCGACTCGAAAGGCAAGAAGTATATCTACAGGATACTCAATGCAGAAAGTGCAGATGTCTTCGTGAGGAATTACGTCTATCATGTTGCAAAGCCGCTGGATACGGACGCCATGCGGCGCGCGGCGGAATATCTGAAGGGCACGCATGACTTCAAGTCGTTCGAGGCGGCGGGAGGGACTCCGCGTGAGACCACCGTCAGGACGATATATGATATAAGCGTCACCGGAGACAGGAACATAGAGATACACGTGAGCGGCGACGGGTTCCTTTACAATATGGTAAGGATAATAACGGGAACGCTGACTGATATAGGAGCGGGAAAGATCGCGCCGGAACAGATGAAAGCTATTATCGATGCAGCAGACAGATCAGCTGCAGGACATACAGCCCCGCCTTACGGGCTGTACCTTGCAGAAGTGTACTACTGATATTTGCATGATCAAGGAGAAACGTATGGACAACAGACCAAGCTGGGATGAATATTTTATGGAAATGGCAGTGCTCACAGCCAAACGTTCCACGTGTCTTAGACGGCATGTAGGCGCTGTGATCGTAAAGGACAGGCATATCGTCGCCACCGGGTACAACGGTGCGCCGAGAGGTCTGGAGCACTGCGGTGAGCGCGAAGGCGGATGCCTGAGGCAGCAGCTGGGGATACCGTCGGGCGAGAAGCATGAGCTGTGCAGAGCGCTGCATGCCGAACAGAACGCGATAATACAGGCGGCCACGCTGGGTCAGAGCATCGAGGGCGCGACGATATATATCACGCATCAGCCGTGCGTGATATGCGCGAAGATGATAATAAATTCAGGAATAAGCAAGATCATAGTAAAAGAAGGATATCCGGACCAGCTGTCTGTTGACATACTGGATGAAGCCGGACTCAAAATAGTAATGTTAGGAGAAATCAAGTGACAGCTACCAGCATAGAATTATGGGGGCCGCTTCTGGTCGCCTTTGTCGTGGCAGCGGCAGTTACACCTGCGGCGATAAAGATCGCACCTAAAATAGGCGCAATGGACATCCCGAAAGATGAAAGGCGGATGCATAAAAAGCCGATGCCGAGATTCGGGGGCATCGCGATATATCTCGGGATAATGGCCGCACTTGCAGTCTTTGCACTCAAAGACAAAGGGATAACGAGCGTTATGACCGGATGCACTCTGATATACATGCTCGGTCTGATCGATGATCTGAAGGATCTGAAACCGCTGGTAAAGCTGTGCGGACAGATAGTATGCGCTACGGTGGTGTATATCATGGGAGTCAGGATCGAGTTCATCACGAATTACTTCGGTCCGGGCAATATGGCGTTCGGTGACGTGGCATGTTTCATCATCACGGTATTGTGGCTGATAGCTATCACGAATGCTGTGAATCTGATAGACGGACTCGACGGACTGGCTGCAGGTATCGTAGCGATATCCGCGCTCTGTATAGGATACGTCGCATATATCCACGGGCAGTATGTGCCTACGCTGGCAATGATGGCTATAGCGGGCGCGGCGCTTGGATTCCTGCCGTACAATTTCAATCCCGCGAAGATATTCATGGGAGACAGCGGTTCGGAGCTGCTGGGATTTTCGATAGCGGCGGTATCGATACTGGGTACCGTCAAAAGTGCTACGATAGTAGTCGTGATAATTCCTGCGCTGGTGCTGGGGCTTCCGATATTCGACACGGTCATGGCTATATTCAGAAGGCTGGCGAAGCATCAGTCGATAGGTACGGCGGACAAGGATCATCTGCATCACAGGATCATGAAGGCCGGATTCGGCCAGAAGCGTGCGGTGATGATCCTTTACTGCATCAGCGGCATCATGGGCATAGTCGCCGTGCTCTACAGCAGGGGGCTCACAGTGGAATACCTCGGGCTTACAGCGGTCGCTATAATGCTGATATACGTGCTGCTTTCCGATACGGGAAACAGGAACATCAGCCTGAAAGCAGACAAGATAAAAAAAGAAAGACCGGATAAAAAAGAGGAAAAAAACAAGCAGGACAAACATATAGAGAAAGGCAGTGACAATAAATGATAAAAACAGAGAATCTGGAGACTATAAGAAATCGGGAACTTTTTTCGATGATGGGCAAGGTGGCGCTGCCTATAGCGCTGCAGAGCCTGATAGGCTCCAGCCTCAGCTTTATCGACAATCTGATGGTGGGAAGTCTGGGAGAGCTTGAGCTGAATGCGGTAGGTGTATCAGTCCAGGTGTTTTTCATATACTGGATGCTGCTTTTTGGATTCACGGGAGGTATGGGTACATTCATATCACAGTTTTACGGTGTGATGGATTTTAAGAACATAAGGAAAACGACAGGCTTTGCACTGTCTGCGGCAGCAGGCGTCAGCCTGCTCTTTTTTGTTGCAGGATTCTTCTTTCCTGAATATATACTGAGGATATTCACGAAGTACCCGGAAGTTATCGAAGCGGGGGTCGGATATGTCAGGATCTGTTCGTTCACGTTCCTGTTTCTGGCAGTGACGCAGCCGTTTACTGTGGCACTGAGGGCTACCCAGCAATCTGCGCTGCCTCTCGCAGCGAGCGTGATCGCATTTGCTACCAATACATTCCTGAACTGGGTGTTCATTTTCGGAAAGCTGGGTGCGCCTGCTCTGGGAGTCGAAGGTGCAGCGCTGGCAACAGCTATAGCGCGTCTTCTGGAAATGCTGATAATACTGTTCGAGGTGTTCGTGCTCAAAAACAGGATCGCAGGGCATTTCAGAGAGTTTTTCAGTTATAACAGGGAGCTGGCTGCGCGTATAATAAGGAATGCGCTGCCGACTACAGCAAATGAAACACTCTGGGGGATAGGAACTTCGATGTATGTTGCGGCATTTGCGAGGATAGGCATCTCGGAAGGGGCTGCGGTACAGGCCTGCAATACTATAAACAATATGTTCGCACTGGCTGCGTTCAGCATCGGAGATGCAGTGCTGATACTTGTCGGTCAGAAGCTCGGAGAGGGAAAGACGGAACTGGCATACAACATGTCGCGCAAGATGATCAGGATGGGACTCATAGTGGGAGCAGTCTTTGGAGCGGGCGTGATAATAGCGGGGGAACCGCTGCTCAGTCTGTTCAGCTTCTCGGAGCAGGGGGCCGCGTATGCGTTCAGGATACTGATCGTATACGGAGCCACAATGTGGCTGACACTTTACAATGCCATCCATGTCACGGGAACGCTGCGCTGCGGGGGCGACACGAAGTTCGCGATGATCACGGAAACCGGCACGGTGTGGCTTATAGGCGTGCCGCTGGCGTTCATCACGTCGCTGTATCTGCATATGCCTATATATCTGGCAGTGCTGGCAGTCAAGATCGAAGAAGTAGTCAAGGCCGTATTCCTGACTAAACGGTATTACAGCCGCAAATGGCTCAAAACCGTAATAAAGGGCATCGACGATTGACGATGTTTTAAGGAAAGAACATATTGATAACAAAGAAGTACAAGAAAATACAAATTTTTTACAATTATAAAAAATTATAATTTTTGGGCAAAACCACGAAAGTGTTGAAAACAGTGAGATTGTTAAAAAATGAATTTAAAAAAACTGTTTCACAATTGCCGCAAATCGGTGTATAATGTGTAGTCATAAGAGAGGAGATGAGTGAGATTTGACTTATGTTTTCGGCTCGATCGCAGGTCTGATCGCAGGCGGGCTTGCAGGGTACCTCAAAAATCGCTTCCTGTGGCAGAAGTATATGGCGGACAGCTCGTCGTCAGATGCCGGGGCAGGTCAGGCGGGAGGTATCTATGCGAGGTCAATGATCAGTTATGCTGTCAATATAGTGACGCTGCTGCTGGTTTTCCTCGTGAGGGATATAGTGCCGTTTGACGATACGGCTTTTCTCATAGGAACGGCAGCTGCGCTTGTAGCGATGAACAAGGTGCTGGTTTTCAAACAGAAGAAAGCACTGTGACCTGGAAGGGAGGCAGGCGATAATGATAGAGACACTTAATTCTTTTGGGATATCCAACGGGATGATAACGAGTACAGTCATTACGGTCATACTGTGTGTGCTGGCTGTAGTTGCGGGCCGCAGGCTGCAGACTGTGCCGTCAGGCTTTCAGAATTTTGCAGAGTGGGCTGTGGAGAGTCTGTATGATTTCTTTTCGGATATCATGGGCGGCAAAGCATGTCGGAAGTATTTCCCGCTTGTAGCGACGCTGTTCATATATATACTGATATGCAACTACAGCGGACTGCTGCCGGGTTCGGGGCATGTAAAGGGGCTGGCGGCTCCGACAAGCTCGATAAACTGCACTATGGCGCTGGCGATAATAGTGTTCGTAGCGATACAGGTGATAGGCATCAGAGAATCTCACGGCCTGAGATTCTACAAGCACCTGCTGCAGCCGTTTGCGTTCCTGCTGCCGCTGATGCTGCTGGAGGATCTGGTAAAACCGGTGTCGCTGACGCTGCGACTTTACGGTAATATTTTCGGGGAAGAAACGGTAACGTCATCGTTTTTCGATCTCGTACCGATAGGGCTGCCTGTGGTGATGCAGATGCTGAGTGTACTGATGGGGCTGGTGCAGGCACTTGTGTTCGCACTGCTTACAGGCATATATATAAAGGAGGCGCTTCCGGAGGAGGAAGAGCATTTGTAAACTGCAGGCCGGCAGGCATGAAGTTTATAAGTCGATCGTAAACGGAGCGACAGAAAACGTTTCGATAATGATATAAATGATAAGATTGTTTATAGTGAAAGGAGATATGTTATGGGTTTAATTGCAATAGGAGCAGCACTGGCTATAGGACTGGCTACTATAGGGCCTGGGATAGGACAGGGGATAGCGGCAGCGAAGGGACTGGAAGGTATGGCACGTCAGCCGGAAGCGGCAGGAATGCTTCGTACGAATATGATTCTCTCGTTTGCTTTTATGGAATCGCTTAGCATATACGGCCTTCTCATTGCGTTTATGCTGTTCTCAAAGATATAGAGAATTTCATTGCCTTCGGGCATGTAAAAACGCAGTGAAAGGGAGACGGTAATATGGTTGAAGCATTGGGAATAAGTCTTAAAGAATTTATATTTTACCTGATCAACTTCCTGATACTGATGGGAGTGCTCACCAGGTTTTTATATAAGCCTTTCTTGAACATGCTGGCTGCCAGGAAGCAGTCCATAAAAGACGCGCTCGACAACGCAGAGCTTACCAACAGGAGAGCCGATGAGAAAATGGAGCAGTACAGCAAAAGGATCTCAAAGGTCGAAGAGGAAAGCAGAGAGATCATCAGAACTGCGAAGATCAAAGCGGATGCACAGGCGCGCGACATCATAGAGGACGCCCGCAAAGAAGCCGGCGATATCATCGCAAAGGCGGAAAAGACTATAGAAAAAGAAAAAGAAAAGGCTATGGAAGAAATGAAACAGGAAATCGCTGTTCTCGCTGTAATGGCCGCTGAAAAGATCGTGGAACGCGAGATACAGCGTGCCGGACAGGAGGCCATAGTTGAAGAGGTTATCAGACAGGCAAGGAGTACAGGATGGAGGAACTGACCATTGATCTGACTTACGGCACTGCTTTGTTCGAGGCTGCCAGGGAAACCGGCAAGACTGACCTCATAAACGAAGAGGCGGGACAGCTGATAGAGCTGTTCGGACAGGAACCGGATCTTCACAAATTTGTCAACACTCCGGGGATCTCGGCTGAGGAAAAGAAAAACGTACTCGAAAATGTCTTCAGAGGAAGGATATGCGATGAGCTTCTGAACTTCCTCTTTATTCTTGCAGACAAAGGCAGGATGATGCATTTCGAAAAAATGATAAAGACCTACAGAAAACTCCTGGATAAGCAGGAGGGAGTATCGTACGGTACTGTTTTTTCGGCGGCTCCGCTTAATGATGAACATATCAGAGAGCTTGAAGAGGATGCATCGAAGCTTTTCAGAGTTAATGTGAAGCTTGTAAATGAAATAGATCCCAAACTGATCGGAGGCGTGAAGCTGCTGGTAGAAGGCAAGCTGATCGACGCTTCCGTCAGAAAGCGATTTGACGATCTAAGCAGTCAGATCAGAATGAGTTAGGGAGGAAAAGAAATGAATTTGAGACCGGAAGAAATCAGTGCGGTAATAAAAGAACAGATAAAAAATTACAAAAACAGACTGGAGATTTCCGATTTCGGCACGGTTATACAGGTCGGCGACGGTATAGCGCGAGTTTACGGCCTGGAAAACTGCATGGCGGGGGAACTCCTGGAGTTTACAGGAAACACCTACGGCATGGCTCTCAATCTCGAAGAGGATAACGTAGGTGCCGTAATACTGGGATCTGACAGGGACATCCGCGAAGGCGATATAGTAAAGCCTATGGGCAGAGTCGTGGAAGTACCGGTCGGAGAGAATATGCTGGGACGTGTAGTCAATGCGCTGGGACAGCCGATAGACGGAAAAGGCACTATCGTTACGAAGGAGAGCCGTCCGATAGAATGCGCAGCGCCCGGCGTTTTGCAGAGAAAATCGGTAAATCAGCCGCTGCAGACAGGCATCAAGGCGATAGATTCCATGATACCGATCGGCAGAGGACAGCGTGAGCTGATCATCGGAGACAGACAGACCGGTAAGACAGCTATCGCGATAGATACTATACTCAATCAGAAAGATGAGGATGTGATCTGCATATATGTAGCTATCGGACAGAAGGCGTCCACGGTGGCACAGCTAGTGCAGAATCTTGAAAACAAAGGTGCGATGGAGTATACGATCGTGGTGTCGGCGACGGCTTCAGATGTGGCGCCGCTGCAGTACATCGCCCCGTATGCAGGGTGTGCGATCGCGGAATACTTTATGTATCAGGGAAAAGACGTGCTGATCGTTTATGACGATCTTTCAAAGCATGCCGTGGCATACAGAGCGATGTCGCTGCTGCTGAGAAGACCGCCCGGCAGAGAAGCATATCCCGGAGACGTGTTCTATCTCCATTCGAGATTGCTGGAAAGAGCTGCGAGACTTTCCGATGAACTCGGCGGCGGCTCGATCACGGCGTTGCCTATCATAGAGACGCAGGCCGGCGATGTATCGGCATATATCCCGACGAACGTGATATCGATCACCGACGGACAGATATTCCTGGAGTCGGAGCTGTTTTTCACAGGACAGAGACCGGCTGTAAATGCAGGTATCTCGGTATCTCGTGTAGGAGGAAATGCGCAGATAAAGGCGATGAAAAAAGTAGCAAGTTCGGTAAAGCTCGATCTTGCACAGTACAGGGAGCTGGCAAATTTTGCACAGTTCGGATCTGATGTGGACAATGAGACCAAGGAGAGACTCGATCACGGACGAATGCTGATGGAGATCCTCAAGCAGCCTCAGTACCAGCCTGTTCCTGTAGAGCGGCAGATAATGATAATCTTTGCGGCGATAAACAAGTATCTTGCGGACATAGAGATCGTGGACATAAAGCAGTTCGAAAAAGAACTCTATGAATTCATGTCGACACAGTATCCTCATGTGGAGCGTGCGATAAAGGAGACCGGCGAGATCAGCGAAGATACGGAGAAGCAGCTTCGTGAGGGCATAGAAGTGTTCAGGAAGGGTTTCATAAAACGCACAGGTCGCGGAGAGACGGCAGATGAGGCAGGAAGCGAGACGAAATAGGAGGTACGGGAATGTCAGCAAATAACATGCGGGACATAAAGAGACGTATAAAAAGCGTTTCCAGTACGGAACATATCACGAATGCCATGAAACTGGTGTCTGCCGGCAAGCTGAGAAAGGCGAAAGCGATATTTGAGAAGACGAATGCGAATCTGCATTACATCACACAGACCATCGCCGAGATCTTTCACAACAGCCAGGATATACCGCAGGAATACCTTGCCGGTAACAGAGAGATAAAGACGACATGCTATATAGTAGTAACGAGCGGACGCGGCCTTTGCGGAGGATTCAATTCGGCTATCCTCAAGGAAGCGCAGCGCGAGATAGATACCGACTGGGAGGAGCCTGTCATATACGCGATAGGATCGAAGGGCAAGGAGTACTTCGAAAAGCGCGGATATAAGATCTGCGGAGATTATCTGGCTCCGCCTGAGAACATATCGTTCCTGGAGACGCGTGAAATGAGCAAGCCTATCATAGAAATGTATGATAAAGGCGAGATCGACGAGGTCGTACTCATATATACGTCGTTCATAAGCTCCATGCAGCAGGAAGTGAAGAATGTGGTGCTGCTGCCTTTCGAAGTCGAGGAAGATTCGGAAGATGTAATAACGACGAACAAGCAGGTGGAATACGAGCCTTCCGTTGAAGCGGTATTCAACTACCTGGTGCCTAAATATGTAGAGATGATGATCTATTCTGCTGTGGTAGAGTCTGCTACGTGTGAGCATGCGGCGAGGAGAAACGCGATGGAAAACGCTACTGACAATGCCAGGGAGATGCTGGATCAGCTGTCTCTCTACTACAACAGAGCAAGACAGTCTGCGATCACAGACGAGATCATAGAAATCGTGGCCGGTTCCGAGGCACAGAAATAGGAGGCGAAAATGAACAAAGGAAGAATACATCAGATCATAGGCCCCGTAATAGATATAAAATTCAGTGAGGATCAGATGCCTGAGCTGCTAAATGCAGTAGATATAAAGTTCGGCGACAAGGTCATAGTGACGGAGGTCGCTCAGCATATAGGTGATGATGTCGCAAGATGCGTGGCGCTGTCATCGACTGACGGTCTCAGACGAGGCATGGAAGCCGTGGATACCGGAGAGCCTATAAAGGTGCCTGTCGGTAAAGAGGTCCTGGGCAGGATGTTCAACGTTATCGGAGAGACGATAGATGAAAAGGGCCCTGTGGAGACAGAGCTCAGAGCAGCTATACACAGAGCAGCGCCTCCGTTTGAAGAACAGGATACGTCAGCTCAGATATTCGAGACCGGCATCAAGGTAATCGACCTTATCGCACCGTATACGCGAGGCGGTAAAGTAGGTCTCTTCGGGGGAGCAGGCGTAGGAAAGACGGTCCTGATCCAGGAGCTGATAAGCAATATCGCCAGAGAGCACGGAGGTATATCCGTATTTGCGGGCGTAGGAGAAAGAACCAGAGAAGGAAACGATCTTTATTATGAGATGATCGAGTCAGGAGTTATAAAGAATACAGCGATGGTATTCGGACAGATGAACGAACCGCCGGGCGCCAGAATGCGAGTTGCGCTGACGGGTCTTACGATGGCCGAATATTTCAGAGACAGGGAGAACCAGGACGTTCTGCTGTTCATAGACAACATATTCAGGTTCACTCAGGCGGGTTCGGAAGTATCTGCGCTGCTGGGGCGTGTCCCTTCGGCAGTAGGATATCAGCCGACGCTGGCTACTGAGATGGGTGCTCTGCAGGAGAGGATCACGTCGACAAAGAAAGGGTCGATCACATCGGTACAGGCCGTATATGTGCCTGCGGATGACCTTACAGACCCGGCTCCTGCTACGACGTTCGCGCATCTGGATGCTACGACGGTACTTTCCAGGTCGATCACTGAGCTCGGTATCTATCCGGCTGTAGACCCTCTGGAATCGACTTCCCGAATAATGGATCCGCTGATCCTGGGAGAAGAGCATTATCAGACTGCCAGAGGCGTGCAGGAGGTGCTCCAGAGGTATAAAGATCTGCAGGACATCATCGCTATACTCGGTATGGATGAGCTTTCGGATTCCGACAAGCTGATAGTTTCCAGAGCAAGAAGGATACAGAGATTCCTTTCGCAGCCGTTCAGCGTTGCTGCGCAGTTCACAGGAATGGAAGGAAAGTATCTGCCGCTCAAGGAAACTGTAAGAGGCTTCAAGGAGATACTGGAAGGCAAGCATGATGATATTCCGGAGCAGATGTTCCTGTTCGCAGGAAGCATCGACGAAGTTGTCGAAAAGTATGAGAACAGTAAGAAATAGCAGGAGATCGTCATGGCAAACAGTGTGAAATTAGAGATAATAACACCTTCAAAGCTGTTTTACAGAGGATATGTGGATATCGTCATCACTACTACACTGGAAGGCGATGAGGGCTTTATGTACGGACATTCATGGGCGTGCAAGCTGCTGGACATCGGCGAGCTGTGGATACAGGAGGCCGGTGCAGGCAAGGATGAGTACCGCGTTGCCGCGATAGCAGGCGGATTTATCGATGTCAGAGACAGCATCATCATATACACGGACGCTGTTGAGTGGTCCGAAGATATAGACATGGAAAGAGTCCTCAGTGAAAAGGCGAAGGCTGAAGACTGGCTGACGCACCATGAAAAGGATGCGGACCCTAACGATGTGACGAAAGCGAAGATCGCCATTTCAAAAGCGATCACGAGATCCCACGTGGCAGAGGGCGGATACAGACGCGGACACTGATGAGAAGCATGGAGGTGGCATATGTGCGATGAAAAAAGGATAGCGCTGATAGGCGTTATAGTGGAGAATCAGGATGCGGTGGAGGAAATGAATCATCTGCTTCACGATTACCGCGAACATATAATCGGCAGGATGGGGATCCCTCATCCGGAGAAAAAACTTTCGATCATCAGTCTCGCTGTTGAGTCCGATCAGGACACGATCAGTGCGCTGTCGGGCAAGCTCGGCGCGCTCGACGGTGTCAGCACGAAGACGGTGTACTCGAAAAAATAGCGTTAGAAAAAAACAGAGATTTTTATGCCGGCAGTTTTGGGAGATCCTGAAATTTGTCGGCATCATTATAAGGAAAATATTGGCGAAGCATCATAATAATGGTATAACGAACCTGGAGAAGCCAGAGACACGGTGGACGGAAGCTCCCTGGAAAGGGAGGTGATACTATGATTACATATGAAGCCTTGAGTGCGTTCTGCACTGCCGGACTTTTGATAGTCGCAGTTATTGCCTTGTTGAAAGACAAGCATTAGTTTTTACAGGAAGTAAAAACTCCGTCCATGATTTCCCAGTCGCGACGGAGTTTTACTTCTAACGATTAAGGGAGCAGCCGTTCATCGGCTTCTCTTTCTATATCAAAACTATACCTCTTTCTCGATTCTGTGTCAACGGTTGTGCCGGTATTTAAAGGAAAATGCCTGCACATATCTGAAGGGCGACGCGTGATGCTTTGCGCTCACAGATGACAGAAGATATTGTAGATCATGAAGCACACGCTCCATGCGAGCAGTATGTGGCCGAAACACATTATGATGCTGCAGCGCCAGCTGCCCGTCTCTTTTCGAACGGTAGCCAGTGTGGCGATACATGGAACGTATAGCAGACAGAAGACCATGAATGAAATAGCGCCGGCAGGTGTGAAAATGCTGCTGAGCAGTGAGAACGAGGACATTCCGGAGCTGCTGGCGATCACGGAGAATGTACTGATGATCGCTTCTTTTGCGGAAAGTCCGGCGATCATCGCAGATGCGGCCTGCCAGCTGCCGAATCCCAGCGGCTCGAAGAAAGGTGCAACGGAGCGTCCTAAAAATACCAGTATGCTTTCACGGCAGTCGGAAACCATGTGAAGACTGCAGTCGAACGACTGCAGGAACCATATGACTACCGAAGCGGCCAGGATCACAGAAAAGGCTTTTTTTACAAAACCAAGTGAATTTGTGAGAACGATATCAAGTACATAAGATATACGCGGCGGCTTCAGGGAGGGAGTGGTGAAATGTCCACCTCCCGTTCTTGTTTTGTGCCCGGCGCTGTATCCGGAGCCACGCTGGCAGCGGCAGTTCGAACTGCTCAAGTTATTCGGTCTGCGGCCGTCCGCGATTTTACCGGCAAGACCGGCGCATATCATAGCGGTCGTGATCCCGGTGAGATAAATGAACCAGACGACGATCGCGCGGTGATCTTCGAAGAAAGCAGAGATGAGCACAGAGTATACGGGCAGCCTGGCGCTGCATGACATGAACGGTATCATGAATATAGTGCGCAGTTTTTTGTTGCCTTCTAGCATCGATGATGCGCTCATCACGGCGGGCACTGCACAGCCGAAACCCATGATGAGCGGCACGATGCACTGGCCTGAAAGTCCGAGTCGTGACATGCCGCTGTCGAACAGTGCGGCAGCATACGAGAAATAGCCGCAGTCCTCAAGTATTGCCAGCAGGCAGAACAGTACAGCGATGAGCGGCACGAATGACAGCACGCTGCCGATGCCGGGGCAGATCCCGTATATCAGCAGATCGTGCAGAGGGCGGCATGTTCCGGCGGTGAGGAGGATATGATCGAGCCGGGCGGTACAGATATCAAGCGCAGTGGCCAGCAGAACGCTCAATGATCTGCCGACGGTATCGAAGGTCAGATGAAAAACCGTGAACATCACAGCTGCAAAAATCGGAAGACCTGTTATCTTCCCGGAAAGGAGCCGGCGGGCAATGCTGTTGTGCATCAGAGGATCCCCGGCTTTTGAGGTCCGTGCACTTTGTGCAGTACGCGAGGCCTGAGTGGTGTATACGCCCTTTTTTGCAAAGTGGCTGCACAGTTTTTTTATTTTGTAAAAAATATCGCTTTTATATTTCATGAATATCACCAGCATCACAATGTGGATGATGGTGAACGAGATCGCTGCAGTTTTTAACATCAAAACACCTCCGCGGATGCGAACGTCTGAATTTTACTTAAAAGGTACACTTACGCGCGTCAAATATGATATAATCATAAAAATACTGAACGCCGGGGCGGGCGTACGGATGTTCAAGCATATGCGCGGCATGCCGGACAGATTACAGGAAAGGGCGCAGCGCAGAGATATTTACATATATAAGGAGTGAAATATGGAGAGAACTTTCAGGATAGGACCTATCAGACCGCCGAGTGAAGCGGAGAGCCTGCTGCTGCAGGTGACGAACGGATGCACGTGGAATAAATGCAAATTCTGTCAGCTGTACAGGCATACAAAGTTCAAAGCCTACAGCGCGGACAGCATCAAAGCAGACATAGACAATATGGTATACCAGGCGCAGATCGTCGAACAGTACAGGAACGGCGACGGGACGTGGGATATAGACGGAATCAACGCAGAGCTGATGAAAGGAACGGAAGACGAAAGACAGTGCCTTTACATGATGGCCAACTGGATCATAGACGGAGCGGAAAACGTCTTCCTGCAGGACGGCAACACTACGGCGCTGAGCAGCGGCAGACTCAGCGATGTGCTGATATATCTCAGGCAGGCGTTCCCGTCGATAAGGCGTATAACATCCTACGGGCGAGCAGAAAACCTTTCGAAAGTAAGCGCGGAGGAATTTGCAGAGCTGAAAAAAGCGGGGCTGGACAGGATCCATTCCGGATTTGAAACCGGCTCGGACGCCGTGCTGAAGAAGATAAACAAAGGCGTGACGCAGGAGCAGGAAATAACGGCAGGAAAGAATGTAAAGGCCGGGGGCATCGAGCTTTCGGTGTATTTCATGCCGGGGGCAGGCGGAAAGGAGCTCACGAGTGAAAATGCTGAGGAGACGGCATACGTCATAAATGAAGTGGATCCTGATTTTCTGCGTATCAGGACTGCTGCAGTCAAACCGGGAACGGAGCTGTATGATGATTTCAGAAGAGGCGAATTCACGCTTTGCAGCGACGATGAGAAGCTCATCGAGCTGAGGACTGTCATCGAGAAAGCTGAAGGCGTGGATACGAGGCTGGTCAGCGATCATATGATCAACCTTCTGCAGGATGTAGAGGGCAGTCTCAGAAATGAGAAAAGCCGGATGCTGGGACTTATAGATGGATATTTTGCCATGTCGGAGCGTGAAAGGCGCATGTATCAGGCTGCGCGCAGGATGGTGCGCGTGAGCAAGCCTGCCGATATGTCGAGACTGAGGCCGCAGGAACTGGAACGGATCGGACGTATGGTCGATGAAGTGAAAGATCCTTATCAGTGGGAGATACAGATGAATGCGCTGATATCGCGTTATATTTAAGGTTTTGCAGGGTGAGGCGGCGTTTTTCCGGCCGTGATAAAAATGCGGAGAAAAACCGCAAACAAAAAACAACGGAGTTTTTTGACAAATTAGAAGAATCGGTATTAATCCGAAAAAGTGTATCAAAAATGATAACGAATCTCAAAAACGATACACAAATCCACTAAAAAATACAGTATACACAGTGTCAAAGCTTAATGTCCATAAAAAAACATGTAAAAACATGAAAAATGAAAGGCTTGAAACTACAAGGAAAGAGCGACTTTTTCAGAAAATTCAATTCTCTGAAAAACAAAATAATCAAAATTCTGAATTAGTTGGCACGGATATTGAATATATAGTAGGCAGAAGTTACATCGATTGCCGCTAATAATAGAGCGGTGAAAGAAAAAACAAAACCTAAGTAAAAAGGGAGGATAATTATGACTGAAAGAAACATGAAATTAGCTTTAGAAGAAGCTAAAAGAGTTGTTGGCATGATCGAAGCTGACGAGCTCACAGAAGAGCAGAAAGCTGCTATCATTACAGATTCGATCGCAAACTTCAATGAAAACTACAACCCGGGTTGGTTAGAATACAGAAAATCAGTATCAACTGACTCCGCATTCGTTGAATGGGGTGACGGCGGTGAAGACGGTTCATTATTCGTAGACGTATACGGAAACGAATTCATCGACTGCTTAGGCGGATTCGGTATCTATGCTTGCGGACACAACAATCCTGAGATCAAGAAGACTGTAAGAGCTCAGTTAGACAGATACTGCTTACACTCACAGGAACTGGTTGACCCGTTAAGAGGTTACCTCTGCAAATTATTAGCACTGATCACACCGGGAGATCTGCAGTACTCATTCTTAACAAACGGTGGTGCAGAAGCTATCGAAATGGCTCTGAAGCTTGCTAGACTGGCTACAGGCGGAAGATGGTACATCTCAACTGTAAACGCATTCCACGGAAAATCAATGGGAGCTATCTCATTAGGCGGCAAGGGCGCTTACAGAGAAGACTATATCCCTATGGTACAGCAGGTACAGCACGTTGAATATGGTAACGCTGACGCTACAAGAGCTGCAGTTAAGAACCTTATCGCTGTTGGTGAAAAAGTTGCTGCTATCATCGTTGAGCCTATCCAGGGTGAAGGCGGAGTTATCATTCCACCGGATGGTTACCTCAAAGAGCTCAGAGCTATCGCTGACGAATATGGCTGCTGCCTGATCTTCGACGAAATCCAGACTGGTCTCGGAAGAACTGGTACAATGTGGAGATGCGATCACGAAGGCGTTACACCTGATATCATGACATTCGGTAAGGCTTCATCAGGTGGTGTAGTTCCTATCACAGGTATCATCGCTAGACCTTGGACTTATGAAAAGTCAGGCGTAGGTACTGGTACATCAGGAAAGATGTTTGACAATCCATGGATCTTAGGATCACCTACATTCGGTGGTAACCCACTCGCTTGCGCAGCAATGATCGCTACTATCAAGTACATGCTCGAGCATGATATCCCTGGTCAGATGAAGGCTAAGGGCGACTACTACATGGAAGGTCTTAAGAAGTTACAGGCTAAGTACCCTACAGTTCTGATCGACATCAGAGGTGCTGGACTCCTTATCTGCATGGAATTCCCAGAAGCAGAAGTTGGACACGAAGTAACTAAGGGCCTGTTCGCAAGAAAGGTTATGACTGCTGGTACATTAGTAAATGCTAAGACAGTAAGAATCGAACCACCTGCAACTCAGAGCTATGAAACTATCGACAAGGTATTAACTGCTCTTGACGAGTCGATCGCAGAAGTTAAGGCTGCTTACAAGCTGTAAGTCGGTATAAAAAAGTAGATTAGAATATCGGTGTAATATTCATCTAAATACCTCAAGGCTCCGCCATTATGGCGGGGTCTTGATTTTTTGCAGAAAACTTCCGGCCCGGCCGCTCCTGGTATCCGGGCATGTGCTGCCCGATGCTCAGGCTGTTTCGTGAGACATCAAGCGCCGGCGTTTGTGGCGCCGCCATGGGGGCTTTATGGAGTTGCTGTGAGTCGTTTTATCTTGAGCGGAGCTCACCTTGTGTGGTACAATAGCATGTGTCTGCGGGTCTGCAGATGCAGGGAGGAACGATGGGATATCGTGTGAAGCTCGATGTGTTCGAAGGACCGTTCGATCTGATGGTCTATCTGATAGAACACGCACAGATGAGTATATATGATATAAGGATATCTGAGATAACAGATCAGTATATGGAATATGTGGGCTCGATGCAGGAGGCGGATGTAAATGTATATTCGGAATTCATGGTACTTGCAGCGGCCCTTCTTGAGATAAAATCGAAAATGCTGCTCCCAAGAAGCGTGCCGGAAAACGATTCCGGAGAGGTGCCGGAGGATCCGAGGACCGAGCTGGTGGCAAAGCTGGTAGAGTACAAAAAATTCAAGACGATCTCGGAAATGCTGGAGGAAAGGTGGGAAAGTGCGTCTTTGCACCTGGAAAAACCGCAGGAAGACCTTGCGGAGTATACGGGAGAGCCTGACGAGTATCTTTCGCTGGACATAGAGCAGTTCATAGCGGCGTTTGAAAAATTCCTGAACAGAAAGAAAAAGCTTGAGGAGATAAAGGCGCATCACAGGAGAAGTGAAAAACAGCGGATAACCAACGAGACGAGGATGAATGATATAAGAAGTTTCTTTGTCGAGTCGGGTCTGAAGCAGGCGGATTTCATGGAACTGGTGCCGGAAAAAAACGACAGATACGATACTGCGGTGACGTTCTCCTCGGTGCTTGAGATGATGAAGCAGCGCAGACTCGACGCTCAGCAGCAGTACATTTTCGGCGACATCACAGTCACTGCGACAGATGAGCTGTTTGAAGAAGATAAGGAGAATGGCGATGGCAGGTAGGAAAACTATAAAATCCGCGATAGAATCCATGATGTTCGTCTGGGGCAAACCTCTGGATGTAAAGGAAATGGCGGAGATCTTCAACGAAGACAGAAAAGAGATATATGCATGCTGCAAAGAGCTGCAGGCTGAGTATGAGCAGGAAGGCAGAGGGATCGTCATACGGGAAGTGAACAAGAGCTTTCAGTTCGTGACCAGAAAAGAGAATCTGAGCTACATAGAGAGACTGTGCACCCCTGTAAAGCACAAGCGTCTGACTCAGTCGGCGCTGGAGGTGCTGGCGATAGTCGCATACAAACAACCTGTGACAAAGGGCGAGATCGAAGCAGTCAGAGGTATAAAGTGCGACAGAGTGATAGAAGGGCTTGCCAAAAAAGGGCTGGTCGCGGAGGTCGGCAGATCAGATGCGGTCGGCAGACCGATCCTGTACGGTACTACAGATGAATTTCTCAAGCAGTTCGGATTCGAGACACTGAAGGAACTGCCGGGAATAGAAGATATAGAGGGTATCATGGCTGAGGAGGACCAGATGGTTTCAGATATGGACAGCTCATATGCACAGCAGATATCACTCGATCTGACAAAAAACAAGTAATAAATCCCCCTTTTGGCGCGTATGGTGACAAAGGGGATTTTTTTATGAAAAAAGGCAAACTTATATTCATAACAGCGGTGGCAGTCGCAGTGTGCATGGGGATAGGCTTTTATGTACAGAAACATGGGTTCACGGACGCCACATCTGTGGAAATAGGGATCTCGGCAGGGCAGGCGCTGCTGATGGATGCGGATACAGGCGAGGTGCTTTATGAAAAATGTGCGGATCAGAAGGCGTATCCGGCGAGCACGACGAAAATAATGACTGCGCTGGTGACGCTGGAGACAATGGAGGAATACGACAGCCCTCTCGAGCAGAAAGTACGGGTGCCGGAAGTGGCTGAAGGAGTGGAGGGTTCGTCCATCTATCTTAAAGCCGGTGAAGAAATATCGGTGCAGGATCTTTTGTATGGACTGATGCTCGTTTCGGGAAATGATGCGGCGGTGGCACTCGCTGAAATAATCGGAGGCGATCAGGAGCATTTTGTGGAGATGATGAATGACAGAGCGGCAGAGCTCGGATGCAGCAGTACGCATTTTGCCAATCCGAACGGACTCTTTGACGAAGATCACTATACGACGGCTCGCGATCTTGCCGTGATCTCTGCGGCAGCTATGAAAAACGGGACTTTTCGGGAGATCGTTTCGACTGTGGACTGGAAAGCGGAGCGTGAGGAAAGCACGTATCTCACATTTCACAACAAGAATAAAACGATCACTGAGTTTGAGGGCGGCAGCGGCATCAAGATCGGATATACGAAGGATTCGGGCAGGACGCTGGCGGCTTCGGCTGAGCGTGACGGCAGGACTATGATAGCGGTCGTGATGAGCGCGCCGGACTGGTTCAACGACGCTTACCGCCTGATGGAGTTCGGCTTCAGGCAGTGAGCCGGTATTGTGGTGACGGCTGCGGTATGCCGTAGCCTGGGCAGGGTGCTGCACATGAGTGCCGAATAAAGCGTGCCTGCAGTTTTGCATGATCATCTGTCTGGGCAGATCCGGCGAACCCATCGACCTCGATATGCATAATATGAGAGTATAAAAAGGCAGAGTTGTGACAGGCTTTGCCTCAATATGTGCATATTTGGAGGCGTGACATGACATACATGAATGGTTTATGCGTCGATGCCGGAACGGACAACTGCCCCTGCCCGCTCGCCGAGACAGGGGACTGCCTCGTCTGCAGCAGACTGGCGGGCAGACAGGAATGCGACTGCAGCTGGGCCGGCGTCTGTGTATATAACGAGTTTGTACAGAATGGAAAAACAGTGAGACAACAGCGCAGGAACAAGCCTGTGGATATCATAAAAAAAGTATGGTACGACAGCGATTTGCTGGTGATCGTGCTGAAGGTGTCCCGGGGGTTTGCGCTCAAAGCTGCGCAGCCGGGCTCGTTCGTATTCGTAAATGCCGTGGGCAGGAGCGAGTTATCAAACGTGCCGGTATCGGTGATGCGGAGCGATGTGGAAAACGGCAGGCTGTTTCTTGCGCTGAAGGTGATATCTGCGAAAACAAAGGCTGTGGCGGAGGCTGGCGCTCAGCTCGTGCTGAGAGGGGTTTACAGAAACGGACTTATAGGCGGAGGTGTCTCAGGGCTGAAAGAAGATCTGAGCGGTATCACACAGGGAAACCCGGAGCCGCGCTGGCTGATAATGACCAAGGGGACGGGGTTCGCGCCGGCTGTCAACCTGCTGAGCGCAGCCGGCGGCAGGATAGCCGCGGATCTTCTGATTGACAGTGAGAAGGTCTGCGATGAGATCGTGGCAGACAGTATGAGAGACATTTCGAGTGAAAAACTTTCGGTCAGGAAAGTTTCACTGCAGGAACTCACCGCGGCGGCGATATCTGAACGTGCTAAAGGCAGGCCGGGCCATCTGGCCGGTATCTACAGAGCAGACGATTACGACAGGATCATCATAATGGCTTCTGACTATTATATAAAAACTCTTGCGGACTGCATGGAAATACCTGCGGGCAAGCTGGTTTTCTGCAATAATTTCAGGATGTGCTGCGGTGAAGGGATCTGCGGCGCATGCGGACATACGGATGAGAACGGCAGTGTCAGCAAGATGTGCAAATGCCGCAGTGCAGATGTGACAGGACTGCTTTGAGCACGTCCGTGGGCGCAAAGATCGAATGCTGTAAAAAAATGTATATAAGTGCAAATTTATATTGACTGATGCATAAATATACGGTAAAATAAATAAGTGCTGTTTCGGCACTTGTTTGTTTTTTGCGAGAGTTTTGATTAAGGAGAAGTAACGAAATGGAAAACGAAAAAGAAAAAAACAGAACGCCAAGGACTCCTAAGATCTATCATCCGCTTATAACTTTCGCTATACTCATTGCAGTAATGGCTATAGCTATAGTTAAATACGGTGTGGATGTCCATGTGCCTATGTTCATAGGAGTCATCGCGGCGGCATGTATGGCTCTGTATCTCGGCAATGCCTGGGATGCCATAGAAAGGGCCATGATGAATGGTATATACAACGCGCTTCAGTCTGTAATGATCCTGATGATAGTGGGTATACTGATCGGGGTATGGATCGTCGGCGGTATAGTGCCGTCTATGATATATTACGGCCTCAAGCTGCTGTCGCCGTCAGTGTTCCTGGTGGCTGCAGTGCTGATCTGCTCGATCACATCACTGGCTACAGGCACATCGTGGGGAACTATGGGAACGATGGGCCTTGCCCTCATAGGTATCGCGATCGGACTTGGCATACCGGCTCCGATGGCTGCGGGTGCGATCATATCCGGCGCGTATTTCGGAGACAAGATGTCACCGCTTTCGGATACTACGAATCTGGCGCCTGCGATGGCCGGCACAGACGTGTTCACCCATGTAAAATTCATGCTGCTGCCTACGGGCATAGCATACGGCATAACGCTCGTGGTATTCGCGATCATGGGATTCACTCATGTAAAGAGCGGCAATTCTGCGGATCTTTCGGCCGTGCAGGAAATGAGCAATGGACTTGCGGAGAATTTCCACATCAGTCCGCTTCTTCTGATTCCACCGCTTATCGTTATCGTTGCGGTAGCGCTCAAGGTACCGGCTATCCCGGGAATAACTCTGGGTATCATTGCAGGCGGCATCATGGGAGCGCTGTTCCAGGGCGAATCAGCTTCGCTGGGAGTGCTGCTTGATGCGGGAATGAACGGAAATGTAAGCGAAACAGGAGTGGCAGCGATCGATGAACTGCTTACGTCAGGTGGTATCACTAATATGATGAGCTCGATAGCGCTGACGATAATCGCGATGATGTTCGGCGGCATCATGGAAGAGACGGGGCAGCTGGATGTACTGGTGCAGAAGATCATCGGCCTGGCAAAGAGACCGGGCGGTCTTGTAGTAACTACAGAAGCGACATGCATACTGAGCAATGCGGCAATGCCTGAGCAGTACATATCGATAGTTATACCGGGCAGGATGTATGCAGACACTTACAAGAAAATGGGCCTTCATCCGAAGACTCTTTCTAATGCACTGGAAAGCGCAGGTACGGTAACGTCCGCACTTATCCCGTGGAACACATGCGGTGTGTTCATTTACGCAACGCTTAACGTTGCAACTTCAGAATATCTGCCATATGCGATTTTCAATATCGCTATGCCGATAATCGTAGCGATCATGGCATACATGGGATATACTGTTGCTGACAAGGACGGTGTGCGTATGACGAAGAGAGCTCAGGCAAAGAAGAAGGCACAGCTTAAGGAACAGGCGTAGCATGTGATCCGTCACAGTGACGGTACAGTATAGACATACTGGGAAAGTTCACCGGCCTTAAGTGACGAAATCAATAATCCATAGACCCTGCAGGAGACTGCAGGGTCTTTTTTGTAGCACAAAAGTTGTTGAAGTCACTCAAAAGTCCCTCGAAAAAGTTTGTGGTTTTGGCGAAAAGTGGTTTGAAAAAGTTGATAGTGTTATAAAAAAGTCCCTTGAAAAAGTTATATTATTGAGTTACTCTGTTAATAATAGTTTATATAGAGACAAGGAGGAACTTGGGATGCTAAAAAGAAAGATTGAACATCGTCTTATTGAATGGAAAAACTCAGTTAATAAAAAACCATTATTAATAAAGGGGTGCAGGCAGTGTGGCAAAACATTTTCTGTGCTTGAATTCGCAAAGAAAAATTATGACAATGTTGTCTATCTGAATTTCTTTGAAAATCCTGATTACTGTTCTGTTTTTGAAGGCTCATTGGAAATCGACAATATTATCATGCTTTTATCTGCATTGCTTGGTGATGCAGCAGTGTTTGAAGCCGGGAGCACCATAATAGTATTAGATGAAATACAGGAATGTCCCGGTGCGAGAACTGCTCTTAAATTCTTTCACCTTGACGGGCGTTTTGACGTGATCGGAACTGGATCGCTTCTGGGGGTGCGGGGTTACGGTAAAGAACCAAAATCTGTCCCGGTAGGCTATGAAAGAATAATTGACATGTATCCTTTAGATTTCGAGGAGTTCTTGTGGGCCAATGGCATTTCAGATGCTATTATCAAAAATTTAAAAAAATATATAAGTGATACAGCACCGGTTCCCGAAGCTTTGCATAACAGAATGAGGCAATTACTCTTGCAATATACTGTCGTTGGAGGTATGCCTGATGTAGTTCAAACTTTTATCGATACTAAACAGATGGATGAAGTTTTAAGACTTCAAAGGGATATTGTCCGTTCGTATGAAGATGATATGATAAAATATGCGGAGAAAAAAGATAAATCGAGCATTATTGAGTGTTTTCAGTCTATCCCGAAACAATTGAGTAAAGAAAACAAGAAATTCCAGTATTCTGTTGTTAAGAAGGGATCGACTTCATCTAAATATGCAGGGAGCCTGCAGTGGATAGAAGACGCAGGAATAATATCCAGATGCTATAATCTCAGAATTACAGAACTTCCTCTGGATGGAAATGCGCAGGAAAACATCTTTAAGGTATATATGTGCGACTGTGGTCTTTTCGTAAGCATGCTTGAAGATGGTACTCAATATGACATACTGCAGGGTAATCTATACGGGTATAAAGGCGCCATTTTTGAAAATCTGATTGCAGATATTTTTGCGAAAATGGGGCGTAAGCTGTATTATTTTCATAAAGATTCCGGATTGGAAGTGGATTTTGTGATTAGATACAAAGGAGAGTGTACTCTGGTGGAAGTAAAAGCATCTTCAGGCAATACTAAAAGCACAAGGACAATACTGAAGCATCCTGAAAAATATCATGTATATTCTGCAATAAAGCTTGGTGATTATAATGTAGGAAAAGCTGATGAGATACTCACGCTGCCGCTTTATATGGCTTTCCTGCTCACGGAAGTGTAGCCTTGGTGTATTAATTAAAGTATGGCACAACCATAAGAACGCAGGCGTGAATGTATGATAGATATACGGTTCTGCTTATAAAAAGAGAAGCTGATGCACTGCGGACATCTTTTGCTTATCAATAAGTCTGCAGTGCACAATGCACTTAAAACTTTGCAGTTATCGCTACCCTTGCCGGGGGGCATCCATCTACAGTGCGTCTGGCTTCTTATTAATACTGTTAATGCTGGAATAGAATCGTATCAATTATTTTGAAAATTTCATTCCGACAGGAAAATCGGCATTGAGTTTCAACTTACCAAATTCTCCCTCAAATGGGTCATAAAATTTTGCTTTGTTTATTTTGATTTTGTATTTAACGCCTTTTGTTACATTTGCCCAAAATAGTTTTTTTGTATTATCGGTATCAAATTTGACATTTGACTTTTTTAAAACCCATTTTCCATTTTGGTACTTATAAATAGTTGCAGTTCCTGTTACGTGGGCCCCGTCGCCACTCAAATTACAACAGTCAGTCATTCTGAAGTAATTTAGCCCGTTTTTTGTTGTTGTCGCGCAAAATGAATTCCCTGCTTTTATGTCAGTTACTTTAGTTGCCTTAACAGTCATGGCGAAAGCGCCTGTAGGCATGAGAGATATCAACATTGCAACTGCAATGAAAGCAATTAATAGTTTTTTTGACTTTCTCATATTTTCTTCTCCTCAAATATATCCTCTCTGAATTTTTAATGAAAAATTCTGTTTCCAGCATATAGTATCTCTAAAATAAACTTGCTTTTTTGAAATGGTATTTTAACTTAAAATTAGCTTCGTTAGTTCTGCTGTTTTATAAACATTTTTGAGATACCTGGTCGCGATCAAAAATTCTTAGTTAAACAAAATGATTATATCATTTTAAAATTTTTTTGTGTTGCATCATGGAATAAAAATCCATTTTAATGTAATGTTTATCCATCACACGCGTAAGGAATTTTGTTTTGGTAAAAAAGTGAAAATATGGTATACTTTAAGCACTATGGATAAATCACTGGTAAAAGCGATATGCATCATAACGGCTTTTTCGATGACTGCAGCTCTGATAATAGGGTCGATAGCGACGCTTAGGAGTACCGCCATCCTTGCGGCCGAGATAGATGAAAAGATCGTTGCAACAACTGAAAAATACGCCAATGACTTCAGTGCGGAATTCAACCATATGGAAGGCCTGACGAACTCCCTGGCGTCGTATGACAGAACGACTTTTGATGTGGAGGCATTCGAAAATGATCGTGAAGGATATATTGACGCGTACAAGGAGGAGCTGGCACAGCTGATAAAGAACGACCTTTCGTCGATCAAAAGCACGCACAGCCTTTACGTGACATTCAATCCGGAATTGACGAACAGAGATGAAGAAGTCTGGTATTCGGCGATGGACGGTGAGATAAAAGCGATCACTGCGGATTTTAAGAAGAACAAAAGGGATTTCACGCTGCCGTATGACAAGGAGATGGAGTATTTCTTCAAGCCGCAGGGCAAGGATCACGGCGTCTGGGTCTCTTCATACTACGACAAGGACATCGATAAAGAAGTGTTCTCGTATTCGGATGCGATATATGTCGACGGATTGTTTGTCGGCGTTGCCGGGGCGGACATAAATGCCGAGTATATGCTCAAGGTCATAAAGGAGATGAGTCTGTACAAAGGCGGCGCGTCAGCTCTGATAGATGAGAATTACGAGTTTATCGTGCATAATGATGACGATTCGGCCGCGGAGGAAGAACAGATCATCAGCCTTCTTAAAGCTGAGTATGAGAAAAACGACGGAAGCGATGCAGGCTATATCATTTATAATTTCATGGGCACCGGAAAGATAATGGGTTACTGTAAAATGCAGAACGGGTGGATATTTATCACTACGCAGCCTGCTGATGTTGTGTACAAACCGATCGGATCGCTTCGCAGCACGATGATAATACTCGGTGTCGTCCTGCTGTTTGTTTTCATTGCATTCCTGATAGCTTTTTCGAAGCCTATGATCAAGAAAACGAGTGCGCTGGAGGAAGAAAACCGTCGTAAAGAGATCATCATCATATATCAGTCCAGGCAGGCCAAGATCGGCGAAATGGTCGGTAATATAACACATCAGTGGAAGCAGCCGCTGAATACTATCAATCTGATATTAGGAAACCTGCTTGACAGCTACCGGTACGGTGATCTTGACGAAAAACGCCTTGAAAAAAGTGTTAACAAGGTCGAGAATATCGTCGAGAAAATGTCCGAGACTATCACAGATTTTTCGGGATTTCTCAAGCCTGCGAAGGAAAAAGTCTATTTCGATGTCAGAGACTGTATAAAGAGCGCCATCGCACTGATGGAGGAAAGCATAAATGTAAAACGCATAAAGCTTGAGCTCAGCTGTGATACAGAAAAGAAAGCATACGGATATGACAACGAGACGACACATGTGATATTCAATCTGCTCAACAATGCGAGAGATGCAGTGGTGGAATCCGGGGTCGCAGACAGGAGGATAAGCATAGACGTTTCCGAGGAAGATGAGATGATCAGAGTGGACGTGACGAACAACGGCAGACAGATACCGGAAGAAGCATTTGAACATATATATGAACCGTATTTCACAACGCGAGACGACACCGGAGGCACAGGCCTGGGGCTTTACATATCAAAGCAGATAATAGAGGACCGCATGGGTGGAAAGCTGCAGGTGCAGAACATAGACGGCGGTGTCAGGAGCACGGTACTGATACCGGAGACCGGACAGGAAGATGGAAAAGAGGATAAAAATGAATTCTGATGAAATGCTGAGAAATCTCAAGATACTGTATGTTGAAGACGATGACGAGGCACGCGAGGAGCTTATCGATGTACTGAAGCGGCGCGTAGGGCGTGTATTCGCATGTGAGAACGGTGTGCGCGGTCTGGAGCTTTACAATGATTTCAAGCCGGATATCATAATCGCTGATTACTATATGCCCGAAATGAACGGCATAGAAATGATAAAACAGATACACCGGCAGGGCGAGGAGACTGCGGCGATAGTGATCTCTGCGGTAAGCGAAGTGGATGCGATCCTCAGCGCGATAGACGCGGGTATCCATAAATACATACTGAAGCCAGTGAATGTGCAGGAACTGCTGGAAGTGCTGGGAGAGCTGGCGTCAGAGCTTTACGAAAAGCGAAAAAGAAAATCTGCGGCGCTTCCGGAGAACAAGAAAAAAGTGGAAGATGAGATAAAGCGCGAATTTTCCGCGATGCTCAAGGCTATGACGGGAAAAGGGCCGAAAAACGTGAGCGTTTTTATGAATGGCGACAGCATAGAAATGGTCGCATCGGAAGTTCTTACGACCTTTGAAAAAAATCTTCTTGACAATAATCGAAATATTGCTATAATTAAGCACGTTAGAGAATTGTTTTTCTCAGTGAAGGAAAAAGAGCTGTGCCAGATGATCCTGAAAGTAGCAGGCTGCGGGGTCGCACTGTCGAAAGTCATAATAAGTGTTGAGAAAGACAAGAACAAATTGATATTTACTGTCGATCAGAGCGAATGAAGCCTGGGCAATCAGAGCGAGTGCCGAGAGAAGCGCACCGGGAGACGGTAGTAAACTGATTTGTACGCTTAAGCGGATAATATTTAAGGCTGTTTAGGACCATACAATTTATTTTGTATGGTCCTTTTTCTATAATAAATCAGGAAAGAGATATGCAGGGGCTTGCAAACAAAGGTATCGCACCTGAGTTATAAAGATAGTTACACCGAACGAAAACCCTCGAAACTTTATATGGCTCACGACAGGATGCATGTGGGTCATCGTGATAAAGGGACTCGTATCGCAGATCACAGGTGAGATCGAAACACTGTTTGCGAGCCTGTTGTCTCTTGCAGGATCCGTAGGATTGATAAATATGCCTTAAAGCAATAGTGAATGACAAGCTGTCATGGTTGTCGCTGGTTGCTGCATTGATACAAATCGTGGTTCTGGTAATGCTTGTGATTGAAGACCAGCTTGTGTTCAGCACCGCGGCAGCTTGTACCATAGTTTATATGGTCATTAAACATATAGAGGAACGATTTGACTTAAAACACCTCAAAAACAATATATAAATAGATTGAACGAAAGCGTTTTTGCCCTTTGCTGCGGGTCGAAGCGCTTTTGTTCTGTAACGGCAAATAACCGCAAGATTGTGTATTTACAATTCTGTGATTGTATTTTATTATATAGTCAGAAAGTTATAAATTTAACAAAGGAGATTTTATGAGAATTTTTGACACCAAAGTACAAGAGTTGAAGTACACAGTTCTGATGGAGCTGGCCTGGCAGACATGGCGAGGCAATGATGCCTTTTCGGTGTTCAATGAAATAGCAAACGAGATAGTCAAGAAGGATGAACCACCGAGGAGCTGCTGTATCTACAAGGACAGAGCGATTGTTGCGGAGAGGATAAGGATAGCCCTGGGCGGCAACAAAAACAATCCGAATGTCATACAGGTAATAGATATTTCATGCGATGAATGTCCCGAGGCGGGACACGTGGTAACGGATCTGTGCAGAGGATGCGTAGCTCACAGATGTGCAGACGCGTGCAAGCCGGGGGCGATAAAGTTCGACGATGAGCAGAGGGCGCATATAGACAAGAGTAAATGCGTGGAGTGCGGCAGATGTGCAGCGGTATGTCCGTACAGCGCGATCACGAATTTCAAGAGACCTTGCGAAAGAGCGTGCAAAGTGGATGCGATCAGCATGGGGCCTGACGGTGTTGCGATGATAGACAGTGAAAAGTGCATCGCATGCGGCTCATGCGTGTATCAGTGTCCGTTCGGAGCAACACTGGATGTATCGAGCATAACAGACGTTATAAAAACGATAATGGAGAGCGAGAACAATGAGAAGTTCAAGGTCTATGCAGTGGTAGCGCCGGCGATAGCGAGCCAGTTCACGTATGCGAAGACCGGCCAGATCATCACTGCGATAAAGAAGATCGGATTCTATGCAGTCGAGGAAGCGGCACTCGGTGCGGATATCGTCGCATACAATGAAGCGGCAGAGCTGCAGGAGCGTGATCTGATGACTTCGTCCTGCTGTCCGGCGTTCGTGAAATACATAAAGACGAAATTCCCGGATCTGACTGAAAACATATCATCAAGCCTGTCGCCGATGGCGGAGACAGGAAAGTTCATAAAACAGCATGATCCCGATGCGAAGGTAGTATTCATAGGACCATGCACAGCGAAAAAGGCAGAGGTGAAGGATCCTGAAGTGGCGAAGTATATCGACTATGTCCTGACGTTCGAGGAGCTGCAGGCGCTGATAGACAGCAAGGATCTTGAAGTGGAGAAGCTTGAGGAGACTACTCTCGACAATGCTTCATGCTTCGGCAGGAACTTCGCGCGTTCGGGTGGTGTTACGGATGCAGTGACAGAAGCTGCGTATGAGAAACTCGGTGAAGACGTCAGGATAGATCCTATCGTATGTGACGGCATCGACAAGTGCAAATCTGCACTGCTCAGAGCAAACAGAGGTGTGCTTCCGAACAACTTCATCGAAGGAATGGTATGCTCAGGCGGATGCATAGGAGGCGCTGCGTGTCTGACTCACGGAGACGCCAATAAGCGAAGCATAGAGAAGTACGGCATCAGTGCGACGATCAAAGGTATACAGGAATCCGTGGAAAAGGCAAAAAGCAGAGAGTATTAAAACGCACATAAAGGGGTATGAGCGCTTGTGAAAATGCCTGACAGACTGACTGACGGAATGTCGCACTGAGCTTTACGGCTCGCTGAAATGAAGAGTAAATGAAGAACAGCGGAATGTGCCGGAGCGGCTGTATAGCCTTGCAGACCGGCGGAAAGCGTAAAAGTTTATAAAAGGGCGCAATAAAGTTGGTAATCGTATACGGAATTTTTTGAAATTGCGCATAAAATGTGAACGTTTGACTGAAATAGATGGTCAAACGTTCATTTTTTGTGTATAATGATAGATGGCGCTGCTGTGAAGCTTTTCACAAAATCGCGAAGCGGAGCATGCAGTTAAGTTATCATATTTGTTATTGTTATTTTATTATTTTTTGAGGTGATTTTTTATGTTGGAAACATTGCACTCAGGTATCTCGGCGGTCAGCAACGTGCTGTATCAGCCGTGGTTCGTGCCGCTTCTGCTGATGGCCGGCGGCGTTTATTTTACTTTCAGATCCAAATTCATTCAGGGCAGGCTGTTCAAAGAGTCGATTAAAGTCGTTATGGAAAAACCTGTCGAAGACAACGGAGTCTCGTCATTCGGAGCACTCATGGTTTCTACCGCATCGAGAGTGGGAACGGGAAACATCATCGGTGTTGCCACTGCGATATGCCTGGGAGGTCCCGGAGCAGTATTCTGGATGTGGATAACTGCGATAATAGGCGGAGCGACAGCATTCATCGAATCTACGCTTGCACAGATATACAAGAAGAGAGCTGACGACGGCACATGCTACGGCGGACCTGCGTTTTACATGCAGCACGCGCTCAAGCAGAGATGGCTAGGAGTTATCTTCTCGGTGCTGATAATACTTATATATGCGGTCGGATACAATATGCTGGCAGCTTACAATCTCCAGTCGGCATTCGCTGTATTTGATTTCTATGACGCGGGCGTTACGCCTAAGATCATCGGACTGATCCTCGCGGTACTGTTCGGCATCATCGTTCTCGGCGGTGCAAAGAGACTGATAAAGGTAACGGAAGTGCTGGTGCCTCTGATGGGTATAATATATGTACTTGTTTCACTTGTGATAATGGCTATCAATATCACAGCTCTTCCTGGAATGATCGCAGGCATCTTCCGCAGCGCGTTCGACTTCTCGTCGATGGCCGGCGGCTTTGCAGGCTCATGTATCATGTGGGGTATCAAGAGAGGTCTGTATTCGAATGAAGCAGGTATGGGTTCTGCGCCGAATGCAGCTGCAAGAGCTGATATCTCTCACCCGGCAAAACAGGGCCTCGTTCAGATGCTTTCAGTATTCATCGATACACTGCTCATCTGTACAGCAACAGCATTCATGTGCCTGAGCACATCGGTCGATCCGGCAGGATATGTTGCAGACGGCAGTGCCGATGCAGCAGGATATGTTCAGAACTCGATAGCTGATTCACTGGGAACTTTCGGACCGGTATTCCTCACAGTAGCTCTTTCGCTGTTCGCGTTCACTACGCTGATCGGAAACTATTCGTACTGCGAAGGCTGCCTCGAGTTCATCATCAACAGAGATGCGCCGAAGCCTAGCCTGATAGCATTCAGACTGATCGCTACAGTCCTGGTTTACGTCGGAGCGACTGCAAGCGCAGGATTCGTATGGGATACTGCGGACATGCTCCAGGCTATGATCGTCGTTGTAAATATTCCTGTGATCGTGATACTTGGAAATACGGCGCTGAAGTGTCTCAACGACTACACGCAGCAGCGCAAGGAAGGAAAGAATCCTGTATTCCTCGCAAAGAACATCGGGCTGAAGCAGGATACTGATTACTGGAAATAGCCTGTGCGCTTTATGCAAAGGCCTGCAGTGCTGTATGCCTGAGGTGAAGGCGAGTGCTGCAGTTTTACAGAAAAATATGGAAAAAATTGAGATGAGTTTTAGCTTGCAATAGTGTGATATATGTGATAACATGAATCGTTAGTAAAATTACCTGCGGCCCGGTCGGTCGAAACTCCGACGACGACTCAGCAGCAGGCGGATTGTATCAAGGAGGAAATCAAATGATCACTACTGAAAAGAAAGCAGAAATCATCAAAGAGTACCAGTTAAAAGAAGGAGATACAGGTTCTCCTGAGGTTCAGATCGCAATACTGACTTACAGAATCAACGACCTGAATGAGCATCTTCAGGTTCACAAGAAGGACCATCACTCAAGAAGAGGCCTTTTAAAGATGGTAGGACAGAGAAGAAATCTTCTTAATTACCTGAAAGAGAAGGATCTGGAAAGATACAGAGATCTTATCGCTCGTTTAGGTTTAAGAAAGTAAACAGAACTTAAAGATTTAAGCGGGGCACAGACACGACCCCGCTTGATTTTTTTTATGAGTTGCCCGTATCTATGATACGGCAGAAAGCGACTGCGCGATACGGCGCATCTTTCAAACGCGAGAGGAAATAAACAGGAGGTAGTTGTTTATTATGAAATTCACAGATTACAGAACATTCAAGACAGCCATAGGCGGCAAGCTGCTCGAGCTCGAGATCGGCAAGGTATGCGAAATGGCAAACGGGCAGGTAATGGTAAGATATGGGGACACAGTTGTGAATGTCACTGCTGTAGCATCCAAGGAACCGAGACCTGACATCGACTTTTTCCCGTTATCATGCGATTATGAGGAAAAAATGTACGCCGCAGGCAAGATACCTGGCGGCTTTATAAAAAGAGAAGGAAGACCTAGTGAAAAGGCGATCCTGAACTCGAGACTGATGGACAGACCTTTGAGGCCGCTGTTCCCGAAGGGATTCTTCAATGACGTGCAGGTAGTGGCGACAGTTATGTGTGTCGACAACGATGCACCGTCAGAGATCGCAGCAATGATAGGTTCATCGGTAGCGCTGGCTATATCCGATATCCCTTGGGACGGTCCGACAGGATCAGTACTTATCGGCATGGTGGACGGGCAGTTCGTAGTTAACCCGTCGCTTGCGCAGAGAGAGCAGAGCAGTATGCATCTGGTAGTATCCGGAACGAAGGAAGCTATCATGATGGTAGAGGCAGGAGCAAACGAAGTTCCGGAAGAAACCATCCTCGATGCGATCATGTTCGCACATGAAGAGATAAAGAAGATCGTCGAGTTCATCGAAGAGATCGTTAAGGAAGTCGGCAAGCCTAAGATGGAGATCGAACTTTACAAGGTCCCTGAAGATATCGAGGCTGCAGTGAGAGAATACGCTGAAGACAAGATGAGAGCCGCTATCCAGACTTACGACAAGATGGAAAGACTCGACAACATGGACGCTGTTGAAGCAGAGACAAAAGAGCACTTTGCAGAGATCTACCCTGACAACGGCAAAGATATCGGCAACGTTCTCTACGCTATAACAAAGGAACAGGTAAGAAGTCTCATCCTCGACGATGAGATCAGACCTGACAACAGAAAGAGAACTGAGATCAGACCTATCTGGTGTGATACAGGACTGCTCCCGAGAACGCACGGTTCCGGGCTTTTCAAGAGAGGACAGACTCAGGTAATGTCGATCGCGACACTCGGACCTCTCAGCGAAGCGCAGACTATCGACGGCATCACAGAGCAGACTGAGAAGAGATACATGCATCATTATAACTTCCCTCCTTACTCAGTAGGCGAAGCAAGGCCGATGAGAAGTCCGGGCAGAAGAGAGATCGGCCACGGTGCTCTTGCGGAAAGAGCGCTCATTCCGGTGCTCCCTAGCGAAGAAGAATTCCCTTATGCTATCAGAGTCGTATCGGAAGTCCTCTCATCGAACGGATCGACATCACAGGCGTCAGTATGCGGCAGCTGTCTGGCACTGATGGATGCAGGCGTTCCGATCAAAGCTCCTGTAGCAGGTATCGCTATGGGACTCATCGAGAGAGTAGAAGAGGACGGAAGCAGCAAGATGGCTATCCTTTCCGACATCCAGGGAATGGAAGACTTCCTCGGAGACATGGACTTCAAGGTTGCCGGAACGGCAAAGGGCGTGACTGCTATCCAGATGGATATCAAGGTGCACGGACTTTCAAAGGAAGTACTGCAGAACGCACTCAAGCAGGCTTATGAAGGCAGGATGCATATAATGAAGGAAATGCTCGACGAGCTTCCTGAGCCTAGAAAAGAGCTTTCACCTTATGCTCCTAGGATCATCTCGATGCAGATCGAACCTGATCAGATCAGAACAGTCATCGGACCGGGAGGAAAGACTATCAACAGGATCATCGCAGACACAGGCGTCAAGATCGACATCGATGACACTGGTCTTGTATATATCGCAGCACCTGATATGGAATCAGCTCAGGCAGGTATCAGAGAGATCGAACTGCTTCTCAAGGAGCCTGAACCGGGCGAGATCTATGAAGGAAAGGTAACGAGAGTGATGCCTTTCGGAGCATTCATAGAGATCCTTCCTGGAAAAGAAGGCCTGCTGCACATCTCGAAGATGGCAAAGGAAAGAGTCGAGAAAGTCGAAGACGTGATGAACGTCGGCGATGTTGTAAAAGTAAAGGTGACGGAGATCGACAGCCAGAACAGGATCAACCTTTCACGAAAAGAGCTGCTTAAATAAGAACTGAATCGCATGTTTCGGGTCGAAGCGCAGATCGAACCGTCTGGCAACCGCAGAGTCGCCGCTATGCAAAGCGGCAGGCGCCGGGCAAAGCAGACAAATATGATAAACAGACAGAGACCGGGAGAAATCCCGGTCTTTTGTGTGTTTAGCTTTAGCGAAGGATCCGACGAGCGATAGGGAGGAGGGTCAATAATCCCCCGGCTATGCCGGGGAGATTAAAAGGCTTTAGCTTTCAGTATAATTTAATAAATCCTCCTGTGTTAATATGGATGTGGTCGGCCAACCGCATTCAAAACAAAGGAGGAAGTATTAGTGAAAATCAATAATAATGATATTGCAAGTTTAGCACATTCAAAATGGCGTTGCCAGTACCATATCGTTTTTTCGCCCAAATATAGACGACAGGAAATCTATGGAAAGATAAAAACGGATATTGGAAAAATTTTAAGGCAATTATGCTATCAAAAGGGTGTGGAAATTATCGAAGCAGAATTGTGTCCCGATCATATTCATATGTTGGTGAGTATTCCGCCGAAATACAGCGTTGCGAGTTTTGTAGGATATTTGAAAGGGAAAAGTTCTTTGATGATTTTTGACAGGCATGCTAATTTAAAATATAAATATGGAAATAGACATTTCTGGTGTCGAGGATATTATGTAGATACAGTTGGACGAAACAAAAAAGCGATAGAAGAGTACATCAGAAATCAACTGCAGGAGGACATCGCAAATGATCAGATAAGTATGAAAGATGGCAATCATAGGAACAGGCGCTGCACCGGGCATGATGTGTGTTGCGACAAAGAGCACCATGAGATATCTTGATACATGCGACGATATACTGATGATGGTATACGAAGGAGTGGAAGCTAAAAGGTTCCTGCCGTTCTGGTGGTCACCGTTCACTGCTCTTTCGGATATGACCGACCCTACGTTCGCATTGAAAGACGGAGTGCTGGTTGAGACAGAGCCTCATTCACTGCCTGTGAAGAGACACTTCAAGGGATGTGAAAAAGAGGTGACTCTTGTAGAACATGCTCATGATGAGACTGTATATATGGGCCTCAACAAGGATATTCACTTCAAGGGGGCTAAGAACATAAACTTCAAATACGGAGGAGTGGGAATAGAGTTTTCCACACCGCTATATAGAGCCGGGCTGCTCAAGAGGGAAGAGGAAACATATAAGGGGCACACATTCATACCGTTCGATGTTATCGTATCCCATCTTCCTCCTGCACCCAAATATTACGATGAGATCAAGGAGATACTTGATGAAGGGCTTGTAAGAGACGAAGGAGCATTCGTGGTCGAAGCTACAGGCACGAAAGATGGGAAAAAGGTAATGGTGGAAACATATCTTTATGCACCGGGATGCCGTGAGAGCTTCGAAAGGGCCGGTATAACTGGAGAGCAGTATCTTACCGGGCAATGCGGATCGCTGTTCACTAAGATGTTCGTAAATGACGACTATACTCAGACAGGGCTGATATCCTCTGATATGCTGACATACGAGGAATGCGACAAATACATTGCATATGCTGAAAAACTGGATATTACCCTTGAGACTGAAGTCAAGCCTCTTTTATAAATA
Source organism: Eubacteriaceae bacterium (assembly GCA_902362435.1). Lineage (GTDB taxonomy): Bacteria > Bacillota > Clostridia > Peptostreptococcales > Anaerovoracaceae > Lentihominibacter > Lentihominibacter butyricus. The sequence continues at coordinate 146,017 of CABIWW010000005.1, forward strand.
AATATATATAAGTGTGAGGGCTGTGGCAGCATGCTGTGGCCCTATTTTAGTAGCTGTGAACGTATAACACACAAGTTTGGTACCAAAAAATGAGTTCTTATTAAAATTTGGCGAAGATATTGTAAAAGTCGGTTTTTGTGAATGGTGAAAACGATTATGTGTGACAGATATGTAATTAAAAGCCGCTCGGATTTGATAACAATGAAAAATGGTTTGGAAAGTAGATGAATTATTGTGAATTTTAATGTTTTTTTACTATAAAAGAGGTATTTAATTTTCATGCAATAGAATTTATGATATACGCAATAAAGGTATCGGAATAGTCTGAAATTACAAGGAGTGGAGTATGCAGAAAAACGGAAAATGCGGAAATATTAAAGCGGATATGGTACTGATAAACGGTAGAGTGTATTCACCTACAGAAAATAACAAAGTAGTGAGAGGTGAAGCAGTGATCGTCGAAGGCGGTCTGATAAAAGCAATATGTAGTGATAACGAGGCAAAAAATTATATAGATTCGGATACCGAGATCATTGATTGTTGTGGTAATAGCATATTGCCCGGATTGTGTGACGCGCACTGTCATCCGAATTGGTCAGCCGGAGTATTCGAGTCATGCCAGTTGTTTGATATAACGGGTTCAGCACATGATACGGTGTATGAAGTTATCGACAGATATTTGGAAAAAATGCGAGAATATGTTTTGGAGCATGATGATATCGGAGTTATAAGAGGAACGGGGTGGAACAGAGCATTTTTTTCCGGAGCGTGCAGTGATATTGGTTGGCCTACACGTCATGATCTTGATAAAGTGTGCAGCGATAGACCGGTGATAATGGAATCCTATTGTCAACATGCGTTGTGGGTAAATACGAAAGCGATAGAAATGGCAGGTCTTTCGAAAGACACTTCTGATCCGGATTTAGGAAGGTTTACGAGGGAAGCAGACGGCTATCCGGCAGGTTTGTTCTTTGAGATGGAGGGGAAGGCTCTGATAGAGAACAACCTTCCGGGGCACGATTATTCAGTCGAACAGTATAAACGATCTATACTCAGATATCAGGATGAAATAGCGATGCCGTTGGGGCTGACGCTGATAAACGACTGTCTGCATACGGAAAACGCTACGCTTGCGTATAAGGAATTGGCTGAGGAAGGCAAAATGAATATGAGAGTCAGGGGAGTATATCACTTCGCCGATTGTTCCAATCTGGACGAACTGGATGTTATAAAGAAGAAAATCGGTCAATATGACGTCGATGACATATTCGTGATAAATACGATAAAGATATTCATGGAAGGCGAATTTATGACGTTAGAGCCTTATGAAGAAGGTTATCTGAAAGAACATGGATTGCCTGAAAGATATAGAGGTACTGAGTTCTACGATGATATCACAGCGAAAAGAGCAGTGGCCGCAGCTATGGAAACAGGGCTACAGATACATATTCATGCTATGGGAGACAGAGCCGTGAGACAGGCAGTAGACAGCATAGTGTATGGACAGGAGCAGACGGGAAAGAAAAACAGGAATGTGATTGCGCATGTTATGCTCATAAATGAGGAAGATAAAGTGAGAATGGGTCAAAACGGGATCATAGCCAGTTGTCAGCCTAGATGGATGATATACGATTCCGATACCAACGATTTTTATCAGATGATGTTTGGAAAGAGGAAGGCTCTCGAATGTTATCCTAATAAGAGTCTGATAGATGCCGGATGTATAGTAGCTTATGGTACTGATTTTCCTGTTACTCCGCCGCCCAATCCTTTTCATGGGATGCAATGTGCGATAACAAGGAGTGTTTTTGAGGGAGACAAAACTGAGTACGGCACGTATAAGGATACTGTATTGGGGCCGGAAGATAATCCAGCAAAAGAGTGTGTATCGCTTAAGGAAGCAGTAAAAGGCAGTTCATGGAGCGGGGCATATCAGATGTTTTTAGAAGATGTGACAGGCAGTATAGAACCGGGAAAATCGGCGGAGCTCATAGTGCTGGATCGTGACATAGAACAGTGTTCGGTAGAAGAGATTTATGATATTAAAGTTAAAGCGACGGTATTCAAGGGAAGAAAAGTGTATTCAATGTGATCATATTATAAATTGATATAACGCAATAATTAAAGAAAAAATGAAAGGAGAAGTTGTAATGAGTCAAAACATTACCAACAGTCCTGCACAGGGCGTAGCAGGATTGCAAAAGAAAAGAATGAGCATGTGGGCAGTCGCTTTTATAATTTACTGTATGACTGCGGCAGGTGCTTTCGGTATAGAAGCAATGATACCAGCATGCGGACCGGGAATGACTATTCTGATACTGGCGGCGTTGCCGATTGTATGGGTGATACCGATTTGTCTGGCAGTATCGGAGCTGTCGGCATTCATGCCTGAAGAAAGTGGCATGTATGTGTGGACTAAGGAAGCTTTCGGAGAATGCTGGGGATTCTGTATGGGATGGTGGGGATCTCTGTCGGTATATCTCGGCATGGCTTCGTATGTGGTTTTGGTAGTCGGATATGTAGAGAAATTCATATCACTCAGTCCTACAGCTGCTATGTGCGTCAAGGTAGGAATGGTGCTGATATTTACTATAGTTAACCTTTTAGGGATAAAAGAGGTAGGCATAATCAGTACAATATTCTCAATTGTCATTCTTGCGGCATTTGCTATGATAACGGTAGTGGGGGTTGCCAATTGGAACTACAATCCGGTAACGCCGTTCATACCAGAAGGGGCGGGTATACTGGATAGCGTAGGTACAGGTATATGCATAGGTATATGGATGTACTGTGGGTATGCTGTCGTATCCAATATGGCCGGCGAGATAGAAAATCCCAAAGTGATACCTAAAGCATTCAAGGTGATTATACCGATAATCGCTCTCAGTTATATACTTCCTACGCTGGCAGGACTGGCATCGGTAGGAAACTGGCAGATGTGGGGAATAGATACTGGAAAAGGAGGGTATGATTATGCCAGTGTTCTTACCGTTAACCTGGGGCAGGGATGGGGGATTATCTTCCTCATATGTGCCATTATAGCGCAATGCGCTATATTTAACTCATATATAACGGCGGGATCGAGGAGCTTTTTTGTACTGGGCGATGATAGGCTGTGTCCTCACTTTATGACTAAGCTTTCAAAAAACAGAAAGATACCGTACTGGCCTATTCTTATACTGGCGGCGATAACGATGCTACTGATGAATCTAGATTTTTCAATGCTGCTGACCATCATAGCACCACTGGGACTGATATGCTATGTCGTACTGTCGTTCGTGTTTATAAAGATGAGAAAAAAGTACCCAGTGGAGAGTAGAGGCGATGTGTATTATGCCAAAGGCGGTAAAGCTATTGAGGCATATATTGTGATTTGCCCTATACTGGTCGGTATCCTCGCATTGTTCGTTAACGGGACCGAATACTTCCTGATAGGATTCATATCGATAATATCCGGAGTTGTATTTTACGTGATATTCAAGCTCATATATGGCGGAATGGCGAAAGTGGATCCTGAAAAGTATCCTCTCAATAATAAGACGAGACTTGCAAAAGGCGATACGGTTCGCATAGGTACATTTCTTATGCTGTTCGGTATATTGCTATGTGCTGGAGGCTTCTTCCTTAGCTGGTATGAAGGCGACTGGGGTCCTGCATACTATGAGGCGATGTATGGTACGGGTTTTATGAGTGACTTTACACTTATGGTGAACGTCTCTAAGATAGGAGGTGCTGTGATGTTGGCAGTTGGAGGGATACTTTATCTGATTGGAAAGAAGAAAGATCCGGTTATAGAGTAACATAGCAAAAGTTATCAGAGAGATAGTCCTTTACAAGGTTTTCACATATCTCATGTTCTATTAAAGGCAGAGCTTCGGCGGAAGATAATATGTAAATTTCGTTAAGGAGCTCTGCTTTTTTTAAGCATAATTTCCTGTGCTGTAACGGCGTTGTTCCCCAGAAAAATTTAAAATATTTATGAAAGTATTTTTTTGATGAGAATCCGCAGGAGTCGGAAATATCCTGTATTGACATATCGGTTGTAAGTAGGAGTTTTTCGGCTTCAAAGCAGCGGATGTAATTTATCATATAGGTAAATGAATGGAATGGTGTGCGCTTTATGAATTGAGATAAATAATTCTCGTTTATATATTCGTTATGGGATATCAGAGACAGAGTTATTTTATCTTTGAAATGCTTCTGCATGTAGGCCAATATGCGAGTGAGGCGCTCTTTGAATGCTTTGTTTTCTTCGGATACGAAGTCTTCTATGGCAAACCACGTAAAATATTCCACCAGTATATTGACAAGTCTATAGGCAGTGTTCGTGTAAATATGTGTATCGTGTTCATGTTTCGATGTGTAAAGATAGGACAGAATTAGCAGGATGTTGCGTATATCATGGAATCTGACAGTTTGATATGGCTTGCACAGTTCCGTGGCGCATGAAAAGTACATATATTGTATGATATCGGAATCGTGTCCACAGTTATTTATATTTATATGTATGATCAGTAATATGTTATCCTCAGATGAGGAAATGGAATGAAAATTCTTATGTTCGATGAGAACGAGTTCGCCTTTGTTAAGATGCATTTTTTCATGGGATATGGTGAAATCCACGCTGCCGGAAAGGCAGTAAACAAATTCAAGAGCATTTTCGTGATAATGAGGAGCATATCGATTAACTGATATAAGTGTTATGGACATCGGTGTTTCAGATATGTATTCCGGTATTTCGTTATTTATATGCATGGAGGCCTCCTTTGGACATTTTGTTAATTGCCATATATGTCAGGCTCAGAACGATGCCATCGTTGAGATAATTAGTTGAATTAAATTGGACTTATCTAGCGACAGATACTGAATAATAGCTGATTGTGAGAAATACTTTCGTGAGTCGTATACTTCTACGATTCCGCTCTGAACTCTTTATTATATGTTCTGTTATCGGATATTCATGTATATTGTTAAAATCTCCTTATATTATAAGGCTTTTATGCTGCAAAGACTATAATATTTCACATTTTATCGTACGTTTTTTTTTTGCAGGAATAACGTAGAAAGTGTACCGGATTGATTGTATAAAATCATAAACAAAATCATGATAAACTTTCAAAAGACGGCTTAATCTGGGAATATAAATTCATGGGATATCGGCTATAAAGAGCGTGTGAGAAAAAATCTGTAAAAGCGAACCTCTTATGGTAGTATTAGTTAAGTACCATAGGAGGTTTTATTATGGCACGGAAGAAGAAAGAAGTTTATCACGTAAAGCCACTGACAGAAGGAAAGAAGAATATCATATCGGCTCTGATTGACGAATATGATATTGAAACAGCCGAGGACATTCAGGATGCCCTTCGGGATTTGCCGGGAGGCACCATTAAGTCCATGATGGAAGCGGAGATGTCAGAACATCTGGGTTATGAGAAATCCGAGCGCTTTGATTCCGATAATTACCGTAACGGAACGAAAACCAAGAAGGTTCGCAGTAAATACGGTGAGATGTCGGTTGATGTTCCAAAGGATCGCAATGGAACCTTTGAGCCTCAGGTAGTTAAGAATCGGCAGAAGGATATATCCTCTATTGATGATATTATTATCGGTATGTATGCCCGAGGACTTACGACAAGACAGATTTCGGATCAGATTGAAGATATCTACGGATTTGAATGCAGTGAGAGCTTTATTTCGAATGTGACGGATAAAATCCTTACCGAGATTGAGGATTGGCAAACCCGTCCGCTTGATAGCGTCTACCCAATTGTTTTCATCGATGCCGTACATTTCTCAGTGCGGGATAATGGAATTGTTCGAAAGCTTGCAGCCTATGTAATGCTTGGAATTAACTGCGATGGAGAAAAGGACATCATTAGTCTTAGCATTGGGGAGAATGAAAGTGCGAAATATTGGCTTGGGGTTCTAAACGAGTTAAAGAATCGAGACGTGCAGGATATTATGGTGATTTGTGCCGACGGGTTAACGGGAATTAAAGAGGCAAATTCTACTGCTTTTCCAAAGACCGAGTACCAGAGATGTATCGTTCACATGGTTCGAAATACGCTGAAACACGTGTCTTACAAGGATATGAAGGCCTTTGCTACAGACCTAAAGTCCATCTACCTGGCCCCGACGGAGGAGAAGGCACGAACGAATTTAGATGCAGTTTCTGAAAAGAGGAGTGCAAAATACCCGCATTCAATGAACCGCTGGTACGATAACCGGGATGCCGTTTGCCCGATTTTCAAGTTCTCCATGGAGGTCCGGAAGGTGATTTACACCACGAACGCCATCGAAAGTGTCAACAGCACCTACAAGAAGCTGAACCGCCAGAGAAGCGTATTTCCAAGCCCTACAGCCCTGATGAAGACGCTGTACTTGTCTACAATGCAGGTTACCAGAAGATGGTCTCAGCCCCTCAGAAACCGGGGAACTGTGTACGGTGAATTTTGCATCATGTACGGCGATCGGATGCCGGATTAGATTAAGAAAGAGAAGCCTGTGCCGGGCTCCCCATGGCCCGGCTGGCTTCTCTTGCAATAAATCCTGGATACAGTATTCTATACCGTAAGGAGCAAATTTGCTCATACTTATGTTTGATGTGTTCCATGCCTTTTGATTCCGGTTTTGCCGCTTCCTTGGCAACCTTCATTCGAAGTTCTCTGCTGTATTTCTTTTTTGACATTGTGTGTCCTCCTATCTGTTTACATTATACCATGTTTTAACAAACTCTACTTTTTGGGGGACACGTCATTATTTGGAATTAATGTTGCTTTACCGATCTCTTTATATGCATATTCCAAAGAGCTGTATGATATTACCTGTTTTTTTGGAAAAGCCCCGATTTTTTCATTTGCTAAGTGACTGCTATTTTTGAGAAATCACCGTATCCCTCAAAAACCATTCGGTAATATATTTTTCAAGAAATTCAAAGCATTCCTGCCGATTAGGATAGTACATATCCGTTTCCTGCTTCATGAAATCTCGGTACCAGTTGCGATGCTCCTTTGGCGTGCGTCCGTACCATTCTTTGAAAGCCGGGTAAAAGTATTTAGGGTCTGAAAAGCCGCAGGCGTAGGAGGCTTCGGCTATGGAAATATCGTCGGTAAGCATCAGATGCTCGGTTTCGTATAAGCGGATGAACTTGAGTATGCTGCTGAAGCTCTTGACATTGGTTTTTCGTAGGAATTGGGAAGCATAGTTTTTACTTATGTTTTCTCTTTTTGCAATCTGTGATATGTTTATCTTCTTGTGGAAATTTTTATGACAGTAGGCCAGCATACGCTGAAAACGCTCATACATAACATCGTTAAAGTATCCGTCGCTGTTAAAGTAGGTATAATAATTAAAATATCGCATCATAACTGCAATTATTTCATCTGCGGTCTTGCCGTAATCCGGATAAAAACCCACATCATCGCCGTATTTCACATAGGCAAAGGAGAGAAGGGTACGTTCAAGCCATTTCAGGGAAGACTGCTGATAGGGATAGCTGTTGAAGCTTTCACAGGCAAAAAATACATATTGTAAAAAGTCAAAGGGTTTGCTGACATTTGAAAGATTTATATGGCAAAAAAGTATAAGATTATCTTCATCCGAATGAAGGCAGTGTATATCCCTTGAATCTATGGAGCATATCTGATTTTCTTCAATAGTGAATTTTTGAAAGTTGGTAAACAGTGATACTTTACCTTTGAGACAGTACACAAATTCAAGAGACTTTTCGTGAAAATGCGGATTCATATGACGTACGCTGCATAGTTCTATATGTATCGGTGAGTTGTCGTATTTGATTTCTATATCCTTAATATCCATAACAATATTTTAAATCAAAGGACATTTATAGTCAAATATTATCAAAATAAAAGAATAATACAAAAAATTGACTATAGCTTTAAGCCTTTTCTTAAATGATAATTAAAGAAGAAAATTGAAAATTTTTATTTATCGAACTAATTCAATTACTTTTAAGGAGGTATCTTATGGAAAATCAAAATTCCGATTTGAGACAAAGTGGAGTTGCCGGACTTAAAAAACACAAAATGAGACCTATACAGATCGCATTTATGTTATTCTGTCTGGTTGCGGCGGGAGCTTTCGGTATCGAGGATATTATATCCACCAGCGGCCCCGGACTCACCATCGCTATGCTGGTAATATTCGCCATTATTTGGGCGCATCCAATAAGTCAGGTAGTATCCGAGCTTAGCGCCATCATGCCGGATGAAGGCGGTATCTATGTGTGGGTAAAGGCTGCTCTGGGAGAATTCTGGGGCTTTTGTATGGGCTGGTGGGGAACACTGTCCATATACCTGTCAACGGCAGTGTATGTTGTACTTATAACAGACTACGCTTCTGATTTTATACCTATACTTCAGGACGAGTGGATAGCATTTTTATTTAAGCTTGCAATCGTATGCGTATTTATTATCATAAACCTGATGGGTCTTAAAGAAGTAAGCGCTGTAAACACCATACTATCTATTCTTATACTTGTAGCCTTTGGACTGGTAACTGTAGTGGGATTTGCCAACTGGGAATACAGCCCTGTTAAACCATTCACACCGGAAGGAATGTCGGTACTTGATTGTCTTGGAGGCAGTATATGCGTGGTTATCTGGATGTACTGCGGATATGAATGCGTATCCAATATGGCGGGAGAGATAGAGAATCCTGAGGTAATTCCAAAGGGCTTTAGAATAGCCATGCCACTTATAGCCATAACCTACATACTTCCGACTATCGCAGGTCTTGTTTCCGTAGGAACCTGGCAGGACTGGGGAACGGAAGGTCTGGGATACGGCGATGTTCTCACTCAGTGCTTAGGATATGGCTGGGGAGTTGCGTTCCTTATAGTTGCAGTTGCATCACAGGCAGCTATCTTCAACTCATATATTGCCGCAGGCTCGAGAGGATTCTTCGTTATGGCGGATGACAATCTTTGCCCTAAATTCCTCGCAAAAGTCAGCAAGAAAAGAGGAGTTCCTGTGCTTTCCATACTGCTTCTTGCAGTAATGACCATAGCAATGATGCAGTTTGACTTCTCTGTACTGCTGGTTATCGTAGGACCTTTGGCGCTTATGGTATATGTAATACTGGGTATTGCATTGCTGAAAATCAGAAAAACGCATCCTGTAGAAGAAAGAAACTGCTGGTATATCAAGGGTAGCGATTTCAAAATAAAGGTATATGCGCTGGCTCCTATGATGATAGCCATTATCGGACTTCTTGTAAACGGTACGGAATACTTCCTTTTAGGCTTCGTATCCATCGGTTCAGCCGTAGTATTCTACATCATATTCAAGCTGATGTACGGCGGTATGTATAAGATAGATCCGGAAAAATATCCGATAAACCCTAAGACAAGATTGGCAAAGGGAGATTTGCAGAGATTTGGCGCTTTTCTGCTGGCATTCGGAATTTATGCTCTGGTGGGAAGTGCATTCCTGACATGGTATGAAGGATCATGGGGACCTGAATACTATCTTGAAATGTACGGTTCGGGACTTATGAGCAATTTCTGGCTTATGATAAAGGTAAGCGTAATCGGAGGCATTATAGGTACAGCAGCAGGAGCCATACTTATGATAATAGGCAAAAAGACGGATTCGACAAAATAAATGATATATTAAAAGGAGACCATCATGGAAAAAGCAAAATACATATTATATAACGGACGCTTTTACATTAGCAATGAAGAAAAGACATATGCCGAGGCTGTGGCGGTAGGAGACGGAAAATTCCTATGTGTGGGAACACTGCAGGAATGTGAGACCTATAAAGACGATGTAACTGAGATGAAAGACATGGAGGGCAGGCTTATCCTGCCCGGTCTCATCGACGGTCATACTCACCCCGAAACCATTGCCAAGAGCCGCTGGCGTGTTCAGATGCCGGAGTTTGAGACGAAGGAGGAACTGCTGGAATTCGTAAAGGACTACTGCGATAAGCATCCTGTCAGCGAGGTTCCGTATTTCTTCGGGGAGTGCTATCCATCGACTATGTTTGATGAAAAGGGTCCCAGAAAGGAATGGATAGACGAGTATGTAAGCGACAGACCTGTTAGACTTCAGGATTTTACGGATCATGCCTGCTGGTATAATTCCAAGGCGCTGGAGCTTATGGGGATAACGGCGGATACTCCTGAAAAGGGTATTGCTCCGTTTTATCAGCGTGATGAAAACAATGAACCGACGGGCTGGGTTTTGGAGCCGATTCCGACAGATGGAGCTGAGGAGGTTATGTTTGATAAGATTGGCTGGCATCCTCCTACAGAGGTGACCGAAGAAACCATTATGCCGTTTCTGGATTTTCTCAATGATTACGGAGTGATAGCCTTGATGGACGGCATAACCGAAGGCGAAGAGGCAATGAAGCTTTTCTATGAGCTGGACAAGGCGGGAAAGCTCAATATGTATTACGAAGGAACCTGTATGCTGGATGAATTCGACAAGCTTGACGAATGTATAGCCGAAATCAGAAAATGGCAGGAAAACTATACAAGCGATCATGTAAGAATACATACCATGAAATTTTTCCTGGATCAAACCAACGAGATGGGTACCGGAGCTTCGCTGGAGCCTCACAGAAACGATCCGACGGGTCAGAATTACGGTGAGCTTAACATGGGTGAAGAAGAACTGACAAAGGTACTTTTAAGACTCAACAGGGAAGGAATAGATCTGCATATACATGTAGTATGCGACCGTGGCTTCAGAACAGCATGCAATGCCTATGAGCGTGCAAAAGAGCAGGCGGCGGCAGTCAATGAGCCGTGGAAGATATATATGGAGCTTGCTCACTGTGAGCTTGTTCATCCTGATGATATGGTAAGACCTGCGAAGCTGGGCATCATTATCAACTGGTCAACTCACTGGGCAGGTGGATATTTCGGTGAAGCGGCCATAGAATATCTGGGTAAAGAACGCTGGAACACTATGTACGACATGACTAAATTCATAGAAACGGGAGCTGTCGTAACATACAGCAGTGATGTTATAGGAATGAATGAGGAGCATCGAGGAAACCCTTACTTCGGTATGGAAATATCGGCTACAAGAGTAGATCTTGAAGACCCGCTGGATCCCGAGCAGTATCCGGGAAGTGTAAGGCAGCCGGAGAGCGCAAAGCTTTCCGTTGAGGAAATGATAAGAGGTTATACGAGATACGGTGCAATACCTCTTCGCCTTGAGGATAAGCTGGGGACCATAGAAAAAGGCAAGATGGCAAACCTTGTAGTATTGGATAAGGATATCCTTACTATACCAAAGACGGACATACATACAATAAAGCCGGAAGCAGTTATGTTTGACGGTAAATTCATCAGATAAATACCGTCTAAACAAAAGCAGACGGAATGTAAAATATATGCTGTAACGGTATATGGCAAATCAGAGAAAAGGCTTAATGCTCTCTGATTTGCCGGGAATTATAGTCGATTGTTATGTAAATAGCTGTTTTTTTGAAAAGAAATAGCTGTTTAATAGATAAAAAATCTAATTATATTGAATAATAAAGACCTATTTATGAAGCAGAAAAGGAGTGAAAGTAATTATGGGAAAGAAAATTCTTGTACTTGGAACAGGAGCACAGGGCTCAACGGTAGCTCAGAGAATGGATGAAGAAGCAAACGTTGAAAAAATCATCTGTGCCGATGCGGATCATAAGGCAGTAGACGAGCTTGTTAAGATTTTAAAGAAGGCGGAAGGTGCATATGTTGACGCCAACGATGTTGACAGCATCATCAAGGCTGCCGAGGGCGTAGACCTTATCGTAAACGCTCTGCCTATCAGATTTGCACCTAAGGTTCTTGATGCGGCTCTTGCTGTAAAGGCAAACTATCAGGACTTTGCTGCAACCGACGTGCTTGACGAGTGGTGGCCTACCTGCGTACAGATTATGTATGACGAATACGGAAAGAAATTTAAGGAAATCGGCAAGATGGCAATTATCGGAACAGGCTCAGCTCCGGGAATGATGTGCGTAGCTACAAAGAGCAGCATGAGATATCTTGATACATGCGACGATATTCTGATGATGGTATACGAAGGCGTAGAAGCCAAGAGATTCTTACCGTTCTGGTGGTCGCCGTTTACAGCATTATCGGATATGACAGACCCTACCTTTGCACTGAAGGACGGAGTTTTGGTTGAAACAGAGCCACATTCACTGCCTGTAACGAGACACTTCAAGGGCTGTGAAAAGCCTGTAACCCTTGTAGAGCATGCTCATGACGAGACGGTATACATGGGACTTAACAAGGATACACACTTTAAGGGAGCAAAGAACATAAACTTCAAGTACGGCGGAGTGGGAATCGAATTTTCAACACCGCTTTACAGAGCAGGACTTCTCAAAAGAGAAGAAGAGACATACAAGGGACATACATTCATCCCATTTGATGTAATCGTAAGCCACTTACCGCCTGCACCTAAGTATCACAATGAGATAAAGGAGATACTTGATGAAGGACTTGTAAAGGACGAAGGAGCCTTCGTAGTAGAGGCAACGGGAACCAAGGACGGAAAGAATGTCATGGTAGAAACATACCTTTATGCGCCGGGATGCGTAGAGTCCTTTGAGAGAGCAGGAATTACAGGCGAACAGTACCTGACAGGACAGTGCGGATCGCTCTTTACGAAGATGTTCGTAAACGACGATTACACTCAGACAGGACTGATATCATCGGATATGCTGACATACGATGAATGCGATAAGTACATTGCATATGCGGCAGAGCTTGATATCACTCTCGAAACAGAGGTTAAGCCGCTCTCTCTGTAAGGGCGTGTCCAAAAATGTCTGTAAATAAAAATCCTATGGTAGCTAACTAACATAAGTATGAGCAAATTTGCTCCTTACGGTATAGAATACTGTATCCAGGATTTATTGCAAGAGAAGCCAGCCGGGCCATGGGG
>CABIWW010000006.1:0-124271 GCA_902362435.1 Eubacteriaceae bacterium
GGCGGGGGGTGCGTCATGCGGCGCGGCAGGCCTGCCGCGCTCATCGCGGCCGCCTGCCACAGCGCATTATCATCTCTTCGAGTTCTTTCCTGTCTTCCGCAATGTGCGTCGGCTTGAACTGCGCCGGATAGATCTCGTATGCTTCCTTGTATTTGTCGGGCGTCGCCTTCTTCATCACTACGTTGGCACCGAACGCGAACGGATTTTCCACCACGAGTGGCTCGCCCGGATCATACTGCTCCTTGCCTGCAAGTATCGAAAGTGATGTCGTAAGCGGCAGGTTCGAATCCGGCAGCAGCAGCCTTGCGACCGCAACCGCGCGCCTTGCCAGCTCCGGATCTCCGTCAGGGCTGCCTGCCAGCGGGGTCCTCGGATTCGATATGAAAGGTCCGATGCCCGCCATCCTGCATGGTATCGATTTCAGCAGCAGGATGTCCTTCGCAACTGTCTCAAGCGTCTGACCCGGAAGACCGATCATGAAGCCGCTTCCCGTCTCGTATCCCAGCGCACGCAGTGTTTTCAGGCATTTTACTCTTGAATCCAGCGTTCCGCAAGGATGCAGCCTGTCGTAAAGCTCCGGATCTGCGGTCTCGTGCTTCAGCAGGTAGCGGTCGGCTCCAGCTTCACGCCAGAGTCTGTATACCGCCTCGCTTTTTTCTCCGCAGCTTAGCGTGATAGCCGGTGCGTACGGATCGCTGATCGGGGCGAGTTGCTCTGCGGCCTGCTTTGCAGCCGGTGCCGATCCCTCTACAGACTGCCGAGATCCCACAAACGATGATATCGCTGGCGGGGCCACCTCTGAAACCGATGGTGATTCTGCGAACGTCCACGGATCCCGTATCCTCAGCTTTTTTATATCCTTTATTATCTCAACTATGTCTTCCGGCGGAGTGCCGTCGTCTTCGCCCGACTGCAGCACGATCGTGCGGTATCCCGCATCGACCGCCTCCGCCGCCGCCTCGATTATCTCATCGCGGCTCATGCGAAAACGCTCCAGCTCCCTGTTTTCCCGGTTCAGTCCGCAGTAAATGCACTGCCTCTTACAGATATTCGAGAATTCTATTATCGCTCTCAGATGGACAATGTCCCCGACATGCTCAGCTCTGATCCTGTCCGCCAGCTCGTAAACCGGCGTGAAGTCATCGAGCGCAAGCAGCGACGCGATCCCCTCTGTTGTTTTCAAATGTTCGTATATCTCATTTATGTTCATAGTATCTGATCCCTCAATTGTATAAAATCCGGCGGTCACAGCACGAGTTTTATACAATACAGTTTTTTCCAAATTTCTCAATGTATTTTTATTCATTTTTCCGGTCATTTCAAGCATTTTCGTATATAATTATGCACGAAATGTGCCTGCCCGATCCCTGAAATAATGCCTGCTTTGGCCATGTTACGAAAGTGCCGGTTTTCACGCCTGTTTTATACAATCAACTGTTACAAAACAGTGCTCCACCGGTGGTAAAACATACATTTGCCCTGATCCACTCAGCCGGTTTTGCAAGTCTAGCGATGCATATCCATTCAAAGCCGGTGCAGACCGGTTTCCGGCGATCAAAGGGCATGGCCTCTCATGCAAATCGCACGTTCATGACGATCCGATGCGATCACGGGTGGGCTGGTGCTGTCAGACTGCACTGCCGCAACATATTCATTGTGCTTTCTTTGAAACTCCGTCAATTTCTCTGCGAGAAATCTCCTTCGTTATAATAAACTGGACACGCGCCGGCGCGTGTCTTCTCCTTACAAAAAAACCTCCGCAGCCCGTAAGGGTACAGAGGTTGGAATTGCGATCTTTGAAGTTCCGACGATCCATACATGTATGCCTACGCACACCTGCAGCTTTACATGATCATAAGTCCTGCGGATCAAAACGTCCGCATCTCCCGCATCCGCGGCTGCATGCCCGAATACCTGCATCTCCGCAAGCATATCGCTGCGGCGCCGCTGCTCCCCGTGCATTCACGGCTCACACATGCGCGCCTCGAGCTCCGCGCACCTACACTTATGCGCCATGCTGCATCTGCGGTCCTTCAATTATGTCTGTCTTTTGTGTCATCGCCTTTTCCCTCGGTCATACCCTTGGCATCAGTACGAAATTATTTATGTGTCTGCGCCTGCTAAGCAGACGCATTTTGTCCTATTTCAATTTACATTTTACCACACGATCGCGGCCCGGTAAATCCTTAATTACCACTGCCGGCGAATATTTTCCTGAATCTTTCAACATTTTGCGCAGATCCTCGCCCTGGTCGTGGCCGATCTCCACCAGCAGGAAACCCTCCGGCTTCAGAAAATCCGCCGCCTTCTCCACGATGGTCCTGTAAAAATCAAGCCCGTCGCGACCTCCGTCCAGCGCGTTAAGCGGCTCGTGATCCTTCACTTCCTCCTGCAGGATCGAGATCATGTTCGTCCTTATGTACGGCGGATTCGAAACGATCATATCGAACTTTCGCCCTTTCACCGGCTCGAACATGTCGCCCGTGAGGAATCTCACCTTCACGCGCAGATCCTCCGCATTCGCCTCGGCCGTCTCGACCGCCTCCGCGCTGATGTCCGTCGCCGTGACCTTCACATTGCTGCAGATCTTTGCCAGGGAAATACCAACCGCGCCGCTGCCGCAGCACAGATCGAGCACGTCCCACTCCTTGCGCCCCTTGAGCTTTTCAAAAAACGAAAGCTTCTCGCGCGGAGTGCTCTGGATCGTCTTCGCCGCCTCCGTGACCAGCGTCTCCGTGTCCTGGCGCGGGATCAGCACATGCGGGTTCACCTTGAACGTGTACCCCATGAACTCCTGCACCCCCGTGATATGCTGCAGCGGGATGCGCTCCGCCCTTCTCCTTATCAGTTCCATGTATTTTTCCTCGATCTCAGGGTCCACCTCTTCCTCCGCCTTGAGAAAAAGACTGACCTTGTCGAGCCCGGTCAGGTAGCAGTAAAGCTCCTGCGCGTCTATCTTGGGATCCATGCAAAATGCCTTGGAAAGCTGATATTCTCCTTCTTTCACAAGTATCCTAGTCTTCATTTGCCATCCTTCCTGTGCTGCTCCTCATCACAATCCCCGTCCTATATGCATCTGCGTCTGCGGAGCGCACGCTTGCTCCACATCTCGATGTCCTGTACGTCCATGCCGGCCGTGCTCCACATCGCCATCGATCGGCGTCTGCGCCTGCCTGCCGTTCGACCCGCGTACTTTCCGGGCCTTGAAGCTGCGCCGTTTTTCATGTAAAGATCTGCAGCTGTGCTTCCTCCGGCGCTTATGGACCTGCCGTACGTTCCGGAAGCCCCGAGGCTTCCGCTTCCGGCTGCGCCGGCAGCTGTTTCTCCGGCCGCTGCTCCGCAGCTGCCTCCAGCTGTTGCGACCGATGCGGTCGCCGGTTTCTTGCCTTCCGCCACGAGCACCGCATTTATCGCCGCTATCGCGACCTCGAGCTGGCTGTCGTCAGGCTCCTTCGTCGTCACCTTCTGCAGATACAGCCCCGGGATGCTCAGGATCTTCACCACTATATTATCGCTTTTGCCAGCCCATCTCAGCAGCTCGTATGAAAGCCCCGCGATCACAGGCAGCAGCAGCAGTCTCGAAACCACTCTCAGCAGCAGATTCGGCCATCCCAGCAGAAAATGCAGCGCGAACGCTATGATGAACACGAACATCAGGAAGCTGGTCCCGCACCTCGGGTGCAGAGTCGGGAACTGCCTGCAGTTCGCCGGGGTCAGATCCAGTCCGTTTTCAAAGCAGTGTATCGTCTTGTGCTCCGCCCCGTGATACTGGAACACGCGCTTTATATCGCCCATAAACGATATGCCCCATACGTAAAGTATGAACATCGCGATACGCAGCACGCCCTCCGTGAAGTTGAGCCAGAATATGCTCTGGGTCACATGCTTCATCAGATTCACGATCCCGGTCGGGAGTATTATGAAAATGCCCACCGTGAAAACTATCGCCAGCGCGACTGACGCATAGAGCATGAAATTCCATGCTCCCCTGCTGCCGAACTTCTCGTTCAGCCACTTCTCGAAACGCGTTTCCTCGTACATCTCTTCATCAGCTTCACCCAGGATCTCGGCTGACTTCATCAGCTGTCTGGTCCCTACCACCAGCGAAGATACGAACGAGACCACTCCGCGCACGAGCGGCAGCTTCGCCCATTTTCCCGGCTTCTTTATATCTTCAGTACTTACATTGATGCTGCCGTCAGGAAGTCTCAGTGCCAGCGCAGTCTTTGTCTCGCCGCGCATCATTATCCCTTCCATGACAGCCTGGCCGCCCATCTTCGTCGGGCAGGCTCCTTTGAGAAAAATCTTGCTTAAATCCATATCAACATTAACCCTCTAGCTTTATTTTCCTGATCACTTCGATGAAAGTCTTGTTGTCTCTCGTATGTGCCAGATTGTCCAGTATCATCTCTGTCACTTCCTGGTTGTCCCGGTTGCCCATCGCTCGTCTCATGTACCAGATAGCCTCCAGCTCGTCCTGATCCATGAGCAGGTCTTCTCTTCTCGTTCCAGACTTGTTCAGGTTGATCGCAGGGAAGATCCTCTTTTCCGAAAGCTTCCTGTCGAGGTGCAGCTCCATGTTTCCTGTGCCTTTGAACTCCTCAAAGATCAGGTCATCCATACGGCTTCCCGTCTCGACGAGAGCTGTCGCCAGTATCGTGATGCTGCCTCCCTCCTCGAGCTTTCTCGCCGCTCCGAAGAATTTCTTAGGCTTGTGCAGAGCGCCCGGATCGAATCCGCCGGACAGCGTTTTGCCCGATGCCGGCACTACCAGGTTGTACGCTCTGGCAAGTCTCGTTATGCTGTCCATCAGTATTATCACGTCCTTGCCGTGCTCCGCAAGCCGCTGCGCCCTGGCGAGCACCATCTCTGCGACCTTTACATGATGCTGCGGCAGCTCATCGAACGTGGAATATATCACTTCTCCGTTGCCCTTGAGGCTGCGCTTCATGTCCGTCACTTCCTCAGGACGCTCGTCTACGAGCAGGACGATCATCTCGACGTCCGGGTAGTTTTTTTCTATGCTGTTCGCGATCTTCTTGATAAGCACGGTCTTTCCGGCCTTCGGCGGTGCGACGATCAGGCCTCGCTGGCCTTTGCCTATAGGCGCCACAAGGTCTATCAGTCTCAGCGAAAGGTCCCTGCCGTCCTCCAGCTTGAACCGCTCGTTCGGGAATATCGGCGTGAGCGACTCGAAATCCGGTCTCTTCATCGCAACGCCCGGCTCGTCACCGTTCACCGTCACCACGTAAAGCAGCGCGCCAAATTTATCGCCGTCGTTCGGGTGTCTGCATATTCCTTTTACTTTGTCCCCTGTTTTGAGGTTGAAGCGCCTGATCTGTGCCGGCGCAACGTATATATCTTTTTCACTGGTAAGAAAATTATTGAATCTCAAAAATCCGAATCCGCCGTCCGCAAGCTCGAGTATGCCCTCGACCTCGAATCTGTCGCTTCTGTCCGGCGCGGGCTTGCCTCTGTGCCTGCCCGTTCGCTGCGGTCTTTCATCCTGTCTGTCATCTGTTCTGCTGTCTGCCCTTTCGTCTGTATGCGAGCCTCTTGCTGCATGCCTGTTTCCGGCTGTCGATGCGTCATCTGTTTCGTTCTGTGCAGCTTCCGCTTCATGCAAAGCGCGGATCTCCGGCTCTCCATGAGCCTTCTCACTCTCGTCGACAGACTCTGTTTTCGTGTATCTAGCCCCTGACTTCGATCTCGATGCGGCCTGTTTTCGCCCTCCGGCAGACCTGCCGCCTGATCTTCTTCCTGCGTGCTCTGCGTTATCTGCATTATTTGCATTGTCTGCTGAAGTTTCTGCAGCGTCCGCTGATGTCGCTTCTGCCGGCTCCGCATGAACCGGTTTCTCAGCTGCTTCTGCTGTATCTGCCCCAGCCATGACGTGATCCGGTTCTGCTGAAACTTCTTCTCCCCCGGCTTGTTCAGCCTTTTTCGGCGGCTCATCATCCTTCATGAGCGCCTGCACGAGCTCCGCTTTTTTCATCTTCTGATAGTTTTTCAGGCCAAAAGTTTTGGCGATCTCTCTAAGTTCAGCTACTTTTTTCCCCTTAAGCGCTGACTCATCCATCGTTTTCCACATAAATGGTGAACCCTTTCTCTTTGTCAAAATTAGTAAAGTTTTTCTTTTGGAAAATTAGAATATAAATTAATCTGACTGGTATCAAGATTTCAATTCAAAATTACTACTATAAATATACACTTATTTTTTTGCATAAACAATATGCAGTTGGATTATTTTGCAAAAAAACAGACCCGCGGATGTCCGTAACGGATCCGTGAGTCTGTCAAAGTTTCTATTTCCGATATGCCTAAGTATCTGCTCCGTGCAGTCATGCTACACCCAACAGCAGGATCTTATTTGTTGTAGTTGTAGAAACCTTCGCCGGTCTTTCTTCCCAGCTTGTTCGCTCTTACCATCTTTCTGAGGAGCGGGTGAGGTCTGTATTTCGTATCGCCGAACTCAGCATAGAGAGTTTCCATGATAGCCAGGCAAACATCCAGTCCGATCAGGTCACCAAGTGCGAGAGGTCCCATCGGATGATTTGCTCCGAGCTGCATTGCTGTGTCGATACCCTCAACGTCAGCAACTCCGTCAGCCAGGATGCCGATTCCCTCGTTTACCATAGGGATGAGGATCCTGTTTACAACGAATCCAGGTGCTTCAGCTACATCTACAGGAGTCTTTCCGAGTTTTCTTGTAAGCTCGAGGATAGTCTCTCTTGTTTCGTCTGAAGTAGTAAGTCCCTTAACGATCTCAACCAGCTTCATTGCAGGAACCGGATTGAAGAAGTGCATTCCGATGATCTTGTCAGGTCTGCCTGTTGCTGCAGCGATCTCTGTGATGGAAAGCGCCGAAGTATTCGTTGCAATGATAGTTTCAGGCTTACAAAGTTCATCCAGTTCTTTGAAGAGAGCTTTCTTTGCTTCCATGTCTTCTGTAGCGGCTTCGATAACAAGGTCAGCGTCCTTGATTATAGTGATATCCGTCGAGCCGTGCACTCTGCCCATTATCTCTGCTTTATCTGCTTCTGTGATCTTCTCTTTCTTGATGAGTCTGTCCAGATTTTTTTCTACGGTTGCGATACCTCTGTCTACGGATGTCTGTCTTCTCGCTCTAAGAACTACGTTGTAACCGTTCTGAGCCAGAACCTGGATGATACCGGCGCCCATTGTGCCCGTTCCCAGTACACCAACTGTTTTCATAATTAACTCCTCCTTATAAATGATCTATATTTTTCTATTGTAAACGATTTATGTGATGTTTTAAATATTTTTTTGCAAATATTTTGAGCTATTTCTCAAATTTAAGCGGATCATTTTGGGCTGTTTTTTTATGGAAATTTCGCATTATATTTTTTCGACAATCCCCCCGTAGTCAGCAGTATTTTTCCGGCAATATACACCCCCTGGATTTTATTGTCAGTAAACACCTTCTCTCCTAAAATTACGCAATACGTTATTTTTAAACTTTTTATGCAAAGGAGAGATAAACATGAAAAAAAGATTATTAACATTCATTATGGCTGCCGCAATGGTTCTTTCAATGCCTACGGCCTTATTCGCAGCAGAGCAGAACACCCCTGAGCCGGGAGCCGCAGCAGTAACAGCTGACGGAGGAGCTATAGCCCCACAGTCGACGACATCCGCCACTGTAGGAGCTTCAAGATTGAGCAGCACAAGCGGAAGCGTATCAGCAAATGCAAGTTTTAATGTAAAAGCAACCAAGGCAACCTGCACAATAATTCTTCAGGAAAAATATAACGGTTCATGGAGAACTGCAACAGGACTGCCTGCATACTCTTACGTAAAAACAGTTTATGATGTTTACTCAATAGGCGCCTCTAAAACATTCACGCTTAAAAGCGGCACCGTATATAGAGCAAAAGTAGTTTTCACTGATACTAATTCTAGCGGAACTCATGTAACTACCAAATATACTGGCTCATTCTAAATTTAATCAATGCATGCGATCTACAATTCGAACTATCTGTTCATCAGTTAGATTCGACCAAATATATACAATAGTGCCATCGTTCATATAAGCGGTGGCATTTTTAATTTCACTTGTTTCTGTAACATAAATTGTTCCTTTATTACTGTTAAGTATTCTACTATCTGCCATATAAATATTTTCTAAATTTTCATTATTAATATATTGCTGCATACGCACTTCATCTTTTTCATTATTTATAAAAATATATTCGGCGCTTATCATTTTTTCAATTTCAGTTATTGTAAGTTTTTTAAACTCATATCCTTCAGGTATATATTCCGGTATCACTAACTCTGGAATGGTCGCTTTCATAGCACTTACTTCATTCCAGTCTGTTATCTCCCACGTATCCTCGCTGCTGCTTCCCCAGCCGCCATCTTCTATTATCACTCCGTCTTCGGTGACGATCTCTTCCTTTGGATTCTTGTCTGCATCGACGTCGGTCGTGAATGTGCTGAATACGAAGAAGGCTCCGCATGCCAGAACAATCACAAATAACGCCGCGATACCGCTTATGCGGCGCATACGACGTTTTCTCCTGCGTTCTTCTGCAGCAGCCATCGCCACCAGTTCATCCGGAGTCAGATTTCCCGTGGCAAAATCCTTGAGTTCCCTGTCGGTCACATCAGAAATGATTTCCCTGATAGACCTCCCGGACTGCGGCCGCCTGTCATCATTCATCCCGCTCATCAGTTATTCCTCCCCAAGGAGCTTGAAATAATTGTCTCTAAGTTTTTTCAGGCTTCTTCTGTAAATGCTCTTTTCCGTATTGATGTTGATATTCAGGATCTCTGCTATTTCCGAATGGCGATAGTCTCCCCAGAACCTCATCCTCAGGATCCTGCGCTCGATATCGCTCAGGCTGTTTATCATATCCTTTACCATATCTCTGCGTTCCGCTTCCTGAAGTATCTTCTCTACAGTCGTTTCATCGACTATCAACTCGAAGATATCCACCTCGCCCATCTCCGTCCTCACAAGATTGGATATCTCATTGCGCTTCATCTTCTGACGGTAATACTTCCTAGCTCTGTTGCCTGTTATCGTGTGCAGCCACGCTTCAAGCTTGTCCACATCCTTCAGCTTACCGATATTCCTGTATGCATCTATGAATATATCGCTCGCCAGATCCTCGATGTCATCCAGATCGACTCCCATTATCTTCAGCAGCCGTATCACTGACGGATATTCCTCGCACAGTCTTTTCAGCAAATCATCATTATCTACATACAACACGTTCACTTCTTCATTCCTTATTCACGATACCTTCTACATAAAGCCTGGCTATCTGCTCCATGCAGTTGAGCTGCTGTACCGAGCATACACTGAGCGAACCCATGATGTTCTCACTGAGCCTCTTCTTTTTCTCATCAGCAGATATATAGGTCTCATCGCCTTCAAGTATATAGTCAGCACTGACGCCGAGCACCTGTTTGAGTCTGTACAGATTCTTCAGCGATACACCCTTGTCGCCGTACTCGATATCCGCGATGAACTTACCCGTTACCGAAAGCAGCTTGCCAAGCTCACTTCTGGACATGTTCAGAGCCTCTCGCCTGGCTCTGATCCTCGCGCCCATTTCCTTTTTATTCAACTCTCTGAATTCCATTATCCTTTTCCCTCTTAAGGTTGACATTTTTCCTGCTTATAGTTTAATGCTGTTCAATCTCATGTCTTTGCAACCTTTAGAGGGTATATTATAAACTAACAGGGGGTAAACGGAAAAATTATGACTTATTTTCGACTTAAGAAAGATTTCTAGTTCAATATTGCAACTTTTTGACGCAATACTGACTCATATATAACGTGAGCTCATAAAACAGAATTTTGAAAAGGAGGCAATTATTATGCAAACTAAAGAAACCCAGCGACACAAAGAACTTTACAAAGCTCAGAGATACATAGCCGGAAATCTTCGTCTCCTGAGACACCTTAACGGTCTGAGTCAGGAGCAGACTGCCGCGCAGCTCAATATCTCGCGTTCATGCTATGCCAGTCTTGAGAGAGGCACAAGGATCCCTGATTTCCTGACGATCCAGGCCATTGCGGATGTTTTTGACGTGAGTCTCGACTATCTGCTCACATTCGATATCACAGAGCATGTGCTCTCGCTGCTGAGGCGCAACCACAGCAAGATGGACGCATACACCTTTGCAGAAGGCTACCTCAGGCTTTCATACGGAGCAAGGAAACACATACAAAACAAGGTCACCGGTCTCGCTGAACGAGAAGATGCGTTTTACATGTTCCCGTGGGACTATGAAAAAGCTGCGGGGGCGGATCTATGATCGATACCAGGATCCTCGCCAAAAATCTGAAGCTGCTGCGAACTATGCGGGGTATCAGTCAGGACGAGCTGTCTGCCGCCATCTACACTGCGCGCACGACTTACGCATCCTACGAGAACGGCACCAAAGTGCCGAGCCTGCCGTGTATAGACGCTATCGCTTCATTCTACGATATAGGGCTGGAAAGCCTTGTGAATCACGATCTTTCAACAGGTCTGCTCAGCCGGATATACTTCGAAGACGAAAACAAGCAGCTGGCAGAACTGGTCAATGAATACGAAAGCCTCTCCATAGCATCGAAAAATATCGTTGCGGAAAGGCTTGATGTCCTTCTCGAAAGAGAATCTGTATTTTACGGTGAAACCTCCACATACTCAGACGCATCCGCCCAGTGAAGCTTTACACGAATACCATATTTATAAGGTTGATCGCTGCAGGTACCGTCACGATAGACGCGACCGTGCTCAGGAACAGCACCTTGCTCGCCGGTCCCGGATCCAGCCCCTCCTGCTCCGCAAGCATCGAAACAGTCGCCGCGGTCGGAAAGCATGCGCCCAGCACCAGTATCGACTTTATCAGTGACGACAATGGCAGGAAGTACACCAGCACCCCTGTAAGCGCCGGTAGCCATACGAGCTTCATCAGGCTCGATTCGATCACTGTCAGACTTTTGATGATGTCGCTGAACTTGTAGTTCACAAGGTTCGACCCGATGAATATCATCGCCATCGGAGTCGATATGTTCCCCAGATACAGCAGATAATCATCCAGCGGCCCCGGTATGTTCCCGCCGAGCAGGCTGATCGCGAACCCTATGAAAAGCGCCAGGATATTAGGATTGACAAGCAGCTTCAGAACAGCCTTGAACATCCTCCCCGGAGTTGCTTTCCTCTTATCCCGGCAGTTTTGCCTGAGAAGTCCGATCCCATATGTGAAAAAGAAGAAGTTCATCGCCGCGTTGTGCGCCAGCATCAGCAGCAGGCCCATGTCGCCGAAAAATATCAGCGCGACCGGAAAGCCCATGAACCCGTTGTTAGGCGACGCCATCGCAAACTCGAGCACATTAGCCTCGCTCTCCGGGAACTTGCGCGCCTTTGCATAGAGCCGGCTCACAAACCCGTAGAGGAAAAACAGTGCGAGACTCAGCACAAACGTGATGAGAAACGACAGCAGCACCTTTCCTGTAGCTTCCATGCTCCCTATGTTGTGCACAATCAGGCACGGGTATGCAAAATATACTATCAGCTTGTTGATGCTGTGATTCATCTTGTCGTCGATGAAGTTTATCTTTCGCAGAAACCACCCTGTGAACAGGATGGCAAAAAGTACAATATATCTTCCGTACATCTTTATTGCTCCTGGTGTTGTCAAAAATTCCAGCTGTGCCTAGCCGTAGTAAAGATTGTTCGTGATGTATTCCGGATCGCTGGTAACGTCTATCCCCAGCGCCTTGAGCGTGTTTTCGTCCTTGTCGCTGAGTATAGCCGTGCAGTGTGCTCTGCATCCTCTGAGGTCGCTCAGCTTGGCAAGCGCCGCTTCAGCGGACGGGTTCGTTGCCGCCGAGATCGTCAGCGCAGTTAGGATCTCTTCGCAGTTGAGGCTGCTCTTGTCCGCCATCAGGACGTTCGTCTTGAGCTCCTGTATGCTCTTGAGGATATTAGGCGAGATCAGATGTATCTCGTCTGCCATGCCGCTCAGGTATTTCACGGAGTTGAGGATAGCTGCCGCAGCTGCGACCATCCTGCGTGAGCTCCTGCCTGTGATGATCGTGCCGTCATCCATTTCCATGGCCATGACTACCACGTTCACGTACCTTTCGTCGCACTCTTTCTTGCTTTCGGCATATTCTCTGGCCGGTACCACGACCTTCCTGTCTTCCGGCGTGAGTGAGACTTCATCCATCAGCAGCTTGACTCTTTCCAGAGTCTCGTTGTCGATCCTTCCTTTCTTGTAGTCGCAAAGCGCGATCAGGTATCTTCTTATGATCTCCTGACATGCAGCTTCTCTTACTACGGCGTCATCAGTGATCCCGAACCCGGCTCTGTTGACGCCCATATCTGTAGGCGATTTGTATTCTGACTCTTCACCCGTTATCTTCTCTATGATCCTTTTCACGACAGGAAAAACCTCCAGGTCGCGGTTGTAGTTCACTGCCTGCTCGCCGTACGCTTCTAGGTGGAAGGAGTCGATCATGTTGACGTCCTTGAGGTCTGCCGTCGAAGCTTCGTATGCGATGTTCACCGGATGCTTGAGCGGCAGGTTCCAGATAGGGAAAGTCTCGAACTTCGCGTATCTGACTTTTTTGCCCATCCTGTATTCATGGTAAAGCTGCGACAGGCATGTTGCCAGCTTGCCGCTGCCGCCTCCCGGGCCTGTGACTACAGCCAGCGGCTTTGTCACTTCTATGTAAGGGTTCGCACCGTACCCCTCGTCGCTCACGATCGTGTCGACGTCTGTAGGATAGCCCTTGGTGAATCTGTGTTTGTAAGTGCGTATCCCGCGCCTTTCCAGCTTGTTTATGAACTTGTCTACAGCAGGCGATGAATCCTCGTATCTCGTCACGACCACGCTGTTGATCTCGAGGTCATACTTCCTGAATACGTCGATAAGTCTCAGCACCTCCAGATCGTAAGTGATACCGAAGTCCTGTCGGGTCTTGCTCGTCGTGATGTCTCCCGAATAGATACATATTATGATCTCGACCTGATCCTTCATCCTCTGGAGCAGCTTGATCTTTGCATTTTCATCAAATCCCGGAAGCACCCTCATCGCGTGCTTGTCCTGGACCAGCTTGCCTCCGAACTCCAGATACAGCCTCTCGCCGTTCCCGTCCTCGATCCTCTGCAATATGTACTTGGACTGTTCTTCAATATACTTTTCTGCGCTGAAACCTATTTGTCTCATCTTCTCCTCCTGTTTTGATTTTGTGTTACAGATATGCTATAGCACACGTTACCGTTGTCACTACCATTATTACTATTATAGCTGCTGAAATTATCGTTACTGTTTTTTTGCTCATCATGATCTATTACCTCCTGATCTCCCGACCGGCTTTTACATCAGTGTGATACTCAGTCTGTTCCGTCCCGCCATCAGCCCCTTGAGGCTGATATTGTAGTCTATGTCGAGCTGTCCGTCTCCATGCTCGGACAGTGTGTTCTCAAGTCTGTTCGTCAGGACTTCCATCTCTATCGCGCCGAACGGGGTCTCGTAGTACCCGGTGTAGCGCTTGCCTGTTTCAAATCTTATCTCGCTCCCCGCACCTGCGCCTTTGCCGAATCTCTTCAGCTGGACTTCATCGCCCTTGAGCTTCAGGCGCGTTTTGCATCCCGGTATCCCGGAAAGCTCGCTTTCTTCGTAAATAAGGTACAAAGTCTCGCCTCTCTTGTAAAGCTTCGCTTCTGTGATGAATTCCATCGAGTCTTCGCCGGTGTCGTCGGCGGCCTGATGGCCTTTTATCTTTATCATTATATCTTTCATTTATATCATCTCCGATCTCTTTCTGCCCGCTTATGATATCTCTGCAATGTGTCGTCAGCGTGACACAGCTGCATTATTTCGTTCAGGATCACATGCTCTGCAGGATCTCTGTCAGTTCTTCTCTGTCGAAATCGTATTTTTTCAGGCAGAAATGGCACTGCAGCTCTGCGTGTCCGTCTTCTTCTATTATCTCCTGCATGTCATGACGGCCTATCGTCGCCAGTGCTCTCGCCATCCTCTCGTGGCTGCAGTCGCAGTTCCAGCGGATCTCTCTTTCCTCGAGGATCTGCGGCATGTATTCGTCAGGCATGTCCGCGAAGATCTCCTCCAGCAGTTTCTGTACCATCCCGGCTTCGGTCATGCCTGCAGAGCTTTCCGCCACTCTGCTGATGATCGTGGTCAGCGGCTCCATTTTCCCGATCATGGCTTCAAGCGCATCTATCGCACCTTCTTCGGCGTCCGGGAGCATCTGGATCACCATGCCTCCCGCCGCTCCTATGGAAAGGTCGCGCTCTACTTTCACGCCGAGGGCCACTGAGGAGTTCTGCTGTTCCGATATGAAAAAGTACGCTGTCAGGTCATCTGCGATCTCTCCGCTGGCGAGCGCTATGGTTCCTATATACGGCTCCTTGAGTCCCAGGTCTTTTATCACTGTCAGCTCGCCTGTCCCGAGCGACCCGCCCACGTCCAGCTTGCCGTTGGCCTTTAACGGAAGATCGACGTACGGATTTGCGATATATCCCTTCACGCTGCCGTCACCGTACGCTGTCGCCAGGATCTGTTTTGCAGGACCGTCTCCCTTGAAATTCACGGTGAGCTTCTCGTCATCATTCTTGAGCATGATGCCCATGAGTCCGGCGGCGGTAAGCACTCTGCCCAGCCCGGCCGAAGCCAGCGGCGTCGTGTCGTGTATGTCGGCAGCCTGCTGCACCATATCTGTAGTTATCGTTATATATACTCTGTAAGACTTGCTTTTGTCTATCGCGATCAAAGCTTTGCTCATAGTTCCCATCTCCTTTTTGTATTTTAATCCGGCATATCTTAAAACAAATCGGCATGAAAAATGGTCAGCCGATTTTTATTATGCAAAATATCTGCCTGCTGTATCTGCAAACTTCTATACGTTTTCAATTCTATCATATTATGTAGAAAATGTTTAACTTTTTCTATATATAATCACATATTTTCGACACTAAAAATACATATTGTGTTTGTATATTTAAGTCAAGCACAAACACTCCCACAAACGAGGTGATATATTATGGATGAAAACAGAACAGACAACACAAATTATGAGCCTAATTTTATAATGACGGATCCGGATGAGAGCGGCGCGGCAGCGGCCGGCGGGGCTGCCGGTACTGATGCGGCATTGAACAGTGCGGCCGCCGGTGCTGCTGGTACCGGTACAGGTTCGTCCCCGAACGGCGCTGATCCCAGTGCATATTCGAATGGCAGCGGCTCCTCCGGTTTCAACGCAGCGACATACACCGGATCATATACGGACCCGCGCGACAATTTCAGGAAATCAAACAGTCAGTATGAAGTAAACCAGTATGACGGCCAGTATGGAACGTACGGCAGCAGAGCTTACGGCAGCGGGGCCTATGGATCATACAGCAACGATACTCAGACGTACGGCACACCAAACGATTTTGAGAATTCCGGCGGCTTTACAGATCCATATGATACGTCTGCCGGAGATTCCGCATCCTGGGACAACCAGAACGGTCTCGGCAAAGTGCATAAGAAGCGTAAGAAAGCTCCCAGGAAACCTTCACCCCAGGTCACTTTCACCAGACGCTCACTCACATGGCTCATCGTGCTCTGCATGATAGTCTCCGGAGGTTTAGGATTCGGAGGCGCTGCGGCAGCTAATGCACTTTTCGGCAATGATACGCCTTCCTCCGCAAAGGCAGGCAGTGTAAAAACGACAGGCTATACGCTCGAAGACGCCACAGGCAGCAATAAGACGGTACAGGAAATAACTAAAGAAGCAAGGCCCAGTGTCGTTGAGATCAAAACGGAAAGCGTATCATCCGACTCATGGATGCAGCAGTATGTCACTCAGGGCGCCGGAAGCGGTGTGATAATCACCAGCGACGGCTATATCGTCACTAACAACCATGTCATAGAGGGTGCCAGCAAGATCACTGTAACGACTTCCGATCAGCAGGAATATGATGCCGAGCTTGTCGGAACAGATCCAATCACAGACATCGCTGTCCTCAAAATAAAGGCTGAGGGACTGACTCCGGCAACATACGGAAACAGCGACCAGCTTGCTGTCGGTGACATGGCTGTAGCTATAGGCAATCCTCTCGGAGAGCTCGGCGGCACGGTAACTGCAGGCATAATAAGCGCACTCGACAGAGAGCTTGCGATCGACGGCAAAACCATGACCCTCCTTCAGACAGACAGCTCGATAAATCCCGGCAACTCCGGCGGCGGCCTTTTCAACGGGGACGGTCAGCTGATCGGCATCGTCGTTGCGAAATCTTCGGGTTCAGATGTCGAAGGTCTCGGATTCGCGATCCCTATCAACAAAGCTGCGGACGTCGCACAGCAGATCCTTGAAAACGGCTACGTGAGCGGACAGCCGTCCACAGGAATGTCCTATACCGAATCTTCCGGTCAGAGCAGCACCATGGACAGACTTTTTAACAACGGTCAGAGCACGACATATGTGTACATCGCAGCCGTTGACGGTACCAATGCCCAGAAAGCCGGCTTCCAGAAGGGCGACATGGTCTATGCGGTAGACGGTACAGAGATCACATCATTCAATACGCTTTCATCGATAGTGACTTCTCACAGCGTTGGAGACAAACTGAAATTCACCATCGTGAGAAACGGGCAGAAAATGGATCTGACACTCACTCTTGAAGAGAAGACTTCGTAGTCGATGTAATCGATGAAATGCAGAAACGTAGAAATACAGATGAAACGATAAAACGCACTGGCACTATGATCGATTTATAGTTGATGAAAATCCCGTGGTTCAGCATGAAAACGTATGCTGGTTCTCGGGATTTTTTATGTGTTTGTTTATTTTGGAGAAGGGGGCATATCATATCAGAAGAGCATACCAGCATTTGACGGACCAGGTTATATCTTTTCTACAGTTGGATCCAACTTACCGAGATCTAAAATCTCATCGTGAGTCAGAGCTTTGATTTCATCTTCGGTCAGGCCTGTTGCTTCACTGATAACCTTTACATCCAGACCTTTTCTTCGCAGATTGACTGCGATCTTGCGCTTTTCGTCAAGCTTGCCCTGTTCGAAGCCTGAAATTTCACCCTGTTCAAATCCCTGCTCGTATCCGTCGGCTTCCCTGATCGCTTCACATTCTTCTCTTGTCAGTTTTTCGAATAAAAAACTCATAACGTCACCACCATGTTCCTTCAGAAATTCTGCCAGTATGCCGCTGGCCTGACATTCCCTGATGCTTTCTTCGATGGCGGTCCCCAGCTCTCCGCATTCTCTGTATTTTACACGGATCATGTGTATCAGCCTGCTGTATCCCTGCATCGTATTGCAGCGTTTCAGCAGCTCAGCGCCCTTTTCGTAATTCACATTGATGAATCTGACGACCACCTCTACTGATATTTTATCACACTCAGCCATGAATGCATCAGATAATTTCATCTCCTGCTCTACGGGCGCGTCTTCGAGACCGTTGTAGAACACATAAAGTTCGGGGGTCGGTATCTTCACCGGCTTTTTGCTGTAGATCTCGCGCGAAAACACGAGCTTTTCGTATTCTCTGGCGATATACGCCAGCATCCTCAGGGGTATGTTCGGACACAGCGTACTCTGCTGCTCTGTGAGGATTATCCACTTGTGGTCGATGATGAATGAGAGATCATTTTCCCGATCTCCGAAGAACGCATCATCCAAGGTCACGATCTCCACAGGCGTATCCATATCGTAATCGCTTCCGGAAAGCGCATTGTACAGCTCTATCAGATTTTCCTTATCGCTGAAAAGCGTACAGAACGTGTTGTCTTTGTATGTATGCTTAGGTTTCTTCATTTTCCCTCCCATAGTTATACCGATTTTCTATCGATCCGAAATGAACAGCGGCGGTATTCCTCCTGATCATATTGTATAATTCTGGAAGTTGAAAATCAACCTTTTTTTAACATTTATATATTATTTTTCCATTCGATATTTTCGTTCTGTTTGCATCTGACCCGTTCAAAAAAACGGGCGCAAAATAACCGTAACCCTTCTATTGTCCCGGCTTGTCAGCCCTGGCTTCCGTACCGACTGTGACAATCCGCCAGCTTTCTGATATAATCTGTGTGGATCGATCGGATGACCGCTCCTGAAATTTTGCGATCCGGCAGCGACGTTAAATAAAAATCACGAGGTAACATAGTGACTAAGATAAGAAAAAAATCAGCAGTAAAATCAGATGTCAGAACCCCATCCGGCACGGATCAGCAGATAGATGAGTCCCGATCCGGTAAGCATATAAATCATGAAAAATCCTCAGGGCAGTCCGGCAGTCATGGCTGCCCCTGCGTCTACATCCTTGAATGCAAAGACGGCACACTCTATACCGGATGGACGAATGATTTTGAAAAGCGCTTTGCCGCGCACAGCAGCGGCAGAGGCGCCAAGTATACGCGAGGCCGCGGACCGCTACAGCCCGTATACATTGAATATCTGCCTGACAAGATCACAGCTGCACGCCGTGAAGCTGCAATAAAGAAACTCCCCCGAGAGCGAAAAATCGCACTCCTTAAAGAAACGACAAACAGTCTGAACAGCAGTCCGCGGTAACGCCACGGTAACGTAGCATCAAGCCATGCTGAGAAAACGCCGGCAAGCTGAGCGAACACGCTACAAAGACACAGAAAAGGCAGCTCGATAACCGCTCAAGGGTAGCGAGATGAGCTGCACCGGCTTTACAGAACGTCAGAAAAGGCAGCTCCCGCTAATAGTAACGGAACCTGCCGAAATAGAAAACAAGAAAGCACTCATGTGCCAGCAGACACGGAAGAAAGCTTCCGGTATACGCAGTGGAAACACAGGCGACAAATGAAATTCCCAGAGATGCCAGCACCATACTGAGACACTGTCTTCCGCTGCTGGTAAACAACGCCTGCTCCAGTGCAAACAGGATGCCCGATACCGCTGCGGCACCTGCAAACCCCAGTATCGGAAAATTCATGTAAAGTATCATAAAGATCGTCCCGCGAAAAAACGTTTCCTCAAATAATGCACCCAGTAGAGGAACAAGCGGTGCGACTTTTTTATTGCGCTTACGTATAGACTGTATCCAGCTGATCTCACCGATATCCCCCGCCCAGTCGTTTTTTTCGGAAAACAGGGTGAGCGACCCTGACATCATCGTCACGATACTCATCTCCGCCAGGATCGTAAGCGGGATATATCCCAGATATTCCGGCGCTATATAAAAATAACGGAATATATTGTATCTGAACACTGCACTGAATCCTGCTATGAAGCACAGCGGCACGATATAGTACCATATTCCGATAAGCGATGCTTTTATTTCTTCGTAATCCCAGCTGATGACCCCCATTGCTTTTCTTGAAAGACGGGTCACTATGGCGCTTCCGTCCACCCAGAACAGGATCCTTCCCATCACAACAGCTGCAGCCGCCATTGCCGACAGTGTTATGGCAAGTATCATATTATCAGTCATTTCCAGGCTCCTTTCTACTTCCGGACGGGACTCTGACCCTTTTCTGCTGCGCAGTTTTTCGAACAGACCAGCAGTAAAGAATGATGTTCTGTGAAACATGACATAAAATACAAAGCCATATCCCTGCTTCGCCGGTCAGAAAAAACATGGAATATATAAGCCCGCTGCTGCATTTCTGAATCACAGCGAAGCGTCCGAAATACACATGATTCATACCGTAAAGCAGTGCACTGACTATACCTGCCGCCCACGGCGCCCAGCCGAGACCTTCACACACACCACCGATAATGACCTGGCGAAAGACTAATTCTTCTGCCGCTGCCGCCAGGATTATCGATACAACGCTGCTTATATGGAACGTTTCTGAATATACAGCCGCCGGTCTGACCTTGGGGAGTCTTCTGCTTCTCACCCAGACCGGCAATGCCGATTCCAGATATTCGAGCACCAGATCAATGAACCCCATGACTGCCGCCGCTGCAAAGAGCAGGTTTTTCCATCCGGCATCCATAATGCTCTCTGCACTGAAATCTGCAGGTCCGGTTATCCCCATGATCCACGCAAGCAGCAGCAGTATGCCGTAGATCAGAACAGTTGCCGCATTCTCTGACAGAAGTTTGCTTTCACGTACCCTGATAAAAGGCTTTGCAAAGTATATGTATGCCGAAGGGAATGCTGCCACACACAGGAAAAGCCACAGTTTAAGGCATGGGATGTGGAAAATCATTGGTTATTCCTCCAAACTCCAGCGCCCGCGGATGTCTTGAATACGGGAATCCCGGATAAGACAGCTGTACCAGCTCCGGAATGAATACACGCATTACCTTGAGACCCATGGATATGATCTCCGGAGGTGTGATGTCAAGATACACCGCATACTTTGACACGTTCTTCAGCATTCTTATCATGTGCTCTATGTTCTCTCTGTCACCGCCTGTGCTTTCTTTCTGCAGGCTCGACAAACTGTCTGTTCCTTCATAGATGCTTTCGATCAGCCTGCTCTTCTTTTCCTGATCCTTTGCCTTTGTCCAGTATGCTACATTGCTGTCGAGATTGAGAAAGCTTTCTTCATCACTGCCGAGAAAATCAACAGGATTCATCATCGGGCCGTTTGCTGCCAGGTAGTGGATGGTCGCCGCTTCAGAAAGCGCCCTGTATGCTGCGCGCACAGGATCGAGATTCGCACTGCATCCCATCAGTATATACGGAGCCTTTCCTTTTCTGTTAGTCAGCTGTGCCGCGATAACGCTTCCGGGCAGCCCCTCCATAGAAAAATCATAAAGCTGCATATCGTAAACAGTTCCTCCGAGGATCTTGTCCGCCAGTTTCATAAAATCAAGATCGTCATTTACGAGTTTTCTGCTTTTGGCGTCAGTGTACCAGTTCAGCATGAATGCATCAGCTTCCACCGCCTCCATTATCGCGCTCTCCAGTGCCTTGTATATGTTTATATGTGCAGCAGAGCCTTTGGAAAAGCTCGGAACGAATATCTTCTCACCCAGATCCTCTCTCACATGATATCCTATGAACAGACACTGCATCGGTATGAAATGTGTCTTGCCTGCTTCCAGCAGAGACGGGCATTCCACCCACCCGATCACATCATCACGTGTGATATCGCGTATATTGGTTTTTTTTGAGAGTTCCTTATAATCTTCGCCGCTGAAAATACGAATGTATTCCCACGGCACCATATCGTGATCCTCTGCCATCTCATTGTAGCTGTGGTAGATGACTTTGTCCTGCCACATTC
Organism: Eubacteriaceae bacterium; assembly: GCA_902362435.1. Classification (GTDB taxonomy): domain Bacteria; phylum Bacillota; class Clostridia; order Peptostreptococcales; family Anaerovoracaceae; genus Lentihominibacter; species Lentihominibacter butyricus. The sequence goes on from CABIWW010000006.1 coordinate 21,207, forward strand.
GTGACGCCGCCAGCAGTGCATAACGCTCTACGCTTTCTCCATAAAGCTTTACCATGGCTTCTTCCCGGTAAATGCCGTATCCTGAAAGATGATAATTTATCCTGGCCTTGTCAGACACAAGTATCTGTTCATAATGCGGCATCTGATTCGCACAGATCGCAAGCTTCGGGGTTGCCACCTGATTATTGCAGAGAAGAAGCTGAGATTCCACTATACCTCCATGCTGTCCCCCTATCCTGCGGTAATTATTTCTGATATGTACATGACTTGGGTAGTAATCGATCACGAAGTCCTCCTATTCCCCGTCTTTTGACAGTTCCACACGCTCTACGAGCTTTTCTACTATTTCTTCGGATGAAGTATACATTTCTTCATATTCCGCCTTTGCAATATGACCGCATGCGCTGCAGAAAGGCACTCTCAGAAGATCCTGGACCTGCACTTCCAGCAATGGCAGATAGATATTGAATATACGTCCGGCCAGTTTTGCCTTATGTATATTATTGATAAGAAATGCTTCAAAAAGACCGAGTGAAGAAATCATCTGCAGTATCGGCGTCACGGACGTCAGATCACTTTTTCTCATATTTCCTGATGTGCGTTCCACATAGCTGCGATATGCACTCATTGATTCCAGCCTTGCCATCACTCTTGTTTCATAGCATTCGAAACACCCTGTCTCATATCCCTTTATCGTCATTACACTGAGGAACGGTCCGTCTATAAGACAAACGACAAACGGGATATTCATGCGAAGCAGTATCCTGTTAAGATTCCTGAGCAGCTTTATGTGCGGTCTCTGCATGCAAATGAGCACACTGCTGTACGGTGCAAATATCGCAGTCAGTGATTCCATGGCTTTTTCTGTTTCCATCGCATCAAGCCTGCCTGTAAGATCTGCCGCCGCTACTTCTGCAGTATCTTCTTCTGAAAGGACTTCCATCGGAAGTGATATCTGACCACTCATTATTTCAAGCTGCTCTGTAACTATATTACTGTCGCAGACCAGAAGTGTGCTGGAATATCCTCCGGCATTTCCGCCAAAGCCCATGGATGCTGTCCCGCCTATCAGATGTGTGATAAGCTCTTTTACCCTGTCCTCTGCACCATTGCTTATATATGCCTGCTCGGTGAGTTCCTCCAGCAGCTCTCCCACTTTCTCTGCATTTTCCTGATCTGTCCCGAATATATCGAGGATCTTCCCGGCAGTGATGCTCTCACCCTCTGCCAGCGTGCGCATAACGTCTAAAACAAGCTCCTGTATCGCATCGTCGAAGACCGACAGATCGAGCAGCGCTTCCTCATAATTCCATACACCTTTGCGAAATACGACTTCTGTATCTCCGTTAAAGAAGATTTCCGTACTTTCTCCCAGTTTATAAACTCTGTCTGTTTTCATCTTTTTTCCTTTCTACTATTTCATCGTTCCTATCAGCGTCAGATGTATCACATGCTTCGTCAGTCCATCTATCCCCAGGAAACTTTCGGTGAGTCCTTTCTCATAACCGCCTATATCAGTCGCCGCCAGATCCATACACGTTGCAGCAAGCTGTATATTTTCAGCGATCTCTCCCGCCTCGATGTACCCGAACTGCATCGCCATATCTCCGTACTTTCTGGAATTGTCATAAAGCGAGTACACATAATATACAGCAATACCAAGGTTATCATTATCTATATTTACCCCGAAAGCCGATATGCGGTTGTATTCCTCAATATCCGCATCGGACAGTCTCCTTATAAGACGTACCGACTGAGTCAGCGGCAGATATGTATATATTCCCTTGTCCAGACCTTTTACATTTAATGCCACGAAATAAAGCGATACCGGATAAAGTCCTCCGCCTGACGGACTGCATCGCACGACGCCCGTATAATCTTCTCCCAGGGTCACCGTTGCCGGCATGTTGTGGAATGTATTGAAATCAAATTTTCCGCTGGGCCCGTCTCCGTAGTAAAGCAGAGTGGCAAGCTGTTCAGAGGTAAGCGGTTTGCTGCCCATTTCTCTTATGCTTCTTCTTGAGCGTATCACGCTTCCGAGCGACTCCTTGAGCGGAAGATATTTCGGCAGCTTTATCGTTTCCTCATGCTCTATGATATTCTCTTCTTTAAGCTGGCGGTTGCTGAGCGCCCCTTTTACACCAAGTGATGATGAGTAATGAAATACACCTATCGGCATCCCCATCTCAAGAGAACTTCTTTTGGCATTGAGCAGATATTCCTCTCCTATAAGGCGTGTAGACTCTTCTGCCCATACAGCACTTCGATAGCAGCCCTCCGGCGCCTTTACACCCAGCGACTCCGAATAGATTGTCACCGGCATATTCGATGCTGTATCCGTTATCATCCAGACGATCCCTTTCTCCGCCTGCTCAAACGTGGAAGGCTTCATTTTTGTTTTTTTCTGTTTCATATAGCTCCTCTCTTTTCTGATCCCGTTCCTAATCCCATTTGAATATAACTGCTGTTATAAGAATGAATACTCCGGCAACAGCCAGAAGTACAAAACTGTCTCCTTTAAGGTCTGCCAGACCTGCACCTTCCCATATATCACGCATCATCGAGACACTGTATGACAGCGGCATGGCCTTTATCACCTTATCCATGGCATCCGGCATGAATTCGACCGGCATGCTTGCACCTGACAGAAACATCATCGGGAATCCTATCACCATGCCGAGAGTCTGTGCGACCTTTGCAGTCCTGCTCACAGATGCTATGAACAATCCTATCGCAAATACTGCGATGCCTGATAAAACAAAACCATATATCAGAAGCGGTATGCTCCCTGTAAAACTGCTGTCATATCCGAAACGTCCGATCAGCAGCACGATCAGCATGCCGATCACCGATATGATAAAATACATGATAACGTCAGCCGCCAGAAAAGCCATCGGACTCAGCGGCGTCATCCTGTATCTCCTCAGCTCTCCGCGTTCTCTACTCCCTGCCACTGCCACCGGCAGACTGATAAGCCCTGTACCTGCGAATACGAGCCCTACGAAAGACGGCAGCATCACATCAACAGTCCCGCTGCCCCCGAACATCTGCGACGGTTCATTCCCGTATACCATCCCGAAAATAAGGAGCAGCATGGGACAGAATATGATCGAAAAAAACAATGCGATATATTCTCTTGTCATAAGGATACATTTAGTTTGTAAAATCGCCAGCATAATCCTACCCCTTCACTTTCACTTTATAATAAAAATAGTCTTCAAAGCTGCTTTCGCGGCTCTGTATATTTGACAGTCCGAGTTCTTTTCTGTGATACAGATCATCCAGACTGAATTTCCGATCTGTATAGATGCGGTATCGCTTTTCACCGATCTCTTCCATACCTGAACAGCCGCGCATCCTGTTCACAGACTGCTCCAGCCTTTTCCTGCCTGCTTCCGCTTCAAATTCAACAACGCCGCTGAACGGCAGCTTGGCTGTCAGTTCTTTTGCAGTGCCTGTATCCACGACGCTGCCTTTGTTCACCAGCATCACCCGATCGCATATCTTTTCCGCCTCCTGCATATAATGCGTAGAGACCAGGATCGTTTTACCCTGCTTTTTCAATTTGTCCACATAATTCCAGACCTCCTGACGCGATACCGGATCAAGCCCCGTAGACAGTTCGTCAAAGAAAAGGATATCCGGATCATGTATGACCGCCAGCAGTATGAACAGTCTCTGTCTCTGACCGCCTGAAAGTCTGGAACAGTATGCTCCCGCTTTTTCCTCAAGGTTGAAAGTCCGCAGAAGTTCTGCTGTGTCCGCTTTTTTATGGAAAAGCGCTGCCTGCAGATGTATGGCCTCACGCACCTTTATATTGACCGGCAGATCGCTTTCCTGCAGCTGTGCTCCGACATGATAGACCAGCTTTTTATGATCTTTTACCGAATCCATTCCATGTATCGTTATCGTTCCCGAGTCCTGTCTGCGCAGCCCGAGCATCATCTCCATGAGTGTCGTCTTGCCTGCTCCATTCGGGCCTATGATACCGTATACCTCGCCTTTTCTGACCGAAAACGATATATCATCTACCGCTTTGTTTTCTTTGTAGTATTTTTTGACATTATTTACTGCTATCTCCAAATTCATCACACTCCTTTTTCCGTGATCAGATAGAGTTCCATGATTTTTCCCCGCGCATCTGTCCGCGTCTGAAGTTCAGCTCCCAAATCGGGAGTCTCCTCATACAAGTTCTCTCTTTGTCATGTGCTCCGCTTTTTCTCAAAAAACTGCCGGCCCAGCATCCGTAAAGTATTCTCTGCTCATCCTCCGAAAACTCATCCTCGAGTTCCTTCATCAGCTGCAGCAGGCATACCGGCTGTTCGTCAGTAACTTCCAGATCAAGCGGCAGCTTCATCGTCAGACAGCCTCCCATACAGCTTTTTCTAAACCTGCATGTATTACACTGACCCTGCAGCGAATCGGCCCGGTCACTTGCCAGAAACATGTCCATATTGCCCCGGACCGTCCTGATACGTTCCTGTATTTCTGCAGCGGGATCCGCTTTGTCTCCTGCTGCCTGCCCTTCCCGTCTGCAGCACAGCCCCATGTCTTCAGGGAGGAAAGAGCACGGTACTACTGTGCCGTGACAGTCGTAAATGATATGCTGTCTTGATCCGCCGGCGCATTTTCTCGTAAGCATGAGCTCCATTATCCCTCGCAGAAAGCTTATGTCTCTGTCTTCCTTTTCCATAGATCCGCTGTTTGCGATCGTCATAAGTGCGATCGTCCTCAGTATCTCCCTGAAAAAATCTCTGTCCATTCTCTGCCCGGCAGCTCCCCTTATTCCTACGACAGGAGTGTATCGGATAAACTCAGCTCCCGAATCCCATGCAAAGCCTGCAAGGTTTTCCATTTCACCTCTGTTTTCCTCAGTGACCGTGCATCCTATGCCGAGCCGCACACCTGCTTTCCTGAGTTTATTTATATTGTCCAGGATCTTCGGGAGAGAATCTGTTCCCGTAAGCCTTTCATGGAGTTTTTCATCCAGTGTATGAAGACTTATGCGTACAAGCGTGCGGCAGCGCCTGTATGTGTTTATTATTTCTTCATCAAGATACAGTCCGTTCGTGGTAACGACTGTCCAGTAACCCTTTTCGTGTGCTGTTTCCAGTATTGTGCAATATTCGGGATGTATCGCAGGCTCTCCGCCCGTCAGCGTCGTGATACGATATCCGCTTTTCCTTCCCGCATCCAGTGCATTTTCTGCATCAGCCAGCGTTATATACGCATGTTCTCTGCCGTATTCCCACGCCCCGCAGAAACTGCACTTCATATTGCATGCTGTTGTAAGATGTAAGTCTAGATTCATGTGATCTCCCTTTTTCTTTACCTGTACCGCCGTCAGCCATGCGTATGAGATCATTGATGATAATGGTCATTCAGGTTTTGTTTTAACGGTTTTTTTAGTAGCAGCATGTACAGCAAGTGCAGTTTGCACAGCTGGTAGTGCCTCCCGGCGCCAGCTCTACGAATGCATCATGAGCGCATGTAGCGCCTATCTTAGCCTTATATGTGAGCATGTTTTCACCTCCTTTCTTCTCTCGATCTCAAGCGCATGGCTGATGGCGATCTTCCGGTTTTCCTGTAAAACCTGTAAAAAAAATAGCATATGATTGTCCCTCCCTTCTATCCGATTCTGGTAAAGTTCTGTTTAAATCATGGTTAAATGGCCGGGAGCATATATATGCCCACTGTACCCCGCAGCTCCGTATCCGCTGCCCGAGCCACGTGCCGATTCCATGAAAATTTTTGTCAACTCAAAAAAACACCTTTACAGTTCGATTTCAAAGTGGTAAAATCATAGCAAACACGATGTATGATTACTCATACATGATGCATAAATATTTAAAGAGGACAGGATCATGTTAATCAGAAGATTTGCAGCTGAATATTTTTACTTTTACTTTACTTTCTTTAGGGGTAAGGTGAATTTCGCTGCAACGAGATAGCTGATCTGAACTGACACAGGACTTGGTTTAAAGGCATCCGCAAGTGAAATTCACTTGCGGATTTTTTTATAACGGAAGAAATATCTCCCCGCTGTTTCCGCCGTATAAAAAACCCGAGCCGAAACAGGGTCACGCATAAACGATTTCACACAACCATCGCACAGCTAAGAAAAAGAAAGAAGGAAAACAAAATGATCGTTGTATTAAAAGACAATCCCGATAAAAAACAGCTCGACAATCTGGTGTCATGGCTCAAAAGCATGGGTCTCGACATCCACTTCAGCGAAGGCCAGTCGGCCACCATCATGGGACTCATCGGCGACACCAGCGCCGTTGACATCGACCTGATAAACGCGCTCGACATCGTCGACACAGTAAAGCGTGTCCAGGAACCGTACAAGAACGTGAACAGAAAGTTCCATCCGGAAGACTCCGTTATCGAGATCACAAAAGACGTGAAGATCGGCGGCGGCAACTTCCAGGTGATCGCAGGCCCGTGCTCAGTCGAATCAGAAGACCAGATCTGCCTGGTCGCTGAAGAAGTAAAGAAGGCAGGCGCAGGACTCCTCAGAGGCGGCGCATTCAAGCCTAGAACATCGCCTTACGCATTCCAGGGCATGCGTGCAGAGGGTATCAATCTCCTTCTCGAAGCCAAGGAAAAGACAGGCCTTCCGATCGTCACAGAAGTAATGGACATCTCACAGCTGCCGCTTTTCGAAAACGTTGACGTCATCCAGGTCGGCGCAAGAAACATGCAGAACTTCGAGCTCCTGAAAAAAGTCGGCAAGCTCGACAAACCGATCCTCCTCAAGAGAGGTCTTGCTAACACACTGCAGGAACTCCTGATGAGCGCAGAATACATCATGGCCGGCGGAAACGAAAAAGTCATCCTTTGTGAAAGAGGAATACGGACATTCGAAACCGCTACGAGAAACACCCTCGACCTTTCGGCAATCCCGCTCCTCAAGACGATGACTCATCTGCCGATCGTAGTTGACCCGAGCCACGCGACAGGGATCGCATCCATGGTAAAACCTATGGCAATGGCAGCAACTGCAGCCGGCGCAGACGGACTCATGATCGAAGTCCACAACAACCCGCCTGCAGCTTTATGCGACGGCGCACAGTCACTCACACCTGAAGCATTCGCAGACGTGATGAAATCCGTTGAACTCATCAGACCGCTCGCTTACAAGGGTTAAGTCAAAAGCCAACGGCAAGCTTATATAATAGGAGAAAAACGATGGAAATAGGAATAATAGGACTGGGCCTCATCGGAGGCTCCCTCGCCAAAGCAATAAGTCAGAACACCGACAACACGGTTTACGGATATGACATTTCCGATCAGGTCGTAAAAAAGGCCGTCCTCGTGAACGCCATCGAGCAGCCGCTGACCGACAGCCTGTTGCCGCAGTGCGACATAGTGATCGTGGCACTTTACCCTAAAGCAGCCATCGAATACGTGCAGGCACATGCCGATCTGATCAAACCCGGCGCGATAGTAGTCGACTGCTGCGGAGTCAAAAAGATCGTGTGCGACGCGCTGATCCCCCTCGCCGAGGAAAAAGGATTCCTGTTCGTCGGCGGACACCCGATGGCAGGCCTCGAACATTCAGGCTTCACATATGCGAAAAAATCGCTGTTCAACAACGCGTCGATGATCTTCACGACGACAAAAGGCCCGATCGAGAGCATCAGCAGACTCAAAGACCTGTTCACATCGATCGGCTTCACGAACATAGAGATCACAACGCCGGAGGAGCACGACAGACGAATCGCGTTCACATCGCAGCTGGCGCACGTCGTCTCCAACGCATACATCAAAAGCCCGACGGCAATGCAGCACGCAGGCTTTTCCGCAGGAAGCTACAAGGACCTGACCAGAGTCGCCAAGCTCAACGAAGACATGTGGACCGAGCTTTTCCTCGAAAACCCCGAAAACCTCGCCGAGGAGATCGACACGCTGATCGAAAACCTGAAGCTTTACAGCGATGCGATCAAGGCAAACGACAGCGACACACTCCACGCGCTGCTCAAAGACGGCCGCGAAAAAAAGGCCATAATAGATGGAGAAATATTCTGATCTGCGGATCACAAGGAGAAAATCATGATAAAAATAGCTGTTTCGGCATCGAGAAAATACAATGTCATAATGGATCGGGGCGCGCTCGGCAGAGCCGGCGAGCTGTTTGCTGACGCCGGTATCTCCGGCGGACGCAAAAAGCTCTGTATCGTTACCGACAGAAACGTCGCTCCCCTCTACGGCACAGAGGACGGCGAGCTCTGGAGATCTCTCACAGATGCGGGCTTCGAGCTTTACAGATTCGTATTCGAAGGCGGCGAAAAGACCAAGACGCTCGACACGCTGGCAGATATCCTGAACTTCCTGGCAGACAACCGCTTCACGAGAAGCGACATGCTCGTCGCACTGGGCGGCGGCATCGTCGGCGATGTGACCGGTTTCGCAGCCGCGTCGTACCTCAGAGGCGTCGAATTCATCCAGATACCGACGACACTGCTGGCCACGGTCGATTCTTCGGTAGGCGGCAAAACGGGAGTCAACCTCAACGCCGGAAAAAACCTCGCCGGCGCTTTCTGGCAGCCGTCTCTGGTGATGTTCGACCCGAACGTTCTCAGAACGCTGTCGTACGACACTACTCTCGACGGGATCGCCGAGGCTGTGAAGTCCGGATTCATCGGCGACCGCAGCATCGCAGACGACATATCTGCGCATGTGCCTGCGGACAAAAGCTTCTCAGAAGATGACATAGACTTCCTGACACAGCTCGCCGCCAAGGCAGTGGAAGTCAAGCGCGCAGTCGTCGAAGAGGACGAGCGTGAAAGCGGCCGCAGACAGCTTCTCAACTTCGGGCACACGATCGCTCACGCTATCGAAAAATGCAGCGATTACAGCATCAGCCACGGACACGCGGTCGCGATCGGAATGACGATCGTATCAGCAGCAGCCGATACTCTTGGGTGGACAGAGGAAAAATGCACGGACAGGCTGCTCCGGATACTCGATCAGTTCCGATTCCCGCTGCAGTGCCCGTACAGCCCCGAAGAACTGACAGCTGTAGCTTTGCAGGACAAAAAGATCCGTGGTGACCGCATCACGCTCGTCATCCCTGAAAATCAGGGAAGCTGCACGCTGAAAACGATACCGACAGGCGAACTGCAGCAGTTCATCACATGCGGGCTCGACGCGCTGAAAACGATGCAGTGAGACGTAAGATGCAGTGAAAGGAATCCTGACTAATGGACATAAAAATCATCCCCAGAAAACTGAAAGGAAGGCTCGATGCGCTGCCCTCAAAATCGCACGCACACAGAGTGCTGATCGCACAGAAGCTCGCACGCATGCAAAGCGCTGCAGATGCTGAGGCGCTGAACGCTGACGGCTCGCCCGGCAGCGAGATCCCGACATTTTCAAAGGACATCGAAGCGACTAAAAACTGTCTCGCTCAGCTCGACAGCGGATCCCCGAGACTCAACTGCATAGAGAGCGGTTCGACGATGAGATTCATGCTCCCCGTAGCGATGGCGCTCAGAGACGAAGCGGTCTTTATCGGGACGGGCAAGCTGCCGTCAAGGCCGATCTCGCCGCTCAGGGAAGAAATGGAGCGAAACGGCTGCACGTTCTCGCCCGGGACTCCGGCAGCAGACGCCGCAGATATCCCGGACGGCTTCAGCGAGATATGCACGATCAGAGGCCGACTGCAGCCCGGCACATACAGGCTCGCCGGCAATGTCAGCTCGCAGTTCATAACCGGCCTGCTCTTCGCACTGCCGCTGCTCGACGGCGACAGCACGCTGGAGCTCACGACGGCGCTCGAATCCGCCGGATATGTAGATCTGACACTGGACGTGCTCAGAGATTTCGGTATAATGATAGACGAAAAACGATCCCCCGAAGGGTTCAATACATATGTGATAAACGGCAGCCAGCGATACACGGAACCGGCAGACGTCACCGTACAGGGCGACTGGTCGAATGCCGCATTCTGGCTGGCATGCGGAGCGCTCGGCGGAGATGTGACGCTGGATGGCGTGGACATGACGTCCTCACAGCGTGACAAGGAGTTCGCGGATATACTCATGCAAATGGGCGCGCATCTCGAAGTCAGCAGCTGCGGCACGTCAATGGACAGCACATCAGCGACCGGCGGGCTCAGCTCTATCAGATGCACCGGTAACGGACTCAGCGCTGCGGATATAGATGTAGCGCAGATCCCGGATCTCGTTCCGGTCCTCGCTACCGTGATGGCGCTGGCTGACGGCGCATCAGAGATAACACACGCGGAAAGGCTCCGCATCAAGGAATCTGACCGCATCTTCACAGTTCACGACTTCCTGTCAAAGCTCGGAGCCGACATCACCGACGAAGGCAGCGGCCTTTCCGTCAGAGGAAAGCGCACACTTTCCGGCGGCGAGGTCTGCGGTCACAACGATCACCGCATCGTGATGGCGGCAGCAGTCGCATCGTGCGGATGCACCGGCCCGGTCATCATCAGAGGAGCCGAAGCCGTAAACAAATCGTATCCTGACTTTTTCAGAGATTTTGCCGCACTGGGCGGCGAAGTCTGCGAACTGTAAACACATGAACGAGCTGAAAGAAAACGCTGAAAAACATAGTATAATAAGGAATCAACCATATGAAATCAACTACAGGTAAAAATATAAAAGTGACCATCTGGGGCGGCTCCCATGAACCGGCGATCGGAGTGGACATCGAAGGCCTGCCCGCAGGCACCGAGATCGATATGACAGAACTTGCCGCATTCCTGAAAAGACGAGCACCGGGCAACAGCCCCTTTGCAACAAAGCGCAAAGAGCCCGACATCCCGGTTCCTGTAAAGGGTCTCCACCCTGCCGACAACACGGCAATGCAGAACGAGCCGGTGATCCAGGACGCATCAGACAAACCGGGCACGACCGGCATCGGCAGCCACGAGATCATGATCGCGACCGGTGACACCGTCTCTCTCGAGATCAGGAACACCGATACGCGATCGTCCGACTACAGATCGCTGCGCACCGTCCCGAGACCCGGACACGCGGACTACACCGCCAGACTCCGGTACGGCGATACCCTCAACATGGCAGGCGGCGGGCCGTTTTCCGCGAGGATGACAGCACCCCTGTGCATCGCAGGCGGCATCGCACTGCAGATCCTCGCAGGACATGGCATAACCATCGGAGCCCACATCGCATCGATCGGCAGCGCGCACGACACACCATTCGACCCGGTAGCCACAGACCCCGCACTGCTGAGATCGCTCGACGAACAGAGCATGCCGGTGATTTCCGAAAGCGCGAAAGCACAGATGGAAAAAGAGATCCGTCTCGCCATGGAGGACAGCGACTCGATCGGCGGCACCGTAGAGGTCTGTGCACTGAATGTGCCTGCGGGCATCGGCGGCGCCATGTACGACGGTCTGGAAAGCGCACTCGCGCCGGTATTCTTCGGGATCCCGGCAGTCAAAGGAGTCGAATTCGGCGCAGGCTTTGCAGCTTCGGAGCTCAGAGGCTCCGTGAACAACGACGCGTTTTACTACGACGGCGACACCGTAAAAACTAAAACGAACAACCACGGCGGTATCCTCGGAGGCATAACCTCCGGAATGCCTCTCATCGCAAGGCTGGCTTTCAAACCGACGCCATCGATCGCGAAGGAGCAGGATTCCGTCGATCTGGATAAAAAAGAAAACACAAAACTCAATGTAAAGGGCAGACATGACCCGTGCGTGGTCGTAAGAGCAGTTCCCATCGTGGAAGCCGCTCTCGCTCTGGGAATTTTAGACTGTATGATGGAGGAAAAGTAATGACAACGAAAAATTTAGAACAGATGAGACATGATATCGACAACATTGATGCGCAGATAACTGATCTGTTCAAACAGAGAATGGAGACATCACTGGAAATCGCAAAATACAAGAAAGAAAACGCTGTCCCTGTTCTCAGCGATTCGAGAGAAAAGGAAATAATGCACAAGATCTCGGAGCAGATCGGTGAACCGTTCGACGGATATGCAAGACTTCTCTTCAACACTATTTTCGATGCCAGCAGATCATGCCAGAACAACTATCTCGCAAGGAAGTCAGACCTGGCCGACAGGATCGAAGCCGCGCTTCAGCAGACTCCGAAGCTTTTCCCTAAAAAAGCGGTAGTCGCATGCCAGGGCGTTGCAGGCTCATATTCACAGGCAGCATGCGAAAGACTGTTCGAAGTGCCGAGCATCATGTTCTTCAACAGCTTCGAAGGCGTTTTCAATGCCGTTGAAAAAGGTCTCTGCCAGTACGGGATCCTGCCTATCGAAAACAGTTCATACGGCTCGGTCGGCGCAGTTTACGACCTCATGCAGAACTACAATTTCCACATCGTGCGCGGCATTCGTCAGAGGATCAGCCACAACCTGATGGCAAAAGCCGGCACCAAGCTTTCAGATGTAAAGGAGATCTTCTCCCACGAGCAGGCTATCGGCCAGTGCGGAGAGTTCCTGAAAACACTCAAGGATGTAAAAGTGACAGTTTGCGAAAATACAGCCCTGGCTGCAAAGATGGTCGCTGAGAGCGGCAGAAACGACGTCGCAGCGATCTCATCAAAGGAATGCCTCGATCTCTACGGACTCGAGCTGCTCAAAAAGCACATCCAGGTGAGCGACAACAACTACACACGCTTCATCTGCATCTCGAAGAACATGGAGATCTACCCGGGATCGAACAAGATCAGTCTGATCCTTTCACTGCCGCACGTTCCACGTTCACTTTATCACACTATTGCAAAGTTCGCGGCGCTGGGTATCAACCTGACGAAGCTGGAGTCAAGGCCTATACCGGGTAGCGACTTCGAGTTCATGTTCTACTTCGATCTGGAGGCTTCGGTCTACTCGCCTGAGCTGATCAACCTGCTGAGCGAACTGGAAAACCAGCCGGAAACATTCGTATTCCTCGGCTGCTACACTGAAATGATCTAACAGCTTCAGCTGCTGTGAGAAAATGCCAGGATCCTGCACACGTTTTGGCATTTTCTCTTTTTTTAAAGGAGGCTTAAAACAAGACAATGAAATACGGACTTATAGGAAAAACGCTGGTGCACAGCTACTCCAAGGAGATCCACGAGGCTCTGGAAAAATACACGTACGAGCTGTTCAGCCTTTCCGAGGAGGAAATGCCTGCATTTGTAAATGCCCGCGATTTCGGCGGCCTGAACGTCACGATCCCATACAAAAAAGACGTCATCCCGCTCTGCGACGAGATCTCGCCGCTGGCTGAAGCTATCGGCGCAGTCAACACGCTTTACTGGAAGCCTGCGGATGCTGCCACTGCAGGCACTTCGACAACTGCTGCGCCGCCTGAGGATCGCGGTCTGTCAGGCAATACCGCCATAAATACTGCAAAGGGCCGCACGCTGGTCGGCCACAATACCGATTATGAAGGTTTCCTCTATGCTGCAAAGCGCGCAGGCATATCTTTCGCAGGCAGGACCGTACTTATCCTGGGTACCGGCGGAACATCGCTGACGGCGAGAAAAGCAGCTGCAGACAACGGAGCTGTGCAGATTTACATAGCATCGCGTAAGCCGTCACCGCAAGATCAGACGGCGCAGTGCCGTACCGCACAGGAAAAGTGCGCCGGCACTGACGTGCATATGCCTGGCGCTCCCGGCACAGAAACACCTGAGACCGCGGCCCCAGTGCGCATCACGCAGCTCACGTACAGCGAACTGCCGCAGATTGCCGCTGCAGTCGATGTGATCGTCAACACCACGCCTGTCGGCACCTACCCGAACAATATGAAAAGCGTGATCGAACTGGCTGACTTCCCTGAATGCGAAGCAGTCATCGATGTGATCTACAACCCGTTCAAAACCAAGCTGCTTCTTGAGGCAGAAAAAGCAGGCCTCAGATTTTCCAACGGTCTCCCGATGCTCGTAGCACAGGCGACTGCCGCTGCAGGATATTTTCTCGGCACACCGGGCGCTTTCCAGGATGAAAACGAGCGCATCATCAAAACGCTCAGAAACAGGATGCAGAATATAGCTGTTATCGGGATGCCCGGCAGCGGTAAATCCACGATCGGCCGCCTGATCGCCGAAATCACCGGAAAGCGATTCGTCGATATGGACGCTGAAATAGAGACCCGCGCCGGTATGACGATCCCTGAGATATTTGCGAAATACGGCGAGAAGTATTTCCGCGATCTTGAAAGCGAGACCGCTGCAGATCTCGGTAAGGAACATGGCCTCGTCATTGCGACGGGCGGCGGCGCAGTACTGAGAGCCGAAAACGTTGACGCACTCAGACAGAACGCCACTGTCGTCCACACGGAAAGACCTGTTTCGAGCCTGCCGACTGACGGCCGGCCGCTTTCAAAGGACATCGATACGCTCGTTCGGATGGAAAAAGACCGCCTGCCGATTTACAAGGCTGCCGCCGACATCACATTCGACAACAGCGTGATCTGCCCGGAAAGCGAGCTCAGAGAAAAACTCAAAACTGCGATCGCAGAACTGATATAGCGATCGCCGAGACTATTCAATACAAACAGAATTGAATATACATATTTTTACAAAATTATTTGTAAAATATTGTAAACTACTGATATTGATGTTATAATACGATACAGAGAAGCCTGAGACACGGTGGACGGAAGCTCCCTGGAAAGGGAGGTGATACTATGATTACATATGAAGCCTTGAGTGCATTCTGCACTGCCGGACTTTTGATAGTCGCAGTTATCGCCTTGTTGAAAGACAAGCACTAGTTTTTACGGGAAGTAAAAACTCCGTCCCAAACCTCTATAATGTGACGGAGTAATTACTTCCAAACATTCTGTGAGCAACCGTTCATCGGCTTCTCTTTTTATATTTAAAATATACCGCTGCACCAGCCTTTTGTCAATAGACATGAAACTTCATTTTAACGCTATGTCATGGAAGCTCAGCGGCTGTATTCCAGCATCATGTACAAGGCGTCTTACAGAGCCGGCATTTGTGTAATATTTAAAATATCGGAGAAATATTGCACATCCGGGCTTAGATTTGTGCGGAAATGATAGCCCTCAAAAAAATATTACACATGATTTTGTGTGGGATCGCATGAAAAACGCCAAAATTGCATAAAAAAGCGGCTTTTTTGTAAAAATCATCCATGTTCTTGCGTAATACAAAACGAAATTCACGGAAAACTGCACAGATGAGGAATGAGATGTGTAATGATTTTCAAAGGAGAGAAATCCTACACATCCGCCGGGCCCAATGATCATAAGCACAAGCAACAGGCACATCTCCCGAGAGCGTCCCTTTACAGTGATTCCCACCATCTGTGCAGAAATGCTTATATCATCAATCCCTCTGCTATACGCATGAAAAAGCCGCCTGGATGCCGTTAGTCGCTCTGAGTCGGTCTAAATCGATCTGAATCGGTTGAGTCGGTCTGAGCCTGTACGACACAGGCGGTTCTTCTCTGAAAGTCTGTATTATTGAGAAATATCGCTTCCACAGGGAATATTGTTTCCGCGGGGGACTTTCAGATAAATGTAATTGTTACTATATATCAGATAATTTCTTTTCAGGTTCTACTTTCTTTGAAAGAATGTAGAATACTATACAGCCTATAACGCTTATCACTGTGATTATGTACAGTCCGTTCTGTAATATGTTCAGCAGTACGTCTATATTGGCATTAGGGAACATACCGTCAAAATAATCCTCTGCCACAGGACCGTCTCCTGAATCCCAGTCTTCGTACCACGGCGCAAATAATATCTCGATCATATTGAATATCGACATTATCATGAGCAGGAACGCGATTTTTCTTGTATCTCCCACTGCAAGGCCCGTCTTAGGATTCGCCGGGAACTTCACGCTGTCTTTCTTCGTGAGCCCGCCGTATCGTCTTCTCCAGATGAAGTAGAGAAGCGGTCCCGTCATCAGACCTACCATACCTCCGATGAAATAGTCAGCTCCGTTTATCATCAGTGCAAATAAAGCAACGAAGATCGGCACTATGCAGATAAGTTTGAAGAAGCCGTCACCGCCGGGCACTCTGAACTTATACTCCTCCTTCGGTATACGCTTTCTAAGAATAATAGCCGAAATGTATATCATGATGTATGATGCAGCCAGCATAGTCGTATCAAGTATGATGATAAGACCGAACGGGCACATGCACAGTACCAGGCTGAATATTCCTATCGAAAGAACTGATACATACGGAACACCATTTTTCTTGTCACACTTTACCATGACCGGCGGAGCCAGATTGTCATCTGCCAGTGAGAAGAAGCCTCTCGAACCCGATGCGATATATGTATTGAATATCGAGCACTGTGCGATTATCGCGATCAGTATAAAGAACGTACCGAATCCTGCGCCCCAGAACGTTGCAACTACATCACCATAACCTACTCCTGATCCGTCGGGACCCCATTCGGTCCATCTGCCCATCGAACCGAGACCTGCGACCGTAGGCAGGATATATGTAGCCATGATCAGCGGTATCGTGATCAGCGTTCCCTTAGGGATTACCTGTGGATCTTCTATCTCCCCTGCGATAGTTGACATAGATTCGTAACCCGAATACATCCACATTATAACGGATATGCCTCCTGCGATCAGCATGAACCAGTCTTTTACTCCTGTTGCTTCATATGCAGTCATCTGGAATGAGATAGTATCAGCTGTTTCTGCGTTGCCTCCCCAGTTCAGGAATCCGCATACGGCAACCATCGCAAATGCTACCATTACCAGTATCGAAAGGATCGTGCTTATGATACCTACGTCCCTTATACCCTTGATATTGATCAGCACGAAAATAATTATCATTGCAGCTTTTATAACAAACTCTGCAGGCTTTGACAGATCCCATTGTGAAGCAGCATATCCGCCTGCCAGTATAACGTATGACACGTTATCGATATATATGGAGATCGTTCTCCACCATCCTGCCTGGAATCCCCAGAATTCACCGAGTGCCTCCTGCACCCACTTGTAGTATCCGCCTTCCTGCGGTCTTACTGAACCGAGCTCCGATGCCACACTTCCCAAAGGCAGCGCCCATACGAACGGCATCACACAGAGCATCACGATAGTCAGCCCCGGTCCGCACTCCGGAATGGCCTCCTCTATTCCGTAGCATCCTGCAGCAACCAGGCAGAAGATCATGAAGACTACCGTAGGAACCCCTATCTTTTTCTTTTTCAATCCATGCTCGCCGACTCCTGCATTCATAGTCGACTTATTATCAGCCATACTTCATCCTCCTTAAAAACAAAGAATAATAACAATAATTACATTTGTCTGTATATTTTATCAGTTGTTTATTAATCGTTTCTGAAGGATTTTATTAATAATTCTGAAGCGTATCTAAACCCGATATACTTTCCGACGGAGCGTATGTGTGCCCTGCGACAAATGATCATCCCCGAACATCACGACTATGCTGAAAGTCTCGCTGCCCTGCTTTATATCGCAAAGCCCGCCGGCTCTTTCCATGAGTTTCATTATGCTGCGAAGTCCTATGCCGCTGCTCTCGACACCGCCCCCGACCTCGACCCTGCTGCCTGAGGCCGGTACTTTGCTGCACCCTGAGCTATCGTATACACTCGCCACAGTGTTCTCAAACACAAACCCTGCATATCCATCCTGCGACACGGAGCTTATCCTTACCGGCTCACCGGCATCTGCGTACTTTACGATATTAGAGACGATGTTATTGAGTATGCGGTCGATATCCTCACTGTACACCGACACTTCCTGCTCATACCACTCTATCGACGTCTCCGTGCGAAAACCCTGCTGCTCCAGATATTCCACCACGCCGGACAGCGCGTCTGAAAAAACATTTCTGAAGGTATCCTCCACGTCCGGGAGCTCTGCGGCGTCCTTTTCCAGCGAATATTCAAAGATCCTGTCCGTGAGATACTTTATCCTGTGCAGCTTATCATCTATACGATCCACGTAATGCATCATCTGTTCCTCATTTTCATATTTCCCGTGCCTTATCGCTTCCGTATATATCATCACGGCAGTCAGCGGCGTCCTGATATCGTGCGACATATCCGTGACCATCCTGCTGTTCAGCGCTTTGAGTTCTTCCTCTTTCTCAAACTGATGCAGGATCGACTTCCTGAATGCGTCTATGCTCTCGCCCAGCGCCGCCAGCTCGTTGCGACCTTTTACAGTAACCTCGTACTCCAGATTGCCTCCCTCCAGTATCTCGATATCTTCCTTGAGCTTCCTGACATACTTTATCATCCGGCTCACACCCGCCATCACTATGAAAAAAAAGATCGCAAAACACACGTCCAGCTCGGCTATCAGCGCACGATGATAAAACTGATATGTGTAATTCCCGGCAAAATAGACATCGAATGTCCCATCTGCGAACACAATCTTTCGTGCATGAATTTCATCCGATAGATCACTCTCTACCGATTCTCCCTTGAATGGACCGCCGGATTCATATATCCAGGAATTGTCCTGGTATATCTCGAACCAGATCCGCTTCTGTTCGCGTGTCCACTCACCAAGCGCCTTTCTGTCTGTCGAGCTGATACCGTTCTCGGTCACGAACTCCTGCAGTTTTTCAGCATACATATCATTCTGCCGTTCGACATAACTTGATGCCTCCAGGTATTTGCCGATCGCCTTCGTGGAGATCCTGTCTGCGGTTATGAAAAGAGCTGCAGATATTGCAAATGCCAGCGCTATCAGGATCGCCAGCTGTCCGGCCAGCGTTTTGCGGTTACTTATCAGACGCATTGAACCTGTATCCTTTCCCCCATACTGTGTGGATATACTCGGGATTCTTTGGATCGTTTTCTATTTTCATCCTGAGCTTTCTTATATGCACCATCACGGTATTGTTCGATATGTAAAAATACGGCTCGTTCCATACCGACTCGTAGAGGTTCTTAGTGGAAAATATCCTGCCCGGATTTTTTATCATCAGCAGGAGCATCCTGTACTCTATTTCAGAAAGCTCTATTTTACGGCTGTCACGGAAGACCTCATTGTAATTCGTACTGACTTTCAGCGATTTTCTGACGATATACCCCGCTTCTTCGATGATCGGCTGCTCCGGTATATCTTTGCCTTTGTAGACGGTGTATCTCCTCAGAAGGGCCTTCGTTCTGGCCAGCAGCTCCGAATATGTGAACGGCTTTACCAGATAGTCGTCTCCGCCGGCCATAAAACCTATGAGCTTGTCCGACTCCTGCGACTTTGCAGTGAGGAAAAGGACCGGGACGTTGGATATCCTGCGGATCTCTTCGCAAGTCTTTAGTCCGCTGATGCCCGGCATCATGATGTCGAGTATCACGAGATCGATGTCGCCGGAGAAAAGGCGCAGACCTTCTTCTCCGCTCCCTGCCTCGGTTATTCTGTAGTTTTCACCGCTGAAAAGTATCCTGATGCCCTCGCGGATATCTTCATCGTCTTCTATTATTAATATCGAGTATTCTTTCATGCTTCACCTGCCTTTGTTCACGCTGCCTGCGAACTGCGAACTGCAAACTGCGGACTGCTGCATCTGCATACATCCGCTCCCGCATCTGTCGCCGCATGCCGTTTGCAGATCTGCGGCCGCGGCTGTCATTCTGATATCACAAGTATAATCTGCCACATATTTCTTAGTCAATCATTAACTCTGCCGTTAAGAATTCTTAAATCGCCCGGTGCTGCTGTGAATGCCCGGGATCACCTTTTGATCCAGGCCTGCCAGGCGATCCATACCACCCAGAATACCGGATCACCCGGGTTTTGCATAATAAGACCGACACGTGCCCTTTGCAAAATGCTGCAGATACGACAAGAGGACGATCGCTTTCGCGTCGCCCCCCTGTCTTAAATCAGATTGGATATGTCATTTTAGAACTTGATTACTGCTTTATCTTTCTTCTTACGAGCACTGCTCCGCCTGCTGTCGCAGCCATCATCATCAGACCCAGAGCCACAGCCATGTTGCTGTTGTCACCTGTATCTGTGCCTGTTCCTGCAGGCTTGTAATGGTTGGTGAACACGATGCTGCCATCGCTCACTTCTGCGGTAAGCGTGCCGCTGCCGTCATCCGTGACTGTTACCTTGATCTTGTAAACGTGCTCGTCGTATTTAACGTCGGCCTGTTTGTCGTTCACTTCTGAAACAGTGTATTCATATACGCCTGCTTTTTTGAACTTCACAGTGTCAAACATGACTGATCCGTTCTTGTCGTTCTTAGCCTCTGCGATCACCTTGCCGTCCCCATCCTTAAGCTGGAATGTGAACTGTCCTGCCTCCAGAGCCTTGCCTTCAAGCTTCTTGACAGCTCCGACTGTCACTGATGTCGGAGCAGCCTTGTATTTGTTGCTGAAAGTGATGGCGTTCTTTTCTGCAGGAGCTGCCTCATTATCAGTTATCATTGCGATCACCTGATGCTTTTGATGCTTTGCTTTGAGGGTGCCGTCGCCATTGTCGCTGATCGTCGTGTAAACAGTGTACAGCTGATCATCGTAAGTCACACCGCCTGCACTGCCCTTGACCTCACGTACTGTGTAAGTGTGAGTTCCCGGCTCAGTGTATGTGATGCGGCTGAATGTTACCTTGCCCTTTGCATCGTTGCTGCCTGTTGCGATCACTTCACCGCTTTCAAGCAGCTCGAAGCTGAATTCACCGTCTCTGAGGTCTCTGCCTGTGAGCGTTTTATCGATGCTGATCTGGTCAGTTATGCTCGATGGCAGTTCTCCGACTGTGTAAGTGTTGGTGAATGTGAATGCCGGTCCCTGTGCCGGATCCTTTGTCGCGCTCAGATGGCCTTTACCGTCATCTGTGAGTGTGATCGTGAATGTCTTGCCTGTAACGGCATCCGGATCATTCGTCACGCCTGCAGCGCTGCCTGCTTCTGTCACCTTGTATTCAAATACCTTTGTTCTCGATCCGTCAGCAGCTGGTGCCACGTTCTCAAAATCGCTGAGTTTGAAAGTCGTCTTGCCGAAGTTCACATTTCCGGCTGCATCATTTACTGCCGTTGTATTCTCAGGCATCGGTGTTCCGTCTGCAGCTGTAATCGCGAATGTGAACTTGCCTGCGATGTCGTTCGGTGTCAGCCCTTCTGCATGAGACAGTGTCTTGCTGCCCGTCACGTTCACATCGACATCATCTGTACCATACTGGTTGACGAATCCGAACTTGGATTTGCCGTCAGGATAGTTCGTAACTGCTGTCAGCGCACCGTTTCCGTTATCCGTCACAGTAACCGTGAAATCAAACGTTCCTGAGGTCATGCTCACGCCTCCCGGAAGTGCCGAGCCGTCTTCGTAAACTCTGTAGCTCAGAGTATAGACTGTTCTGCCTTCGTCATCAACAGACTTCACTGCGTAACCTTCTTTGACTGCATCGCTGAGTATCACAGCATTTTCACCTGCCGCCTCGTCTAAAGTCTTGTAGCTCAGCGAGCTGAACGCGATATTGCCGCTGCCGTTGTTCTTAACAGCCTGCAGCACTCTGCCTTCACTGCCGTCCGCAGGTTTTGTGACAAGCATGAATGTGAATTCATCAGCCTTCAATGAGCGCCCTGTCAGCGTCTTGTCTGCCTTGACATCTGCCTTTGTGCCGCCATCGGCATCTGTAGAACCGTCATAACGGTTTTCGAATCCTATAGCGATACCCTCCTGACCGGCTGCAGGCTCTTCCTTGCTTACAGTCTTGTTGAATATCTTCTCGCCTGTAGTCGTATTTGTCAGTACGACATTTGCTTTGAGCATACCGTCTCCATTGTCTATCGTCGTTATCTCCAGCTTATACCGGTTTTTATCGTATACATAGCCCTTATCGCTGCCCTTTGTCTCTGCAAGGGTGTAAGTGTATGTCTTACCGATATCTTCCTGAATCAGAGTCATTCCCAGTGAATCGATCAGTGTGCTCACTTCTGAATCAGCTGCCGGCAGACTGCCGAATGTCGCACCAGCATCAGCTGATATCTTCAGTTTGTCTGCAGAAGCTTTGTCTGCGGCCTCGATGCTGAACTGGAACTGATCCTTCTCCATGTCGTGTCCGTAAAGCACCTTGGTGACACTTACTCCGCACACATCATCAAGAGGCAGGTCTTCTGTCTCGTATTTATTTGTAAATGTCCTGCTGCCCGCTACAGTTGTTACAACTGCTTCAAGCTGGCCGTTTTCATTGTCTGTCACTGTGACCGTGATGGTTCTCACTGCAGTATCGTATTTCACTCCTGCTGCACCACTGTCTCCAGGATCCTGTTCTTTAACTTCATATTCATAAACGCCGGCTTTTGTAAATGTTATATTGCCAAAGCTGATCGGCGCTTTGCCGTCTTGAACATCAGCGCTTGTTACAGCAACTTCTGTTACAAGCTCTCCATCTTTCATCGGCATTGGGGCCGCTTCTACGCTTTCCGGCTTCTCCGTATTAGTGATAGTAAATGTGAAGCTGTCGCTGTCTTTCCAGTCGCGCCCCTTCAGGACTTTCTGGAATCCTTCTGTGATATCAACAGGGTCTGCGTCCGCAGCCTTGTAGCTGTTGTTGAATCTCACTGTAGGTGTGCCTGCTTCTGCATCAGAGCTGTTGTAAACAGCTTCTTTGTTGATGCCGTCTGCATCTTTCCATCTTATTGTCGTCACTGTGTGCATCGTGCCGTCGCCATTATCCACGACTTCGATAGCAACTGTATATTCTGTGCCGTCATATGTCACGCCGCTGAGTTCTCCGGCAGTTTCTGCCACTGTATAAATGTATGTCTCGCCTGCATCAGCCTCTGTGAACACGAGTCCCTGCAGCTTCTGCATGACGTCCACTATACCGGAGCCCTTTCGAGTATTCGTGAACGACTTATCGCTGTCACTGATAGCAGGTGCGCCTTCTGCCGGTGTGATCGTGAAAGTGAACTCTCCGGCTTTCATTGTCCTGCCGTTGAGGACTTTTTCGACATTCAGTCCGCCGCTGGTACTGTACGCATGAGATGCTTCGTATTTATTCTTGAAAACTGCTCTGTCCTTTTCTTCGGAAACAGTTCCGTTATCGTATGAAACCGCTGCCGTGAGCTGCCCGTTACCGTCATCTTTCACTACGACAGTGACCTTTGCAGTATGGCGGTCATATGTCATTCCGCCGGCTTTCGAATCAGGTACAGTTTCCTTGATGTCAAAGGTGTATGTCCCTTCTTTTGTAAAGGTCACATCTCCGAAGTTGAAGCTTGCAGGCTCCTTGTTCGTTCCGCCAGATACGGATGCTCTATCGCCGTTCTTTGCGATGGCAACAGTTTTATCCTTGATCGCTTTCGCTGTGGCATCGTCTCCTGCTGTCAGCGTGAACTCAAAGGTTTCATTCTTAAGCATATCTCTGCCGGTCAGTGTCTTGTCGCCTCTGAGAGCAGTATCAGTTTCATCTGTCAGTTTCACAGGATCTGCACTGTATGAGTTGCGGAATACCGGAACTTCATTTGGAGCCAAATCATTACCATTAGCATCCTTATATATTCTATCCACGACTACCGTATCTTTGCCATTAACGCTCTCAACGTATACATTCAAATGGATTTTATACTTAGTCGTATCGTAAGTAAGACCATTTACCGTATAATGATTACCTTCATTTGCATCTTCTGGAAGCACTTCTTCCATCCAGTATTCATAAGTTTTCGGATGTTCTTTTGTTGCTCCGGCAGCATCTGCAAGCGTAAATTCTTTGCTGGTGAACCTCACTCCGATACCTATATTCTGCGCATCTATTGATGTTTCTCCATTCGATAACGGAGCACCATCGATCGCCGTAATGCGGAATGTGTAGTCACCGTCTTTCAATTTTTTGCTTCCTGTATGATCCGTAAATTCTTTCCGAGCTTCTGCATCCACCGCCTGTTTGTTGGTTTCATATATGTTGCGGAAAACAGCAGTATTATTATCTACAGTGCCTGCCGGCTCCAGTTGGGTTCCTGCGTCATTACGGATTTTTTTCATAACAGCGTCTGCTTTCAGCGCTCCATTATTATCAGTTACTGTAACAGTCACCGTATATGCTGCGGCAGAATATGAAACACCCTGTTTACCAAGAGTTCCTGGATCGTCTTCTGCGATCCTGTATTGATAAGTTCCTAGTTTCGTGTATGTAATATTACCAAATGTCTGATCAATGGAATCCTGGCTGGTAACCTTTCGTACAGAAGTCCTGGTACCTCCCAGCATTGTCGCATCATCCGGCATTGGCGACTCATTGTCATCTGCGGTCAGATAGAACGTGAACACTGAGTTTTTAAGATATTCAATACTCCATGCCGAAATATATTCATTCTCATTATCTTCATTCGGAGTTACAAAATCCTTGTGTACCTTGAATGTTGCCGATCCGTCAAGGGTTGCAGGATCTGCCTTGTATGTGTTTGTGAAAGCAACCGATGCAGCGTCGCTGCCCGGGATCGTTCCCTTTGCAGATACATCGCCGCTTTCTGCTTTTTCGGTCTTTGCGTTGTCGCCGGCATTGTCCTGAGTAACTGATGCTGTAAAGTGTTCAGCCTTCGTCTCAGTCACAGTATACTCTGTTCCAGGTGCAAGACCGTAGATCTTCAGAGTCTGGCCATCTTTGAGAGTGAATGTATCTCCCGGCTTTATCTTAAAAGAGTCTCCGTCTGCTTTTGCTCCGTTGTATTTCTGAGCAGTATACTCAGCCTTGAGCTTGCTGCCCTCTTTTGCTGTCAGTTCCAGCTTGTATTCGAACTCCTTGTTTTCCAGACTTTCAGGAACTGCATGACCCGTCTCAGCCTTCACTGTCTTGCTGATATCCAGCTGTCCCGGAAGATCGAATGTCATACGGCCGTTGTTGCCGAGATATGCGGTAATGCTGTTGCCTCTGAAATCGTTCTCCCATACAGGCTTTATCGAAGTCTTAGCTGTATCTGTCTTGTTCGCGCCAGTCTCTTTGTCTTCTGTAAAGTATGTCAGGCTGGTCGTTCTCGGCGTTCCTGCCGGGATGTAATACTGACCTGTCGCTTCATCTTTTTCAGCAAATCCGCCCAGCAACTCGTTGCTGTTGCCCGGGATCGTCACTGTATTTATCTTCTTTTCTGCTTTACCGTCTTTCAGCTCATAGTAGTCACGCTGATAGTAGTATATCGTACTACCGCTGGTGTCTATCGCGCCTGTAGCCGGTTTAGTGCATGCCTCGTCCGTGTACAGGAACGTATTGTTCTGGAAATAATAGAAGTCATTTGTGGTCGCCGGTTTGAAGTATGAGTATGCGCCTATGCCTTCTGATGCTTCATCCTTTGAGTCCTTGTCATATTTGTTAGTGTAAAAATGCACATGACCTTCGTCATCCTTGTTGGTATTGATGTATGCCTGAAGGAGTGCATCAGGGTTTTCTATTTTTTCTGCAACACCGTCTTTGAGACTCACATTATAGAAAAGACGCATAGGGTATGCCTCATCTATAGTCATGTTGCCGTCTTTGTCGATCTCGTAATATCTGAGCGGAATCAGGCTGGCAGGGATCTTCATTGTGACAAGATCACCCACATTCAGCTGATCGTCACCTGTAGCCTTTTCGACTGTTATCACGATATCTTTGAGATTTCCTTTCGGATATACATGGTTCGTATCAGGTATGACATAGTCAAATGTATATTTTACTGTCGTTTTATTGCCTGCTGTTGTCTCTGTACTGCTGTAGCCCCGAGACCCGGATGTAAGCATCTGATCTGCATACAGCAGCGTGTTCAGATCTTTGACCTGCATATAGTCGCCAAGCTGATCAGTGATCGTGATATATCCAGCCTGACTCGGGTCTTCTCCCTGATCCACATGAGTCGGAGACTGCGCCGATGTTACTATCTCTTCCTGAATTTCTGTGAATATGTCATTCAGCTTTGAAGCATCTGTTGCTGCCTTATAAAACTGCGTATTATTGCCTTTGCTGTCCTTTGCACGTGTGCCAAGGCTATCGTATGCGGTCGCATCAGGATAGTTGCTGGACATACCATGCATGTAAGCGTTGAACTTCTCTTTGTTAGTCCACCACCAACCTGTACCACCTGTGATGCTGGCGTCTGCATCATTGAATACGCCTATCGTATATATAGATGTAGATGCATCTGCTTTGATATTCTTTGCAGCTTTTATTGCATCATCCGCCACATCATCATCAAACCCGGAATTATGATTTGGTTCACCATCTGTGAAGAATATCACTATCCTCTTGACGTTCTTACGGTCGCTGCTTGCGGTTTCATCAGCCTTGCTCCTATCCACCAGCGTCTTTGCATGATCCATGGCATAGTCTGCCGCGGTAGCACCTGCAGGCTTCAATGCATTTACTTTATTTTTCAGCTCTGACTTGTCGCTACTGGTGTATGCCTTATAATTACTTACGATTTGAGTGTAGTTGTAGGTAAATCCACCGCTGCGGTATGTTTCGTCGCCTATCCTGTCGATTTTGTTTCCTGAAAACTTCACCAGAGAGATACGGTTCTGCTTATTAGTCGGCTTATTCTCGTTCTCCTCCGCCGATTTATCGATGAAGTTGTTCACCGCGGATTTCAGCTTATCGATTTTCTTGACGCCGTCCTTATCCCTATCATCCATACTGCCTGACACATCCAGTACCAGTACTATATCGAGGGGTACTGTTGTCTGTCCCATTATCTTCGCTGTGGATGACAGTGCCGATAATCCCACGAGAAAATCCGAATCATTATCCTTATTTATGATTTTCAAATTTCCGTTTGGCTT
Source organism: Eubacteriaceae bacterium (assembly GCA_902362435.1). Classification (GTDB taxonomy): domain Bacteria; phylum Bacillota; class Clostridia; order Peptostreptococcales; family Anaerovoracaceae; genus Lentihominibacter; species Lentihominibacter butyricus. The sequence goes on from CABIWW010000006.1 coordinate 47,878, forward strand.
CGTCAGTACAATATTCTCCGTTGACACGGACTTGTCCGTCCAGATACGGCCGACGTTCTTCGTGCTGTCATCCAGCGCGTTCGAGTCGTGCCAGTTGTTCACAGTCAGATCATCCGCGACTGTGTTCTCAGCTGCACCTGCACTCTGTGGACATAGACATAGTCCGAAAACCATGACTGCGGCTACCACAAATGCAAGTATCGATGCTGATAGCTTTCTTTTCCTACTTAATACTCTCATTCTCAGCTCTCCTTCGTTTGAACTTCCCCTGTTTACGAAATACTTTGTAATATTGAGCGATACCAAAGTAAATCTCATGTTACAGTTAGATTTTTTAATAAATATATGTAGAATCGGTTCTATTGCAATTTCTAAGTATACCACATTGCTCCTGTTATTTCAATGTATTTTCACAATTCTGTTTTCGGTAACAATCGGAACTTGCAAACATTTTTCGGCTTCGTTTAAAAGAGGGAGCATGTAATCTTATAAATAAAAATTTTCATTAATATATATACATACCCACCCTTTACTGACTGATCAGGAGAGAGCCCTGCAGACGCACAGCCCGCAGTCTTTACATAAAAACTTCCCATAACAAAAAAAGAAAACGGCCGGATGTTCGTATCCGGCCGCGTCTGGCACCCCTAGCAGGAATCGAACCTGCAACTAACCCTTAGGAGGGGTTTGTTATATCCATTTAACTATAGAGGCATATATGTGTTTTTTGCTCCACTATGATATCACATGTGCGGGTGCTTTTTCAAGGGTTATATAAAAAGTACGCGAAATTAATTATCGCGCATTTCCGCAGGTTTCGCGGTGCAGCGATGCGTCCGGGATATCCGCTTTCGCAGTGAGACGATGACATGGCGTGGCATCATAACGGTGTGGTCGCGGCGTTTGCAGATGTTTTTAGTCCAGATTGTTTTTTTGATGTTTTTCTGCCGCCTGCCTATATACAAAATATAGTGTTCAGGTGTATAATCTTACCCAGATAAAGGAGGTATTACCATGGCAGTAAAAATAACAGGAAATGCAGATCCGCGCGAGGCTCAGGCTTACGTCGATTATCTGCAGGAAAAATACAACAGGAAGCTCGAGATGCTCGACGTGCATATCGATGGTGATTATGCAGATCTTAACTACACGTTCTCGCATGTTCCTTTCGAGAGGATCAGGAGGATCACGGGCTATCTCGTTGGTACGATGGACAACTGGAACGATGCGAAGAAGGCCGAAGAGGCAGATCGTGTAAAACATTCACTTGGCGGCGCTCAGGGCGCTGACGGCATGGAACAGCTTTCATAGAGTGCGTCCCGGAAGCCCGGCAGCCCAGTGACTTACAACTTAGGAGAAAATAATGACAACTCTGAACGGAATGTCGGAAAGAACGAAAGGCGCCGTGCTGATGTGCACCTCTGCTTTTCTCTTTTCGGCGATGCAGATACCCATCAGCCTGTCCGGGACGACGATCCCGATAATGGAGCAGGTGTTTTTCAGAAATATCGTGACTCTGATACTGAGTTTCATACTCATAATTAGATCCGGAGGCTCGCTCTTTGGCACAAAAAAGAACCAGCCTCTTCTTTTTGTGCGCTCGGCATTCGGTTTCCTGGGTCTGATCACCCAGTTCTACGCAGTGGCGCACGCCAACCAGGGCGACGTGTCCACGATGATGAAGCTGTCGCCTTTCATGATAACGCTGTGGGCGGCGATCTTCCTCAAAGAAAAGATCCGCAAAGTACAGATACCTGCGCTGCTGATCGCCTTCCTGGGTGCGGCGTTCGTTGCGAATCCCGCATTCAATTCGAACCTGCTGCCGCTTTTCATGGCGTTCCTGTGCGCATTCTTTTCAAGTGTATCGTACACACTGCTGGCATACTTCAAGAATAAAGTCGACGGAATGACTATAATCATGCATTTTTCAACGTTCTGCGTGCTTGCATGTATACCGTTCATGATATTCGATTTCGTGATGCCGACGTTCAAAGAGCTGCTCCTGCTGCTCCTGATCGGCGTGTTCGGCGGCTTCGGGCAGATCGCGCTGACCTACGCATACAGGCTGGCGACCGCGGCCGAGATCAGCATTTACAACTATTCCGGCATCGTGTTCTCGATCATCCTGGGATATGTTTTCCTCGGCGAGGTGCTGGACGTCACGTCCGTCATCGGCTGCGCGCTGGTTATCATCGCGGCGCTCATCACTTATATTTTTTCGGGGAAAAAAGCTGCACGCTAACGGCCGTCAAGGCGATCAGGAGAACGTCACGAGTGAATATGAGACCCGCATCTGCAGCCTTTACATCACAGATCCGACACAAAACCGTGCGTAACTCGCGCGCATAATGCGGCAGAGCAGGCTATCATCCGCTCTGCCGCTTGTTTTATCCCCCTTTTTTGTGATATAATAATCGTTGTATGTGCTGAACGCAGTCAGCATTTCTCATCGAAGCGGGCCGATGGGAAACCCGGAAAATGATATTTCCCGCACAGTGATTACAAAAGGAGTGAGATTATGGATAATACGAAGAACTATACGAGTTCATTATCTGAAAGATACCCAAGCAATGAAATGAAATATCTTTTTTCACCTGAAATGAAATTCAGGACGTGGAGAAAGCTCTGGATAGCGCTTGCTGAGACGGAGCAGGAACTCGGGCTTCCGATCACGGATCAGCAGATCGCTGAGCTCAGGGCCGCAGCTGACGATATCAACTACGACGTTGCCAAGGCACGCGAAAAGGAAGTGCGCCACGACGTGATGTCCCATGTTTATGCATACGGCCTGCAGTGCCCTGATGCGAAGGGGATAATACATCTGGGCGCGACATCATGCTACGTCGGCGACAACACGGACCTGATCATCATGACGGAAGGTCTGAAACTGATAAGAAAGAAACTGATAAATGTCATCGCAAACCTTGCGGACTTTGCAGAAAGATACAAAGCGCTGCCGACGCTGGGATTCACGCATTTCCAGCCGGCACAGCCTACGACGGTCGGAAAGAGAGCCACGCTGTGGCTGCAGGATCTCCTGATGGATCTCGAGGATCTCGATCACGTGCTCGGCACGATGAAGCTCCTCGGTTCGAAGGGAACGACCGGCACGCAGGCAAGCTTCCTCGAGCTGTTTGACGGCGACATCGGGAAGGTGAGAAAGCTCGACTCGCTGATCGCAGAGAAGATGGGCTTTGACGGCTGCTACGCAGTATCGGGTCAGACTTACTCGAGAAAGGTCGACACGAGAGTGCTCAACATCCTGTCAGGGATCGCGCAGAGCGCTCACAAATTCAGCAACGACATCAGACTGCTCCAGCATCTGAAGGAAATAGAAGAACCGTTCGAAAAGAACCAGATCGGCTCGTCGGCAATGGCGTACAAGAGAAACCCTATGCGCTCGGAGCGTATAGCTGCGCTTTCCAACTTCGTCATCGCAGGAGTCCTGAACCCGGCGATCACAGCATCGACCCAGTGGTTCGAAAGAACGCTGGACGACTCGGCGAACAAGAGACTCAGCGTTTCGGAGAGCTTCCTGGCGACAGACGGTATACTGGAGCTTTACATGAATATAACGTCAGGCCTCGTCGTTTACCCTAAGGTGATAAATGCGAGACTGATGAGCGAGCTTCCGTTCATGGCTACGGAAAATATCATGATGGATGCCGTGAAGGCCGGCGGAGACAGACAGGTGCTCCACGAAAAGATCAGACAGCATTCGATGGCTGCCGGCAGGAGAGTCAAGGAGGAAGGCGCCGACAACGATCTGCTCGACAGGATCGCTGCCGACCCGGATTTCAACATGACGAAGGAACAGCTGCTCGCGCTGATGAAGCCTGAAAACTTTACAGGATGCGCGGAAAGCCAGACGGAGAATTTCCTCGAGACTTTCGTAAGGCCTGTGCTTGAAGACAACAGAGAAGCACTCGGCATGCATGCCGACATAAATGTATAAATCATAGATCACATCATTAATATAAAGGAGATTTAAATGATCAAAGCAATCGTAGGCGCCAACTGGGGCGACGAAGGAAAAGGTAAAATCACCGACATGCTTTCGCAGAATGCTGATATCATCATCAGGTTCCAGGGCGGAAGCAACGCGGGGCACACGATAAAGAACAACTACGGCAAATTTGCGCTTCACATGCTGCCGTCTGGGGTATTCTACGGTCACACGACCAGCATCCTCGGAAACGGTGTTGCGCTCAACATCCCTTACATGTTCAACGAGATCAACTCCATCGTGGAAAAGGGCGTGCCTATGCCTAAGATCCTGGTTTCTGACAGAGCGCAGATCCTGATGCCGTATCACATCCTCTTTGATGAATACGAAGAAGAGCGTCTGGCAGGCAAGGCTTTTGGTTCGACTAAATCAGGCATAGCTCCGTTCTATTCTGATAAATATGCCAAGATCGGTTTCCAGGTGCAGGAGCTGTTCATGGATGAGGATCTTCTGCGTGAAAAGGTGGAAAGGGTGATCCTGCAGAAAAATGTGCTGCTGGAGCATCTCTATCACAAGCCTGCTCTCGATCCTGATGAGATCATGGCAACTCTGAAAGAATATAAGGAAATGGTAGCGCCTTATGTATGTGACGTTGCGCTTTTCCTCGATGAAGCTATAAAGAGCGGCAAGCAGATCCTGCTCGAGGGGCAGCTCGGCGCGCTCAAGGATCCTGACCACGGTATCTATCCTATGGTAACGTCTTCATCGACGCTGGCTGCGTACGGTGCGATCGGCGCCGGCGTTCCGCCTTATGAGATCACTGATATCATCACTGTCGTAAAGGCGTACTCAAGTGCTGTCGGCGGCGGTGCATTCGTCAGCGAGATCCTCGACGAGGTGGAAGCTGAGGAGCTGAGAAAGCGCGGCGGTGACGGCGGCGAATATGGTGCTACTACGGGAAGACCTCGAAGAGTCGGCTGGTTCGATGCTGTCGCTACTAAGTACGGCTGTATGACTCAGGGAACTACCGAAGTCGCATTCACGGTACTCGACCCGCTGGGATATCTCGACGAGATCCCTGTATGCGTGGGATACGAGATCGACGGAGAAGTGACAGACAGATTCCCTTGCACATCGAAGCTCGAGAAGGCAAAGCCGGTGCTGAAGAAGCTGCCGGGCTGGAAGTGCGATATCACGGGCATCCGCGAATACGACCAGCTGCCTGCAGAAGCTCAGAACTACGTTGACGAGATCGAAAAGATGATCGGCTTCCCGATCACTTACGTTTCTAACGGACCGGGCAGAGAGGATATCATAAAGAGAACACCTAAGCTGTAGATGTGGTGTTTATCATGTCGGCTGGCGCCGACAAATATATGAAGCACCGCAGGGGTGTAACCTGATGTCGACCTATGGTCGACAAACATATGAAAGGAGTGGAGGTTTTTCCAGAGGATGTATAAAGATGCGATCAGAGCCGCATGGGCGGAAATCAATATTACGAATCTTGACTACAATATTAAACAGATAAAAGACAAAGTCGGACCGGGAAAAAAAATAACAGGCATAATAAAGGCTGATGCTTATGGTCACGGCGCGATAAAAGTTGCTACGGTACTGAGGGCAAACGGTATCGAATCTTTTGGTGTCGCGACTCTGTCTGAAGCTGTGCGCCTGCGAAAGGCCGGCTTTATCCTCGAAGAAATCACCGTTCTGGGGCTGACTCCGGATCCTTACATAGATACGATCATCGAATACAGGCTTACGCCGGTAGTCTGCGACTACGAAAATGCTGAAGCTATATCAAGAGCAGCAGCCAAGGCAAACATCATAATCAACGGATATCTGGCAATAGACACCGGAATGGGGCGTATCGGATACGATACTGACAATTCATCATCGATCGATGATATCAGGATGATCATGAACCTGCCGAATTTCAGGATCGCTGGGCTCTTTTCACACTTTGCGGCGGCAGATTCGCTCGACAAGACGTATACTACAGTACAGGAACAGCGATTCATGGTCTTTTACAAAAAGCTGCTGAATGCCGGTATCCCGATACCGTGCAGGACACTTGCAAACAGTGCTGCGATCATGGAAGTGGCGTCTTCGCATTATGAAATGGTCCGCCCGGGCATTATCATGTACGGCTGCTATCCGTCTGCGGAGGTCGACAGGAGCCAGATCGATCTGCGCCCGGTGATGTCGATAAAAGCGAATATCGTTCAGCTGAAAAAAGTTCCCGCAGGAAACTCGATCAGCTACGGCCGAAAATTCACGACACGCCAGGACAGTCTCATCGCAACCATCCCGATCGGATATTCCGATGGTCTCCCAAGACCGTACTCGACAAAAGGAAAAGTCATCGTAAATGGTGTCTTTGCACCGATCGCAGGAACCATCTGCATGGATCAGTGCATGATCGACGTGACTCACGTGCCTTATCCGAGGCTCAGCGATGAAGTCACGATCATGGGTAAGGACGGCATCTACGAGATCAGTGCCGAAGACATTGCAAAAGCAACAAATACCATAAACTACGAAGTGCTGTGCGCATTCGGCCAGAGGCTTCCGAAGGTTTATGTGTATTAGATAATACTGGACAGTACATGATAAATGTGCTGACAAATCGGATAAATACAGAAGAAGAGAAGTTGTTTCACTGCATATTTTCATATTTAGACTTTTTGCCTTTTTCCCGGAGAGCCGAAGACGATCTACTCGGAAAAACGGACAGCGTAGCCGAAGGCACAGGAGTGAACGCAGTGAGCGCTGGAGCTCCGCCAATTTCTCTATTAGAATTGACTATGTGAAAACCCCTGCGTCAAACGTGGGGTTTTCTTTCTACAATAAGAGAGGATCTATAGCTGAACTGCTATGCTTCCTCTCTTTTTATTATCGTATAGATATCAGGTGATCATATGTTGCCGGAGCTGGGTATGCCTTTTGCGTGATCGTGTATCGTTATTAAGCGAAATTCTCAAAACCTTGCAAATACTGCATCCCAGCATTCATCAGTTACAACTTCTTTATTTTCTGCGGCGGCAGACCAGTCGCTTTCGTGATAGTCTCAAGATCCATTTTCATCTCAAGCATCCTCAAGCGTATCGTTCTCCTGCATGGATCATCGATTACCAAAAATATACCTTCAGGCTGTCTTCTTTGGTAAAATCCCTGAAAAATCATGCCTTTCAAGGAAGGCGATTACCAAGAATCAAAATCTGCTCATGATTATTTGGTAAAATCTTTCGTGAAATATGGCTTTTTATACGTTTAAAATACCAAAAATCAATGATCGCTTCCTGGTTCTTGGTATTCGACATCAGAAAAAGAGCCGGAAAGCTGCCATTTTTACCAACAACAGCTATCCGGCAAATGATTTTTGGTTTTAACCCTGTAAGGCATGACAAGACATAAATGTATGATGAAACGAGAGGTGCGAGTCAATGCCAGGAGTGCAGGATTAGACAGACAAGTAGTGCGCACACGCAGAGCGTATGCTATTTCACTTCGCTGCCGCGTTCCGGGATCAGTCTGAGAAGAGCTTTATCTCTCCCGGTTCCGGCACACTGCCATCCTGCAGTCCGTTTATCTCAAACCATTTATATCAGGCAAGCTCACGATACGGCTGCATACCTTTTCCGCAAGAGCCATGTTATGCGTCACCACCGCCATCCCGAGATCGCGTTCATGCGCCCTTTCCAGCAGCAGCTCCCAGATCTGCGCCTGCGTTATCACATCCAGCATCGTCGTGATCTCATCGCAGACAAGGAATCGCGTCTGCGGACCGAGCACCCTGGCGATACAGAAACGCTGCAGCTCACCGCCCGAAAGCTCAGACGGCCAGCGCTTCAGCCATTCACTTTCGATGCCCATTTCCTTGAGCAATTCCTCATCGGGCTCCCAGCACTCTTTCAGCGTCCGCTCCATCTTCCACCGTGGGTTCACCGCCTGCTCCGGATGCTGATATATCAGCTGCACCGGCGAATAACCGCGCGTCGGCAGCGGCTTTCCATCCAACAGCACCTGCCCTTCCGTCGGCTCGAGATAACCCGCCAGGATCTTGGAAAGCGTGCTCTTTCCGCACCCGGACGGACCGGTCAGAGCCACTCGCTCCCCGGCATCCAGCGTGAGATCCACATTTTTCAGGATCCACGGGCTTTTGCGATCGTATCTGAAACTTATATTCTCCGCTCTAAGTTGCATGGATGCACCTCACTTCCCCGCCTCTCAACCGGCGCATTTCTATCTCTCCGCAGCACTCCGCGGTCCTGCATGTACATCTCGGTGCAAAGAGGCAGCCTTCCGGAAGCTCACCGGCATATGGCTGAGACCCGGATATCGGCTTGAAGCCATTCTGCGGCAGTGCCTCTATAAAGGCCCTGCTGTACGGATGCCTGAGCGCGTCACCGCCGCCCTTGAAATCCGCTGCCGGGCAGATTTCTACGGTAGTCCCCGCATAAAATACTGCGATCCTGTCTGCGACGTTCAGCGCCAGATCGATATCATGTGTTATCAGCAGCACCCCGCAGCCCTGATCTGCCAGCTCGCGGAAATTCCTGAGCGTTTCCATCGCCATCTCAAGATCGAGTCCCGGAGTCGGTTCGTCTGCGATTATCAGCTTTGCGTTTTCCATCACTGCAGTCGATATCAGCACACGCCTCGCCATGCCTCCCGAAAGCTGGAACGGATACATATCCTCTGCTTCCTTCGCCAGACCGTATCTGCTGAATGCACGTTTGACCTTTTCCATAGTACCGCGCACACCTTTGACCTGCCTGCCTACTTTCATCAGCGGATCGAGAAAATCCACAGACTGCGGGATGAACACGATCTCTCTGCCGCGCAGATCCGCTTTCCTCTCAGTAGACAGCGGCTTTCCATCAAACTCCATCGTACCGCTCATACTGCTGTTTTCCGGCAGTATCCCCAGCACCGAATGTGCCAGCAGGCTTTTGCCGGAACCACTTGAGCCGACCACTGCCATGATCTCGCCGGGATACACCTCGACATCAAGTGAATGTATCACCTCAAGGTCCGCCTTATTCCAGCCGCGGTCATAACGGCTGAATGAAATGGTCAAATCCTTTATGTCGAGGATCGGCTGCTGATCCGCACAGCCGTCGCACTCAAATGTTTCACGCTCTGACATCCCGTTTTTTATATCGAATTCTGTTTTTTTGATTTCTTCTTTTTCTGTGATCATTTTTCCTGCCTTTTCATTTTCTCCGGACTTGCACATCTGTATATCCATATGCAAAACCTCACTGTTCGCTGCTGCCAGGGTTCATCAGCATCCTGAGCTTTTCCCCGATAACGTCAAAAAGCATCACCGCTATCAGCAGGATCAGCCCCGGGAACAGGCACAGCCACCATTTCCCCGTAACGATATGCTTCATTGCTTCTGACAATATGCCCCCGATCGCCGGAGTCGATGCAGAAAACCCGAAGCCCAGGAACGTGAGCGACGCCTCATGCATTATCGCATGCGGGAAAAGCAGTATGAGCCCGGTCAGATACACAGGCATCACGTGCGGTACTACGTGATCCTTTGCTACTTTGAATTTCGAATGTCCCATCTTCTGTGCAGCTTTGACATACTGTGTATTTTTCACCTGCAGCACTTCAGCTCTGACAAGCCTCGTCAATTCTGTCCAGTGCGTCACCGCTACTGCAAACGCTACTCCCAGTCCTCCGCGTCCCATCATATATGAGATCAGCATCAGTAGTACCAGATGCGGCAGTCCCATACAGCAGTCCACAAGCCAGTTTATCGTGCGGTCGACCACGCCGCCCGCTACCGCGGCAACTATACCGAGTATCAGCGCTATTATCGAACTGACCGCCGATGCTGCCAGTCCTATAATTATGCTATTGGAAAGTCCCTTGATACTTCTCCAGAACATGTCGCGCCCCATGAAATCCGTACCGAACGGATGCGCCAGCGAAGGCGCCAGGAACTTGTCTTCATAATGCACCCCGTAAAGAGCCGGATCCATCAGCAGTCCTGCGATCAGCACCGCCAGCAGATATACCGCCGCCAGAGTGATATATATGATCATTTTTTTCTTAGTATTCAGTTTCGGCTGCCGGAGTCTCGGCGCTGCCGCTGTCATCTGCATATTATTCTGCACACTATGCATGGTAGCCTCCCTCCTTCAGTCTCGGATCCACTATCCCGTAAAGAATATTTGCTATAAAATTACCTGCAAACACGAATATCGCACTGAATACTGCAAGTGCTATCAGAAGCGGCACATCGGCATTGAGTGCCGCAGCCGTGACTGCACTGCCGATCCCGGGGTATGAAAACACTGTCTCTGCCAGAGCTATACCTCCGAAAAGCTCGCTAAACGATGCAAACTGCAGCGTTATCGCAGGCATCGCGATATTCCTCAGCGCATGTCTCATGATCAGCTCTTTCATCGACTCCCCCCGTGCCTTTGCAAAGAGGATATAGTCACTGTGCATGATCTCTATGAGCTTCTGTCTCGTGTAAAGCGTTATCTTGCTGGTTCCCAGGATGCTCAGGGTCACAGCCGGCAGTATCATGTGATAGATCCTGTCCCATATCGTCACGTCTGCCGCCAGCTTGTCGACCGGCGCCGCCTGCCCGATCGGAAACCAGCCCAGTATTATCGAAAACACAGTCAGCATCAGCAGTCCGAACCAGAACACCGGTGCAGACTGCAGTATCAGACAAAATGCTTTGACACACCGGTCGAATACACTGCTCTTTTTCACTGCTGCCAGGATCCCGGCTGCAAACCCGATGATTCCTGACAGCGCCCATGCCATCAGTATCAAAGCAAGTGAATATTTGAATCTGTCCGCGATCACCTTCGATACCGGCATGTTGTATGTTATAGATGTGCCTAGATCACCGTGAAGCGCATGATCAGCCCATGTCAGGAATCTTTCGACAGGAGGATCATTGAGCCCCCAGTATTCGGCTACTTCCTGCTTCGCTTCTTCTGACAGCGTAGATTCCGCGCCTACATACGCCTTGAGAGGATCTATCGGCGAGAATGCTATAAGCATGAATGCCAGGATACTGACAGCTATCATAAGTGTCAGCATCCTGGCTGTTGTAGAACAGATATATTTTATCCGGTTCATTTTTTTTCCTTTCTCCATCAGCTGATATACTGCTGCAAGGCTGCCTCATTCATGATGATACAGCCCTGCCTTTACCGCAGTATAGCAGTAATTTATCTCTTCAGTGTCCAGTCATTCATATTGTTTATGATCGGTGCTCCATGTCCATGCGGATGTGGTATCTGTGTGTCGACCGAAATATCAAGATCGTCGCTCACGAAATAACTATGTTCTATATTTACGATGTAAAGGTATGCATAGTCATCAGCAGCTGCACTCTGAACTTCTTTCCAGGCTGCTGTTGCATCAGCTTTGTTATTTGCGTTCAGCGCAGTATTTATCAGCTTATCTACTTCACTGTCTGAATATCTTACAGTATTTGATGTTCCGTTTCCTGTGAAAGCATCTGTATAGAACAGGTTTTTAAGAACTATAGGGTCAAACTGTCCCCAGCCCCATACGACTCCGCATGATGCCGCTGAAGTTGTAAGCTCGTCCCATGTCTGCTGATCTACGTCTATCTTTATGCCAAGCGCTTCCGCTTCTTCTGCTACCGCTGTTGCCAGCTGATATCTTGTGGTATCTCCACTCGGCGCCAGCACTGTAAATTCGCATTTCTTTCCATTTTTTTCGTATATGCCGTCTTTGCCTTTGCTCCATCCTGCAGCTTCCATGATCTGCGCAGCCTTTTCCGTCTGTCCGTCTTCATATGATGGAGGGTTTCCCCACTCGAGGTTCGTCGTAAAACCTTCCGCAGGTTTTCCTATACCGTTCAGTGCGTTGTCTATTATCTTCTGTCGGTCGATGCCTATGGAAAGTGCCTCTCTTACGGCTTTGTCTGCAGTGACGTCATTGCCGGCTTTTATCTTCTGTCCGTCTTTCGTCGTATATTCAGTTTCTGATGTGACCGGCAGACTTATCTGTCTTACATCCATCGTCTCCAGATTCTCTATATGCATGCCTTTTACATCTTCATCGGCATAGCTCGGATTTACCATAACTACATCGAGCTCGCCGGATTTTGCATTTGCGATCGCTGTGTCTTCTTCCATGTTGAGCATCGTTACTCTCGGTATCGATGGTACTCCGCCGTAATAATCGTCGTTCGCATCGACTATTATCTTCTGTGCGGTATCGTACTGCACGATTTTCCACGGTCCTGTACCTACCGGCTCTGTATCGAATGTCTCGCTGTCATAGCTGTCTGACGGTACTATCCCCAGGCATACAGTCTGATCGAGGAATGATGAATACGGCTCACTAAGCGTGAATACTACCGTGTGATCGTCCGCGGCCTCTACTGAAGCCATCCTGCTGAGATCTACATTTTCATTATTGCCCTGGTTTTTCTTTACTTCATTATATGTAAATACCACGTCCTCTGCTGTAAAATCAGATCCATCGTGGAAAGTCACGCCTTCACGGAGCTTGAAAGTATATGTGAGTGCATCATCGCTCACTTCCCATTCAGTCGCCAGATCTCCGGTGTATGTTGATTCCGGCGTAACCTTCGTAAGGGCATTGTTTGTGAACGGATATCCATATGACATCGCTCCCTTTACAGGGTCAAGACTGCTGTCGAATATCGTTCCTCCGATGTATACTGAGATACCGTCATCCGATGATCCTGAAGAACTGCCGCATCCCGCGAATATCTCGAGTGCGCCGACAGTCATCACTGCTGCAGCCAGCAAGCATGCTGCTCTTTTCAATAACCTTTTTTTCATAATCATACTTCTCCTTCTTCCTTCATCTGAGAACATCCCGCGGCACTGTATATCCGCATATTTACCGCGAAAAAAATCCAGGTCGGTATATGCGGCTGTTTCTTTTAGCTCGTATGCCTTCCTGGACAAATATTCTCTGATATTTAGTTTGTAGTCTATGACATTCTGATTTTGATTTTCATTCAGTCAGTCAGCCAAATGCCAATAGATAATATCATATGACATTTACTGTACTCGTATTATTGCCTTTTCGTAAACTTTTAGATCTGATATTTTCTGTAATGTCTGATCCTGCACCCTTCTGAGTACTTATGATACTTCATGTATCGTTTTGATTCTATCATCTGCACCGCATCACTGTCAATCTGTTTTGATTTACTATCATGCTATGTTTAACTTACTTTTACGAGTATCGGGATCATTTTAGATCTTTTTTTCATATGCTTTTCTCATTATCATGCGTTTTCAGGATTTTTGCCTACATGTGCTCTTTCTGCGCCACGATGATCGCTTCTTCAGCGCTGTCGAATATGTATTCCTCGCCGATCAGATCGATCAGTCCGCCCTTTCGCATTTCCTCGAGGACCTTAGGCTGCACACTCGTCAGATATACTTCGGTACCGTGTCCCTCGAGCTCCTTTACAAGATCGATCATTCCCTGTATACCTGAAAGGTCTATGACCGGAACTCCTCTCATCGACAGGATCAGCCCCTCTGTCACTCCCTCCTGCTCCTGCAGCTTTTTCGTGAGCTTGTCGACTACCGCAAAGAATATCGCACCTGTAAGGTATGCGACTCTGACCTTGCCTGATATCCTCGGCAGATGGATGCCCGCTTCCTCAAGTCTCTCCGAATCTATCTCGCTGATGTTGATTTCTATATCCGTAAGCTTTATCAGGATCAGTATCACTGAAACTGCAACGCCTATTACGATCGCCTGCGTGAGGTCGAGCACTACTGTAGCGGCCATCGTAACGAGGAACTTGATCATTCCTGATTTGAACTTGTGGCTGAATATGAACTTTATGTTAGTCCAGTCGTTCATCCTCCATGCGGTCACGATCAGAACTCCGGCCAGTGCTGAAAGCGGGATAACTGACATGACCGGCGCCAGCACGAACATGGAAAGCAGCAGTATTCCGGCATGTATAACGCCTGTGAGTCTCGTCTCGCATCCTGCCTTTATCGCAACGCTCGTTCTTGCTATCGCAGCCGTCGCAGGCACGCCTCCAAAGAACGGTATCACTATATTGCCTATTCCCTGTGCGATCAGTTCTCTGTCAGCATTGAGCTCTTCCTTCTTCATTTTTCCTGCAGATGCACCGCAGAGCAGACTCTCTATCATACCCAGCGCAGCTATCGAAAGCGCGGGAACGAACAGATCCCAGAACTTTGCAAAATCTATCCCTGAGATCGACAGTCTCTCATCCAGGAACAGTGACTTGGGTATGTCCCCTACCATCGCCACATCCAGCTTGAGAAAATAATTTGCTATCAGTACGATTATGAGCGCCGCCAGCGATGACGGCATTTTGTCATTGAGTTTTTTCGGCCAGATCACCATTATGATGATCACTGCCAGTCCGATGCACATAGTCGGTATATCGGGATGAAAACCCTGTGTGAAATAAGATATGAATTTCGTGATCGCCAGACTTCCGTGCGACGTCACGCCGAAGAAATTATCGAGCTGTCCAAGTGCGATGATGATCGCGATGCCCGATGTGAACCCGGTTATTACCGATGACGGTATGTAATATATCATCCTTCCGAGCTTCAGTATCCCGGCTAATATAAGTATGATCCCGGCAAAAAAACATGCTGTCAGTATTCCCTGCATCCCGTATTTCGCTGCGAGCGTTACCAGTATCGCGGTCATTGCCCCTGTCGGTCCGGATATCTGAAACGACGCTCCCGAAAAGATGCTGATGATGATGCCTCCTATGATGGCCGTTACCAGACCTGCGGCTGCGGTCGCCCCCGAGCTGACACCAAACGCCAGTGCAAGCGGCAGTGCAACGGCTGCAACGGTGATGCCTGCCATCAGGTCCTTCGAAAATCGTTTGCCGTTATAGCCCTTAAACTCATTTCTGATATCGGTCACATAGTCTTTTAATAAATTCATGATTCCTCCATTTGTATTTTGTAACACTCTCTATATCCATTATATGACATATATATTATTATTCAAGGGTCTAAAGTATTACTAGTTTGCTGAGTTTAGCATTCTAACTATTCTTATCAGGAAAGTATCATGTATCTATTTGGGCTGTTCTATGACTTGTTTTAAGCTGTTTTAGGTTATTTTAAGTTTTCTTCATGCAAAGATCTGCAGTTCTGCGGATCTCGAAGACCGTCAGTCTGCCGCCGCAGCGGCATCTGTAGGCTTTCGGTTTCTTTACGACAGCGCTGCAGCGCTGTCTGGGATATTCCCTGCCGCATTTCCTGCATCTGATGATGTATTTTATTGCGCCGGTTGAAGAGCTGCCCTGCCTGCCGACAAATCCCCACACATCAACAGTATCCGACCGATCAGCGCTCCCCGACCCGCCGGCAGTTCCTTCGCTTCCGGAATATTCTCCGCTTCTGCCCTCATCAGCGATCCCCATTTCCTCATTAGATGAAGTGCGCTTTATATTATATCCATATGCTGAATTCATCATAGCGGCATATTCTTTCCACATATTGCCATGATTATAACAGCCTTTGCAGGTATGGAGTATCTCATGAGCCAGAACTCCCCTTATTTTCTCAGGATCACAGCCCAGTATGAACTCACTTACCTCTATATGATATACTCCATTCTTCAGCCTGCAGCATCCGTATCTCTTTTTCGGACGAGAGTTTATCTCAACCTGTTCACATATATCAGCAGGCACAGGAATATTTATATCCTGTGCCTGCTTTATCACTTCTTTAAGATTTCTATTTAATTCTGTCTGATCCATATCGTTTATGATTTTATTCCGATCTGATCTGCTGCCATTCGCATACCGATAACTGCATCCGCACTCATATCTGCTATGTTTCATACGTTCCATATCTTTCATATTTTACATATGTTTCACATGAAACAATCTCTTCTAACTGAGTGTCTTCAACAGTTCTATCAGTCTTTCAAGATCTTCTCTGCTGTAAAATTCTATCTCTATTTTGCCTTTTTTGCCCTTCTGATTGAGGTTTACTTTTGTTCCCAGAACTTCTTTCAGGTCTTCCTCAACACGAATGACATCTGCATTCTTTGACTTTACACGCGGCTTTGGTTTCGCAGAATCCTTGTTCTGCTTTGCCAGCTTCTCTATCTCTCTGACGGAAAGTCCCTGCTTTACTGCAATATCTGCGAGCGCTATCTGATGCGCTTCATCCGCTATAGCAGCAAGTGCTCTCGCATGCCCCGACGAAAGATCACCGTTTATCACATACTGCTTCACCTTGTCTGCTATCTTCAGAAGCCTCAGGCTGTTCGCTATATACGGCCTGCTCTTGCCAAGGCTCTTTGACACCTGCTCCTGAGTGAGACCATAAGTCTCCATCATCTGGCTTATACCCTCTGCCTCTTCTATCGGATTGAGATCCTCACGCTGCATGTTTTCGATGATAGCCAGAAGCATGTTTTCCTCATCAGTAAGCTCTCTGATGATGCACGGCAGCTCCTTTATGCCTATCAGTCTGGCAGCTCTCCATCTTCTCTCACCTGCCACTATCTCATAGCCTTTGCTTACCTTTCTCAGTACGACAGGCTGTATGAGACCGTGCTCTTCTATCGAAGATGCCAGTTCCTGCAGCTTCTCTTCATCAAATATCTTTCTCGGCTGGGTTGAATTCGGTTTGATATCATTTATATCTATATACGCTATACCGCCTGATGATACTTCTTTGTCTTCGACCTTTGCTTCTGCTTCCTCTGCCTTAACCTGATTCTCTTCTTCCTTTTTATCTGTTTTAGCTCTCAAGGTCACTTCTGCATCGCCGAAAAGTGCATCAAGGCCCTTTCCCAGACCTCGCTGTTTTTTCGGTGCCGCCATCTATTCTTCCTCCTCGCCGCTCAAAAATTCGTCTGCAAATTCCATATATGCTATCGCACCTGATGATTTAGGATCATACTGTATTACAGGCATACCATAGCTCGGCGCTTCTGCCAGCCTTACGTTTCTAGGTATCACTGTAGTATATACCTTTTCTCTGAAGTATTTCTTGACCTCTTCAACCACCTGCACCGAAAGATTCGTACGTCCGTCAAACATGCTCAGGATAACTCCCTGGATCTCGAGCTCAGGATTCATATTCCTCTTTACGATATCGATAGTGCTCATCAGCTGACTGACTCCTTCGAGTGCATAGAATTCGCACTGGATCGGTATCAGCACTGAATCGACTGCTGTAAGCGAATTTATCGTCAGTATTCCGAGCGAAGGCGGACAGTCTATAAATATGTAATCATATTTAGGCTTCAATATATCTATTGCCCTTTTCAGTCTCTTTTCGCGACCTGCCAGCTCTATAAGCTCGACTTCAGCGCCCGCCAGCTGCACACTTGCAGGCATTATGTCGAGATTTTCGATCCCTGTCGGCAGTATAGCCTCCTCAGGATGGTATTTATCTTCGATAAGAATCTCATGGGTAGTGATTTCAAGGTCTTTTTTTGAAATTCCCACTCCACTTGTCGTATTTCCCTGCGGATCTATGTCCAGTATGAGAACACGTTTTCCCTTTATAGCCAGGCATGCTGCCAGATTTATATTGGTAGTAGTCTTTCCGACTCCTCCTTTTTGATTAAATATAGCTATAGCTTTACCCAATTTATTCCTCCTTGATACATTCTGTATATCTGCTTTACATATTATATAACATAGATTTTGTTTTTACTATAACTTTTGAATTTCTTCACACAAAAAAAATGTTTCACGTGAAACATCTTTTGTTTAGAAAAATCTGCACGCTGCACTTATCGATACAGCGACAGATTTTCCAAAGTTGCGTAAATATTATTGATCAATATTTACAATATAACATAAAGGAGGTATTATCCGACCATTCCCTGTATTTCTTTTGGTATCATTATCGTTATCCGCAGGTCGTTTCCCATGTCTTCCTGCACGAATGTCGCGCCCTTTTCATTAAGCTCCATATCATTGAATGCCCTTTTCAGCGTATTGATGTAAAGCTTGTAGCTGATGTGACATATCTTGTTTCGCTCGCGCTCCTGGCTTTCCTGCTGCGCTATGTAATCATCTACCAGTTTTTCAGTCTGTTTGACATTGAACCCGTGCTTCAGCACCTTTCCTATCACCACTCTCCTCATCTGATCATCTTCGATCTTGAGCAAAGCTCGGGCGTGCCGTTCCGTCAGCTTGTTTTCAACGAGTATATCCTGTATATCCTTCGGCAGCGACAGCAGCCGTATCTTATTAGATATAGTAGACTGGTTTTTGCCGAGTTTTTCGGAAAGCGCAAGCTGGCTCATCCCATATTTTTCCATGATATTCCTGTACGCTTTCGCTTCTTCTATGTATCCCAGATTTTCACGCTGTATGTTCTCGACAAGTGCTATGAGGCTGACCTCTTCATCGCTTGCATCCTTTATAACAGCCGGTACTCTGTCAAGTCCGGCCATCATTGCCGCTCTCAGCCTTCGTTCCCCTGCTATCAGCAGATAATCTCCGTTGACTTCTCTCTTTAATATCAAAGGCTGCAGAACTCCGAATTCCTTTATCGAATCCCTCAGTTCTATCAGCTGTTCTTCAGCAAAATTCTTTCGAGGCTGCTCCGAATTCGCTTTTATGAGTTCAACCGGTACTTCCATCGTCTTTTTTATAAACATATCTCTGCCCCCCTCCTGTAACTATGGTAACAGCTTGTCCGGGCAGGTAAAAGCGTTTTCGTAAAACAAAAAGAGCCGATATATGCTATTTGATCGGCTCTTTTGACGGAGTACCCGCTTTTCGCGGAAATTTCGACATCGTATTTTTTTCTTTTGAAATAACTATTATCCTGTGATCAAAATCAAGCCCGTCTGCAGACGGCGACTCTATGCGATCGACTCGGCCGCCCAGCAGCCTGACTGCATTCTCTGCTTCTGCCAGCTCTCTGTCACAGTCAGGGCCCTTGTATGCCATGAAGCATCCCCCGACCTTTACGAAAGGAAGACAGTATTCCGACAGAGTACTCATGTTGGCCACTGCCCTGGAAACACACAGATCGAACGATTCACGCATATCTTTCCTCCTCGCAAGCTCCTCTGCCCTTCCGTGAACAGCCCTGACATTCGCTATCCCGAGCTTTGCACAAAGATCATTTATTATCCTGATGCGCTTGTTCAGCGAATCGATGAGCACGAACTCCTTCTCCGGAAAAACGATCGCCAGCGGCACACCCGGAAATCCGCCGCCGGTCCCCACATCTATGACAGACTGCGCACTCCGAAACTCATGGTAACCCGCACACAAAAGCGAATCTGCATAATGCTTCCTGATAAATTCCGTCCTGTCAGTTATAGCCGTCAGGTTTATATGCTGATTCAGCTCCAGTATCCCGTCCATATATCCCTCGAGCCTCTGCACGCGCTGTGCGATCCCGGTCTCGTCAATACCGGTGATCAGTGTGTCGAATATGTCTCTGATTTCATTAATGCTCATTTTTACCGTTTTTCCTTCTCATCTTTTCCATGTAAATAAGCAGCACATTTATATCTGCTGGCGACACTCCGGATATCCTGGATGCCTGCCCCACCGACAGCGGCCTGAAGTCGTTCAGCTTCTGGCGCGCTTCGATCCTCAGTCCGTCTATCTGATCATAGTCTATATCCGCAGGCAGCTTCTTGTTTTCAAGTCGCTTGAACTTCTCGATACGCTGCTGCTGCTTCTGGATGTAACCCTCATACTTTATCTGCACTTCCATCATGTTTTTCTGGTGACTGGAAAGCACAGGCCTTTCGTCATCTATCACAGCAGTTTCATCATACTTTATCTCAGGTCTTCGCAAAAGCTCAAACAGCGACACGGCACTCTTCAGCGGAGTGCTTCCCTTGCTCTCGAGAAAATCGTTCGCATCCTCCGGCTTGACTGTCTTTTTTCTGAGTCGCTCAGTCTCCTGCTCGACGATTTCTTTTTTATGTAAAAACTTATCATATCTGTCTTTTTTTACTAATCCAACCCCGTATCCGCGGTCTGTCAAACGCAAATCTGCGTTGTCTTGCCTCAGAACCAGCCTATATTCCGCTCTGCTGGTCATAATTCTGTAAGGTTCATTAGTACCTTTAGTCACGAGATCGTCGATGAGAACGCCAATATAAGCCTCGCTTCTGTCGAGCACGAACGGATTTTTTTCCTTTATTTTACAAGCAGCGTTGATTCCCGCCATCAGCCCCTGTGCAGCAGCCTCCTCATAGCCGGAGCTTCCGTTGAACTGTCCTGCACAGAACAGATTTTCGATATGCTTATTCTCAAGCGAGACCTTCAGATCGAGCGGATCTATGCAGTCATACTCGATAGCATACGCAGGTCTGACGATTTCCAGATTCTCAAGTCCCGGTATCGTTTTGTAAAACTGCAGCTGTACATCTTCCGGAAGACTCGATGACATTCCCTGGATATACATTTCTTCAGTATACAGACCTTCAGGCTCGATGAAAAGCTGGTGCCTTTCCTTGTCAGAAAATCTGTTTACCTTGTCTTCTATCGAAGGGCAGTATCTTGGACCGACTCCCTCTATCTGTCCGCCGAACAGCGCCGACCTGTGAAAATTGGCTCTGATCACATCGTGCGTCTGCTGATTCGTGTACGTGAGCCAGCAGTTGACCTGATCCTTCTGCAGATCGTCATTCATGAATGAAAACGGCACTATCTTCTCATCGCCGTACTGCGGCGTCATCTTGTCGAAGTCCAGACTCTTTGCAAGAGCTCTGGCAGGCGTGCCCGTCTTGAATCTTCTCATCGGCAGCCCATATTCTCTGAGCCTTGCAGCCAGCTCCATCGATGGTGCCAGACCATTAGGCCCGCTGTTATATGCACTGTCTCCTATGAATATCTTTCCGGCAAGGAAAGTTCCCGTAGCGAGGATGACAGCTTTCGCCCTGTAGCACGAACCTGTTTTCAGCACGACTCCGCACGCCTTTCCATCCTCGACGATCAGATCGATGACCTCACCCTGCTTGAGATGAAGGTTTTCTTCCTTCTCTATAGTCTTCTTCATCTCGATATGATACTCGTTCTTATCTGCCTGAGCCCTCAGCGAATGCACCGCCGGACCCTTTGCAGTATTGAGCATCCTGCTCTGTATGAAAGTCTTATCGATATTTATTCCCATCTCGCCGCCGAGCGCGTCGATCTCCCTCACCAGGTGACCCTTGCCCGTGCCGCCTATCGACGGATTGCACGCCATCATAGCAACAGCCTCCAGGTTTATGGAAAGCATCAGCGTTTTCTGCCCCATCCTGGCAGCAGCAAGCCCGGCTTCACAGCCTGCATGGCCTGCGCCGACAACGATCACATCATAAGTTCCCATCAAAAATTTTTCCATTATCTAATATATGCCTCCATATTTTTATAATAAAACCTGCACTACTTTCCAAGACAGAACCTGGCAAAAACTTCATTGATTATATCGTCCGATACGGTTTCGCCTGTTATTTCACCGAGCAGATCATATGCATTCCTGACATCCACTTCTATAAAGTCGAGTGCTTCTCTCGCAAGCGTCATCTCCATGGCGTCGCGAAGAGAATCTCTGCTCTGCTTCAGCAGCTCTATATGTCTCACGTTGTTTACCATAGTGCTGTCATGCTGCGACAGCTCTCCGCCGTAAACGAGTTCTTCTATATGATTCTCTATTTCCTCTATACCTTCATTGTTTATGAGCGATGTCTCTATTATCACCGGATCATTGACAAGCTCTCTGACGTCATCGTTCGTGAAGCCTCTCTCTAGATCGTTTTTATTTATCAAAACTACTGAATCCCTGCCGTCAAGATATGAAGCGATCTCTCTGTCTTCATCAGAAATAGCGCTGCTGCCGTCCATTATGAATATTATAAAGTCAGCTTCATTGAATGCCGCCTTCGAACGCTCGATACCCAGTCTCTCCACTTCATCCGACGTCTCTCTGATACCTGCGGTGTCTACAAGGTATACTGGTATGTTCCTGATGCTTATCGCTTCTTCGATAGTGTCTCTTGTAGTTCCGGGTATCTCTGTAACTATCGCACGTGTTTCTCTGAGAAGAGAATTCATCAGAGAGGACTTGCCAACGTTCGGTTTTCCTACGATAGCTACTCTTATTCCCTCTCTTATCATGCGTCCGGTATCGGCTGTAGACAGCAGTTTTTCAATCATTTCGCCTATAAGCAATATATTTTCTTCTATCTTGTCATAGGTCAGCTCTTCGATATCCTCATCCGGATAATCTATGTTGACAGTTATATCGACCAGCAGATCCAGCAGCTTCTGACGTATCTCAGTAACTCTGAGTGAAAGCGCTCCCTCAAGCTGCGACATAGCTACATCGAAACTCCTGTCGGTTTTTGCTTTTATGATATCGATGACGGCTTCGGCCTGTGAAAGATCCAGGCGTCCGTTCAAAAAAGCGCGCTTTGTGAATTCCCCGGGCTCCGCGAGGCGTGCACCTTTGCGAAGAACAAGCGCAAGCGTTTTCCTGAGCGAGACCATGCTCCCGTGGCAGTTTATCTCTACAACGTCCTCCGCTGTATATGTCTTCGGACCCTTCATGTAAACAGCGAGAACCTCATCGATGATCTGCTCGTTTTCTCTGTCTACTATCCGTCCGTAAGTCATACGGCGGTTGACGATCTGAGAAGTCTCGCCTGCAAATTCAAAAACTTCTTCGAGGATGCTCAGCGCCTTTTCACCGCTTATCCTTATTATGCCTATTCCGCCTTCTCCGTACGCAGTCGCTACTGCAGCAATAGTATCTTCCATCATTTTCTCCGTAAAATCACAAGAGTCCGCAAAAAAATTGCGGACTCTCTTTTAGTTATTTTTTAAGCTCTATTACAACTCTTCTGTATGGCTCTTCACCTTCGCTCCTTGTGCTGACGTCAGGATTCTGCTGTAAAGTAGCATGAATTATCTTTCTTTCATAAGGATTCATAGGTTCCAGTCTGACATATTTTTTTGTCTTTACTACTTTTGCTGCCAGTCTGTTTGCTAACTGTTCAAGAGTCTTCTGCCTTTTTGCTCTGTAATTTTCAGCATCTATAACGACCTTGATATATTTATCTCTGTCCTTGTTAATAACAAGACTCGTGAGATACTGTATAGAATCAAGTGTCTGACCTCTCTTGCCTATGATAGTGCCTGAATCCTTACCATCCATTTCGATATAGACAACATCGTCTCCTGCCTTGACGCTGAATCCCAGATTGAGCCCCATCTTCTCGGTTATATCCTTGAGAAAATCAAGTGCTTCATGTTCTTCAACATCCTGGAGCTTGCTCTTGTCTACTACCTCTATATTCAAGCTGCTTTCAGCGAGATCTCTCTTGTGTTCTCCTGATTTCTTTTCGTTTCTGTTTTTATTTTTTCTGTTTCTTTTATTGTTATCCTTAGTATGAGGCTTGTCTTTAAACTTTTCTTTAGGTTTCTGTTCCGCAGCACTTTCAGAAACAGATTTCGCAGCGTTTATCGCTGCTTCATCATATATATCATCCGCTGCTTCCTTTTCCTCTGTTTTTTTCTTCTCAACTCTTACTTTTGCAAGCTTTGAGCCGATACCGAAAAAGCCCTTTGAAGGCTGTTCCAAAACCGTAACCTCAACTTCGTCTCTGGAGCACTTAAGATCCATAAGGGCGAGCTTGACCGCTTCTTCAACGTCCACACCCCATTTTTCCGAATAATCCATATTAAAAATATCCTCCAAATAAAAGCCGGTCCCGCCGATCGTATTCAACGGCAGACTTTTTCAAACTCCGGAAATATTTTTTTCCGGGTGATACGATATTCATACTTTAAAGTATCGATATCTATTTTTTCTTTTTTACTTCCGATTGCTTTTTTAATTTCTTTCTCAGCGAAGCCATATGGATATTGAAGAATATCTGAATGATCTGGCTCACTGCCCAGTAAAGAGCTAAACCGGACGGGAATGATCTTGCCATCCATAAAATCATTATAGGGAAAATATACTTCATCATCTTCATCATGCCGTTCATCTGATTTGCAGCTCCGGTTGCGCCGGTATCTGTAAGCGCCTGGTTCATGGTGAATGAAATGAATGTTGCTACACCCGCGATTATAGGAAGTATCCATGGATCCGGCTGACTGAGGTCTTCGATCCACAGAAACGATTCATGAAAAGCGAAAATCATGCTGCTTACGTCTCCTATATATCTCATAGGATTTCTGAGCAGTGCAAAGAGACCCATGATGATCGGCATCTGGATAAGCATAGGAAGACATCCGCCCATAGGGTTGAATTTTTCTTCCTTATACAATTCCGCCATCTTCATGTTCAGAGTTTCTTTGTCATTAGCATATTTTCTCTGTAACGCCTGTAATTTAGGCTGCACCTCTGCCATCATAACAGTAGACTTCGTCTGCTTTATGTACAAAGGATACAGACATAATTTAACGATTACAGTAAACAGAATAATCGTAATACCGTAGTAACCGATAAGATTATACAATAATCCCAGCAACCACCCTAAAGGCTTTGCTATTACTCCCAATATTGTATACATTAATTATTTCCTCCTATTTTAAAGGATCATAACCGCCGGGATTAAAAGGATGACATCTCAGCAGCCTTTTGATCCCCAGGAACGAGCCCTTAAAAAATCCGTACTTTTCCAATGCCTGTATAAAATAAGTCGAACAAGTAGGATAGAATCTGCATGTTGGCGGAAAAAGAGGAGATATGAATTTCTGATATCCTTTTATGATCAAAATCAATACCTTCTTCATCTTTTTGCCTCTTGTTTCTTATATAACTTTGCTCTAGATAAAGCATTGATCATAGATTTCCCGACCTCGCCGGCCTTGCGGCCGCTGATGGTTTTTCGTGCGATAAATATAAGATCATGACCGGATCTTATATCATCTCTGAGAAATCTGTAATTTTCCTTCATGAGTCTTCTTGCTCTGTTTCTTTCAACGCTGTTCCCTACTTTTTTGCTTGCTAAAAATGCTGTTCTGTTATAGCCGAGACTGTTTTTCTTATAAAAAAGCACAACATATCTCTCGCCTACAGATCTGCCCTTTTTATATATGGAAGTAAAATCATCTTTTCTTCTCAGTATATCCCTTTTTAGCATAACATTACCAGGTTTTACCTAATATGACATTTATCATGTCATAACAAAAAGACCACGCTTGCGGTCTCTATGCTGATAAAACTTTTCTTCCTCTTTGTCTTCTTCTCTTTAAAACATTTCTACCGTTCTTTGTTCTCATTCTTTTTCTGAAGCCGTGTTCTTTTTTTCTCTGCCTTTTCTTAGGCTGATATGTCATTTTCATTTGTTGTATCCTCCCTTTGGAACTGTGATTTATGATGCATAGATCTAAATTTCAACCTATGCGATATGCTTTACTATTATACTCCGCGTCATCTGCTCTGTCAATTGATTTTAAAAGGAAGATAGCCCGCTCAAAAGCCTGAACTGCCAAAAAACGTGCCGGTTTTACATGGCTGTCCAATATGTAGTTACCCCTGTGTAAACTTTGCACAACTTTATCCACAGGTAGTGGATAACTTTCGCGATCTTTATTTTTTCAACAAATTTTATCAACCTATTGCTTGTGGATAACTTTTTTTGATATTATATATCCATCGCTTATGGAGAGGATCTACTTATGAAAAAAAAACCTGATGAAAAAACTTGGAGAGATATACTTGCAGAAATAAACAGCAATGTTACCGATGTAAGTTACAGGACATGGTTCAAGCCCCTTGTACCTCTCGAAATAGATGAAGACGCTAAGGTTTTTCACGTGGCAGCATCAGAAAGCTTTGTTGTCGAAGTGCTCAACAACCGCTATATTTCAATATTTGAGCAGGCTGTCGAGAGCGTGATGAACGAGAGATACAGGGTAGTTATAAAAGAAAAATCTGAAGAAGAGATCGAAAGCATCGTGAACGGCACGGCGGGAAGCAAGCCGCAGCCGCCAAAAAATCAGGCTGCAGAAGAAGAATTCAGAGAAGAATATTTCTTAAACCCCAGATACAAATTCGATAATTTCGTAGTCGGATCGAACAACAACTATGCGCATGCTATAGCCCTTTCGGTCGCAGAATCACCGGCATCGGCGTACAACCCCCTTTTCCTCTACGGAGGCTCAGGGCTTGGAAAGACTCACCTCATGCACGCCATAGGACACTACATACTCGAAAACAATCCGTCATCAAAGGTGCTTTACGTATCGTCTGAAATGTTTACTTCAGAGCTCGTAAAAGCTATCCAGGATAAAAAGAACTACAACAGCAAAATGAGGTTCTTCAAAAACAAATACAGGAACGTCGACGTGCTGCTGATAGACGATATACAGTTCATCGAGGGCAAGGAAAGCACTCAGGTGGAGTTTTTCCATACATTCAATGCCCTTTATGAATGTGACAAGCAGATAGTCATATCGAGTGACCGCCACCCGAGCAAGCTCACCGACCTCGACGAAAGACTGCGTTCGCGATTCCAGTGGAACGTCATCGCTGACATACAGCCGCCTGACTTCGAAACAAGAGTAGCTATACTCAGGAACAAGGCTCAGCTTGAAAACATAGATCTCAATGACGACGATATACTTGAAGTCATCGACCTGATAGCTGAAAAAGTCAAGTACAACATAAGAGAGCTCGAGAGCGCTCTCACCAGGATAATCAGCTATTCCAAGATATTCAGCGAACCGATAACCGTAAAATTTGCAAAGAAAAACCTCAGCGACATATTTTCGAACAGCGATCTCGATATATCGTGCGAATCGATAAAGAAATCAGTCTGCAAGAAATACAATATAAAGGTCGCAGATATAGAATCAGCCAAGAGAAAGCGTGAATTCTCACATCCCAGACAGGTAGCAATGTACCTCTGCAGGGAACTCACGGACTCCTCGCTGCCTAAGATAGGAAACTGTTTCGGCGGCCGCGATCACACTACAGTGCTTCACGCATATGAAAAGATTTCAGAGCAGCTGAAAACGGACAGCCTTCTTAATGAAGAGATACGCCGCATAAAAGACGACCTGTGATCTTGCATATGACTTATCAACATGCGATGTTGACAAAAAAAACAAGTTATCCACAGTTTTTAAAGAACAAAAAAACAAGCGTTCGCAAGGACTTCAAAAGTTATCAACAATATCAACAGGCCCTACTACTACAACTACTATAAATATATATAATAAATAATAAATGATTTTTTGAATCGGAGGATATTTATGAAATTCACCTGCAACCAGCAAACATTGGCAAAAGCCCTGAACACAGTTTCAAAAGCTGTATCAAACAGAACTACTCTTCCAATACTTAAAGGAATACTCATACAGGCAGATCAGGAAGGCACTCTGACGCTGACAGCTTCTGATCTCGAGATAAGCATACAGAAAACAGTGTCAGCTTCAGTGCAGGAAGCAGGATCATCTGTTGTCATATCGAAACTGTTCGGAGATATCATAAGAAAGCTGCCCAACGAGGAGATATTTATCGAATCAGACAGCGACAACCTGATATCGATAAAGACAAGCACATCTGAATTTTCTGTAGTGAGCTTCCCTGTGGAAGAATTTCCTAAGATAGGAGAAAAAGAAGAAATAAAGGAAAGTCTGACATTCAGCAGAGATATCTTCAGGGATATGGTGAGAAAAACATCATTTGCAGCATCTGTGGATGAATCAAAAGGCATACTTGTCGGCATACTTACCGAGATAGGTACAGAAAAGGTCAGCATGGTCGCTCTTGACGGATTCAGACTCGCTCTCGCAAACGAAGCGATGACAAGTGAACGTGAAAATAAATTTATCATATCAGCTAAGATCATGAATGAGATAAGCAAGATCATCACAGAAGATGAGAGCGATGACGATATCAGCATACTGCTGGGTGAGAAAAAAGCGACATTCATCATAGGAAGCACAGAGATCGTGCTGCGTCTGATGGAAGGCGAATTCATAAAATATAACGACATAATTCCTAAGGACAACACGATAACAGTCATTACAGGGAAGTCGATGCTGCTCGAGAGTATCGAGAGAGCATCGCTGCTGGCAAAGGAAGGCAAGAATAATCTTATAAAGATGACGATAAACAACAATCTTCTCACGATCACATCGAGATCAGAGGAAGGAAATGTAAAGGAAGAGATCATCATGGAAAAGACAGGCGATGATCTTGAGATCGGGTTCAACTCAAAATTCGTGATAGATGTCCTGAAGGCCATAGATGACGAGGAGATATCGATGAACTTCAAGACGGGAACATCACCATGCGTCGTAAGACCTGTACAGGGAGATGCCTACGAATACCTGATACTGCCGGTAAGAATACCTAAGATGTAGTATGTTTGTAAAGAGGATAGAGCTGAAAGACTTCAGAAACTACAAGGATCTGGACGTTTCATTCAATAAAAACGTAAATATTTTCATCGGCAACAATGCGCAGGGGAAGACGAACCTGCTGGAGAGCATCTATCTCAATTCGATGGCGAGATCGTTCAAGACCTCGAAGGACAAGGAGCTTATCAGATTCGGGAGCGATTTCTGCAGGATGCGGACGACTGCATTTTTTGACGATGACGAACATACCACGGAGATAGTCATAACTAAAGACGGCAAGAAAGGCATAAAGCTCGACGGCGTCAGGATAAAAAAGACATCTGAGCTGCTTGAGCGTATCTTCATAATAATATTTTCTCCGGAAGATATGAAGATCGTAAAGGATGAACCTGAAAAAAGAAGGAAATTTATAGACAGGGAGCTTTGCCAGATAAAACCCGGATACTACAGCGATCTGAGCAATTACAAGAGAGTGCTCAGACAGCGCAATGTGTATCTCAAGGAAAGTGCGATCGACATATCGATACTGGATATCTGGGATCACGAGCTCGCAAGGTACGGCGCGAAAGTGATATCGAGGCGTGATGAATTCATACTCAAAATAAACGACATAAGTAAGGAAATACACGGCAGCATATCAGGCGGTAAAGAGACATTGAATGTGAAATACGAGGCAAATGTAGAAAAGTCAGCGGATCCGGCGGACACCGAGAGTGTTTTTTATGAGAAACTGCTGAAGACGCGTGATGATGATATCAGGAACAGGACGACAGGTATAGGACCTCACAAGGACGATCTGAAAATATCTGCAGACGGTGTAGATCTGAGAAAATTCGGATCGCAGGGACAGCAGCGTACTGCGGCGCTTTCACTGAAGCTTTCGGAAATAAAGCTCATAGAAGATGAGATGGGAGAAAAACCGATACTGCTGCTCGATGATGTACTGTCCGAACTCGATAACGACAGGCAGACATATCTGATAAATTCACTCGGCGGCAATCAGCTTTTCATAACGACTACTGATATATCGGGAAAGGTGGCAAAGTCGCTTCCGGAGGGAAAGATATTCAAAATAAATTCAGGTGAAGTAGAAATAGAAATATAGAAGCTATAAAAGTCTGGTTATAAATGGAAAATTCAAAAGTACCACTCCACTGTAATCAGGCTTTTATATATTGAAAAACGCTGATTTGAGCGTTTTTTTAAGGTTGTGTGAAGATTTAGGTCTAAAATGCTTTTAAAATTGTCAAAGATAAAGAATCATGATATAATGGAATAAGTATTTTTATTGTAAAAAAGGAGATCAGGGAATGGCGAAAGACGAAAATATCCAGCAGTATGGCGCTGAGCAGATACAAGTTCTTGAAGGCCTTGAAGCTGTAAGAAAAAGGCCCGGTATGTATATAGGAAGTACGGGGCCGCGAGGACTCCATCATCTCGTATACGAAATAGTGGACAACAGTATCGACGAAGCTCTTGCCGGATTCTGCAGCACTATAAATGTCACCATACACAAGGACAATTCCATTACCGTTGAAGACGACGGACGAGGTATGCCTGTAGACAATCATCCTAAGCTCGGTATACCGGCCGTGGAAGTCATCCATACGGTGCTCCATGCTGGTGGAAAATTCGGAGGCGGAGGATACAAGGTTTCCGGAGGACTTCACGGTGTAGGTGCATCCGTTGTGAATGCTCTTTCCACAAAGATGGAAGTAGAGATAAAGAGAAACGGCAAGATCTACAAGCAGACATATGCAAAGGGCAAGACGACAAGTCCGCTCACAGAGATAGGCAATGCAAGGAAAACAGGATCGAAGACCACTTTCTGGCCGGACCCTGAGATTTTTGATGAGACGGAATATGATTTCGAGGTGCTCGAAAGAAGGCTCAGAGAGATGGCCTTCCTCAACAAGGGTATCAAGATAACGCTCAAGGATGAGAGAGCAGGCAAGGAAAAGAATGAAGAATTCCATTATGAGGGCGGACTCAAGGAATTCGTAAAGCACCTCAATATGAACAAGGAGCCTCTGCATCCTGATGTCATCTATTTTGAAGTGGCTGACAAGGAGAGAGAAGTGGAAGTTGCTATGCAGTACACTGACAGATACAATGAGATGCTTCTTTCATATGCAAATAATATCAACACTACAGAGGGCGGATTCCACATGGTGGGGTTCAAGACTGCCTTGACCAGAATAATAAACGACTATGCCAAGAGGACGAAGATACTCAAGGAAAACGATGATTCGCTGTCAGGCGAAGACGTCAGAGAAGGTCTCACTGCTATCGTTTCTGTAAAGCTCACAGAGCCGCAGTTCGAAGGACAGACCAAGACAAAGCTCGGCAACAGCGAGATGCGCGGATTCGTTGAAACTGCTACGGCAGAGAACGTGATGGCTTTCCTCGAGGAAAACCCTACACAGGCAAAGATCATAATAGACAAGTGTCTGAGAGCTTCAAGAGCCAGAGAGGCTGCAAGAAAAGCCAGAGAGCTGACGAGAAGAAAGAGCGTTCTCGACGGTATCTCGATGCCGGGAAAACTCGCGGACTGTTCGGAGAAAAATCCTGCGCTTTCAGAGATATTCCTTGTCGAGGGCGATTCCGCAGGCGGAAGCGCTAAGCAGGGAAGAGACAGGCTCAGACAGGCGGTGCTGCCGCTCAGAGGTAAGATCCTCAATGTCGAAAAGGCAAGACTCGATAAGATACTGAACTCAGATGAGATAAAGAACATGATCACAGCATTCGGATGCAATATCGGACCTGATTTTGATGAATCGAAGCTGAGATATCACAAGATAATCATCATGACAGATGCCGACGTTGACGGCGCGCATATCAGGACGCTCCTGCTGACGTTCTTCTACAGATACATGACGCCTCTTATCGAAAAGGGCTATGTTTATGCTGCACAGCCGCCGCTTTTCCAGGTAAAGAAGGGCAAGGAAGTGTACTACACCTATTCGGAAAGAGAGCAGGAAAAGCTGATGAAGGAGCTCGCGGACAAGCCGGGCAAGGCCGACATACAGCGTTATAAAGGTCTCGGAGAGATGGACTTCCATCAGCTCTGGGAAACTACCATGGATTACAACAACAGGACTCTGATCCAGATAACTGTTGAGGATGCCACTGCTGCGGATGAGATATTCACTACGCTCATGGGCGATAAAGTGCAGCCTAGAAGACATTTCATAGAACAGAATGCGGCACTCGCGACACTGGATATTTAGAGGGGAGGAGTTTTTAAGTAAATGGCGAATTTATTAGAAGATCAGAAAATGATCCAGCACGAGATACATGACGAGATGAAAAACTCCTATATAGATTACGCGATGAGCGTTATCGTAGGACGTGCTCTTCCTGACGTTCGTGACGGACTGAAGCCTGTTCACAGGAGAATACTATACGGAATGAGCGGTCTGGGCATAACACCTGACAAGCCGTTCAAGAAATCGGCGCGTATCGTCGGTGAAGTAATGGGTAAATATCACCCTCACGGTGACAGTTCGATATACGATGCGATGGTAAGGCTCGCTCAGGACTTCTCGACAAGATACCTTCTGGTAGACGGACACGGAAACTTCGGTTCAGTCGACGGAGACGGCGCTGCGGCAATGCGTTATACAGAAGCAAGGATGTCTCCGTTCTCGCTGGAAATGATCCGCGATATAGACAAAGACACTGTAGACTTCATGCCAAACTTCGATGAGGAGGAAAAGGAGCCGGTAGTACTGCCTTCAAGATTCCCGAACCTTCTCGTAAACGGAAGCAACGGTATCGCCGTAGGTATGGCTACATCCATACCGCCTCACAATCTCGGCGAAGTCATCGATGCTACCGTGAAGATGATAGATGATGAAGACTGTACTGTAGACGATCTCGTGGAGATCATAAAGGGACCTGACTTCCCTACGGGAGCTCAGATACTCGGAAAAAAAGGCGCAAGAGAGGCTTACAGGACAGGACAGGGCAAGGTCACGGTAAGAGCTGTTGCTAACATAGAAGAGACAGACAGAGGACGCTCGCAGATAATAATCAGCGAGATACCTTTCCAGGTGAACAAGGCAAGACTTCTTGAGAAGATAGGTGAGCTTGTAAAGGACAAGAGGATCGACGGCATCTCGGCTATAAGAGACGAGTCGAACAGAAACGGTATGCGTATAGTCATCGAGCTGAAGAAGGATGCAAACCCTAGGATCACGCTCAACAGACTTTACAAGCATACACAGCTGCAGGACAACTACAGCATGATAATGATAGCGCTCGTTGACGGACAGCCCAGACTTCTGAACCTTTACGATATCATCAGTGAATATCTGAAGCACCAGAAGGAAGTAGTGACGAGAAGGACACGCTTCGATCTCAACAAGGCTGAAGCCAGAGCCCACATACTGGAAGGTCTGCGTATCGCTCTCGACAACATAGACGAGATAATAAAGATCATCAGATCCAGCTACAATGATGCCAGACAGAAGCTGATGGACCGCTTCGGTCTTTCAGAAATACAGGCACAGGCGATACTCGACATGAGACTTGCCAGACTGCAGGGACTGGAACGAGAGAAGATCGAAAATGAATATGAAGAACTCCGCAAGAAGATCGAATACTACAACATGCTCCTGGCAGATGAAAAGATGCTGATGGGAGTTGTAAAGGAAGAGCTTCTCGAAATCAAGGAAAAGTACGGCGACGAGAGAAGGACTAAGATAGTCG
Organism: Eubacteriaceae bacterium; assembly: GCA_902362435.1. GTDB lineage: Bacteria > Bacillota > Clostridia > Peptostreptococcales > Anaerovoracaceae > Lentihominibacter > Lentihominibacter butyricus. Next base: position 80,859 of record CABIWW010000006.1, read on the forward strand.
CTGATATGAGCGATATGGACGACGAGGATCTTATAGAGGAGAAACAGGTTGCGATCACTCTGACTCACCTGGGATACCTCAAGAGGATACCGGCTGACACATACAAGACTCAGAAGAGAGGCGGCAAGGGCATCACAGGACTCACTACGAGAGAAAACGACTTCGTAAGCGACCTGATAATGACATCGACGCACGACAACCTGATGTTCTTTACAAATACAGGAAAGGTGCATAGAATAAAGGCATACGAGATACCTGAAGCTACGAGAACAGCCAAGGGAACACCTGCGATAAACTTCCTCAATCTGATGCAGAGAGAAAGGATCACCGCAGTGATACCGTTCAGAGACTTCCGCGACGACAAGTATCTGATGGCAGTTACAAAGAACGGTACGATAAAGAAGACAGCTATCTCGCAGTTCGATACCAACAGAAAGACCGGTCTTATAGCCATAAATCTGAAGGACGGCGACGAACTTGTTGCTATCAAGCAGACGAGCGGAAGCGACAACGTGATCATAATCACAAAGAACGGCAAGTGCATATGCTTCTCAGAGGATGATGTGCGTCCTATGGGAAGAATCGCAGGCGGCGTGAGAGCTATCAAGCTTGAGGATGATGACGAAGTCGTATCGATGGAACTCGTACAGCCTCACGAAGAGCTTCTCGTGGTGACGAGCAACGGATTCGGCAAGAGGACGCCTGTAAAGGATTACAAGATCCAGGCAAGAGGCGGCAAGGGGCTGCTGACATACGACAAGAGCAAGTTCAAGAAGACAGGAAGACTGATAGGCGCCATGGTCGTTGACGAAGATGACGAGATACTTCTCATCAATTCAGAAGGAACTATCATAAGGATAAAGGCTAACGAAGTATCGAAGCTCGGCAGAGCTACACAGGGCGTCAAGATAATGCGTACCGACGACGAGTCGAACATCATATCGATGGCAAAGGTGATCCGTGAGGAGGAGCATGAGCGTGATATGGAGCTCGCACTCAAAAAGAAAGCCGAAAAGAAAAGTAATGACGATGAGCCAGAACAGACTAAAATGAAACTGTAAAATAGATTTAAATTTTAAGGAGAGATTATGAAACGTGTTTTTTCCGGCGTACAGCCTACAGGAAATATCCATCTGGGAAATTATCTCGGAGCGCTGAAGCAGTTCGTAGAGCTTCAGGATGACAATGAGTGCATCTACTGCATAGTTGACCTGCATTCGATAACGGTTCCGCAGGATCCTAAGGAACTGAGAAAGCATATACTCGACGTGGCGGCTCTGTACCTTTCAATAGGTGTGGATCCGAAAAAATCGACTGTTTTCGTTCAGTCGGATGTAAGCGGACATTCAGAGCTTTCATGGATACTTACATGCAGCTCATACACAGGTGAGCTTTCGAGAATGACACAGTTCAAGGATAAGAGCAGAGGCAAGGAATCAGCACCTGCAGGACTTTTCACATATCCTATCCTTATGGCGGCAGACATACTGCTCTATGACACTGATATCGTTCCTGTCGGCAACGATCAGAAACAGCACATAGAGATATGCAGAGATATAGCTATAAGAGTAAATAACAGATTCAAGGATACATTCGTGATACCTGACGGAAGATTCCTGAAGGAAGGCGCACGTATCATGGCTCTCGACGATCCGACAAAGAAGATGAGCAAAAGCGCTGAGAACATCCACAGCAGGATCTCACTTCTCGACGAAGACAGCAAGATCAAAAAATCGATCATGCGTGCGACTACAGACTCAGACGGCGAGATCAGATTCGATCCTGAGAACAAGCCTGGAGTGAGCAACCTGCTCAATATCTACAGTGCGCTTTCAGGAAAGAGCATAGATGATATCGTTGCAGACTTTGCAGGATGCGGATACGGTGACTTCAAGAAAGAGCTGGTCGAGATCACAAAGGAGGCGCTCGTGCCTATCAAGCAGAATTTCAATGAGATCAGAGAAACAGAAGAACTCAAGCAGATACTGCGTGACGGTGCAGACAGAGCTAACACTATCGCAGAGAAGACGATGAAGAGAGTCAAGGCTAATTTCGGACTCGGATTCTAAGTATTACAGAGCTGCATAGGAGCAGACTCATTCTCTGAAGAATTTTATATGAGCTATATCCATAGGCTCAAGACTGGTTATATGCTGATAATTTTTCATACCGGGAACGATCCTGAAAGACGTTTCCGGTATTGTCATATTTTCTATGCATCGATAGTCTTCCTGATCTATATCAGGCATGAAATCGAGCTGCTGCCAGTAGGAAATACATGAATGTCTTGCAGAGAGTATTTTCTGAGTAAGCTTGTGCTTTTTTGAAACATTATTGAAATCAAATATCATATCAGAATGCAGCACAGGACTGTTATTGTACACTATTATGCTGTAATTTTCACTGCTGTGTGTCACTATATAGCCGGGACCGCAGTACGCAATATCTTCAAAGAGCTCAAACCAGAACATGTACAGGTAGTAAAGCGGTTTTTTCATACCATTCACAGTAAAAAGTCCGTTTTTATTTTCTTCTGTATCTATGATCTGAAAATTTTCAAGTGAAAGATCCTTTTTTCCGACTACTGTATCAAGCAGATCGATGCAGTGTTCATGAGGTGCGTATTTATTATATAAATTTGCCGGTGTTATATTTTTATTTACAGCTTCACGGAGCTCAGGAACATTCGTAAAGAGGCGTTCTGATATTTCATTTATGAATGATCCGGAATGAATACATTTGCTGCTGTTTCTGTCATTCAGCTTCAGTGACAGATTAATAGATATGTGAGTTTTTTTAGTATCGGGAATGTTGGATATCTCTATTTTTGACAGTTCTTTTTCTATAAGCGGCATTGCATCATTCAGCGAAAGATGAGTGCAATCAGGATCTTTTTCAAGTATTGTTTCGCTTTTGAATTCATTACGGTATTTTTTAGGATGCATACCGAACCATTTTATGAAAGCGTCTATGTAATAATTATAATTTGAAAATCCTGTGTCAAGTGCTATTTTTGATATAGCTTTATCAGTTGCCAGTATTTCATATTCAGACATCTCCACTCTTGCCATATTGATGAAATCACGGAAGCTTTTCCCGACAAAACGCTGAAAAAGGTGAGAAAGATAATATGTATTGATATTCTCTTCAGCAGCTATTGCAGCAAGACTTATTTTGCTGCTGTAATTTTCATAGATATAGCATATAATACGGCTTATTCTGTCTGTCTGAAAAGAATCATGCGAAATACGGTATTCATTTAGATTGTCTTCTCCTATTCTGAAGTTGCGAAAATCTTTGTAAAGTGTTTTAAATATTTCTGCAGCACAGTCATTTATATTATTATAGTTATTTTGATTTTTTTCATCACGCATCAGTTTTACAGCAAGAGAAAATATCTGTTTTCTGAGCGTTGCCTGGTGCGTGTAAAATATATCTGCGTTTATTGAACGCACAGAAAAGATCTGTGAGCCAAGGTTTGGGAATTTTTCTGAAAAATGATCAAGGTCAAAACTGAGAACGAGCATCTTACATTGTCCGTTAAGGCTCTGGAAACCATGTATATCGTAAGAGTGGATAAAGTGTATATGATTTTCTTTAAGATGATAGTATGCATATGCAAATTTCATTCTGGCTTCTCCGGAAAGGACGTAGCATATCTGGATGTCATTTGTATGCATATGCCATGGGTAATTTCCGAATTCTATTATATCTGCACGTACAGGCATGTTATCTGTATAATCTATGTTCTTTTTCATATAATTCACCATACTTTTGTTATAAACGGTATCAAAAATATAAAAAACTTTCTTTCTTGCTATCTATTGATATTATAACATCAGCAAATAAAAATAAAAATATCAAAATATTTAAATTTTCTAAAAAATATCAACAAGAAAAAGATAGTAAACAGGGGCCTATAAAAATATACTAGATAAACCGGAAAAGTTTATGAAAGGAAGGTGTCTGTTATGGATACTCGTAAAGATGGTGTAACGGCTTTAAAAAAACATAATGTCGGTATCATAAGCCTGACGGCTATAATGTACTGTGCATGTGCGGCAGGTGCTTTCGGCGTTGAAGAAATGGTGTCAGCCAGTGGTCCGGGCATGACTATACTCATGCTTCTGGTGTTCCCTCTCATATGGTCAGTACCGTTTTGCCTTGCTGTTGCAGAACTTGGTGCTGTGATGCCTGAGGAAGGCGGCGCATATGTATGGGTAAAAAAATCACTTGGTGAATTCTGGGGATTCATAAGTGCATTTCTGCTCGCGATTTCATTTTATGTGGCAAATGCAGTATATATAGTACTTTCGATAGGATATCTTTCATATTTTGTTGAGCTTACTGTTTTCCAGGCTTTCTGTCTGAAAATAATACTGGTTGCGGTTTTTACGATCATAAATCTGTTTGGGATACAGGAAGTAGGAAAACTGAGTACATTCCTTACGATAGTAGTTATAGCTGCATTCACACTTGTTACTATAGTGGGATTTGCTAACTGGAACCAGAATCCTGTAGAGCCTTTTATGCCTCAGGATTCGGGCATAGTGGAAAGTATAGGCGGATGTGCTGCTATATGCATATGGATGTATTTCGGGTATATAAGTCTTCCTAATATAGCCGGAGAAGTCGAAAATCCGCAGCTCATACCTAAAGCAGTCATAATCTCTCTGCCTCTGGTCACTATAACATACGTCCTTCCTACTATAGCAGGACTGGCATCAGTTGGACAATGGGAAAGCTGGACTACAGACGGCAGCAGCGGAGTAGGGTTTTCAACGGTGCTGACTGATTATATAGGGCCTTTTATGGGACTGGTATTCTGCCTTGTTGCGATAGCTTCACAGCTTGCTATTTTTAACAGCCAGCTTGCGACAGGGTCGAGGGGCTTCTTTGTTCTCGCAGATGACAACCTCTGTCCGAAATTCCTGCGAAAAGTTTCAAAGAAAAAAGGTGTGCCGTATGTAAGTGTGCTGCTTTATACGGCAGTGACTCTGGTACTTATGGAATTTGAATTTACGGCACTTGTGCTCCTGGAAGTAACGTTCGGACTGGTTACATATATACTGGTATGTATCGCGCTCGTAAAGATGAGAAAGCTGTATCCTGTGGAGAAGCGTGCCGGAATGTTCGTGATACCCGGAGGGAAAGCAGGGCTTTACTATTGTGCACTGCTGCCCATAATAGTTTGCGCTGTAGTGCTGCTCATCAACGGCACAGATTATTTTACAGGCGGGATACTGATGATACCTGCAGCTGCAGTGTTTTACATAATATTCAAATGGATATACGGAGGGCTGTACAAGACTGATCCGGATATGTATCCGGTAAACAGAAAAACAAGGCTTGCAAAAGGCGATACCGGCAGGCTTGGAGCGTTCTGCCTGATAGTCGGTATTTATTCGCTTATAAGTGTTCCGTTTCTTAACTGGTATGAAGGAGACTGGGGGCATGAATATTATCTTGAAACATACGGAAGCGGTATGCTGAGTGATTTTGAAGGCATGCTGAACATACTTCTGTGGTACGGGGCAGCAATGGCAGTTTTAGGAATAGTGCTGCTGATATTATGGAGAAAGTTCGATCCTTCTGATAAAATCAAAGAGCTGTATGTGAAGTAAAAAATCAGATCGCATATTCAAATTCTGATGTTTATTTTTCTGAAAGCCTGTCAATATAGACAGAAAGCATTTCTTTCGTTTTTTCTTTCAGGTCATAGCTTCCATCGTGAAGGGCCCAGTCAAAGATCACGCCGCGAGCTATCAGAAAAAGGTCATTTGCAGTATCTCCGGGACTCTTGCTGACAGAGCAGAGTCCTTCTTTTTGTGCATCACTTATGGCATTTTTCAGGATCGTATGCATCGCACGATCTTCCGAAATGAACAGGGTATTTTCAGGGATATACATTTTCTGTGTCAGCTGCACTCCGTTTTTCTCTGCCATTTCAGCGTAATCCCGGAAAAAAGCATGTATTTTTTCATCAAAAGGCAGCTCGCTGATCTGCACTGCGAGTTCATTTTCATAACGGGCGTCTGCCGAGCGGTAAAGATCCATGAACAGATCCAGTTTTGATTTATAGTAATGATAAAAAGTTCCCACGGATATACCGGCAGCTTTTGCTATCTGGCTGACATTGATACCGTCGAGACCGTGCTTCTGTATCAGCTTGATGCCTACTTTGTATATTTTGTTTTTGGTAGCCTGTGCCTGTTTATCGCGGCTGGTCATTTGCTTTTTCATAAAAGTATTCCTTTCTTCAGATATTTTAACTGAGATAAATTTATATTGCAATGAACAATTTCATATGATAGAATCAATTCATCGAATAGGTTCAACTAATTGATCTGGTGATACGAGGAGGTGTCGTATGAGTTTTAAATATGAAAAGTTATATACGCCTGTGATGATCGGCAAGTGCAGGATAAAAAACCGTTTTGCCATGGCGCCGATGGGACCTTTAGGCCTTGCGGATGCGGAAGGCGGTTTTAATCAGCGCGGTATAGACTACTATACGGAACGTGCCAGGGGCGGAACAGGTCTTATAATAACAGGAGTGTCATTTGTTGATAATGAGATAGAAGAACACGGCATGCCTAACTGTCCATGTCCTACTTACAATCCTGTACAGTTTGTGAGAACAGGCAGGGAAATGACTGAGCGTATCCACGCATACGGTGCAAAGGTATTCCTCCAGATGTCAGGAGGTTTCGGAAGGGTGACTATCCCGACGAATCTGGGAGAATTCCCGCCGGTAGCACCGTCGCCGATACCGCACCGATGGCTTGACAAGACATGCAGAGAACTCACGAAAGAGGAGATACGAACAATAGTAGAACAGTTTGGGAAAGGTGCATTCAATGCAAAGCGTGCAGGTTTTGACGGGGTGCAGATACACGCAGTGCATGAAGGATATCTCATAGATCAGTTTGCCATATCACTTTTCAATCACAGAACAGACGAATATGGCGGAAGCCTCGAAAACAGACTGCGATTTGCACGTGAAATAGTACAGGAAATAAAAAGAACATGCGGTGAGGATTTTCCTGTTACACTGAGATACAGCCCGAAAAGCTTTATAAAAGATTTTCGTGAAGGTGCTCTGCCGGGCGAGGAATTCGTGGAAAAGGGCAGAGATATAGAAGAAGGGATAGAGGCGGCAAAGCTTCTTGTTGAATATGGATATGACGCTCTTGATACCGATGTAGGTTCTTATGACTCATGGTGGTGGAGTCATCCGCCTATGTACCAGAAAAAAGGGCTTTACAGACCTTTTGCCGAACTGATGAAAAAAACAGTCGATGTTCCTGTGATATGTGCAGGAAGAATGGATGATCCGGATATGGCTCTGGAAGCTCTTGAAAACGGTGAAACTGATATGATAAGTCTTGGCAGACCGCTCCTGGCAGATCCTGATTATGTGAACAAGCTCAGAAGCGGCAGGGTATCGGAGATCAGGCCGTGCATTTCATGTCATGAAGGCTGTATGGGGCGTATCCAGGAATATTCTATGCTGAACTGTGCTGTCAACCCGCAGGCATGCAGAGAACGTGCAAATGCACTGAATCCTGTCAGGATACCTAAAAAAGTCATGATAATAGGCGGCGGCGTTGCAGGATGTGAAGCTGCAAGAGTGCTGGCGCTTCGCGGTCATATGCCGTCACTTTACGAAAAGGGAAGCAGGCTGGGCGGAAATCTGCTGCCTGGAGGTGCACCGGATTTCAAGGAAGATGATATCGCTCTGGCGGACTGGTTCACTACGATGCTGGAAAAGCTCAGAGTTCCTGTATATCTCAATACTGAGGCAAGCGCAGATGATATCAGAAAATCGGGAGCAGATGCTGTGATCCTGGCTACAGGTTCTGTTCCTAAAGTATTCTCGCTTGGCGCGGATGAACATGTATATACAGCAGCGCAGGTGCTTATGAAAGAAAAAGATGCCGGAGATACGGCAGTTGTAATAGGCGGAGGGCTTGTAGGCTGTGAGACTGCATTATGGCTGGCACAGCAGGGAAAAAATGTAAAGATCGTTGAAGCTCTGGACAGCATACTGGCAGTGAACGGACCACTGTGCCATGCCAACAGTGAGATGCTTGAAAAGCTGATACCTTTTAACGGTATAGAGGTGATAACATCAGCAAAGGCTTCCGGATATGACGGCAGAGTGCTTACTGTGAGCACGGCAGAAGGAGAGAAGAAACTTGAATGTGATTCAGTGATATTATCAGTGGGATACAGCGAAAACAACAGCCTGTATCACGAGATCGAGTTTGATATCCCTGAGCTGTATGTTCTCGGAGATGCGAAAAAGGTATCGAACATAATGTATGGTATATGGGATGCATTTGAAGTGGCAAATCATATATGATTTGTGATTTTATAAAAAACAGGACAGTCCTCATAAAATCGAGGCTGTCCTGTTTTTTTATTATTCAGGAAATATCGTTTTCGATATTTCCTGAATATCAACAAAAGTTTCATATGAAAATATGTGGCGAAGCCGCTTTTGTTAAAATTTACGCACGTTTATACATGAATGAAATGTTATTTTGTATATTCATTGCTGTATATCTCGGTGCCTGCCGCATCCTTATATATGACTTTTACAGTCACGCCTGTTATGCCCGAACCTTCTTCAAGGTCTGAAGCTACACCTGTGAATGTCGATTCCATGCTGTTCATTGCGCTTTCCATCTCAGGCTTCATAGCTGCGATAGTGTCTTCATCGAAAGTCTGATCGTATGTGTAAGTGAATGTTACCACATTTCCCTTGACGTCTACGTTCATTCCGTCGCTTGACAGTGAGTCGATAGTTTCCTGAGCCTCAGAGTCGCTGTTGATGTACTCCTCGAGAGTTTCAGGGCTGCTGCCGCATCCTGCGAATAACATAGCCATTGCCATGATCAGTGAGAGGATGATTCCTGAAGTGATGATTTTTTTAGTTGCTTTCATTTTTGCCTCCTTTAATGAGATGATAAATTATTTTATATGAACAGCCTTTCAGCTGTCATTGACCATCAGCCATCAGATTTCAGCTGATTCCTGAAGCTTCTGCAGTTCCTTTACGCCGTCGACTATGATCTTCTCGACGCGGTCGTTGAGCTCCTTTTCTTCTTCTCTGCTCAGACCTTTCGTTTCAATAGGCTCATGAACGATTATGTCGATCCTTGCACCTTTGAGATAGCCTTCTTCCTCGAACATCTTGTAGCTGCCGTTCAGCGAGATCGGCACGATAGGGACTCCCGGCTTCGTAGCCAGCTTGAGAGAGCCTTTATGGAATCTGCCGGGTACAGGTCCCTTGCTCCTTGTTCCCTCAGGAAAGATCACGAGCGAAAATCCCTGCCTGATATATTCGATGCCTTCGCTTATCGCCTTGAGCGAAGCACGCGGATCATCACGCTTTATAAAGACGCTGCGTATCTTTCTTATCCATTTGCCGTAAAACGGTATTTTAGCGAGATCCTCTTTTGCGACGAATGCGAACTGGAAATTCCTGAACGCTGCGCAGTATGCGAATATATCAGCATATCCCTGGTGGTTTCCGACGAGTACAACAGGCCCGTGCTCCGGAAGATTTTCGATGTTGTGCACATTGACTGTGCTCCCGAACATTTCCATGACTTTAGGACCCCAGTATGAAGTCGATTTGAGTATATATTCTCTTTCTTTCTCAAAGTCGCCGGCTTCGCGCGCAGCATCGATCTCCCTTTTATTGGGCTTGAGATATTTGAGACAGTGCAGGAGCTTGTAGGCTCCCGGTATATTTGCAAAAATTTTCATTTGGACCCCCTGTATATTATATATTTGAGCCGCCGGGCACACATGTAACTATAATACCATAACGAGAGGTATTATGGTACAATGAACATGAAATCATACAAAAATCGGATAACAAATTGATTTGATATAAAAAACAGGGAGATGTGAGAAATGAACAGTGATATCGGTAAAAACGGATTTGTGATAAGAGCGTGCGTATTCACCGTGAGCATCGCGGTGTTTTTCATGATGCTATTTCTTGTGCAGTCGGGAAAAGCCGCGGCGTTCGACGATGCTGTCAGATTCTTTTTTTATGACATGAGAAGCGGTGCATTGACGTCTGCAGCAAAAGTGATGACTTATCTGGGAAACTGGCAGTCTGTAACGGCGCTGTGCATCATACTGCTGATAATAAAGCCGACGAGGATCAGATACGGGATCCCTGTTTCGGCAGGTGCGATCTCTGTAACGGTGATCAACAAGATAATAAAAAATCTGGTCCAGCGAGACAGGCCGGATCAGATTTATCATCTCATAAAGCAGGGCGGATATTCATTCCCGAGCGGTCATTCGATAACGAGCATGTTTGTGTTCGGCATTCTGATATATCTCGTCAGGGTGAATGTGCAGGACCGCACAGCGGCGAACATCCTGACCGTGGTACTTGCGATACCTATGGTGTGCATAGGCCTGAGCCGCATTTATCTCGGTGTCCATTATCCTACTGACGTGCTGGCGGGCTGGGCGCTGGGGATCGCTGTCATGATGGTCGTTATTGAGATCGCAGACAGGCTCCGCAGGCGCTCTCATGAGCCGTCTCCGCAGGAGAGGTCATGATCATATATCCGGCTGCAGTGTATAGTGCATGATATGCTGCCGGATCGGTCACATCCCGATCGAATCGTAAAGCGCACGCTGTCTCGTGTAAAGATCTTCGAACGCTTTTTTTCGGGATCCTTCACTGCCGAAATGCATGAAGGCATGTGCGGGATCCTTTGTTTTTTTTGCATTTTCCCACAGCTCGTCGACTGACATGTTTGCTCCGGCGATCACGAGCCGGTGTTTCAGTATGATATCTCTCGACATTTCGTCGTTGAGCACGCCGTCTCCGCAGTATACGACCAGATCGTCCTCCGGGAGCTTTGACAGGATCTCATATTCCTTGTTCCTGTACTCGTGCTCGCCCATCAGCATGCAGATGCGCAGGATCGAGCGGCCGTCTGCCCTTTCTATCTCCTCATCCAGCGACAAAAGTGCACAGCCTTCGCGCTCTGCAGTCTTTTCCGCGATCTCCCGTATGGGAGCCCCGAAATACCCCGTTACAAAAATAATATTCTTACTCATAGTTATCACCTTTCAGATCAATGCCGCCGCAGGCCTCATGAGAGTATGCCGCCGGACGGCTGAAGCTTTGCATAAATGCCTGATGTACTCCGCACATTATACCACACGCGCGGCCTTTGAATAATAAATTTGTAAAATCTGCAGTATTTGGTATAATTGATAAAAACGAAACAGAGCAACATCACATAAAGAAAGAGAAGAAAGCTATGAAAAATAACGAAAAACCAACACTGATAATAATGGCGGCCGGCATGGGGTCGCGATACGGCGGGCTGAAACAGGTCGATAAAATAACGGATTCAGGAGAGATCATCCTCGATTTTTCGCTCTATGACGCGATGATGGCGGGTTTTGAGCGCGCGGTGTTCGTGATAAAGGAGGAGCACAGGGAGCTTTTCAGAGAGGTGGTCGACGAGCGCGCCGGAAGGTTCATGGAGATAGAGTACGCGTACCAGAAACTTGATGATGTACCGGACGGCGTGAAGATCCCGGAGGGCAGAGAAAAGCCGTGGGGCACGGGGCATGCGGTGCTTTCGTGCAGGGATCTCGTAAAGGGCCCTTTCGCGGTGATAAATGCTGACGATTATTACGGCCCGAGCGGTTTCACGGCTATCTATGATTATCTGACTGAGCATCAGGACGGAGAAAAATACTCGTACTGCATGGTCGGATATCAGCTGGCGAATACTGTTACGGAGAACGGTCACGTGTCGAGGGGAGTCTGCGACATAGATGAGAACGGGTACCTCGAGAAGGTTACTGAGCGAACGAAGATCATGAAAAGGGATCAGGGTATCGCGTATACCGAGGACGACGGCGAGACATGGGTGAGCCTGCCTGAAGATACTGTGGTCTCGATGAACTTCTGGGGATTTTCGAGGAGCATGATGGATGAGCTCGGCAAGGGATTCCCTGAGTTTTTTGAAAATGTCGTGGCAGAGAACCCGCTCAAAGGTGAATATTATCTTCCTGCGGCTGCCGACAGGCTCGTGCATGATGGAAAGGCGCAGGTCAAGGTGCTGAATTCCGCTGACAGGTGGTACGGGGTGACCTACAAGGAGGACAAAGAGGACGTAAAAAATGCCCTCGAGTCTATGAAAGACAAGGGCATGTATCCTGACAAGCTTTGGAAATAGGTGGTATAACTGTAATGCAATATCAGCTCGCGGGCATTTGCAGGTTGCCGAGCACGGTCTTCATCAGGTCGTCGGTCATGATGATGTTCCAGCCGTAGTATCCGTCGTCGATCATCGGGATGTACACCACAGTTTCAAGTACAGTACCGCTGTCTGCGGCTGCTTCGACCTGCTGCACGTATATCTCAAGGCACTTCGCGTTCAGGTAGTCCTTGTCCGCGATCTCGTCTGACTGCAGATTATCCGTGATGTATTCATATGATGCGGCTTCATATCCGGACAGCACATTGCTGAAATCGCCGCTCGTGATGCTGACCTTTGCGACTGCGACATCATCTTTTGTCTTGATCTTTTCTATCTTGTACGAGAAGTTCCTGAACAGCGCCTCGTTCATCCTCTCGACTACGGCATCATCACCCTGGACGTTAGTGATGAAGTTGACATAGCTGTCATCCATGTATTTTTCCATAACACTGCTGTCGCGGTTTTTCAGACCGTCCATAAAATCGCTGACCGCATCGTGTGGAGTCGTCGATATCAGGTTCACGACACCGGACTGCATCAGCAGAGAAATGAGCAGTGTTATTACGGTTTTGAGTATATGCTGCATATTTTCACACCTCTGGCTTCACTGTCTGTCTAAGCATGATAGCTGTTGTTTTTTCCTGACATATTAACTATAATATATTAGAATCCTTTGATTTTCAAGTATACGAGGTATTTATGGACGATAGAGAAAAAACAGTTTATGTGATAAACAGGAAATACGGCCGTCATTTTGCAAAGATCGCCGTGCTGACCGTTTTTATACTTGCGCTGTGCGCGGGGCTTTTTTTCGCCGGCATATATGCGACAGCTGAGGATATCCGGAGCGATGCTGCAAAGGCCAGCAAGCTGCTGACAGAAGAAGGAGCCGCGTCTGCCAGGGATGTGGATCTTGCAGATGCGCTGAGAACGTCGACGGTCGATCGTGTGATAAATGACAGGCAGATACCGGCCTATACGACTGCACAGGTAATGGCGATGGATGTCAGCAGACCGAGCGGAGTCACAGTGGCCGATCTGAAGCTCGTGACGACAGGCGGTCTTGTCGGCCTTGAAGAAGCATTTTATCAGGCCGAGCAGGACTACGGTATCAACTGTCTGTTCGTGATGGCGATCGCAGCGCATGAGAGCGCCAACGGCACCATGTGCTTCGCGACAAATAATATGTTCGGATACGGGACAAGCGGTTTTTCTTCAAAAGCCGAGGGCATCGACGTGGTTTCCGGGGCTCTGGCGAACAGCTATCTGTCACCGGGCGGCAGCCTTTATTCGGGAAAGACTATATCTGATGTAAATAAAAAATATGCGGCCAGCACTGCGTGGGATGACAAGGTCGCAAGTAACATGGTCAGCTACTATGCGACGATAAGCAAAAGCCGCAGCGCGGCGCTGGATAGGCTGAAATAGGCTGAAATAGCAAGAAAAGCTGAGATTTCTCAGCTTTTTTGCTTGCAATAACCTGCAGATAATGTATAATATAAAGGCATGTGATTTCGTGTGCGATTTTGCATGCAGTCCTTGCAGCAGGAAAAGCCTGCTGCCATTTAGTCCATAAGGAGGTGAAAAGAATGATCAATTATGAAGTTATGTTCGTTATTGACCCTGCGATCGAAGATGATAAGAAAGAAGCAACTATCGAAGCTGTTAAAGGTATCATCGCTGCTGAAGGTGAAGTAGGCAACGCAGATGTATGGGGTATGAAAAAACTCGCATATCCTATCCAGAAGAAGACTGAAGGATATTATGTTGTTATCGAATTCAAGGCACAGCCGACTCTGCCGGCAGAGCTCGACAGAAGACTCAAGATCTCAGACAACGTAATCAGACACATCATAATAAACAAAGATGAAAAATAGGAAGAGGGGTGCAGTATGAATAGTGTAGTACTGATTGGAAGATTAACCAGAGACCCTGAAATCAGGTATATACCGGAAAGCCAGATGGCTGTAGCAACATTTACTGTAGCAATAGACAGGCCGGTAAGATCCGGACAGGAAAAGAAAACTGATTTTCCGCGAGTAACAGTATTCGGCCGTCAGGCTGAGAACTGCGAAAGATTTCTGGCAAAAGGCAGACTTGTCGGCGTCCAGGGAAGGATACAGACAGGCAGTTATACCAATAAAGACGGCATTACAGTCTATACGACAGACGTAGTGGCCGACAGAGTAGAATTTTTGGAATGGGGCGACAGAAACGAAAGATCAGGCGGCGGCAGCAGATATCAGAGCTCGCAGCCATCTAATCAGGGCTCTGCCGACAAAGACATGGGCGTACCTGAAGGATTTCAGGCACTCCAGGATGATGATATCCCGTTCTAAAAGAAAGGAGATAATATCATGGATAATAAAAGACGTGGCGGCATGAGAAGAAAAAAAGTATGCCAGTTCTGCGCTGATAAAGCTGAAACTATAGATTACAAAGACGTTGAAAAGCTCAAGAAGTATGTGACAGAAAGAGGAAAGATCCTTCCTAAGAGAATCACAGGAACTTGCGCTGTTCACCAGAGAGAGGTAACAAGAGCTATCAAGAGAGCAAGAATCGTTGCTCTGCTGCCTTACACAGCTGAATAATCAGTGACGGGACAAGTCATAAATATTAAAAACAAAAACCGGGCATCACACCCGGTTTTTTGTATAAGAAAATACATGTGTTTATGGTATAATAATTTGTTAAGTAATAGATATCACTATCAGGGTAAGGGACAGGAGGTATGATGAAGCAAAGGAATCTAACACGCATAACGGTTTTTTTGTGCATGCTGCTTCTGATATTTGCGACTGCATCGGGCGCATATGCGGAAACTTATTATTTTGAATGCAGAGACGGCGGTATCAGCATTTACAAAGAATCAGGCTGGGACAGCTGGCAGATCGCAGAGGTCGATAAAACGGAAAGCTCAGGCAAGCCTTTTGAACATATCATGACGGCTGCAGAAAATGGCATTAGTGATCCGCTGATGTTCGATATATATTTTTCTGCAGACGCAGTGACGGACGGC
This sequence comes from Eubacteriaceae bacterium, assembly GCA_902362435.1. Lineage (GTDB taxonomy): Bacteria > Bacillota > Clostridia > Peptostreptococcales > Anaerovoracaceae > Lentihominibacter > Lentihominibacter butyricus. Next base: position 96,141 of record CABIWW010000006.1, read on the forward strand.
GATTACGTTTATTTTTACAGCGATGAAAACGATGCGCGGGATTATTATGATAAATACGGGAAAAATGCTCTTGTGCAGCTTTACACGGAACAGATCGCATCGGCAGATCCCGGTGCTCAGATAACGTACGGCACGCCGGTATTCACAGAATATCAGTGGAACAGCTTCCTGAAGACAGATATCGTGATGACAGCCGATCTTGACGGAGACGGACAGCAGGAAAGCAGGACCGATACGGTGTTTCTCACTGCCTCGATGACGTCAAACACCAACTTTGTGATAAATGAGGTGCTGGTATTCCATAACGGATACGGATTGCAGCTCACACAGGATCAGCAGGACACAGCTGCTGAGATCGTCGATGAATTCTCCGAATACGGATACGGTGACGATATGACAGGTGACCATTCCGATGATGCGGTGTATTATGCGGACGGCATAAGCGATGGAGCGATAGGAGCAATGGCGATCTTCACTGTGGCGATAGTTCTGATAATAGCAGCTGCCGTCGTGGCGGTGATACTCAGGCGCAGAAAAATGAACGGCGGATCGGCCGGCACGCAGTTCAGGATGCCGGGGAGTTCCGGCACGTCAGGCATGCATGCGGCGCAGAGCAGTGCAAAACGCAGGGATCGTAAACTGCGCGATCTGCACGATGCGCACAGAGATCACATTGATCGCAGCGGCAGGGCCGCCGGTGCCGCAGGGGAACGCCGGGCACGTCAGAGCAGCAGCGCGGGAGCTGTGATGCAGCAGGCTGTATCAAGTGACGAACAGCGTTACCTCGACAGTCTGAAGACGCTTTACAAGTCAGGGCTGCTGACCAGAGCGGAAATGAATGAGATGATAGAACGTCATCAGGTGCAGAACATGAGGAGAAGAGGAGGAAGGCCATGACGATATTCGGGATAACATTCAGTGAAGCTGTGATGTGGCTGATGATCGCCGGGATAATGGCGATACTCGAAGCGATCACGATGGGACTCACGTGCATATGGTTCGTGGGCGGCGCGGTGTGCGCAGCGATCGCAGCAGCAGTCGGAGCTCCTGTGATCGTTCAGGTCATAATATTTCTTGTAGTTTCCGCGATACTCGTCGCATGCACCAGGCCGCTGGCGAAGAAAAAGCTCAATGACAGAGTGCAGAAGACGAATATCGAGTCAGTCGTCGGCCAGACAGGCATAGTCGAGGAAGACCTCCCTTCTTATGGAAAAGGGCAGGTGCGCGTCGACGGCAAGGTGTGGACGGCAGTCTCGGAGGGAAGGCCGATCGATAAAGGCAGACTGGTAACGATAAAAAGCATCAGAGGAGTCACGCTGACAGTCGAGGAAGTCAAGGAAACGGCGCAGAACAGATAAAAGAGACAGCAGAGCCGGCTCAGCCGGTTTGAGTATAAAAGGAGAAAAAAGGAGGATTAAGATGTATCACACAGGAATTTCAGCGGGGGCGATAATAGTGGTGCTGATACTGATCGCACTGATCATCGCGCTTGTTGTCACAAACATCAGGATAGTGCCGCAGGCAAACGCATACGTACTGGAAAGGCTCGGGGCATACTACACCACATGGCAGGTGGGTCTGCACTTTAAAATACCTTTGATCGACAAGGTGGCAAGAAAAGTGTCGCTCAAGGAACACGTCATAGATTTCCCGCCGCAGCCGGTGATAACGAAGGACAACGTAACGATAGAGATCGACACCGTAGTGTATTTCCAGATCACAGACCCTAAGCTTTACGCATACGGCGTAGAGAACCCTATGGCTGCGATAGAGAATCTGACGGCGACAACGCTCAGAAACATCATAGGCGAGCTCGAGCTCGACGGAACTCTGACGAGCAGAGAACACATCAACAGCAAAATAAGGATAGTGCTCGACGAGGCAACGGATGCATGGGGCATCAAGATCAACAGAGTCGAAGTGAAGAATATCAACCCGCCGGCAGACATACAGATGGCTATGGAGAAGCAGATGCGTGCGGAGCGTGAACGAAGAGAAGCGATCCTGCGTGCGGAAGGTGAGAAAAAATCGGCAGTTCTCATAGCTGAAGGTAACAAGGAAGCGGTGATCCTCGGAGCAGAGGCTGCAAAGCAGGCAGCTATAAAGGCTGCAGAGGGTGAAGCGGAGGCCATACTCATGGTGCAGCGTGCTACTGCTGACGGTATCAGACTGCTGAGCGAGGCAGGCGCGACTAAGGAAGTGCTGACGCTCAAGAGTCTCGAGGCGTTTGAAAAGGCGGCAGACGGCAAAGCCACGAAGATCATAATCCCTGCGGAGATACAGGGGATGGCGGGGCTCGCCAGTGCGCTCACAGGCATAGTAGAAGGTACAGGTACACCGGAAAAGGCGAAGACCGGAAATCGCGCGATACCTGCGGGAGCTGCTGCTCAGAACACCGCAGACTATAGCACACAGCCGGCTGCAGGGACAGCTGCGCCTTTGCATACACAGCTGTGATGATGCGGCTGTAAAGCCGGTGAACAACCGGCAAAGTTATACACAAACAACAAAAAAAAGACAAAATGTCGCAGTTGTGATATAATAACCATTACTTATAAATAATTTTAGGAGAAACAGAATGTACCTATTGCTGATTTACTTTCTTATATTAGTCGTGCCGATAGCAGTAATGCCGGGGTATATCAGAACAGGCAGAATGTCACCGTACAGGACGGTCATGCAGGCAACGCTGATCGTAACAGTTATGACAGTGATCGTGTTCATGGTCGCATCGATGACAGGCGAGGGCATATTTGCTCAGCTGCAGGAGCTTATCGACGACATGGCTAAGGAACTGGCAAATAATCCTATGGTCGAGGATTCGCTGAATCTCGCATCAGTCAGCAAGGCTGACAGGATCGAATTCATCAGCGGGCTTTACAAAAGCGCATTCGCAGTGATGCCTGCAACTATCATGGCGATGAGTGCAGTAGTATCATATATAGAATATATCATAATCTCAAAGATCATGAGCAGACGTGTCGCGACGGTCAGGAGAATGCCTAAATTCAGGGAATTCACGTGGCCGGGCAGCGCTCTGATGGGGATAATGGGAATGTATCTGCTGTCGTGGCTGCTGACAAAGACAGGCGTGTTCGTAGACAGCATGGTTTACATGAATATAGATTTCCTGTTCAACTTCATGTTTTCACTGCAGGGAGTTTCAGTCGTCTTTATGTTCTGCCACATGAAACGCATACCTAAAGTCATAGGCGTCATAGCGGCAGTGATACTGTGGATGACATATTTCGGCAGGATGGCGCTGCTGCTGATCGGAATGATAGATCTTGTATTCGGAATAAAGAAAAGGATACAGGGCAGGAGCAGTTAAGCGGCGCGGATCAGTAATGAAAATCAATTTCAGGAGAGGAATATGTACGTAGGAAGAATAGAAAAACTGCTGGCATATTACACACTGGTGCCGATGTGCATAATCAATTCCATCGGAAAAGTCACCAGGGCAAATAAAAGGATCGCAGATGTGTTCAAGTATGACGGGATCATAGATGGAGACATTTTCGCGCTTACGGGGATAAAGCTCCCGGAGATCGTCATAGCGGCAAAGGAAGGCACTGCGCTTTATCTGAAGAGAAACGACAAAGCGTTCAGGATACTGTGCGGATTCATCGGAGAAGGAGAGAACGCCTCTGTGATGATGTCGTTCATAGACATAACTTCCTTCGAGAACCTCAAGGATCTTTACAATGAAGAAAAACCGTGCATAGCACTGATAAACGTCGATAATCTGGAAGAACTCACGCCGAGCGGCAAAGAGGAGAACGAGCTGGAGATCTCCACGGAGATAGATAAGCTCATCAGAAACTGGAGCGCAGGCATGGGGGCAGCCGTTTCACGCTACAAGGATCACATGTATGAAATGCTGCTGACACAGAAAAATTACAAACAGCTGGTAGTCAAAAAGTTCTCGATACTGGATGATGTGCGTGCTGTGGAGACCAACATGGATTTCCCGGTAACGCTGAGTATCGGCATCGGCATCGGCGGCAAGACGATCGCCGAGAGCGAGGACTATGCACAGGATGCTCTGAATCTGGCGCTCGGGCGCGGCGGAGATCAGGTCGTGGTAAGGAATGTAAAGAATTTTGAATACTACGGCGGCAAGTCGCAGAGCGTCGAGAAGGGCTACAAAGGCAAATCCAGGATAATAGCGCATGCGCTCAAGCTCCTGATGACACAGTCAAACAGGATATTCATAATGGGACACAGCAATCCGGACATGGACAGCTTCGGAGCGGCGCTGGGGATATACAGAGTAGCAAAGTCTATAGGCAAGGAAGCCTATATAATACTCAACTCATACAACAACACGCTGGAAGATATCGTTCAGGATGCGAAATCGTTGGAGCAGTACGAGTTCCTGACTTCGGAAAAGGCGCTCGCGCTGGCTGACGGCAGTTCGCTCGGTGTCGTTGTAGACACGCATCGCCCGATACTGGTCGAGTCGCTGGAGCTGCTCGAAAAGATAAACAGGACTGTCGTGATAGACCACCACAGGCGTACGGAAGGCGATCTGCCGAACGTGCTCCTCTCGTACATGGAATCATATGCATCATCGGCATCCGAGCTGGTTTCGGAGATCGTGCAGTACGCGTGCGAAAAGAAAGCGCTCACAAAGCTGGAGGCCGACGCACTGCTCGCGGGCATAATGGTTGATACGAACAGGTTCGCTGTAAAGGCTGGGGTCCGCACATTCGAAGCGGCATCATGGCTCAGGCGTGCAGGGGCGGATCTGGAAAATGTCAGGAGATATTTCCAGGCAGACGTGGAGAGCTTCAGGCTCAGAGCCATGTGCATCGCAAATGCGCAGTTTTTCGATAACGGTGTGGCGATGGCGGTGTGCCCGGGCGAGAATCCGGACGCGCAGATAGTCAATTCGCAGGTCGCTGACGAGCTGCTGACGATAAAAGGTATCAAGGCAAGCTTTGTTGCGGGCAGGAACATGAAGGGCCAGACCGTAGTGAGTGCAAGGTCGCTCGGCGATATGAACGTCCAGCTCATCATGGAAGAGTTCGGCGGAGGCGGCCACTTCAATACAGCAGGAGCCCAGTCGGATCTCACCCCTGAGCAGCTGCTGATAAAAATAAGAGAAACATTAGAGAAGACATTTCGTGAGAACTTCACAATAGGAGGCTAAAATAATGATAGTTATACTGACAAAGGATGTTAAAGGAACAGGCAAGGCGGGCGAAGTCGTAAAGGTAAGCGACGGATATGCGAGAAACATGCTCCTTCCAAAGGGTCTTGCAAAAGAAGCTACAGAAGGAAATATAAGAAATCTCGAGAAGCAGAAGGCTATCGCTGCAGAGAAGCATGCTGAGCAGAAGGCTGCAGCCGAGGAACAGGCCAAGGTACTGGAGTCAAAGACTCTCGTGATAAAGTCAAAGGGCGGAGAAACAGGCAAGCTGTTCGGTTCGATAACATCAAAGGATATAGCTGACGCACTGCTCAAGCAGGAAAACATAAAAGTAGACAAGAAGAAGATAGAAATGGACGGTCCTATAAAGCAGGCAGGTGACACAGAAGTCACTATCAAGCTTTTCTCTGAAGTTACTGCTACTCTCAAAGTATCGGTTACAGTTTAACCGACAGGAGACAGAGTAATGGAAGGAAGGATACCTCCGCACAGTATAGAGGCGGAAAAGTCTGTTTTAGGTGCAGCCCTGCTTTCAAAGGATGCACTTTTTGACGTTGTGGAAGTGGTAAAGCCCGAGGACTTTTACGATGCGAACCACAAGGAGATATTCAAGGCAATGCTCGATCTTCACAGGAAAAACTCACCTGTGGACGCGCTGACCGTATCCGAAGAGCTGAAGAAAAAGAACAGCCTCAACATGGTCGGCGGCAGAGCATATATCGCATCGTTGTCATCAGGCACGCCTACGATAACGAATGCCGTGGAGTACGGCAAGATCGTTGCAGAGAAAGCGTCGATAAGAAGAATGATAGATATGGCCGACGACATAATGGCCAAGGGCTACGATGAATCCATGGAAGCCGGACAGATGCTCGACTATGCAGAGAGCGGCATCTTTGAGATTTCGCAGTCAAGACAGAAAGGTCAGTACACCCACATAAAGGATGTGCTCCTTGAAAACATAGAGATAATCGACAAGGCCTCGCAGATGGACGGGGGACTGACAGGCGTGACGACCGGGTTCAAATATCTGGACCAGATGACGTCAGGTCTGCAGAAATCCGATCTGATAATACTGGCAGCGAGACCGGCCATGGGAAAGACGGCGTTCGCGCTTTCACTGGCATTGAACGCTGCGGTAAAGGGCAAGGCCTCGGTCATGGTATTCAGTATGGAAATGGCCAAGGAACAGCTCGGACAGCGACTTCTTTCCATGGAGTCGAAGGTGCCGATGCAGAGCCTCAAGACAGGAAAGCTTGAAAGAAGAGACTGGGATGATATCAACATCGCGCTCGACATACTGTCAAAGGCGAACATACATATAGACGACACTGCAGGCATCAACATCATGGAGATGAAGAGCAAATGCAGGCGACTCAAGGCAGAAGAAGGACTCGATCTCATAGTCATAGACTATCTGCAGCTGATGAATCCGGAAGGAAAAGCCGATTCCAGGACGCAGGAGATCTCGGTGATATCGAGAAACCTGAAGCTGCTCGCAAAAGAGCTCAACTGCCCGGTACTGGTGCTGTCGCAGCTTTCCAGAGCGCCGGAAACGAGAACTGACCACAGACCGATGCTGTCGGACCTGAGAGAATCAGGTTCGATAGAGCAGGACGCAGATATAGTTATATTCCTGTACAGAGACGAATACTACAATGAGGATTCCGAGGCTCACGGCGAGTGCGAAGTCATAGTGGCCAAGCAGCGAAGCGGCCCGACCGGCACCGTCAAGATAACATGGCTCGACAAGCTGACGAAGTTCGTAGACAGCATGGGAAGCAGCGGTCCCGGATTCTGATACGGAGGATAGATGGGTTTCAGGAAAGAGAAGACAAGCGATTATTTTCTGCTGGATACCAGCGTTGAAAATATCTTTATAAATGAATACATGGCATCCGCGCCGGGTGATTTTGTAAAGGTCTACATGTTCGCGTACATGTATGCGGGACTGGGGATCGATCTTTCCAGTGAAGATATAGCAAAGCATCTGGCGATGGATATCGAAGATGTTCTGAAGGCATGGACGTACTGGGATCGTATGGGCGTGGTCAGGAAACTGAGAAACGACAAGGAAAACAGACTGGTATACGATATAGAGTTTGTTAGCCTGAAGGAGCAGCTTTACGGAGAAAAGACGAAGAAAAAGACTTATGCGGATGAAAGCCGTATGCAGTCGTTCATGTCCGACAAGGACATACAGAGTATGTTTTCTCAGATAGAGAAAGTAACAGCAAGGACCGTAGGCGGCACGGAGATGATGGAGGTGCTTTCACTGATAAACGACTTCAATGCAGCGCCTGAAGTGATCGTCTACGCGTACTCTTACTGTCTGAACAAAAATAAAAAGAACTTCAAGTACATTTCGGCTGTGATAAAAAAATGGACAGACGAAGGGCTGCATGATGTGATAGCTGTTGAAAAATACCTCAGCGAAAACGACAAGAAGCATCACCTTTACAAACGCGTCTTCCAGGCCCTGGGCTTTTCAAGAAATGCCACAGAGGAGGAGATGCGCATAATGGATACGTGGTTCGAGACCATGGGATTCACACTGGAAAAGGTCCTTACAGCATGCAGCAAGACGTCGGGGATCTCCAGCCCGAATATAAATTATGTCAACAAGATACTGGTGAACTGGTACGAGGAACAGCAGAACAGAGAGGCAAAGGGCAGCAGCGGAGAGCTTACGACCGGTGAGATAATGAAATACTACAGCGTCCTGCGCCTCAAGGAGGAGCAGGACGCCGAAGAGCGGCGCGCACAGGTTTATAAGAAAGTGCCGCGTATAAAGGAGATCGAGGACGAGCTCAACAGGAGCAACAGCGAGATCTCCAAGATGATAATTTCCGACAGGGTCGACAAGGAAAAGGCAATGGAGGAAATAAGAAACAGACTTGATTCACTGAATATGGAAAGAGCGTTCCTTCTCACCGACAACGGTTTTGAGATGGACTATATGGATATAAAATACAGGTGTCCGCAGTGCAAGGATACCGGAATGCTTGAAACAGGAGAAAGATGTCAATGTTTCCGAGAGATAACAAGGGAAAAGATAAACTTAATAAACCAGTAGATACCGGGCGGGAAAACGAGCCCGCGACGGTGCCGAGGGAGACGATGAGCAGAGAAGATCTCTTTGCGCAGGATAAAGATGCAAAGAAGATCTTTGATGAGATCCGAAGCCTTCGGGAAAGTGTCGAGACACTCAAGAAAGACGATATGGATGTGCTGTCAGGAGCGGGTAAAAACAGCGCGACACAGACGGGCAGCGGAGTGAACCTCGAGTATACGCAGGAGATCAAGGCGGCAGAGCAGGCGATCATCAAGCAGGCGATCAGAGATGCCGAGGCAAAGAAGCTCGAGGAAGAGCGTGCAAGACGCAGAGACCTTGAAAACCAGCAGGCCAAAAAAGAAGCTATGGATGCGCAGCGCCGTGCGGAGATGGTCAGAGAAGAGGCTGAGCGCAAGAGGATGCAGGCAGAGGAGGCCCGCCGCAGAGCCAACGCCATTTCGAGAAAGCAGGCTCTCGACGCTATGGAGGCAGAGCTGCAGAAAAAGAACAGACAGCTGGAGGAATATGAAGCCTGGACGAGATCGGGCAGATCAGATACGGCCAGGACAGCTTCATCGAACCCCGACGGAAAGCCAGCTGCAGCCTTTGCATCATCAGCTGAAAATACGGTGACACCGTCAGTATCGTCACAGGCACAGTCGACTGGATCATATACATCGGCGGAAGCCACACCTGAAGAAAAGTGTGCTTTTTTCGGAGAGGCGGAAGCTTCACAGGGATCGAAGCCTGAGCCTGAAAAAGACCCGATGAAGGGTCTGGAAGAAGCCAGACGTGAGCTTTTAGAAGCTCAGAAAAAGCAGGGCGATGCCCTCGGAGCGATCTCACAGATCACGGAAATGCATACCGAGAAGCTCGCAGAGGAACAGCAGAAAAAACTCAGCCAGCAGCAGATACTGCTCAAGGCAGAGCAGGAAAAACTGCAGGAGCTGCTCGATGAACACAAGAACGAGCGTCTCGCCAGAGAAGAGCGTGACAGGAGAGCCAGAGAGATAAAGGTGCAGAAAGCCAGAGTCGAAAAGCTCATCAAGGAAGAACGCGCGAAGGCAGCCAGAGAAGAAAAGATCGCCAGAGCGAAGAAAAAGCATGAAGAAAAGATCCATAGAGCTGAGGCTAAAGAACGCCTGAAGCGTGCGAAGCGCGAGGCGGCAGAGAGAGCGAGACTTGAGAAAGAACGCCTCAAGGAAAAGAGCATCGCGGATGCAGAGCTCGGCGGCGGCGTTGTAAACGTCAAAGGACTTCAGATAAATACTAAGATAAAGGACACGCTTTCCGTTTCATTCAGAGACCTGCTGGGTTTTGCAGGAAGAAAGGAAAGAAAAGAGGCTTCTGAGGAGAAGACTCAGGAAATGCGTGAGGAACGTGAGCGAAGAAGAGAAGAGGCGCGTGAAGCGGTCGAGATCTCGATGAAGCAGCGATATGCTGACTATGAGAAGAGTCCGTTCGGAAAGAAGATGAGGGCGTTCAAGAATTTCTGCGACGCTCACAAGAAGCCGCTGCTCGTGATGTTCTCAGTCTTCATCATGTTGATAGTCGGAGTGGCGGGCGTGTTCAACTACTGCACTGCGTATGAATACTCGTACAACGGCAGAACGCTCGGGCTCGTGAAGGAAAAGGACGATGTGCTGAGGATCACGGATCTGGTGCAGGGTGCGCTGACCAAAGACAAGAATGTAGACGTCGTGATAGACCCGGCGTCCGATATAACGTTCAAACGTGTGTCCGCGCTGGGCGATGTCGAGATCGACAGCTCCGAAGAGGTGCTCAAGCGTCTTTCGTACATGGGTAACCTCAATGTAAAGGCATACGGTATATACATCAACGGTGAAAAGGTCGGATCCGTTGAAAACAAGAAGACTGCGGCGAACGTGCTGCAGGATATAAAGGACAGATATACGAGCAAGCGCGAAGGCGCCAAGATCGAAGAAGCTGTCTTTATCGAAAATGTGGAAGCAAAACAGACCAATACCGAGCTGGAAGACGTGCTTTCGGAAAAGGAAATGGTCGAGAGACTCTGCACGAGCGGAGAAAAGGAAACGATGCACAAGGTCGTTGCCGGAGATACGCTTGCAGATATAGCGAAGAGATATTCCGTTGATGAAGATGATATACTTGCGGACAATCCGGGCGTCGACAAGAAGAAGCTCGAAGTCGGCAGCACTCTGCTGATAAAGCAGAATGCTCCGGTGCTCACAGTTCAGATCACTGAGCTGGTGACATATGAGAAAGAGATCGAGTACGAGGTGGATGAGCAGGAAGACGCTGACATGTACGAAGGCGATACGAAGACGAAGCAGGCCGGTGAAAACGGAGTTTCGGAGATCACTTCAAGGATAGTGCTGATCAACGGCGAAGAAAAAGAGGAGGATCCTCTTGTAACGACGGTCAAGAAGGAGCCTGTGACAGAGATAATAACCGTAGGTACCAAGGAGAGACCGCCTACAGTCGGATCAGGCAAATACATATGGCCGCTTTCCGGCGGATACACGATGACTTCGAACTTCGGAGGAAGATGGGGAACTACACATGAGGGTATCGATCTCGGAGTTCCGGTGGGGACTACTGTAATGGCTGCCGACGGAGGTACTGTAACATATGCAGGCTACAGCGGAGCATACGGATATCTTGTTACCATAGATCATCAGAATGGAATGGAGACGAGATACGCTCACAACAGCGAACTTCTCGTAAGTGTAGGCGACAAGGTCTACCAGGGACAGAGCATAGCCAAGTCAGGAAATACCGGACGAAGCACGGGACCGCATGTCCATTTTGAGATCAGAGTCGACGGAGTAGCGAAGGATCCGCTGAACTATCTGCCGTGATAAAGCAGTGGTTTAGAGACAGCCGGATCAGAAGGAGGCAGTCATGCCGAGATTGAGTGAAGAGCAGATGGCTCAGCTTGAAAAAAATCCATTTGTGATAAAAGTGACCTCAGAGAAGATATTTTATTCGGAGGAATTCAAACGTCATTTTGTGGCCGAATACGATTCCGGAAAAAAGCCGACGGAGATTTTCAGAGAGGCCGGCTTCGATCCAAGGATGCTCGGCGCCAAAAGGATAGAGCGTGCGAGCGCAAGATGGAAAAAGACTTTCGAGAATATGGAGTTTTCCAGGAAGCGGAGGGTCGCGCCCAGATCGAGGTAGCTGGCGGCAGATCGTGTAAAGATAAAGATACTGCTCCGCCGCAGCAGGCGGGTGTCAGGCGGATCTCTGAAAACAGCAGAACATAAAGAAAAGCGCTGCAGCAGTGCGCATCGAGTCATAGAATGACGATACGCCTGCAGCAGCGCTGTTATTTTTTTGTGCGTTACGTGTAAGCAGCTGGTTTTAGGCCGGCAGGCAGTTTGCCGCTTGGCAATTTGAGAGCGCCACTCAGCATGTGAACTGCCGCTTTGCACTTAAAAAGCCTTCAGACAGAACCTCCGGCGTGCCGGAAATCCGCGGTTTTACACCTCTGAAACCTTGACCTGATGACGATCCTTGATCCTGCGCGCCAGGTAGACCGCCGGCGTATCGGCAAGGCTTGTCACGATGAAAATGACATAGCTTGAGATGCATATGTGAATGAGCGTAGTGATATCATACATCCCCCAGAAAGCGCCGAAGCTGTAAAGCACGGTATTCAGCGCCTGCGAGATCATCGTCGATCCGTTGTTTCGCAGCCACAGGAACGCCCTGGCATCGCCGCAGCGTTTTTCCGTGAACGCCCACCATTTGTGGTAAGCCCAGACGTCGAAGCGCTGGCATACAGCGTATACCACCAGGCTGACGATCATGAGACGCGGTGTATTCGAAAAGATCACTTCAAAGCTCCCGCGCGCCCAGTCACTTTCGGCAGGCGTATAAAGCAGCCATGACTGTGATATCAGTATGAAGCTCAGAGACGTTGCGATTCCTATGTTCACGGCCTTTTGAGCAGCTGCTTTGCCATGATTTTCGCTGAGTATGTCGGTGATGAGGAAAGTCGCAGCGAACAGTATATTGCCGAGAGTCTGCTCCATGCCGTACGCATCGACCATGAGAAGCACATCGATGTTTGCCGTGATCGTTGCGATGACCGTCGCGCAGTAAAGTCCGGTGATACCGAAGATGCGGTACATGACGAGTACGCCCCCGAATATGAAAACAAGCGATAAAGCCAGTAAGATTTCGTTTTGCATTATTTACCTCCGTTTGTGTTCTGAAAATGTTGCCAGCTCTTAATGTGGTGATGCGGTGATCCGCTGATCTGTGCGAGCATTGTTGCCGATCTGCGACTGGCGGATCAGCCCTTGCGCCCGACACCGAAGTCGGTGTTTTCAAGCAGGATATCGACGCGCGGATCTCCCTCGTAGATCGGCAACAGCCGGCGCATGAATGTCTCGAGCACCTCACCGTCCGGTTTCACAGAAGTGCTGTTTTCCGTCATGAGATTTATGCAAACACGTTCGAAAAGCGCCAGTCCGGTCTCGACATCGTTTTTCATGGAAATCTCAGTCTGTCCGGTAAGTCCGAACAGCAGGCACACTTCGTCAGCGTACTCTGCGATCTCAGCAGGCGACACGTGTTCCATTCCTTTCATCAGCACATCGTCGCGGAAATCAGCATCGAAAGTTTCGACCCCGATCTTCACCTTGATCCGTATACCGGCCGCGGCGAATCGTTCTCTGATCGCGGGGAGCGTATGCCGGTCGCGCCAGTGGCATTCGATATGGACCTGCGCGATCTTCATGGCACCGCATGTCCTGATGATCTCGCTGACAGTATCATCATCGAGATCGCAGAAGCTGCCGGAATTGATGACTTCGAGCACACCATATCGGCCTGTGACGTGACTCAGCGCCTCCCGGCTGATTTCAAAGTTTGCCTTTTCATCGCGCGAGAAGTCCAGATGATAGTCGCAAAACCTGCAGCGCCGCCACTTGCAGCCGCTTCCTCGCAGGAGCACTATCTCTCTGGAATTTTTATTGTTTATCGTGTCATATCTCTGCATTTCCATGTAAAGTCGTCCTTTCTGCGGCGCGGTCCAGCTATGAGGCAATTCCGACGCGGATTCGATGCAGCAGCCTTGCGCCAGCTATTCGCTCACCTGCTGCCTATAGCCTTGCGGCATGGCAGCCTGAAATTTTGCATTAAAAAAGGTGCTCGTTCGAAGCACCATCCAAAAACACAGCAAGAAGCGCATTCTTGCCGGAGATCCATAGTTTTGTTTAAAGACAGGATGGTTTCGAACTGTCTGATCCAGTTGTTCGGTTATTTAGTATACTCCGTTTGATGCACATGTGCAAGCATAATTTGTATCACGTGCCGGCCAAATAACAATTCACTGTTTTTTTTACACGTAACTTCTGATATAATATAAAGTTAGAAAAGTATGTTTTCGCATAAAAAGCCGCAGGCGCCGGGAAATGATACCGCAGCCTGCCGAATCCATAAAATGCAGGAGTTAAATATGTTTGATAAATTAGATTTTATAACAGAAAAATACGATGAACTGGCTCAGAAGGTTTCTGACCCTGAAGTGATCAACAATCAGCCGGTGTGGCAGAAGCACGTCAAGGAAATGGGCGAGATGGAGCCTATCGTAAAGAAATACAAGGAATACAAAAAGGCGAAGGCTGATCTGGCCGATGCCAAAGAGATCCTTGAAGAGGGCGATGAGGAGATGCGCGAACTCGCGAAGATGGAGATCTCCGAGCTCGAAGAGCTGATCGGGCAGCAGGAGGATGAGCTCAAGGTGCTTCTTCTCCCGAAAGACCCTAACGATGAAAAGAACGTTATCCTTGAGATCAGAGCAGGAACAGGCGGCGAGGAAGCCGCGCTGTTCGGTGCGGATCTTTTGAGGATGTATACGAGATATGCGGAGCGTAACCGCTGGAAGACAGAGCTGATCGAGCTCAACGATACGGGACTTGGCGGCATCAAGGAGGCAGTCCTTCTCATAAAGGGAAAGGGCGCGTATTCAAGACTCAAGTACGAGAGCGGAGCGCACAGAGTGCAGCGAGTGCCTGAGACTGAGTCGAGCGGCAGGATCCATACCTCGGCGGCAACAGTTGCAGTGCTGCCTGAAGTAGACGACGTCGAAGTCGATCTCAATCCGAACGATGTGCGTGTCGATGTTTACAGAGCTTCCGGAAACGGCGGACAGTGCGTAAATACGACGGACTCGGCAGTAAGACTTACACATGAACCGACGGGACTCGTGGTGACGTGTCAGGATGAAAAGTCGCAGATCAAGAATAAGGAAAAAGCGTTCAAGGTCCTCAAGGCAAGACTTTACGACCTGAAGATGCAGGAGCAGAACAAGGAAATCGCAGACCAGCGAAAGAGCATGGTAGGTTCCGGAGACCGAAGTGAGCGAATCAGGACATACAACTTCCCGCAGGGAAGAGTTTCAGACCACAGGATAGGCGTGACACTCTACAAGCTCGACAACTTCCTCGACGGAGATCTCGACGAAATAATAGACGGCCTCATCACAAGCGACCAGGCCGAAAAAATGAAGAATTTCTAGACGGCGGAGAGACCTGCGGATTTTCCCCGGCTTTAGCCGGTGCGGAAAATGCGACAGCAGCGAGCGAAGCGAGATGGAGCGACGAAGGAGCGTTATCCCGACGAGCGGAGCGAGTCGTTGGAAGGTCCCCCGTCAGGATTGCCCGAAGCGGAGCGAGGAATGCAATCTACGGCGGAGAGACCTGCGGATTTTCCCCGGCTTCAGCCGGTGCGGAAAATGCGACAGCAGCGAGCGAAGCGAGATGGAGCGACGAAGGAGCGTTATCCCGACGAGCGGAGCGAGTCGTTGGAAGGTCCCCCGTCAGGATTGCCCGAAGCGGAGCGAGGCGTGCAATCTACGGCGAAAGGAAGCAGCAATGAAAACAAAAATACTGACTACAGATGAAAAAGATATAAGGATCGCGGCTGAGATAATCAGCAGCGGCGGGCTCGTCGCATTCCCGACAGAGACAGTGTATGGCCTCGGAGCCAATGCACTCGATGCCGACGCCGTGGCGAGAGTATACGAGGCAAAGGGCAGGCCGAGCGACAATCCGATGATCGTCCACATATCGAGAGCCAGCGACATCGGCCAGCTGACGCCGATGCTCAGCGCTGACATCGTGGCACTGATCGACAATTTCTGGCCGGGACCGCTCACGATGGTCCTCAAAAAGAAAGAAGGCGTGCCGGACAGGACGACAGGCGGACTCGACACAGTCGCAGTCAGGATGCCCGACAGTAAAGCAGCGCTCGATCTGATAAACCTTTCAGGATGCCCGATCGCGGCACCGAGCGCGAACCTCTCAGGCAGCCCGAGCCCTACGAGAGCATGCGACGTGATCGCAGACATGGACGGCAGGATCGACGCGATAATCTCAGGAGCAGACTGCCGCGTAGGGATCGAATCCACAGTAGTCGACATGACGGGCGAAGTCCCGACGATACTCAGACCGGGGATAATCACCGCCGAAAATATAGAGGCGGCCATCGGAAAACCGGTAAAATACGATGAAGCACTTTTCAAAGGCGCAGAGCTGGGCCTCGGAACACTGGATCCGGCAGACGGCAGTGCGCAGGGAGATTATAAACCCAGATCACCGGGGATGAAATATAAACATTATGCACCGAAAGCCCAGATGACCGTCATCGAGGGCAGACGTGAGAAAGTAAAGGGCGAGATAGAACGCCTCAAGGCGCTCAATGAACGCCTCGGACTCAAAGTTGGGGTGATATTGTTCGAGGAACAGGCATTCATAGAGGCAGCGCATGATTTCTTTTCCAGACTGAGGGACCTGGACAACGAAGGCGTTGATCTTATCCTGGCAGGAGCACTGAGCGACAAGGACGGCGTGGGATTCGCGGTGATGAACAGAATGCTGAAATCAGCGGGTTATAATATTGCGAGAGTTTAGTGCCGCGCGAGCGGAGAAAGGTCAGAAGAGGTTGAAATTATGAAGATTGCTATTGCCAGCGACCATGGCGGATACGAACTGAAGGAAAACATCAAGAAGTACCTGGAGTCCAGAGACATCGAGACCGTAGATCTCGGAACATATTCGGAAGAATCCGTGGACTACCCTGCTTTCGGAAAGGCCTGCGGAGATGCCGTGGCATCGGGCAAGGTGGACAGGGGCATCGTATGCTGTGGTACAGGCATAGGGATATCCATTGCTGCAAACAAGGTAAAAGGCATAAGATGTGCGCTTTGTACAGATACTTATATGGCGGAAATGTCAAGAAGGCACAATGATTCGAACATACTCGCGCTTGGCGGCAGGACGACAGGCGTCGACAAGGCTCTGAGGATCACTAAAGCATGGATCGACACAGAATTCGAGGGCGGCAGACATCAGCGCAGAGTCAATATGCTCAACGATATGTAAAGCGGCAGCCCGCCGGGATGCGGGTAGATTGCAGGAGCCCGGGGTATTGCATTTGCATCCGAAACCCCGAAAAACGCAGGACTGAGACTTTACATGAAAAAATGCACACAGCACGTGTGCGGCAGCTTTACATAAAACAAAGAAGACAGAAATCGGGAATTATCAAGATATATGAAAACGAAAGGCAGGTAGAATATATGGGCAATGTATATGTATTCGATCATCCGTTAATTCAGCACAAGACAGCGCTACTGAGAAAAGAAGAGACAAGCGTCAAGGATTTCAGAGAGCTCGTCAGGGAGATCTCGACTCTCATGGGATACGAAGCGACGAGAAAGCTTCCGCTCGAAGAAGTGCAGATCAAGACTCCGATGCAGGAGACTACAGTGAAGATGCTCAAGGGCGAGGACATCGCGATCGTACCTATCCTGAGAGCAGGTCTCGGCATGGTAGACGGCATGCTGGCGCTCGTTCCCAATGCAAAGGTGGGACATGTGGGCCTTTACAGGGATCCTGAGTCTCATGAGCCCGTTGAATACTACTGCAAACTGCCTAACGATATAGAAAAGAGAGAGATCTTTGTTGTCGATCCGATGCTCGCTACAGGCGGCAGCGCATCTGCGGCTATCGATTTCATTAAGGCAAGAGGCGGCAAAAAGATAATCTTCATGTGCCTTATCGCAGCGCCTGAAGGTATCGAAGTGCTTCAGAAAGCGCATCCGGATGTAGACATCTTCATCGCTGCAAAGGATGAGCGCCTCAACGATCACGCATATATCCTGCCGGGTCTTGGAGATGCGGGCGACAGACTTTACGGTACAAAATAGTGAAGCGCAAAACGGATCCTGCCCTGTTCGTGAACCGACCTCGTGATGTCAGCCGTGTCGGCCGGGGGAGAAACGAACGATAGAGGCGAGATAAAACGAGTAAGTTGGAGGAAAAACAGAAAGATGAAATACGATTTTATACCTGACAGTGTAAGCGAACATGATAATGTTTACGACGTGCTCAAGGAGAGAGGCTTCATTGAGCAGTCGACGGACGAGGAAAAGGTCCGTGAACTTCTGCAGAACGAGAAAGTGAAGTTTTATATAGGCTTCGACCCGACTGCGGACTGCCTTCACGTAGGCCACTTCATGCAGGTCATCATCATGATGTACATGCAGAAATACGGACATACGCCGGTAGTACTGCTCGGCGGCGGTACAGGCTTTGTCGGCGATCCTTCCGGCAGAACTGACATGCGTCAGATGATGACGCCGGAAACGATCGAGAACAACTGCGCGGCTTTCAAAAAGCTGTTCGACAAGTTCCTCGATTTTGACGAGGACTGGAAATACGAAGGCAACAACGGCGTATTTTCACCGGGTCACGAAAACAAGACGCCTGAACCGGGCAAAGCGATCTCGGTAAACAACGCGAGATGGCTGCTGCCTCTGAATTATATAGAATTCATCAGAGAGATCGGTTCGTGCTTCAATGTCAACACGATGCTGAGGGCTGAATGCTTCAAGCAGAGAATGGATCGCGAGGGCGGTCTGACGATGTTCGAGCTCAACTACATGCTGATGCAGAGCTATGACTTCATGGTAATGGCAAGAGATTTCGATGTAAAGATCGAGTTCGGCGGCAACGACCAGTGGTCGAATATCATCGGCGGCGTCGATCTCACGAGGAAAAAGCTCGGCAAGGAGGTTTACGGTATGACTTTCTCCCTGCTGACGAACTCAGAGGGCAAGAAGATGGGCAAGACGCAGAAAGGTGCGCTCTGGCTCGATGCTGACAAGACTTCACCGTACGAATTCTACCAGTACTGGAGAAACGTCGGCGATGCCGATGTGGAAAAATGCCTCAGGATGCTGACATTCCTGCCGATGGATGAGGTAAAGAGACTTTCTTCGCTGCAGGACAAGGAGATCAACAAGGCTAAGGAAGTGCTGGCGTTCGAGGTCACCAAGCTCGTTCACGGTGAAGAGGAGGCGACAAAAGCGCAGGAAGCTGCAAGAGCGGCATTCGGCGGAAAAGCTGACCTGTCGACTATGCCGACGGTGCAGTTCGCAGCTGACAAGCTGGCCGGCGAAGGCATGGGTGTCGTGAACTTCATCAAGGAACTTGGACTCGTTCCGAGCAACAGAGAAGGATTCATGACGATCGAGCAGGGCGGTCTGAAGCTTGACGGTGAAAAGGTCACGGACAAGAAGACTATGATCACAGCGGATATTTTCACGGACGGCAAGGTGCTCGTTGAAAAAGGAAAGAAGAAGAAGATCGTGGTAGAGCTCGTGTAGTTGCAGCGGCGTTGCGGATTGCACTGAGTTGAATATGCTGAGTGCGCAGATCATGTGGATCGGTGCATTGGCAGGCTGGCGGTCAGGATGGGATCTGGGCGGATCGCAGTCTGGCGGCCGCGGTCGATAGGTGTAGTGGATACCAGGATATGATGGGGCCCGGCGCTTTGCGCCGGGCGTCTTTTATAATGGTGCTTTAGCAGGAACTTGTACAGGCTGGACGCAGCGAATACCAAGACCTGATCCCGGCAGGTGAGGTTTTGGTAAAAACGGCAGTTTTAGAGCCTGTCCGAGGAAGACAAATACCAAGAATCAATGATCGACAATCGATCTTTGGTAAAATGATATCGAGAAATCGCCGGAATCACAGGAAAAATTACCAAAGATAATCGAGCCGGATCGACATCTTGGTAAATGACGGTTTTTTTCGGTGGGATATTCGGGTAAAAATGCTAAAAATCATGATCTGGAATAATGTTTTTGGTAATCGCCTGTAACTGTAATGTAGCTGACAGTTGACAAACAGCTAATGCTATTATATAATGCAGAAATAGATTAATAAATGCATAAACAATATCAAATAATGCAAAATGTGATTACGACCCGGAACCGTGAAGCAAAATCACGGATAAGGCTCGCAGGCAGGAGCTGCAAATCACAGATCATGACCGCAGCTGCAACCCATAAGTCACAATCTGTAAACAGCAAACTGCCAGCTACAGCTTATGCAGCTCGTAATCTGCAATCTGCAAACCGCAACCTGCAGGCCGTAAACTGCGAACCACAGCTCATAACTGCGATTTTGCATAAGCGCACGAGAGCATAAGCGTACAGCTGCACAGTTGCATAACCACACAGCCGAATAAACGCAAAACAGAAAAGGAGTATTAAAATGACGAGAACATACGATGATAAAATGTTTATAGAAACCTTTGAGCGCGAATACACATGGCTCAACGGATTCATGAGAAACGTAGCCAGATACGGAGGCAGACAGGCACTCATCGATCCGCTCACAGAGAGGAGCTGGACTTACAGAGAACTCAATGCAGAAGCGAACAAGCTGGCGCATGCGCTGAAGATCGACGATGTCGGCAAAGACGATGTCGTGATGACAGTGCTCGTCAACTGCCCGGAATTCTGCTTTTCATATATCGGACCGAGAAAAATCGGAGCGATCGTTACGCTTGCGAACTTCAAGCTTTCTTCAGGAGAGCTGTCGCTGCTGATCAATCACAACAAGCCAAAGGTTGTGATCTATGCGGCAGAAGTAGCAGAAATGGTGACAGAAGCCATCGGCATGGCGGAGTATAAGCCGGTAAACGCAGTGATGGCCGACAATATGGAGAATATACCTGTTCCTGAAGGGCATATAGCATACGATGATTATGTGAGCGGCAAATCGGAGCAGGATCCGGTGAAGGATTTTACACCGCATATTTACGATGAAGTAGTGAGGATGTGCACCAGCGGTACATCGTCGCTTCCGAAGAGCGTTCCGCTCAACGATATAAACGAAGTGCTGTCGGCACACGATGCCATCATGCACTACCCGCTCAACAACCGCGACGTCTGCATGAATATGACGCCGCTTTTCCACAGAGGCGGCAGCCATTCCGGCGGCACATGCCCGACATTTTTTGTAGGCGCGACGCTGGTGCTGATGAGGACTTTCTCACCGAGAACGACTCTGCAGTATGTGGAAAAGTACGGGATCACGTACCTCACGGGTTCTCCGGCAACGCTTGAGATGCTCTCGCACGTACAGGAAAAGACACCGTTCGATCTTTCCAGACTCAGAGGTATCGTCACGATGGGAGCACCGCTCGAAAAATCAGCATGCAAGAGATACCTGGAAGTCCTTACACCGAATATCCTGAACGGATACGGCACGACGGAAACATTCTGGAATTCGTTCCTCAGACCTTACGATCTGCCGCAATACGCAGGTACTGTTGGCGGCAGCTGCATCGATGACGAAGTGAGGATCGTCAAAGTTTATGACGGACATAAGGCAGAACCGGATGAACTGGTACCGACCGATAATGAGACGGTAGGTGAGATCATCATTCGTTCACCTGGAAAGACGACATACAGCTACTACAACAACCCTGAGGAAGAGAAGGAAAAATTCTACAAAGGCTGGATGTATACCGCAGACCTCGGCTACTGGGACGAGCATCTTTACGTGACCGTGAATGGCAGAAAAGACGACATGATCGTAAGTTCCGCGGAGAATATCTATCCAACGCAGATAGAGGAGATAATCAACGAGTTTGACAAGGTCGCTGATTCCATCGTGACAGCCGTGCCGGACAAAGTGCGCGGGCAGGCTGCCGTGGCATATGTAGTTGCAAAGGATCCGTCGCTGACTATCGCTGAGCTTTCACAGTACTGCAGCGATCATCCGATGCTTTCCGCATACAAGAAGCCGAGATGGTTTGCTATCGTGGACGAGCTGCCGCATACCGCGACGGGCAAGAAGATCCACTACATCATGAGGGAAAGGGCAGAAGAAGATCTCAAGAACGGGCTTCTCAAGAGAAAGTAGACGGCTCGATGGCGGGCCGGCCGGATCAAACGCCGCGCAGCCGCCCGGCCACAAAACATTCCACGATCAGAAGGAGATGACGCAGAAAATGTGGGAATACAGAAGAAGAGTGCGATATTACGAAACCGACAGGATGGGAGTCGTGCATCATTCGAATTACCTGAGGTTTCTCGAAGATGCGCGGATGGACTGGATCCGCGACCATATCATAAACTACAGCGAAATGGAAAAAATGGGGATCATCATCCCTGTCGTGAGCGCGACCGGCAACTTCAAGTCCTTCCTCAGATACGACGACGAATTCGCAGTGCGCGTCTTTCCCGTAAAGTTCACGGGAGTCAGGATCCGCCTGCGATATGAAGTCTACAATACGGAGACGGGAGTGCTCTGCTACGACGGAGAGAGCGAGCACTACCTGGCCGAAGACGGCGACTACAGACCGATGTCGATAAAGCGAAAGTATCCCGAACTTTACGAGGCATTCCGCAGGGCGATGAACGATGATGCCGTGGATGCGGAGAAGGACTGAGCATTATATATAAGATCATGTAAAGGTGCAGCGCGCGTGCCTGCAGGGTACTATGGCGCGTCGCACCGTAGTGTGCCGGGCGGTCCGCATGCGACGTTTTGCCGCGTCAGGCTGGTGACGCATGCATTCCGGCGTGCGATGATGTCATACCGGCAGATATGCAAAAGTCGCATGCCTTCCTGTTCGCTGACTGCCTGGCGGGCCTGCCGCCCGCAGTCATTGATGTGCCAGTTGGCGTACCGAGGCAGATCAAAAAAGCAAAATACCGGGGATATCCGTAAAGGATATTCGCCGGTATTTTGCTTTGCAATTACTTATATTAAAATCTGATTTTCGTTGTTTGGGTCGATCAATACGATCGGGCTCGGCAGACCATTGATGCTGTATGCATCTTGGCCGGTCTTGCTGATTTTGCCGGTATGACCGGATTCACTGGTTTTAGTGGTCTCGCTGCGCTCTCAGTTTTCAGCAGTTTCATCGGCTTCAGCAGTTTGACCGCTTTCGTCGGACTTGCCGGTCTCATTCAGCATCGACATGAACTCTTCGCCGGTGATAGTTTCCTTTTCATACAGGAACTGCGCGAGCCTGTCCAGACTGCTGCGGTTTTCGAGCAGTATCTTCTTAGCCTTTTCATGCTGCTGCTTTACAAGCTGTACGACCTTTCTGTCGATTTCGTTTTGAGTGTCAGCGGAGCATGCGAGTGAAGCGTCGCCTCCGAGATACTGATTGTTCACGACCTCCATTGCGACCATATCGAATTCTTCGCTCATGCCGTATCTTGCGATCATTGCACGAGCCAGCTTGGTCGCCTGTTCGATATCGTTTGCGGCACCGGTCGTTATTTCATTGAACGCCACTTCTTCGGCAGCGCGTCCGCCTGTGAAAGTAGCGATCTTGTTTTCGATTTCCTGCTTGCTCATCAGATATTTGTCATCCTGCTCTACCTGCAGCGTATAGCCCAGCGCGCCGGAAGTTCTCGGTATGATGGTGATCTTCTGTACAGGTGCAGTGTGCGTCTGCATCGCTGCCACCAGAGCATGTCCGATCTCGTGATATGCCACGACCTTCTTTTCCTGATCGGAAAGTACTGCATTTTTCTTCTGATATCCTGCGATAACAGTCTCGATGCTCTCCTCGAGATCCTCCTGGCTTACGACGCTGCGGCCGTCGCGCACGGCGCGGAGCGCAGCTTCGTTGATGATATTTGCAAGCTCGGCGCCTGAGGCGCCTGCAGCCATCCTCGCGATCGTGTGATAATCCACATCGGGTTCAGCCTTGATCTTTCTTGCATGCACCTTGAGTATCGCTTCTCTTCCCAGCAGGTCAGGCAGCTCTACAGGCACGCGTCTGTCGAATCTTCCCGGTCTTGTCAGAGCCGGGTCCAGCGATTCAGGTCTGTTAGTGGCCGAGAGGATTATTACGCCGGTGTTTTCCTCGAATCCGTCCATTTCCGTGAGCAGCTGGTTCAGCGTCTGTTCGCGCTCGTCATTTCCTGCAACACGGTCGTCACGCTTCTTTCCTATCGCGTCGATCTCGTCGATGAAAACTATGCACGGCGCCTTTTCCTTGGCCTGTTTGAACAGGTCGCGGACCTTTGAAGCACCCATGCCTACGAACATTTCCACGAACTCGGAACCCGAGATAGAGAAGAAAGGCACGTTCGACTCGCCCGCAACAGCCTTTGCCAGCATAGTCTTGCCGGTTCCCGGAGGACCTACCAGCAGGATACCCTTAGGCATCGACGCTCCGATCTCTGAATATTTCTTAGGGTTGTGCAGATAATCCACGATTTCCGAAAGGCTCTCCTTTGCTTCATCCTCGCCTGCGACGTCGCTGAAGCGGATACCTGCCGTGGACTGGACGTACACCTTGGCATTGCTCTTACCAAGGCCGAACGCCATCGAATCCTTGCCGCCGCCCATCATCTTGCGCCTCATGTACTCACCGATACCGATGAATATCACGAGAGGCAGGATCAGCGAAAGCAGCATCGACAGCATCGGTGATGTGGTCTGCTGTATATCTTTTGTGAATTTTGCGCCGGAATCATAGAGTCTCTCTGTTAGAGTCGGGTCATCCATCACGCCTGTCTTGTAGATCTTGGTTTCCTTCTTATCTGTGAATACGATCTCGGAATCTTTGATCTCGACATCACCTATGTTTTTCTTCTCGATCATGCTCATGAATGTGCCGTAATCGACTTCTTTTGCCTGCTTGCTTGCTATCGACGGCATCACGAACACGTTGAAAAGCAGTAATGCCGCAAGTATTATCAGATAGTAGAAAGCAAGCGGTTTCTTAGGGGATTTGACTTCTTTCATATTGTTTGCGTCTCCTTGGATCGTTCGGCCTGCATACTTTTGTCGATCGCTGATCGTGAGTATCTGCAGGTCAGTGATTAAGCTGTTGAAAAATTCTAAGAAATTTTCATTCCATTTGTATGTGGGTTTTATGGTGTTTCTGTGTGATTTTATGAATCGTTCATAAAACCTTTCTTTTTACTGATTATCTCTCAATTTTCTGATGATGTCCAGAAAAAGTGATGCTGCAGGGTTCAAAAGTGATTTTTTCCATGCCACCGCACATTCGATAGAGTAGCTGTCGTCGACCGGGCAGGTCTCCAGATCCATAAGCGGCAGGCCTTCCGGCAGTATTTCCGGCAGTATCGATATACCCAGGCCCGCACTTACAGAAAGCAGCACGGAGCGCATATCGCTGAACTGATTTGCGATGACCGGCGAAAATCTGTGTGTTCTGCAGAAATTCATGATCTGCATGTAAAGGAGCGGGTTTTCCGCCTCTGTCAGCAGTATGAACTTTTCCCTGCGCAGCGTGTCGGTATTGATCTTCTTTTTTTCCAGCCACCCCGCGGGGAGCACGAAATTGAGCTGATCCGTGTGGATGTCGAGCATCTCGAACTCGTCGCTGTCCGGCAGCATATCGGTATAAAGGAAATGGAAATCATAAGGATCGTCGTTTTCATCGATCAGCACCTCACCGCCTGAGATATATGTTATATCGACTATTATGTCTGGATATGCCTGTCCGAATTCCTTCAGACATTCGCGCAGGAAACTGTCGGAGGACGAGACCGTAGCTATGGAAAGGCGGCCCTTTGCGCCGTCATGCAGCTGTTTCACGGCATATGAACCCTTGCGTGCCGCATCGAGTATTTCCTGGGCATACGGGATGAACGTGCGGCCTTCTTCCGTCAGGCGCACATCGCGTTTTGTCCTGTAAAACAGCTTGACGCCGAGCTGCTGCTCGAGATCGCTGATCTGCCGGCTTATCGTTGACTGCGGCACGCCGTTCTGGCGCGCGGCATTTGTAAAATTGAGCATTTTGCTCACAGTCAGAAAACTTTTTATCTGGTTGAGATGCATTCTTGTTACCTCGTTTGTTGACACTGATTTTTGATGATGTTATCATCTTATCAGTATAAAAACAGCGGCTTCCGGGC
Source organism: Eubacteriaceae bacterium (assembly GCA_902362435.1). GTDB lineage: Bacteria > Bacillota > Clostridia > Peptostreptococcales > Anaerovoracaceae > Lentihominibacter > Lentihominibacter butyricus. The sequence continues at coordinate 121,557 of CABIWW010000006.1, forward strand.
ACTGAACGGCTGACATCATGCAGCAGATCTGCCGGAAATCGTTACGGCTTGTTATTCAGCAAGCCTGAGTTTTGCGGATAATTATCCGATTTTGCTATCAATTATATAGCATGCAGATAGATATGTAAAGTTTGCATTGCAGGATGTACGGAGGAAGCATGGGCAGAGAGCGTGAAAAAATAGTAGTTACAGGCATGGGGGCGGTGACGCCTGTCGGATGCGGAGTCGAGAACTACTGGAACAATCTGATAAATGGAGAATGTGGTATCGACAGGATAATGCGCTTCGATGCGGAAAGCCTGGCGGTGAAGATCGCGGGCGAGGTAAAGGATTTTGATATCGAGGCGTACATGCCAAAGAAGATGATCCACGAGACCGATGCGTTCACGCAGTATGCATTCGCTGCTGCAAAGGAGGCACTCGGCGAGGAGCTTCCGGCTGATCCGGAGCGAACGGGCATCGTGATGGGTACTGCGATGGCAGGAGTTGCAACGACTGCGGCGACTCAGGAGATCCTGACGAATGCCGTCCACAAAAATGTAGGTCCGCGCTTTGTGCCAAGGATCCTCGGTAACATAGCGGCTGCGCAGATCGCGATATCGTACGGCATATACGGACCGAGCTCGACCTTGTCGACCGCCTGCGCATCGGGATGCGATGCAGTCTCTATGGCGGCGATGATACTGCTCGCAGATGAAGCGGATGCAGTGCTGGCTGTAGGCTCGGAAAGCGTCCTCTGCCCGCTCGTGATATATTCGCTCGCCAATGCCCACACGCTTTCCAGGATGAACGATGATCCTCTCCATGCATGCAGGCCGTTCGATGCCGCCAGAAATGGTTTCGTCATAGGAGAAGGCGGCGGTGCGCTCGTGCTGGAGCGCGAGTCTCATGCAAAGGCGCGGGGTGCGGAGATCTATGCGGAGCTCGCAGGCTGGGCGAACAACAACGATGCGTACCATGTCATGCAGCCGGATCCTGATGGAAAGATGGCAGCCAGGTGCATGCAGATGGCTATGGACTGTGCGGGTGTGGCTGCGCAGCAGATCGATCATATAAATGCGCACGGTACCGGCACGAAACAGGGTGACAGCGCAGAACTCGCAGCGATCTCGCAGGTTTTCGGCGATGCTCGGCCTGCGATAACCTCGACAAAAGGCGCGACCGGTCACCTCATGGGCGGCGGCGGGCTGACCGAGTCGATCGCCTGCATCCAGACGATCAGAACAGGTATCATACCGCCTACCCTCAACCTTGACGACCCAGAAGGCGACTTTGACTACGTCGCAGGCCAGATGCGCAGACAGCACGTGGAAACAGCGATGACAAATGCATTCGGTTTCGGCGGACAGAACGCAAGCCTGATATTCAGGAAATATGAGGGATAGATATGGGGCTGCTTGATATATTTAAACGTAAAAGCGAAGCAGATGAAAATACTGCCGTGAAGAAAACAGAAATGCCGGATCAGAAAAGGATCGCCAGGTGGAATCTGTTCATTGAAGATGTATGCAACAGAGAGCTGGTTGAACTGTCAGATCTTCAGAAAAAAGCAGTCTTGTGCTTTTGGTATGATGCGGAAGTCAATAGCGGAGGGCACTGCGGATATTTTGACTGTTATCCGGATACCGAGCCACAAGAGCTTGCGGATGCGATAAGGACAGTCGCAACGGAAGAGATGGCGCAGAATTATTTGTATGCTGTGAGCTGCGACGAAGAAGAGAGCGATTGCTGGGAGACAATGGACGATAATTTTTACGAATATGCCCCGTCATTGTGCGAGTATATAGAAGATTTTGTGGAAGAGCACAGAGGAAAGATGGTTGCCAGACAGCCCAATACTGTCCAGGCGACCTGGGGATGGTGTTATGACTGGTCCGATAACCATGAGAAAAACGCTGGAGCGCCTGAAATGAATGTATACAGCCACATCGCGATTTATTTCAGATGGATGACGGAGCATGATCTGCTAAGTGAAGAAGTAAAAAAACGATATCCTGATTTAAAGAAAAATATCGAAGACGGCAAAATCGATGTCAGGGAGTTCCTGAAAAAAACAGCTGATTTCAGAGGAATGATCTGCGTGAAGCATTTTAATAAACGCGGGCAGACCTTTTCAGAGCGTTTTTATGATTTTCAAAGTGATGGAGGCTACCCATCATATGTAAATAAGTATGCAATGGAATATTTCAAGCAGGATGAACGGCCAGGCTGTGCAGGATTTCAGGAAGAGGCATATCTTTTCGTTCCATATGATGAAAATTATTATACGCAAATGTCAAAATACATAAATGAAGCCTGGGATCGAATAATGAAAAAGCCCGGAAAAGATTCTTTTAAAGCAGAAGAATACAGGAAAGCAGCTATAGAAGTACTGAAAAATATCCTTACCGCGATGCATGAAAAACGATACGGCGATATCAGCAAATACGTAGATGAGTTCAGATATGACAATAACGAAGCTGTTTTTGAGTTTGTAGAAGAGAGAGCTTATGATGCTGTAGATGAATATGGGGCACCATGCGATTTCGACCCACCGTATGAATATTCTCAACTGAACATTTACATGTCGGATGATGGCAGCGGCTTTAAGCTCGACTACGATTTAACGACGGATTCCGAGCTTATGGATCTGTCACTTCAACTGGAATTCCTATATGTAGACAAAGGTCTGAAAAGCATATTCATAACAGTGGATCCACAGTAGTTCAGGCGCGG
>CABIWW010000006.1:124482-157791 GCA_902362435.1 Eubacteriaceae bacterium
CTGTTAGGGGCCTTGCTCTTTATACCTGAAATATAAGATACGCAAATTTTTACTAAAAGCGACCCCAATAATATCATAGCATGACATCACATCGCTGCACAGACCGGCGATGACAGCAATATGTTACCGTGGCTCCTTATCCTGCTTGCCAGCGGCGGAGCAGCAGCAGTACTTGTGAGCAGAAAGAGAAGATACGGCAGATAATCGATCTAGGCTATTCCTGATCGGAAATCGCGGTTTTTAAGCTAAAATCACAGCTTTGATCGCAGCTTTAAAGTAAAAACCTTTGACAACGCTGTCGCAGGCGTGTAAAATGAATCTGTGTCGTGTGCACGGCACAGATTTTTTCGTGTGAGCAGGATGGTGATCGTCCGGGCCAGCACGGCTAAAAGAATTATAAGTTTTAGTTCGCCGAAAACGTTTGTCGCGTTCAGGCGCGGGCAGATCTTGCATGATCGATACGGCATGCATCATGAGGGACTCGACCCCCGGAGGGCGCGCGCTTTGCACATTTACACGACAAATCAAGTAGGCAGGGCCGAAAAAGTTTGCATCGCAAACCCAGTAGGTAGAAAGGAAGAAAAGATGAGTTCATTTATCGCAAAGCCTGCAGAAGTAGAACGTAAATGGTACGTTGTAGATGCTGAAGGCAAGAACCTGGGAAGAATGGCATCACAGATCGCAGCAATTCTCAGAGGAAAGAACAAACCGACTTACACACCTCACGTAGACTGCGGAGATTACGTTATCGTTATCAACGCTGAAAAGGTAGAGGTAACTGGCAAGAAGAGAAAAGAAAAGATCTATAAGAGACATACCGGATATCCTGGCGGTCTCAGAGAGCTGACTTTTGAAAAGATGATGGAAAAGCATCCTACAGAAGTCGTAAGACATGCTGTAAAGGGCATGATGCCTAACGGCAAGCTCGGCAGACAGATGTACAAGAAGTTAAAGGTATATGCAGGTCCTGAGCATGATCACGCAGCTCAGAAGCCGGAAGTTCTGGATATTTAAGGAAGGGAGGAATTAAACGATGGCAAAAACACAGTATTACGGAACAGGAAGAAGAAAATCTTCAGTTGCTAGAGTTAGATTAGTCCCTGGTAACGGAAATATCACAGTTAACAAGAAGCCTCTCGATGATTATCTCGCTATGGAGATCGTTAAGAGAGAAGTAAAGAGACCTTTTGAGATCGCAGGCTGCGAAGGCAAGTTCGATGTTATCGCAACAGTTCACGGCGGCGGATACACTGGTCAGGCAGGAGCTTTAAGACACGGTATTTCAAGAGCCCTCTGCGAAGCAGACAGAGAAGCATACAGACCGGCCCTCAAGGCAGCAGGCTTCCTGACAAGAGACTCAAGAATGAAGGAAAGAAAGAAATACGGTCTCAAAAAAGCAAGAAGAGCGAGCCAGTTCTCGAAGCGTTAATTGGGACGCGAGACCTATCCCAGCGAGGCGCGAGCCTCAAAACTCACATTCGTGTGGAAGACCCCCGAATTCCAACCCTTGGAATCGGGGGTTATTTATTTACAGATTTACAGACTGTTCTCTGCGCCAGGTAATTAGGTTTTAGAGATTATTTTTAAGTTTAGCTCTTAAGTTTACGGATATGGTCGACGGGAATAATTATAGCGACTAAAAGTAGGCCTGAAAGGACCTCTGTATACATAAAGTATGAAGGATATGCGCTGAACAGCGCACAGACTATGAGAGGTGGTATTTGATAAAAAATAGTAAGGTAGGATTGGCACAAGTAAAGAACACTTGTTCGTGACATATAAATGTGATATAATTTGTAAAGGCGAGTAGTGGTTAAATATAAAAATGGGGGAGTGAAAAATGAGAAATTATTATTTAAAAATTAGAGAAAAGTTTATTCCGGATATAGAAGCTGGCAATAAAACACATGAATATCGGTTAGCTTCTCCAGATAGAGCTAGTATTAAAGTTGGAGATACGTTAGTACTCATTTCAAATCAAAACAAAAGTGTTTTTATAAAAACAACAATAAAAAGCATTAAACATTTTCCTGGATGGCAAGAAGCATTGGAAGAAAATTGGCAGAAAGATTTTAAAAGTCTGTATAGTACAATGGATGAAGCATTAAAAGAATGTTATAGATTTTATCCTAAGAGGGAAGTAGATGCTTATGGAATAAATGTATATGAAATAGAACCGTTAAAAGAAAATTTATCGGATGCAAGTATATTGATTGACACTAATATTATAATCAAAAGAGAAAGCGTCAATAATGTTTCTTTTGAAGTTGTCAAGCTGTTTAATTGGTTTGCAAAAAAGAAAAATCGTATATTTGTGCACAAACTTTCTAAAGAGGAAATTGCCAATTATGGTAATGAAGAAGTAAAGCAGGCTGTTTTAACGAAACTTAATTCATACGATGAATTACCATCTTTTTCATATATTAAGGACTCTTTTTTTGAATATATAGTTTCGCAATTTTCTAAAGATAGAAATAGCGAAATTGATAATAAACTATTAAAGGAAGTATATGATGGTAATGTAGACCTGTTATTGACTGATGACAATCTTATGCTTAAAAAGGCGGAGCAGTTATATCTTAGAGATAAAGTGTTAACTTCTGCTGAATTATTATCTAGGTTTGAGCATTCAGATCCTAAGAATATTGAGTATAAAATGTTAGCGGTAAAATTAAAAGATATTGCAGAAGTGAATCTTTATTCGGAGTTTTTTGATACGCTCAGAGAGGATTACGGTGGAATAGTTTTTGATAATTGGTTTAAAAAGAAAGCGAGAGCTAAAGAAAAGGCATATGTTTTTGAAAATGAATTAGGGATTATTCAAGGGTTCTTGTACTTAAAAGACGAAGAGCCTAATGAAACTGGGTATTTACAGATGACTCCTGCGCTTTTACCGAAGCGTCGACTGAAAGTTGGAACTTTTAAGATTGATAGTACTGGATTTAGACTTGGTGAAAGATTTTTGAAAATAATATTTGATAATGCTTTAAAAAGAGGTGTTGATGAAATTTATGTAACTCTCTTTGAAAATAAACGCGATGATGTTAAACAACTGAAGGAATTGATGGAGCGTTGGGGTTTTTGTCGACACGGGTATAAAGATAATGGTGAAATTGTATTGGTTAAGAGTTTAGAAAAATATGATGACAGCAAAACACCGAAGTACAACTTCCCTGTAATTAAAGAAAATCCGAAAGTCTTTTGGTTGCCTATATATCCACAGTATCATACAGACTTGTTCCCTGATATGATCTTGAAGAATGAAGATATGCATTTATACGAAGAGAAAAAAGCACATCGTTATGCATTAGAAAAAATATATCTATCGGGATTATATAAAACAGATGCACAGCCTGGAGACATCATGATGATCTATAGAACTGGTGAATCATACCCCAAAAAATATTCATCGGTTATCACAGGTATAGCTGTAATAGAAAGCATAACGGATACAAAATCAGTTGATGAATGCTTGAAATTATGTAAGAATCGTTCTGTTTTTGAGGAAAAAGAAATAATAGAAATGCACAAGAAAAGGCCGAGAGTAATTAAGTTGATTGATTATAAACCTTTTGTTAACAAAGTTACTTTAGAGTATCTATGGCAACAAGGTATCCTTAATTTTCCAAGTGGACCGCAAACTTTTGATACGATTACAGAAGAACAATATGAGAATATTCTTAAATATGGAATGGAGAGATGATTATCATGAAACTAAAAATACTTATATCAATAAACCCAGAACATGTGAAAAATATTATTTCTGGAGAGAAAAAATATGAATACCGAAAAATTGTAGCGAAAAAGGATATCGCAGCCATTATTATTTATGAGACAGTACCAACTAAAAAAGTTGTAGCGGAAGCAGAAATATTAAATGTGATAGAACTTCCCCCGGAAGAATTGTGGCAACAAACAAAAGAGGCTTCTGGAATTACAAAAGATTTTTTTGACAAATATTTTGAAAACAGAGAAGTTGCGTATGCATACAAATTAGGAAGAGTAAAGGTTTACGAAGAGAAAAGAGAGCTAAAAGATTATGGGTTAAGAATGGCGCCACAATCTTTTGTGTATATTTAAACCTTGTAGTAATATGCAATCCGTGGTGAAAATTCCCAGCCCGATTGACAAGCTTTGTTCGTTGATATATAATTAGCGTTATATATAATCCGGGTTATATATGGAGGTGCGGATATGCCTGCGAAAGCAAAGGTCCCAAAAGAAATGATCATCGATGCAGCCTTTGCGGTTGCTCGTGAAACAGGTGCGGAAAACATCAATGCAAGGACAGTATCGGAAAGGCTGAATTGCTCTACACAGCCTGTCATGTATCATTTTGCAACGATCGAAGAATTGAAAAGGGCGGCCTATGCGAAGGCAGATCGTTATCATTCTGAATATCTGATGGATATGAAAAAAACGCCAAAGGGTGCTGCGCTCGGTATCGGGATGAATTATATCCGCTTTGCGATCGAAGAACCGCATTTGTTCCGGTTCCTTTTTCAGTCGGATTTTTTCAGTGGAAGTACTCTGCTTGAGCTGATAGACGCTGAAGAGCTTACCCCTGTTCTTTCGGCTATGCAGGGAGCCCTGGGAGTCGATATGGAACAGACCAAAAGTGTCTTTCTGACTGTTTTCCTGTTTGCTCACGGATATGCAAGCATCATCGCCAACAATTCATTGGAATACGACGAAGATATCATAAATTCCCATTTGCAGCAGGCATACAGAGGTGCGATATTAGTAGCACAGGAGAAAATGCCGTTATGAGATAGACGGGATACTCTTTGTGATCGCATGGATCGAGGTGGTGTGAATGGCTGAAGCCTTAAAATTAAAATTGAATTGGCTTTGCTGCCCCAGATGCGGCGGCAAAACGAGAACGAAGATACGGGCACATACGGTGCTGGAGGACTTTCCCCTATTTTGCCCAAAGTGCAGATATACCTGCGTGATCCGTTTCAAGGGCGGAAAAATTGAAGAAATCAAAATGCCAGACGCTTAGACGCAGTGCAGACCGGTGGATCGGTTTGTGCTGCGTTTGTTGTTTTAGAGGAGATTATGGAGGGATATAGTATGAAAAACACGAACACATTTATCGGCTGTTGCGGCCTGGACTGCGAAACGTGCGATGCCAGAATCGCAACGATCACGAACGATAACACCCTGCGCGAGAAAACCGCTGCACTGTGGACGAAGCTCAACGGCGTAACGATCACACCGGAGATGATCAACTGCACAGGCTGCCGCATAGAAGGTGCCAAAACACCTTTCTGCGACAAGCTCTGCCCCGTACATAACTGCGTCCAGGAAAAGGGGCTGGATACCTGCGCAGACTGCCCGCAGATGGAAGGATGCCCGACGCTGGGCTGCATCGCTGCAAACAGCCCGTTCGTTTTGGAAAATCTGAAGCAGCTTCGCGAGGCGAAGTAAATGAAACTGGAGCATAAGATCGAGCTTCGATGGCTGATCCTGTTTGCTCTGCCAACTATTTTTTCTAACGTCTTTGGAAATCTATATACTGCGGTAGATGGCATCTTTGTTGCCCGGTTTGTGGACACGGATGCACTGTCTGCTATAAACATTTCTATGCCGATGGCATACCTTACGTCGGCGCTGGGGATGATGTTCAGTACCGGTGGGAATGCGCTGATCGCGAAGAAAATCGCTTGTTCAGAAGCCTGTTTCGCGGATATATCAACGGCATTTCATCGGTAATCAGCTACGATCTGGGGCGAGGAGATGCTGGATAGGACAAAATAGCAAGGAACGTCGAGAGAAATTCTGTGCAGTACGGTAGAATGCATTTTGCAGGAGGTGGGAAGAATGAAGGAACAGATACTGGCCGTACAGAGGATGCAGGACTACATAGAAAAGAATCGAACAGAGGAAATCAGTCTGTCAGATCTTGCGGGTGTCTCACTGTTTTCTCCGTGGTATTCTTATCGCTTATTTCGGGATTCCCTTGGGCTGACACCGACGGAGTATATCCGCAAATACCGGCTGACACAAGCGGCATACCAGCTTCGCAGCGGTGAGGTAAAAGTCATCGATGCGGCCTACAATGCCGGATTTACCAATGTGGACACCTTTACGCGGGCATTTTACCGTGAATTCGGCATGAATCCGAGTGACTATATGCGAAATCCTGTTCCCGTTACATTCTTCATACCTTACGGCGCAAAATATCGTGAACTACGAAAGGAGAATATCGACGTGTCAAACATTCAACCGATTTTTATACAGGCCATCCGAAAACCTGAACGCCTGTGCATAATCAAACGCGGAGAGCAGGCAGAAGATTATTTCCAATACTGTGAAGAGGTCAGCTCTGACATCTGGGGCATTCTTATGAGCATGAAGTCGCTCTGCGGGGAGCCTGTTTCCATGTGGCTGCCCGAGAAATATAAAAAGCCGAATACTTCTACCTATGTACAGGGTGTGGAGGTCGAAACCGAATATATGGGTATCGTTCCCGAGGGTTTTGATACCATCCATCTGCCTGAAGCTGAATATCTGATGTTTCAGGGACCTGCTTTCTGTGAGGAGGATTACTGTGAGGCGATCCGTACCGTGCAGGCGGCAATGGACGGATATGATCCGTCGGCCATCGGATACCGCTGGGACGATGAAAATCCGCGCATCCAGCTGGAACCCCGTGGTCAGCGCGGCTATATCGAGCTGCGGGCAGTCGGGAGGATCGAGGAATGATAGAAGCGATCTTTGTAGAAGGACTGACAAAATCCTACAATGAGAAAACTGTAGTCGATGATTTGAGCCTCTCAGTGAAAAGCGGCACGGTTTTCGGATTGCTCGGCGCAAATGGCGCGGGAAAAAGCACTGCGATAGAGTGTATGCTCGGCACGAAACAGGCGGATACGGGAACGGTTCGTCTGCTGGGGCAAGATCCGAAAAAACATCGCCGTGCGCTTTTTCAGCGTATCGGCGTGCAGTTTCAGGAAGGTGACTATCAGAAAGAAATCAAGGTTTCAGAGCTTTGTGAGGAAACCGCGAGTCTTTACCGCAAGCCTGCCGATTGGAAGAGGCTGTGCGCTAGGTTCGGTATCGGTGATAAGACAAACGTGGCAGTCAAAGGTCTATCGGGTGGTGAACGGCAGCGGCTTTTTATTGTGCTGGCGCTGATCCCACGGCCGGAGCTTGTGTTTCTTGACGAGCTGACTACCGGGCTTGATGCAAAAGCGCGGCGCAGCGTGTGGAAAACGCTGGAATCGTTGAAAGAACAGGGTCTTACGATTTTTCTGACTTCTCATTTTATGGATGAAGTGGAGGCATTGTGTGATGAGATCTGCATTTTGAAAAAGGGTGCTCCCGTTTTTCGTGGAACCGTGGAGCAGGCAAAGAAACAGTGCAGCTGCGAACGCTTTGAGGACGCTTATCTGCAGCTTTCGGATGAGGAGGTGGACGCATGAAATGCTTTTTTACTTTTTTAAAAACGGAGCTGAAGCTAAGCCTGCGAGACATGAATATGGTGATATTTGCCGTTATCATGCCGCTTGTGATCTTCATTATCCTTGGCATCATTTATGGCACAAAGCCCGCTTATGACGGTGCAGACTATACATTCCTGGATCAGTCTTTCGGAGCTGTCAGTGCAGTTGCTGTTTGCGCAAGCGGATTGATGGGTCTGCCGCTGGCTGTATCCGGTCTGCGAGAGATGAAGATCCTGAAGCGGCTGCGCGTCACGCCGGTCAGTCCCGTGCTCATTCTTGGCGTTGAGCTGGCGATGTATGTTGTCTACTGTGCCGCTTCCATTGCGATGCTGGCGGTTGCAGCGCTTTTGTGGGGCGTACAGCTGCGCGGCTCGCTTCCGGCTTTCCTCGGGAGCTGGGCGCTTACCATGATTTCGACCCTTTCCATCGGTATGCTGGCAGGCGGCGTAGCAAAGGACACCAGGCAGGCCAGTGCCATTGCGTCGATTCTCTATTTCCCGATGTTGATATTTTCCGGCACGACGTTGCCGATCGAGGCCATGCCGCCCGTGATGCAGAAGGTCGTCAGCTTTTTTCCGCTGACGCAGGGACTTACGATGATGAAAAATGCTTTTTTAGGTATCGGCGCGGGAGGCATCCTGTTACCGATGTGTATAATGCTTGGAGTTACCGCGCTTTGTGCGATTCTCGCTGTTCGCTTTTTCCGCTGGGAATAGATATTCCTAGGGGAGACGCCATACGGGGAGAGTCGCTCGGTGGTTCTCTTTTATATTTTGGGAGAATATCCCCAATTATACCTTGTAAGGGCAATGAGGAGTGGTAAAAATATCATATACGAAACTGTGGATAACTCGGTTGATAAAAAAGCTATTGACAGCCATAATCGTTGAAATTTCAAGGTAAATCAAAAAAGTATTTATCCACAGGTGGTGTTGGATAAAATCGTATACAATCAAAGCCGCTTTTGTGGATAAGTCCTGAAAAAGCCTTATTTAGCGGCTTGCAGGGTTGTTCAAAAAACTTTACGGATTTTATCGATGAAGTTTACATAAAATCGAAAAATGAGCGTTATTTGATAGCAGTAAAAAATTTTAACGGGTTTTTAGTGGAGTTCAGATGGTTAAATGCTTTCTGAGATCTGATTAAAAACCTGTTTTTTGTAAAATTTCCATTAGTTCTATGTAATGGAAGCAATTTTTCAAAGTCATCAGTCAGTATCGAATTTTATGCCTGGGAAATATGGCATTATCAGAACTCTATTATGTAAATATATTACAGTCAATCAGGGGAAGGGTTTTTACAGTTATCAACAACGCGAACAGTGGAAATGTTGAAAAATACGCTTTTGGCGAGGTTGTGTGCAATTTCCGGAAGAACATGAATGAAACTGTGGATAACTATGTTCAAAAAAAGATACTTGACAGCTCTAAGCGTTGAAATTTAAACGATAGTAAAAAAATGGTTATCCACAGGTTGCGTTGGATAAAATCGTATACAATTTCAAAAAAATAGTGGATAACCCCTGAAATCCCTAAAAATCAACCTCTGAGGCCTTGTTGAAAAATGCATCCGCAAAAAAGAACACAGGTTGACATAATGCTAAAAATACAGCAAAACCCGTGCATAAAAAAAATTTTTGCCTGGATTTTTTCATGAACTTATGAACGACCGCGAACTGCAGCGCTTTACATGGATATCAAAATAATATTGAATTTTCGAAAAATTATTGAAACTATATCGACCCTGTTTTATGATATAACCGTAATGTGATCGATCGGGGCAGGATCCCGAGAGAGGAGGCAGCGTTGAAAAAGGAAATCAGACTGGAACCGGAGGATTATCAGGCTATACTCGACAGGATGGATGACGGTATTTTCATCGTGAGCAGGCAGGGAAGCATCATTGCTGTGAATAAAGCTGTTGAGAAAAACGGCGGCAAGAAAATGCATGAACTGATCGGGCGGAATATAGATGATCTTGTTAAGGAGGGCTACTGTTCTGAATTCGTGAGCCGGCGTGTCATCGAAAGCGGCAGGGAAGAGATCCTGGTGCAGCATACCAAGGATAATAAGGAGCTGCTTGTGACCGGAAGGCCCTATTACAAAAACGGGCAGCTTGAAATGGTGGTCGCCTGTGAAAGAGATGTGACGGAGCTGGCCAAAACAAAAGAGAAGCTTTCCAAGGTAAAGATAATGAATGAAGAATACCAGAAGGAGCTGGAGTACCTGAGAAAGGTTAACAGCCAGAGCAGCGAGGTAGTGAGTGTCTCCAGGAACATGAAGCAGACTATCGAGATGGCTAAAAAGGTCGCGCGACTTGACACGACGGTGCTCATACAGGGCGAGTCGGGAACAGGCAAGGAGGTCATGGCGAAGCTGATCTGCAGCGAGAGCCCGCGGAGCAGGAAGCCTTTTATAAAAGTAAACTGCGGGGCTATCCCGGAGAATCTGCTCGAATCGGAGATGTTCGGGTACGTAGAGGGCGCTTTTACCGGTGCGAAGAAAGCCGGAAAGGAAGGATATTTCGGCATGGCCAACGGCGGCACGATATTCCTGGATGAAGTGAATGAACTGCCTTTCAATCTTCAGGTGAAGCTGCTGAGAGTGATACAGGAGCGTGAAATGATGCCGGTGGGAAGCGACCGGCCGGTAAAGCTGGATATAAGGATCATCGCTTCGACGAACAAGGATCTGAAAAAACTGGTGGCAAGAGGAAAATTCAGGCAGGATCTTTACTACAGGATAAGCGTGGAGTCCATCAATATCCCTCCGCTCAGAGAGCGGCGCGAGGATATAGTGCAGCTCGTCAAGCATTTTATCGGGCAGTTCAACGTGAAATACGGGCTGAACAAGCGCATCAGCGCAAAAGCTCAGAAACTTTTTCTCAATTATGACTGGCCCGGCAATGTGAGGGAGCTGGAAAACATGGTCGAGTGTCTCATCGCTGTTACGGAGGACGACCTGATAACCGAGTCGGATGCCAGGCTTTATATAAACGGGGAAAGTGCACTGCGGCCGGGAAGCCGGTCAAAGGACATCGAGATCACGGGTTCTATGGAGGAAATGGTCGGCGAGTATGAGTCGCATCTTTTGAAAAGCATGTATGATAAATACGGAAGCACCGCAGAGATGGCAAAGCTGCTGAGGACGACGAGGAGCACAATTAACAGAAAACTTAAAAAATACGGAATACGAGAAAATGACGACGCGTAATTGCGTCGTCATTGCGCGAGTGTGCCAGGCATGGCATAAGTCTTACGGGTGAAAGTCCCGTCACGGGTATTTACCGCCAAGTGTAGCGAACCACAAGCCGAAGACAACAATGTTTAGGGGGAGGAAGTGGTGTAGCAAAACCGTTGAGCCTACGAACAGAAACTGGATATGAGGCTAAATGGCGGGCGAGATTGCTCGACAAATCGAAGCCCAAAAGGTAAACGTAATGCCAAGAGAGTAAATCCAGAGGTTGTGCGGTGAAAGACTTGTGTCTTACCCTGGGAGGCCTAGGTAGCGCACCGAAAGGGCGTGCGATAAAAAGCTCATACCTAGGAGTCAGCTGAGGCCATAGTATCCCTAAGAAGCAATGGGAAAAGGGTCTAATGTCAATATATTGCAAATCGCTGTAAGCAAGGCAAGAATAGTCCGAAATCGAGGATATGCTTAACAAGTGGAAACGTATGTCTGCGGAAGCAAAAGGTAGAGGGGATGATTTCTAGCATCTTTACAAGCAGAAGGAGAAGCAACAAATGGAATTAATCGAGTGGATCTTACAAGATGAAAATATTGATAAGGCTATCAAATCAGTCAAGAAGAACAAAGGTGCATACGGAATTGATAAGATGTCCGTAGAAGATCTTGATGAGTATTTTGCCGCACATAGGGAAGAAATTAAATCCCAAATACGTGACGGCAAATACAAGCCAACACCAGTAAGAAGAGTCTACATACCTAAGTCTAATGGTAAGAAGAGACCTCTAGGAATACCAACAGTTGTGGATAGAGTGGTACAACAAGCTACAGCGCAAGTTTTGTCGCTTGGATATGATAAGTACTTCTCAGAACATAGCTACGGATTCCGCCCAGGCAGAAGTTGTCAACAGGCAATAGAGGAAGCACTTGTATACCTCAACGAAGGATACGAATGGGTAATAGACTTGGATATTGAGAAATATTTTGATACTGTAAACCACGACAGATTAATTTCGATACTCAGAGAACGTGTCAATGATGCGAAAACACTACGACTAATTCGCCAGTTCCTGCAAGCGGGGGTGATGGAAAACGGACTGATTAGTCCAAGCGAAGAGGGGGTACCTCAAGGCGGTCCTCTTAGTCCAGTACTGTCCAATGTATATCTAGACAAATTAGATAAAGAACTGGAAGCAAGAGGACTCTGTTTTGTCAGATATGCTGATGACTGTAATATCTTTGTCAAAAGCGAAATGGCAGCAAACAGAGTAATGAAGTCTATCACAAGCTGGCTAGAACGTAAGCTTAGGTTAAAAGTAAGTGCAACTAAAACAAAAGTTGTCAGACCACCGAAAAGCAACTTTCTTGGATTCACATTCTGGAAATCCAAAGATGGATGGAAATGCAAGCCGGCAAATGACCGCAAGAAAAGACTGTATGACAAAACAAGAGCAATACTATGTAGAAGGAAGGCAGTCGCAAGACCTATGAAGTCCACATTTGAGCAACTTAACTGGTTAATTCGTGGATGGATAAACTACTACCGAATTGGCAGTATGAAGATGTTCTTAGAAGAATATGGGCAATGGTTCAGACACAAGGTGAGAGTGGTGATACTCAAGCAATGGAAGAAACCTAGGCGCATATACCTGAATCTTCATAAACTGAACCAAATCGTAGGATGTGGGTTCACACACGAGGAAATTTTTAAGGTCGCAAATAGTAGACTAGGATGGTACAAAAGAAGCGGAATGTATGTAGTGAATTTTGCAATCAGTCCAGAGATACTTGGACGAAAAACAAAGAGCCGACCAGGATTGGTCGACCCATTAGCGTATTATCTGAGCAATATTTGATTCTATATTGATGTAGCGCCGTATACGAGAACCGTACGTACGGTGCAATGGGAGGGTGAGTATACTCACTCTACCCTATTCTGCTTGCACTGGCAGCCGCAGCAGGTGCAGCCGGAACACTTTACAGAAGAAAGACGAACTAATAATCGGATAACAGTAAGGCGCGCTTTACAGTAGCGCATGATGTATAAAAGGGTGCATGGAAAACCGGTCCGCGGATAACTTGGGCCGGTTTTTCTATTGCATGCGTTCGGCAAGATAAGCGTAGTGAGCGGGGTCTGATACCAAAAAGAAATTCACAACGCAGTTCTTTTGGTAAAATACACCACCATAGAGGCATCAACAGAGAGGGATAATACCAAAAATAAAAGCCGGCAACTGTGTTTTTAGCATTTTTTCTTGCATAAATCCCTGTTTTTCATTAATATTTTACCAAAAGTAATCATTTAAAATTGGAGCCTTAGTAAACGGCATTGCAGATCAAAGCGATTTTTATGTAAAATTGCTAAAACCACGTGGCAGGGAAGAGGATTTTGGTAATCGTGCGCGACCCATCGCGACAGCCACGATCCGCCACGAACGACAGCAGCTCGCCGCACCCCACCGGCAAGGAGGACGCCATGAGTTTTGAAAATATAGTAAAAATAAAGAACACACCGCTGAGCATCAGCGTATATGCAGTCAAAGACAAGCCACTAAACATGCATGAAGCCGGGACGCTCGAGATCATATTCTGCCTGACGGGCACGATAAAGTTCGCATACGCATATGAAGAATTCACGCTGAATGCCGGAGAATACGTGTCCGTCGACAGAGACGCGTACTATCTTTACAGCGACGGATACAACATGTGCGTCTCATTTTATGTTGATTTAATGGCGTTTAAACAGAAATATCCCAATATAGAACATCAGCTGTTCGTATGTGAAGGCTGTTCCGAAACCACGACAAAGTATATGGCACCGTACCATGACCGCCTGCGCGGCAAGCTGATAACACTGCTGAAGATAGTCCTGGACGGGAATCCGGCGGACAGCGCAGAGAGGACAACCGCGATCACGGAGTCGATAGTAGACTTGTTCATATTCCATTTCAACATCGTCATCTATCACTACGGCAGGAATGAGATGCCGAAGGACGTGCTCGAAAGAGTGCAGCAGATATATGCGTATCTCGGGACCCACTTTGAAAACAAGATAACGCTTGAGGAACTGGCGGCACATCTCGGACTCAGCAGCAGTTATCTGTCTGAATTCATGCGAACCTTTTCCATAGGCTTCAGGCGCATGCTGGCGTATATCAGGGCGAACAAATCCGAGTGGTATCTGATAAACACAGATCATACTATCGTTGAGATTTCAGAGCTCTGCGGGTTTTCAGACCCGCAGTACTACTACCGCGCATTCAAGGAATGGTACAAGTCCACACCTAAACAGTTCAGGGAAAAATACGTGAAGCATCAGGCAGACAGTACGGTATACTACGAGCCCCATGTCGTCAGGAGCATAGTGGATGATCTTCTTGTAAAGCACTATATCACCATGTTCGAAAACTGATGCATGATGCAGGGGCTCAAATGGAAAATAAGCAGGCTTCCATATTGGAAACGTCATATCTGCCGCATTTTGCATGACATGCATAGCGAACAGGTGAGCAGTATTGTTGTTTTCGTCAAAAAAAGACGAAAAACAACAACAAAACAACATTGAAGAAAAAGAATTTTCTGAATATTATAAACGTGTAATGAGCACTGCGAAAAGAGTTCATTAGCGGAATCATTTTTATCAAATTATATTCAGGAGGTCTATCATGAGTGAAAGAAATCAGAATGGCGAAGCGCAGCTGAAACGAAGTCTGACTTTGCCGCTTATAATCATGTTCGGGCTGTCATATCTGGCGCCCACAGTAGTATTCAACTACTACGGACTGTTCACACCCAGCACGGGAGGCATGTATACACTGTCGATCTGTGCGACAGCAGTCGTAATGCTGTTCACGGCATACAGCTATACCCAGATGGTAAAAGCTTATCCGTCAGCAGGTTCGGCCTACACGTACATAAGCAAATCCGTTCAGCCGCACGTGGGGTTCCTGTCAGGCTGGGCTATGCTCGTCGACTATCTGCTGCTGCCGATGATCTGCTATCTGCTGCTGGGAGTTTACATCAATGAGTATTTCCCTATGATCCCTGTATGGGCGATCGTTATCGTCATCGCAGTGATCGGAATGATCATCAATATCGTCGGAATAAAGACCGCAAGCATCATAGAAACGATCTGCACATGTGCAGCGATCGGGTTCACGATCCTCTTCATCGCATGCATCGTGAGATACGTTACGAACGGAGGCGGATCCGGCACACTGTTCGATCCTACAGCATTCTACAATCCTGAGAATTTCCAGATAAAGGGCACGCTCGCCGCATCAGCAGTTCTCTGCGCATCATTCGTAGGTTTTGACGCTGTAACTACTCTTGCAGAAGAAGCAAAGGATCCGCAGAAGGTCATGGGCAAGGCTATCATGGGAGTAGTTATCGGTGCAGGCGTCATTTTCGCCATCGTTGCATACTTCTCACAGATCGCATGGCCTGAAGCTTATGCGAACATCGAGGACCCTGACACAGGAATATTCGAGCTGTTCCCTCACATCGGAATGAGCTGGCTCGGAACTGTATTCTTCATCGTTGATAACTGCGGAAGCTTCGTATGCGCACTCGCGGGAATGGGCGCGGTTTCACGTATCCTCTACGGAATGGGACGCGACAACATCCTGCCTAAGAAATTCTTCGGAAAAGTTTCTCCTAAGTTCCAGACTCCTGTGAACAACATCGTGCTGACTACACTGATCGCTCTGACAGCACTGTTCTACCAGGAAAACGTAATGGGCGCAGCATCGCTCGTATCGTTCGGAGCAGTATGCGGATTCTTCATGGTAAACTTCTCCGTTATCGGACATTACATCATCAGAGGCAAAGAAAGAGGCGCAGGTGCGATGATCAGGCATCTCATCATCCCGGCACTGGGAATGCTGAGCCTGCTGGTAGTATTCTACTTCATCGAGACCCCTGCGAAGATCCTGGGAGGCATCTGGCTCGGAGTAGGAATAATCTACCTGGCTGTAAAGACAAAAGGCTTCAGAGAGCTGCCGCCTGAAATGAAGATCGACGAATAATGCGACATAGCGGAGGAAAACAGAAATGACTACGATAATAAAAAATGCCGATATATATACTTCCGATGAAAAAAATCCCAGAGCGAACTGCATAGTTTTCAGCGGGAAAAAAATAGATTTCGTCGGTGATGAGGCGGATCTGGATATGGAAAAATATGCAGATGCCGATATCCATGACATCGGCGGAAAATGCCTGATGCCTGGTTTCATAGACAGCCATGTGCATCCCGGCTGGATCACCAAGAGTCTGTGGCACGTGAGACTGCCGTGGACAGAGGACGTCGATGAACTGCTGGCATTTGTGAAGAAGTTCGGAGAAGAACACCCGAAATCAGAATATCCGTTCATATACTTCGAGTATTACCCTACATCCATGTTCGACGAGCACGGCCCGACAAAAGAGCTGCTGGACACAGCAATCAGCGACAGACCTGTGCTCTGCCAGGATTTCGGCGAGCATCTCTGCTGGATAAACACGAAGATGCTGGAACTCCTTGGAGTGGATAAAAACACGCCCGACCCGGGGCCTCTCGAGACATTCGCAAGAGACGAAGACGGCAATCCGACAGGCTGGGTAAGGGAAATGGCATGGATGAAGTTTGCCGACAACATGTTCAGCGCTCTCGACTGGGCACCGCCGGAAACGATAACGCCTGATACGATCAAAGAGTTCTTTGATTTCATGGAGGACAGCGGCATCACGGCGATGGCAGACGGATTCATAGAAAACGACGATCAGATCAGATCCATATACGAGCTCGATAAAGCAGGAAGGCTCAACGCATACTACGACGGCATGGTGAGGTTCTGGAGCTATGAGGATCTGCCTGAAAAGATCGCAAAACTGAGAGAATATCAGAAACTTTACACGACAGACCACATAAAAGTCAACACGATGAAGCTGTTCCTCGACGGGACCAACGAAAGCGGCAACTCCGCATCTTTGCATGAGCACATCAACGATCCCGGCAACTACGGCGAGATCATGATGGAGACCGACGAGCTGACGAAGTGCTTCCTGCTCTGCAACAGGGAAGGCCTGGATCTGCACATCCACATGGTGGGAGACAGAGCGTTCAGGGTAGGCTGCGATGCTGTCGAAGCTGCAAAGGCGCAGGCTGCGGCAGCCGGAGAGCCATGGGTCTGCCAGCCGGTATTCGCGCACTGCGAGGTTGTCGATCCGTCGGATATGGGACGCCCGGCAGAGCTCGGCATAGACATCAACTGGTCGTGTCACTGGTCGGGAGGATATTTCGGCGAAGAAGCGATGAACTACTACACTGAGGAAAAGTGGAGAAGGATGTATCAGTTCAATCCGATGATCGAAAGCGGTGCGATGCTTGCATTTTCAAGCGACGTTGTGACGGGCTACGAGATGCACAGAGCATATCCGTTCTTCGGTATCCAGGTCGCAGCGACAAGAGTCGATCCTGAGTTCCCGCTCGATCCTGACAAGTACCCTGGATCAGTCAGACCTGACGAATCGGCGAAGCTGAGCCTGCCGGTGCTGTTCAAAGGCTACACGATAAACAGCGCAAAGCAGATCCACTGGGAGAAGATCATGGGATCACTTGAAAAAGGCAAGCTCGCGAACATGATCATCACAGACAAAGACATGTTCAAGACACCGCCAGGCGAGATAAAGGACATCGTGACAGAAACCGTGATATTTGACGGAAAGGTCATCAAAGGTACGCTATGAATATGAAGAAGATATTCGATATAAAGATAGAGCAGTCGGATGACATAGAGCTCAAAGGTACCTCGGAGGGCGATCTGCTGGTGTCCGTCAACAGCGGAGGACAGTTTGCGGGAGAACGCCTGAGCGGCAGAGTAATGCCGGTCGGATGCAGCACATCATATTCGCCGGAAAGCGGCCTGAACAGGATATACGAATCCGTGCTGCTGGAGACGGACGACGGGGCGCACATCTTCATGAAGATAGACGCGTATCTGCAGCTGCCGCAGGAGCTCGAAGACAGATTCCTCGCGGGTGAAGCGGTGCCGGCAGAGGAGTATTATTACAAAGGCTCGGTCTGCTTCAATGCCGGAGACAGCCGCTGCAAATGGCTTGAGAACAGGGTCTTCATGTGCGACGGCATCATAGAAGACTGGAGCTCACTGCGTTTCGCGGTATATGAGGTGTAAAAGCCGGAGCCTGTGGAGGTCCGCAGGTCATGAAAAACAGAAACAGCACAACCAGTAATAAAAGCAGGAAGCTGCCGGAAAGATCATGAGAATGGTCAGCCGGCAGCTTTTTGTGTAAAATCCATGTAAAAAATATTAGATATAGAAAATTTTCTCAAAAACTACAAATATGAAAGCCGGTTTCATGGTACGATAGTAAATAAAAATGATGAAGTCAGTAAAGAGGAAAGATGGATAAATACGGCAAACTAGTTTCAAATACGATGCTTCTGAGCATAGGCTCGTTTGGTTCGAAGCTGCTGGTTTTCTTCATGGTGAGATTCTATACAGGATACCTCACTCCGGCAGATTACGGAACGGCGGATCTGATAACGCAGACGGCGACGCTGCTGATACCGCTAGTGACGCTGGGGATCACGGAAAGCGTGTTCAGATTCGCAGTCAACGTGTCCTCCGGAAGCAGGCGGAGAGTTTTCTCGGCAGGCCTTTACATCATCACAGGCGGATGCATGATAATGGTGATGTTCGCTCCGCTCATGGCTCATGTAAAGACGCTGGGTGCCTATACGGCGATGATATTCTGTTATGTGGCGGCTTCTTCGTATCACAGCCTCTGTGCACAGTACGTGCGCGCACTGCAGAAAGTAAGGCTTTACGCGGTTCAGGGACTCATCAACACGATGCTGGTGATCGTGCTGAACATACTGTTCCTTGCGGTTTTCGACATGGGGATACAGGGATACGTGATGTCAGTGATAATCGCAGACGTGGCGGTGACGGTCATACTGATATTCAGAGAAAAACTGTGGCGGCATCTGGTGGTCCGCACGGGAAACATCCTGGTCAAAAAGATGCTTCTGTACAGCGTGCCGCTGATCCCTACGACGATGTTCTGGTGGATCATGAGCGTTTCGGACAGATATATGATAAACTATTTCATAGGTGCGGCGGCGAACGGAATATATGCCGTGGCGTACAAGATACCGACGATACTGTCGATACTCTCCGGAGTGTTCATGGAGGCGTGGAACATATCGGCGATCTCAGAGACACAGAGCGGCGAGTATGCGCACGGGCGGTTCTTTACAAAAGTATGGGGCTCGTTCATCTCAGTGATGTTCATCTCAGCGTCGTTCATAACGGCGGCATCACCGGTGCTGATAAGCCTGCTGGCGGACGAGGAGTACTACATCGCATGGCAGTACATGCCTGAGCTCGCGCTGGCGATAGTCTTCACGGCATTCTCGTCGTTTATGGGGAGCGTTTATGTCGTAAAGAAAAAGAGTGTGCTGTCGTTTGCGACGTCTGTTGCAGGCGCAGCAGTCAACATCGTGCTCAACCTGGTGCTGATACCGTCTCCGATGGGAGTATGGGGTGCGGCAACGGCAACGCTGGTGAGCTGTGCAGTAGTATTTGCAATAAGGGCTGCAGATGTGAGAAAATATATATCTATGGATATGCATACGGGAAGCATAATACTCAGTCTGCTGGTGGCAGGCGTACAGATCGTGCTCACACTGATGATCGCGGAAAGCACGCCGGTATACTGGCTGGCGCAGACTGTATCATTTGCCCTGATGATATTTATAAACAGGAAAACGCTGAGACAGGGAATCGAAAAGTTCGCTGAATTATATGGAAAAAGAAAGTTAAGGTGTAAAAATAATGATAAATAATATGATAAACGGGTTCTGCATGGCCATTGCGGACAGTGTTCCGGGAGTATCCGGCGGAACTATAGCATATATAATGGGTTTTTATCAGAAACTGGTGGATTCGGTCCACGATCTGTTCGGAAAAGACAGGGAAAAGCGAAATGTTGCAGCCAGATATCTGATAAAGCTCGGCATCGGATGGGCTGTCGGATTTCTGTCTGCTATGCTGGTGCTGGCAGCCATGTTCGCAAAAAACATATATTTCATGAGCTCTCTGTTCCTGGGACTCAGCATCGCGGCGCTGCCGTTCATAATCCATTCAGAGCGAAAAGTAATAGCAGGAAAATATCTCAATATCGTGTATACGTTCCTGGGCTTTGCGATCGTTGCAGGACTCACACTGCTTAAAAACAGCGGGCATATCGGACTGTCGGTGAATTTTCATGATGCCGGCGCCGTGGATCTGATATATGTGTTCATCGCCGGTGTGATCGCTGTAACGGCGATGATACTTCCGGGGATCTCAGGGTCTACTATGCTGCTGATAATGGGAGTTTATCTGCAGGCTGTGGAGGGCATACATGAAGTGCTGACGCTGGATTTCTCTTCCCTGCCTTCGATGATATGCCTGGCGGCCGGTATACTTTTCGGTATCATCTTCTCGATGAACCTGATAAGCAGAGCGTTCAAAAGGTTCAGATGCCAGATGGTATACCTGATAATCGGGCTGCTGATCGGATCGTTTGTTGCCATCGTATACGGACCTACGACGCTTCCGGAACCGCTTCCGGTCCTCGATATGTCGAACTTCAGTATCGCAGGGCTTGTGCTGGGAGCAGCCATACTGCTTGCATTTGAGATACTCACGGGTATGAAAAAGAAAAAAATGGAGCAGGGCGAGCAGCCTGTGCAGGAAGTGCAGAATACACAGAACGCCGGCGCAGAACAGTATGAGCAGAATGGGTATACAGGGAGTGGCCCTCAGAGCAGACGCGTCGAAAACGGTGAAAACGGTGTGCGCCGTGAACCGTTCGGGCGTGCCGGCTGCCCGGGACATACAGGTAAAGGCGCAGCGCGGGAGGAAGAACGATGAACGGGCTGAGGATCTATTCGCTGAGGAATGCGGGAGTATATGTCGAGGCCGGCGGCAAGGGAGCGATGGTCGACGGACTGAACAGGCCGACTTCACATTTTGACGGAGTCACTGATGATGATTTTGCATCCATGATGACAAAGAACAGTTTTATCGAGAACTGTTCTTTTCTGCTGTACACGCATGCTCACCTGGATCACTTCGATGTGGAGAAAAATATAAAGTACATATCAGAGAAAAAGCCCGAAGCTGTTTTCCTGCCGTTTTCGGAAGATGCCAGTTACAGGAGACTGAGCGAGTGCGCTGTGCAAAACGGCACAGAGCTGGTTTCTCCGGTGTTCGGTCGTGATTCCGGCGGTATGGTAAAGTCTGGAGACGTCGCACTGAGATTTTTTGCGGCGGGACATACGGGAAGGCAGTTCGCGGATACGCCGCATTACTGTCTGCTGCTTGAGATCGGCGGATACAGTATATTCGTAAGCGGCGATGTGGATCATATGAGCAGTGGATGGCATCCTCCGGTACTTCGGAATCAGGTGGATATCGCATTCGTCAGTCCGTTTTTCATAAATCAGGAGATCGGCAGGGAATTCATAGCTGAGATGTCGCCTGAAAAACTGTTTGTATATCATCTTCCTCCGGAAGAGCTTGATGAATTCAGGATGCGAAAGCAGGCGGAGACAGATTTTATAAAATACCGCAGGCAGCTGGAAAAATACGGCGCAGAGCTTGTGAGCAGCCCCATGGAGCTGATATTTGAAGCGGAGAAGAGAAGTTAGATAAAAAGTGCAATGTGTGATTTTATGCAGAGCTTATATCTTATGCAAAACTGCAGGCTTTCGGCCCTTGATCGTTTATGGGTGCCAGCCTGTGTTTTTTTGCATTTTTGACGGAACATACGTTTGCAATGTTGAACTTGTGTTCGTGCGGTGATAAAATAAAAAGACCTAAAAAATATGTCATGGAGGCGTGGAATGCAGGAAATAATGGAAAAGCTGAAAATACTGGCGGACAGTGCCAAATACGATGTGTCGTGTTCCAGCAGCGGAGCAGGGCGAAGAAATGACGGCAGGATAGGCAGTGCGCATGCTGCCGGCATATGTCACACGTGGGGCGCAGACGGCAGGTGCATATCGCTGCTGAAAGTGCTGTTTACAAATAAATGTGTTTACGATTGTGAATATTGTATCAACCGCAGGACGAATGACTTGCCCAGAGCCTCTTTCGAGCCGGACGAGCTGGCGCGTCTGACGATCGAATTCTACAGACGTAATTATATAGAAGGCCTTTTTCTCAGTTCAGCGGTGGAGGTGTCCCCGGACCATACGGCGGAGCGTATACTGGAGTCGCTGGAGATACTGAGATACAGATATGGCTTTGCCGGATATATACATGCGAAGATAATACCGGGGGTCTCGTCTGACATACTGCACAGGATAGGTCTTGTAGCGGACAGGCTGAGCGTTAATATAGAGATGCCGACATCGAGAAGCCTGGAGATGTTTGCTCCGCAGAAAAAGGCGAAGCAGATATTCGCGCCGATGCGTCAGATAACGAACTCCCTGATAGAACGGAACGCCCTGGTCGGGCCAGGGACGATGTTCAAGGGGCAGCAGCTTAACACAGCAGAAAATTATCTGGGGGATCCGGCCGGCAGGAGTACCGAGGTGCCGGATCTAAGTGCAGTGAAGGTGCTCGGCAGCAGCACCGGGAAGGCTTCGCACGGCAGTACGGTGAAGACGGCAGGAAATCGCTCTGGAAAAAACGGCAGTCGTGGCGGCAGCTTTGATATGCCTGCACAGGCTGCGGACGGAAGATATGCCGTGCCGTCGGAGCGGCGCGGTAAATCGGATCATACTTTTGCGCCGGCAGGGCAGACCACGCAGATGATAATCGGAGCAGGAGGGGAGACTGACCAGAGCATACTGACCACGAGTGAAAATCTGTACCGTACATTCAAGATGAAGAGAGTCTATTATTCGGCGTATATACCTGTCATGGATTCTCCGATCCTTCCTGACAGAAATACTGCCCCGCCTCTTGCCAGGGAGCATCGTATATACCAGGCAGACTGGCTGCTGAGATTTTATGGATTTACGGTGAGCGAACTGTTCAATGAAGAGAATGCGAACCTCGATCCGGATCTCGATCCCAAAGTCACATGGGCTCTCAGGAATCTGGAGGAGTTTCCTGTCGAGATCAACAGGGCTTCATACGAGATGCTGATGCGCATACCGGGGATCGGCTCGGTCTCGGCGCGCCGTATAATCAGGCAGCGGAAGCTGTCGCCTGTAAAATTCGATGATCTCAAAAAGATGGGAGTCGTGCTGAAACGGGCGAAATATTTTCTCACATGTTCGGGCCGATATTACGGAGAGAGGCGATTCGAGCAGGAGACTATAAGAAATTCGATTCTTCAGATGGAAAACGGCCTCCAGCTTTCCATGTTCGACAACAGCTGGAACAGGCTGGAAGAGGGAGCGCGTCAGGAAAAGCTTGCGTCAGCAGGGGTGATATGAGTATGATAGATTATCTTTATGACGGGACCTTTGAAGGACTGCTCACGTGTATATATGAGAATTACTATACGGAAAAGGCGTCGGGTATATTCAGGGAAGAAGCATATCAGTCGAATCTGCTTGGCGGATGCATGGAAGTAAAAACAGACCCGCAGAAAGCGATAACTGTTTATGAGGCGATCGAAAAGAAGATTTCTTCATATGATCTCAGGCGTATCTACAAGGTTTTCCTTTCTAGTGACGAATACAAGGAGACCAAGATACTGCGTTATATAATACTGGGGTTCAGGACGGGCGGCAGGATCTCGCTGATGCACAGTGATCCGGTCGTATTTGACATACAGTCGATAGAAAAAAAGGTGAATGTGGAGCGCGAAAGGATGATGCAATTCGTGCGTTTTTCCGTAATGGAAAACGATGTGCTGTATGCGGAGGTGGAGCCGGATAATGACGTGCTGGAGCTCATCGCAGGTCATTTCTGCGACAGGTATAAAAACGATCCGTTCATCATACATGATGTCAGACGAAGCAAGGCGCTTATCTCATATCAGCGAAGGTGGTACATTTCGAATTTTGACGGTTCCGATATCCCGGGCATTTCAGCTGATGAAGAGAAAATACGCGCGCTGTGGCGTGACTATTTCAGGAATATAGCGATAAAGGAGCGCACCAATCCGAGATGCCAGAAGAATTTCATGCCTGAAAGGTACTGGAAGCACCTGACTGAGCTGACAGGCATTTAATTTTCCGGGAGATTTCGATGTATGTATTGAAATGTACGGCATAAAACTATATACTTTACTTGATTAAATGTCGAAAGCGATAATGAGATGAGAAAGGAATGGTGCTGATATGAGATATGAAATAAAAGGAGAAACTCTTCCGGTGGTTATATGTCATCTTGATCCGGGCGAACAGATGCTTACAGAAGGCGGCGGGATGTCATGGATGTCACCGAACATGCAGATGCAGACGACGAGCAGCGGAGGAGTAGGCAAGGCGCTGGGAAGGATGTTCGCAGGTGAAAAACTTTTCCAGAATATATATACGGCGCAGGGCGGTCCGGGAATGATCGCATTCGCTTCGAGTTTTCCGGGATCGATAAAAGCATTCCAGGTGTCACCGGGAAATGAGATGATATGCCAGAAGGGTGTATTCCTTGCAGGTGAAATGGGAGTGCAGCTTTCTGTATTCCTCAATAAGAAGCTCGGTACCGGATTCTTCGGCGGAGAAGGATTTGTGATGCAGCGTCTGAGCGGTAACGGTATTTTCTTTGGTGAATTTGACGGTCATATAGTCGAGTATGCTCTGGCGGCAGGGCAGCAGATCATTGTGGACACAGGGCATCTGGCAGCCATGTCGGCGACATGCAGGATGGAGATACAGTCGGTGCCGGGCATGAAGAACAAGTTCCTCGGAGGCGAAGGACTTTTCAATACTGTAATAACCGGTCCGGGACATGTATGGCTTCAGACCATGCCACTTGCAAATGTGGCAGGTGTGCTCAGACCGTATATGCCTTCAGGAAACTAAAACTATACAAAGATAACGGAGGCAGTGATGGACAGCAGGGTAAAAGAAATAATCGACAGAAGCAGAAGTGTTGTGTTTTTCGGCGGGGCAGGCGTTTCGACTGAGAGCAATATACCGGATTTCAGATCCGAGTCGGGTCTGTACAAGGCTATGAACGAGTACGGATACTCCCCGGAGCATATGCTGTCGCATACTTTTTTCATGCGGCATACTGAGATGTTCTTTGACTATTACAAGAAAAATCTGATATACCCCGACGCAGAACCGAACAAAGCGCACAGGGCTCTTGCAGAGCTGGAACAGGCCGGCAAGCTGACGGGAATAGTGACGCAGAATATCGATGGACTGCATCAGAAAGCCGGAAGCCGCAAAGTGTATGAGCTGCATGGCTCAGTGATGCGCAACAGCTGCATGGACTGCGGCGAACATTACGATCTCGATTATATAATGAATGAAGACAACTGTGAGAATGGCGTTCCGATATGCAGCAAATGTCACGGGATAGTCAAACCCGATGTCGTGCTGTATGAAGAGCAGCTGGACGAGGCTGTGATCACAGGTGCGGTGAATGCGATAAGCAGCGCAGATACACTGATAGTAGGAGGCACGTCACTGGTAGTGTATCCTGCGGCAGGACTGATAAATTATTTCAGAGGGAAAGATATCGTGCTTATAAACAAATCGCAGACGGGATATGATGACAGAGCGACGCTTGTTATAAATGATTCGATCGGAAAAGTTCTTGGGGACTGACATGCGTGAAGCATTGAAGTTTAAAGGAATTTGTCAGATGTGAAAAAATAGAAAAAGATTGAGAAAAAATTAACAATATTCGGGTTTCCATTCTGTTTTTTTTGTGATATAATCAACAGCAAGCAAGAAACGGAGATGTTTTTAAGAGAATGAATTTATTACTTGTAAATGATGATGGCATAAAGGCGCAGGGCATACACGAGCTCGCAGAAGCACTGTCTTCGGAAGCATCGATATATGTCTGCGCGCCGGACGGACAGCGCAGTGCCAGCGGGCACGGTATAACTGTTTCAACTTATATAGCCGTGCAGGAGGAAAAGTTCAACTGTGCAGAATATGCATTCAGCACTTCGGGAACTCCTGCGGACTGTGTGAAGCTTGGAATGAAGCTGTTTGAACGGCAGGGTGTGAAGATAGACATGGTGTTTTCCGGCATAAATCACGGAGGCAATCTGGGTACGGATACTCTGTATTCGGGAACTGTTTCTGCAGCGATCGAAGGCAGTCTTTGCGGAGTTCCGTCGGTAGCGGTTTCGGTAAACAGCCATGAAGCGAAACACTTCGAATATGCATGTTATCTTGCCAAAGGAGCGTTGAACAAGGCTTACGGCAAGCTTCCACCGGAAGTGGTGTTCAATATAAACACACCTGACCTTCCGCGCGAGGAGATAAAAGGTCTGAGGTATACGACTCTGGGTAGAAGAGAGTACAGGGAAGTCTTTGAGCCTGTGGAGATAGGCGGGGGAAAAACAGGGTACAGATATACTGGAGACCCTGTTGTATACGAAGGCCTTCCGGAAACTATAGACGTGATAGCGATGCAGGATGGATTTGCTAGCATCACACCTATTCACCGGGATCTTACATCGTACGGAATGGTAGATGAAGTGAAGAAATGGAGGATAGACCAATGGGATTACTGACAAGGGACGACACGGCATTTGTTGCGATCGACTTTCAGGAACGTCTCGTTCCTGCGATGAGCGGCAAGGAAAAACTGACAGAGAAGACTGAAAGACTGGCAAAGGGAATGCAGGCGCTCGGGATACCGACTGTAGTGACACAGCAGTATACGAAAGGGCTAGGATCAACGATCCCTTCTATTGCAGAGGCTCTTGGGGAGTTTGAACCGATAGACAAGTTCACTTTCGGCTGCATGGAAAATGAAGAATTTGCAGCAAGGATAAAAGAACTCGGCAGGAAGAATATCGTTATATGTGGTATAGAAGCTCACATATGCGTGCAGCAGACAGCATTGCAGCTCATGGAAGCCGGATATAATGTATATCTTGTGGTGGACTGCATATCATCCAGATCAGAAGAGGATAAGCTCTGGGCAGTTACCAGAATGGGAGAAGCAGGCGCTGTGATAACCACTTATGAAGCAGTATTGTATGAGATACTCAGAAATTCAAAGGCGGACGGCTTCAAAGCTGTTTCGGCCATTGTAAAATAATGGAAATATTTATATTTTAATCAATAATAAATGATTCAAGGAGGAAATTCATTATGAGAGATGTTGTAATTGCAAGTGCAGTAAGAACTCCGATCGGCAGTTTTGGCGGCAGTCTTAAAAATACTGCTGCAAGAACTTTAGGAGCTATCACGATCAAAGAAGCTATCAAGAGAGCAGGAATCGATCCGGCAACTATCGATGAAGTTGTATACGGATGTGTTCTCCAGGGCGGACTTGGACAGAACGTTGCAAGACAGGCAGCTTTAGACGCAGGAATTCCAAAGGAAGTTCCGGCTATGACTATCAACAAGGTTTGCGGTTCCGGATTAAGAACGGTTTCAATGGCAGCGCAGATGATCAAGGCAGGCGATGCTGATATCATTGTCGCTGGTGGTACAGAAAACATGTCGGCAACAGCATATGCTATCCCTACAGCAAGATGGGGAGCAAGAATGAACGACAATAAGATCATCGACATGATGACAAACGATGGTCTGACTTGTGCATTCAACAACTATCACATGGGTATCACTGCTGAAAACGTTGCAGAGCAGTGGGGTCTCACAAGAGAAGAACTCGATGCATTCGCAGCGAAATCACAGCAGAAAGCAGTTGCAGCAGTAAAAGCAGGCAAATTCAAGGATGAAATCGTTCCTGTTGAGATCCCTCAGAGAAAGGGCGATCCTGTTGTCTTCGATACAGATGAATATCCAAAAGACGGCGTAACTCCTGAAAGTATCGCTAAGCTCAGACCTGCATTCAAGAAGGATGGAATGGTTACAGCAGCTAACGCATCAGGAATCAACGATGCAGCAGCAGCTCTGGTTATCATGTCAAAGGAAAAGGCTGACGAACTCGGAATCAAGCCTCTCTGCACGATCAAGTCATATGCGTCAGCAGGTGTTGATCCTGCTATCATGGGCGTTGGTCCTGTACCTGCATGCCGCAAGGCACTTGACAAGGCTGGACTTACTATCGACCAGATCGATCTGATCGAAGCGAATGAAGCTTTCGCAGCACAGTCAGTAGCAGTAGGCAAAGACCTCGGATTCGATCCTGAAAAGCTCAACGTAAACGGCGGAGCTATCGCACTCGGACACCCTATCGGAGCATCCGGCGCAAGAATCCTTATCACTCTGATCTATGAGATGATCAAGAGAGACGCAAAGACTGGTCTTGCTACACTTTGCATCGGTGGTGGACAGGGAACTACAGTTATCGTAGAAAGATAAGATCCCGGGCATACCGAAATAACAGAATCTTAATAAAGACAAGCAGAGCGCGGCAGTATTGCCGCGCTCTTGTTGTATCGTCAACTGCTGTATTATCAGAGGCTTTCAGGTTTACAGAGGAAATTATCGTCTGCGACCATTGCATTTACAAGTGCAGTTAGGATATAATAAAAAAGCGTGCAGGAACGGAACGGTGCGCGCACTGTTTCTGCAGCAAGAGCGAAATCGGTGAAAACAGATATTTCTGTAATATAAAATATTAAATTCAGGAGGAACGATATGGCTGAAAAAGCGGATGTTAACAATTTTATCCATAATATAATTGACAAGGATCTGGAAGCACAGAAATACGGAGACAAGGTGCATACCAGATTTCCTCCGGAGCCTAACGGCTATCTCCATATAGGACATGCAAAATCGATATGCCTCAATTTTTCAACAGCTGAAAAATACGGCGGCAAATGCAATCTCAGATATGACGATACCAATCCGGTCAAAGAAGACGTGGAATATGTAGATTCCATAGAAGAAGATGTAAGATGGCTCGGTTTCCAGTGGGACAAAAGGCTGTGGGCATCCGACTATTTCGACGAAATGTACGATTGTGCAGTTACTCTGATAAAAAAGGGAAAAGCATATGTATGCGATCTGAATGCCGACCAGATCAGAGAATACAGAGGAACGCTCAAGGAGCCGGGAAAAGAAAGTCCGTACAGGAACCGAAGCGTTGAAGAAAATCTCAGCCTTTTCGAAGAAATGAAGCAGGGAAAATATGCTGACGGTGAAAAGGTCCTCAGAGCAAAGATAGACATGGCGTCACCGAATATGAATATGAGAGACCCTGTCATATACAGGATAGCTCACGTGGAACACCACAATACAGGAGACAAGTGGTGCATATATCCTATGTATGACTTTGCACACCCGATCGAAGATGCGATCGAAGGCATAACGCACTCGATATGTACTCTTGAATTCGAGGATCACAGACCCCTTTACGACTGGGTGCTCCAGGAAATCGGCAAGTGGCCGACGCCGCCGCAGCAGATAGAATTCGCAAGACTCAACCTCACTAATACAGTCATGAGCAAGAGATATCTCAAGGCGATGGTGGACGACGGCACAGTTGACGGATGGGACGATCCTAGAATGCCGACCATTGCAGGCATAAGAAGAAGAGGTTACACGCCGGAGGCCGTACGTGATTTCTGCGAGAGGATAGGTGTGTCCAAAGCAAACAGTACAGTGGATATCAGCCTGCTCGAACACTGCGTGAGAGAAGATCTCAAGCAGCAGGTCGAAAACAGGAATGTAGTCGAAAATCCGATAAAAGTAGTGATAACGAACTATCCTGAAGATCAGACCGAAGAAATGGAAATCGAAAACAACAGGGAAGTCCCTGAAATGGGCAACAGAACTGTTCCGTTCAGCAGAGAACTCTACGTTGACGGGGACGATTTCATGGAAGTCCCTGTAAAGAAATATTTCAGACTGTTCCCTGGCAATGAGGTGAGATTCAAGGGCGCATACTTTATAACATGCAATGAAGTCGTAAAAAATGAAGACGGAAGCATAAAGGAGCTGCTCTGCACATACGATCCTGAAACGAAGAGCGGAAGCGGTTTCGAAGGCCGTAAGGTGAAGGGTACGATCCATTGGGTGGATGCTAAAACAGCTGTGCAGATAAAGATCAGGAATTATGACTATCTGATGATCGAGGATGAAAACGGTGAAAATGTGCTGAATCCGGATTCTCTGACGGAGTCGGTCGCATATGCGGAGCCGTCGGTTGCAGAGGCAAAACCGGGCGAAAGATTCCAGTTCTTCAGAAAGGGATATTACATCGCAGATTCGAAGCTTACGGCAGATACGGAAAAAGTGTTCAACAAGATCGTAGGCCTCAAGAGTTCATGGAAGAAATAAACAGCAGCAGGGTATTACAGTAAAGAGGAGATTTATAAATGGATTACTACAAGGCATCCCTGAAGATGCATGAGGAACATAAAGGGAAAATGGCGGTGGCCAGCAAGGTAAAGGTCGAAAACAAGGACGACCTTTCCACTGCATACACACCGGGAGTCGCAGAGCCGTGCAGGAAAATACACGAAAACCCGGAAGATGTCTATAAATACACGAACAAGTCCAATATAGTAGCAGTCGTTTCAGACGGCTCAGCTGTGCTTGGGTTGGGAAATATCGGCGGACTGGCATCTATACCCGTAATGGACGGAAAATCGCTCCTGTTCAAAGAATTTGCGGGCATAGACGCATTTCCTATCTGTCTTGAGACTCAGGACGTCGATGAGATCGTTAATATAGTGAAAAACATCGCGCCGACTCTCGGCGGAATCAACCTCGAGGACATTTCGGCGCCGAGGTGCTTTGAGATAGAGGAAAAACTGCAGGCGCAGGTCGATATACCTGTATTTCATGACGACCAGCACGGCACGGCCGTGGTTGTATCAGCTGCAGTGATAAATTCTGCAAAGTTCACAGGCAGGAGCCTCGAGTCTATCAAAGCTGTTATCAACGGCGCAGGAGCTGCCGGAACGGCGATAGCCAAGATGCTTATGAATCTGGGCATCAAGGATATCGTGGCATGTGACAGCAAAGGTATACTTACGAATGACAGAGATGATCTGAACGAGGCGAAGAGAAGACTCGCGGCAGTTACGAACAGGGATCAGATAAAGGGATCTCTTGCAGATGCAGTAAAGGGCAGAGACCTGTTTATCGGTGTGTCTGCTGCAAAAGTGCTCACACAGGACATGGTGAAAACGATGAACGATGACGCTATCATCTTTGCTATGGCAAACCCAGAACCTGAGATACAGCCTGATCTTGCAAAAGAAGCGGGTGCTGCGGTAGTGGGAACAGGCAGATCCGATCACCCTAATCAGATAAACAACGTGCTGATATTCCCGGGATTGTTCAAAGGTGCGCTTGCAGCCCGTGCAAAGCGAATAACCGAAGAAATGAAGACGGCGGCAGCCTTTGCACTTGCAGGGATCATCAAAGATGATGAGCTTTCCGCCGACTATATAATCCCGAGCGCATTTTACCCCGGCGCAGCTGATATAGTTGCTGCCGCAGTAGAAAAAGCCTGGAAAGAATAAGCCTGGCCGACGTGCCTGGGCGGTATACGGATATATGAGAAGATGAAAAACAACAAAGACCTCTGAAAAACAGAAACGATCTGTGAGACAGAGGTCTTTTGTATTACATATCGCGCGGCGGTTCTGTTTCGGTGCGTTTTGCACGGGATTCCTTGCCGGAAGCCCACTTCACCACGAAAACCTGTATGATACCGGCAAGCGGAACGGCCAGGATCATGCCGAGTATGCCGCCGAAGTACCCGAAAACGCTGACTGCCAGAAGCACCATGAGCGGATGGAGACCAGTCGAGGAGCCGACGACTTTCGGATAGATGAAGTTGGCGTCGATCTGCTGTATGGCAAAAAGTATCGCGATCGCCAGGACGCCGTGCCAGAATCCTCCGGTGCAGAGCCCCATAAGAAAAGCGGGGATCATACCGATCACCGGTCCGAAATACGGTATCACATTCGAGATGCCGGCAAATATACCTATAAATACCGCAGCTTCCAGCCCCATGATAGAAAGCCCGATCGATGACAGCACTGCGACGATCAGAGCGTCTAGCAGCGCGCCTCTGATGAATCTTGACAGTACGGCATTCATTTCACTCAGAGTTTCGATAAGGACTGCGTGCCCTTTCTGCGGCATCACCAGATGCATGAACTTTCTCCACAGACCGAGGAAAAACTGCTTGTCCTTCATCAGGTATATGCTTATGATGATCCCGACCAGGATATCGAGCAGGCTGCCGCTGATGCTTGTGAAAAATGAAATGACGGATGAGGCACTGACATTGTTGCCGATCCATTTCATTACGGCGTCGGTCACCTCGGTCATTTTGTCAGAGAGGATACCGGCAGGGATATTGGTGGTTATCCATCTCTGGAAAATACTTTCGTATTTCATTATCCCGGCAAGCAGATCAGATACGGTCGTAGGTATATCAGCCACGGAAACTTTGCCAAGTATCATGGCGGCGAAGCCGTATATCAGCGCAATGACAGCTGCGATCACAAGCAGGTAAGTGAGGATCACACTCAGAAGATGACGCGTATTGTGACGTTTATCCGCCTTGACAGGGTCGGATGGCAGCTGCATTACACGGCTCATCAGTCTGGAATCGATAAGTTCGGCGAGCGGATTCAGCAGATAAGCCAGTATGAGACCTAGAATAAGCGGCCAGAACGCATCAAGCAGTGTGCAGATGATTTTGTACAGGATCGAGGATATATTCCCCAGGTTTTTGATTATAAAATACATGAGACACAAAAGCGCAGCATTGAATACTATAAAAAAGCTGCCCTTCATGAAATTGCGGTCTTTAAGTAATTCTTTCAGTTTATCCATATATATTCCTCCGATATCAGATAATTATATAATAAGGAGCC
Organism: Eubacteriaceae bacterium; assembly: GCA_902362435.1. Taxonomy (GTDB): domain Bacteria; phylum Bacillota; class Clostridia; order Peptostreptococcales; family Anaerovoracaceae; genus Lentihominibacter; species Lentihominibacter butyricus. The sequence continues at coordinate 157,019 of CABIWW010000006.1, forward strand.
TGCTGCATCAATACATTATATATGCAAAACTGCACATATAGGGAGGTTGGACATAATGGCGGGTTTTAATACACGAAGAAGTATGCATATTATAGAAGCGTGTATCCTATATGTCGAAAGCCTGTAAAATCAATGCACAGAGCCTGTGAGTGACAAAAATACACTATAAAACAATAAAAAAATGAGAAAAGCGGTTGACAGCAGAGTATAACTTTGGTAATATAAACAAGCTGTCGCACAGATGCGGTAACGCAAAACGAGGTCAGCGAAAATTCATCGAAAAAAGATGAAAAAAAGTAGTTGACAAACGAAGCGACATGCGATATACTGAAAAAGCTCGCCAAGAGCGAGCGAGATCGAAAGATCGAGAACATTGAAAACTTCATAGTGTAGAAATTTAAGTCGAAAAAACAGCAATAAGCTGAAAGATTTAAAAGAGAAACTATACACAACCAGAGAATGGTAAAAGTAAAGTTTCCGGCAATTTCTAAAAAAGACAATGATTCGGATAAGAAAGAATCGAGTAGCGAAAAACAAAAGCTAAGCGTTAAAGAGTTAGAAATTCAAACGATTTAAACTCTTCTGCAGAGGAAGAGATTAGATACCATTTAATTAAGAGTTTGATCCTGGCTCAGGATGAACGCTGGCGGCGTGCCTAACACATGCAAGTCGAGCGAGAAGCTCATCACAGAAGCTTCGGTTGAAGTGATGAGTGGAAAGCGGCGGACGGGTGAGTAACGCGTAGGCAACCTGCCCTTTGCAGAGGGATAGCC